>NZ_AP019655.1:0-1200000 GCF_009938205.1 Vibrio panuliri | reverse complement strand
ACGACAGCGGCAGGGCGACGCACACCTTCGATTTCCACTTTGATTTCACGTTCAATTTCCAGCCCTTTACGGATTGGTGTCACTTTAGAAAGTGTACTCACTGCACGGATATTGTTGCCAGCTTTTACCGGATAAGGGAAACGCACTTGGTTAAGACCAAGGTTAACAACCATCTTCGCCGTTGGGAAAAGAGTGTTATCTGGGTCAACACTGTCGGTCATTTTTGGCAACAATGCCAAAGTCAAAAAGCCGTGTGCAATCGTCGTCTTAAATGGTGACTCGTTTTCAGCGCGCTCTGGGTTGGTATGAATCCACTGCATATCTTCAGTGACTTGACCAAACTGATTGATACGCTCTTGAGACACATTAATCCAATCACCAGTGTGGATGACTGTATCGATCTTTTCAACCAACTCGCTATAAAGCACGGCAGCTTCCGGCTTCATTTCGATAGGTTTAGGCTGAGGTGGTTCATCGTTAACCGCTGGCTGCTGAAGGTCACGCAAACGTGTGAATAGTTGGCGATTGTTCGCTTTGTTTAGGAACTCCCCCCAGTACTCACGAACAGTAGGAGACATCCATTGCATAAACTCTGACTGATGCTTAGAGTCATGGGTACTACGATGTTTAAATAAGTCAGCGACTTTCATAAAAACCTCAGAAAAAGACTATAGACTGCGCTAATTGCCCTAATTTTGAAGCAGTTCACAAATGTGTGCAATTACTTTCGGGCGTACACGCGTAACCCTAAATGCCATAATTTATTATAATTCAATAAATTAACAATAAAACACTATTTTATTAGTTTGTGAGCTATTAGAGTTTTTACTTAAAGCATGAACGATTTTATCAAGGGCTTAGCTAAAGCGTAGTACATTGCTCTGGTTGCTTTGTGAGCGATTGGACAAGTCGCGGTAAATAATTGCTTTACAAGCGGATCGGCTGTCACTAATATACATCCCGCAACGGAGAGATGGCTGAGTGGTTGAAAGCACCGGTCTTGAAAACCGGCATACGTTAATAGCGTATCTAGGGTTCAAATCCCTATCTCTCCGCCACTTATTTATACGTCCAAGCCCTTGATTTTCAAGGGCTTTTTCGTATCTGTAGTACTGCAAATCACTTTCATGACAATGAGGTGAGACAATGTACTTACAAAAAGCGCCCAACGGCGTCTATCAAACCCGCATTTGCATCCCTAAGCCACTACAGCGTTTTGGCTATCCATTCGACATAAAAGTAAGCCTTCGTACCAAAGAACGCTCAGAAGCGATTGCTCGTAACTTCATAGTAGCTAACTACCTTCGATCCGCCATTACTAGGCTAGATACCTCGTGTCCCCCTAAATTTGATCTCTTCAAATCAGCTCTCGATCAAAATATCAATTGTATCCGCCTTTCATTTATTAGTGGTTCAGCGTCATATGAACATCCGCAATATAACGCGGTAGAGCTTGTTGACGAGCATTCTGTAGCTGAATCATTAATAAACGATGCTTTTGAACATCGAAATACCGCAAATCGTTGTAAGCCCACTTCTTTTGATGATTCTCTTGCGTTGTTTGTGGAAAGTAAGCATAAGCAAGGAATTACCAAATTGTCAGTTCACCAGTTGGAGCAACGAATTAGTTACAGTATCAAGTTTCTCGTTCACAAAGGGTTGGAACAAGACAAAGTAACCAGCGCTGACTTACTCGATTATGTAGATCATTTAAAAAGTGGAAAACGCTCAGCAAAATCAAACCAAGATTATTTTGCGTCGGTTAAACAGTATTTTGCTTGGCTTAAAGCGAAAGGTTTCAACTCAGATAATCCAGCTCAGGGGATAAATCCAAAGTTTAAAAGTAAGCTGCATGCTTCAGAGCAACGAGAACGCTGGACTGAGTCTGAGTTGATTAGGCTGTTTCGAAGTGCCGAATATTTGCGACAAACAGAAGATTTCCAGTGGGTAACTAAGTTACAACTGTTTCATGGTTTTCGAACTGGAGAGGTATGTCAGATATACGTCAAAGACATTGTATGGCAGATGCGTATTCCGTGTATTAAAGTAACCGATCTATCTAAAGATCAACATTTAAAGAACCAACATGCGGTTCGCACAATCCCCTTACACCCACAGTTACGTGAGAGCTTTTTGCAATTCTATGAGTCACGCAAAACCCGCAAACGTTCACCGTTATTCCACTACAAGCCGCTGGGAAAAGACAAAGACTGGACTAAAACGTATCGGCAACAGTTCGGCAAGCTGCAAACTAAGTTAGGAATGCGTGCGGGAGCACGCCCTACAGCTTATAGCTTGCGCCATACCTTTATCGATGAGCTGAAAGAAAAAGACATTCCCGAGCACAGCGTCGCCGAGGTTGTTGGTCACACCAACCCAAACATGACTTATGGACGTTACGGGAAAAAACATCGAATAGACAAATTGCTTGAGATTGTTGCTGCATTTGAAATTAACTTGGAGGGAACCTTATGATGCGCTTATCTAATAGTATTCGCCAAGACTTAATAACGACCCTCATGGAGGGTGCTGCTTATATTGATAGCTTAGACTTATCACGATTTTTTGAGCTCGGTGTTAGAGAAAAACAAATCGGGCTAATCGACTACGCTATTCATACTCTCTATTCGCACCCTTATTTGGCAATTGATGCATTTATTGAAGAAGGCTATTCCCCACAACTCTTAGCTAAAACACTTGGTGATTTTGAACAGTTTAAAAGTGAAATTGGTATTGATAGTTACACATTAGACCGCTGGCTTGAGCAGAATGATGATGCCTCTGGAGACGTGTGTATGCCATACGAAGTTTATCAATATTTTGCCCCAGAAGTTCGCGCCAAGTATTTGAGCGGTCTGATACTTAAAGGCGTTCGCGTCCAGTTAGGCAGCGAGAGCTTAGCATGTATTCGCTTAAAATGTGGCACTCCCTTTGCTATCCCTAAAAATACAGCTGAGATAGCGTTTTACCTACAAATTTCGAGGTTCGGGCACTACAGCCAGATGCATTTTTCTCGATCGGAATCGGTTTTGATGCTAGGAGATAATCGAATCGAAATATGCATCTATGCAAGCCAAGCAAAGCGAACCGAAGATTACACAGTGTGTTTAATCGATGATCGCGAATTGCATGACGTTCAGATAGCTAAGTCTTCAATATTTACACTGAAAGAGTTCGCAATCAAGCACTGCTCAGGAGTCAACGATGAGTGCCTTAAGGTCTTAGGACTAATTTAACCTATCAGTTATAGATGCCTGTTCAAGGGTTACAAGATGGCTTGTAGCCCTATTTTGGACAATAACATTCAGTGGCTTCTATAAATAAGTAAATGGTGAGTTATCTTAGGTATAACGAAGTGACCTAGCAAGGGAGGCTGAAGTCTCTATGTACATAATCAAATTTCCCATACCATTTCAATTAGAGCCACAATTATTTCCCGATCCCCTGACCAATATCCGCAAGTCGTTCGACTGAATGCATACCAAACCAAACGATACAAACGATTATAGTGATCAGAATTATCGCTCTAGTGTATTTATTCATCGGTTCTTTCCTATTTTAATAGCCGTTACAACACAAGCTAGAAAGTGCCAACTACAACTGTTTTAGACAAAAATCGTTTAGTTCAATTACTCTAAATAACTTGCGGAAGATTATAGAAAGTATCCTGAAGCCTTGAGTTCTTGTTATGAGTCACCTAGGGAAATTAGATGGTTCTGATATTAAGCCTTTGACTTACACCTTTAACTATCCAGCCAGTCTCAATGTCATCACCGACTTCAACCCTTATATAAACCCAGTTATTGTAGATATCTAGAACTTCAACAACATCACCTACATCAAGGAAAGCAACAACTTCACCTTTAGGAGAAGGGTCTCTTCTCATAATGTCATTTCGAATTATGACGCTGAAGTTCTTGTACTTCTCGGTGAACTCTTGATTCTTGATTTCTTGTTTCAGTTGCTCTCTAGGGACATCTCTAAAGATGTCTCTGACAAAGTCAGACTGTTCCATGAAGACGGCAGCTAAACAAGAGACAACGAACGGTAGGAAGATTTCCTTGATGATAATGAATAAAGCTTTGATGGCTGGATGAGATAAGCTATCTATATCCCTCGTATCATCGAGAACTTCCTTTATCTCTTTCTCAATATTCTTACTGAGCTTTAGATCTTGCTTATCGACATATTGCTTGATGGTAGCAAAGAGGTCATCTTGTAATTCAATGCTGTTTTCTTCATCAATTTTGAGCTCGTCTCTAGGAAATCGACCTTGAAGAATCTTACGCCTATATCGCTGACGACACTGTTTAATGACATGAAGTTGCTGCGCTGGGGTGTAATTGAGCCAATTAAATCTTTCTTCTCGCTTTCGCATACACCCTTGACAATAACCTTTATCATCAATGGTACAGATACCAACGCAAGGGCTAGGTACTGCGAAAAATTCAAGTTGCTCAGCTCTTTGAGACATAACACTCCATTATTAATGGTCATAACAGGTACAGTGACTCCATCCTTGTAGTCACCTTTCCCGTCAACCATCCTACCTAATCGACTTACTAACCCAGAGGGATTTGGGACGAAATAGCGGCTATTACACCAGCTATCGTAGTTCCTCGAATAACCAGCACCTTGACTAAGTCAAGAACTGAATTGATTACACTTTGGTCTATTTGTAGATTTACTTGAAAACGCATACAGGTTTTACCTCTCTTTTTGGATTGAAAATAAATAATTAAAATGATGTTCCTTTCCTGCTTTCGCGGACATGGATGATCAAATTACAAATAACGTTAAGACATCTCGAAGAGAGCTCTTTAGAATCATTACTTGTGGCTTGTATTGGAATCGGATTACCCGACAAGGAATTTCGCTACCTTTACAAACCTAATTTTCATTTTCTCCAGCAATCAAAGCTATATCCTTCCATTGCTATCAAGTCGAAGTATTCTACCACATGCATTGCTGTAATCAATGTAATCAGTAGCTTAGTTGTTCATAAAAGCACCTCTAGAGTGCTTTTGATTGTCCATTGGCTAGTTGCCTAGATCACGTCTTCGCTGAGTAGATCAATAAGCTCTTCTTTCTGTTCAGTGATAATCTTCGGGATTGTATTAGCTATTTGTCGTCAATTTCAATATCTTCAGGAATACAGGTTTTGATGAACAATATGCAACTAGTCATCAATCCGTTCGCACTGCATCTTTAAACTTATCATCAAAGTGAACTCGCCCTACATAGCTCGCAACTTACTTTCCACTACACCCCAAATACATCTTCAAAATCATTCCTAACCATACTAAAAAATCCGCTGTGCTAAAAAAGAGCCTTTTAATTAGACCCATTCCATACAAGACAAACTACATATTTAGATACTAGAAAAACAGGTCAAATCATGACTAAAGAAATGTATCCTAAATTTCAGGTCGACATAGTTTGGGGGATAAACATGCTAGAGCTTATTGCGCAACATGTGTGTTGAATTAGATACTGTTACGAATCTGGTAGGATGTACCCCTTGAATTTCGTTCAACTCAGCATTCATACCACTGCACATTGAGTGAGTTTGATTATTCGGTTGATCGGCGAATGGAGAAGTGAAGAACGATATCATACTGTTCCAAATTCTCTACCTCATAAACGATATTCTGTATACCAGTACTACCCACATCTATATTAAAAGACTCCTGTTAGTTAAAAATACTCAAAAATAAAAAGCCTAGAATACAGAGACTTGTAGAAAAGTTATACATAACCCAAACAAAAAGTCAACCCAACCCATTGTTTTAAAAGGAATAAATATATAGTTTATATTGAAATTGATTATTTTTTGTTCTAACCTATTAGAAAATGAGAAGCGGAAAACCGCCAAGTAATCAATATGAAAAATATAAGAAACGTCCGAATGTACGCTGATCTGTACATGAGTGAGCGCGTGTATGAAGTAGCGCCTGCAACATTTAGATCAGAAAGATCAAAAGTCAGAAAAATAAATAAACTGATAGGTAAAAAGAATATTGCTGAGATTAAACACAGCGATATAAAACAATTAATAGTTAAGCTACATAAGCGTTATTCAAATAAATCGATAAACGGTTTTCTAACAATATTGCGAGCATTGTTTGTCCGTGCTGTTCGAGACGGTTTATTGGCTCGCGATCCCATGGATGGTATAGATAACCTAGCGGTAAATCGCCCTGAACCTAACCCTTTCACCAAAGATGAGTTGATACGGCTAAGGGAGACTGATCCACCGTGTATCAGCGGCAAAAATCTCGCACTATTAGCAGTGTTAACAGGCTTACGCATTAGCGAAATCATTGCCCTGGCATGGGAAGATATCAACTGGCATAAAAAAGAACTATATGTAAAAAGAGCCAAAGTTCTCAATGATTATAAAGTGCCCAAAACGGCTGGTTCGGTGCGCATCGTTGAACTGAACGCTCTCGCACTTGATGTTTTAAAAGCGCAATTTGAATTAACAGCGAAAAGCAAACCACGTTGCGTATGGGTGTTGCAACAAGACTATAAGCGCAAAGTAAAGAAACACTTATCGTTTGTCTTTATTAGCACAAAATCCAACCATCCTTTCTTAAATGCAAAACAATATGGCAAAACATTTTTTACCCCGTACCTTAAGGCAGCCAAGGTTAAGCACCGAGGATCTAGTCAACTTAGACATACTTTTGCTAGCCAAGCCTTAACCGCAGGAATTAGCAAAGAATGGATTGCGAGGCAAATGGGGCATACTTCAACGAAAATGATTGATGATCACTATGGTCGATGGATCAAGGCTGATGCGCCTAATTGTGCAAAAATGATGTCAGTGCACCTCGGAGAAGCATTTGGTCAAAAACAGATTGCACCCAAGCCAATGCCAGATGGTGGGCGGGACATAGCTAAACTCGTTGCTGTATTTGAAAAAGCACCTCACTTTCTTGCCCTACTTGAAGCTGTCGCTGGAGGTGAGGTATGAGCACCATGGTTGCGACACCCACCCAAAGAACAGTCAAAACGAATAGTGTGACTGCTCTGCAACCCGCTGCGCTTGCGTCACACTTTTTCTTCGAAAAAGATGAACGCAAGCTGCGGGCAAGAGACGTCTCTCTTGACTCTCAAGCATACTCACCGAAAGGAGGTGAGTATGAACACTAGGAACATTCGCCTTTTCCATCGCCGCATAAACTTCAATTCACAATCCGTGAGTCGAAAAAAGTGTGAGCATTCACTAGCTCATTCATTGAGAATTTCGCCATCAACCCCAAGTGCTGCAACCAAAAAAATTGAATGGGATACATCGCTTAGCGCCAATAACTTAATCTGGATGTGTGGAAAAACCTTTCGACTTAATCAGTTTACCGAAAAAGCACGGAAGCAACTACTTGAGAGAGTTGTGCCACAACCTAAAGTCGCTAGCCAGAGCAAAATGCAAACAAGGTTAAGGCAATATCGACTTAAAGTTAAAAAAGCCATCGAAAGCGAAACGATCAAAGGTAATCTAGCAGTAACACAACTGCTCCAGCAAGCGCTCAATGCTGAAGCTGAAATATTGCCCGAGCTACTTGAGAGATTTGAAGCACTAGATATACAACGCAAGAAGCAGCGTATCAAGATGCTGGATAAGTTTATCCAAGCCCATAATTTACTCCACGACAAAGCGCCTGCAAATAACGTCTACGTTCAGGAAGGGATAATAAAAATCCCCCATCAATGGAATGTTGGTACTGATGTTGTCACCTTACGGGAATACATCGACTTTACGCAGCATTTTCTATCTGAACACTTCCCACAGCATGAAATAAAGTTGATCGTGGGTCATGACGATGAGCGCAGTGCTAATCAAAATACTGGTGCACATATCCACTATATTCTTTCTGGTAAAAATCGTTATACAGGCGAATATGACCTAAGAAAGAAGCAAATTGCGGTAGTGAATCAATACATCAAAAATCAACGAATACCCAACGTGACGTTATTTCCTGAAGATGGAAAACTGACACAAAAACAGTCTCGAGATTTTGGACGATACTTCCAGCGTATGCTGTATGACTTCGCGAATCGGCATTGGTTAAACCCGAAAGGATTAGTAGCCGTGTTTTCCCCAGAGTCAGAAAAACGTTCAAAACGACGTCAAAAGATGAATGAAGAAGCCAATTTGCCAAAAAGTGAGCGCAGCCATAATTACTACACTCATCAACTATCACTGATAAAGCAAGAGTTGAAGCAAAAGCAAATGCAGTATGAGAAATTGAGCGAAGAAAGTGAGTGCTGTTCTATAGAAATCGACCGACTTCTAAATAAGCAATCGGAAATTTCAAAGACAAATGAAGAGCTTGAGCAAAAGACAACAGCTCTCAAAAATCAGAACGCCGAGCTTGAAGCCAAACATGCGACTCTATCGAGTGTGGTAATGGAGTTGACTCAACAGGTCAGTAAGATGATTCAAGGTATATTGAAGCAACTGTTGCTATCTCTTCATGCTAGAGATAGCGGGATGCGAAGAAAGTCACTGGAGTACTTAAATATGGCGTTCAAAAAGAGCGAGGGGCTGCCAAGTATGTTTAGGCATGTAATCGATGATTTGGCAGAAGAGCTTGAATCAAAGCAAATAGACCAAAGAACTAACGATAAAGACTATTAGCTAAGTGATCTAGCTAGTACCGAAATGTCTAGTTATCGTGGCTAGCTTAGATTTGCCCCAAAATCACTTAGATTAAATACTCTACACAATTCAGAGGGAGTGCTTTTACCCTACCAAAACTTATTCGATTGATTTGATAACTGTACACTCCGTCATTAGGCGACATCTTGCAGTCTAATTTCCCTTCATGTGTCATAAATTATTGATTATCAGTTGAGTTAATATAAAAATGATTGCATTTCCGAAGGATGAAAAACGATAATTTTTCGTCTAATAAATGTTAGCTTTAATGAAGAAATAATTAACAATGATGAAAATAAAACAAATTGCAGTAGATAAGCTATCTAACACCATGAGAATGTATGTTGAAGCTAGGTTTAACTTTGAACGGCTAAAGTTAGTAGATAAAGAAGAAGCAATTAACAACCTAGACCGCGCTTTTGAAGCAAAGCTAGGGGCATTTCATAGCTTATACGATGTCACTAAATTAGACTTTAATTACTTTGAGCACGCCGATACGGCACTGTTAATACTTATTCGTAACGCAATCCATCATAGAGATCATGATCTATTTATTAGTTGGAATAAGGAAATGCTACTTAATGGTGGTCTAGAGAGAAACAATGGCGCGGAATTTCTACTTGCCAGCAATAGGGTCTGTGATAGACCTCCAGTTATGCAGTATTACTACAAGTTAGAGGATGTTTTGTTTCGTCTTGATAAAAGCTTAGGCTCTCCTTTCCTAGATAACAGAATGAAACCTGCCCAAAAAGATGAATTACTCAGGAAACTGGATGAGCAGCTCAAATTTAACGATATCGTAGATTATGCGAAGTCTGAGCGATACCCAATTAAGCAGATCTACCTAAATTTGATTCCTATTTTTACCTCTGCAGTCGTTAAAATTTTCACTGAACTGAAGTCTAAAGGTTTTCAGTTTGAGGGCTATGATGCAAAGGTATATGAAGAACCCTTTACAAATGAGCTCAGCGTTGATTATGCAGTGATTGATTATAAGCCAGTCAGAATTTGGGTTTAAAGCTAACAATAAGTTTAAGCAGATTCGTAACGCTCGGCATTTTTGCTTTGAATCAGCTTCAGTATCTACGGCACAATGGTTTAGGTGCGTGGTAGCGTTGTTTACCCCTTAATTGGGCGTTAGTATTCAATAACAAACTATGCGAATTAAATGAAAAGCCCCCGAACTTTGGGGGCGAATGTATTAGTCGGTCAGTAGTTCTTTATCTAAAATGATACTCTCGGTGTATTCAGAGTAATTTTCTTGCAAGTACTGTAAGCCATCAGTTGTTTTCACATCTAAGTCCAGATGAGAGCGTACAAACTCTAATCTATGTTTACATTCCTTTATTAATTGCCCCCAAGTTTTGATTTGGATCGTTACATTATCGGTTTGATAAATGATGCCTTGCCCAGTTTTGTCTTGCTTAGCTCTATTATCTGCAAAGGCGTCGGTATCGTTTGATACAATCCAAAAATTCCATCTGACATCTAGTTTGTTAAAGCGTTCGTCAGCAGCAACGGCAAATGCGTAAGACTCAATTTGTTGTATCTCTTTTGCGCCTATAGGAACTTTAGGTGCTTTGAGTTCAATTACCAAATGCTCTAATTTTTCAGCATGATTTTGTGGCACTGATTGCGTGAGCATCAGATCTACGATTCCTCGGGAAGAATCAATTCGAGTCACTGGTTTGTTTGGTATGAGGTCAACATTTTGCGCTTTAAGGTGTTTTTTTAGTACTTCAGTCAATGATTGGTCATTTACTGATAAAGCAAAAGCATCACCGAATATCCATGTGTTTTCAGCTAAAATCTTATGTAATTGACTACGCTCTTTCAGTACTTTTTTCTTTTCTGGGTCAAAGACAATATGCTCTAAACCAGCAATGAACTTTAGTCGGTCAGATATAATCTTAGAAGCATTAATTATTGAAGTTAAGCTAACATCTTGTAAGAGTTCAGCTAGTTCCTTCTGTTTTTTAACTGTCAAGTTTAGTACTTCTTCAAAAATCAGCTGTAGATCATTTGGATTAGAAGTCACGATTTGTTTTAACAGCCTAAATTGGAGCTTTTTAACTTTTACTGGTGCTTTTTCGAAATCTGGCAGTTCTTGACTAATATTAATAGCCAATACATCAAATATTTGTCTTTCCGCTTCATCTATCGTATTGAGAGTGTTTCCGCTGTATGGGTAAATATCTTCATCTTTCCACTTTTGTATAATGTTCGCGGACTTGGCAATACGTCTTAAATAAAGGTGGTTTTTCAATGATGCAAGAGCATCATCAATTGGTTTCGACAACGTTGGCTCAAGTGAGCCTAGTTCTAGAACACCCTTACTTGATAATTTGCTAATATGGTTGGAAATTAAGTAAGCGGTGTAATTGAAGTCACTTGTTCCCCGAATCGTTTTATCGTAGGAGTGTAACGGAAAACCGTTACTGTCACAGAAATGAAGTTCATTCTTGGTATCACATTTCCACTCGATTACTTTTAGCGAGTATGCGTAAGACTCTTCTTCAAAAATGACAGATGGTAAATCGATAGTATCTTCGTGTTCTACGTATTCTGCGGGGTCAATTTTTTTATCATTGACATATAGGCTTATCGTTGGGTACTTAGCTAAGTAAATAGCAAATGCGCAAGAGATATAATTGATCAAGCCATTTTCAGAAACTTTTAGTCCTTTAGGGGTTAACTCCGAAATTGTTACTGTGGTTCCTGTGTGGCGTAGTTCATCTTTTGGCGAACCATCGTTTAGGGTAAAGTTACCTATCTCTTCCGATTTTCCAGTTATGACAAGCGATTGTAGTTGTTGTTGACTTTCTTCAAGGTAAACGGTGTTCCAGTCAATGATACGACCAAGTGAAAACGGCTTAAATCTTCCTTGTCCTTCTTGCCCGTGTAAGAATCTTCCTTTCTTTGTTTTTTGAGCAAATTTTTTCCACGAACCACCAAGTTTACTAAAGTGTTTATCAGCAACTTTGTTTGAAATTCCTATACCATCATCAATGACTTGCAGTTTATCCCACCCGCCCATGATAGCGTCTTCACAAAGCTTAACTTTAACAGTACTAGCATCTGCATCGAGAGAGTTCCAAACGAGTTCAGAAATTGCTGTGTAAGCCCCACTATTTGAGACTTTGTTGAGGAAATCGTTTTCTACCTCAACTTTAAGTATCCGAGTTGCCATGACGTTCAAAGCCTATTTATTATTTTTAAGGTATCATTCTACCACTAAGTGCATATAAAAATAGTTACTTAGAGCAGTTTTGTGCTTGTGTACAAGAATACTAACAAAGCATCGTAAACCGTTATTCGATGCAATAGAGCAAGCTATTTCATTAAAAGTGCATAGCACGATTCTTACATGCTCTGAGGAGCGAGAATCTGAGTTTGTTGAACGGTCAAAGCACTTCCTCTGGAAAGGTTCTAACTCTCTAAAATCTGAATAGCCCCCGACTTGATAGACTTGCTTCAGTTAGACTCGTTTACTTGGTTTTTACCCAATTCAACTTATCTGAAGTGCACGGTTTTGACCACCAACTCTAACTCGTTTATGTCCAAAAATGAGCTGGCTGAGACGGTAACTACACAGCTTAAAATCATTAGCCAACGGAGTGCAATTATTCAGGAGATATAAATTGGACAATTTTGGTGGCATCATTTGACTTTTCGACGAGCCCGTGTAATATTTTTGACAAGTCAATTGACTTAAACGTTTGTAACTAGATTTGCAGTTTTTATTGAATTAATCTTTTTTAAATCAAGAGTTTACGTTAAATAATTTTTTAGCGGTGGGGTTCAAATCCCTATCTCTCCGCCACATTCAAAACCCCAGTCGAAAGACTGGGGTTTTCTCGTTTTAGCACCTTGGAAATTTTGCAAGGGCAATAAAACCCTCAGTAGTTACAAAATACGTGATATTGCATTCCCCCTATTTGGGTAGAAGCCTAGTACCAAAACTAGTCGCAGTATATAGCCCTCTCCTATCATTGCTCTTAATGGTGTTCGTTTTTATTGTTTGAATAATATGGAGTAACGGCTCTTTCAGTCGTCTTATCTAGCTAGCAAAGAAGAGCTGGATAATTTGACAGTACAGCTCTTCATTCAATAAATCTCGCCCTAATGTCTTCGCGAGAACTTTAGATGTACTCGTGAATTTTGGTCATCCTCGCGCATGCGGGGATCTCGCTTTTAATGTAGAATTTTCGAACTCGGATATTGCTGTATATCCCGTGTAGAGATCCAAAACTCATCCTGAATTGTTACTGACTATCTTTAGTTGATTGGAATGTTGCTTTGAAACGAGTTCGCTCTAACTTGGTTTTGCCCCAAAGTGAGTTACGCCTTCAAATCATACAATGATGCTCAGTCAACTTTGATATACCAAAAAGTAACAAGAGATAAAAGGCAAAACCTGAGCCCGTGAGTTTTAATCGCTCGCCCTTCAGTTGTGTAAAAATCGTACAGGTGTAACCCTTTTTACAAAATCTCATAACTACACAGTTCAATATTCAACAGGTTTTACTTGCATTAACGGTGTATTTGTACACAATTAATCCTTTCTAACCGTATGGTAATTATCGTGATTTTATTTGCTGCGACTTGGTATGGTGATGAAGTCGGTTTCGAGACTATAACGAGATTGGAGCTTTCCCCAGTCCGCGAAGTTAATGAAGAGTAAATCTAGGAGTAATCGACAGGATGACAGAAGGTTTTGCCAACAACGCTACACCAAAGTATTTAGGCTATGTTTACCAAGTCTTAATCGCCATTGAGAAGTGCTTTGATGCAAAACCCAATGAGACTATCTGGATAGAGTGCTTTGGGGATGTCTATGATGGTAAGACATTCACAGAGGTAAAACACCACCTAGAAGAGCATAACTTAGCTAGTAACTCAAAAGATTTCTGGAACACTTTGAAGAACTTGGTGGTTGAAGACTCATCTATGTTTGAGCAAATTGTATTACACACGACATCTTTCGTTTCCGAGATCTCAATATTTCATGGTTGGAACACAAGAAGTGCTCATGAAAAACTCGACATCATAAAGTCTCACATACCATCATCTTCGATTAAGCCGCTCTATGACAAAATTTTTGAAGATGCATCGGATGCTGAGCTATTGAGCATATTGTCTAGATTTACAATTGACCAATCTCAAGAGCATGTAGAAGAGAAATGGAAGAGCTTATTGGAAGCTCGTAAATTGAAGTGCGTGTTAGAGCCATACAGAGAAAGCATTTTCCATTGGGTTTATTCATACGTTAATAAAATTGCAATCGTAGAACACCGACATTGGAAGGTTAATATCAATGATTTTGATGATGCTTTTCAGTTTCAAGTTAATAGATGGAGTGGAGATAGCATTCCTTTTCCTGTAGACCGCACGGAGTATGACACGGAGCAGCAGCATGCTGACGGTTACTTGTTTTTATTAGAATATAGAGATATAGGTTTGAAAGGCAGGGATAGAGGTGTTGCCCTCAATGATTACTTCAAAGCCAAAAACAGTGAAGAGAGCCTTGTAGATCTTAAACCAGACATTATGCCCGAAATTATTGATAACTATTTAGTAGATGCAGTAGAGAAAGCTACAGGCTATAAAAGACAATATGCTTATGAGATAGATTATGAAGATTTAGGCACGTCTAAATCTAACAAGGCAGCTCGTGAAGCATATTTTGAATTTCATAATAGTTCGGTGTTAGAAGTACCTGAGGTAAGTGGTACGAAACCTTACTTCATGAGAGGTAAAGTACATGAGGCTATTAATAACACCTCTTATACTTGGAAATATAGTGAAGAGGATGTTGACTGATGAATCCTCAGGTTATTAGAGATTTGAAGTATTCTCCCTCTTTTATTGCTGAAATACTATACTCATTTGTTGAAGGATCTAAGAGAGTTGATGAGCGAGGTGCAAAGTTTGAGTTGATTTATCTTGTTGTTCCTTTTGTTATGGATGATGTTTTAAGGGGGAAGTTGAGTAGGTCTAATGCTAGTAGTACATTTCAAACTGCATTTCTAAAAGATGATGAGATTAAAGAAAGATTGTTTTTCATAAATGATAAAGTTCAATACTCAAAGTCTGTGACAAATTATGGGCTAATCTATCTGAGTTCAATTTGTGAAACTATAATTGATTCTTTTATTTTGAATGGAAGTACTTTAGAAAAATCATCAATAACAAATGACTATAAAAAAGAGTTTCTAAAGGCATCTTATAACTTAGGTATCATTTTTGCGAAAGAAGGATATGTTAATGTTCTTCTTAAATCCAGGGTCACAAATTTATGAAAGCTTTTTTAAAAAATATAATTCTCATTGGTCATAATGGTGATTTGAAACGTCTTGGCTTTGATCGAGGGTTAAATATAATAACAGGTGACTCTAAAACAGGTAAAAGTGCTTTAATAGAGATTGTAGATTTTTGTTTGTTTTCAAAGCGCTCTACAATCCCTGTGGGAAAAGTTACTGATTTCACAGATATATTCTGTTGTATATTTGAACACAACAGCAAAAAGATAATCATTGGACGCTCAAATAATCAACCAACAAAGTGTTATTTTTCTGTTGAATATTCGGCTGGTTTCAATATTGAGGATGAAATTAACTCTAATTATTTTAAGTCCAAAAAACTAGAACCAGACAAGAGGTTCAAAAGGACTTCGAAGAGCACTTAGGATTATCGGTTGAAGACACATCATTGCCTGATGATGACGATCATAAACTTAAGAAAGGGAAAGTTTCAATTCGGAATGCTACTTCACTATTCTTTCAGCATCAAAATTTAATAGCTAATAAACATAGCTTGTTTTATAGGTTTGATAACTTCATTAAAAGCAGAACGGTAATTGATCAGTTTCCTATATTTATGGGTTGGGTTGATAGCAGATACTACAGATTGAAGAAAAGATCTGAAGATTTAGAAAAGCAAATAAAAAGATAGAAGCAGAAGAAAAGAAATCTCTGCTAGATATTCAAGAAAAAAGAGAAAAATTACTTTTACCAATTAGGCAGTATTATAGGATTTTAAATCTTAAATTTTTGGATGAAAATGCATCACTGGAAAAGCTGAAATATTTAGCGAGAAATCTGCCTTCTGTACCGTTGAATGCAGAACAAAATGTTGATTTCAATAAGCAGCTAAATGCCTTAGAGAAAGCAAAAGATAAAGAGCTAACGTATTTATATGAATGTAATCAATTAATAAGCCTCATTAAGGAAAACGAGGAGGAGTCAATAGGTTACTCCAACTCGATGGTACGCCTTGCAGAAGTATCGCAAGATGAGTCTACATCTAAAAACAGTGTTAATTGTCCGTTATGCAGCACAGCACTAACCAGTGTTGCTTCTAAAGTGGAAGAGGTTAAGCGATCTAGAACGTTACTTCTTGATGAACTCTCCCGAATTGGTAGTTACAAACAGGACAGCTCTAAGTCTCTTAACTCATTACTTTTAAAGCGAGACAAGCAAAAACAGGTCGTAGCTAATATAGAGAATGAAATTAGGCAATTAAGAAAATTATTTAGAGTTAAAAATAATCTAGATATAAGGGACTCACTAAATAATATCCGTGGAAGAATAGAGAACACCTTAGAGTTCTTTATTGAAGGGCAAAAGTTAGAAAAAACTAACCACGATCTTTCAGCTATGAAAGAGGAGTTAAAAACCTGTATCGGACTGATTCGAGGTTATGGTCTTGAACATAAATTTTCTGAGGCTAATGCGCTTATCAATGAGACAATGAATGAGCTTAAAAAGACTTAGATTTTGAAGATGATTTACGAAATGGTGAAATGAAATTCAAAACAGAAGATTTTACATTCGCTTATTACTTTAAAAGACAAGAAATACTACTATCAGAAATGGGTAGTGGTGCAAACTGGCTAGCTTGTCATCTAGCGGTTTTCTTGTCAATATTAAAACTAACGTCAAGCTCAAACTCTGTAATACCAGCAATGTTATTTCTAGACCAACCTAGTCAGGTATATTTTCCAAAAGTAACAAGAAAGATTTTTTTAATAATAAAAAAAAGAGTTATGGGGTGAGGAAGAAGTTGATGAGAATATTAAACAAGTAATAAATATATTCAAGGTTTTTGAGCGGTTTTTAAATGAACTTGAAAGAGACCCAAAAATTGGATTTAAACCACAGATTATAGTTTTAGAACATGCAGATGAACCTGAGTTTGAACAATATGTTAGATACAGATGGTCTTCAAATGGTCAAAAGTTGATATGATTTTGCCAAGGTCAAACAGCAATGTTTGACCTTAATATTAACTGCTAATGATACCTATGAAATAAATAAATGCTAACAATGCTCGGGGTCAGACCTTTCTTTTTTGCCCTAGCAAAATTTATCTGAGAGTCCGACATTCACCAGAAATCGTAACACTGAATTGTCCAGAACCGTTACAGTCGACACTTTAAAGCACTATAGTTAATTCGGAATTACTCAAGTTGAGCTTCCAATACTGATAAACATTTAGATGAAGAGAGTAACTGAAAGCTAAAAGAATATTAATAAGGATATTAAATGACTTCTTTTTCAACGCACGCTATGCATGCAATGGAATACAGCGCCACGCAAGACTTATTGCTTCGTACTCGTGTCACGAAAAAATGGTTCGACTTGACTGAAACGGCTAAGCAATTTTTAAAGACAAAAGATGCAAAATCGATCGCGAAAGCTGAAAAATTATTGTCCAAAGCATTGAGGCTTGCTCATAAGGAGCCATTAGCGAGAGCTTCAACCTGCCACGATTTAGGCGTTTTGCACTTTTCATATCACACTGAATTACCTGGTGGAACTTACCATAACTTAAACAAGGCTATTCAGTATTTTAACCGTGCGTTAGATACGCCTGAAAGGAAACGTATCCCAGAGAAGTACGCTTCTAGTCTCTCGCAATTAGCAGTAACTTATCGTAGGGCTGCAAATGAATATCTTTGGCCTGAACAAGATGTTCACTGCTTAGAAAAAGCCAAATCACTGCATGTTCAAGCAATTGATTTATTGAAGAGTAGTGAGGTTCCTCAGGCAATTAAGGATGGTCAACTATCAATTATATACTTCAATCTTGCGAGTGTGCTTTTTGATCAAGGACTTAATCAGAAGGCATGTGAATCGCAAGCGCTTTCTGTGAAATTGTACTTAGCCTATCGGAACTACGATTTACCATCGTTTATGAATGTCATGGCTCCAGAGCAAGCTCTAGGACTGAGTTACGCAAGATTGATGCATTTCTCCGATTCTCAACAACACAAAGATTTATGCAAAACCATTTTAGATATTGCACCGCACTTTGGAATCGATCCTCTAAAGATTATGTCAATTAGTCCAACAGGTGATCTTTCCGATCCCGAATTACAAGTTACATATCTTGTTGAGAAGGCAAGCGATAATCCAAGTGAAGAAAATGTATTGGCATTAAAGAGAAAGCAAGCTGAACTAATGAACAATCGTCGCTCCTGTCAAAGCGATCCCGAAGCTGACTACTTGGCATCTTTGGTACAAAGGATTTGCTCAGGCCTAGCGCGTATTCAAGTTTTACAGAACGATACTAAAGATGCATTAACATTTCTTGAGAATTGTAGTGCATTACGCTTCTGTGAAAGTGCCAATAAGCATTGGCAACTACCATCAACAGAACTTGCTGGTACTTTATGGAATGATTTTCTTCAGTTAGGTGCTTCTTATTACAATTTAAACGAACTAGCACTTATGCTAGAACATATAAAAGAAGAAGAACTACGTCCCATAATTCAAGAGTGTTATGAAAGCTCGAAGCGACCGTCAGTGTTAGAAGAACTCAATCAAAATACAGTCTTTTATAATGCGAGTAAGTTTGCTGAAGTTGTTTCTGGTGCTTTAGATGATATAGAACCAATCGAGTATATACGAAAGCAAGCGAGATATTGTTTCGAGGACTTCCAGAAAATAGAAAACCTTATTTATCGATTAGAGCCTAGCTTCTTAGAGTATCGAGGTAGTGATTTTGTCATAGATTTATCTCATTTTGAGAAGGCGTTGCGAGCGATTGATGACCTGACTATTGTGCGGATAGATATAGAGTCAGGGTTTAGTGATGCGCTTATTTTAGTTGTAGAGTCGATTAACGGTGAACTTATCGTTAAGGGACATACAGTTGAAATGCCTGATGGGTTAGTCAATCATCTCGCTGAGTTCATACGAGGGGAGTCAGGCATAGATGAACATTGGCCTCTAGATTTCGTTGATTGGAGCCAGATCTTACCTGAAGGATGTAAACGTATTGGTTTGCTGTCGTCGTTTTTTGCCTCTCAGATACCGTGGGCGGCTACTGGAATTGAGGGTGAAGAACTTTATACATTGGTTGATGAGATCAATTGGCTTCCAACAGTTCTATATCTTTGTAACCATGTGACGCACTTTAATAAGCGTAATGGTTCTAAATGTATCAATGGCGGTGAAACACGTTTTCACAATGTAGCGAACAAACACGCTTCAGGTCTCATGACTGATGTTCAAAAAGATGACTTTGTTGAAGTGGTTCGTACCAGTGAAGTCATATCCTATTATGGCCATTGTGCACATGAACTTCCTAATAGGCCTTATCTGAAAACGAAACACTTCGACATGAATGACTTAGAACTGGTTAACCAAGTCGCTGGAATGGAGCGCGTTGAGTTTTGGGCTTGTCAAAGCGGTAGTAATATTCCTTTGAGTGTCTTCTCTATCCCTGTTAATGAAGCATTTGGTTTCGATATGCGGATGATAGAGTGGGGTGCTGTTAGCTCAATCGGTTCATTGTGGGCTTTACCTGATATTGTTACAGCACATATCAAATCTCACTATGACCAACTTCTAAATAGTGGTTATTCACCTTCAAAAGCTCTACTCGCAGCTCAACGCTGGTGGGTTTCACACGGAGCTGAGGTTGAACTAAACAAAATGCGAGAGCTTGGACTATCGCCATATCTAAATACCCTAGGTTGTAATGAAAATTTGGCTGGGCTGTTGGGGCCAATGAAGACAAAAGAATCGCGGAATGAGGATGAGTTAAAACGAGCCGAGAGGTTATTCCTTCACCCTTCTTCTTGGGCTGGTTTAAGGTTTTGTGGCATTGCAGAACAGATAAATCAAGCTGTTTATTTAGATAAAGTAGATCTCACGGTTGATGAAGTAAATCAGCTAAAGAGCAGTTTAGCCAAACAAAAATTAAAATCTGGATTTATAAATTATGTTTGACGTGTTTGATGATTTATTCCCAATAACTGACTGGAGCGTTGAAGGTCGCAAGCAGTATCTTGAACAGCATAGACCATGTATTGAGTTGGTCTTGTATGAGGCATTGGAGGTATTTGATGAGCGAAAGGTATCCTTGACATTTGGTAGTCAGGCTAATGCAGTAGTTCGGATAATTGATATGTTTTTATCTGATGGTTTTGAAAACGAAAAGCTACCTAACGGTATACCGCGTGATATCAAGTTGTTCAGTCAAATAGATTACTGGTGCAAACTTAAGTCAGGGGTAGTTTTCGCTAGACTACAGCAACTTGGACATGATGAGGTTGATATAGTTGATAATCAAACAGACCGTGGGACTTTTGTTACAGATTTAGATCAGCTCTCGAAATGCCTTGGCATTTATAGCCAGTTAGTAGCAGCAAATATGGTCTATTTTTGGTTTCAGGCCAATAAGAAGTTGTTGGATGAACTAGGCCAAGTAGAGCCTCCCATTGAATCCAAATTTGAGGGATGTATTGACAAAAGTACTACCAGATACAAAGTGGATTCCTCATTTAGGTATCTATGTGTGTACCTTGATATCGAGTCGAAAATCCCAGGTTTTCGTTTGTACAAGAGTAAATACTTAACAAAAGGGGAAAACAAGCCGCAGTACACTGCGAAGAAAAACGAGAGGGAGTCTCATAATACAACTAGTGAAGTTAGATCGGTTGTTACAAAAATCATTGACTACTTTTGTAGGGTACACAGTGATGAACCAAGCTCTTTATGCCTAGCACTGTTTAAATCTGTAGGAAATACGACTCTATTGGATCAATATAAAATTAAGAGCAAAGATTATCCAAATATTGATGAGCTAAAAGATAAGCTCATCGCGCTCAAATCTCAAACGAAGAAGGAGGCAGAAAGTGCCGTTAGATAAACTTTCATTGGATGAGATGGTTCAAGGTCGAAACAGCAATACTGATGACTGGAAGGAACTGATTAAAGATCCAGAGCGTGAACGAGTCTGGAGTGAAGCTGTTAGGCGTAGAGAGCATCTTGATCAGTTTTGCTATTTTGCTGCCAAATGGCCACATTTTGTGCGCTATTATCAGCAAGCAAAGTGCTTTGTTAAACAGTCTATAAATTCTCCAATAGTATCCCTGATGCGTGATGGTGATCTATTAGGTGATTTAGTTTTATCGTTAAATGAGAAGGACGAGGTAAAGGAACCACTTTTGATCACCGTCGAGTGGGGAAATCAGCAGTTAATTGATATTCAAGGTGAGCAAACGGTATCGTTCAACGCCGAATCACAGATTCAAATACACTATAGGTACGAGGACTTAGAAGGTTGGATAACTTCTGATGATAAGTGGGAGTTTTCACCTGATGAAGGAGCTGTAATACTCACATTTATAGATGGTGATGTGATAAATGATGATCTAACTGCAAGTTTAAATCATTCAAAATCAGTGGGTTATGTGATCTTGTTGCCTTTGTTGAAATAAAAAGCGAAAAAAATCATTTTTCTATGCGTATAGACGTACCAACACAAAAAAGGTACGTCTAAATGCGAAATATTGTATTCAAATACCAACAAAGCAGTCCTGATCTGACCAGATCAAACTATGACTGTATCTGTCTTGTAGATAAAAAAATCTGGCGCGATCTGCCAAACTCGACTCGTCAAAAAACATTGAGTGTAGTGAACTCAATTGCTCTCGGTACGCCATTTACTGTGCTAGGCGGTAAAAACATTAGATCTAATCCATCCCTGATTCGATTCAGAATTGGGCGTAGCTTTCGCTTAATCCTATCTAAAGGGAACAAACGACTTACTTTCAAGCTTTGTCGACGACAAGGATATGAGCAACATTTTAAGCATTTTTAATATTGTTATTAGTTGGTTATGAGAGTGCGAAGCTTAAAAAAGTGAGTTGTATAGCTTTGTGGTTGTTGCATAGATAGGACTATGGATTTAGTTATGAGTAAGAATAAAAAATGCCTGCTAGTAACGTTTGATTACACTCAAAAAGGTAAAAGTGCGACTAGTTTTGCAGCAGGGGTGCTTCTATCCGAGTGCAGGCAGCACAAGGACTACGGTAAGAAGTTTACGGCTGAACACCTGTCAATTGATATGAATAAAAATAAGGCACTTAACCTGTCAGCAGGGGAGATAGTAAACATAATCAATGGGCAACATAAGCTGGAAGAGATTGATGGGTTAGCTCTGGGTTGTTACGTATGGAACACCGAGCTAATTGAGCCCTTGATAACGCAACTTAAGGATAAAGGTTTTGAGGGAAACATTATTCTTGGGGGATACCAGGTTCATGAGTCGAGCTGTGAAGCACTTTATCCTAGTGGTGATATCTACTTGCCCAGCTATGCAGAAGCCTCATTGCCAGAAGCGTTTATGCAGGATAAATTGATCTGCAAACTTATTTTAGACAACAAGTTTGAGTTTGCTTCACGTCATTCACCATATTTAAATGGTTCGATTGAGCTTGATGAATACCAGCCAATGGTGCATTGGGAAACGCAACGTGGTTGTTATTATGCGTGTTCATTTTGTGCTCACCGTGATGTGGCAGGCAATAAAGTACATGATTTCTCGATGGAAACAATTAAGAAGGAGCTGGACTTATTCAAAGAGAAAAACGTTCAGCGAATTAATGTTTTAGACCCAATCTTTCGAAAAGGACGCAGATCATACGAGATATTGGAGTACGCAATTGGGATTGGATTGGAAGCAGAACTCGTCTTTCAAGTGCGTTTTGAGGACATTAATGAGCGTTTGTTAGCGTTGTTTTCAAAGCTAAATACTCATCTCGAGTTTGGTTTACAGACTGCAATCAAGTCTGAATCTATCGTAATCAATCGACGCAACAATATTGAGAAAATATCTTCGGCTATCTCCATGCTTCAGGACAAGAGGGTGTCTTTTGAGGTCAGTCTCATTTATGGGTTACCGACGCAAACGCTAGAAAGTTTTTTCGAGAGCGTTGATTTTCTTAAACGTAGGGGAGTCTCAGAGGTTAAGGCATTTCCGTTGATGTTGTTAGAAGGCACGAAATTAGCAGCTGATAAAGAGTTATTCGGTATTAAGGAAGGTCATATCGACGGCTCGGGGATTCCACATGTTATCGAAAGCGATAGTTTTACAAAAGATGAATGGAAGGCTATGAGAGCGTTAGCCATGAAACTAACAAACCTAGAGGACTCAGCATGTTTATCGTAATCGAAGGTCTCGATGGTAGTGGTAAATCGACAGTGTCAAAACACTTAGCAGAAAAGTTAAATGCGAAATTATTAACGACGCCAGGAGCGGTTTTTAAAGATATACGTAAACAACTTGATATGGTGTTCGAACATAGCCCCAAAGCGAGACAATTGTTTTACATGGCTACCGTGCTCAACGTGGCAGATGAAGCTCAACGTTTGATAGATTCTGGTCAGCACGTAGTGGTTGACCGTTACTGGTTGTCAACTCAAGTGTATCACCACTGGATGAGCAATAGAAAATGCTACAAACTTGATGAGGTTGAAAGTGAACTCCTCCCACCAGATCTTACTGTCTATCTTGATTTGTCTGTTTATGAACGCATTGCAAGAATTAACAATAGAAACCACTGTACGCTTGAAGACAAACAGACATTAACTGAGCACGCAAATGATGAACTGCGTAGTTTTTATATAGGTATGCGTTATAGGAAGCCTGTAGGTGAGTGGCTCATGGTAGATGCTTCGCAAAGCGTGGAAGTGATCGTCGATAATATATTGAATAGTCTAGCATAACTGCCTAGATAGGGAGTAATAAGTATATTTATTCTGATTGAGTGCGTGAATTTTCATGCTTGTATTTATTCATGAACTGCTTATTTGGGAGTGTGTAACTCAGATTTGCCCAAAGGTAAGCTGACGGGGTATGTAACACGAAATTACCCCTTTCCGTGTCATCAGCAATATAGACGGGTATGATTTTTACTCATGCAATAAACGGTCATTTCCCATACCTGTAGTTATTCGTTTATTTCTAATTTAGCAAAAGCACTGACACAGAAATGTCCAAAGACATGTTACGAAGCCTTGTTTTGGGGTACGTTGTTTAAGGACAGACCACCAAGTGATGTCTTCAGCCATTTTGCGTTTACTTTTTCGGTACTAACCCCTGCAAAGGTTCATCAGATTGAGGTGAAACAACGTTGTCAGCCATTCCTGATATCATTGGTTTAACCAGCCAAATGTAATGCCAAGCGGATGGCAATTAAAGCCTCAAATAACCGTGATTGATTGCAAACTCTTTGTCGAACAGTTGGTGTAACGCCTTATTCAGTTTATCTACCTTTGCTTCGGTTTTACGGTCAAACACCATGATGACACCGTCTTTACTTTGGTACGCAGGCCAAAAGGGTAAATTCCCCCCGTTTGGGTTGCCTGTTTTGGCAAAATTTACCCAAGCAGTCGACATCAACTCAGCTAATTCTCTATCCTCTTTAGCCCAAGGTCTATCGACGGTATCTAGGTTGTTAAAGGCATAAACTAAATCTCCCATATGATAGGCGCCATGTTGGGCACTAAGTTCACCGGGCGGTGTTTTGTTAAATGAATACAGATAGATAGGCTTAGAGCCTGACATGATTTGTTGATATGCCCACTTTCGCATCGCCCAGTGGATTGACTCGGTTTTGGTTGAAACGAAGTGCTCCCATGCTTGACGGTCTGTTTTGGCTGGATGGAGTTTGAGATATTCTTGCGCGTATCCACCAAATGAGTGTTCCGCCCATAACTCAAAGGTACTTAAGTTCATCACATCAAGTGGCAAGGTCGCCGCTTCTTCTGATGTACCACCAATAAGCATAGGTACATCCATTTGCAGCCCTTTTTCATATACCTTAGATACGCTCTCAGGTAGCAGCCAACCATCGACAACAGGCCAAGCTTTATAAGGTTTTGCCATCAACGCTTGAGGTGATAGCTTTCTAAGTTGATGGATTGAACTTGCGCCTAAACGGTTAGCGTATTCAATACCTGCAGCCTCGTTATTTTCAAGCGTTGCGTGTCCTTTCATCGCAAAGACAGAGCCACTTTGGGCAATAATTTTGTGGAATAATCCTTTTGCCCTCGGCGAGGCAGACAAAATATGCGTGCTGATTGCACCGGCTGACAGACCAGAAATCGTCACGTTATTTTTATCGCCACCAAACTGGCCTATATTACGCTGCACCCATTCTAAGGCTGCGATTTGATCAAGTAAGCCATAATTGCCTGATGTGCGATTCGGTGATTCTTGGGTTAATTCCGGATGCGTCATAAATCCTAGAACACCAACTCGGTAGTTTATGGTAACCACTACCACGCCTTTTGCTGCAAGTGCCGTCCCATCAATGGAATCATCGCTACCCGAGCCCCAAACAAAACCTCCCGGGTAAAACCACACCAATACGGGGAGTTCTTCGTTAACTTTTGCCTCTGGCGCCCATACATTGAGATACAAGCAATCTTCACTATAAACATGAGGTGTGGGCAAAAATTCTTTTTGATAGAAAGATCCTTTTTCAGGCGGAGTTTGGATGCATGATGCGCCATATTCTTTGGCTCTGCGTATCCCTTGCCACTTGGCAATCGGTGCAGGAGGAGCCCAACGCAGATTACCTACAGGCGGCGCCGCAAAAGGGATGCCCTTAAAAATAGAGAGTCTGCTATCTCGGTTAACACTTCCCAAAAGCAGACCGCTATCTAGTTCAAGAAGTTTGTCGTCTAAATCAGAAAAAGGGGGAGTTTGAAACATAAAAACACTCTAAAACAGCGTAAGAAATGATTTGCTTATTAAGGCTGGGGGAGGGAACGCCGCTTGAGCAATATTGCTTGCCTTGCGTGGTGGTGATTGTCCAAAAAAGGCCAACATCAATGATGCTGGCCAAGTCTAGATTTAGAAGTCAATCTGCGCCAATAACCCTACAGTGCGAGCTTTTTGCAGGAGAGGAGAGTCGGTATAAACCTGTCCTCGAGCTTCATAAAGGATAACGTCATCAGAGTCGAATAGATTGTTCGCAAATAGCTTGATATGACCGTAGTCGAACACATAGGCAATCGAAGCGTTTACAGTGGTGTATCCAGAGATCTTACCTTCTTCGATATTGTCTGTGGTTGAGTAGTGATCACCCACGTACTGAACATTACCATTGAGCTCGAAATTACCTAGCCAGTAGTTTAGTCCAGCGGCACCAGTAAACCCTGGTGCACGAGCAAACTCTTTGCCGTCATAGATGCTCTGGGTAGTGTCACTAATTTTGGTTTTTAATAAGCCCACATTCGCAAATAGACTGAGATCGTCAGTTGCGTACCAGTCCATCGTGGCCTCTGCGCCATATGACTTGGCACCATCTAAATTGGAAATGGTTGAGCCAGTAAGTTGCTGTAGGTCTTCATAGTCGTTAAAGAAGATGTTGGTTGTAAGCTGCAGGCTTTGATCCATCAAACGGTGGCGTGTAAAGAGCTCATAGTTCCAAACCGACTCTTCATCAAATGTGTAAATTTCTGGTGGCATAGTGGTAAAGCTTACCCCGGCACCACCTGAACTAGAGCCTTTCGCTACACTCACGCCAAAGGTGTTGTTTTTGTCTGAGTGCCACGCCAACGCTAACTTAGGTAAAAAGTTGTTGTAGGTTTCATCAAGCTCCAGCGCAAACAGCCCTTCGCCACCTTGTCTAAAGCGTTTCTCACTTTCGTAACGGCCGACTGCTGTTAGCACTAGGCTATGGGTTAGGTTATAGATGGCTTGTAAGTAAACAGATTGTGTTTTGGTTTCATCCTCATAGTTTCCCATGCCATTAATCGCATCATCTTGGCTATTGCTGAAATATCTTGCACCCACCAGAAGATCGAGCTGTTCTGAATCGGAGCGATATCGAAGCGATGGCTCAATATGGTATTCCGTGCCTTGAATCTCTGCCGCAAACCGGTCGCCCGTTGGAACAATACGCTCTATTTCAAAGTCGGTGTAGTTGGTATTAAATGCCAACTCAATATTGGATGTGGCACCGTAGGTGAGATCCCATACATAGCTATTCGACTTGCCTTCAAACACCGGACGTTTGGAAGGAAACGGGGCAAATGGTGAGTCATCTGGCTCATACTCGCCTTGTGGTGCACGCGTATCATTGTGTGAAATGGTGATGGTAGAAGAAAGTTCTGGGATCTTGCTTGGCTCTACAAGTAATTTAGCTCGAATGACATTGGACTCAATTTCACTGGAATCCCCTGCTGGGTCATAGCTCACCAGCGCTACAGCACTCTCTTGATATTGCCTATCAGCACTGATACGAAATGCGACCTGATCATCAACAAGCACATCGTTATATACGATGGCGGTTTGTTGGAAACTATTGTTGCCCAACCCGCCTTTGGCTGAAAATTGTCGTTCAAAAATAGGGTCATTAGATTTTAATACGACTGTACCGGCAATCGAGTTTCGACCTTGGATATAGCTTTGTGGGCCAAGATACACTTCGGCTTGCTGTATATCCCACATTGAGCTCTGCCCATAGGCGAGTTCATTATAGGTGAGTGCTCGTCCATCCAAGGAAACATTTAGTCTCGGCTTAGCGCCAGAGATAAACGCGGCGGCGCCAACTCCTGGGCCAGAACCATCTAATCCTCGTACGGTCGCAATTTGGTTACCGTAACCAGTATCAACGATGTTCGGGCTCATCCTTAGTAGGTCTTGAGTCGTGTTAATGCCTTTCTCTTCCATCGAATCTTGGTCAAAAACAACAACACTAGCACTGGTTTCTTGAAGTGAACGCTCGGTTTTATCACCGTAAACCACTAGGGTTGGCACTATGCCATCTTTCGTCTCTTCAGCGGCGATAGCCAAACTTGAATGGATGCCAAAACAAGCAAAGGCAACTGCTGCGGCAAGGGTACTGAGCTGGTATCGGTTTGGCTGGCTTTTCGCTGAGCGCTCCGTGCGCAATAATTCCATTTGGTCATTCTCCTGATTTTTCAGTCGCCGTATTACAAGCGCTTGTGGCTTACATTACCTCGATTTTAAGTTCGTTGTGGATACGGCTTAGCACTGCTTTGTTAATTTTCCGACACGTAAATAACGTGACAATTGTCGTTAGGTCATGCTCTATAAATGGGAACTCAAATGAGGCCCCACTAACTGCATACCATTATTTTTAGCCAATTTATCGTGCTATACACATCGTGACTTTGATAATCATTCTCATTGGTTGGGCGTATGTTACTAAGGGTTGTTGGCACATACTTCTGAATTTGTGCTTTTCGATCAGGGAAGATAAATGGGTGGTGCGAAGCGGCAACGATAGGCTAGGTAACTATGGTTCAAAGTACATCGGTTCAAAGTACATCTGGTTCACAGTACATCTGGTATCCATGGCGCTTTAGGCACTATCATTGGCGAGCCTGTCACCGGGTCAGGAACAATTAGGCTGTCTAGGCCAAATACTTGCTTAACTAGCGACTCAGTCATCAGTTCTTCTGGGGAGCCTTGAGCAACAATTTTACCGCCGCTCAATACAATTAAATTATCAGCGTACCGACAGGCTTGGTTTAAGTCATGCAATACAGCAACGACCGTGTTTCCCCGTTGTTGGTTGAGCTTTTTAAACAGCTCAAGCAATTCAAGCTGATGGGATATATCTAAATAGGTCGTTGGTTCATCAAGCATAAGGATGGGCGTTTTCTGCGCCAGCAGCATCGCAATCCAGACTCTCTGTCTTTGCCCACCTGAAAGTGCATCCACGGATAACTCTGCAAACTCTTCGACGCGGGTAATACGCATCGCTTGTTTAACTGCTTGCTCATCTTCCGGGCTCCACTGGCTAAACAGCCCTTGGTGAGCATACCGACCGCGGGCAACTAACTCAGCAACGCTCACCCGTTCAGGTGTGGAAGAACTTTGCGGCAAAAAACCGAGTAATTTAGCGATCTCTTTGCTTGGCATCCGCTGTATCTGCTCACCATTTAACATGACGTGCCCCTGTTTCGGTTTCAGTAGGCGGCAGAGGCTTTTTAACAAGGTCGATTTCCCGCAGCCATTGGGGCCAACAATCACGGTTAATTTTCCACTTGGGATGTTGACGTCTAAGGCTTCACATATGATCTTTGAGCCATAGCCTAGTGTGAGGTTTTGCGCTCCGAGCGATGGGTTTTTAGCGGTTACAGAGTCAGAAATATGCATAATAGATTACTTAGTTAACGGGTTCTGGTCAGGAGCCACAGCAGATAGAATCCACCAATAATTCCGCACACTCTTCCAATCGGTAGATTGATATCAAGTGGAACCAATTGAGTGATGAGATCAGCGATAAGCAGTATCAGTGCTCCCATCAAAGCGGATGAGATAATCGGCAAATTAGCGGTGTTTCTTAATCGGACGGCGAGTTGCGGGGCAGCCAAGGCGATAAAAGCGATCGGTCCAGTTGATGCGGTTGCTAATGCGGCCAGTGATACACCTATTATCGTCATGATCAGGCGCAGTTTCAGCACTCGTATACCTAACGACTGGGCACGCAGTTCCCCTAACTCTAAGCCAGCAATAGCGGCGGAAAATAGTTTTGCGAGCGGCAGCAATAGTACAACGCCTGCGAACACGGGGAGGGCATGTTCCCAAGTTCTGGCGTGGAGTGACCCCGCTAGCCAGAGGTTGGCGGTGATGGCACTATCTATCTCCCCTTTGACGAGTAGCAGGCCGTTAAATGCACTCAATATAGCGCCAACACCAATTCCGGTTAACACGATATTTTGACGCTTGATGGTACCGCCTTGATAAGAGAGCGCCAGTACGACCGCAGCGGTTGCGAGCCCGCCGATAATCGCGCCAACTGCGACTTGAATAGAGCCAGCAGAAAAATAGATGATCTGAATCAGGGCGCCCGCTGCCGCCCCAGAGGTAAAACCAATAATATCGGGTGAGCCCAAGGGATTACGTGAAATGGACTGAAAGATAGAACCCGCTATCCCCAGTGCAGCACCGGCAAATACTGCGGTAATCACTCTAGGTAAACGGATATCCCATAAAATTTTGGCTTGAAAGCCAGATTCAGCACGTTGCGGGTCAAGCAGCAACTCAATAACTTGAGTCATAGTAAAAGGCAATTTGCCAACGCTTAGCGCAAACAGAGTCAAAGCGCATACGGTAAGCAACATTAAGGCTGCAATCGATACATTCTTAATATTCACCCTAATTGAAGCTGACTTAAAACGCAGCGCGTAGATATGTCGAGAGAAAAGTACTTTTGTAACGGTAACCACACTAACGCCTAATTAAAAATAGGAAAAAAGGCCCGCCAATCAATGCCACCATTATTCCGGCACTTATTTCATCGGGATGACCAACAATGCGGCCTAATATATCGGCGCAAAGCAACAGTAGCGCTGAAATCAGCATAGATGCTGGCAGAAGTTTTTTATGATCGGTTCCGACAATGAGCTTAGTAATATGTGGGGCGGTCAAACCAAGAAAGCTAATCGGGCCTGCAGCAGCAGTGGCGCTACCCGCCAATATCGTTACGACTAAGCAAGAGCCAGCCCAAACGAATTTAGGGTTAACGCCTAGTGTCATGCCTTTTTCAAAGCCTAAAACTATCGAATCTAATGGCTTAGCTAAGGCTAACGACATCAGCAGTCCAACAGCGATAAAAATAGTGACGGTATATAGAACGTCATAGCCACGCCCCTGCAATGAACCGACTGACCAGTGACGATACTGATGAAAGACTTCTTGGTGGCTATTAATGGTGATCAAACTGGTGACCGCCAGCAGCATAATGGTTAATGCGGTGCCCGATAACACCACTCGAACGGTATCAACCTTCCTTCCCCTGCCCGCAAAAAGGTAAACCATAAAACCAGACAATGCAGCGCCTAACAGCCCAAGCCAAACATAGCTTGTGAGGCTCGTTAGGCCGAACAGTGCAATACCTATCACTACCATGGTCATTGCGCCAGCATTGACCCCAAGGATCCCCGGATCAGATAAAGGGTTGCGAGTCAGGGCTTGCATGATGATGCCAGAGACTCCAAGCGCCGCGCCAACCACGACAGCAAGTAGAGTTCGTGGAATTCGCAAGTGGTGCACAACTAGGTGTTGAGAGTTATCTGCATCAAAGTGAAATAGCGCCTCTAGAGTGGTGGCTGCGGCAATGTCTCTTGAGCCAACAAAAATGCTGAGCAGCATCAAAACTGGTAAACATATAACGGCTAGCACTAAAGGGATGTTTATTCGATCTGTTTTTCGCTGCTCAATGTGAGCCGCGAGATCGGTCACTGAGTTCAATTTTTCTGGCACAATCACTCACTAGACCCTAACTTCCAAATCGCTTAAGCATATTGTTGATAATCTCTTTCGAACTATATAGATCAACACGGAACGTATTCTCACCAAGCCCATACACTTGCTGGTTTTTTACCGATGGTAGGTTCTGTAAAACTTCATCTGACATTAAGCGCTGGGCACGTTGATCAGTCGCCTCAAGTAAGAAACTGGTCTCAGCGGTAAGCTGAGTTAGCTTTTCATAGTTGACGCGCAAAAAGTCACTATGAAAAGCAGGGCCGGTATGCCAGTTAGGGTCTGGCGATTCAAGCTGAAAGCCTAAAGCCGACAGTAGTAGGGCATGTGCCCCTTCTGGTTTTGCTACGGCATTGGTCACTCCGGGGCCATGGTAGCTAATAATATTGGCTTTTCCTTCTGGAAGATTTAGTTGGGTCTTGGCTTTCGCAACCAGTAAGTCAAACTCAGCAACTGTTTTTTCAACTTGTTTTTCACTGCCTAATGCCTCACCCAACTGCTTAGCTAACTCCTGCCATGATTGGGTGCTGTAATCGACAATAATTGTTGGCGCAATTGATTGAAGCTCTTTAATTTGATTGAGTGCTGAGTCAGCGCCAGATTTGGAAACCACAATCAGATCAGGCTGTTCAAGGTAAGCCGATTCAAGGTCCACACTGCCAGCAGGCCAAAGTTTCTTTATTGAGCGTTCAGTTGCCACTTCCTGCCATTGACCAAAAAAGCCACCGGCAGCGTCGGTGGCACTTGCAATTAACGGCGCATCAATGGCGAGCAAAGTACCCGTTACGGTTACTGAGGTAGAAAGTACTCTAGTTGGCTGAGCCATTATGGTTGTGCTGCTTCCATCGGCATTAACAAAACTTCTCGGCCAAGCCAGAGCACTGGTTGAGGCGGCTGCGGTTAATACAGCCACCAGAGCTAAAATAATCTTTTTCATCAATGATTAAGACTCTTGTCAAATGTAGAGATAGTCACTTTGTTGGTGAGCTTGGTTTTCTCCCACTGGGATGTTGAATAAGGCATCGGGTAGAGCGCTTTATCCAAAAACATCCTTAATTGTTGGGTGCGAGCCAAAGAGTCGCGCCCATCACGCTGACCATGTGCCAATAATACCTGCGGGCAAATAGAACCGTCCCGCCACTGAGTTAGCTGCAAATATGCGGTTCCAAATAAAATGTACGCAAAGCCATCGCGAGTCAGTTCCGCGGGCATTTCTCCATTAAGAACGCCTTGCTCATAAGAGCCTCCATGCATGGAAATGGGACGTTGTTCTGCTGTTTGATAGAGAACGCTTCCCCAGGCGGTATCCAAGGCAAAACCAAGTTGTTCAAGCTCTGTAACTGATTGTTTTAATGCCTCTAATATCGCAGTTTGGCTTTGTGGCGTATGAAGGAGTTCTGATTCAACCTCAGGGTTACCAAAACCGACCACTCTAACTAGCTTAGCCTTGACTACCTTCCCCCAGAGCTGATGAAACAGTAGCGCCCCGCGACTGTCTGGGTTGTTCTTGCGATCCCAGTTTGCCAATACTTGAAATGCCTGCTTGATTGGCGCTGTGCAATCGCTTGGCTCTAGAGTTAAAATCCAATCAAGAAAGGTTTCTGCGGCGTAGTTGCGGTTATCAAATACCACCTCTAGCGCCTGTTGAGCGCTAATCTTGCCGTTGGCGCTTAACTCCTGCATTCGCTTATATGACATGATCAGGCGAGGATCATAGTCAAGCCGAGCTGCTGCGAGTGTATGCAGTTGTTTGTGTTGACCAAATACAGATGGGTAGTCAGGCTGCTGTTGACCAAACTCGCTGTATTTATAGCTGTTGTTAGTATTGTGGATAATGCCACGTGAGATAATGCTGGGATAAAATGACTTGGCCGCAAGCAGTGGTCTCTGGTTATTGTCACGGAACGAGTTTTTGGTCTGGCTGCCATCTAAGATGTTAAACGCGACACCTTCAATACCAATATGCGCACTTGCCATTGTTTCGTCTGTGATTGGCGGAACATTACCGGCGACCACGTAACCTACATCGCCATGCTTGTCCGCCACAACAAGCTGGCAAAGCACACCGCGATGCTGTTCAATCTGCTCGATAAACTCTCTGGTTGAGCGAGCCTTAGCGGCAGACAAAAACTGATCTAAGCCTTTAGCGTTCCTCTCACCTGGGTTAGTGATTGCATACCAGCCTGCTGGCTTATTTGGCGATTGAGGAAGCTGGAAAAGTGTCCCTAAATGTGACTGTGCAAACGGGTAGGTTTGAATGGTGACTTCACCGGACTCTTGCAGTGTCTCAATATCAATGTGGCGAATAGTTGCGCATTTATAGTCGCCATCCAGCAAGTACTTAATCGAGCCTTGTTCGATCTTCACATCCATAAATTGCATAACGTAAGAAGTGACAGTCGCGGCATCCAAAATGCTCCAAGAAACATCGGCATTGTAGCCGGTCAACGGCAATGGAAAGCCTAAGAAAGTGGTGCCTGCCACATCAAGCTCACCCGGAATCGTTAGGTGACACTGATGCATGTAAATACGTATTTGATGTGGGTTTCTTTGCCAAGCAGAATGGGGATTCCCAACCAAGATAGCACTATCACCTTCAACGACATCTCCACCGTACGCCCATGCATTACTGCCAAAGCCGCCTTCGACTTCAACTGGCTTGCTATGTGGCGATTCCTGATCGCTTGGTGTGTTAGCGTTAATGCAATTAGCTGTTGCAACCAAATGGGGGCCGATTTCAATCAGCTCTTTCATCACCCCAAAACGCATGGTAAAGCGTACAACGTCTTCAACTTCGAATCGAATCATCGGTTCTTGACCAATGATCTGCTGGTATTGAGTCTCAGATAGGTTATCAACGAAGTAGTTAAGGCCATTCACATAGCCAACGATATAGTCTTGGGTCTCTGAATTTAGTCGTTCAAATTCTTCCTTTACCCACTCATCTGGCACTCTAAGTTTGAACATTAAGTCAGAGTTGAGGTTAGTGGTTTTGAGAAAACCTAATGTCGAGAAGGCTTCAGCCCCATAATACTTTGAGCGCTGGCCACGCATTGCTATTGCCTGCCCAACCAGTTCAATTAACCTATCTCGGGCATGAGCATAGCCATAACCAAACCCTAAGCTTTCATAGTTTTCTGCTTGGATACGAGGGACATCCATCTCGGTCCATGAAATCTCTACTTGGCTAAATTTTCCTTGGTTTTTATAGGTTAACGTTTCGCTCTCTGGAACAGATTGAGAAAACTGAGTCATGCTGTTTATTCATCCTAGTTTTTATACCCAAGTGGCTTCAAGATGCAGTATTCAGAGCTTTGTCACTGGTTTCGATTCAAGGCAGAGGTGAAGGAAATAGCAGCTCTATTTTCAATACCTCTAACGCGGAAGTGAAGCGAGTGAAAGGCTCCCGAAGGACGAGTCTGCTTAGCTCGCTAGCCGCGTTATCGCTTTTTGATTTAGAACCACTAGATCGGCAAAGCAATGCCTTACTATCAAACCAAGTAGTTCTCGCTGAACCTAGCATCTCAAGGTTACTTGGGAATACAATTACCCGACACTTGATCAACAACCGGTTCAGACAATCAATGAATCCATTTGATCATCTCAAAGCTGCTGCCTCAATGTCCTTTCTTTTTGATATGATAATCATTATCATTAACAAACCAGTGATGATACGAAGTTTTATCTCTCTATACTTCTGAATTTGTGCTATTCCTGCCAAATTTTAAGGGGTAGTGGGAATACTAGGCGGAAGTATTTAGTTTGTGCAGAATCAAGCTATTGATATAAAAACGATTTTTATATGGAAATAACCAATAAGACCATTAACAATGCCATCGAGTACATTTTCGACAACCTAACCAATGAGCTAGGTGTGGAAGAGGTGGCAAGTCATTGTAACTTATCAAAATTTCACTTTAGTCGATTGTTTAAAAAATCTACCGGCGAAAGTATTTATTCGTTAATTAAACGCCTGAAAATGGAAGACAGTGCCATCGTACTAGGGGCTAATACCAACAATAGTATTACCAATATTGGTTTAGGTTACGGATACAGCTCATCCAACTACAGCTCAGCATTTACTAAGCACCATGGGATCTCTCCTGCGAAATTTAGAAAACTCAAGAAAGACAAGAAATTTGACTTAGTAAGCCATGTCGATGGGAAAGAGTTTATATATCAAGACTTTGAATACTATAATAAAAATGTAGTGATTCAAGAATTAGAAGATATACGAGTAATCTATCGACGCTATATTGGTGACTATGGCGATCTTGTCCATCATTGGCCGAAGTTTATCGATGAGCATAGTTGCCTAGTCCAAGATGCTTCCCAGTTAATAGACGTATGTTATAGCGACCCAAACATCACAGATAAGAGCCGTTGTATCTATGATATTTGTATAAAAATAGATCCTGATACTCGTTTACCGCTACACAGTACCGCGGACACTCGCATTATCAAAGGCGGGAGGTTTGCATCTTACTCAGCGAAAGGAAACCCAAGCGTCATTGCCCACGACTATAAAGGCATTTTTAATGTCTGGCTGCCTAACAGTGGTTACAGTTTGGATAATCGAATTAGGTTTGACTCATATAGAGTGGTTAACCCAGACGAGCAATATTTCGAAGTTGACATTAATCTCCCCATATAGGAGAGATTAATGTCGAACTTATTGTTATAGACTTTAGAGCTAGCAGCGCAAGAACAACGCTATTTAGCTTGACTGCACTTAGTTGTACTTGATGCGGTAGCTTTCAAGTTTGATGTTCCCTGGATTGCTCGGCGCAACGTGGTAGTTAATGTACTCTTGGTCGATCTCAACCACATGCCAGAAGTTGGATGTCTCTAGTTTTTCATCAACTGGCTTGTTAACAGGCTTTTGACTGAAGATCTCTGTCCATTTCTCTGGGTTCATATCAGCAGGTGTTTTGCCTTTGATGCTGCTACTTAGTAGTTTAAAGCGATTAACACTATCTTTGTTGTATTCCCAATACGTTGTTGGCAAGTTGGTCATATCGATTTTTGTGTCTGTCAGATGTAAGTCTGCTTTGTAGCTGACGCTAAGATCGTTGTTTACGCGAGCAACGTTTGCAGAAACCATCTGATTTCCATCCATCTTAAACTCAACAACTTTGTTTGCCGAAACCTCAAATGCGCGAGTGCCAGTATAGTCAGTAAGTGTGTAAGTCAGACCTTCTGCAGGCTTGATGTTGTTCAAGAACTCAATGCCGTTGTCTACTGATCCTGCTTCAAGCAACTTACGGTAAACAAATATTTGAGCCAGTCCATTCATGTTGTGCTCAAGCTGGAATTTAGAGTGTGGGCTGAAAGTATGAGCTGCCCCTTCTTTGGCATAGATACCGTGACCACCGACCATGCCAGCAAATGCTGTCATTAGAATGACAGAGCCATCGTCGTTAACGTGCTTGATAAGACTTTGAGAGCCTTCCATTGCGCGAATCCAATCTAACGTGTAACCAACGGATGCCTTGTTGTCTCCCCATACGGAAGCATGTGAACAGTGACCTGGGATAGCACTGCCGTGTTGAGCTTTTTCCATGGCAAGCATTGGGTCAATGCCTGTCATATCTTCAATCACCCAAAACATGGCATCATATGAGGTCGCATTCCATGCAAAGATCTCTTCAAACGAAAGACCCGAACCATCGGCAATACCTTGCATCTCTTCTACTAAATCTGGAACTTCCTTTTTGGCTGTGGCTAACAAGCCTGTGTTGTTAAAGATGTGATTGTGGAAGTCTGCATATTTCAGGTCTGTACCTAATGAACTCAGTAGGTTGCTAACCATGTCATATTTAAAGCGGTTTACCGCATGGCGAATAACTTTGCGCAGCTCTCTACCATGTTTGTAGCCGCGTTCGTAGCTGGTGCCTGATACCTCAACGGTGAAGAACTCAGATGCATCGTTTGAAATACTTACTTGGTGCTCTACTGGTGGAACACCAGCAATAGCCCTGTTGGATACAAAAGCACCAGAAGCGCTTAGCGCGATAAGTGAAGCCAAGATAGTTTTCTTCATACAATTCATCTCTATTCTGTTGTTTAGATGGCTCTATACTAGGGCTAAATCTCGAATAGTATAAATTGGTTATTATTCGATATTCGAATAGAAAGGCGTGTGGGAATTGGCGGAGGTATCTGGTTTGCATCGCCATTCTGGATGGCGACTGCTTTAAAATAAGCCCTTCGCATAAGCGGTAGGGAGAGCGTCTTAATATAGTGAGCTGATATAAAAACTCTTTCGCAACTGGTGGTTTAGGATTGATTGCTTACAAGTTAAATGTGACTCGATTTTTGCACGGTAAAGTGTTCAATGATGGTTCTACAAACTTTTCCTATATTACGATTTGATGCCCAGACAAAATCTAAGGCTGAGTGCATTTGGGTTTGATTAAACTCAGGTTCTATCGTTATCAAAGAGCCTAGTTCAAATCGTTCAGCACACCAATCAGAAGGTAAAATGCCCCACCCAAGTCCCAGCTCAATTAGGTGGCTGCATTGGGTGAGGTTGTCTGCTTGCCATGTATCTTGAGAGAAAATGGAAGTTTTGCTCAATACAGGATGATGCAGCATAGACTCACAGATAATTTGCCGAGCAGCCAATAGCTCTTCATTCGAGATAATATCAAGTGAAGCAAGTGAGTAATCTGGGCTACATACACATAGCCACTTATATTGATGGATTGATGCAAAGTTGAGGTATTGAGGGTAAGCGTCTGCCCCAAAATGTATACCTAGATCAACGGTATGATCTAGCAAAGCTTGTTGCAGTGATAAGTGGTTAAGCAGCCGAATTTCTACCTCGGTATTGGGAAACTCTCGATCTATTTTAAGCAAGATAGAGTCTAAACAGGAGAGTGGCGCAGCAGGATCAGTTCCGATGACAACTTTACTCTCAACTTCGTTGTTGATTGCCAACGCGTAGCTGTTCATCTTATCCGCTTGGCGCAGTAAAAGTTTTGCCTGATGATAAAGTCTATTGCCTGCTTCGGTGAGCGTTGGCTTACGAGTATTGCGATCAAACAACTCTATATCTAACTCATCTTCAAGGTTGCTCACCCCGATGCTGACGGAGCTTTGGCTTTTCTGCAGCTTTCTTGCCGCGGCAGAAAATGAACCTTCTTCAACGGTTGTAACAAATGCTAAAGTCTGTTCGAGGTTGAACAAAAGAGCGACTCCTAAAGAGATGTTTTATTACGCATCAAGTTAACGTTTTATTGGTCATATAGCAAACTTATGCTCTTGCAATTCCTAATCTAAAATTGGCGATTTTTGAACCATGCCAATGCCTTAGCAGTAATGCTCAAATGAGGGATACAGGGTGTACGAAAGTGAATAGTCGTTTTCTGTGGCCTCGCAGTTTAAGAGAGTTCGGGTAGTGTTAAGCCCATCGCCCACGAATATACGAAAAGTGGCGTGGGACAGCTCAGAGTAGGAGGCTGCACATGCAGCGACTTTCCAGTTCACATTTTGTTCAATAAGCGGGGTTTTCTCGTGCCAAACATTGGCATTCAAAACAGCAAGCTTGGTATAACAAATAAAACGACAATAAATCATGGAAGATAAAAGCAATGCCGATTCATTTTCATCAGCTTACTGCAAAGGAAAACACCTCAATACTTACCATCGACGATTGGTACATTGAAGCGGGCCAACCGTGGGGCATTTTTAGCTCACTGGGGGATATTGGCTCAATACTTGGTGACTTGCTATGCGGTGAGATTAAACCTGAATCTGGTGAGCTAAACATCGAAAATCACCATATTGCGCAAGTCTCCCTATCTGAACAGCAGCGATTGCTAGAGCAAGAGATTGAAAAAGACGATACCGATTTTCTTGATCGGATTGATCAAGGCAGTTCGGTATACGAGTTGATTTTTGAAGTGAGTCAAGATGAAGCTTTGGCACAAAAGCTGTTAAAAGAGCTCGACCTTTCCCATTTGGCTGAAACGGGTTTTCGAGTGCTTTCTACCGGAGAGACAAGACGAGTGATGCTGGCACGCGCGCTGGCTACCAAGCCCGATTTAGTACTGCTCGACAACCCATTTACAGGGTTAGATGTAGAGCATCGAGCATCATTAGCTCGCTACCTTCAAGCACTTTCTCAATCGGTACAGATGTTGATTACCTTTTCGCGTGAATCTGATATGCCGGATTGGATAGAGCGGATTGCTCTGTTCAATGGCGGGAAATTGGATAGTGTTATGGACAAGCAAAGCTGGGATCAACACCCAATTATCGCGCAGATCAAATCTCAATCAGAGAAGCAAAGCGAAGCAATGATGGCTCTGATTCGTCAGCACCAACATTCAACCCATTTTGACAACCCGATCTTTGAACTGAAAAACGGTAAGGTGGAATATATCGAAAAAACCATTTTTACTGATTTGAATTGGCGTATTGATAAAGGTCAGCACTGGCAAGTCAAAGGGCCGAATGGCTGCGGCAAGAGCACCTTGTTGGGGTTGATATTTGGTGATCACCCGCAGTGCTATAGTAACGATATACATATCTTTGGTAAGAAGCGTGGTAGTGGTGAGACGATATGGGAAATTAAGCAACATATCGGGATGGTATCGTCGGCTCTGCATCTTCAATACCGTGTTAATTGCAGCGCATTGGATGTGATTCTATCGGGCTTTTATGACTCCATTGGTCTTTATTCCCAACCGAGCAAAAAAGAAATCACGATTGCCAAGGAGTGGTTAACGATTCTTCATATGGAGCAATATGAGAAAACCTCTTTTAAACAACTGGAGTATGGTCAGCAGCGCTTGCTATTGATTGCCCGAGCGATCGTGAAGCAGCCGACGCTGTTGATTTTGGACGAACCTTATCAAGGCTTAGATTACTTAGGTCGAGTATTGGTGAAAAACACCCTAGAGCTCATTGCCAAAGAAAATTTAAGCCAGCTTCTCTATGTTTCTCACTATCAAGAAGATGGTTTAAGCAGTATTCAAAACTATCTTGAGTTCCAGTTTGATCAACAAGCCCAGTGCTACAAAGGTTATATTGAGTAGGTCCTTTATTTCGATTGCCAACCACTTCAGGGGACTGAAGTGGTCAGATACGCAACGAGATTATATTTGGGTGTAAAGCTCAAGGTAGATAAAATTCTTTTCTATTGATGTACACTCTCTTCAATATTCTCCATCAAAGAGCCCTCTAGTTTGTATCCAGAAGAAAACCGAGTAAGAAAAGCCAGACGCGTCGAAAGCGTGATGAACTCAGCGTTGTGGCATTTAGGTCAGAAAGATTTAACTGAAGCAGAGCTTGTCGCTAAGCTGAGGTTAAAGACAGATAACCAAGAGTGGATTGACGATACTTTAGAAAAACTGCGTGGCTTTGGTTACCTCAAATCAGACAAACAGTTTGCTGAGCAATTTGTTGAGCGCTCGTATGCGAATGAATATGGTAGTGAATATATTCGTGACAAACTAAACAAGAAAGGGCTTGATGAATCACTGGTTAATGAAGCGATCGCGAAAGTGAAAGAATCACTGAATATCGATGAGCAAACGATGCTCAATGAGCGAGTCAATAACTACTATCAAACCTTTACGATGAGTAAAGAAAAACTCACTGCAACGCTGCAAAAACGTGGCTTTAGTTATGCCCAAGTCAATCAAGCAATCAAACAGCATGCTTGCTACCATCAACTGAAAACCAACCTAGAGATTAAAGCTGAGAAAGCGGACCTTGAAAAAGAGGTATTGAAATATGCCCGCAAAGGTAAGGGGCTTACGGTTATTCGCCAAGAGCTTCGTCAGCGTAAAATCGATATTAGCGAACTTGACGTTTTAGTTGAGAAGTTAATTAACGCAGAACAACTCGACTTTTACACTGCGTGTTTAGAACAACTAAGTAAAAAGTCTTATGACCTGACTGTTCACAGCGAGCGCAGTAAAGCGTATGCGATGCTAAGCCGCAAAGGGTTCAGTTCTGACGAAATTCAGTTTGCGATGACTGAATTGGATTAGCTGGGAGAAGCTCGTTTTCGAATCCCAGCTTAGAACTCTGTGTTGACTTTCGACAAAATAGAAACGAACTGTTTTACGTGGCTATCATCAAGGTTTCTAGTGAGATCTTTTACCAGGTCAAGGTGGAGTTGATTGTGGTGCTGGTGGATCGTCAGCCCTTGGCTTGTCAGTCCAACCACAATAGAACGTCTATCTTCAGGGTGAGGGAGACGCTCAATCAAACCCGCTGTAACCAACTTGTCGACCTGCACAGTCAGCGTGCCCGTTGTAATACTCAGTTTGTCAGCAAGTTCTTTCATTCTCATTTGACCGTGATTGCCGAGAACCTCAATTGTATGAACTTGTGCGAGTGAGTATCCGGTTTCTTTAACGACAGACAGTTCCCAAGAAGACATTTTGTCATAGAACTCTGTTAGCAATTGATTTAGGTTTTCAAGATCTTGCATGGTTTGAATGAACTTCCAAAGTGAGATGGCTAATTCTATCAAACTGGGCAAGCTTTTGCTTGTAGTCTGTTAGCGACAGGTCACTGGACGAGTCTATAGTGATGGCTGCGCTGTAATGGTCGCTACTAATCTTCCAAATATGGAGATCGGTCACTTCGCCGTAGGGGGCGAGTTGTGCCTTGACCGCTTCACGATAATCATCTTCTATACTTTCATCGAGCAAGATCGGGCTAGTTTGACTCAGTAGATTTAGTGTCCATTTAGTGATGACAAGCGCGCCGACCATTCCCATTACGGCATCCAACCAGTTCCAACCATAAAACTTGCCAATGACGAGGGCGATAATGGCGAGCAGTGAGGTTAGTGTATCTGCAAGTACATGCATGTATGCGGCCCGAAGATTGTGATCGTGCTGGTGGTGATGTGAATTAGCGTGTTCGTGAGTATGTTCATGACCATGGTGATCGCCTAGTAAGAACATGCTGACTAGGTTTACCACTAAGCCGATGATCGCCACGATAATCGCTTCATTAAACTGGATGGTATGAGGGTTGAACAAGCGATTGACGGATTCGGTAAACATCAATATTGCGACAATCCCCAGCGCAATTGCACTGGTGTATCCTCCCAACACACTCACTTTACCAGTGCCGAAAGAAAAACGTTGATTATGGGCATTTTTCTTGGCGTATCGATAGGCAAACAAAGTGATGCAAAAAGCTGCGGCGTGTGTCCCCATATGCCAACCATCAGCAAGTAAAGCCATTGAACCGAACATGGTTCCGGCAACAATTTCAATGATCATTGTTGTGAGAGTAAGCAACAGCACCCAAGCTGTACGCTTCTCTCCTTGGTGATTGTGTTTGACGAAATTGTGTTCGTGCTTAATCGAGTGCATGGTTGTGCCTTTAGTTTGATAATCAAAGTATTTAAATTTAATTATATTTGATAGTCAAACTAAATCAACATTGAGGAAGCTAAACAATCAGCACCGATGAGTTAGCTACTATGGTGCCTGTCCTTGTAAGGGGATGTACTAAAGGGCGTTATGGTGTGTGTCCCTGTAAGGGGATGTGCTAAAGGGTTATATGGTGTCTGTCCCTGTAAGAGGGAGTATTCCAGTTGGGGCAAGGTGGCGCTATGGCGGATTAGTGTTTTAGCATAGTGCCACCTTGTTAAGTGGTATCTGCGTGATCAGTTTTGAGGCTGAATGATCACTTTCTCGATGATGACATCACAAGCTGGCATGTCTTCGTGTCCAAATCGAGTGCAGGTGTCTAACTGAGCGATTTTTTCCACGATCTCAATACCTGCGGTCACGGTTGCGAAAACGGCATAGCCCCAACCGTAATTGGTTTTGCCCGTGTGATCCAAGAAATCATTGTCGGCTACATTAATGAAGAACTGCGCTGTGGCGGAGTGAGGGGCATCAGTTCTTGCCATAGCGACAGAACCTTTGACGTTTTTTAGTCCGTTATAGGCTTCATTGCCAATTGGTGCATGCGTTTTTTTTTCTAGCATATTAAGCGCAAAACCATCATCGCGAAGCTCGTAGCCCCCACCTTGGATCATAAATCCATCGATAACGCGGTGAAATAGCGTGTTGCTATAGAAGCCTTCTTGGCAGTAACGCAGGAAGTTTTTGCATGTCTCTGGTGCTTGAGAATGGTTGAGGGTGATTTCAATATCACCGTAGTTGGTCACTAATGTAATCATATTGGCTTTAGGTTAATAAATTTGCTGGGCAGTATAAGGAAAAGTGTCTGATAACAAAATATTCAATCATAAGGAGAGGCAGAGGAGTTGGATAAAGTTCCTGTGGCGCTGATACTTCGTTTATGATTTTTGGTTTAGAACCACTCGACCTTTAACTCATTGCCTTGTCTGCAGACCAAGTGATTCTCGCTGAAACAGCCCCCTTGAGGAGAGAGAGGTCTTCACTAAATCATACTGGACGGTGGTGGTAATCCTTGAGCTGCTAAGCGGTGAATTAAGAGGATTTATCGTCGCTATAAAAAATTTATTAACGATATTACTAGAGAAGAGGTCGGATGTGGTGATAATAGCTGCTTTCGCCGTCAGATGGATTGTTTTTATGAAGTCTATGCTTCTCTTTTTATTGTCTTTTTTCTTAATATCGCCGCAGTCACTCGCTAGCGATATGCCTTTAGATGAACAGCAGAACAGTGCTAACTCGAGCGTAAAAGAGCTTGTTGTCGGAAGACAGTACGGTGTACACAACTGCTTGTGGCGTCCTGCCACTGTTGGTGAAAACAATACCACTTATCAAGATATTGCCTTTCAATTTGCGCAATCAATTGGAGCGAAGGTGACGTATCACTACTTTAGTGATCGCGATGAACTGCTTTTTGCTTTGTACAAAGGCAAAATCGATATGGCAATGGGTTACGCTAAGACGCAAGAAGGCGAACCTTACTTTGCCTACACGCCGCCGATTTACAATATTCGCTCGGTAACTTGGTATCATGACTCAAGCATGAAAAACATACCTGCTCAAGCATTGAATTGGGGGTGTGCGCGTGGCTCAGTTTATTGTGAGGTCCTACGATCTAAAGAGTTAGGCAATACAGCGACCTATCATTCAACACGCTTGTTGATGCGTGCATTAATGTCCGGTGAGATTGATGCGATCTACACAGATGTTGTATCTGCTGAGCAATATTTATCTGAGCGCACTTTCGGCGAGTGGGCGGGGTATATTGATTACTATACTCCGCTGCCAAATTACCCTGCATCTATCCTGACATCGAAGAATAACCTCGATTTATATCAGCAACTTAATAACTACCTCAACGATTCTCGAGAGTCACTAGAGCGTAATCAACGTACGTTGATTGACTCAATTGGTGGTGAGATGATGCTCAGTGCACTTAGCTTGGAATATGGGCATAGCGAAATTCGCTACAGTTTTGAAGAAAACATGCGTCCGTTCTCTTATCGTGATGAGAATACTGGTCAACAGGTTGGTTATATTCATGATTTGATGTCCATGATGTCGCGTAAGAGTGGGATTCGTTTTGAATATGTTGCCCCTAACGGCAAAGACCCAGTGGATATGCTGAGAAGTGGTGAGATTGATCTTTTGCCAGGGCATGTGACGAGTGACAAGGACGAGTTTATCTACTCGACTTCTTTTGGCAAAGTTAACTGGACTTTGGTTGAAGCCACCTCGAAGTCTGGCCAAGGGAAAACCGCGGTACTTGACCGCTCTGGGCGCTTGGTGTTGCCCAAAACAGAACAACTATTTGATAAAAAGCCGATTTTGTTTACAGACCTTGATCAGTTATTGAAAGAAATGACGCAAGGCGAAGTTGATTACGCGTATATTCCATCATATGTAGTCGATTACTACGCGTACGGCAATAACAGTGATATTTACAGAATTGTGCTTGCTCCTAATGTTAAGGATCTCAGTATCGAACTGGGCTTTACGTTAGCGGCCAAGAGTTCGTTATTGCAATCAATGGTTAATGATGTGCTGCAATTGATCAGCGCCAATGAGATTGAGATGCTGCATCTTAAACACCATAAGGTGATAGCTCAATATGGCTATGATAAAGCGAATATTGCGGTTATCGCGCTATCGATTTTTTCCTTGTTCCTTTTGATCGTGCTTGCTTTTCAGCTTAAAGCGAATCGCTTGGCGAAGTCGTTACATAAGGCTGACGAAGTCGCCCAGCAAAATGCAAGACGGCTCACTTGGCTGAGTGATCTGCTCGATCGGCTTCCAAGTATGATCGCCATTTATGACCAACAAGGTGAGATAGTCCTATCCAACAAAGCGTTCAAAAAACATGGTATGGAATGTGTCAATTTCAGCAAAAATCATTGTCTCATCAAGAATCAAGCGCAGCGCTCAGAGGGGATTGGACATTTAGTCTGTCAGTGTCATTACTCTCATCGCTATTTACGCGTGCTTGAAAATGAAATTGGCGGGATGAACGACGATGGTCGTTATAAGATGATGGTTTACGATGACTATACAACATTAGAAAAGCAAAAAAACGAGCTCAAACAGTCGAACGAAAAAGCGCTCAAGGCAATCAAATCTCGCGATTTGTTCCTTGCGACGATCAGCCATGAGCTTAGAACCCCGATTGCTGCGTTGATTGGCTTAATGGAGTTGATGAGCACCAAAGTGGAAAGTGAAGAGAACATCGAGTTACTGTCTAACGCTCAATTATCCGCAACGCGTTTAAGGCTGCTGGTTAACGATATTCTGGATATTTCAAAAATTAAGGCAAACCAGTTCCATTTGGATGTGCGAAATGGCAACGTCTACACTGAGCTGTCGTCATTACTGAGAACTTACGAGTCGAATGCTGAGATGAAAAACCTTGGCTTCTTCTTAGACTGGAAACCAACGCCTTATGTGGAAGCAGCACTGGATTGGTTGCGAGTCGCGCAAGTGCTCAATAATCTGCTCAGCAATGCTGTGAAGTTCACGCAAACTGGGGAAATCAAAGTTGCCGTGGAGCTACAACAACACCAACTCGTTGTCGAAGTGAGTGACTCGGGCTGTGGTATGACAGATGAACAGTTATCGCACATCTTTACGCCTTTCGCGCAAGCTGATGTCTCAATCACAAGGAAATATGGTGGGACAGGGCTAGGCATGACGATAGTAAAAAGCATTGTTGAAATGATGTCGGGTGACCTCGATATCACCAGTGACTACGGTGTTGGAACTCGCATTCGGGTAAGTTTGCCAGCAGGGGCAACATCGCAGTTTTCAACTCAAGATGTAAAAGCGTTTTCGCTGGATGAAGATGTCACACAATGGCTAACAACTTGGCAAGTTAATGACACCAGTGCGAAGGAAATTAGTGTTCCACGTGGTAGTTGGAACAACCTTTACCCAGATTGGATTTTTAATGCGTTATATCGTCTCAATGAGCATCAAAGTTCGCCACAAAACCCTGAGTGTGAGTTTGTTGGAAATGTCGTCGTAGTTGATGATGATCCGATCAACCGATTATTGTTCAACAAGCAATTCTTAAAGTTGGGTATCAAACCTGTTCTGCTCAACGATGGGCTAGAAGCTTTTGAATATCTCTGCCAGCACGCAGAGGAGGTTGACTTGGTGGTGACCGATTGTCATATGCCTAACTTAGATGGCTACGAGCTGACAAAAAAAATCAAACATCACTTAGAGCTATCACATTTACCGGTAGTTGGATGTACGGCGGAAGATTCAAAAATCGCCGTAGAGAAAGCGAATCAAGCGGGTATGTGCCACATGATCTACAAACCTTACACCATGGAAGTACTAAGCCGAGTGCTAAAACGGTATCTGGTGGTGAAAGCGCCTAAGGTAGCCCAAGAGCAAATCTCTGTGAGCGAGGATTTTATTTGGCTTGAGGAACATCAGGACGGTGAGCGTGTAGAGATAATGAGCGTGGTGGTTGAATCCTTTATTCAAGAGCGTGAACTGATTGAGCAACGAGAGGGACTGGCGCAAGTGATTCACCGCTTAAAAGGCTCTTCAGCGTTACTGCAGTTAGACAGCCTAACCAACGCTGCCAAAGCGTGGGAAGAAACGGCAGAGTTACACGGAGATGCAGAGACCGACGATGTGCTAACAGAACTCTCGCGTTTAATTGTTCTCTATCAGGAATGGCTAGTGAACAACCACTAATACTTTTGTATGACTTCGCCCCGTTTGTTATTAACAGCGGGGCGAATTTTTATCAATGCATACATCCTGCCAAAAGCAAAACAAAGTCTGCAATTACATTGCTTGTATTATGTACAATTTGATCGCGAGCAAATTGCTACATTTCTATGACGACTGACATATACCGTATTCTTATATCTACACTACGCTTATTTATACGTCCAATGTTTCTGATCAGAACAACAGCGATTCTAGGTAGATTATATGAAGTCTCAAGTTGCGAAGAAAAGCCTAACCGAACAGGGCAATATAATTGACAGTGATACAAAGCAAGTGTTTGTTAATACTCTTTATTATCTTTTTTCTATCGTAGTAATAAGTGTCTTAGTTAATTTGTCTTTACGTATTGATATCTTATATTTTAGCCAGGGTTTAGGTGAATATTCATTTACTGAGTTTGTTCAGATAATTTTATTGTTATCGCTAGGTGCCTTATTTTGCTACCTGTCAATTAAAATAAACGAAGTTCAACATGCGGCGATTTTAGTCGCAGGTTTCTTTTCTGCTTTAGCTATCCGAGAAATGGATTTTTGGTTGGACACGATTAGCCATGGCTTTTGGTTGTATCCGGCCCTACTAGTGAGTCTTGCTGCTATTTATCAAAGTTTGCGTGGTGGTCGCAACACCTTTAAAGAGATGGCCGTATTGATGTCGAACTCGTATTTTAAGCAGATGATGGCGTGCGTTATTTTGCTGCTTGTTTTTTCACGTCTTTATGGAATGGGAGATTTTTGGCGTGAGGCGATGGGCGAAAACTATACGCGAGAAGTCAAAAACATCTCTGAAGAGGGGATTGAATTACTTTGCTATAGCTTAATCACATGTAGTGCCTACCAAGCAGTTCGGAGCTTTTTACGCAAAAAAGTATATTTAAAAGCACCTTACTTACTATGTTAAAAGAATTAACTAAACAACGGATGTTCCGGGTGTTATTTATTTTAATCCGGAAAATAAATTAAGCGTTGAAAGCTAGGTTTGTAAAGTGCCAATTTAAATTATTATTGTTGTTTTACATTATTTAATTTCATCATTTTGCTATCTGGGTACGGGTATTTTTTTTATCTCTTGTTACCATATACCTTGTCAAACATTCTAACTGATCGTGTCATCTTGGCGATTGTTAAAAGAACACGCAGAAGTTCTATCGAATCCAAGCGACATGATTGATTTAAACAAAGGAGATATAAGTGAAACATTTGGCTATGGCGGTAGTTGTAAAACAAGGCAAGGTGTTAGTTCAAAAACGCTACCGTGCAGAAAAGGGAATGGTACTGGAATTTCCTGGAGGGAAAGTTGGCCTAGATGAGACAGGTACGGATGCCGCTATCCGAGAGTTGGCGGAAGAGACGGGTATTCGAGGTCTTAAACATACGGCAACTTACACCAAAGTGAATCAGTTAGGTGGCCGCATCTACTTTGTAATTTTACGTGCAAATGAAGGGGTAGAGCCAAAGGCTGCAGATGCCTCGATTAAGCAAGAGTTCAGTTGGATGAGCCCAGAGATAATCCCTCAGGACGATTTCCATCCAGCGGATCGTGAGTTTATCAACCAGTACCTACAGCAATACTCCCTCATTCCTGCGTAACATCATTTTCCTACCTAGCTAAAAAAGAAAAGCCAATCACAACAGTGTGATTGGCTACATTATGTGTGAACAAAACGCGTTCACTAACAACGTCAGTTGGCTAGGTGACCCTCGGCTTAATAAGGGTCACTTTATAAATAGCATTTTATGTGCCATCTTTTTCATGTGCATAAATGTGCGCAACCCCTTGTTTTCTGTCTCACTCATGCGTCTAAGTTGCAATATGCAATTGCAAAATGCAACTGTCGCAAAAATGCTACTGATAAAATTAACGTTTATAAATTCGCCTCGGGTTACTAAACAGAATAGAAGAAGTACAGCTGTGATTTCATGCGGATAATAATGCCTCGAATCACATCCAAGAAATTGAGAAAACTAATTGGCTTTTCTGCACTGACCCACGCTAAGCCGACAGAACCTACAGGTATGTCATAACCTTCTGGCTCATCAATTTTCAAACGAACAAAGTGGTGTTTGTTCTGCAAGTTTTTGCCTGTTGTTGTTCGCACCGATTGATCAACACCCAGTAGGTTAGATTGTGATTCGCCAGTCGCTTCAACGATCCCCTCGACTTGGGCAGAGAAGATTTTGCCCGGATAGACAGAAGAGGAAAATTCAGCGGCTTGACCGGCCTTAATATTACGCATCGCTTGATGGTTTACCCGCATAAGTACGTACTTTTCATCGGTATACATTTGTAGGCGTGGCATCATAGAAACACGTTGCCCTTCGCGAAGTATAAAGTTAGTCACAAAGCCATCCGCGGGGGCATAGACTTTGGTGCTGTCGAGATCCCACTGCGCTTTGGCAACGTTCTGCTCAGCGGTACTTAAATCGCTCTTGCGGCTCTGAATGGTAAGTCGAGCTTTGTTGATGTCTAACATCGCTTTTTCTACTTCAACATGCTTTGTCGCAATTTGAGATTCGATCGTCTCGATTGTATGTTCAGCTTTGACAACCGTTGTGTGCTGCTTTTCCATATCACTTTCAGTAATGGTGTCACTGACAATCTGGTTCTGCTTTTGGTAACGCGTAAGCGTGTTGAGTTGCAGTTTATAATCGGCTTCTGCCGTTGCTAACTGAGCTTTGCTAGTTTGTAACTCTTGCAGTTCTGATTGGTAGTTCGCTTTAGCAACGTCTACATCTTGAATCGCAACGTCAAGCGCGACTTGTGCTGCTTGAGCACTGACCTCTGCTTGACGAAGTGCGATTTGATATTTCGTATCGTCAATTTCATAGATCAACTGACCTTTCTCTAACTGCTGATTTGGCGAGATATGAATCTTAGTTACTTTGCCTTTAACTGCTGTAGAGTCTGGGCGCAACTGAATGTGCGGTGACTGAACAACAGAGCCTCCGGATAGATCCATAGGAGTAAAGTTGATTAAACCCACCCAAACGAACATTAGCCATCCGGTGCCTCCTAGGTAAGCAAAGGATTTAGTGTACTTGTTCCAAGGCATACCCACAAAACGTAAGATATAAATAAACAGCGCCCAAATGGCCAAGCCTTCTAACATGCTGAGTCCTCATTGTTGTGGTTGTTGTTCGTGCCGTGGCGCCATGTATCACGTAGGTTGATAATGGCTTTTTCCATATCCACAAACGCTAAAATAACAGCCAACACCCAAACCCAATGCCAGATGAAACCAATCCAAGTTAACGCGGTAATTAAACCAATTTGCTGGTGGTCTTTACTGTGCGCTTTGTTGATTGGAAGTTCATGAAAGCGCCAAAAACCGTAGGCGACGGCGCCGATGGTGCCAACAAGGACAACGGCAGCGAAAATATGCAGTGCAGTGTCTGCTCCGGTACCGACAAATGGCACGCTAACTAGACTCATGTATCACTCCTCTAAAAAGTTACGCAGGAGATTGTGATCAAGATTTGAAATTTGGCTGCTTATGTGACAGATTAAATCAATTATTAATTTCAGTTGATTAAATCTGTCATGAGAAAAGTGCGTTTTATCCGAGCTTTGGGGCTGAGAAACATCCATTTTAGGGTCATGCAGCGGTATGGGTTACCTGCCAACTCGTTGGCGATTGCGGATTCTGTGCTGATGCAGCCTATGACATTGATTCCGGTCTCTGAAGCCAACCGATGGTATCAACAACTAGAGTTACAGAGCGGAAACCCAGACATCATCCTTGATGTGGCTGCTGATATTCGTCCAGAAGATTTAGGAGCGGTTGCTCGTTGGTTGTTCTCTGGGATTGACCTTGCATCTGCGATTCGGCGGTTAAACTACGGCATTGCCAGTTTGCAATCTGGCGCTTATCTGACGGCTTCACAAAGTGGGCCCATTATTAAATGGGCATACCAAAACCCATTTATTGATGTTAACAATAAAGCGCATGATGGGGTTCGTGCCGCCATTTTTATGTGTAAAGTGATTCGCCATTATGCTGGCGAGCACTTCACGCCAATGCGAATTATGTTGCCTGGTAGTCGCAGTAACCAAAAGAAATACAGTGATTATTTTGGTTGCGATGTGGGGTGGAATCACTCTAAAACAGAAGTGTGGTTTCCGGCTGATTTAAGATTGGCGACTCAATCACAATTGATTGGCGGTAAAAAACAACTCGCGATGAGTTTTGCTGAGCTGGACGAATTTCTCAACATGCCTGAAGCAGGGGATGAGATTAAGGTTATTTATGAAGTGCTCAATTACAGTTGCCACTATGGCTTTCCAACTGTCGAGCGCGTCTCGAGCTTAGTGGGGTTATCCCCGCAGCAGTTTCAACGCCGTCTGCATGCGATTGGTATGAACTTTACCAACGTGACTGGATATGTGTTGAGCAACATTGCGGTTGGTTTGTTGGACAAAGGCGTCTCGATTGAAGAGGTCTCGCAACGCTTGGGCTACCAAAACGTTGCGAGCTTTAATCGTATGTTTAAAAAGCAGAGAGCGTTAACTCCCAAGCAATTTATTAAGCGTATTGAAGAGCTTAGATAGCTGGTACATCAGAAGATTGTGTATTTTGGTCCGGTTTGATTCGATAAACCAAAACAGCAAACAACACCAATGCGTACAGCATCGACCAGCCGACACAAGCCATCATAATCACACAGATGACCAAAGAGAGGTAAGCAAGCACCTTAGGAGTGCCAGTCAGTAGCTTACATGCTGACAGCATCGCCATTAGATAAATGAGGACAAATACGCCGTTTGCAAGTTTGAGGAAAAATTCCAGATCAAGTTGCGAGATCTCGCCAATAAAGCAAGATAGAAGCAGCATTGCGCCCACTGCTAATGTCGCGTAAGAGGGTACGCCATTCCCAGACAACTCGGCTAGACGGCTTGTTGGCATGTAATCGCGGGCTTGGGCCCAAAGCATACGCGATAGACTTTGCGTATATAAGTTGATGCTAGCAAAACAGGTCGCAAAGCCAATTAAAGTGATCAATAACTGTACTTTCGGACCATACAGTAAGTTGGCAAGGTAAGGAATTGAGCCTGAGTCAAACTCCGCTGTACCATACGCATGGAACTTAAGTACCACAACCGAACACGCCCAGTACACTACGCCCGCCACAAGACAGCCAACAATGATCGCGATCGGGAAGTCTCGCTCTGGAGATTTAAATTCTTCTCCCATGTGGGCAAAAGCTTCGATACCAACAAAACACCAGAACATCACTGACAGTGCAGTACCGATAGCAAACCAGTCACTGCTTACTACCGCAGGCATTGTGATTTCTGACACCGATACATCGCCAAACCACCAGAATGACGCAACTAAAGTTACAATGCTCAAGGCGATGACAGTTTGTACCTGACCAGACACTTTGGCACCGGAGAGGTTAACAACCATCAATAGAATCACAGTGATGACTTGAGCAACAAGCGGATGATTCATTGATTCAGGCAGAATGGGCTGGAGGAATCCGGCACCCATGGTCACTGCGGCAGGTACACCAACCGGAATGACGCTCAAAAACAACCAAGCAATACTCTTCTCTAATCGTTGACTAAATGCCTTGCGCACAAAGAATGCGGTGCCACCGGCACTTGGATACTGCTTGCCCAGCATCGCAAAGGTCAATGCTACCGGACAAATGGCTATCAGCAACACTAGCCATGACCATAGGGAGTGCTCTCCAGCAATACCGGCTGCAATTGCCGGTACCATAAACAAGCCAGTGCCAAGTAAAGTCGTCGACATTTGGCCTATCCCAGAGAGTAAGGTGATTTCTTTTTTAAGCTCTGCCATCGCTTCTATTCCATTCTATGCTCATATTATCGACGCAAATTTCAGACTTTATGAGCTGGTTTTATATTAGCTTTAGATTACGCTCAATTAATACATGGGTCATTAGACAAAACGAGCAAAATGATCAGCAAAATGACTGAATTATATGTAAAAATAGGCATATTGACGGGGGAGACCCTATTGCTATCGAGTATGATTGAACTCTAGTTAAATTTGTTTCGATTTAATCTCAATTGTGTGGTTTTTAGTGGTGGTTTCGAGGATTTTTGAGGCAATATGGACCAATTTGATGAAAAAATACTGACTTTGTTGAAATACGATGCTCGCCTTTCGGTAAGTGAGCTCGCGAAGCAGGTCAATTTGTCACGCTCGGCAGTTACAGCGAGAGTAAAAAAGCTCGAGAAGCAAGGTATCATTCTTGGCTACCATGCCAATATTGTTAGACCTGAGGAAAGCGTGGTTATCAAAGCTTACTTAGCACTGAAATTTGATACGTCGACGTCAACAAAGCATAGTGAAGCTTATGCCGCGAAGATCTATCAAATTGACGGCGTGAAGTGGAGCCATGCCATCAGTGGTGAGACGGATATGATGTTGTATGTTGAAACATCGACCATGGAGCAACTCAATAATATTCGCAATGAGCTGCACCAGATTCCAGATCTCTATCAATTGACAACGCATACAGTATTAACGGAGCTTTTCAATAACTTGCGTAATGATTAATCATATCAACTTAAATTTACTGCGCTCATTGCAAGTCTTGATCGAAGAGTGTCATGTAAGTCGCGCGGCTGCGCGGCTTAATCTGACTCAGTCCGCGGTGAGTCGCCAGCTCGGACAACTGAGAGAATTGTGTGATGATCCACTGCTTGTTCGCGATGGAAATCGGTTACTGCCTACGCAGCGAGCGCAGGCTCTACTGACTAAAGTCAATCAAGTGCTGCTGCAAGCAGATGAACTGTTCAATGATGCGCCTTTTGAGCCTGAGAGCTGGCAGCAAGAGTTTGTCTTTGCTTCAAGTGACTATGTCGCCCAGTTTATTGTTCCTCAAATCATTCCTATCTTAGGCAAGCGAGCACCTTTGCTCGATTTTAGCTACCGCTTGTGGCAGCAAGAGTACCTGCTCAACATGCAGCAACTGGGTATTGACCTTGCTTCTACCATGTTGCCAGAAGCCCCCAACCACCTATCTAGCATTAAGATTGGTGAAGACCAGCCTGTTTGCTTAATGCGAGCCGAGCATCCGCTTAGCGCTTTATCTGACTGGTGCGCCGACGCGATCGTCAGTTACCCACACTTAAAAGTGACAGGGGGAGGGGACAAAGACACTCATGCTGACTTAGCGTTAAAGGAACTTGGGTTACAACGCCGAGTCGCGGTCAAAGTCCCTTTCTTTTCGACAGCAGTCAAAGTGCTTCAAGAGACGGATTTATTGATGATCGTGCCTGATCATATTGCGATGAATATTTCTCAAGATGCGTCTCTCGTTTATCGACCATTGCCTTTCCAATGTTTGATGCACCAGTATTGGTTAATGTGGCATCCCAAGTTTGATCAAGACCGAGGTCATGAGTGGATGCGAAATCAGGTGCTCGACGTTATGCGTATCTCGCCCAAGTCGATTCAGATTATTTAACTGTTGAGATGAATGCTATGATTTGAAATCATAGCAACTATGAGTAACTTTGATTTCAAATCATTTCTAATCGAGAGTAAGTTGTTCTTCATCCTTTTTTATTGATTACATAGTATGACTCTTACAGTTTGGTTCTCTTTATTTACCATATGCTTACTTGGCGCAATGTCGCCAGGGCCTAGCCTTGCCGTGGTGGCAAAGCACAGTTTAGCTGGTGGGCGTTCAAATGGTTTTGTCACGGCTTGGGCGCATGCGTTAGGTATCGGCATTTACGCTTTTATCACCTTAATTGGTCTCGCGGTGGTTCTGCAGCAGTCTCCTTTGCTTTTTAAAACCATCGCTTATGCTGGGGCGGCTTATTTGGCTTACTTGGGCGTGAACGCACTTCGCTCTAAAGGTGGTGTTGCGGCTAAGTTGGAGTCAGGCGAACAAACCACTCTAATGCAGTCGGCTCGAGAAGGTTTCTTTATCTCAATACTTAGCCCAAAGATTGCGTTGTTTTTTATTGCTCTATTTAGCCAATTTATTGCTATCGGCAGTGATGTTGCGAGTAAGTCTATTATTGTGCTCACACCATTAATCGTTGACGGTTTGTGGTACACATTGATTACGTTTCTACTATCGAGTCCCAAGCTTATTGATAAAATACGTAATCAAGCACAGTTGATTGATAGACTTTCTGGCATCATTCTTATTCTGTTAGCCCTTCGTGTTGTATTTACTGTGTAGAAATGATGATAAGACTTGCTGTTATAGGTACTAACTGGATTACCGACCAGTTTATTGATGCTGCTTTGGTGAGTGGCAAATATCAACTTGCTGCGATTTACTCGCGTTCATTATCGAGCGCTGCTCAGTTCGCTGAGAAGTATTCAAATCTTGAATCGCAACCACGCTTGTTTGACGACTTGCAAGCCTTAGCAAGTAGTGACGATATAGATGTGGTGTATATTGCTAGCCCCAACTCACTGCATGCCCCCCAAGCGATGCAAATGATGCGTGCGGGTAAACATGTGATTTGCGAAAAGCCATTAGCGGCCAATGAAAAACTGGCGCAACAAATGTTTGCCGTTGCCGAAGAGCATCAAGTGCTGCTTTATGAGGCTTTTATGTCGATGCATGCGCCAAACTTTAAGCTACTGCAAGCTCAACTTGAGCATATTGGACCGATTAGCAAAGCATTCATCAGTTATTGTCAGTACTCCTCACGTTACCCTAAATACTTGGCAGGAGAGAATCCCAATACATTCAATCCAGAGTTTGCCAATGGCTCAATTATGGATATTGGTTTTTACTGTCTATCGTCAGCTGTCGCATTATTTGGTGAGCCTCAAAGTGTGCAAGCACAGGCTCAACTGCTTAAATCTGGCGTGGATGGAAGCGGTAGCGTACTGCTCAACTATGATGGCTTTGAGGTGGTTCTACAACACTCAAAGACTAGTGACTCAAAACTGCCGAGTGAAATTCAAGGTGAGCAAGGTGTACTGCAAGTCGAGATGATTTCAACGGGTAAAAAGGTCACGAAAATCATGCGTGGTCAAGAACCAGAAGATTTGACGCTTGAGCAACATGCCAATCCTATGTTTTATGAAACGCTCGATTTTGCCGAGCAGTTCTACAATAATAAAATGAATCCAGCACGTAAAACGCGTTCGCTGATCGTCGCTAAACTGTTGACAGAAATTCGTCGTCAAACTGGGGTCGTTTTCCCCCAAGATGCTATATAAAAGAGAAGTGCAGATGCAAGCAGAAGTAAAATGGATCGAAGATTTTAAGTTCTTGGGTCAATCTCAATCAGGCCATTCAATTGTCATGGATGGTAATGGTGGTGCAACGGCGCCAAGCCCGATGGAAATGGTGTTAATGGCGGCGGGTGGCTGCAGTTCTGTTGACGTTGTTGACGGGTTGAAACAAGCGGGTAAAAACGTCGCTTCCTGTACAGCGAAACTCACAACAGAGCGTCGCGAGACACCACCGCGTATCTTCACGCAGGTTAATATTCATTTTGAAGTATCTGGTGAAGATCTTGATGCTGACACGGTTGAGCAAGTGACGTCAGCATCTTTGGAAAAGTATTGTTCGGTCTGCTTGATGTTAGGTGAAGGCGTTAAGATGACTCATAGCTGGGAAATCATCGCCTAGTTACCCAATTCTTTATGGAAAGAGCCGAACATTTCGTTCGGCTTTTTTGATGCGCTTCTTATGGCAAGATTTCAATCGGCGTGCCGACTTTCACTAGAGACAGCAACTCATCCATCTCTTCGTTGGTGAGTGCAATACAGCCATCCGTCCAGTCAAAGCTTTGCACAAACTTACTAGGGCGTAACTCACCATTTTTCTGACCGTGAATCTTAATATCACCCCCAGGGTTTAGGTTTAACCGCTGAGCAAAGGCAACATCTTGTTCATTGGGGTAACTGATGTGAATCGAACGGTAGAACTGCGAGTCCTCCATAACAAATTCGAGCTTGTATATCCCTTCAGGCGTACGCTGATCACCTTCGTAAACCTTATGTCCTACGGGCCGTTTGCCAAGAGCAATGCGAAACTCTCGAACAACTTGATCGTTGTTCATCAGATATAAGCGTCGTTTGGATTTATCAACGGTAACTTTATTGACTGACACAGCGCTGGGGACAGAAATATCTGTCTCTGAGTAGACTGACGCTGATAGGACGACGAACAAAAGTGATAGTAAAAACTTCATTATTATCTTTGTTATGCCCATTATTTGGGCGTGTTCCAAGTAGCCTCACCGATGAGCTCGAAAATAAGCGGCAATAAAGCCTCTACATGCTCATTCTCGAATCAGTTGAGACGCTCTGAATCCGTCTTTTGAAGCGACTTGGGTATCGTTGTTATTTATTGTTATTCCTAACTCACGCAATAAGCTTGCGTTAGGTGCCATGATGAAACTTTTCCACAAATCATACCTTGTGTCTAATAAACAGAGTAGAACTTGATAACCGGAGTGACAAGATTGTCCATTTTCGTTGTCGTTCAGGTCTTTGCCACCATGATCGCGAAAATGCAAAAAATGGAAATAAGGTCAAAAAATGCAAGAGGCCTCATGTATAAAAAAACTCATCACTGTTAACTGCGAGTGAGTTAACAGCATGCTTCAAAATAAATATGATTGCATATGGCTGGGTGATAGTTTGGTGCTGCGGGAAAATAAATTTCAATACGAGTTAAGATCACCATGTTTGCGCGCGCACTACTTAAAGACATCATGTCAGCAAGAAATCATAAGTTTTTAGCGAATGCTTTATTTGAGCATCTTGACGCTTTAGTTGAGCCTAAATCGTTGAGTATCGTCTCTGAGCAAGAGCTGTGTCGCTCGCGCAAAATCGTCCACTTTATTGGTGAGCCTAGTGATCCAAATAAGTACTCAGAATCTTTTTGGTCGTGGGGGGCGCAGTTTGATACCTGCGATGGAATGATTCCTCTGACGATGTCTAGTAGCCACTTTAAAAGCCGCACCAGCAGCGACGTTGAAACTTATCTTTTTGTGTTAGATAACCATAGCCAAGCCCGCACTTACTTAATTATCGACAATGCAAACTCGCAAAAAGTGACCCAAGCTAGCGAAGATAGCTCGTTAGATTTAATGCAGATTGTTGCAGCGCGCTGGCAATGCTTACGCGCTGAACTTGAAGCAACGCGAGAGTATCGGCAGCGTGATATTAAGGAAGCAAAGTATCTTGATGTGATCCAGCAACGCGAACAGTTTATTGAAGATATGAAGCTGGTGCAAAAAATCGCTGTCGAGATATCCAACCCGGAAACCTTGGATGATTTGCACCGTTTTGCCGTCGAGTCTATTCGTGGTCATCTGGGGATTGATCGGGTGGCGTTGATGCTACTCGATATTAAGAAACGCTGCTTTAGTGGCACCTATGGGACAGATGAGAAAGGCAATACCACCGACATTCATCATACTCAGTATGATCTCCATCATTTGGAAGAAGCCTACATCAACGCTCTGTTTGAAGGAAGTGAAAGCCTAATCGTGATTGAAGATGCCCCCCTTTACAATGATGGTAACGTCATCGGGCAGGGGTGGAATGGCATGCTTATTTTGCGTGACGGTGGAGATACCATTGGTTGGGTTGCATTGGATAACTTTATTCATCGCTTCCCGATCACCTCCTATCAAAAGCAAATGCTTGAGTCTTTTGGCTCATTGCTTTCACAAATTTATATTCGTAAACGCCAAGAGCAAAATGTGCGTATGCTGCACGCAAGTATGGTTGAACTTTCCCGTTGTATGACGGTGCGTGATGTGTGTAAGTCCGCAGTGACCTTTGGTATCACGCGACTTGGTATTGACCGCCTTGCGGTGTTTCTCACCGATGAAAATTGCTCTTATATGCAAGGAACGTGGGGTACAGACATTCACGGTAATGTTGTTGATGAGTCCTATTACCGCTCAGAAATAGTCGATAGAACTATTGTTGATAATGCCCGTTCAAATCCCAATGAGGTGGTATTTGAAGAGTCGGTGCCGATTTATCATGATTTTCATATTGTTGGTTTTGGTTGGACCGCGATGACGATGCTCACCAGTAGTTCTGGCGAGCCGATTGCGTTTATTGCGGCAGATAACCTTATCCGCCGTTCACCATTAACCCATCAATTGCGCGAAGTGATCCGGATGTTTGCATCAAACTTAAGTGAAGTGTTGTTGCGCACTAGGGCTCAAGAGGCGGTTCATGTGCTCAATGAAACATTGGAACAAGAAGTTAAAGCGCGCACGAAAGAGTTGCAGCAAGCTAATGAGCAGCTTGAGATTTTAGCAAAAATGGATCCATTAACCCGTCTTGGCAACCGTCGTATGCTTGAAGCTGTCATGGAAGAAATATGCGATAGCAACAAGCAGGTTGAGGAGACGTTCGCATTGATTCTGGTCGATATCGACCATTTTGGCTTGTACAACAATTACTATGGTCATATGCAGGGCGATATCGCGTTGATGCGTGTTGGTGGGTTGTTACAAAAAAGGGCAGAGCAGTCGAACGAAGTGTTTTGCCGAATTGGCGGCGAAGAGTTTGCTTTGCTGGTGGCAAATAAAGATGAATCGCAAGTCGCAAGATTGGCTGAAAAAATACGTTCAAGTATTGAAGAAGAAGCGATTCCGCATGCTGACAATGATGGACGTGGCGTTTTAACTGTCTCTGTGGGTTACACTGTCACCAAAATGAAGCGTGACGACTTTAATTTTGACACGCTGTACAATCATGCCGACAAAGCTTTATATGCAGCCAAAGCGAAAGGGCGCAATCTTATTAACGGTGGTTTGGAAACCGTGCTGGAATAAAAAACGGCAGCTGTTGGCTGCCGTTATTAAGGGTAAATAGAAAAAATATCACTGGCGCTATAACCGTACTGCTTGAGTACCTCAATCGCTTGAGATCGAGTCTCGGCAGGCACCGTCATTTCAACAATTTTCTCACCATCAAAATAGAGTATTCGATAATATTTGCCGACTTGCTCTTTTTTAATTGCAGACATGGCACTCCCCGTTGTATTACCGCTCACCTACTTATTATAGAAGTAGACTTTAAATAGCGGCAAAGGTTCGTTGATTACCATAAATCATGCAAGAAATATTCCTTTTATGGAATATTGTATGATTAAAGTTTGGGCAATTTATACTTGGTCGTCTTATCTTGAGTTTGTTTATCCAGTTTATGAATTAACTTAATCAGCGTTTTGTTTGACCAAGCCGGAGATTGATTGCCATATTGGCTTGCCGCCATTGCCTGCAGTTCTTGATGAATCTCATTTATTGTTGCCGCGCTTTTGTGCGTTTGGTTTTTGAGCCAGCGCGTTGCCAGAAATTGAGTCTTGGCGTGATCACCACTTTTGACCGCCTCGATGAGTTGTATTTTTAGGCCATCTTCCTCAGTGCCAATATGCTTTACTGGCATTACGTTTATACGAGACTTTATGTGCCATACCAACGTTAAAACCCATAGCGTTGCAAACAGTGCGGTTAGATAAGGCCAAATTCCCGAATTTGAATCGCTAGATCTGGCTTGGTCTTTTGCTATCACGACAGGTTGGGGTGTCCCCATTGCAGCCGCTTCAATTTTTAGTTTAAGCCCAGAGGTTTGACTCAGTTGTTTTTGTTCTGCTTGTGTATTAAACCACTCTACTACGACAGGCGGTAAGGAGACGTTACCTTGGTGCTGCGCAATCAGTACTTGCTGCACCGTCATTTGCGTCGCGCCATTTTCCAGCTGTGTGAACTGCGGCTTTTCAGCGTATTGGCGTACTGCTTGAGGGTAAGAGACTAAGATATTTGGGAAGTTTTCTGCTTCGATACCTTGAATGGTTAATGTCAGTTGGCGAGTAATCGAATCGCCGACTTTTACTGCGAGTTGCTGGGTATTGCTGTCTAATGCGTTGCCTTGGGCATCAATCCAAGTTTGTGACAGGTCTAGCTCAGTGGTTGGCAGCCAAGCGTTGTTTGAATCTGTCGGCTTTGGTTTTACGTTGATAGAAAGTGATTCCGCCGCAATTTTTACTGGCAGCAGTTTCGTTGTGCCGCTTCGGTTACTGCCAAATACAAAGGTTGCACTAAACCCTAAGCTATTGAGTTGCTGCTCCCCTGATTGCGTTGCTGCGATGTCAAAAGTTTGATCGACCACTGTCGCTTCCAAGCCGTTAATCACCGTTTGATATTGATTAGGTTGACCGACCTGCTTCACTGTAAAACCATCCCCTTCTGGAGGTGAGATTTGCACATTTTGCAAGCGGCGAGGATCGGCTTTGATGATCAGACGAGTCTTAAGCTGGGTACTCTCATTTGGGTAGAGTGTCTTTTTCTCCAACTGGCTTTGAATTTGTGCCAGTTCGCTCGGTTTTGGCAGATCGTTATCTTGCGAAACCTGAATGTTGATTGGCTGTGATTGATTCCCTTCAATGAAGAAAGAGGGAATCGTCAATGTGCCCAACTGTTTCGCTTTAAGCGCGATGGTCCATTCGCTACGACTACTACGTTTACCGTTGACATAATTGAGTGAACTTCCAAAGCTCGGTTGCCCTAAGAAAAAGTTTTGCTCTAACACAGCAAAGTTGAGGCTGTCCGAATCGACTTTCGCATCATAAGTGAGCCTAAGTTGAAACACTTCGGCTTTGGTTACTTGGTTACTGGAAACCGTTGCTGTTAGGTTGCCTGCGTTAGCGGTAAAGCTAATCAACCAACTGGCGATGGTAAGCAAAATAAGCTGAGAGCGACGAGATAGTTTTACCATTGTTTGTTCGACTCTTTCGGTGGATTTTTCTGTTGTGCTTGCAGCATTAGCTGGGCACGAATAAGCGCGCTAGGGTCGCGGGCCAGTTCGACTTGTTCGAGTTTCTTAAACTCAGGATCTTGACTGCTGGACGCCGAGTTTATGGTTGCTGATACGGCCCGCTCACTGTCTTTTGAATTCTGCTGATCGATTTCTGCCGAGGTGACTGCGGATTTATCTTGACCCTGATGAGGAGGCTGGGTTTTATCATCCTGCTGAGACTGCTGAGACTGCTGAGACTGCTGAGACTGCTGAGACTGCTGAGACTGAGACTGAGACTGCTGAGACTGCTGAGACTGCTGAGACTGCTGAGACTGCTGAGACTGCTGAGACTGCTGAGACTGCTGAGACTGCTGAGACTGCTGAGACTGCTGAGACTGCTGAGACTGCTGAGACTGCTGAGACTGCTGAGACTGCTGAGACTGCTGAGACTGCTGAGACTGCTGAGACTGCTGAGACTGCTGAGACTGCTGAGACTGCTGAGACTGCTGAGACTGCTGAGACTGCTGAGACTGCTGAGACTGCTGAGACTGCTGAGACTGCTGAGACTGCTGAGACTGCTGAGACTGCTGAGACTGCTGAGACTGCTGAGATTTGCCTTGACTTGAGTTTTGCTCAGACTGAGGCTTTTGTTGCTGTTGCTGTTGCTGTTGCTGTTGCTGTTGCTGTTGCTGTTGCTGTTGCTGTTGCTGTTTTTCAGCTTGCTCTACAACGGCCAAATTCGTTTTCGCGCTCTGGTAATTTGGGTCTTCATTGAGCACCTCTTTGTAGAGTGATTTTGCTTTTGCATAATCACCAAGTTGTGCATAGGCGTTGGCCAAGTTGTATTTACTGTCGATGTCATTTTGTGACTGTAATGCGTCAATTGCAGCTTGATAATTACCGGCTTGGTAATGTGCAGCACCTTGCCAACGCGGATCGGAAAACGTTTCTGCCGCCGCTTGGTACTGATGGTTGTTGTACAGTTCATACCCTTGCTGATCCGCGCTGAGAAATGGATTGGCATAAGCGTGGTCAAATGGCATGGCAGTTGAAACAAACACGATAGTTGAGAGCAAAATACCGCGGCGAAACATCAGTAACCCTGGGATAAGTAGCACAGTGAGTAGCCAGTAGCCTTGGTTAACACGGTCAGATATTTTTTCGGAATGCGCATTAGCCTTGGTATCAGATACGCGTTGGGTGAACGTTGCCAATGCATCAACATCGCTATTGTCGGGTTGTATCGCAATAAAGATACCGTTACTTGACTGAGCCAGATCTTGCAGGCGTTCCAATGGTGTACGGGCAACGACAGATGCTCCCGTGCTCGACTTTAACAATGAGCCATCTGGCATTTGAATCGGTGCGCCGGACTGGGTGCCCACTGCCAGTATGCTAAGTCGCCAATTTCCTTGGTTGATTATTTCAGTAATCTGCTCAGCTTCTGCTGGTTCAATATCATCGGTGAAAAGTACGATTTCCCCTTGGTCGAGCCCAGCGTCCGTCAGTGTCTTTATAGCGAGTTCTACAGCCGCTTCCGCATTAGCACCCTGATAAGGCATCACCTGTGGTGAGAGATTTGGCACAAGATTGATTAGAGTGTGACTGTCACTGGTGAGCGGGCTGACCAAATACGCATCGGCTGAGTAGACCACCAGTCCCGTTTGACCATCTGACCAGAGTTTAAGTAGGTCTTGCGCTTTGTATCGCGCTTGAGTGAGGCGGTTCGGTTTTATGTCGTTGGCATACATAGAGAGCGACATGTCCATGACCAATACGCGAGCACTCGAGTTGGTGTAACTTGGTCGTTCTGCCTTGGCGAAGCTTGGGCCTGCCAGCGCGATGATCGCAATGGCACTGACGATGGCAAATGTAGAGATAATCCAAGGCGAATAGCGCTGATGAGTTTGACCGAGTACTTTCGCCAAATGTGGTGCAATTAGGCTTTTTGTGCGCTGACGGCGTTTAAGCCATGCGGTGACCGCCATTAGTGGCAACAAAGCCCAAAGCCATGACGGGTATAGAAACACAAAATCAGACATGGTCTCTTCTCACAATAATCAAAGTCACGCTTAACAGGAGCGCAATCGCAAGCGGGTAGCGAAACCACTCTTGCTGTGGTCGCCAAGTTTGTGTCGCTTGGCTAATGGGTTCCATTTGGTTGATGGTTTGGTAAATCTTACTTAATTCGTCGCTGTTTCTCGCTCGGAAGTATTGACCCCCAGTGAGTTGTGCGATCTTGCTTAATGTATCTTCGTCCAGATCTCGAGCCGTGTTGACCTTTCTCGAAAAGAAAAACTGCTTCACTTCCATTTCACCCGCACCCACACCGACGGTGTAGATGGTGGCATGGTATTTCTTGGCGATTTTCGCGGCTTCTATTGGGTCAAGCACGCCAGCAGTGTTGCTACCATCACTTAGTAGCACGATGACTCTTTGTGGTGCTTTACTGTCGACAAAGGTCTTGGTTGCAAGACCGATACCTTCACCAATCGCAGTTTTAGCACCAATTAGGTTTAACACTGACTGATTAAGTTGCTCACTAACCGCATGACGGTCGAAAGTGAGTGGTGTTTGCAGATAGGCGTGATCGGCAAAAAAGACCAAACCCAGTCGATCCCCTTCACGTTGTGCAATAAAGTCTGATAACACCCGTTTTACCGCGCTTAAGCGATCAACGTAGTCGCCATCATAAAGCATATCCTCTTGTTCCATTGAACCAGACAAATCGACCACAAGCATTAAGTCTCGATGTTCCGGCTGATGGATTACAGGTTCGCCATACCAAACTGGGCGAGCACAAGCGACAAGCAAACAACCCCAAATTAACCCCGCAAGGAGTTTGGAAAAATGGTTTTTAACGCTGGTGCCTGCCAAGTTGGTTGGGAGATAGGGCAGGTAAATTGGCGTTTCCGATTTTGCCGGAGGCAGCAGAAAATAGACCGCCAGTGGTAACGGCAGTAATAACAGAAAAGGCCACCAAACAAATTCGAAATGTGCCAACTATGCGCCCCTTTTTTTCGGTGGTAGAGCTTGCTCTACCCATTGATAACAGTGCTGAACCAACTCTTCGTGGTTGTCTACCGGCTGCTTGCTGTAAAGCAGGTTTTGCCACAAGTCAGAGTTAGTCGAGAAAAGAGGTTGGTCGACTTGTGAGTCCAAAAATTCATACCATTCTTTGCCAGTTAAGTGGGCAATTTGCTCTCGAGGAAAATAACAAAGTGCAGCTTGGCGAACTAATTCTAAAGCGGCCGCAGGTTTTTCTCGTTGTATCAAGAGAAGCGCAGTTTTTTTCGGTGCTAAGCGTTTTCGCTTCCAGCGGAGATAGAACACAATGGCGGCAAATACCGCGATGACGCTAGCAAAGGCAGCCCACCATCCCCAAGCAAGAGGAAACCAACTTGGTAGTTCAGGCAATGCTAGTGCGTCGAGTGGCAGCAAAGAATCGGTGTTAGAACTGGTCATACATTCATCCAGAAATTTGGTTAAGTAGCAATCTATCGCTACTCAAGGCGCAAAAACTGATCCCTGTTTTTTGAGCAAGTGTTTTTAAGCCTTGTAGTTTGTTATTAAACGCCACTTCGATTTGCTGGCGCGTTTTTTTTGATGAGAAGTCGAGCCATTGAGTGCGGCTTCCATCTGAGATTTTCTCGTACCCTCGATAGGCGGTTGCACCGAATTCTAAAGGGTCAGATACATGGACAAATCGTACGCTGTTATGCTGTTTGAGTTGTGATAACGCATGTTGCTCATGATCTGTTAAGCGAATGAAATCGCTGATAAAGACTATTTCTCCTCCTTTGGGGGTTAAGCGCCGTAGCGCTGACAGTGCGGGTTGAAAACTGTGTGTCTCTGTTTCACGCGGACGGTTAAGGATTCGAGCGTGAACCTCAACCAAGCGCTGTAAGATCACTAATGGGCCTTTATTTCGTCCCATAGGTTTGAGTTCAATCAGTTCTGTACCTGTGTCGATTACTGCGCCTACTCTGTCTTGCTGCGCAACAGTTAACCATGCAATCAGGCTTGCCATGTGAGCCATCAATACTGACTTCAGCATCAAGTTAGAACCAAATACCATCGATGGACTGAGATCTAAAAAGAGCACCAGCGGTTTTTCTCGCTCTTCACTGAACAGTTTGGTGTGTGCTTTACCAGTGCGAGCTGTCACGCGCCAATCAATGGCACGAATATCATCACCCGCTTGATACTGGCGCGACTCACTAAAGTCCATGCCTCGTCCGAGTTGGCGGCTTTGGTGATGTCCCAGCATTTGCGACCAGAGACTTTTTGCTGGCGGAAGCCACTGAACACTTTGGTTGCGGTAATACAGCAGCTCATCCAGATTTAAGTCCACACCATTGGAGTGGGGAGAAAACAGATTGCTCATTGTCAGCCTCTACGCACTGCCCACTAAAGAGAGTAGCTTGTCGATCACTTGATTGGCTGATACACCTTCGGCTTGAGCATGATAAGTGAGCAGCAAACGGTGACGAAGCACCGGATAGATCATTGCTTGAACATCTTCTGGTGAGACAAAGTCGCGGCCCATTAACCAAGCGTGGGCGCGAGCGCAACGATCTAATGCAATGGTTGCTCGTGGGCTAACACCAATTTCAATCCAGTCCGCTAGCGTTTGGCTATAGTCTTGTGGTTGGCGTGTCGCCATAATTAGGCGAATAATGTACTGCTCAATGCCTACAGCCATGTGAATATCTAACGCTTCTTGACGCGCTTGGAAAATCAGAGCTTGCGTGAGCGTTGGTGGCGTCACGGCAGAGTCGCCTTTCGCTTCACCACGATTGAGACGCAAGATCGCCAGTTCATTTTCTGCGTCTGGATAGTCAACATTCAAATGGAGTAAGAAGCGGTCGAGTTGTGCTTCTGGGAGGGGATAGGTGCCCTCTTGCTCGATGGGGTTTTGTGTCGCCATCACCAAAAACAGCTCAGGAAGCGGGTAGGTTTTGCGTCCTGCGGTGATCTGTTTCTCTGCCATTGCTTCCAACATAGCCGCTTGAACTTTTGCTGGCGCTCGGTTGATCTCATCAGCCAAAATGAGCGAGTTAAAAATAGGCCCTGCCTGAAATTTAAATTCCCCTGTCTCTGGGCGGAAAATATCGGTACCAGTTAGGTCTGCTGGCAGTAAGTCAGGGGTAAACTGAATGCGATGGAATTCTCCTTCGATACAGTCTGCAAGAGATTTAACCGCACGAGTTTTGGCGAGTCCCGGAGGTCCCTCAACTAAGATATGACCGTCGGCAAGCAGTGCGACAAGCAGTTGTTTGACGAGGTCTTGTTGTCCAACTACCTGACTTTCAAGGTATTCTCTTAACTGGCAAAAGGCTGTTGATGTCATGGGCGATGCTCGTCTCCTAAATCGGTTTGCTTAACAAGTCCATTTGAGGTCCTGTTATTGGCTACAGTTTGTTCGCCTAACTGGGTTTGGGTCGGGATATGATAATGATATTTTGCAAGGTCGAAATCAAGAGCAATTTGATATCATAATCATAGAGTTAAGCAAGTAAGAAACCGCATAAAATGCGTGTTATTTCGAGAAACTTGCGCTAATCAAAGTTAAAGAACTGGAGTTTGATCGGCAAAATTCCCGGTGGCTTGCTTTAACGACAACTTTTCTCAGTTATTTCTTCACTTTATTGTCTATTGAACAGAATTAATATATCCGTGTCATCATATATAGATTTCAAATTTGATGTGCTACAGACTATTTGTCGATTTGAGGCTTGCTTGATGTAACTCTAGAATCTCGGTGATGAAATGAGTAAACTGACGCAAGTGATCATTTTTAAAGGTAAGTAGAAATCATGAGTGATTTTGAGAAAGAACTCGAGCAGATGTCTCAGCAAGTGGCGGACGAGCCGGAAGTGGCGTTGCCTTCAATCGAAGAGCAAAAGGAGATTGCTGCTGAGCTTAAACGCTTAGAAGAAGCGGGTGAGCTAACGCCAGAAGTACTCGAACAATACTTCGGTAAGTTCTATGCGAAGAACGAAACCCCAGTTCATTAATTGGTGAACGAGCATGATTAATAAGCGTTGCCTAGTGCAACGCTTTTTTGTATCTGGAGGCTTGCAGAGTGCCTACAAGCCTACGGCTTAATAATACATTAAGGGCAAAGTTTTCCTTCATGAGGAATAGTATCTACTAAGTAGTCGCCTCGAGGATTGTGGTGGATATTGCCATGCCAGACTTGTCCGTTTTTTAGTTCAACTTCGAAAGCGAAGTAGCGTCCGTCCATATTCAGGGCACGAATTTGCAGAACTTGTTTGATGGGTGAATCGGAGTCAATGTTTTGCTTGAAGCGATTGAATGCTTGATGAACATCGGCAGTGAGTTTGGTCTCTTGCCAGTTGGCGTATTTGTCGTGGTTACTGCAATCACTCATCATGCTCATTTTACTTTTGGCATCCATAGATTGCTGCTCAGAAGCGTAGCTTTGGGTTGCCAATACAGTCAAACCTATTGCCAGTAGCATTTTGTTCATAGTTGCTCTCCTAATCGATGCAAATCAATGCACAGTTTCCTTTTGTGATAGATTTACTGTGATCGCAACTGTGACAGTTGTCAAAAAATTAGTGCAATTTGTTTGGTAATGCCGAGTCGGAAATATAGTGGTGAGAATGCTTGGCTATCGGGATGATGGCGGTGTCACCCAAACAACCAAGCACTGATATGATTAGGGTTATGGGCAAAGTTTGCCTTGTTGAGCCACACTGTCAATCAAGTAGTCGCCACGAATGTTGCGATAAACAACGCCATGCCAATACTGTCCATTGTCTAACTTGACTTCAATGGCATAGTTAACGCCATTGACGATTTGAGTGCGCACTCGCGTAACCTCGTCAAGCGGTGAGGCATTGTTCATTCGATCCATTAAGGTTTTAACCGCTTGCTCTACTTCTGGTGTCATGCTCGCATCTTGCCAACCTCCTGGCATGCTTTCGGCGTGACACATTGCTGGAACTGGTTTTGCAGGCTCAGAGTTGTAGCTACATCCACCTAATGCAACGATTGCAAGCGTTGCAGCAACCCATTTATGACTCATATTTTCTCCTTACTCGTTGATGATTTGCCGAGCGATTTTTATTTTGTTCCAATGTGATTGGAGTTGACTCTATTGTCAAAGTTAATTTGTTTCGCTGCGTCATATCACGGTCAGTTTTTATCGGGTTTTACAAGATGAAAAGACCCACTTGTCGCATAGAAGCTTGAGTTGTTGGACGACAAATTCGTAAAACACATCAAGTGAGTATATGGTTCTAATCATGCGTATAAGTTTCGAAGTGGTGTGATTTGGAGATGGTATGAAGCGCTGGTTGTCAGTGGTAACTCTGTTGTTGATGTTGAGTGGTTGTGGAACCAAGTTGGTCTACGACAATCTTGATTGGTTCGCGATTCGCTTTATTGAGCAGTTTGTTGAACTAGAAACTCAACAGCAAGATTTGGTTTCCGATGCCATTGACCATGCTACGCCGTGGCATCGTCGCTCAGAAATTCCCATCTATATCTCGCATCTCGATGAGTTGTTAGTACTGGACCCAAAGCAAGTGACACCACAATCTTTTCGTTATCAGCAAGAAAAGTTGCGTGAGCACTCACTTCGTTTGGCTCGTCATTTTATGCCTTCTATCGTTGCACTGGTGTCGCAAATGAATGATGAACAGGTCGAGAGTTTAATGGATGAAATACGAATACGTCATACCCAGTTTAAGAACAAGTATCAAGACAGCAGTGAGGTTGAACTGCGTCAGCGTTATCGCCAAAAGATAGAAGAGAGTTTGACCGAATGGTTGGGGGAGCTCACACCTGAGCAAGCCTTGGAATTAGAGCTTTGGTCGCAGCAGTGGTTAGTCACTACGCCGCTTTGGATTGAATACCAAACTCAAGTTAGGGTCGAACTAATGAAGCTGTTTGCCAAACGTGCGGATCCACTAGCGCTGCAGCATTCCATTGAAGCACTGCTTTATCAGCCAGAACAATTTTACGGGCCAGAGCTGGCATTACGTATTGATTACAATACGGAATTGGGGCGCAAATACTTGGTGAACATCATTAATAATATGACACCAGAGCAGACGCAACGGTTTCGCTCAGAACTGCAAGACTGGCGAGATATCGCTAGTGGGTTGGTCAATGAGTTTGGCTAAAGTTGAATGCCTTTTATTTGTCGCTCTGTTTACAATGAGTAAAAGGCGTTAATGCTGAGGCTTGGATGCCTCATCAACACTGGTCAGGGAGGAGCAGATGGATTGGTTGTGGTTGGTTGTCGCCGGCATGGTGGGTGGTGTACTGAACAGTGTAGCGGGGGGAGGTAGTTTCATCACTTTCCCTGCTTTGCTTTTTGCTGGAATACCGCCCATCGGTGCAAACGCCACTAATACATTTGCGGTAAGTGCAGGTTATGTGAGCGGCGCTTATGGCTTTCGGCAGGATATTGCGAAGCAGCCAGAGGTGGTGCTGCCGATCGTGTTTTTGAGTTTGATTGGGGGTGGGGCCGGCGCTTGGCTACTGCTCAATATCTCCGAGCAGTTTTTTGTTGAAACGATTCCGTGGTTGCTTTTGTTTGCGACATTGCTGTTTATTTTCGGCAACCGAGTCAGCGACAGGTTGACCGGCTCACACCATGCCAAAGTGTCTTTATCTGTGCTTCTTCTCGCGGTCAGTGCTTATGGTGGATTTTTTAATGCCGGGCTTGGCATTGTGGTATTGAGCTATTTGGTCGTTGCAAGGTATACCGATATTAATCAAATGAACGGACTGAAGCTGTTGGTTTCGAGTTGCGTGTCTCTTAGTGCTATCGTGATTTTTGTTTGGCAAGGTGCGATAGCTTGGCTACCGGGTTGTGCTGTGCTGTTGGGGAGTGTGATTGGCGGCTACTTAGCTGCGCGAGTTTCTCGCCAGATCAGCGCACATTATGTGCGGGGTTTTGTCATATTATCCAGCGCGATTATGACTGTGTATTTTTTCATTGACGTGTATGGTTCAAACGTTGGCTGACTAGCGATATTGATGATGGTGTAACATCTCATATTGATTGAATTCGGTGCAATTTTACTCTAATTGCGATCTCGGCAGAGGTTTTTGCTCAATATCTCATCGATAATGGTTGTGCAAACCAAACGTTGTTCACTCGTTTGCCACCAACCAAACTATTCGAAGTTTTGTTCGTGCTTTTTCGTATTAAGGAGGAGTTATGAATAAAAAGTTAGGTCAAGTGATGACTAGCAGCCGTATGGTCGCTTTTCTTGCGTTTCTTACTGCGTTGTTCGCGTGGTTCCTAAATATGCATGCTTTGTTCACGTTTACTGTTCTAGCGTTAATTTGCGCTGCCTATATCTATATCAAAGATAAAGTGGTGGACTATGTTCATGCACATTCGCTCAGCCACGCCCATGCTGGAAAAATCACAATCTATGTTGATGAATAGTCGTTTATTAGCGTTCATCCGGTATTGAAAAGCACTTTGAGGAGAAATCTTTGTGGTGCTTTTTTATTAAATAGAGTTTGCTAACCCACTCGCATTTCCATTCGCCCTGAGGCAATAGGTTGAACTAGATCAACATCTAAGCACATTTGGTCAGAGTCGCCGCTTCGAAATCTTTCACAATACCAAGCATACAGATTGAACTGTTTACTGCTTTACCGTGTTTATATAAGGATTTCGACAATGAAGCGTATACCCGCACTAGACTCAATTCGTGGTCTACTGCTCGTCATAATGACCATCAACCACTTATTCTGGATAAGTGGGGGTAATTCAATTATTCAGATGTTTAGCTTGCAACCCCTTGGGCAGTTTGGTGCGGCTGAAGGATTTATATTGGTTTCTGGGTTTCTGGCTGGAGCGATATACAGTCGACCACACTTGAGCAATTCCGAGCTGCGCTCAAAAGCTTGGAGCCGTGCTTGGAGTATTTACAAATACCATATTGTCTGTCTGCTGATTGTGTTTGTTTGGTTTGCTCTGTGCGTAACCTATATGCCAACGTCGGCTGAAATGCTTGAAGTAAACTTAACCAGCTTAGTTGACGCGCCTTGGTCATCGGTATTGTTGAGTGCCGCGTTGGTCAATAAGCCAAGTTATCTCGAGATTTTACCGCTCTACATCATGTATATGTTGTTGCTGCCGATCTTGATTGCGGCGTATCGACGCGGCTGGATGGCAATGGTTTTGCTGAGTAGCGTGGTTGTGTGGGCAATGAGTGGGCATATTACCGATGCTGTTATTATCCATTTACTGCCCGGTGCTGCACTTCAAACAGGATATTTTGACCCCTTTGCTTGGCAGCTTTTGTTTATTGGTGCATCCGCTGTGGGTTATGCGGCCAATCAAGGTAACTTCAATTGGTACTCGAAGTGGTTAACTCTGGCGGCAGGTGTCACTGCTGCGGTAATTTTGCTCATGCACCATGGTTTTTTCCTTCAATGGGGGATTCATCAAGGAGTTCTATATGGCTTGGCTGACAAACCCGAGTTGGGTTGGCTACGTTTGCTCAATATCGCCGTTTGGGCGTATCTCATCGCCGCGGTAATTAAGCATCGTCCCAACTTGTTGGTGTTCAAGCCCCTGTCTTACATCGGCCGTCATTCATTGCAAGTGTTTGCGTGGCATACTGTAATGATTTATTTAATGGCGCCGATGTTGTGGGCACAGCGATTTAATGCGCATTACGAATGGTTGGTGTTCGTTTGCTTAGCTTCAATCTGGATTCCTGCATGGATACGCGAGCATTCCGGTGGTTTATCGCAACTTAAACGTTGGAGCTTAGGGGCGGGGAGTGCGATGACGGTGGGTTTGATGTTGTCGGTGGTGTTTCGATTTGAACCTGCGCCACAAGTTGTTGCGAACACCGATGGCCTTGCTCCCTTGACAATTAAAGTCGCGAATATCAAAGGAGATGGCCCAATAATTTTGTTGGTCTATGGCGAAGGGGACAATCTTAATGGGATGCCGAGTATTCATGCGCAAGGTTACTCCGTTTCTCAAGCGACGGCAGGAATCAGAATCGACGCAATTCCAGTAGGGAAATACGCAATATTTGCCTATCAGGATAATGATGGTAATCAACGTCTAACGTCTGGCTCAAATGGCATGCCGACTGAAGGGTTTGGATATTCGAATAATCCAGCGTTGCAAGGCCCCCCGAGTATGGAGCAAGTTCAGTTTAGTCATCCTGATAAGGCGCATCAAACGATTCAGTTTTGGAACTTTTGATTACAACCCTTCGATATAACCCTCTCGATCGTACTTGGCCAAGTTTCTGATCGCTCACTTAACCTTGTTGGCAACATTTGGCTCTGTCGTGATAGTGCGGCAGAGTCAAATGCTATCCGAACCATACGGCTTTCTGCCTAGAGGTCGCCCGTTTTTCAATCGGAGTCAACAAATCAAACTCAATATATCGCTTGTTACCAGTGTGTATTCTTATCAATTCAGGTGCCGCGCGATATTGAAACTGATGGTGTTGAGAAAGGCGTAAATAGAGCTGTTCAATCTGGTTTTCAAGTTGGTGAATGTCTTCACCTTGCCACTGGGTTGATAGGTACAGCCCTTGTAGATTTGTCGCGGTCTGGTCGTTGAGTTTTAGTGCGCCCGTTTCCCCTAACGAGTAGTGGTATTGATTACTGTTGTTTTGGCAAGGCGAGTCAAAGAGAACCTCAAGTGATGACTGGGAGGGGGAAGCCAGTGTTAACTGTTCAACTAGCGTTGTTAAGCGCCTTGTTCCAGCGCGTTTAGAGGCTGGAATTGATGCATGAGAAACCGCGAAGAATGACGTGTTAAGTTCCACTACATGGCGTGACTCAAACAGTGACCAGATTGGGTCACTCTTGACTTGAGCGATGGGTTCAACCTGACAACGATGATGCAGCTCGCCAGTTAACGTGTTGTAGCGCCAAAATGCAGGTAAACCACCAAAGTAGCATTTGTTTTCGTTGAAAATTCGGTAATAGAGCGGATGAAAAATGGTCGGAATATAACTTGGATTGGGCAATGTCACTTCAGCAAATAGACCCGTTGGTACCATTATCTCGAGCAATTCAGGTGGCATTGCATGCTCATCATCAAATGGAAACGCGATAGACATTGGGTAGGTGCTGCTGGCTTCTTGGTTATGTTCGCGAAACTCGACGATCTGCGCTTGGTCAAAATCAAGCGAAGCGCTACATGGGAGTTGCATCAGCTTCTGATACGCCGTTGAAATGGCGCGGGTCACCTCTTCAATGTCTCTTTCGCAGCTATCGACGGTGAACACAAAACACCCCCAACGATGACTCTGGTGGGTATTGAATGCAATGGGAAGAGATTGACAGTGGTGAAGCTTCTCAAGTTTCTCTCTATCTATGCGTTCAAAGTTGATGCGTCTTGCCCAGGTTTGTTGACCAAGAAGGCGTGATGGTGTGGTGGAGGTATGCTGGCGAAATGCACGTGCAAATGCTTCTTGAGACTCAAAACCAAACTCGATTGCGACATCTAAGATACGCTGATCTCCCTGTGCTAGACGCGCCGCAGCGAGACTTAAGTTGCGCGTGCGTTGGTAATAGGAGATCGAGAAACCTGTCTCTGCTTTGAACTGATGTTGAATATAAGAGCGGCTAAAACCACACTGTTTTGCTAGATCATCAATGCTGATTTTCCGTGGCAAGTTCTCTTCGATTAAATCAATTATTGTCAAGATAAGTGATTGATTCATAAAAGGGTGAGTTAGTGGCTGTTGGCTAGAAATCTATGTGTTTCTCTGTTCTATGTAAAAACTTACCGCTCTTTAGTGGTGAAGTTTTTCGAGTGAGCACGCAATTTGGTGTGAGAGCAGTGAAATAAAAAAACCGACACGCTAGGTGTCGGTTTTGTAGAGGGGGGAACTCTAACTTATTTCAGGTGATAGAGCAGAGCAATCTATGATTGAATCAGGGTTGCTGCTTGCTTCATCGCTTCTTTGGTTGAGCACTCAATCACTTTAGAGTTAGCGAATCGGTGTGCATCTTTAACTTGGATATCATGAGCAAGGATAACCAGTTTTGCATTGGCTACATCGAGGTCAGTAATGCGGTTTTGGATGCCGTTTTGACCTTGGGTTTCGACTTTGATCTTGATACCCGCTGCTGCGCCTGCTTTTTCTAGTGCTTTTGCTGCCATGAAAGTGTGTGCCACGCCTGAAGGACAACAAGTAACTGCAACTACATCGTACTCACCTTCACCTGCAACAGGCGCTGCTGCCGCTGCTTGAACTGGTGCTGCAACTTCAGTTTCTTCTTCAGCTTGCTCTTCTGCTACTGGTTTCCAAAAACCAACGATTAGCGCAGTAGTTAGAGAGCCAAGTGCGATACCTACGACATACATTGGAATGTTGCTTGAAACAGGCGCTGTAATTAGACCACCCCATGGTGCATGCAGTAGGATGTCAGTTAGGAAACCGAATACACAACCTACGATACCACCCGCTACGATTGAAGGAAGAACGCGCATTGGGTCATTTGCTGCGAATGGGATAGCACCTTCAGAGATACCAATTGAACCCATGATTGCCGCTGCTTTACCTGCTTCTTGCTCTTCTTTAGTGAATTTCTTCTTGAATAGGAAAGTCGCAAGAGCCATACCTAGAGGAGGCGTACAGATAGCGATACCAACGCCACCCATTAGCCATGGTTGTGTATCAACTTGAGTTTGAGCAAATAGCGTTGCTACTTTGTTGATTGGACCACCCATGTCGAATGCAGTCATACCACCTAGAATAGTACCTAGAACTACTTTCGATGCACCAGCCATTGAGGCTAAGAATTCGTTCATAGAAGCCATGAACAGTTTGATTGGCTCACCGATACCCCATAGAACGATACCCGCAGAAACTAGCGTACCGATTAGTGGGTAGATAAAGTATGCGCCTAGAGCCGTCATGTTTGGTGACAATGGAATTTTCTTTAACTGGAAAACCACACCACCCGCAATGAAACCCGCTACGATACAGCCTAGGAAGCCGCCGCCCATGTCTGCCATGATGCCAGATGAAATCATCGCTGGAGCAAGCGCTGGTTTATCAGCGATTGAGTAACCGATGAAACCACCTAGGATGATTGGGAATAGAACTAGACCTTTAATCCCGATGTTGGAAATATCAGCAAGTAGGCCATCTGCAGGAACGGCACCTTTACCGGATGCCATTACCGCAAGAGCAAGTAAAACACCACCAGCAACGATAAAAGGTAACATATGAGAGGTACCAAAAAGTAGGTGCCCCTTTAAAGTGCTAAGTGTCTTTTTGAGATCACTATTATTATTGGTAGCTTGAGCTGTTAGGGTACTCATAATTATTCCACCTATGAATTGATTAAAATATTTAAAATCTGTTCTTGGTTTTGTGCATTGTTAATTTCTTCGATAAACTCATCACTGAATTTTCCGAACAGTTCTTGTAGTACATAAATATGATGGTCAGCACCGTTATCTGGTGAAGCAATCATAAAAAATACTGTTGGCTTAATGCCATCTTCGTCACCGTATTCGATGCCTTCTTGTTTCACGCCAACTGCAATAGCAGGTTCAATAACCGCTTTGCTCTTGGCGTGCGGATAGGCGATACCCTCAGTCGAAGTCACGCTGACTTCCTCACGAGTTTCGATGTCGGCTAGAAAGGCTTCTTTGCTGCTAATACGGTTATTTTCAAATAAAGCTTGAGCGAGTTCTTCAAAGACTTCTTTTTTATTGTTGGCTTGAAGTTGGTGCTTAATTAAATTGACGTTGGTTAGTGTTGTAATCATTTTTTTAACTCAGGGTGTTTATGTTCTGAGTTAAAATTAATCCAATTACTTAAATGGCGAAATAGCAAAAAAAATCCAATCACTATACTTTTGTACCAAGGAAATCTGAGTGTGATAGCGGTCATTATTTTCTTACAGGGACACACACCTCAACGCTCTCTTTCTTACAAGGACATACACCATAAAGTAAGCAAAGTATGAGTTGGTGTTAACTCTCCTGTAGATTGGGTTGTGTAATCTTGTCGTGTCAGTGGGAAATTTCTAGCCTAAGCAGAATTATCACTTATTGATAACAGGGAATCAGTATGACTACGGCTAGAAAACAACAAGTTTCGGTAGAAGCAACGCCTTACTATCACTGCGTTTCTCGCTGCGTACGGCGTAGTTATTTATGTGGGGTTGATCCTGTTACTGAGCAGAGTTATGAACATCGTCGAGAGTGGATCCAGCAGAAAATTCGCGTGCTTTCTCAGGTTTACTGTATCGACATTTGTGCGTACGCGATAATGAGCAATCACTACCATTTGGTGTTGCACATTAATCGAGAGAAAGCGCTGCGTTTATCTGACCGAGAGGTCGTTGAGCGGTGGCGAAAAGAGCATCGATTACCGAATCTAGTGGAACGTTGGCTTGCGGGGCAGTTGAGTAGTGAGGCTGAAATGGATGCCTGCTTACAAGTTATCGGTTCGTGGCGCTCTCGTTTGTGGAACATTAGTTGGTTTATGAAAGAGTTGAACTTTTACGTTTCATGCAAAGCGAATCAGGAAGATGATTGTCGCGGGCACTTTTGGGAAAGCCGTTTTAGAAGCCAAGCTTTGCTCGATGAGAAGGGTTTGCTTGCTGCAATGGCCTACGTGGATTTAAACCCATTGCGGGCGGGGTGCGCAAAAACGCCGGAAGAGTCCGAGTTTACTTCTATCAAAGCGCGCCTAATGGCGTTGAAAAATTCGCGAAGTAAATGTCCGCCTTTGTATCCTTTTGTGGGTCATCTTGCACGTGCAAAACTCAATGGTATTCCTTTCACATTCGAGGATTACATTGAGCTTGTTGATTGGACTGCTCGTCAATATCGAAAGGATAAAGCCATGCTAAGTTCCCACGTACCGCCAATATTGCAGCGAATAAACATAAAACAGACAAATTGGCTCTCCGCTTGTATAGACCTAGAGCGAAGTCGAGCAGTGATGATCGGTTGTGCTGGGCGTCGAGAAGTCGTAAAGCAGACATTGAGCAAGAGGCGGGTTCATCTATTTCGTTTAGATGGGTAGATGGCACAAGCTAGTGATCACTACTACCACGTTTGTGATCTTCAGCTTGTTCAGGTCGATATCTCAATAATCTAATTTCCTTCTTCTAGCTTCCAATCTACATTTCAACCACTCAGAGTGTTAAGACGCAAATTTTAATCGCAAAGATTTCGTTCAAACGAACATCAACCTGCTTTTCGTTTTTAACTAATAGTGACAACTTATAGCGACTGTCCCTGTAAGACTAGTTCTGATTGTTGCGAGAATTAAAATATACGCAAGATTTAGGCTGTCTGTCCCTATAGCTATAACCTTTTCTGGCGTGATTTGAGGTGCCTGTCCCCAGAAGGATAGGTAATGGGTATTTGGTCTTAAGGTGTGTGTCCTTACAAAAAAGCCCCGCATTGCAGGGCTTAGTTATGGGTAGCTAAGCAGTGGTTAGCTGTATGCGCGCGCGACTCGGGCATCACTTTGCAACGTGTAGCTTTGTGCGTATGCAGGGATAAATACTGATTGGCCTTTCTCAATAACGCAGCGTTGGCCGTTACTGTGAGTGATGGTCATAGAGCCATCAAGTGGCATCAGGATTTCTGCGCTAACGATATCGACAACGCGTTGGTCAGAACTTGGAATAATCGCGAACTTAAAGTCTTCAACTGGGATAGGGTATTCCAGCATTTGGTCGTTCACGTTTGGTTCTAGCAATAGGCTATCAAAAGGCTTCTCTTCGAAAATAGTACAAGCAACAAGCTCGTCAATATCCATATATTTTGGCGTCAGACCTGCACGCAGAACGTTGTCTGAGTTTGCCATGATTTCAAGGCCTGTTCCTTTAATGTATGCGTGGGGAGTTTCTGCGTCTAAGAACATCGCCTGACCAGGTTGGAGCGTGATGATGTTCAGCGTCAATGGCACAAATAGACCGATGTCACCTGGGTATTGTGTTTCTAGTTCAACAATTAGAGCCATTAATGGATCTTGAGAATTGTTTGCGTGTGCAAGCAGCGCAGTTAATGCTTTATCTTTGCTTGCGCCTTCCAAAGAGAGCAAGCCCGAGAAGAACGCGCTTAAGCCTTGTGGGTTTTGGTTGTCGACCAGTTGTTGCACTAAAGGTGCAAGCTCAGCAATATCTAAACGAGTGAAGTTAGCAATAACCTCCTCGATAGAACGAAAACCGTTCATTGCTTGGTACGGTGTTAACGCATAGACCAACTCTGGTTTGTGGTTGGGATCTTTGTAGTTGCGGTTGGCAGCAGTATGAGGGATACCCTGTTGCTCTTCACGAGCAAACCCTGTTTCTGCTTGTTGTTTGTTTGGGTGTACTTGGATAGACAGTGCTTTTTCGGCTGCGAGCACTTTAAATAGGTATGGAAGTTCACCAAAACGTTTAGCGATACTTTCACCGAGAAAGGCATTGATATTACTGTTAATCAGATCAGAAAGCTTGGTTGTTTGACCTTGGTTTTCCACCATTGAACAACCATTTGGATGCGCACCCATCCAGATTTCAGCCTGTGGTTCGCCATTTGGATTGGCGATACCGAACAGTTGGTTTACAGAGGTAGTACTACCCCAGGCGTAGTTTTGGATGACATTGGTCATCGGAAAGAACATGGTTTGTAGGGGCGCGTTACTATCAGTACGGAAATCAGACATCATTGTCACCATAAATATGCAAGCTTGAAATGCAACAAGGCCCAAGCAAAATTGCTCAGGCCCAGAGAGTTTATAGCGAGTTATGCAGTCGCTGCAATTTGTTTCGCTTTACGGATTTTCTTAAGTGTTACACAGGTCAGCGCTGTCACGACTGCGCCTGATGCCATGCACACAAGAGCAAGAACAGGTAAGTTCATTGCGCCAAGCAGAGCGACAACAGGACCACCATGAGCAACGCTGTTAGTGATGCCGAATGAGAACGCCATTACTGCTGCAACCATAGAGCCAAGAACGTTCGCAGGGATAACAGACATTGGATCTTGTGCCGCAAATGGGATAGCACCTTCTGAGATACCGACTAGACCCATTGCTCCTGATGCTTTACCCGCTTCAATTTCTGATGCTTCGAACAACTCTAGTTTACGGCCAAGCACAGTTGCTAGTGCCATACCTAGTGGTGCGACAGGAATCGCACACGCCATTGCGCCCATAAACTGTGTCTGACCACTAGCAATCATGCCGACTGAGAATAGGAAAGCCACTTTGTTGAATGGGCCACCCATATCAAAACCAGCCATACCACCCAGAACAATGCCGAGTAGGACGACGTTGCCTGTGCTCATGCTAGTTAGCATCGCCGTTAGGCCGTCCATTAGGCTTGCGATTGGCGCACCAATAACGAAGATAAATAGTCCAGCGATAAATAGCGAACCTGTAATTGGCGCGATCATGATTGGAACAAGTGGTTGGATAAACTTGTGGTAATTGATAGAAGTAATGAACTTCACGAAGTAACCAACCAGCAGACCAGCAATGATTGCACCGATAAAGCCAGTACCCGCTTCTGCGCCGTAGAATGAGCCGTTGTTCGCAATCCAACCACCGATTAGACCCGGAGCCAGAGCAGGGCGATCAGCGATTGCGTAGGCAATGTAACCCGCAAGAATAGGGATCATCAGTGTGAAAGCCACCACACCTACGTTTAGGATTTGGTTCCACATGCTGCCATCGGGAATCGCCATGCCCGCTTCAGTAGGCTCACCACCAATTGCTAATGCTAGTGCAATCAATAGACCGCCTGTAACGACGAATGGAATCATATGCGATACGCCATTCATCAAGTAGCGGTAGAGATCAGAACGTGTTTGAGAGGCTTTTTCCGCGGTAGACGCAGTCGTTGCATTTGTTGACGCTTGATAAGCTGGCGCTTCTAGTGCTTGATTGATCAAGCCCTTAGCGTCTCGAATTGGCGCTTTAACGTTAGTTTCAACCAGACGTTTGCCTGCAAAACGTGCCATGTCTACTTGCTTGTCACACGCGACGACAATGGCATCTGCGCGAGCAATTTCTTCGTCAGTTGGGCTGTTTTTAACGCCGATAGAGCCGTTCGTTTCTACTTTGATCTCGTAACCCAGTTCTGCGGCACCTTTTTCGAGCGCTTCTGCGGCTAGATAAGTGTGCGCAACACCTGCTGGACAGCCGGTTACACCAATCACAAAACCTTTGCTTGCTGCAGGTTGCAGGGCAGCTGTTGGCTCTTCGGGTTTTTCTAGTAGTAGAGCGAGCGCTTCGTGGTTGTTCTGCGCAGCAAAGAAACGTTCGATAAACCCATCTTCAATTAGTTTTGAAGAAAGCTCGGCAAGCACTTCGATATGATGATTGTCGCCGCCATCAGGAGAGGCAATCATAAAAAATAGTTTTGATGGCAAACCATCCTCTGCGCCGTACTCAATACCAGTGCGGCTAACACCGATCACAACGGCAGGTTCGATAACGGCTGAACTTTTCGCGTGTGGCAGTGCTACACCTTCTTCAAATCCGGTGTTACCCAATTCTTCGCGTGCTTTAATGTCTGCGAGGAACTGTTCTTTATCTGAAATGCGGCCTTGAGCGTGCAACACGTCAATGAGCTCAAGGAATACTTCTTCTTTAGTCGTCGCTTTAAGATCAAGCGAAATCAAATCTTGATTAATAAGTTTTGTGATCATCTCACACCCCTATTTCTTATCGTTATCTGTTCAGCTCATTCTGGTTAGTTTTATAAAACTTAGGTAGTGAAGAAAAATTGCATTAACTGGATATTTGTAACCTTAATGGTGTAGTGTGAAGTTGATCTCTTTAAGGAGTGCGATCTGAAAATATGTAACTTGTTTAATTGCTGTTGAAATTTCCTCACTTAAGTAACTATCTAATAAATCGTTGTAATGATTGCGGGTATCGGACGAAATGGCTATAAAATAAATGCATTTACTGTATTATTGTACCTAATTCGTGAGTTTGTGATTGCGCACTATAGCCCTTTTCTTTTGTCAGGTTTATATCTGTTTTATAGCACCATAAGTGCATATCGAGATTGCTTAGATGATTTTCCATGACCTAATTTGTTCTGTATTAAGCGAGCGTGAACCATTTCATAACATCTGGTTTGCTGGTGATTTCCATACTCCACCAGAGTGTAGTTATCAGGTTAACTTTCCTCGCTTGGAGCTGGTTCTTGATGGCGAGTATGTTAATGAGATGGAAGATCATGAGCGCAAAGTACAGAAGATAGTCGCTAAACCGGGAGACGCGATTTTTATTCCGCCCAACTGTTGGAACAAACCTGATTGGGACACTGACTGCTCGGTCTTGAGTATGTTGTTTGGCCGCAGGCAATTGGGGTTGAGCTTCGTGAGTAAACGCAAAGGCGAGACTGGTTTTTACGATGTTCAAAAACACAGTATTCAAACTCGCTCGGGTTTCGCCATTGATAATATTCTTGAAGCGCTCAGCTCGCTCGCACGTGAGAGCCACAAAAAGCCAATGGATGAGTTATTGCTGCAGGCATTACTTCAATACAGCAAAACGATGCTGGACAAACCTGTTGAGCAATCACACAGCCGTGTTCAGGATCTCTATCAAGGGATTTGCATCTATATTCAAGAGAACTTTCATCGCCAAATTACGCGCGACAGTATCGCTGAACGCTTTAGTATCTCTTCCAACCATTTATCGCGTTTGTTTCGCCAACAAGGTCATATGACTCTCGCTGATTACATTACATGGGTTAGGGTTGACCGCGCCAAGTTTATGCTGAAGAAATACAACTTCAAACTTAATGAAGTCGCAATACGTTGTGGGTTTAAAGATGTCAATTACTTCTGTCGCGTGTTTAAGAATCGTACCGGTCGTACGCCAACAGAATATCGTGGCTCTATTTAGTGTTCTTGGCTAAGCCAGTAGTCGGGTCATGGCATACATGAGCAATGCTTGCAGGTCGACACTAGAGCGAGTCAGCAACAGCCTTTGTGCTAACTGACCGGAGAGTAGATTGCGAGTGAGGTTGGTGGCGGCAATGATTTGCTCACGAGAAGGGGCTTTTGGCATCACCAATGCTATCGCAATATGCACTTCGCCCATTGGCGATGCCCAGTCGATGGATTGATCATTACTGATCACTGCGACAGAAACGTCGGTTACGTCGGCAAACATGACATGAGGAAGTGAGATTCCGGGTGTCACACAGGTTGATGAGCGCTCTTCCCGTTTGACGAATGCCAAGATTAGCTCATCTGCATTTTGTGGGTAGATAAGTTGAGCAAGACCTTTTAAGCACTCGAACTTGGTTAGCGGGGTATGCGCTTTAGCGTAGTGCCATTGCACCTCGCACGGGGGGCTAATTTGTGGCAATCGCTTCGCTAACTGGCTAGAGAATTGATAGTTAATGTGCGCACCCACTAAGCTGAAGTGCTCACTGATAATGTCTTTTAATACAAAGCATGCCAGCTCTGCGTCAATACCAATTGCGGTGATCTGGCACAAGTCACCACGCTGCAAGCCGACGCGCAACATAGCAGAAGGTCGGTTTAATAGGGCGCTTCTATCTTGGGTGATATTGATAATTTGCAGCGAGCTTTTAAACTTTTTAGCCAATCGGTTAAGCGGTTGAGCTACATGAGCGCTACCACTGACATCGTCGACTAAGAAAGTAATTTGGTACTCGTTCATATTGAGATTGGGTTAGCGGCAATGAACAAGGAAAACCTTATCAACATTTAGCAACACTTCTTCGATCGCAATTTGGACTTTATTGGTGCCTTCGAAGCGTGCTGCTTGCTCAATTTCAATATCAGAGACAATCAATACTTTATCTGCCTGTGCAATATCGTGCGGAGTTAATGGGTTTTCAATTCCCATTGCACCCTGAGTTTCCACTTTGATCTGCACGTTAAACTTTGGTGCGGCTTTAACTAATGCATCTGCTGCCATATAGGTGTGGGCAATTCCGGTTGGACAAGCTGTAACCGCTACAATTTTCATGATTAATCTCGGCGTATTATTTTTGCAGGATACTAGCATACCAAGGGTGGAAAGCATTGATTTAAACCAGTTAAAGGTAAGAGCATCATCACAAAATAAAAGCTGTGTTACATTACTCCAGTTAATGTTCGTTTCCTGCTATATCGTCTGTATCGATGCACCCGTAATCTATGCTGAGATACCCACACTGGCTGGCGAACATCTAAGTGATTAGGTAAATATACAATGGATATCACCACCCTTATAGATACAGATAGCATCTGTTTAGAGCTAAAAGCGCAAACTAAACAGCAAGTCCTTGCTGAGCTAGTCGATATTCTTGATAGCAGCGGGAAGTTGGTCGATAAAGATCAGTTTTTACGCGACATTTGGAAGCGTGAAGAGATCGGCAATACGGGCTTTGAAGAGGGGATTGCGATTCCTCATGCCAAAAGTCATGCGGTTGCCAAGCCGGGTGTGGTGATCGGCATAAGCCAACCGGGCATTGACTATGGCGCAGAAGATGGCGAACTGTCAGATGTGTTCTTTATGCTTGCCTCTCCCGATGGTGACGACCACCATCATATCGAAGTATTGGCACAGATATCCTCGAAGTTGATCGAAGATGGTTTTATCGCCAAGTTAAAAGCCGCGGAGTCTGTGGAACAAGCGTTAGAGTTGCTGACCGATATCGACATGCAACAGAGTGACTCGGTTTGCCAAGGGATTGTAGATCAATCTCCAGAGCCACAAAGCGCCTTAAAGCAGCGTTTAGCAAGAGGTAAAGAGCATTTACTGTTTGGAACCTCACATATGATCCCGTTTATTGTCGCTGGTGGGGTGTTGCTGTCTCTATCTGTGATGATTTCAGGTCATGGTGCGGTGCCAGAACAAGGGCTATTAGCAGACGTTGCCCAGATGGGAATTGCGGGTCTGACCTTATTTACGGTGGTGTTAGGCGGGTATATAGCCTATTCGATCGCCGACAAACCCGGCCTCGCGCCAGGTATGATTGGATCGTGGATCGCGGTGAGTCATTATAATACTGGCTTTTTGGGCGCCATCATTGTGGGCTTTATTGCGGGCTTTACCGTTAATGCATTAAAAAAGATAACCTTGCCAGATAGTATGGTGTCGTTAAGCTCGATCTTTATTTATCCACTCGTCGGAACATTCGTGACCTGCGGTGCGGTAATGTGGTTAATCGGTGCACCGATAGCGACTACCATGGCGTTACTCAATGAATGGTTAGCTGGGCTAGCGGGATCTGGAAAAGTGCTACTTGGCACTGTGTTGGGGGCGATGACGGCATTTGATATGGGTGGACCAATCAATAAAGTTGCGACCTTGTTTGCCCAAACTCAAGTTAATACACAACCGTGGTTAATGGGTGGGGTTGGTATTGCGATATGTACTCCGCCACTCGGTATGGCTTTGGCGACGGTTCTTGCGCCAAGAAAATTCAAACGGGACGAACGTGAGGCGGGTAAGGCGGCAGGCATCATGGGGATGATTGGCATTAGTGAAGGTGCCATTCCGTTTGCAGCAGCAGACCCAGCTCGCGTGCTGCCAGCGATTGTCGCAGGCGGTATTGTTGGTAATATCATTGGTTTTATGTTCCATGTGTTGAACCATGCGCCTTGGGGAGGATGGATTGTTCTACCTGTGGTCGATGGAAAACTGGGTTACATTTTGGGTACGCTAGCTGGTGCATTGACGACGGCGGTGATCACAATTGCATTAAAGCGAAATGTCACAGAAGAAGAGGAAAGGCTCGCGGTCAGCCAAGCATACAGTTCAGTAGCGGGTGAAGGGGTTGCTGATATATTGGCTGTCACTTCGTGTCCGTCAGGTGTAGCGCATACTTTCTTAGCCGCCAAGTCGCTTGAGAAAGCGGCCCACTCCTTGGGAATAAAGATTAAAGTTGAGACTCAAGGCGCGAATGGGGTTAATAATCGCATTACCGAGGCAGACATCAAAAAAGCGCGCTGCGTAATATTCGCCCATGATGTTGCGATTAACCATCCTGAGAGGTTTACCAATATCAAAATTATCGATGTTTCCACCAAAGACGCGATGATTAACGCGGTGGCATTGTTGCAATCGACGCGATGATGCTGTCATCGCAAGGGAACTTTCCCGTCGGGAACAAGTCATTTGAGTATATATCTGTCTCCCCCCGGACATTTATGTTCCTGAAATCAACCTAGGTTGAGCTTAAGCCAGTCGAATTATCGGCTGGCTTTTTAGCTTTAAAAACAACCACTATTGATTCCTTTGGTCGAAGTTGTACGGATATTAAACGAATATTCCTCTGTGACAGCCAAATGTCATATAGGCTTCAATTAAGTGAAACACAACTGTCATATTTGAGTTCTAAAGTGAGCAGCGTTGAATGAAACACAACGGCAATAAAGCCACTAAAGGAAATTGTGATGAAAAAGACAGTTATCGGTGCAATCGCGCTACTAGGTACTCTGACAGTAACTCCAGCACTAGCGAAAGAAACTATCTCAGCAGTAGGTTCTAGTAGTGTAACTCCGCTGATGGAAGTTTTCTCAGAAACATACATGAAGACCAATCCAGATGTATTCATTGAAGTCCAAGGACCGGGCTCATCCGCAGGCGTTAAAGCCGCTAAAAATGGTAGTGCAGACTTAGGTATGTCTTCACGTAACCTTAAAGAGTCTGAAAAAGAACCTGCACTTAAAGAGCTAACGGTTGCTCTAGATGGCATCGCAGTTGTAGTGAACCCGAAGAATGACCTGCAAGGTCTTACTGCTGAGCAAGTAACAGCAATCTACAAAGGTGAAGTGACCAACTGGAAAGACGTTGGCGGTGCAGATAAGCCTATCGTGGCAATCACACGTGACACGGCATCAGGTACGCGTGGTGCATTTGAAGATATCATGAAACTTAAGAGAAAGATTGGTGATAAGAAAGTGTCAGCTATCTCTCAACGTGCGCAAGTAGCGAATGGTAACGGTGCTCTTAAAACAATGGTGGCATCAAACCCATACGCGATTGGCTACATCTCACTAGGCACTGTTGATGGCTCGGTAAATGCACTAGCAATCAATGGCACTGAAGCGACTGTAGAGAACGTTAAAAACAACTCATACCAAGTTGCTCGTCCTTTCCTTGTTCTTTACAAAGACGGCAAGCCATCAGCAGAAACGCAAAAATTCCTAGATTGGATGCTGTCTGATGACGCGCAAACGCTAGTAGACCAAAAAGGCTACATCTCAGTTAACTAATATTTGCTCAATCAAATATTAATTGAAATACCCTTGCTCAGCCTCGATTGGGCTGAGCACTTTCTTTCACAGCTGGCATTACAAGTTATATCCACAACGTTGGTTATAACACTTCAATTGAGAAGGGTAAGGTTAGCCTAGTGAGACTTATTTATGACCATCGCAACAAATAGTGAAAAGCTTATGAACACTGAAGCGACTCAAATTGCAAAGTCGGGTCTGCGCGCTAAGAAGCGTGTAGATTGGAAAGAGCGCATTTTCCATGGCTTGTTTCTGACCAGTGCTGTTATTGGTATTGTATCTCTAGCAGTTATTGCCTATTTCATTGTTAAAGAATCTATTCCTGCATTTCAAGAAGCCGGTGTAACCGGTATCGTATTTGGCCAAGAGTGGTTGCCACCTGCGCTTTACGGTGTCGCAACTATGATCGTCGCCTCTATGGTATCGACACTCGGTGCCGTGGTAGTTGGCGTACCAGTCGGTGTGTTAACCGCTATCTTTATTGCTGAAATTGCGCCTAAGCGCGTCGCCGATATCATCCGCCCTGCGGTTGAACTGCTCGCCGGTATTCCATCGGTAGTTTATGGTTTCTTCGGCTTAGTTATTATTGTTCCACTGATCCAGGATGTATTTAACGTCCCTGCGGGTAATACCATATTAGCGGGTATTATCGTACTCGGTGTGATGATCCTCCCAACGGTTATTACCGTTTCAGAAACCTCAATTCGCGCAGTGCCGAGAACGTATAAAGAAGGCTCTTTAGCGCTAGGGGCTTCAAAAATTTACACCATCTTTAAGTTGCTCGTTCCAGCCGCTCGCTCAGGCATTATGACTGGCGTCATTCTGGGTATTGGTCGTGCATTAGGTGAAACCATGGCGATTATCATGGTTATGGGTAATGCGCCGGCGATGCCACAAGGCATTCTCGATTCGGCTCGTACTCTAACTGCCAACATCGCGATTGAGATGTCTTACGCAAGTGGTGTGCACGCTAACGCGCTTTACGCGACAGGTGTGGTTCTACTCGCGTTTATCATGGCACTTAATGCAGCGCTTCTTTACCTAAACCGTCAAAAGACGAAGTAACAATTGGTGATGACTATGGATTACGCAAAATTAAAACAAGCTCGCCAAGTAAAAGACCAAATTTTAAATGGTTTTATTTGGGCGGCAGCCGCGCTAACAGTCGGTTTTCTGTTTTGGATTATTTGGTACATTCTCTCTAACGGCTTACAGCACGTAGACTGGAACTTTATTACCGACAATTACACTCGTACTGGTGAAGAACACGGTATCTTCCCGATGATTGTCTCAACAATTTACATGGTAGTCGCGTCTATCGCTGTTGCGGCACCGCTGGGTATTATGACGGCTATCTATCTAACCGAATATGCCAAAGTGGGCAGTCGTTTAGTAAAAGTTATTCGTTTTTGTACTGAGTCACTGGCGGGTATTCCATCGATCATTTTTGGTCTGTTTGGTATGACTTTTTTCGTCGCAATACTCGGTTTAGGTTTCTCGATTCTTTCAGGTGCATTGACCCTAAGTATCCTGATTTTACCTGTGATTATTCGTACAACTGAAGAAGCGCTTATGGCGGTGCCCCAAACCTACCGTGAAGGTTCTTATGCACTAGGCTCTTCTAAAATTTACACCATCTGGCGCTTAATTTTGCCAAGTGCAATGCCAGGTATCTTAACTTCGGTCATTTTAAGTATTGGTCGTGTTATTGGTGAATCGGCACCTGTGTTTCTTACCGCAGGTATGGTGGCGCGTATTCCTGACTCGTTGATGGATTCAGGGCGCACTCTAACGGTACACCTATACAAACTGACTACCGAGCTATTTACCATTGAAGAATGGAATCAAGCATACGGTACAGCGACAGTACTTATTGTGGTGGTTTTGCTTATCAACACGGTGACTAAACTGATTGCCAGACGTTTTAATACAGCAACTTACTAAACTAGCACACGACGAATTTAAGATTTAAGAGATAAACAGCATGAACAAATTTAATATCGAAAACCTAGATCTGTTTTATGGCGAAAACCAAGCGCTAAAATCAATTAACTTACCAATTCCAGTGCGCCAAGTGACCGCCTTGATTGGACCTTCAGGTTGCGGAAAATCAACGCTATTGCGTTGCTTGAACCGTATGAATGATTTAATTGAAGGGGTCAAAATCACAGGTAAATTGACCATGGATGATGAAGATATCTATGGCAACATTGATGTGGCAGATCTGCGTATCAAGGTTGGGATGGTGTTTCAAAAGCCTAATCCTTTCCCAATGAGTATCTATGAGAACGTTGCATACGGTTTGCGTGCCCAAGGTATTAAGGACAAGAAGTATATTGATGAAGTGGTGGAGCGTTCATTGCGTGGCGCAGCACTTTGGGATGAAGTAAAAGACCGTTTGAAGTCGCACGCCTTTGGTCTTTCTGGTGGTCAGCAACAGCGTTTATGTATTGCTCGCACAATTGCTATGGAGCCCGATGTAATTTTGATGGATGAACCAACATCAGCGCTTGACCCAATTGCGACACATAAAATTGAAGAGCTGATGGAAGAGCTGAAGAAAAAGTTCACTATCGTTATCGTGACTCACTCAATGCAACAAGCTCGCCGAATTTCAGACCGTACCGCTTTCTTTTTGATGGGTGAACTGGTTGAACATGATGCGACCGACGTGATCTTCAGTGCTCCACGAGACGACCGAACTCAAGGTTATGTAAATGGTGATTTTGGTTAACAGCATCAGCCATTAGTACATAGATATCGAACAATAGTTTTACTGAAATCAGATCATAACTATAAGCGATGGTAACTTTGCCCCTCTCAAGTAGAGGGGCTTTTTTATATATGTATACTCAAGGCCTTGAAGTCACTTGAGTGTAAATAATTAGAATTAGAACAGCCAGGAAATATTAACTTTAGTGCCAAAAGTGATCGCTATCTCAAATGTCTGTTATTTGGATAGGTATAAAAGTATTAATTTCCATCGTCTCAAAAATAGGAAGTTTTGCACTCTCAATATCTAGAACAGGATAATAATGGCAACAAATTTAGTTTTATTTTACTTAAAAAAATACAAACTATGCCTCTTAGTTGAATAGGAATAAATCCAAGTATATTAGATAAATATAATATAGTGGCTAGGTGAAGGACTACTCCATGAGAGAAAGCGGAATTATCAAGAGACATGGCGATGAGCTCATCATCGCGTATCGAATAATGGACATTGCGTTTATTATTACCACTATTTTGATTGCCTCGTATCTTTATACTGGCGTGTGGAATATACATTATGTGCTGGCGACCAGTATCGCCGTCGTATCGTACAGTGTTTTAGCGGAGCTGTTAGGGGTATATAACCCTTCATTGGCGTCGTCATTACGACAAACTATCGCACCGATCCTTCTGGCTTGGCTATGTGCCATAGGTTTTGTTCTAGTACTGGGTTTTGGTTTTAAAATTACCGATCAGTTCTCCCGCGTAGCCTTATCTTGTTGGTTTATTACCACCCCAATCTTTTTAACGAGTTATCGTTTTATTTCAAATAAAGTTAGAGCCTCCGCTCGTGGTGACTCTTATACTCAAAAAAGCATTGTTATCGGTGCGACACCTGCGGGGTTGGCATTGGCAAATGAAATGGCAACAAGACCTGAACATGGCCTGAAGCTAATAGGTGTGTTTGATGATCGAAGCCAAGAACGTCTTTCCAGCGAAAGCCCTCAAGCGACAATCAGTGGCTCAATTAATGACGCTCTTGAAATGGCAAAAGAGCGTAACTTCCGCCACGTCTATGTCGCGCTGCCAATGGAAGCGAGTGGAAGAATAAAACAAATCATCAACCACTTCTCTGATAGTACCGCCCGAGTTTATATTGTGCCTGACTTCTTCACATACGATCTCATTCAATCTCGCTGGCGTAATGTAGGTAACATCCCAACTTTGAGTATTCATGACACACCTTTTTACGGTATGTCAACGTTCGTTAAACGTCTTGAAGATATTGTCGTATCAGCTCTGATCCTACTTCTTATTAGTCCAGTATTATTTGCGGTTTCACTCGGCGTTAAACTATCTTCGCCGGGGCCAATTATCTTCAAACAGGATCGTTATGGGATTGATGGCAAAAAAATAAAGGTATGGAAGTTCCGCTCGATGCGCGTGATGGACAATGGCGCCGAAGTAAAACAGGCAACCAAAGGCGACCCTCGAGTTACCAAGTTTGGTGCCTTTATTCGCCGAACATCGTTAGATGAACTCCCGCAGTTTGTAAATGTCCTGCAAGGACGCATGTCCATTGTTGGTCCGCGACCACATGCGGTCTCTCACAATGAGGAGTATCGCAAGATAGTTGATAAGTACATGCTACGCCATAAAGTGAAGCCAGGTATCACCGGATGGGCGCAAATCAATGGTTATCGTGGTGAAACTGACACGGTTGATAAGATGGAGAAGCGTGTCGAGTATGATCTTAACTATATTCGCCAGTGGTCGTTATGGCTTGATATTAAGATTATTTTCTTAACCATTTTCAAAGGATTTGTCGGTAAAACCGCATATTGAACGGTCGAACTCAGTCGTTCCTTAAGTCAGCATTGTTAGCAATATAAAAACTAAAACACAATAAACATTTACGAAGACTCTTGGCGGCGAAAAGTAATATACGCCACCAAGAGAAAATTCGATTTCATTATTTCAATCCAGATTTAGTAATAACGTGAGAAGAGGCGGGATATGTGTGGTATCACTGGTTTTGTGTCTTTTGCTCCTAGACACGATGTCTATCTTAAAAAAACGGTGCTGGCGATGAACGATACCTTGCACCATCGCGGCCCTGATAGCGACGGACATTGGCTCGATCCGCCCAATGGCTTGGCATTAGGTCACCGTCGACTCTCCATACAAGATCTATCGTCTGCAGGTCGCCAACCAATGGTATCTGATTCTGGGCGTTACCAAATGGTCTTCAATGGTGAAATATATAACCACTTAACGCTAAGAAAGGAGCTAGCTAAAGGGAATTGGAGGGGCCACTCTGATACCGAAACAATATTGGCGTGTATCGAGCAATGGGGATTACAGCCAGCGTTAGCTCGTTTTACCGGAATGTTTGCGCTTGCTCTGTGGGATAGCCAATTACAAAGGTTATTTCTAGCGCGCGACCGTTTAGGAGAAAAGCCAATATATTATGGGCTGCATAATGGTAGTTTTATGTTCGCTTCAGAGTTAAAAGCGCTTAAGCCTCATCCTGATTTTTCAGCGCAAATTGACCGAGACTCGCTCGGTTTATACATGCGTCATTGTAATGTTCCCGCTCCGTATTGCATCTATCAAAACACTTGGAAGTTAATGCCTGGTATGCTGCTAAGTGTTGATTCTAGTTTGAATATTGAGAAGGTTAGCTATTGGTCGGCAACCGATGTGATTATCCAAAGTCGGAGTGATTTGTTTCGAGGAACAGCGCAGCAGGCAGTCGACGAACTGGATCAGTTACTCACACAATCAGTTAATCGGCAGATTATTTCAGATGTGCCTCTTGGTGCTTTTCTATCTGGAGGTGTGGATTCGACGACTATCGTGGCTTTGATGCAAGCGCACTCAAGCAACCCCGTTAAAACCTTTACGATTGGATTTGAAGATAAAGCTTTTAACGAAGCCGAACACGCTAAGTTGGTAGCCAAGCATCTGGGTACGGAACATACCGAGCTTTACGTCTCTTCACAAGACGCACTAAACGTGATCCCGAGTTTGCACCAAATCTATGATGAGCCATTCGCCGACTCTTCGCAGATCCCTACCTTTTTAGTTTCGCAAATGGCAAGGCAGTACGTGACTGTTGCGCTATCTGGTGATGGTGGTGATGAGCTCTTCTCAGGGTACGACAGGCACTCATTTTCTGAGCAACAATGGCCCACAATCCGCAAGTTGCCTCTATTGGCTCGTACGCCGATAGCCAAGGGCATTAAGTTATTGAGTCCTGCTCAACTTGACAGGTTGACGTCTATATTGCCTCGCTCAGTAGGAGCTAAGTTATCTGGAGATAAACTGCACAAGGTAGCCAATGTTATCTCAGCCCATGATGATAAGGCGCTGTACAACAATATACTGTCACAATGGCACGACCCTACTAGCCTCGTATTGGAGAGTTCAGAGCGGAGCACTGTCTGGACAGAGAATCAGTTGAGCGATGAACTGAGCGCGCCTGAGTTAATGATGGCGCTCGATATGCTGTCTTACTTACCCGATGATATTTTGACCAAAGTAGATCGAGCTGCCATGTCGGTCTCTTTGGAGACTCGAGTCCCCATGCTTGATCATCAGCTAGTTGAATTTGCCTGGCGATTACCGATATCCATCAAGCTCAAAGATGGCGTTACCAAGTGGCCATTAAGAGAGTTGCTCTATCGATATGTGCCTAAAGAGTTGATTGACCGACCTAAAATGGGCTTTTCGCTGCCACTGGATGACTGGTTAAGAGGGCCGTTAAAAGAGTGGGCTGATAGCTTGTTGCACCCTGCACGTTTAAAAGATGAAGGGTATTTGAATGAGAAACTTGTGTCTGACATTTGGTTGCAGCATTTATCGGGTAAACAGAACCATACCAAGAAACTTTGGTGCGTCTTAATGTTTCAGCAGTGGTTAGAGAACGAGCAATTCGATGGGCGTCATTAGTACTGGAAAATGGTGAACCGAGAAAGCGGGCGTTAGTAACTGTTGGATTATGAAAATCATCATGCATGGAGTTCTTTATGAAAGTGGCGGTTGTAGGAACAGGTTATGTGGGTATATCGAATGCTCTTTTAATTGCTCAGCACCATAGGGTGGTTGCTTTGGATATCGATAGTGAGAAAGTCGATATGCTAAATCAAGGTATGTCCCCAATCTGTGACAGTGATGTCGAGTATTTTTTATCTCAAAGAAGGCTTAATCTAACCGCGACAACGGATAAAGGAGCTGCTTATCATAACAGTGATTTTGTCATCATAGCGACGCCGACTAATTACGATCCGCACACCAATTATTTTGACACTAGTAGTGTTGAGTCTGTGATTAATGATGTACTGATGTATGCACCGACCAGCACAATAGTGATCAAATCAACCGTTCCCGTCGGTTTTACCGAACGTATTAAACGACAGCTTTCCGTCGATAACATACTCTTCTCACCAGAGTTTTTACGAGAGGGCAAAGCGCTTTATGACAATTTGTATCCATCTCGTATCATTGTCGGCGAAGATTCAAGCCGGGCAAGAATGTTTGCCGATTTGTTGGTCACGGGTGCAACCAAACAAGATGTGCCAGTTCTTTTTACTAACTCAACCGAAGCTGAGGCGGTGAAGCTATTTTCCAACACTTACTTAGCAATGCGAGTCGCATACTTTAACGAACTCGACTCATACGCAGAAAGCCTTGGTTTAGACACAAAATCAATAATTGAGGGGGTAGGGCTGGACCCCAGGATAGGCAATCACTACAACAATCCGTCGTTTGGCTATGGTGGGTATTGCCTGCCCAAAGACACTAAGCAGTTGTTGGCCAACTATCAAGATGTTCCTAACAATTTGATTCGAGCGATTGTCGATTCCAACGTTACTCGTAAAGACTTTATCGCAGACTCGATATTGCGTAAGCGGCCCAAAGTGGTTGGTATATATCGCCTCATTATGAAAGCTGGATCAGATAACTTTCGTGATTCAAGTATTCAAGGCATCATGAAGCGATTGAAAGCGAAAGGAATCAAAGTAGTCGTATTCGAACCGTTGTTGCCCGAACCAACATTTTTTCACTCTCAAGTGGTGGATGATATTAATCAGTTTAAGCTTATGAGTGACGTGATCGTAAGTAACCGCATGGTGACCGAACTGCTTGATGTGCAAGATAAAGTATACACCAGAGACCTGTTTGGTGAAGATTAATCGACACGGTTATGGGGCAAACTTTACGTTTGCCTTGTATGCGTTCGGGTAGCAAACTTCATTTGATACATATTTCTATCGGCAATTTTAATTAGTTCACTGTAGGTGTCAGCTTGGCTTGGATAGCTCGCTAACCCAACACTGGCTGATAAAGCATGTAAAATTCCGCGTTCTACTTCGATTTTGTCGGTGAAGCAATCCAAAGCACAGTTGAGTGCGTGTTCAAGCTGTTCACTTGAGTGTTGGCGTAAGATTAACGCAAACTCATCCCCACCAATCCGATACGCGGTGAATAAGAGCCGGTTACTATCATTGGTAAATCGGCTTGCCAGCTGTTGTAGGGCGTGATCGCCAGCTTGGTGGCCGTATCGATCATTGATTTGCTTAAAGCCATTCAAGTCAAGTAAGCACAAAGTAAAATCGGTTCGCTCTACGATAAGCTGTTGAGTGTGTTGTGCCATCGCTAGCCGGTTTGGAATGTGTGTTAATGCATCCGTCATTGCCAATTGTTTATTGGCTTTAGACTCAAGATGTAATACGTACCCCACAAGCGCCGCGCAGGCAAATAGTAGTAACATCAGCGCAATTTGCGTTTGATCGAGTAGCTTAGCCTGTTCTGTTCGTTTTAAGTAAAAAGGATTGTTGATACGAAAGTTGATGTTCACGTAACCGAGCAGATCTTTATATATCGCGTTTACCTCTCGATTTAGTCGATTCACTTGGTCTTGATCGTTCAACTGAAATACCAACGGCTCTAATTGCGTAAAACGGACAAACAGCTTTGAAAAAAATAGCCGTGTACCTTCAATTTTCATAAAGTGATTGGCTTCTTCGGCATGGAGCAGCAAGTCAAAGCGACTCCATGTGAGTTCATAGGCAAGCTCGGTCTTTTTAAGAAACTGTTGATCCGTGAGTGACAGTGGAGTGAGTACCACTAATGATGAGAACTCTTTAGTCAATTGGAACAGTGACCACGTCGCTTGGTTTTGCTGTTCAGAGAAAGCTCGGGTTAATTTACGTGTTTCAGATAGCACATAAAAGTTGGCCAAAATCAGAATAACAGATAAGACGATCAGCAGTGCCTTAGAGCGCTTCAAAAGACTGGTAAATGAGGTGATGTTGTTTTTATTCGTCATCGTCTTTGCTATGTAAAATTATCTCATCTATTTGCCACACCATTTGAGAATGGTAGGCGATATTATCTATCTCAGGGTGTTTATTTAAGTTAAATACCAGCCAGTATGGGCCTTTGTGGCGCACTTTCATCGGCTTTCCGTTCATCTTGACGGCCACTATTGGCGCGAAAGCGCGAATATCGTCGACAGTACTGGTGGCGGCATAGTCGTTTAACGCAAGAAACGTAACCGCAAAGGTTTTGTTGTCACCATAACGTTCGATCAACTTGCTGACAGGGATACCAGTAAATGAGCGCTGATCGGGATACCAGGGAAGACGAGTTTCAAAACGGGTGGTAGGAAACTCTTTCAACAGCGCGGCCATATCAGTTTCGATCACCGAGCCATTTCCCAAATGTATCTTTAGTGGGGAGGCAATAACCAATGAGCTGAAGCAACAAAAGAGCAAGGTAATCACGTTACGCATCTCGATTCCTTGGTGATTCATTTTAAAATAAGTGTGTTTGTTATAATTATATGTACATAAATCGCTAATTAAAATTAATTTTATCAATAGATGTCAGCGGGTTTGTTGCAAATAAAGGCACAAGTGGTGACAGATGAGGCACTTGCGCTGGTGGTCGTTTGGGGGGCAATACGTGTTAGTCGATATCGATTTTGCTCAGAGAAAACACCGAAATTTTATGATCCATGAATAGATTTTAAACACTTTTTCTGAAACTGTTTCGTTAAGGTTATATATTTGTGTCTCTAGTGAAGAGGGCAAAGATGGATACTCCGACGCCGCGCCACCGAAATGGTTTTCAACAGCAGATGCTACTAGCCAGTGCACTCAGTTGGGCACTCGTTACGCTGATGCCGGTGATTAATGCGCATGGTGCCAATGCGGGAGTGTGGGCAAGGCTATGTACTATCAATGGCTTTGAGTATGTGCAAGTAGAGCAGGCGACCCCGCCTGTGCAGCATAGTAAACCATGTCCATTTGCCTATTTTGCGATTTCCTCAGATTTTTCAACTACACCAACACTTTACTTCAAACGCAGCCGTTTTGTAGGAGACACCGACTACGCTTTTTTGGCTCTAAGCGAGCGGTTTGAACCTGCAATTCCTAGAGCGCCACCGACTTATAGTTGAGAATATGAATAGCAAATAATTTCAATTCACTGAATATAACTTGTTGTTTACCATCTAAATATACTGCTATATTGAACATCTATACCTAAGCAACTGGCAGGTACAGCTAGAATGGGTATATCGAAGCTCAAGGAACGAGTGCGATGTTAAAATATGCAATATTGTCGGATATACATAGTAATAGTTACGCTTTAAAAGCCGTGTTAGAGCACGCTCAATCCCAAGGCGTAGAACGTTATATCAATTTAGGTGACATTCTTTACGGGCCGATCGCGCCCAGAGCCACCTACGATCTTTTGCAAACCATTGATGCGACAACCATCTGTGGCAACCAAGATCGCCAAATATTCCAAGCGACTCCAGAAGAAATTGATGCCAACCCAACGATGCAGTTTATTCTGCAAGATTTGGGGCCCGAACCAATCCAATGGATGAAAACCCTGCCGTTTGATTCTCAAATCACCCAAGATATCTACGCTTGCCATGGTTCCCCTCAAGATGACATGGTTTACCTATTGGAAGATGTTTCGTCAGGTAGTCCCTCATTACGCGAAGATTCCGAGATCAAAAAGTTACTTGGCGGGAACACATCACCGATCATTTTGTGTGGTCACACCCATATTGCACGTTGTGTTGAGTTATCAAGCGGACAACTGGTGATAAACCCGGGTAGCGTAGGTATGCCTGCGTATACCGATGAGGAGCCCCACCTCCACTCGATGGAGACATACAGTGCTAAAGCGAGCTATGCAATATTGTCACAGCAAAGCAACGGGGCATGGAATGTCGCGTTACATAAAATTTCGTATCCAGTAAAAACTTCGGCGAGATTAGCCGAGCAAAGGCAAAGATTAGACTGGGTACATTTTCTGACCACAGGCCGTGGTTTGCAGTATTAAGATGGGTAGAGGTCGTTATGAATTCAAATAGTTTACTTATTGCGTTAGCCCAAGTGCCAATCGAAGATGGTGAGATTGAAGTTAATTTGCGTCAGCATTTACATGCGATCAACCAAGCAGCGACGTTGGGTGCAGATATTGTAGTGTTTCCAGAATTGTCTTTATCGGGGTATCAAATTAGTCGAGCGGATGAACTCAGTTTAGAGGCGAAACACAGTGTGTTGCGTGACTTATCTGACGCCGCAGTTACGCACCAAATCACGGTTATAGCGGGTTGTTTTCTAAAACGAGGCAAAAACAAACCTGCAATTAGCGCTGCCATATGTAAGCCAACTGGAGAGCTGGATTTCTACGCGAAACAGTATTTGCATGGCGATGAGAAAAAGTATTGCCGCGCTGGTCAGCACAATTACTATTTGAGAATTAAAGGCTATAAATTAGCGTTAGCAATTTGTGCAGACTTTACCCACCCACTGCACAGCAGCGAAGCGGATGAAGATGAAGCGGATGTGTACTTGGTTAGTGCGCTGATTTCCACTAAAGGATATGCGGATGACAGTGAAATTCTGTCACAGATAGCCAGAAAGCACCGTTTCCCAGTGTTACTTTCCAACTACATTAAACCAACAGCGGGTTGGCAGGTGGCGGGTAACAGCGCGGTGTGGGATCAAGAAGGGGTTAACATTTTTACCGCCAGCAGTGAGCAAGCCGATTTGAGTTTGATAGATATTACAGGCCATGTGATTTCCGGGAAATCCTATCCAATAGAGAGAAAAGAATGAAAACAATTGGTTTAATCGGTGGAATGAGTTGGGAGTCAACAGCCAGTTACTACAAAGCGCTGAATCAAGGAATTAAGCAGCAGCTAGGCGGGTTGCATTCAGCCAAAATATGCCTTTATAGCGTTAACTTTCATGAAATTGAGCAACTGCAACATCAAGGGAAATGGCAGGAAACCGCAGAGATCCTGACAGATTCAGCACGCGCGGTGGAAGCTGGTGGGGCTGACTTTATTTTGATTTGCACTAACACTATGCATAAGGTTGTGCCGCAAATTGAGCCGTATATTTCCAAACCCATTTTACACATTGCCGATGCAACGGCAGAAAAGTTGCTTGCTGATGGTATTTCAAAGGTGGGTTTATTGGGCACTCGGTTCACGATGGAGCAAGATTTTTACAAGCAGCGGCTTATCGATAAGTTTGGTATTGAAGTGCTGATCCCTGATGACCAGCAACGAACCCTAGTGCACGATGTGATCTATCAGGAGCTATGCAAAGGTGAAATCAACTCGAGTTCGCGCAAAGAGTATCTAGCGATTGTCGATGACTTAGCTCAACGCGGCGCTCAAGCGGTTATCTTAGGCTGCACAGAAATTGCCTTGCTTGTCGAACCGCAGCACACTGACGTAAAGCTATACGATACAACACAAATTCACGCTAATGCCGCGGTTACATGGGCTTTATCAGAGTAGCTATCGCTTCTATGGACCGATGCTAATTGAGTGTGGCACTCAAATGTTCAACCGCGAAGTCAATAAATGCTCGTATACGTGCGGGCATATATTGGGTTTGTGGATATTGCATGGCAATAGAACCGTGATAATTACTCTTGATGGTCCAATCATTTAGCACTTCGACGACGCTACCGTCACGCAAGGCGTCAGTGATGACAAAGTCATGAAAAATACCGATGCCTAAGCCGTTTTTTACTCCATTGAGGCGCATTTGCGAGTGGTTAACCGCATAACGACCTCGAACGGGTAGCGAGTGATACTCATCGTCTTTGAAAAAGTCCCAGATGTTGTCACGTTCCCGTTCAGCCAGACATAGGCATTGATGGGTGTCCAGCTCATTTGGGTGGAAAGGCATCCCATATTTTTCTATGTAACTTGGGCTCGCGCACAAACGCAGGTGAGTCTTGCCAATCTCTTTAAGAACCAGATTTTCATCCGGCTTGTCGGTTAGCTTAAAAGCAATATCTATTCTGTCGCGTAGCAAATCTATCTCGCCATCAGCGACACGAAGTTTTAGCTCAATTTCTGGGTACTGCGTCAGAAAAGGGATGACTAAAGGTTGCAGCACAGAGTTGAGAAAGGCTTCTGGAGCCGCGACGGTTATCGAGCCACTGGCTTCAGTATGGTCACTTTCTGATAGATCGACGGCTTGTTGCGCTGCATTAACCATCAATAACGCTTGGTCGTAAACTCTCTGTCCTGCTGGGGTAATGACCAGTTTACGTGTCGTTCTTTCGAATAACTTGATTGATAGGGCTTTTTCTAACCGAGTGATTAACTTACTCAATGCTGAAGGCGTTACTTCCAATTGCTTGGCAGCGGCGGTAAAACTGCCTTGGTTAACAATCAGAATGAATGTCGCCAAGTCTGGCAGAAGAGTGATTAAACGAGTATTTATCATAAATTGTCACATGTTGATATATATGAAAATAAAGGTTTTTTGAGATTTAGCTCGCGGTTTCGCGGTTATTTGCACGGTAAGGTTACCCCCAAGAAAAGCCTGCGAGGAGACCAAGATGCCTTATGCCGATGCTGTGCTCGACCTCTGGTCGACACTCGAAACAATTATGCTACTCACCTCAATCGTGTTCATTGTCGCTGCGGTGCAATTAACCATGAATAGTAAACAGTAAAACTGATTTGTGCCTGTGATTCAATAATGTTTTTCCACCTAGTGGGATAATGTGAATTCCGAACCTAGATTACACTTTATGTAAAAGGCTATTGCGGGAAATACCTTTAATAGCCTAATGCCATCATACGCATCGACATTCGAGTTTGATGTGTGTGATTAAAAGCCATAAAGATAGGAAGGAACTAAACATGTCTTCTGCATTTTACCTACAGATCCAACAACAACTTGAAGATGTAAAGGCAGAAGGTCTTTACAAGCCTGAGCGTGTGATCACCTCTCAGCAACAGGCTCAAGTTCAAGTTTCTACCGGTCAAGAAGTGTTGAACTTCTGTGCGAACAACTATCTAGGCCTTGCTAACGATCCTGCACTTATTGATGCTGCAAAAGCAGGTATGGATCAACATGGTTTTGGTATGGCATCAGTTCGATTCATTTGTGGTACGCAAGATATTCATAAGCAACTTGAACAGAAACTGTCTCAGTTCCTCGGCAAAGAAGATACGATTCTTTACACCTCATGCTTTGATGCTAATACCGGCTTGTTTGAAACGATTCTGGATGCGGAAGATGCCATTATCTCAGACGCGCTTAACCACGCCTCTATTATTGATGGAGTTCGCTTGTGTAAAGCGAAGCGTTTTCGCTATTCAAACAACAACATGCAAGAGCTTGAAGAGCAGTTGATTGCCGCGAAAGACGCCGGTGCGCGTCATACTCTAATCGTGACCGACGGTGTGTTTTCGATGGATGGTGTCGTTGCGAATTTGCCTGCAATTTGTGATTTGGCTGATCAATACGGAGCGCTGGTGATGGTTGACGACTCACACGCGGTGGGTTTTATGGGGCCAAACGGCGCAGGTACACATGAATACCACGATGTAATTGACCGCATTGATATTGTCACTGGTACTTTAGGCAAAGCGATGGGGGGCGCATCAGGTGGTTATACCTCAGGTAAAAAAGAGGTCATTGATTGGTTACGTCAGCGCTCTCGTCCTTACTTATTCTCTAACTCGGTGGCGCCAGGGATTGTCAACGCATCATTGCGTGTTCTTGAGCTATTGCAAGAGAGCGGAGATCTTCGTGACCGCTTGTGGGAAAACGCGACGCATTTTCGCACGCGCATGACGGAAGCGGGCTTCACGCTAGGGGGAGCTGATCATGCCATTATCCCCATCATGTTAGGGGATGCAAAAGTAGCGGCAGAGTTTGCTGAGCGTTCGCTAGAAAAAGGTATCTATGTTATTGGCTTCTCTTTTCCTGTTGTACCAAAAGGAAAAGCTCGAATTCGTACTCAAATGTCGGCTGCACACTCTCGTGAGCAACTTGATCGCGCGATTGATGCGTTTATTGCAGTTGGTCGCGATATGAGCATTATTTAACTCTATTTCGAGTCACAAAGCGCACCAATCTAATAAAATCTCTACTCAATCTAGGCTGGGTAGAGGCAACTAATTGCGCTTAATAGCTCTTCCAGTTACCTTACTTTGAACTATCAATCTTGAAGTCGCTTGGGCATCAACTATTTTTAATATAAAGATTCTAACGTCTTGTCTGTGTCGAAATTAATGTCGGTGTGTAGTATGAAAATTAGAGCATTATCAAAGCTAAAGCCAGAAGAAGGCATTTGGATGACGGAAGTCGATATGCCTGTGATGGGACACAATGACCTGCTGATCAAAATTAAGAAAACAGCAATTTGTGGCACTGACGTCCATATCTACAACTGGGATGAATGGTCACAAAATACCATTCCTGTCCCCATGGTTGTCGGCCACGAATATGTAGGGGAAGTTGTCGGTGTTGGTCAAGAAGTTCGAGGCTTTAGTGTTGGTGACCGTGTTTCTGGCGAGGGTCATATCACCTGTGGTTATTGCCGCAATTGTCGTGCTGGTCGTACCCATCTCTGCCGCAATACAATTGGAGTTGGGGTAAATCGAACTGGCTGTTTCTCGGAATATCTTGTGATTCCTGCGTTTAACGCGTTTAAGATCCCTGACAGCATTTCTGATGACCTAGCTTCAATTTTTGACCCGTTTGGCAATGCGGTTCACACGGCGCTTTCTTTTGATCTTGTGGGTGAAGATGTGCTGATCACGGGGGCTGGCCCTATCGGTATTATGGCAGCCGCTGTCGCCAAGCACGCCGGCGCGCGTTACGTAGTGATTACTGACGTGAACGAATACCGATTGGATCTAGCACGCAAGATAGGCGTAACACGTGCAGTGAACCCGCTTAATGAGTCATTGGAGGAGTTGATGGATGATCTTGGCATGTTAGAAGGGTTTGATGTGGGCCTAGAAATGTCAGGTAATCCATCAGCATTCGATTCCATGCTTAAAACCATCAACCACGGCGGTCGTATTGCACTGTTGGGACTTCCACCTTTGGAGATGGGAATTGATTGGAACCAAGTGATTTTTAAAGGCTTGGTGATCAAAGGCATCTACGGACGCGAAATGTTCGAAACATGGTACAAGATGGCGACAGTGCTCCAGTCTGGTCTCGATTTAACGCCAGTCATCACTCACCAATTCAAGGTCGATGATTTCCAAAAAGGCTTCGATATTATGCGTAGCGGGCAATCTGGCAAAGTTATCCTGGATTGGGAATAACCAAAAGTAGGCTAAATCAGCTGTCGTTCGGTTTGCTCGAACACCTGTTGCGCTTCAGTGTTGTCCGTATCGTTAAGGTGTTCAGGTATTAGACTAATCATCGCCACAAGGCGCATCCAGAAAGAACTGGCTGAGAACGATGATAGCCATAACGTTAAAACCATTGCAGCTAGCATAAGCGTCAGTATTTAACGACGAAAGCGGCACGCAAGTTTAAGTGTGCAACGGACCCGAATCAGAAATGGGCGAGAGAGATAACCTATCTTGCCGTAAGCGAAGTCTAGCTGTATTTTGCGGTGTTCATTGACCTTTATTCACGACAAGTAATCGGTTGGTTGCTGGATACGAGAATGATGGCAACACTGTTCCATGATGTATTATCACTGGCTCTGTTTCCCAGAGGAAGTTATCGTTCATAGTGATCGTGGTAGCCAGTATTGCTCAAAAGGTTATCAACACACCACAGTTCACCCTTTGAAATATCGCCAACAGCAGACATTTGGCTCATTAAATCAAGTTACCTATACGATAACAATAAATAAAATTTACCATTAAAAAATAAAATAAACAGTGCAACTTAAGAATGAAAAATATAAGCAAAATTGAGACAGAACGTTATATTCAATATATGCGCATTGGACAAAATAACACTTGGGTATAAAGTATCTTTTTAATTAGTATTTATTCAGGTTATAAAATGAAACGTTTCACTTTTACTGGGTTATTAGTTTTATCGCTATCTGGCTGTAACGATAGCCAAACGACAGCAATTGAAACTTATTTAGCAACTACTGACGAAATGTTAAACCATGGTTGGACGATTAGTCGAATCGTGACACCGAAAAAGAACTCCGGTACCAAAGGACTTAGTGCTGTTTTCCAGATGGGTAAACAAGACCAGTCTACCTTGAACTTACGTTACACTCTGGTGAAACGCAGTGGCAACTACTACCCAGAAAGGGACAAAATGGAAGCCAGTTATGCTGAGTGGATGAGTGAGTTATGTCCAGATGAGTCAACAAAAGCAGGCAAAGAGTTCTGGGCGAAGTACACTTCAGAATCTTTGTACCTATCTTTTGAGACCGAGGATCTCCCTGCTGGTTTTGCGCAAGTCACCTGTAAAAAAGGGTAACCGTTCACCCATTTCTTACGACTGAGCAGACCGATTGTTTCCCGCTGATTATATACCATCTTTAACCCAATGATTGGCGATCAGTAACTATGCGAGAGCTACTCGGTATTAAGCTATCTACTTCAGCAGATGGTGATGTAAATTTTTCTTACACATGTTAAGGAGGGCAAGTGAAAGTTGGTCTTTTATGTTTTTGCTTGCTATTGGCTTCTTTACCTTTGCAAGCAGAGGAGAGAAGCAAGATGGAAAATGAGATTTCTCAAATTCTGGGCTTTGAGCAAACAGTGGCGCACTACTTTGTGGAATACAAAAAACAGCTTTTCAAACTATATCCCAAATTGACAGAGGAGTATGTCGAATCAAATTATGGCTCAGTTTTTAAGTATGGTAAAAAGAGATATATGAATGCATATATAAAAGGCTTGTCAGTTTATACTGATGAAGAACTCAAGCAACTTATTGAGTTCTATAAGTCTGATAAGGGAAAGTGGATCGTCAAGAAGAATTTAGAATCAAATATCATTGTTCTTGATGATTTAGCACTTGCTTCTGACGATTTTAATAAGGTGTTTATCGAGAAACTTGAATCCAAGTAAGGAAAGATAGCGACAACAGCTTTATTCCCTTAGACGTTGATGAACGCTACCACTGGTTGATTACCTCATCCATACTTGAGTCGAGTCCACTAGGGAGAGTCATCAAGTATGTTGCTAGTCAATGGCTTAAATTCATCCGCTACCTTGATGATGGCCACTTATCTATCGATAACAATCTCGCTGACCATGCAATAAAACCGCTAGTTATTTTCAGGAAAACTGGCTTTTCGCCAATACTCAAATGGTGCTGACGCCAGCGCAATTCTTTACGGCGGTATAGAGGCCGTAGTGGCGGATGATCTTATCCTCTACGACTATATGGGAAAATCGATACAGGAGTTGGCAAAGCCTGAACCAGATGTCGGCTCACTCCTCCCATGGGACTTCAAACATTAGTTACTACGGTCCGTCGGGTACATCCTGTATACCGCTAACGCAATCAATTCTCCAGTTTTAAGCCCGGTGTGCGTGACCGTGATTAACCCGATTTTATATTTGGTCTTGCCGTGAAGTTGCATCTCCAATGAGAGGTCTACAACCTAAGCTTGGGAGCGAGCGGTTTTCTCGTAGGCTGAGCCTGCAAGAATGGTAATAACAGCAAGCCAATAACGGCTGCGCATACCGAGATAGTGATGAAAAATCCAGTCCAACCGTACTCTTCAAGAATCAATGCTAATGGGTAGCCAGAAAGTGCGGCACCCATGTAGGCGAAAAGACCAACAAAGCCAGTGGCAGCGCCTGCGGAATCTTTGTGGGAACACTCCGCAGCAGCCATGCCAATCAACATTTGTGGGCCAAATACGAAGAAGCCAACAGAGAACAACCCCGCAGCTTGGAACGCAAAATTGGTTAACGGCATCAACCACAGAGCAGCGACAGACAAGAAAATGCCAGTTGCGAATAAGAGGTTCATTGGACCTCGGTTACCACCGAATAATTTGTCTGAGCCCCAACCAGCTACGAGAGAGCCAACAAAACCACCGATTTCAAACATCGACAGTGCCGCGTTGGCATTGATTAGGCTGTAGTGGTGTTGTTCTGTTAGGTACAAGTTACCCCAGTCATTGATTGCTGTACGCACGATGTAAACCAGTACGTAGCTAAATGCGAGCAACCATATAAACTTGTTGTTGAACACGTATTGCTTGAGGATTTCTTTGTAGCTCAGTCCTTGTCCATGGTTCTCTTGGGCAAGTTCCAATGCATCGTTACGCCATTGACCAACAGTCGGCAGACCTTGAGTTGTTGGTTTATCTCGTAAGCGCCAACAAACTACAACACCAAGAATCACGCCGATAATGCCAGGCACAATAAAGCCTTCACGCCAGCTGTAATGGATGGTAAGAAAACCAACAAGTAGCGGGATCAAAGCACCACCAACGTTATGGGCTGTGTTCCAAATAGCCCACAAGAAGCCACGCTCTGAGCGTGAATACCAAGTGGTAAGCAGCTTAGAGCAAGAAGGCCAACCCCAGCCTTGAAACCAAGCGTTCATTACCCATAGTGCGGCGAGTGCAATTAAAGAGCTAGAGAAGCCAAACGCGATATTGATCAACCCCGTCGTGATTAAGCCGACACCCATGAAAAAGCGAGGATTAGAACGGTCAGAAATGGTGCCTGAAATAAACTTTGATAAACCGTAGGTGATGTAGAAAAGCGTACCAATCATACCGATATCTGCTTTATCTAAACCGAGATCGGCAATCATCGCTGGTGCAGCATAGTTGAATGTTTTGCGGGTAAAGTAAAAGCCCGCATAGCCCAGATACATACCTAACATGATATGCAGACGCCAATATCGATAGCGTTCATCCACTTGCTCTTTGCTAAGGGGAGCTTGGTTGTAGCTCGGAGACTGAAATAATCCAAACATGCTCGTTATACCTTAGGTAATGTGATGGCGATTTGAGTGCCTTCCACGTGATCGCTCAAAGAGTAGATATACATTTTTCCACCAAGCGCTTGCACGCGTTCTTGCATGCCGCGCACGCCCATGCCTGTCATGCAGTCTTCGGTTTTAAAACCAATGCCATTGTCAGCGATGTTTAATGAAATGTTCTCTTCAATAGACAGCTCGATAACGATAGACGTCGCATTTGCGTACTTGGCAGCGTTGTTTAACGCTTCTTGGCACAGGCGGAATAGGGTGACTTTTAATGTGTCGCCCAGAGACTCATAGTCACCTTGCCAATCAATGACAACGTGGGTGCCATGATTGTCGAACTCCATTTCACGTGTTAACTGGTGAACGGATTCTTTCAAATCCAAATCATCGAGCATTTTCGGGCGTAGTTTGCTCAGCAAGTGTTTAGTGGTGTCGTAAACATTGAGCGACAAATGTTCGATCATATCGGCGCAGCGCGTGTTCATTTCTGCATTATCTACACGCTTAATGATGCTCGCTTGAGTACGAATTGCTGTGATGTTTTGACCAATCTCATCGTGAAGCTCTCTTGCTACGTCACGACGTACCGACTCCTCCGCTTGAATAAGCTGGCGAGACAAGGTTTGGTTTCTGGATAACTCGCCCCGAAGTTTTTGGTTGAGATCTTTTTGTTTTTGCACCGCTAAACCAAGCATAATGCCTGTTAAAGTTTGTGCCGAAAGGGACAACAGAAGGTCAGTGATCTCTAGGTTTGATACACCGCTCCGCGCAGCAATTAGGGCGATACTGTTTAACATGGTCGCAAGCAGTGCGCCTTGCCAACCGTAGCGCAGCGCAAGCACTATGATTGGGATTGCCATACAGAAAGGCGCAAATCGAGCGAGTTCATCCGGCAAGCTGGTTTGAACCAAAATGCTCGCAACCAATAGCAAACTATAAAGCAGGATATGACGAACTTTGAATTGGACTTCATTCGCTAACAAGTTCGAGGTCAGTGGCGACCAAGGGCTTTGGAAGAGATAATTCCAAAGTAGGTAGCACATTGGCAGAACCAACAATCCGCCAGCAATGCTTGCCAGCCATACCATGTAGACAGATTGAACATGATAGCCAACCGCAAGCACGTTAATGCAAGACGTGACGAGCAATACGACAGCCATAACCACCAAGCGTTGGTTTTGATCGCCTTTGTAATAGCGTTTAGCAAAGTAAACCACTGGAATACTTAATACGCTAGCAACTAACACCATCAACCATTGTGGTTGTTCTAGAAGCAGAGCGAGTGCAACGGTCAATCCCCACTCGGCAAGATAAATTGTTGTCCAATACTTTGTGCGCGTGTGCAGTGTTAACCCCAAACGCAATGCGAAGGGGAACAGCAAGATCGCGAGCTCCGCATCGTTAACAAAGTAATAAGCGATCACCCACAGACAGAACCACGAGCATCCAGTCGTGAATAAGCCGCAAATAGAGGTGATGGTGTTGCTACGCATTAAAACGACTCTTGCGTAAACAGTTTGGCAAGTTCAACGTTGTTTTTTACGCCAAGCTTATCCATTGCGTTTGCACGATGAACGTGAACCGTTTTATGGCTTAGGCCAAGCTCAGCAGCAATGGATTTCACATCTAAACCGCGAGTCAGCAATTGGCATACTTCATTTTCGCGACGAGTGAGGTGAGTCAGCATGGTGGTTTTATCACTTGGCGTCGCTAATTTCAAAGCGATATCCGGCGTTAGGTAACAACCTCCAGATGCACTGGTTTTAACCGCTTGAATCAACTCATCTGGACTACAACGTTTACTCAAATAACCTTTCGCCCCCAGTTTGAGTGATTTTTCAACCATCGCTGGTGAGTCATGCACACTGAGCATGACACAAGCAATACCTGAAGGAATATCGGAGAGTAGGGTAAGCCCACTTTCGTCTGCCATCGAGATATCTAAGATCACCACATCAGGCTTGCACGCAGGTAATCCTACTCGAGCTTCTGCTACCGAGCTAAATTCACCTACAACATTCATGTCTGTTTCTAGGCTCAGCAGTTGAGCAAATCCAGAACGAACAATGACATGGTCATCAACAAGCGCTACGTTAATCATCTTAAATACCAAACTTCAGCAATACACAAACGAAAATGAGCTCAATACCAATTGGCGCGTAATAGGAGACAATCCTTTGGCACCTTTTGATATAGAGAGCTCAATAAGAACCGACAATGATACTAAATTGACCGAGTTAATTTAATGATCTCGCGCGCTTTGACTGGCAAAGCGCGCGAGTTGGTTAAGCTTGGTTTTCTGTAAGTTCAAGCTTCTTCTTGTTTTGACGAATCTTTTTCTCTTCCGCGATAGCAACGAAAGCAAGCAAAACAATACAAACCATGGCGGAGGTATCTAGGGCTGCGAACGTGCCTTTCCAACCAGTTAGGCCGAAGATTGGCGTACCGTCTGCAATCATACCTAGACCCAGCTTGGCGAAGCTGTCACCAATTAGGTAAGCGAATGTGCCTTTTACACCATCAGCCACACTGATTGCTTTTTTAGGAACAAAGCCAACTGCGGCAACACCGATAAGAAGTTGAGGACCAAACACTAGGAAGCCAAGAACAAATAGCGACGCTAGGTACATGAATTCGCTTGTTGCGTGTTGGTAGAACTCAAGTGATACGATGATCAAGCCCAAAGAAACACAAGCCACTAGCGCACGGCGACCGTTGGCAAGGTCAGACAGGTAACCCCACATCAGCGTGCCGACTAGCGCGCCAACTTCGAACAGGGTAAAGCCAGAGATTGCTGCTTCTTTTGATAGCCCCAGTTCTTGGTAAGCGTAAACCGTTGACCATTGGTCGATACCGATACGCACGATGTAGAGGAAGATGTTTGCGAAGCAAAGTAGCCAGATCACTTTGTTTTTTAGAACGTATTCAACAAAGATCTCTTTCTTAGTCATTTGATTTTCTTCAGCCGCTTCATCTTCTTCGCTAACTGGTTCATCAAATAGTTCTTCTACTTTACCTAGACCGTATGCTTCTGGAGAGTCACTACCAAAACGCATACCGATAAAACCGACGATGATCGCGATGATAGAAGGGAATACGAACATGCCGATAACGTGACCGTCAAACAGGTAGTTGGCACCGAATAGAGCCACACCTGCAGCACCTGCACCACCTACGTTGTGCGACATGTTCCAAAGGCCTAGGTAAGAACCACGCTTGTTACGCGGTGTCCACTTGGTGATGGTTGAGTAACTAGAAGGGCCACCAGTACTCTGGAAGAAGCCACTTAATCCGTAGAATGCCACCATCAAGAATAAACTTGCGCTGCCGCCACCCATACTGAAGCTGAAACCAAGCATTGCCAGACCAGAAAGGATAAGCATGAAAGGAAGGAATTGCTTGGTGTTCTTACCATCGGCGTAGTAGGAAACTACGGTTTTACCGATACCGTAAGTAATCGAGAAACCCAGACCGATCAAACCTAGGTCTGTCATCGACAAGCCGTAAGTTGAGATCATGTCGTTTTGCGCGACGTTGAAGTTTTTACGAATTAGGTACATGGTCAAATAGCCAATAAATACCACTAGGTAAGATTGGATAAATGGTTTGAACCACATTTTTCTACGCACTTCGACAGGAAGGTCGAGGGTAGGCTTCCGGACTTGTTCAAGGAATTTTAACATCGTGAACTCTCTTGTATTAGTGTGGTGCACTTGCGTGCTCGCTTTCTTTTATCTGCCGGCGATGTTAGAGAGTCCTCTTTTAAACCACATGAGAGGAGGGCTTAGTTCAATTAGGGCGAATTCCTAGAAAACTACGAATGCACGAGAAAGCGTGAAAATCATCACATTCTTTGGGAGGTGCCTGGCAGCGAAGAGCATATTTTTGAATCGAGTTCCGTTAAGTGGGGAAAGTAATGTGTGAGTGTAGCGGTGATGCTAGCATATTCGATTCGAATTTGAGCTGATAGCTCGCATCTATGCTCTGGATTTTTTTCTTACTAATTCCCATTAGTAAACTGCTAAAATATCGAGCAAAAACCACCATATGACTTGCCCAAATATGGGTGTTAAATCGACGCAATTGATTAATAAATCTCGAGTTGAGTCAGATATGACTCAACTATAAAAATCAATGTGAAAAAGACGAATAGGCAGTCACACTCCGTCTCTGTATATCAATGATCAACAAGGTTACGCTAGTCACTCGTCGTTTCCGTGATGTAATAAGGTCTATTGATGATCCAGTTATCTATTTCTAAAAAGATGCTGCTACCAATGATGGTAATTCTTACCAGTGTGGTGGCGAGTTCCGCCGTTTCATATTCACAAAGTAGCAAACAAGCTTATCTTAATGCTCAGTTAAACAGTGTTGTGCAGCCCTCAATTGATAGTTTGCAAGACGCATATCGAGATCTATACCAAGTTATGGTTGCCGCTAATGGTGTCGCCCAAGCGAAAACCCAAGTAGAAGTTAAGTATCATCAAGATGAGTTTGCCGACAATGCGTATAAAGCTGAGCCAAGAATGGCAAAGCTTGGAACCCTATTTGAACACAACATATTACCCGCTCCACAGCGTGCAGACCTGAATACCCTTTTAAGTGCTACTCGTTCATGGATTACTTTGTATGAACCAATGATTGAGCAACCAGACATGGCCGCTCGTTATTATGAAAGCAATGCTGCGGAGTTCAGCCGACAGTTTAAGGTGATTCGTAAACAGCTAAAAACGCTGAGTAATTCAATTGATGTGCAACAGTTGGTACTTAAGCAGCAAGTCGAGGAATCAATTGCGACGAATGAGCGCGTTGTGATTGTTTCAATGATAGTGACGCTACTGACCGTTTTAATCACTATTTGGACAACAATGAGGTTTGTGGTGCGCCCGATCAATCGCATTGAAACCGCCATGGCAGACATTGCGCAAGGTGAGGGGGACTTATCACGAAGATTAGAAGTGGTGAGCCGTGATGAACTGGGTTCGTTAGCTAATTCGTTCAATGCATTTGTTGCCAAAATTCAGCAAACAGTGACGCATGTTATGGGATCTTCTGACAAAGTGAAAAACGTGGCGAATGGTTTAAAACAAGCCACTGCCAGTACGACCGAGTTTAGCAAATCTCAGCATAGAGAAAGTGAGGTGGTCGCAACCGCCGTGAACGAAATGCAAGCAACAAGTCATAATGTTAGCCAACATGCGAATGAGGCAGCTCAGTTCAGCCATCAAGCCAGTAGTGAAACAGATACCGTTCACCTAACGATAGCACAAGCGCTTGAATCAATAGACGAGCTGTCTGTACAAATTAGCCAGGCGAGTGAGGTGGTTAACTTGTTGGATGCAGATGTGAGTAATATCGCTTCTGTACTGGATGTTATCCGTGATATTGCGGATCAGACCAACTTGTTGGCTTTAAATGCGGCAATTGAAGCGGCACGTGCAGGTGAGCAAGGTAGAGGCTTTGCTGTCGTAGCTGACGAAGTGCGCTCTTTAGCGGGGCGAACTCAGCAAAGTACGGGTGAAATCCAGACTATGATAGAACGGCTACAAGCAGGAGCGAAAAGTGCAGTGGGTGCGATGCAATCGAGCCAAACCAGTAGTCAAAAAACAATTACTATCGCGAACTCGGCCTCTCAATCGCTAGATGTCATTCGCGATTCCATAGAGAAAATCAACCAAATGAACACTGAGATCGCGGCGGCTGCAACGCAGCAATCGGCAGTGAGTGAAGAAATTAATCAAAACATTCAGCAGATCGCGTCAAATAGTAGTGAAATGGTGCAAATGCTGAATCATGCCGATGAACTGTGCGGACAGCTAGGTGCCGAAAGTGATGAACTCAACAGACAGGTTGACGAGTTCAAAGTGTAAAAGTAAAAAGGTCACGGTTGTGACCTTTTTTAGTTTTGTGCTGGGTGTTTTCGCATATAAAGGAGTGTGGTGTGGAAAAAGTTTTGGTGAGTTCGTGCTTGGTTGGAAATAAAGTGCGGTACAACGCGAGTTGCTTGTCGATTCCTGAGTTTGATTTGAACTGGCTTCAGTCAACATTTGATTTGGTGGTTTTTTGTCCCGAAGTTTCGGCAGGTCTACCTACTCCGAGAGCTCCTGCTGAAATTATCGCAGGAAAAGGGGAAGACGTACTTAGAGGATCCTCGAAAGTTTTAGGAAATGATGGCGTGAATGTGACGACACAATTTGTTGTCGGCGCGAAGAATGCGTTAGATCTCTGTCAGCGACAGCAAATCAAGTATGCGGTCTTCGCTGAGGGCAGTCCCTCATGTGGTAGTTCCAATATTTATGATGGAACATTTAGTGGAACCAAGGTTAAAGGGGCAGGGGTGACAACTGCATTATTAGAGAGTAAGGGCATCAAGGTGTTTAGTCAGCATACCGTAGACCAACTACGAAGTATGTTAGACATGTCCTTAAGCTAAAACGAGGTATTGCAGTAAGGGGAGTTTCAATAATTGGTAATGACTTCACGTCTCCTTAATGCCTTACTACTCGTATCTAAGCTGAGTTTTCAAACGAGTTCCTTGGCTATCCAACTGAAATCTGTCCAATAAGTAATACCTATGCCATTTATTGCACTAACCTGTGTCTTCTTGATAGCGGCTTGGGTAAAATGCGCCGTGATGATTTCTCAGGGAGTGAGTTTGTGGTGTATACGGTAGTCAAGCGAGTTGGATTGACGAAGCAGAAGTTGGCGAAAGCAAGAGCCTCATTAGACAACAGTAATCCGGTTAAACCCATACCGGTGAAGTCTCGCCCAGATCTCCGATTTGAATACACTTATGAAATTGCCTGCTCTGATGAGTCATTTAGGCAAAGTGTCGGCTGTCATTTCGAGTTAGCCAAAACCGAGCAAGAGGCTTTGATTGGTGACTGGCAGGTGCAGCGTTCGGCAAATGGCACTCAATACACGGTTTTTAGTGCCGTAGATGAGCCGAAAAAGATAGTCGCAAAAGTTGCAATGAGAGTCATGGGAATTAGCTTGCCGCAGAGTGTGAAGTTACATCCGATTGGTGCGGGCATTGTGAATGAAGCATTTATACCCGTAACGCCATCAGTCCAGCTTGGTGAGCGGCTTGGTCTGCCTACGGAAGGGTATTATTATCATTTTTTCAATGGGCGCTTGATTCAAGAGTACAAACTACTTGGCGATGGAAAATGGCTTTTCTATGCTACGCGTTCCACTCATGAGCAACTCAATGATGAGCAAGGCTGCAATCGCCATCAGAGCGCGATTCTAGTGTACTGGAAAATTGGTGGCGTTGAGGCGAAAGGGCAACACTTAGTCTATCTAAAACAGCAGATTACTCGCAAAGAACTCGACTCACTAAATGATGAGTGGTTAGCAAAACATGGCGTTTTACTCGAGGTTAAAGAGTTACTGAATGCGTCAAAGCAAACCGAGTCCAAGTTAGCCAATCGGCAAGTTGTTCAACAAGTAGTTGAGAAAAAATCATCGAAGGTTCATACGGTTATTGCTGATATAAATACGCATCAACGCGAATCTTGGCCTGAAATTGCTCAGCAATATGGTTTGTCTGCCAAGCAGTTATTAGATTTGAATCCTCGTTATCACTCGAACCCAATGGGGCTAAAAGTCGGAGATAGGTTGACGGTTCAGTTGCCAACGCCGAACCAGACCGTTGGCGCTGTTTTGTGTGAAGCGCCGTTGCAAAAGCCTAGCAAATACAACCAAGCCAGCCATGCCTTTTATGCTTGTGGTGGTACTTTCCAAGGGACATCCATTAAACCGATCACCAGCCGTGGTGTGTTGAATAGTGAACTTACGGTGGTCAACCTTTCCCATGCATCCCCACTCGATATTGACGATTTCCATACCAAGTATCGGTGAGAGAAAGGTGCTTGGGGATGGCGTGAAATTAGCCATGCCTCGATAATTTGAATCGGCTTAAACGTACTCGTCTATATGGTGCATCTTACGGACGACATTTTCGCCTTGAAAGGTTTTCACTACCACGCCATCTTCGTTGCGAATCTGAATTTGGTTGTGTTGATTAAGAGATGCGTTTAAGTGATTGCCCTGAGTTTTTAAGCTCTGATCAATAAACTTAGTGGCCGCTTTTAAGTTGTGCTGAATATGAGGTTGGTAAATGGCATTGTCGAGTCGCATAAGCTCACCATTATTGTTTAAGTTCCCCTTAATTTGTGCTGATTAATTTATCACCACTACATGTGTGCGTCTAGCATGATGTTTGACCATCAGGTGACGAGAAACATATTTTTGATAAAAAAAGACCCCGCGATTAAGCGGGGGGAAGAAGGTTGTTGTACTTATTTGGTGCCAAACTGACGTATGTTGTTAGTGCGAGGAAAGTTTTTACTTGTTTAAGCGTAGAAACAAAGTCTATTGCCAGCGAACTTTTCTTGCCGTTTTTTGGTGTTAATTTCGCGGAACGTGATCCTTATTCAATAATTTGCACAAATGGCGACAAAACCAACAAACGATTGCGTGATTAAAATGTGTTCGCTTGAACGATTGCGTAAAAATATGTGATGAATCTCGCAATCTAATCGCTATACTTGCCGCCCGGTTATGGGCAAAAACCCTACCAATACAAGCCGTCACATGGACGAGTGAATGACCCCAAGGACAGGACCAGCTGTTAATTCAATGCTTGTAAAGGTGATCTTTAGTGAATGTGATTTTTGGTTTAATCGGTGTCATCGTCCTTATTGGATGCGCAGTACTGTTGTCGGAAAGCCGTAAGGCAATCAATTGGAAAACAGTATCGCGAGCGATGCTATTGCAGGTTGGCTTCGCCGCCTTAGTTCTTTATTTCCCTTGGGGACAAGTTGCGCTAGCCAGTATGAGCGGTGGTGTTGCAAGTCTTCTTTCTTTTGCCGATGAAGGCATCAAGTTCTTGTTTGGCGACCTTGCCAATACGGGTTTCATTTTCGCTGTCCGCGTCCTTCCTATTATTATCTTTTTCAGTGCGGTCATTTCAGCGCTTTACTATTTAGGTATCATGCAACGCGTTATCGAGTTTATCGGTGGCGGTATTCAAAAGTTCTTAGGCACAAGCAAAGCAGAGTCACTGGTTGCAACGGGCAATATCTTCCTATCTCAAGGTGAATCACCATTGCTTGTTCGCCCTTTCCTGTCTCGTATGACACGTTCAGAACTATTTGCGGTTATGGCTGGTGGTATGGCATCGGTAGCAGGTAGTGTGCTAGGTGGCTATGCTGGTCTGGGTGTAGAGCTGAAATACCTAATTGCAGCGAGTTTTATGGCGGCGCCAGGCAGCTTGATGATGGCAAAGATCATTGTTCCTGAACGTGACACGCCAGTTGATCAAACAGACATCGAAATGGATAAAGCTCAAGACTCGAACGTTATTGATGCTTTGGCGAGCGGTGCGATGAATGGCATGAAAGTGGCTGTCGCGGTTGGTACAATGCTGATCGCGTTTGTATCTGTCATTGCGATGGTTAACACTGGTCTGGAAAATATCGGTGAACTGGTCGGCTTTAGTGGTATTACCTTACAAGGTGTGTTTGGTTACTTATTTGCGCCGTTAGCGTGGGTGGTTGGTATTCCATCTAACGAAGTCTTGATGGCAGGTTCATACATCGGTCAAAAAGTGGTGATGAATGAGTTTGTTGCCTTTATTGATTTTGTTGAGCACAAGCAACTGCTTTCTGAACACTCCCAAGTGATTGTGACGTTTGCGCTATGTGGCTTTGCGAATATCGGTTCGATTGCGATTCAGCTTGGTTCTATTGGTGTTATCGCGCCTGAGCGTCGTTCTGAAGTGGCAAACTTAGGTTTAAAAGCGGTTGCAGCTGGTACGCTAGCGAACCTAATGAGTGCTTGTTTAGCGGGTATTTTCATTTTGTTGTAAAAGCTAAAAAGATTGCATTATTAAAGCGCCATTTTATATGGCGCTTTTTTTGTATATATCACATTAAGGTCAAAAATCAACAAAACCAACTGATTAAATTAGAAAACTATTGTTTAAATCATTGCATTGAGGAATTGTCGCAATAATATTGACTGTATTCTACCCAAGTGACCTTGAGATGTTTTGATTATGGATAATTTGGTTAATCGTTTCCTTCGTTACGTAACGTTTGATACGCAATCTAACCCCGCAAATGCGCTTTGCCCAAGTAGTAAAGGGCAGTTTACTTTCGCTTATCAGTTGCAAAAAGAGCTGACAGAACTCGGTTTGAGTGATGTGACTCTGGATGACAACGGCTATTTAATGGCTCGTTTGCCAAGCAACGTAGATTACTCAGTCCCAGCCATTGGTTTTATTGCGCATATGGATACCGCACCTGATGCGTCTGGCGCGAACGTTAAGCCGCAACTGATTGAGAATTATCAGGGTGGCGATATTGCCCTAGGCCTTGGCGATGAGGTGCTGTCTCCGGTGCAATATCCGGATCTTAACCAGTTACACGGACACAATATCATCACCACTGACGGCACGACGTTACTGGGCGCAGATAACAAAGCCGGCATTGCTGAGATTATGACTGCCATGGCGACCTTACTTGCTAACCCAGAGATTCCTCACGGTGATATTTGCATCGGCTTCACGCCGGATGAAGAGATTGGACGTGGTGCTAATCTGTTTAACGTCGAAAAGTTTGGCGCACAGTGGGCTTACACGATAGACGGTGGTCCGGTTGGGGAGTTGGAATACGAAAACTTTAACGCCTCTAATGCTGACGTCATTTTCTACGGCACAAACGTACACCCAGGTACCGCCAAAGATAAGATGGTTAACTCTATGAACATCGCTGCGCGTTTCCAAACGATGATGCCAGCAGATGAAACCCCTGAGTGCACTGAAGGCTACCAAGGCTTCTATCATCTTAAGTCTGCGGAAATGTCGGTAGCTCGCAGTGAGCTTGGTTATATCATTCGTGATTTTGACCGTGACGGATTAGCTCAGCGCAAAGCGTGTATGCAAAGCATTACTGATCAGTTAAATTCAGAACTTGAGCGCGGACGTGTTGAACTGAAAATGACCGACAGCTACTTCAATATGAAGGAGATGGTAGAGCCGCATCCACATATTATTGAATTGGCGAAGCAAGCGATGATTGAGTGTGATGTGGAGCCGATGATCAAGCCTATCCGTGGTGGTACTGATGGTGCGAGGTTGTCATTTATGGGGCTACCATGTCCAAACATCTTTACTGGTGGCTATAACTTCCATGGTATTCATGAGTTCATTACTGTCGAAGGAATGAACCATGCTGTTAACGTTATTGTGAAGTTGTCAGAAAAAACAGCATTAGAATACCGTTAGTCTGTTTATTGCTCTACGATTTAGGTAAGTGCCTCAAATCTAGGAGCTTCTTATGCGAATCTTATTGTTACTAGGTTCTCATCTTATATTTGCCGTAATGGGTTTTGCGTTAGGTATTTACGCATTACCCATTTTGACACAGCCTACATCCCCAGCGGTCGAAGAGATTCAAGATATCTCTGCGCATGCACTGTTTAACGCGACGTTTGAGCGTGACAGACAAGACAGTGACTTTCTACATTGGGGGGAGGGGACGGTGTCAATTAGCGATACGCAAATTGTTTTTATGGGCGAACTCGCGCCCGGTCCCGACTACAAACTGTATCTTTCTCCGTTATTTATCGAAACAGAAGCGGCATTTAACCAATACAAAGACACCATGATTCAGATCGGTGATGTGAAAACGTTTGACCGTTTTAGTTTGAATTTACCGCCAGAGGTTAATGTTTCTGAGTACAACACGGTGATAGTATGGTGCGAGAGTTTTGGGGAGTTTATTACCTCAGCACGTTATAACTAAATAAGCATTGAATGAGTGAATGCACAAATTAAACCGTATACAGGAGTAACACGTGGAGAAAGTAAAAGTAGTAATCGATTTTCTTCTCACGCATAAATTAGTCTTTTCCGTTCTGATCATAGCCCTTATCTCTTTAATACGGCGCTTTACGCTGTCGAAAATTCGCGGGGATGTAGCGTTTGTCTCTGAGGAGCAGCGCAATTGGATGTCTCGCACCAAGAATGGTTCCTTTACCATTATGGTTATTCTGCTGTTTATTCTTTGGCAGTCAGAGATCAATGAGTTTGCCTTGTCTCTCACCGCGATTGCAGTCGCAGTGGTGGTCGCGAGTAAAGAGATCATTCTCTGTTTCACCGGTTCTATTCAACGTGCCAGTTCGCGTTCATTTCGTATTGGCGACTGGATAGAAGTTGGCAAACTGTGCGGCGAAGTGATAGAGCACAATATGATGGCAACGGTGATCCAAGAAATAGACCTGTATCATGGTCAATATCATTTCACCGGTAAGACAGCGACGCTGCCTAACAGTATGTTCTTTACCTATCCAGTTAAGAACCTCAATTTTATGAAGCGCTTTGTCTATCACGACTTTTCCATTGTGGTGAGAGATTTTGTCAACTTGTATCCAATGTTGCCTGAGTTGACCTTGAAAATTGATGAACACTGCCTCGGTTTTATCGAAGTTGCCCGTCGTTATAACTCGATCATTGAGCGCCATGCTGGTGTCGATCTACCCGGCTCAGAGCCACATATTCATATCAATAGCACTCCAACGGGGGAGCAAAATATTCACGTGATGATTTTCTGCCCAACAGATCAAGCAAACCATATCGAGCAACTCATCCGTGAAGATTTTATGCAACTCTATGAGCTACGTTTCCCTCGCAAAATAGATGAGTAAAAACAGAGATTTAATTGATGTGTATCGCACTATTTATAATCACTGCTAATTAATCGTGAAGATTAAAAATCCCAATGGAAGTTTGATTCCATTGGGAGTACTTTGCGCCTGCTTGCTTATATATCACACGATGTTCTATGAAATAAGTGGATAACCAATAATTAGTCAGTTTGGCGCTGTTGATAGATCAACCACCCTTAATCGAGGGCGACATAACAAGGAAAGAATGAAGCGGCATTTCTATTTGCATGGCTTGCATAACGCAAATAATCAGAAAGAGCCCGAAATGAACGTTAAAACACTGTATCGTTTTATTGAACGTACATCTGAGAACCATTACATCAATGGCTTGTGTAATGTGTTCCTAATGCTGTTACCAATCAGCCTTATCTCAGCATTTTGTATGCTGCTGGGTAATGGGCTATCGGTTATTGGTCAGTCATATCTCGCAAACAAAATCCTGTTCTCCAGCACGCTGATTTGGAAACTCTTTCCAATTCTGCTGGTGGTCTATTACTCGCAGTTTTTGGCGACACTGCACAAGACTTCGCGAACCAACGTTATTACACCATCCCTGCTTATTTACGTGATTCTTGGTCACGAGTGGGGGATGTTGCACCCAGGTACGATTATCCCAACTAACTATCCGCTTGCGATCATCATCCCTTTGTTAGTCAGCAAGACAACACAAGTGCTAGAGCGCAAAAAGCTGTTTATGGAGAGTGAGTTACCCAACGTCGTTGATCAGACGATAAACTTAGTGGGTGCGTGTATCTTTATGGTGGTTCTTTATGCGGGAGCTGGCTTTCTATTTAAAGGTTGGATTCAATCATTCGCTGACTTTGCTCGTTTAGTGCCAAGCTTAGATGAGTACTCGCTGAGTGACGCTCTGCTATACGAACTGGCTCGAAACCTATTCTGGGCGATTGGCGTTAATGGGCACATTATCTTTTCGCCGCTCAAAAGTGAGCTGTATGAGTTCACGGTACAAAGTTTTGATTTGTACCACAACTTTGGTACACAACTGCCGATTCTCACCAGCAACTTCTATGACGTGTATGCGGGAATTGGGGGGGCAGGCAATACACTGAGCTTAGTGCTTTGCATGCTGTTTTTTACCCAAAATAAAGGCTACCGAACACTGGCTATCGCGACGTTGATTCTTAGTATTTTTAACATTAATGAGCCGATACTGTTTGGTTTACCAATCATCTTTAACCCAGTTTTGGTGATCCCATTTTTGATCACACCACTTGCCAGTTTGACTGTGGCCTATATTGCCACTTCGTTAGGATGGGTCGCGCCTGTTTCGACATTTATCAGTTGGATGACGCCAGCGTTTTTCAGTGGCTATCTAGCTACAGGCCATGATCTTGCAGCATCAGTTTTGCAATTGGTAATTATCTTGATGGGTATCGTTATCTATCTGCCGTTCTTTAAACAAATGGATAAAGTGGCAGGGTCAAATGCGATTTTCACCAAAGGGCTATCTGACAACTTGTTTAACTATCGAGATCTGGGCAATAGTCGTTCGGTTATGGGTGTATTGCCACAAATGAGTGCAAACTTGGCGGCGCAGCGCCAAATTAGCAAGTTGCAGAAAACTGGCGAGTTTGTTCTGTTTTATCAACCGCAATACGATATGAGCAAAGAGTGTGTGAACTCGTTGGAGGTGTTAATTCGACATAAAGGTTATGATGGGAAAATTACGCCACCGTGGTTTTTGCCTTCTTTTGCCAAGCTAGGATTGACCTCAGAGCTGGATCTTTGGGTTGTCAAGCAAGCACTGGATGAAGTGGCACCATTGGCGATTAATCCCGATTTCAAAGTGTCGATTAATATTTCACCAGATACATTTTTGATCGATAATTTTGCCAGTATCGTGGTGAATTTGATTCAAAAGAGTAACTTGTCGTTTAACCAGGTTGAGTTTGAAATTACCGAAGACTTATTGATCCAAGATGAAAAGCGCACTTGGGCGGTGCTGCAAGAACTACGACATAGAGGCATTCGGATTGCCTTAGATGATTTCGGTGCGGGTTACTCATCGATTGGTTATCTGAGTAAGTACGAGTTTGATAAGGTGAAAATAGACCGCTCACTTGTGCTTAATCTTAAGCAGAAAAATGGCAAAGAAATGTTTAGCCTAACCAGTCAATTGGTCAGAACAACAGGGGCAGAAATTGTTGTTGAAGGCGTGGAGACGCAAGAAGAAGTCGATTTCATGCAGCAGCAGGGCATCAATCTTATCCAAGGCTTTTACTTTTATAAGCCAATGCCTTTCCATGAAGTGCAGAGCGCAGCAATGTTCTGCCAATCATAGATCTAACGTAAAAAGAAAGAGGGCAGTTTGCCCTCTTGCTTCGTTTGAACGCTATATTGCTAATTTGTACAACTCAGGGCGAGCTTACGCATTAACCCATTTTGGATAACGCTGTTTGAGTCTCAACGCGACGTTAACCAGCGCAATCAGCACCGGAACTTCAATCAGTGGCCCGATTACTCCTGCAAATGCTTGATCCGAGTTCAAGCCGAATACCGCGATAGAGACGGCAATCGCAAGTTCAAAGTTATTACCCGTCGCGGTAAATGCTATCGACGCATTTTTGTCATACTCGATACCCATGTACTTACCAACATAAAAGCTCGTAAAGAACATGACGACAAAGTAGATAGTCAGTGGTATTGCTACTCGGACCACATCCATTGGCAGCTCTAGGATCATTTCACCCTTAAGACTAAACATAAGAACGATAGTGGCAAGCAATGCGACTAATGTAATTGGTGAAATCGCCGGAATAAATTGCTCGTTATACCAAGTCTCACCTTTTGCTTTTACCAATAATTTTCGGCTTAGAAAACCTGCTAGAAATGGAATTCCTAAGTAAATAAGTACGCTTTCGGCAATATCGAGCATAGAAATATCAACCGCAAATCCTTGGTAACCGAACAATGGCGGTAATACCGTGATAAACAGCCATGCCATAAAGCTATAGGTAACGATTTGAAATGCACTGTTGATTGCGACAAGAGCAGCACCATACTCTTTGTTTCCGCCGCCGATATCGTTCCACACGAGAACCATAGCAATACAACGAGCAAGGCCAATCAGAATAATACCCACCATATAACCAGGGTGGTCGCCCAAAAAGGTGAGTGCGAGAACGAACATTAAAATCGGACCTACAATCCAGTTCATAAACAGCGATAGTTTTATGGCTTGTTTATCCTGCTTAACTTTACCTAATAGGCTGTAGTCAACTTTGGCTAATGGTGGATACATCATCAAAATTAAGCCGATTGCTAATGGAACGTTGGTTGAACCCACTGACATCGCTTCATTCCATTGAGCAATTTCTGGGAAAAGGGCGCCAAGCGCGACTCCGACCGCCATCGCAATAAAAATCCACAGCGTTAAATAGCGATCAAGAAAGCCCATCTTGGGTCTTTTAATTGGCTGAGTTGTAGTATTCATAGTTTCTCTTCGTTAATCGTCGAATGACGATATAATTAAGCAAAAAATTTTGAGGGGAGTTCTCTCCCCTGAACTATCGATAGACTAACCTGTGATCTGTTCAAACATGCTAATAAATTGCTTGGCTGCTTGAGGCGCAATGCGATAACAAGTTTTTGGTGGATTAGGCTCCGCGGTAATGAATCCAGCCGCTTTTAAAATGCGCAGATGCTCAGACACCGTTGATTGGGCTAAACCCAATTGAGAAACCAGATCGCCATTTAAACAGCCACCCATACTTTCCAACACGAGCAATGTTTTGAGAATACGCACTCTGGCTGGGTGTGCCAACGCTTTTGCCTGAGCGGCAAATTGTTGCTCCAGTTCGAGTTCTGCTGGTGTTGCCTCTAAAACCGTTGAGTTTAGCGTACTACATTGGGTCATAAATCAAGAGATAGTTAATCGTCGAATAACGATATGATAGAGGTGAGAGAGTTATGGATCAAGCTCTATTTTCAATCGTTCCTTGTTGCTCAAGCGTTTCCTCTTTATTTACTAGGGTTGTGTTATGATCGTGAAGATAAATTGGAGACTACTATGCGATCTATCCCTTTGTTAAAACAGCCTCGAATCCACTGACGAACCATCGATAACGATTAGGTTTACAGTTTGATTTTCTACAATAGTAAGAGGTCCAAAATGCCAAAAAAGCATTGGTCAAAATTTCAGTTGCTGCATGAAGTGGTCAGCAATCCGAATATCATTATCAAAGGTTCGCACAGTTATTACAGCGATTGTTGGGACAACGGTTTTGAACAATCAGTCGTTAGGTATCTGCATGGTGATGAAGTTAGTCGCCAGTGGGAACCGCGCTGGGAAATCGATAAGCTCTATATAGGCGACTACGTTTGCATTGGCGCCGAGGCGGTTATCTTAATGGGCGGTAATCATACCCATCGAGTCGATTGGTTTTGCTTGTATCCGTTTATGGATTACATCGAAGAAGCGTATCAAGGCAAAGGGGATACCTATATTGGTGACGGTGCGTGGGTCGGTATGCGTGCGATGATCATGCCGGGTGTTTCAATAGACGAAGGGGCTGTGATTGCGGCGAACAGTGTCGTTACCAAGGATGTTGAACCCTATAGTATCGTTGCTGGCTCACCAGCGAAAGTTGTGCGATACCGCTTTGACTCAGTAACTATCGAACAGTTACTAGCATTGAAGATTTATCAATGGCCGGAAGAGAAGTTTGAGAGCTTAAAACGTCACTTATGCACTTCAGACATAACGGCGCTAAGAGAAGCTATCGCCGCCTATGAGCAAGGTTTAAAGTCATAGCCGCGATATAGTAACTAGCTGCCGTTAGCTGACGGCAGTTAGTCATCCACGTTAAGCGGCTTCAAAGCAATTGTGTTGGATAAAATAGTCAATTTGTTTTGGAACAAAGGAGTTATAAATCAGACTGGTATGGGAACTGGGCGTGCAGATATGATCGGCCATGCCATCAATCTTCGTTTCATCAACCGTGACCGTACCATCTGAGAGGATGCGACTATCCATCATGAGTAATGCGCGCGCACCAACGGGGAGGGTGCCCGCAATACAACCTAACTTCTGTGGGAATTGCCACTGATCATCATGAAGATTGAGTCCGTGCTGTGGTGAGTTACCCAGCATCCTATCAATACCAAGTTGCTGCATACGGGCAACAATTGAAGCCCCTTTAATTGGACTACCAATGGCGATGACATGACTGATGGTCTCGGTACTTGGTTTTCTTTCAGCTAGATAGGCTTTAATAATCAACCCTCCAAGGCTGTGGCCAACTAAGATGTTTGGCTGCTCCGCGCTTAGAACTTGATCGATCTTTTTAAATACTCGAGATTTATCGATAGCAACGGTGTTGTAGGTAATCACTTGTGTGTCATAACCGAATTTGCGCAGCTTATGGCTTAGTGGCTGCATTACTAAACCATGCATATATAGACCGTGCAAAATAATGATTTTCATCGCTACCTCAAATACATCAGTACGTTACAAATAAAGAGTACAACGACAGAGGAAGAGGAATCAACCACAGTTGAAGGGAGGCGTGGTTAAGTTCAACAGAGTGAGTATTTGGCGCTGATGCTCGTGAGGGAACAACCATATAGGGGTTGGTTGTCGTCTTGTCGGACAGTGTGAGCACCAGTGCCAAATTTGGGGGAGTGGGGTTGTGTTATAAGAGCCAACCCCAAGAAGATTATTTCATCAAGACATCGGTAAATTGGAAGCCATAAATCAGGATAAGGCCGATAATTCCCGTCATGACTAGGTAGTAGAATGTCGGGATGACGGTTTTACGCAGTGTTGCACCTTCGCGTCCCAATAAGCCAACGGTTGCCGAAGCCGCGACCACATTGTGAATAGCAATCATATTACCTGCCGCAGCGCCTACCGCTTGTAGAGCAACGACGACAACACTTGATATGGTCAAGGTCTGCGCCACTTCAAACTGGAATTGGCTGAACATCATGTTGGAAACCGTGTTTGATCCTGCGATAAACGCGCCGAGTGCCCCAACGGTTGCACTGAGTGCTGGGAATGCGGTTCCCACAATACCAGCAGCAAAGTTAGCAGTAGTGACGGGCATACTCGCCAAGTCGGCACCGTTAACACCAGAGTTGATAAAGATACGTACCATTGGGATAGTAAACAGCAACACAAAACCTGCACCGATCAGGGTTTTACTCGATTCTGTAAATGCCGCACCGAGCGGTTTGATACTTTTGGCTTGCAGTAAAACTGCGACTAATGCAACGAACACCAAGATACCACCCGGTAGGTAAAGAGGTTGAATCGCGGTACTCACCCCAGTTTCACCGAGGATATTACCAAACGAAATGCTCACGCTGGTTAGCATAGCCTTAAACTCAGTACTAACACGGCTTGCCACGAGTACGACAGCCAGCAATACGTATGGTAACCATGCAAGTACCAGGCTCATTGGTTTCGATTGATCATCTTTGAGGTCAATTTTTAGCGACCCCAACCATTCAGCTGGCCATTTATCTTCCGATTCAAAGTCCCATTTGGTTTTTGGTACCAAAAATCCTTTTTTGGCGGCAGAGACGACAATCGCTAAGCCACAAAGACCACCGATCAAAGATGGGAACTCTGCACCAAGGAACACGCCAGTTAGTGCATATGGCACGGTGAACGCGACGCCTGCAAACAAAGCAAACGGCAGGATATCGAGTCCTTCGCGCCAGCTCTTGTTCTTACCAAAGAAGCGCGTAAGCATCATCGCCATCAGCACAGGGATCAGTGTGCCAACAATAGCGTGGATAATGGCGACGCTAGATGTGATCTGCTGTAGATAAACAGACCATGACGAACCATTCTCAATCAGGACGTTGCCAATCCCGTGCGTGTCGAGACCTTTGTTGACACCCACAATGATAGGAGTGCCTACTGCACCAAATGATACCGGTGTTGATTGGATCATCATCCCCATCAATACCGCAGCTAGAGCTGGAAAACCAATGGCAACAAGTAGAGGTGCGGCAATCGCGGCCGGCGTGCCAAAACCAGAAGCGCCCTCAATAAATGAACCAAAGCACCAAGCAATAATGATTGCTTGTACGCGACGGTCTTCTGAGATGTCTGTGAAGCCATTACGGATGGTGGTGATCGCTCCGGTGTGTTTGAGAGTGTTAAGTAAGAAGATGGCGCCAAACACAATCCAGAGGACGGAGACAGTAATACCTAAGCCTTGAAAGATAGATGCAAACACGCGGGTCGGTGACATATCCCAGAACACCAAAGCGATAATGACGGTTAATCCAAAGGCGATAGGCATCGCACGTTTTGCTGGCCAATTAAGACCAACCAGTAGTATCGCAGCCACCACGATTGGTGAAAATGCGACTAGGGCAAGTAGGGTTTCATTCATGAGGTACTTCCTTTCTCGGGCCGAATGATTAAATGCTGACGATTAATTTTGTAGTTAGATTTATTGTGATTTGACTGTTAATCGAGTGTGAATATTACGCTTTATTTTTTGTTGATATAGGGAGATAATGAAAATAATTAGTTCCAAAAATGGTGTAATAGATGCGTGCTGATGATTTGATTTTGTTTTCTCAGGTGTTTGAATTGGGGAGCTTTAGCAAAGCTGCAGAACAAAATAACCTTACAAATTCGGTAGTTAGCAAGAGAATTGCACGGCTTGAAGAGCAAGCTGGTGTTCAATTGCTATATCGGACCACGCGCAAGTTAACCTTGACTGAAGCTGGGCGAGCGTTGTTACAAGGTGCTAAAAATGTGAAGCAAGCCACGCAAGAAGCGGCTGACTCGGTATCCGGCTTTGGTGAGAAAGTCAGCGGTCATATCAAAATGTCAGTGCCAACGATCTCCGGCGATTTGTTGCTAGCTGACGCTGTGGCGGAGTTTTGCAATATTCACCTCGGTTTGACGGTTGACATGTCGCTCGACAATCGCTTTGTTGATTTAGTTGATGGTGGCTATGATTTGGTTATCCGCACCGGCTATCTAGAAGACTCAAGCCTTATTGCGCGCCATATGCTGGACTCGCAATGGGTTGTGTGTGCTTCTCCTGCGTATATCAGTAAGTTTGGACGACCACAGACCCCTAACGATCTGCTTAACCACAATTGCCTGCAATATGCTTATCAAACGACAGGTGCGAGTGAATGGGAGTTTAAAGGTGCAAAGCGCAACACGATTTTGCGAGTCTCAGGAAACTTCTCCACTGATAACGCGACGGCATTGCGTAAAGCCGCGTTAGGAGGGCATGGTATCGCTTATGTACCACGCTGTCTGGTGTATCATGATTTAAATGGCGGAGAGCTGGTGGATCTTTTCCCCGAGCAGGTGGGTAAGAGGTTAGGAATATATGCTGTTTATCCCTTTACGCGTCAGCCTCCTAAAAAGGTTAAGCTGTTAATTGAGCATATTAAAGAGCGCTACCTACAAATAGCCCACTATTTCTAGTGGGCAGGTTATAAATAAGTTTTGGTTTTGTGCTGGGCTTTAAGCTTAAGCGACTAAGTTTTCGTTTTCTTCAATATCAAACGATGCGCTGATAAGCTTTTTGGTGTACTCGTGTTGAGGATGGTTAAATATCTCCTCAGCACTGCCTTGCTCCATAACTTCACCTTTCTGCATTACAAGTACTCGATCAGATAAGGCTTTCACCACACTCAGATCATGGCTGATAAACAAGAAGCCAATATTGTGTTTGAGCTGTATCTCTTTAAGTAGATCAATCACGGTCAGTTGTACTGATCGGTCAAGTGCCGAAGTCGGTTCATCAAGTAGAATAAAAGAGGGCTCTAAGATTAAGGCGCGCGCAATCGCAATCCGTTGTCTTTGCCCACCAGAAAACTCATGGGGATAGCGATTGATTGCACTCGGATCTAAGCGGACTTCTTCCAAGGCTTTCTTCGCTCGCATGAGTCGTTCTGATTTGCTCATTTGCGGTTGATGCACGGTGAGACCTTCGGTAATGATCTCGCCAACGGTCATACGTGGTGAAAGTGAGCCGTAAGGGTCTTGAAACACCATTTGAATGTCTTTTTTTAGCGCGTGACGTTGTTTGCTGCTGAGATTTCTAAAGTTCTGTCCGCGATAAGTAATCGAGCCTTCGCTTGGTAGCAAGCCGATGATGGCGCGACCAAGAGTCGATTTTCCTGAACCAGACTCACCCACAATACCCAAGGTTTCACCTTGTTTAAGCTGCAGTGAGATCCCTTTCACTGCTTCAAAGTAGACGCTTTTACTCGCGATAAAATGTGGTTTAACCAAAAACTTAACCCGAATATCTTCCACTGCTAGCAGTTGATCAGCGTTTGCATCAACCGCTTGTTTACTGCCTTTAGGTATGGAGTTAATCAGCATCTGGGTATAGCTGTGTTTGGGAGCGGCGAAAATTTGTTGGCAGTCACCACTTTCAACCACTTCGCCTTTGCACATCACAATCACTCGATCTGCAAGGTGTTTGACGACCCCAAGGTCATGGGTAATAAACAAAATAGCCATTCCCATTTTGGCTTGAATCTCCTTGATCAGATTCAGTACCTCAGCTTGGACAGTGACATCAAGTGCAGTGGTGGGTTCGTCAGCAATCAATATTTCAGGTTCATTGATTAACGCCATGGCAATCATAATTCTCTGCAACTGACCGCCGGAAAATTCGTGAGGATATTTTTTGTATGCGGTGTTTGGGTCTGGTAAGTGAACCAGTTCAAACAGCTCGAGCACTCGGAGTTTTGCGCGATACGCGGTGATCTTATGGTGACATTTTATCGCTTCTGCAACTTGTTCACCCACACGCATATAGGGGTTGAGAGAAGTCATTGGCTCTTGAAAGATCATGCCAATTCGATTGCCACGAATTTTACGCATTCGTTTCTCATCAAGCTGAGTTAACTCATGGCCTTCAAAGTTGATTTTAGCGTTAGGGTCGACAATGGCATTGGCAGGGAGCAAACGCATCACAGCGTTGGTGGACACGGACTTCCCGCTGCCAGACTCACCAACAATGGCTAATGTTTCGCCTTTATAAAGTTCAAAATTAACATCTTGTACAGCATCGACTATACCGTCATTGGTGGTAAAGCTGACCGAGAGTTGCGAAACAGTAAGAAGGGGAGATTGTGACATTGTACTTCCTTATCAATTCATCACATGAGTTCGAGTAAGTGTTTGTTGCGAACATTTGAGGGTGTCGAAGTAGTGTTGAGCTTTCTGCAATAGCTCAAACTCGAACATCCAGCTCGCATTGCGCTGTGACGAGCAAAATGCACCAATGTGTCTGAGCAAATCGTCACTGGCTTTGGTGATTAGGTGTTCGGTTGCGCGAACCAAGTCATTTTGTTCAATCGAAAGGAACTGCAGCAGAGCATGGGCGTGATTCAAGCAATCAAATGCCGCTTGGTATTGGCCCATTTTGTTGAGGATCTGTGATTGAGAAACCGCCGCGTCACGATAACCGGTGACTAAGCAAACAAACTGACAGGGTTTAGTCGCCGAATTATTCGCTGACTCTTGAATATGGGTCGGCATGTTTGAAAGTACCAGATCATAGAGGTATTGCGCTTCTGGCCAGTGCCCTTGCTCCAATAACTGCTCTGCTTTTAAGTAGTGGTTCCAGCATTGCTTTAGATCCATCTCTGAGATTTCCTCGATAACAACAAATGATACATTTAAAGTGAACTGACAGTATTTAAATGCAAACGCATATCAATTGCAAATAATTATCATTAATGCGCATTGCGGTTATTATTTGAGCTGTTGAACCCGATTACAGCCTAAGTCACTAAAACGTAAATAAAATTAAACTAGACTTGTTATATCTAAGTAACGTCTCGTGGTTTTATTATTGATGTTTATCATCGTTGAGTCGTTCATACGTAGACATTATTTGGATATCGTTCAGGCGCAGCATTAAGGGAATATAGATGGCGATTGAAAAGCTATTAGCAAGTCAACTGTACCACGCTACAGAGCTGGATCAGCTTCCTAGCAAATCAACCAAAGATTTACCGCCAATTGATGAAATTGTTGGACAAGAACGCGCGCAGAAGGCGGTTGAGTTTGCCATGTCAATCAAAGAGAAGGGCTACAACATCTACGCAATTGGGCAAAATGGTTTAGGCAAACGCACCATGATCTTGCGTTACTTAAACCGCCATAAGAGTGATGTGTCAGAGCTTTATGATTGGTGTTATGTCTCCGATTTCTCAAATAACCGCACCCCAAAAGTACTAAAACTGCCTTGCGGTGTGGGTAAAACATTCAAGCATGACATTGAAAAAATGATCGCCAAGCTAGTCGTTGCGATGCCGCTGGCGTTTGATAATGAGTTGTATATTACTCGCGCAGAGAAGCTCAAAGCGCAACTGGCTCAAAAGCAAGCAATCGAACTGGAGTCGATCAGTAAAGAAGCCAAAGAGAAGCAGATCAGCTTGACGATCACCACTCAAGGTGACTATCAATTCGTTGCAATGGATGGAGAAGAGTTGCATACAGAAGAGAGTTTTGACCAGCTCTCAGTAAAAGAGCAAGAGCGCTTTAGTTCGACGATCGATGATCTAGAAGTGAAACTTCGCACCATGGTTAGGGAGCTCACGGAGTGGGAAGAGACGTTTAGTGAGAAGATAAAGAAACTCAATGATGACGTCACCTTAGATGTGATTGCTCACTTTATCAAACAGCTAAAAGAGGATTACTCTCAATATCCAGAGATTAAGCATTATCTGTCTGAATTGAAGAAAGATATTGTCGAGAATGCCGATATTTTCTTAGAGCAAGGCAATGAACAAGCAGAAATTGCTGCGGCTTCTTTAGATAAAAAACTACCGCGTCGATACAAGGTCAACATTTTGGTCAATCGTAACGGCTGCGAATTCCCAGTGATTGTTGAAGAAAACCCCAACTATCATAGCTTGTTTGGCTACATTGAAACGGCTACTTATAAAGGTACGGTGTTTACCGACTTCTCACTGATTCGCGCAGGTAGTTTACATAAAGCCAATGGCGGTGTGTTGCTAATGGATGCACAAAAAGTGCTTGAGCAACCATACGTCTGGGATGGATTAAAGCGCGCTCTGCGCTCTCGGCAGTTGAGCTTCACCTCATTAGAAAAAGAGTTAACCCTGACAGGCGCAGTATCACTCGACCCTGAGCCGATTCCATTGGATGTTAAGATCATCTTGTTTGGTGACTATCGTACATACCAGTTACTTCAACACTATGATCCAGAGTTTAGCGAGTTATTCCGTGTAACCGCGGACTTTGAAGATGAAATGAAGCGCACACCGGACTCGGAAATGCACTATGCACGGTTTATTTCTAGTGTGGTGCATGACAACAATATGCTCCATTGTGACCGAAAGGCGATCGCCCGTATTGTTGAGCACAGTTCGCGTCTGGCTGGTGATCAGAACAAGCTCTCACTCCACTCTGCCAACATTGCGAATTTACTGCGTGAGTCCAACTACGTTGCGAAGCAAGCCAACGCAAATATGATTCGCTCTAGCCATGTTGAAGAGGCATTGTCGAATCAAGAGCTTCGTGTTAGCCGTTTGAAAGACGCAGTGATGGAAGGCTTTATCAATGGTACAACCTTGATTCACACCCAAGGAAGCGCGATTGGGCAAGTCAATGCGCTATCGGTGCTGAGTACCAGTGAGTATATGTTTGGCGCACCAAACCGTATTACCGCCACAACCTGTTACGGTGACGGTGATGTCATTGACATTGAACGCAGTGTTGATTTGGGCGGCAGCATTCACTCAAAAGGCGTTATGATACTGACAGCGTACCTGTCTTCGGTATTTGGCAAAACCGCCAAAGTACCATTAACCACCACAATTACCTTTGAGCAGTCGTATGGTGGTGTGGATGGAGATAGCGCCAGTATGGCGGAGTTCTGTGCGGTGGTCTCGGCATTTTCTAAGCAGCCCAATCGACAAGATATCGCGATTACCGGTTCGATGAACCAGTTTGGTGAATCGCAACCTATTGGGGGCGTGAACGAAAAAATAGAAGGCTTTTTTGATGTGTGTGGCATCAAAGGTCGCTCTAACCAACAAGGGGTGATCATCCCACGTTCAAACATGCATAACTTGATGTTACGACCTGATATTGTCAAAGCGGTTGAGCGTGGTGAATTTAATATATGGGCGATCGACCATGTGACTGAAGCGATAGAGATCTTTACTGGCAAACCGGCCGGAACACCAAGCGATGAAGGTAGTTATCCGATCGATACAATTTACGGAATAGCCCAAGCCAAGTTAAATGCTCTGCGTAAATAATTAAGAAAGGCTCTGATTTCAGAGCCTTTTTCTTTGGTACTTCTCGTTTAAGTAAGCGCAGTGATTGCTAAATTACGCTGGCTTAAATCACTTCATTACCACTCACTTGGTTCTGACTAAATGCTTTGATATTGCTTAACGTTGTTTGGGCAATATTCGCCAATGCATCACTGGTTAAAAATGCTTGGTGTCCAGTGAACAGTACGTTGTGACAGGCTGACAACCGACGGAATACGTCATCAACGACGATGTCATTAGATTTGTCTTGGAAGAAGAGATCTTTTTCATTGTCGTAGACGTCTAGGCCCAATGAGCCGATTCGCCCTTGCTTCAAGGCTTCGATTGCCGCTGCAGAATCGAGCAGTTCACCTCGAGATGTATTAATGATCATCACACCATCTTTCATTTTATCGAACGCTTCTTGATTCAGCAGGTGATAGTTCTCTGGTGTCATCGGGCAGTGTAGCGTGATGATATCACTTGATTTCAGTAACGTGTCCTTATCGCAGTAAGTGACACCTAACTCAATCGCTTGGGGATTTTCATATGGGTCGAAACACAAAATATTCATACCAAGCCCATTTAGAATTCGCATGGTCGCAAGGCCAATTTTACCACTACCGAAAACCCCAACGGTTTTGCCGTGAAAGTTAAAACCGACCAAACCTTCAAGGGAAAAGTTAGCATCTCGGGTACGTTGATAAGCTTTATGAAAACGGCGGTTTAAACACATCATCATACCCACAGTATGTTCAGCGACGGCTTCTGGTGAATAAGCAGGTACTCGCACAACTTGAAGTCCCAGTTGCTTCGCTGCGGCAAGGTCAACCCGGTCATAACCGGCACAACGCATCGCAATGAGCTTAACGCCATTTTCTGCCAGTTCTTTAAGCACTGGCGCGGATAAGTCATCATTGACGAAGGCGCATACGACTTCACAACCTTGTGCCATACGTGCAGTTTTTTGCTTAAGGCGAAAATCATGGAAATGGAGATTAAAGCCAAACTCACGATTGATATCGCTAAATGACTTTTCGTCATAGGACTTACTACTAAACATGGCTACATTGAGCATAAATTACCTCATATCCAATTAGATTCAGGGCCAAGGCTCGAGTTATTAGAGGGCATGATATTCCAAGCCGTCTGGGCATATACCAATCATTAATAGCGCGTTTCGCTAGTGAAATAAACCATGAAATTTGTGTGTGCGAAAATCACGTTTTAGTTATAAACCTTGCTATGTTAGCATCCTGCATCTGAATTATTTCTTGTAGTAGTGCAATGCGACATCTAAAAACAACGATTCATCCTGATATAGAGCATTTAGACGATAAAACAGTATTTCAACGTAAAGCAGCCCGTGCGATAGTCGTTGATGGGGAAGATATTCTTCTACTTTACACAGAACGTTACCATGATTACACCATCCCTGGTGGCGGTATCGATGAAGGTGAAGATGTGATCGCCGGTTTGGTGCGTGAACTTCAAGAAGAGACGGGTGCGCAAAATATCCATAGCATCAAACCGTTCGGGATTTTTGAAGAGTTTCGTCCTTGGTACAAGGACGATGCGGATGTGATGCATATGACATCGTATTGCTACACCTGCAAGATTGACCGTCAGTTAGGTCAAACGGCTTACGAAGATTATGAAATAAAGAATGGTATGAAGCCGGTCTGGTTAAATATTCATGAAGCAATTGCGCACAATGAAAAGACGATGGCAGAGAGCCCGAAGAAAGGAATGAGCATTGAGCGCGAGACGTTTCTGCTTCAACTTGTCGCCAAAGAAATGCTGTAATGCAAAGCTGCTTGGTCATAGTGGAGTGTTGATAGACTCTCTATGACCTTGGATAGGCTACAAAGAGTAACAAAATAGGTAAGTATGATTTAGGTTGGAATAGAAATTTCAGTATATACTTACTCAAGTAATTGAATTATAAAACGCTAAGGGAGTAGCCATGGGGAAGTTTCAACGCCTAGTAATAGGAAGCGTACTGACGCTTGTTAGTTCAACAGCCTTTGCCGCTGTAATTGAAAGCACCTCTCTCGTCGGTTTCGGCACCGCAAAATATCCTGATAATTTCACCCATTTTGATTACGTTAATCCTCAAGCTCCGAAGTTCGGTAAAATCACTTACGGCGTGGTAGGGACATACGATAATTTTAATCGTTTTGCTTCCCGAGGCGTGGCAGCGCGTGGTACCGGAGAGTTGTACGATACGCTGATGTTTAGCCCAAGCGATGAAATCGACGCGTATTACCCATTGATCGCAGAAAAAGTTCGCTATTCTGATGACTATACTTGGCTAGAAATTGATATTAATCCTAACGCACGTTTTCATGATGGAGTGCCGATTACTGCCCATGATGTCGCATTTACCTTTGATAAATTTATGTCGGAAGGGGTGCCTCAGTACCGTGTGTACTATGAAGATATCAAGTCAGTAACTGCCAAGAGCGATTTAGTTGTACGTATCGAAATGGCAAAACCAAATCGCGAAAAGCTGTTCAGTTTCGCCCAGTCGACCCGAGTTTTACCCAAACACTTCTGGCAAGATAAAAACTTCTCTGAGCCATTATCCCAGCCTCCGGTCGGAAGCTCAGCCTATAAAATTTCTGACTTTAAGTCGGGGCAAAGTGTCACCTACTCACTGATTGAAGATTACTGGGCGAAAGATTTGCCCGTCAACGTGGGGCGTTACAACTTCCAGCAGGTTCAGTACGACTATTATCGCGATGACACCGTAATGCTTGAAGCATTTAAAGCTGGTGAGTTTGATTTTCGTTTAGAAACCTCGGCGAAGTTTTGGGCGAATTCATACACAGGTCAGAACTTTGATAAAGGCTTTATCGTTAAGCAAGAAATTCCGCATCATAAGCCAGAGAGCACGGCCGCTTTTGTGTTTAACACTCAGCGAGAGGTGTTCAAAGATGCCAAAGTACGTGAAGCACTCAATTACGCAATGGATTTTGAATGGATGAATGCCAATATGTTTTATGGGCAGTATTCACGTACGCGTAGTTTCTTCCAAAATACCGATTATGAGGCGGCAGGCTTACCCTCCGAGCAAGAGCTTGAGATTTTAAATGCTTATAAAGATCAGATCCCCGCGCGAGTATTTACTCAAGAATATCAGCCGCCAGTGACCGATGGTTCTGGAAGGATTCGCAGCCAAATGCGAATTGCTTTTAAGTTACTTAAAGAAGCGGGCTGGGAGCTAAGAAACAAAGTGATGACGAATGTTCAAACGGGTGAGCCGTTGACGTTTGAGTTTCTTTTGTACAGCCCGACGACAGAGCGGATTGCGATTCCGATGCAGAAGAACTTAAAGCGGATGGGAATTGACATGAAGATTCGCTCGATTGATACGACCCAGTTTATTAAACGACTGCGTGATCGCGATTTCGATATGGTGTCTTGGCCATTTTCTGCGAACCCATACCCAAGTCCTAACTTGTTGATTGCGTGGAACTCCAAATATATTGATTCCTCTTACAACACTGCAGGCGTTGAATCGCCAGTAGTCGATGCCCTCACTGAGCAAATTCTTCAAGCTCAACAAGAGCCGGAAAAATTGCTGGCGTTAGGGCGAGCGTTAGATCGCGTGTTGCAGTGGAATTTCTACATTATCCCTCAATGGCATATCAGTACCTATCGTGTCGCGATGTGGGATAAGTTTGAACGTCCGGATGTGATGCCCAAGTATGATTTAGGGATTGATACTTGGTGGATCTCACAAGATAAGAGCAAATTACTGCCAGAAAAACGCCGTTAAAGAGGGATAAATGGCTGCTTATATATTTCGTCGCTTGTTGTTGGTGATCCCCACTTTGTGGGCAATTATCACCATCAATTTCTTCATTATTCAAATTGCCCCGGGTGGTCCGGTGGAACAGGCTATTGCACAAATAGAGGGGCAATCGTCTGGGATTATGGAACGTTTTGCTGGTGGCGGTAGCGAAGTTGACCTTGATCTTTCTGATCAAGCATCAGCGACGGGCTATAAAGGGTCACGAGGTCTTGACCCCGAAGTGGTTGAAGAGATTAAAAAGCAGTTTGGTTTTGATAAACCATTACATCAACGTTACTTTGATATGCTTAAGAACTACGTCACCTTTAATTTTGGCGAGAGCCTTTTTAAAGGGGGGAATGTGATTGACTTGATCGTTGAGCGTTTGCCAGTTTCTATTTCTCTAGGGCTATGGAGTACGCTCATTATTTATCTGATCTCCATTCCTCTTGGCATTATGAAGGCGATTCATCACGGCTCTCGATTTGATATTTGGTCAAGTGCGCTAGTGATTGTTGGCTATGCCATTCCCGGTTTCTTATTTGCCATTATCCTGATTATTTTGTTTGCCAGTGGCAATTACTTTAGTTGGTTTCCTTTGCGAGGGTTGGTTTCAAGTAATTTTGATCAAATGACTTGGTATCAACAGATTTTGGACTACTTTTGGCACTTAGCTTTGCCTATTTTTGCCATGGTGATTGGCGGTTTTGCGACGTTAAGTATGTTAACCAAAAACTCCTTTCTCGATGAAATCAATAAACAATATGTGGTGACAGCGAGAGCCAAAGGCTTAGATGAGCGCAGCATTTTGTACCGTCATGTCTTTCGTAATGCGATGCTGATAATTATTGCCGGTTTCCCGAGTGCGTTTATCAGTATTTTCTTTACCGGATCAATGTTAATTGAGGTGATGTTCTCGTTAGAAGGGATTGGTTTACTTGGTTTTGAATCGACCATTCAGCGTGACTACCCCGTAGTGTTTAGTTCACTCTATATTATGACGTTACTTGGGCTTGTTCTCAGTATTATCTCTGATTTAACCTATACTTGGGTTGACCCTCGTATTGATTTTGAGGCGCGCTGATGGCTAACAAAACAAAGATGCGTAACCCACTTAATCAAGCCCGTTGGAACCGTTTTCGAGCAAATAAGCGTGGTCTAATCTCGCTTTGGGTGTTCAGTATTCTTTTTATTCTCAGTTTGTTTGCTGAGTTTATCGCCAATGATAAACCTTTGTTGGTTCACTATGACCAGCAATGGTATGTACCTATCTTTAATCAATATGCCGAGACAGAGTTTGGCGGTGAGTTTGAAACAGAAGCCGATTACACCGACCCTTACGTGATAGAACTGATTGAAGAGCAGGGCAGTATTGTATGGCCACTGATTCGCTTTAGCTACGACACCATCAATTACAATGTTGTGAGCTCTGTGCCATCCGCACCCGACGCGGTGAACTGGTTGGGCACCGATGATAAAGGGCGCGATGTCATGGCGCGTATCATCTATGGGTTTCGTATTTCGGTGCTGTTTGGTTTTGTGCTGACAATTGTTTCGAGCGTTATCGGAGTTATTGTCGGCGCGACTCAAGGTTATTATGGTGGATGGCTTGACCTGTTCGGGCAGCGCTTTATAGAAGTCTGGTCGGGTATGCCGACACTCTTCCTACTGATTATTTTATCAAGCTTCGTCGAGCCAAACTTTTGGTGGCTGCTCGGCATCATGGTGCTGTTTAGTTGGATGAGTTTAGTGGGGATTGTGCGAGCAGAGTTTTTACGGTGCCGTAACTTTGATTATGTGCGTGCCGCGCAAGCGATGGGGGTTAGTGATAACCGGATTATGCTACGCCATATGTTACCTAACGCGATGGTTGCCTCTTTGACTATGATGCCGTTTATCCTCTCTGGATCCGTGACCACTCTAACGTCGTTGGATTTTCTTGGTTTTGGCTTACCAGCCGGATCTCCGTCTCTTGGGGAACTGCTCGCTCAAGGTAAAGCTAATTTGCAAGCACCTTGGCTGGGTATCTCTGCCTTTGCTGTATTGTCTGTGATGCTCACTCTGCTCGTGTTTATTGGCGAAGCGGTTCGTGATGCATTCGATCCGCATCAACAGGGAAGATAATCATGACTGAGAAAATTTTAACGATTGATTCGCTGTCGGTGGGGTTTGGTCGAGCAACTCAAGTAGAGCAAGTGACCTATGGTGTGTCACTGTCAATCCAGCGTGGTGAGACACTGGCGCTTGTCGGTGAGAGTGGCTCTGGTAAGTCAGTTACGGCGAACTCTATCTTAAAGCTCTTACCCAAAGGCTCTTCACATTACTTAGGCGGAAAAATCGAATTTGATGGGATTGATATTCTCTCATGCTCAGAGCGCCAGTTACGCGGTATTCGTGGCGCTCGTATCGGCATGATCTTCCAAGAGCCGATGGTCTCTCTCAACCCGCTTCATCGAATTGGCAAGCAGTTGGTTGAAATTGTCGGCATCCATCGCGGTATTCGCCAAGGCAAAGCTAAAGCGCTTGCTATTGAATGGTTAGGCAAAGTAGGCATTCGCCAACCAGAAGCCAAGATAGACGCGTATCCTCACGAGTTATCTGGTGGTGAGAGGCAGAGAGTGATGATTGCGATGGCGCTTATCAATGAACCGGAACTGCTAATTGCGGATGAGCCAACCACAGCATTGGATGTGTCTGTTCAAGCACAAATACTCGATTTGTTGAAATCCCTGCAACAAGAGTTAGGCATGGCAATGCTGTTCATCACTCATGATCTGAGTATTGTTCGCCGCATTGCAGACCGCGTTGCGGTAATGTGCGAAGGGGAACTGCTCGAAGTCGGAGAGTGCCAACAAATATTCACTCAGCCATCTCATCCTTACACTAAGCAACTGATTGATTCTGATCCAAAAGGCTTACCTGTCGAAGTAGAGTCAACCGCACCATCCTTGCTCACTGTAGAGCAGTTGAGAGTGTGGTTCCCAATTACTGGTGGCTTATTCAAACGGGTGGTTTCCCATGTGAAAGCAGTGACTGATATGGGCTTTGAACTAAAGCGTGGGCACTCTATTGGTTTGGTTGGTGAGAGTGGTTCAGGCAAATCGACGACAGGGATGGCCATTTTGCGTTTGGTCACCTCGGACGGCTCTATTCGTTATCAAGGTAATGAGTTGCAAGGCCTCGATCGCAAAGCAATGCTGCCGTATCGCAGTAAAATGCAGGTGGTTTTTCAGGACCCATTCTCAGCACTTAACCCGCGAATGTCGGTTGCACAAGTGATTGGAGAGGGTTTGCATGTTCATACAGATATGAGTGAGCAAGCGATAGATGACGTTATTGTTCAAGCGATGAAAGAAGTGGACTTAGATCCGCAAACCCGTTTTCGTTATCCGAATGAGTTCTCAGGCGGTCAACGGCAGCGCATTGCGATAGCGCGGGCGCTCGTGCTCAAACCAGAATTTATCTTACTTGATGAACCAACGTCATCGCTGGATAGAACGGTACAAGCACAAATTCTTGAGTTGCTTAAATCACTGCAGGCTAAGTACGGTTTAACCTATTTGTTTATTCGTCACGATCTTCATGTGGTGAAGTCATTATGTCACTACACTATCGTGATGCGTAATGGCGAAATTGTCGAGCAAGGAGAAACTCAACAGCTGTTTAGCCAGCCGCAAGCGTCTTACACTCAAGAGCTGGTGGCGTTATCTTAGGCTAGACCTGAGTTGTGAAGCATGCGCTGGCAATCGATAAAGGTTTACCGAACCAGTAGCCTTGCAAATAGTTGACGCCAATCTCAGTGAAACGGTGCTGCATGTTGGCGCACTCAACGCCCTCGATAACGACATCGACATGGTACGATTGACACAACTGGGTAATAAACTTGAGATATTCCAATGTCGCAGGGTTTTCTAACGCACGCCACGCCATGGCTTTGTCGACTTTGATTTGCTTAAGTGGTAAATCAAAGAAACTGTTTAGCGAACTGTAGCCTGAACCAAAGTCATCTAACGAGAGGCAAAAACCCAGTTCGTTGAGACGGTAAAGTTGCGAAACGGCACTCTTATTACCATCTAGAATCACGGTTTCAGTTAACTCTAGAATAATTTGCTGTGGCGCTATTTGATACTTATCTGCGATGGATATTGCTTGTTCAGGAAACTGACTATTCAGCAATTGCAACACAGATACGTTGATGTTGATGCGTATCTTGCGATTATGTAGCTCTTCATATCGCTGAACAAAGCGACAAGCCTGATCGAATACAAAATAGCCAAGATCGACAATTAGGCCTTTCTTTTCTGCAATAGGGATAAATTCATCGGGAAAAATCTGACCAAGGTGCTCATCTTTCCAGCGAACCAAGGTTTCAAAGCTGGTAATTTGTAGAGCTTGAGCATCAACAATAGGCTGAAACTTTACCGATAGCTTGTCATTCTTAATCGCCCATGAGAGCTCTCGTTCAATATAAAAATGACGATTCACTTTTTGTTGCGTTTTCTCATGGTAGATCGCCAACTTACTTTGCTGTTTCAAACGCGCAAATTGACAAGTGCGAGACGCAACTTTGATGATCTCTTCACTGGGTTGGTTTGGATAGAAGTTGGGATAGATACCGACACTAATATCATTACCCCAGAGAGACCCACTGGCGACAATTGATTCTTTATAAGTTTGCAGTATGCGTCGCCCAAGTACCTCTAGATGTTGCGCGCTGTATGAGCCTTCAACCAGTATGACAAAATCATCTGAGCGGATTCGATAGATATCGATAAAATGATCAGGCAGCGCCTGCAGAGCCTCGAGCAAATGTGCCATCAGATCTTTTAAGGTTTGCGTGCCATAGAGTGAAAGATAATTGCGAATATCTTCAAGATGGACGTAAATCAATGAGTAATTCTGCTTACTGTTGTCACTGATTTCTTCAATATCAATCGCCAACTTTTGTGCATTGGATAAGCCCGAGGCATTATCTTGGTACGCCGCTTTGTGCAAATGACTTTCCATTTGCTTGGTTGTTGAGATGTCGCGGTGATAGCCAATCATAAATCGTCGGCCATCTATGTGCTTGGTGATACCTTTGGCCTCGATCCAAACGTAGTTTCCCAGGTTATCCATGACACGATATTGTACACTGACAAGTTCATCTTCGACGAATTGATGCTGAGCCATGCGCTCGGTGATGTTTTTACGATCACATGGATGCACTTTAGCTAACCAACGTGCTAAGTCGATTTTGCCCGTATTAATGCCATAGTTTTGATAGAAAGAGGGATTGTAGAAGAAAACCTCTCGGTTCATCGTCATGTAGAACAAACCGTCTTTAAGTACACTAAATAGATATTTAAAGTGGCTATTCATCAGTATATCGAGCTGAAGACCGGAAAGCGGCTGTGCTGCGTTCAGAGCAGAACTGTCATGATAGGGCACCGGCAGAATATCGTTTATATCGTACTGACGTTGTGGGTGGCGATTGGTACTACATTTAGACATTTAAAAAACCAATACTATAGCTTTAGTTAGGATCTATCTGCGATTAGGCATTAACTTACAATACATAAGTGTCTAGTTTTACATCAATTAAGCGAGATATGCTATCTAATTATGTTTAAAACACGCCATCTATTTGCTAAATGAATAAATAAGTTATTTTATTAATTATTTGTCTGTTAATTATTAATATATATCACTTTATTATCTTCAAGGTTTTCTCAGCGTAAACTGCTTGAGTGAAACGCAAATCCAAGGCAGACTCGACGTTTTCAATTTGAGGTGAGATCATGTCGGACTACAACCAATCTCAAGAATGGGATGATCAAGGTGAAGAGATAGAAATAGAAGCGATCGGTATTGATGTCTCTTCACAACCAATCGAGCTCTATAAAGTATTTAAGATTGCCAACTTAGTTGGTGGTGGTGGTGAAGCTAAACACCTAATTGCCGAAGGCTATGTTGCGGTTAACGGTGAGCTTGAAACGCGCAAAAGACGCAAAATGTACGATGGCGATTTTTTTGAGTTCAACCAAGAGTATTACGTTGTCGTCTGTGATGCTCCAGTGACTGAGTCTGAAGTGGTAGAACGCCAACCAGAGCCGAAACCGGCGAAAAAGGCACAGCAAAAGCCAGCCGCTAAAAAGAACAAATCGACCAGTAAAGCAAATAAGTCGGCGAAATCCAAAAAAGCCGCTAAAGGCGCCGATTCAGTGGCAGACAAACAACCGAAGAAAAAGAATGAAAATGGTCGTGGTAGCATCGACTTCTTTTAGTTCATCAGGGTTAACCTAACGATCTGTTCCAAGCACCGATGACCCACATCGGTGTTTTTTTATGCTCAGTTTGTCCTCGAGCGCGCAACCATTCTGTGCCACTTTCTTATCTCTATTCTCAATTTCTGTTTACGAATGTAAAAAACGTAAATGCGAGATGACTTCAATTTAAATCTAAATGATAATGCATTGCATTAGTAATTGTGGAGTCAGGTATGAAAGCATCGGTTTTGGCATTGATGACGGGGTTAGCAGCATTTTCTGTACAGGCAGAAATGATTGAAATCAAACATCAGCAGGGAACAACAAAAGTAGAAACAAACCCAGAAAGAGTCGTGGTGATTGGTTTAGGCGCCTTAGACGCTGCCGTTACTTTGGGGGTTGAACCTGTCGCTGTATCGACAGTTAGCATGTTTCCAGATTACCTAGCTCAGTACCGAGACTATAAGTTTGTTTCTGCAGGCAGCTTATCTGAGCCTGACTTTGAAACGATCTACATGCAAAAGCCTGACTTGATTATTGTTGGTTCACGCGCGGCCAAACAATATGGCGAGTTGTCGAAAATTGCCCCAACCATCGTATTTGCCGCAGATGATAAAAAAGGCTACTGGCAAAGTACGCAGCAGCAGTGGCGCAATCTAGGTCAAGTGTTCGAAAAACAAGAGTTGGTTGAGCATAAAATCGCCCAGCTGGACACCGAGTTTAAAGCGATTCGCGATTACAACCAAAACCACAATGTGGATGCTCTAACGGTGATGAGCTCGGGTGGCAATATTACTGCGTTTGGCCCTGATTCTCGTTTCTCATCAATCTATCAAGATTTCGGTTTCCAACAGACGGCAAAAAACATTAAAGCGAAGACTCATGGTGATTTAGTTTCGTATGAGTTTATCCGCGAAGTAAACCCACAGACCTTGCTGATTATTGATAAAGACCGTTTGACGAACAAAGGTAAGAGTACTGTAGAACGAGATTTTGAAAATGATTTAGTCAAAGCGACTAAAGCTTATCAGAACAATCAAATGGCTTACTTAGATATTAGTGCTTGGTACTTAGCCATTTCAGGAATTCAAGCAACAGAACAGATGATCAGTGATGTTAAGTCATCAATGGCGCAATAAAGAATAAGTTCGGTTTTTTTGCCCAAGCAACGAACGTTGTTTGGGCTTTTTGACGTTAGAGGCATGTTTTGAAGAAGTTACTCCCAATACTGATTTTACTCAGTATCGGCTCGCTATTTGTTGGTGTAAGCGATTTAAGCCTAGCAGCGCTAATCGCAGGTGACGCGAACAGTTGGCACTTAATGTTTACCAGTCGTATACCGAGGCTGATTGCTGTGCTTCTTGCGGGGGCAGGCTTAAGCATCGCCGGTTTGATTATGCAGCAGATCAGTCAAAACCGATTTGCCGCACCTTCGACTTCGGGCACCATTGAATGCGCGATGCTCGGTTATATTCTGAGTTTAGTTCTCTTCGGAGCGCAGCAAATTTGGCTGATTTTCTTAATATCCGTATTGGGAACCTTGTTGTTCGTCCAGTTTATCAATCGTATTCAATTTAAAAACGCCATCTTTGTTCCTTTGATCGGCATTATTTTTGGCAATGTGGTCGACTCGTTAGCGACGTTTATTGCCTATAAGTATGACGCGCTACAAAACCTTTCTGGCTGGACGGTTGCTAATTTCGCCAACTTATTACAGGGTGACTATGAGTTGCTCTACATCGCCATTCCGATTGCCATTTTTAGCTATCTGTATGCCACTCGTATTTCTGCGGTTGGGCTTGGCAAAGACTTCGCGACAAACTTGGGGCTTAACTATCAACAAGTGATCGTAATTGGCGTGATGCTCGTGTCTATTATGGCAGCTAGTGTTGTAATGATTGTTGGGCAACTGCCTTTCCTTGGCCTTATCGTTCCAAACCTTGTCAGTCAATTTTTTGGAGATAACTTACGCCGGAATATTCCGTTAACCGCGGTACTTGGTGCGTTAATCGTACTTTGCTGCGATTTAGCTGGGCGTGTGATTATCTTCCCGTATGAAATACCTATTTCGATGATTATTAGTATCTTAGGTGGCAGTGTGTTTGTGTTCTTTATTCTGCGAGGGCAAAAGAATGCAGGATAGAACCAAATTAATGCTGCTAGGCGTAGTTGCGAGCGTATTCGCCGCACTCTTTATTGGCGTAGGCTTGAACGCAGATAACTATCAGTACTTTCTTTCTCGCCGCGTGCCTAAGGTGATGGCGATGATTTTGGCTGGTGTGGCAATCGGGCAGTCTGCGCTTGCATTCCAAACCATCACCAATAACCGAATTCTCACCCCAAGCATTATGGGATTTGACGCGCTGTATATGTTCACTCAGACAATTGTGGTTGTCGCATTTGGTGGACTAAGTAGTTACGTCTTGAACGACTACCTGAATTTCTCTCTTTCGGTTGTCGTGATGTTGGCATTTTCGATGCTACTGTTTAGTTTTTATTTTAAGAGCAATACGCCGAACTTAATGGTGCTATTGCTGTTGGGTGTCATTTTAGGTCAGCTATTTGGCAGTATTTCGTCGTTTTTGACCATGGTGATGGACCCGAACGACTTTGCCGCGTTACAGCAAAGTATGTTTGCTAGCTTCAACAATATAAAGGTTGAGTTGGTTTACCTGTGTGCGCCGTTACTTATTTTGATTAGCGCATGCCTGTTTAAGCTAAATCGTATATTGGATGTCTTTTGGCTCGACAAAGATAATGCGACCAGCCTTGGCATTGATGTAAAGAAAGTCACCATGCAAGTGTTAGTGCTCTCTGCTTGTTTAATTGCCATTTCAACCGCCTTAGTCGGCCCTATCATGTTCTTCGGCCTTTTAGTGACAAACTTAGCTAGAGAAATGCTGCGCAGTTATCAGCATCGAGTCTTGCTACTCGGGGTTTCGCTTATTTCAGTGGCCTCTCTATTGGCGGGGCAATGGGTGGTTGAGAATGTGTTTGGCTTTTCGACCACGCTGAGTGTGGTGATTAATTTTATCGGCGGCATCTATTTCTTATCCATGCTGCTTAGAAACAAAATCGTTTAGGATCAATATGATAAAACTAGAGAAATTGACCAAGCTTTTTGGTCAAACTGCTGTGGTAAAACAAGCGAGTGCCGAGTTTGAAAAAGGCAAGGTGACTTCAATTATTGGTCCAAATGGCGCTGGAAAAAGTACGCTGCTGTCGATGGCAAGTCGTTTAGTGAGCAAAGACGAGGGGCAAGTCTATATTGACTGTAAAGAAATTGCAGAGTGGGATACTAAAGAGTTAGCAAAGCGACTGGCAGTGTTGCGTCAAGCAAACTCGATCACGATGCGTTTTACCGTGAGAGAAATGATTGCGTTTGGTCGTTTCCCATACAGCCAAGGTAAGCTTACATCCTCGGATCAAGATGTGATCAATCAGGCAATTGAGTACCTAGATCTGGTGGCAATTCAGGACAAATACTTAGATGAGTTGAGTGGGGGGCAGCGTCAGTTGGCGTTTATTGCCATGGTAATTGCTCAGGACACGGATTATGTATTCCTTGATGAGCCACTAAACAACCTCGATATTAAACATTCACTTCAGATCATGCGAAACGTAGGGCGTTTAGCGCGGGAGATGAACAAAGCCGTTGTGGTGGTGATTCACGATATCAACTTTGCGGCGTGCTATTCCGACAAAATTATCGCACTCAAGAAAGGTAAAGTTGTCGCGCAAGGGGATGTTGCAAGTGTCATCCAAGCAGACGTGTTAGAAAGTATTTATGAAACGCCATTCAATATTATTGAAATGGATGGCAAGCGAATGTGTACTTACTACTAACCTCTGAGACAAAGCCTTCCTTGACGAAGGCTTTATTTTTGTCTGCTGCTACTTGGTGAGATCTTCAATAATCGGACATTGGCTATTAGAGTCGCCAGGACAGGCATGAATCCATTGCTTAAGCTGACGTTCAATTTCTTGTAGTTGCTTGATCTTGATTTCAACCTCATGCAATTTTTCTTGTGCTTTCGCCTTCACTTCGCTGCTTTTACGTTCTGGATTGTGGGCGAGTTGGACGAATTCTTTACATTCTGCCAACGAGAAACCTGCGTTCTTAGCGCGTGATACAAGATTGAGTTCTTGGAGGTGCTGCGTCGAATACTCTCGATAGCCTGAAGCGCTTCGATGAGGAGGGGTAATAATCCCTTTATCTTCGTAGAGACGAATCGACTTGCTAGAAAGACCTGTCAGTGTCGCAATTTCACCAATGTTCATTTGTTCATTCTCACTATAAACCTATCGATATCTTAACCATCTGAGCCAAATTTGCCTATGTTTGAAAGAGGATTGGGTCAGAAACATTAAAATTTTTTAGAATATGGCATCTAAGTTGGAGATTTTTGCTATCAATTGCGTTATGTAACGCGTTGAAAAGACTTCAACAACAACACATATTTTGTGCAACGCTTTATGTTTCGCGGGCTGCAGAGTAACATCTAGAGGGATAAAGAAAAGAGAAACGAATCTTCATTATCTTGATAGAGTTACCATTTTGATTAATTTCCCGCCATGAAAAAAATCGAATATTGCTTTAGATCAACAAACAAACGTTTCTCTTGGTCTAAAAATTAAAACAAAGTTGAAAGATTCAAAAAAAATTTGAATAATTAAACTCAATACACAATGGAGCGAAAGCTTCGATAATAAGTATGAAACAGGATACGTACCACATGTCTAATTCGTTTGTATTGGTGATTAACTCAGGTAGTTCTTCATTAAAATTTGCTGTAATCGATTCGCAAACTGGCGACGCGATTGTTAGCGGTTTAGGTGAGTGCTTTGGATTGCCGGAAGCAGTCATAAGCTGGAAGTACAATGGTGAGAAAACCGAAGAGGCAATCTCTGCTCCCGACAATCATCACCAACATGCGATTAACCGCATTGTGGACCTAATTGAATCTCTAGGATTCACTTCGGATTTGGTTGCTGTGGGTCACCGCATCGTACACGGCGGCGAGAAGTTCACTTCTACCGTTCGCATCGACGATAAAGTACTAACTGAAATCGAGAGCCTTTCTGATCTAGCACCGCTCCACAACCCTGCAGGCGCGAAAGGTATTAAAGCAGCTATGGTAGCTTTCCCAAGCCTACCTCAGTTTGCTGTTTTCGACACAGCATTCCACCAATCAATGCCTAAGAAGGCGTTTACTGGTGCAATCTCTAATGAGCTTTACACTGACTATGGCATCCGTCGTTACGGTTTCCACGGTACTAGCCACTACTTTGTAAGCCGTGAAGCTGCGAAGATGCTTAACAAACCAGTAGAAGAAGCAAGCTTCATTTCTGTTCACCTTGGCAACGGCGCATCAGTATGTGCAATTGAAAACGGTGAGTCAGTGGATACCTCTATGGGCTTTACTCCGCTTTCTGGTCTAATGATGGGCACACGTTGTGGTGACTTAGACCCAGGCATCATTGAGTTCTTGTTGAAGAAAGGCTGGAGCCAAGAGCAAGTGTTTGACGCACTTAACAAGAAATCTGGTTTCCTAGGTGTATCTGGTCTAACTTCTGACGCTCGCGGCGTACTAGAGGCAATGGAAAATGGCCATGAAGGCGCAAAACTTGCGTTTGAAGTGTTTACTTACCGTGTTGCGAAATACATTGGTTCTTACCTAATCCCACTAAGCAAGCTGGATGCAGTTATCTTTACTGGTGGTATCGGTGAGAACGCACTTCCAATTCGTCGCGAAATCTTGAAGAACCTTAAACTTCTAGGTTTTGTTGAAGATGAAAAGGGCAACGAAGACGCACGCTTCGGCAATGCTGGTGTAATTGGTAAATCAGAAATGCTTAATGCAATTGCTGTTGTTATTCCAACAAACGAAGAGTTCGTTATTGCTCAGCAGTCAGTAGAACTGCTATAAAAATCTACTCATTTTTGGGAAATAAGTCGAAGCCCTTTCCGTATGGAAAGGGCTTTTCTTTTATTACCAAACTAAAAAAGCCCGATGTTAATCGGGCTGAGCTTTGTATATCTGCGGCTGTAAGGCGTTTTAAGCGCATTGCTCCTTAGAGTATGACTCAATGATCGCTTGATCTTTTCCTTGGCTCTTAGCGCGATACAGAGCTCTATCTGCCGTTTGAATAAGTTCGATATAGTTGCTCCCTTCAATTGAAGAGACAATGACCCCGCCAATACTGACTGTTAGCATATTTTCCAACTGACTATGAGGGTGGGAAATCTTAAGCGTACGGATGTCGCGCAAGATTTCTTCAGCGATTTGAGTCAGTTTTTCTTTGCTTATTCCGACAAACGCGAGCGTAAACTCTTCACCGCCATAGCGTGCAAAAATAAAATTACTCTCAGTGACAGTTTGTTGTAAATGCCTAGCGACAGATTGCAAACATTGGTCACCTTCCAAATGTCCGAGTTTATCGTTGATTGACTTAAAATTGTCGATATCAAGCATAAGAATAGAGAGCGATAAGTGGCGACTTATCTCATCTTTATATATGTCATCGAGATATCTCTTTAGGGCGCGCCTATTTGCAATCTGTGTTAATGGGTCGATGAATACCAGTTGCTCTAACTTAGAGGTCAAATATTTTAACTCGCGATTCTTAATCTCTAGTTCATTGTTTGCAGCGATAAGCTGACCTTGATATTTACGCCTAACAATACTTTGGGAAACAATAAACCCAAGCATCTTGAGTATATTAACTTGGGAGGGTTTGAGTGGTAGTGAAGTGAGTAAGTTATCACATGCAATCCAACCAATAGCTTCATTGCCATCCCAAAGCGTTACGTATCCATTCCAACCCATGCCAACGTTGGCAAAATTGTGTAATAAAGAGGTGTGGTGTTGAAAACTGATAAAGGTACGTTCCTGAATCATTTTGGACGCGAAAACATGTTCTTCGATGGTGGATGTAAACCAACTTTCATCCACAACATTACCTTCTATATCTGTACCGTAGGTACCTTGGACGCTGTCGGGACCTGTGATCAGAAATATAGCGATTCGGTCTATATTTAAATTCTTGATCGACTGTTCTACAGCAATTCGATACATGTCTGAGTTTGATTTTGCTCGTCCTAACAAATAAGAGATTTCATGTAAAACATCTATCTCTTTGTTATAACGAGTATGACGCGTACTCATAAGAGCCAACCTAAATTAACAAAATTATTATTTTATAAAATTAATCAGCTACGTTAGGGATAATATAGCGCTAATAGGTTAGAGGAAATTGGTATTATTGCGACATGCTTTGCTAATATATTAGTTAAAAATGTGCTTTGGTTCACTGTTATCTAGAATTAATAATTAGTTTTATCATCAAAGCTGGAATCATTGTTTTTGCTATTGTTGATGTAAACGATTGCTGTTTGTTTTATAAATCGGACTTAATGAATTCAATATGTGGAAATCGTCATTGACGCGAGAATCGAGAAGTTAAAAATGTAAATCGCTAACGAATTTTACCTTTCACAACCACTTGCCCGGTAAGTTTGACGTTAACTTACCAACCTTTTAGCTCGTTATTACTCAGTAATATCCAATTTATGTTAGAACTCTAATGAATGTTGCGTAAGATTATGAGATCTTTGTCACATAAAGTGTGGTTATCTAAGCAATGGGTTGATCTTTGTCGCTGATAAATGCTCATAATAAGATGAATTTTGATTAGAGCTCTAAGGAAAGTTTCTAACATGATTACATCAGAACCTTATTTGGCTGCAGAGGATGGTGCGACCAAATTAAGTGGAAAGTGGCTTTTTCGTCAGCCCAAAATTACCGACGGTGACGATATTTTTAGTTTGATTGCGGCTTGTCCGCCACTGGATATCAACTCCTCTTACTGCAACTTTCTCCAAGCGACTCATTTTAGTTCGACCTGTATCCTCGTTGAACAAAATGGTCAAGTCGCCGGTTTTATTTCTGCTTATACCAAGCCAACCGAAGAGGATGTCCTGTTTGTGTGGCAAGTCGCCGTTGCTCCTGACTTTCGTGGTCATGGACTGGCTCTCAAGATGCTCAAAACTTTGTTAAAAAGAGATAGCCTGCAACATATATCTGCGATTGAAACAACGATTACCAAAGCGAACCATGCGTCGTGGGCTCTTTTCAAGAGATTCGATGCGCAGCAAGGTGGGTTTGGTAAGACTAGCATCTTTTTGGAGCAAGACGCTCATTTCAACGGTAAGCACGATACTGAATACCTTTATCGTATTCCCACCAAGTGATTCCCCCAAATTTATAGGATAGACACGGTCTTAATATGGACATTTTTAACAAGCAAGAATCAAAAGTTCGTTCGTACTCGAATAGTTTTCCCGTGGTTTTCAAAAAAGCTCAAGGTTGTTGGCTAGAAACCGATCAAGGTGAGCGTTACTTAGACTTCCTTGCTGGTGCAGGCTCATTGAACTATGGGCACAACAACGCTCAACTCAAGCAAGCGCTAATTGATTACATCGCAGCAGATGGGATTACTCATGGTCTCGATATGCACTCCGAAGCAAAAGCACACTTTTTGCAGGTGTTGCAACGGGTTATTTTGGAACCAAGAAATCTCAATTACAAAGTGCAGTTTACGGGACCGACTGGAACAAATGCCGTCGAAGCTGCGCTTAAGTTAGCGAAGAAAGTGAAAGGGCGCAGTAGTGTTGTCGCCTTTACCAATGGATTTCATGGTTGTACATCTGGCGCTTTAGCGGCGACTGGGAACAAACATCACCGCCAAGGCGCTCCCGAAGGCAGCCTTTCTGGAATTACTCGTATTCCTTATGAAGGTTATGCTGGTGTTGATGGCCTCGGGCTGTTTGAAACCATGCTCAATGATAACTCTGCAGGCTTTGATAAACCTGCGGCAGTATTGCTTGAAACCGTTCAAGGTGAAGGCGGATTGAATGTTGCTTCAAATCAATGGCTTCAACGGTTGAGCAAAATCTGCAAAGCCAACGACATTTTGATGATTGTCGATGATATTCAGGCTGGATGTGGTCGAACTGGAACATTTTTCAGTTTCGAACCTGCCGGCATTCAACCAGATATCGTAACGCTGTCTAAGTCAATCGGTGGTTATGGTTTGCCTATGGCTGTGGTTCTGTTGAAACCTGAACTTGATGTTTGGAAGCCCGGTGAACACAACGGTACGTTCCGTGGCAACAACCATGCTTTTGTTACGGCAGCGGCAGCGCTTGAGTTGTATTGGTCAACGGATGCGCTTGAAACACATATTGCTAATTGCTCAGCACGAGTAAGTCAGAAAATTGAACAGCAGGTGAAGCGTTACCCTGAGCTCTTTGTTGGGCTAAAAGGTCGCGGAATGATGATAGGTATTGAATGTCAAAATGGCGCGATCGCGAGTGATATCAGTCGTGTGTGTTTTGAAAAAGGCATGGTCATCGAAACGGCGGGTCCCAATGACGAAGTCGTGAAGTTTTTCTGCCCATTGACCATCACCGAAGCAGAATTGGATCAAGGCTTGTCGATTTTTGCCCAAGCCGTCGAAGCGACCGCTGAAAAACTTTTTAAGAAAGCATCATAAACAAGGAATTATCATGATAGTTAGAACGCTAGAGGAATGTCGTAATAGCGAGCGCCGCGTGACTGCACAGACTTGGGAAAGTGTCCGCATGCTTTTAAAAGACGACAATATGGGTTTCTCATTCCATATTACGACGATTTTTGAAAACACGGAGACACACATTCATTATCAGAATCACTTAGAGTCTGTCTACTGCATGAGTGGTGAAGGTGAGATTGAAGTGGTCGGTGGTGAAACTTATCCCATTAAACCGGGTACGCTATATATTCTCGATAAACACGATGAACATTATTTACGTGCTTATAAAGACGCGCCGATGGTAATGGCGTGTGTATTTAATCCGCCGATTACTGGGGCAGAAGTACACGATGAAAACGGGGTCTATCCGCTAGTTGATTAAAACGTTGTCTCATCAATCTTGATTATCATCATTGGGGCGAATAAGCCCCTTTGTTTATTTAACTCAGCCTCACTAATCGACTAAGGACAGTCCATGAACTATACCGTAGAAAAAATCGGCGGTACCTCTATGTCTGCATTTGATGCAGTCCTAGACAACATTATTCTTCGACCCTCTCAACCATATAATCGCGTATTTGTTGTATCGGCTTATGGCGGGATGACCGACGTTTTGCTCGAGAATAAGAAAAACAATCACCCCGGCGTTTATCAACTTATTGCCAAACGTGATGACACGTGGGGTGAAGCACTTGCACAAGTCGAGCGACAAATGCTGTTGGTTAACGAGAACATTTTTGCTGACCCTATGAGTCGCATGAGGGCGGATAAGTATATTCGCACTCGTATTGCTGAAGCGAAGAACTGTATCAGTAACATCTTAGATACTTGTCGTTACGGTCAGTTTTCTTTGCGCCATTATTTACCCCAGATCCGTGAGTTCTTATCTTCAATAGGTGAAGTGCACAGTGCTTATAATACGGCGTTAAAACTTAAAACTCTGGGGATAAACGCCAAGTTTGTTGACCTTTCAGGTTGGGATTGCCAGCAGCCTTTAACACTCGATGAAACGATTGAACAGGCTTTTGAAAGCATTGACGTGACCAAAGAGCTGCCCATTGTGACAGGTTACGCCTATACCAAAGATGGCCTGATGAAAACATATGATCGTGGCTACAGTGAAATGACCTTTAGTCGAATTGCCTCGATCACGCAGGCTGACCTTGCCATCATCCATAAAGAGTATCACCTCAGTTCTGCTGACCCTCGTATTGTTGGAACCAATGATGTTCTACCAATTGGGCGCACTAACTATGACGTGGCGGATCAATTGGCGAGTTTAGGTATGGAAGCCATTCACCCTAATGCTGCTGCAGGGCTGAGAAAAAGCGGTATTCAGTTGCAGATTAAGAATACCTTCGAACCTGAGCATGAAGGAACATTGATCTCATCAGATTACAGCCCCGAAACAGATAAGATCGAAATCATCGCTGGTAAAGAAAAGGTGTTCGCTTTGCATCTCTTTGATCAAGCCATGGTGGGGCAGGTGGATAATGTCAGCTACGACTTAATGCAGATTATCGCTGAAACTCGGGTTAGCTTGATTGGTAAAGAGATGAACGCGAATTCGATAACCTATTATTTGGGTGGAAGCGAAGAGGTTCTTAAGCGAGTTCTATATCGTGCTGAAAAACGCTATCCAAGCGCATCAATCACAGGGCGCATGGTAGCTCTTATCTCAGTGATTGGCTCGCAAATTGATACAAACAGGACACTGACGAAAGGTATTTTGTCTCTAGTTGAAAATGGTGTGACGCCCATCGCTGTTCATTCCTCAATGCGAAATGTGAATGTACAGTTTGTGGTTAGGGACGGAGAGTATCAGACGTCAATACAAGCTTTACATCAAACGTTTTGCTTACCCAAGAAAGCAAAAGCTACGTTAGTTGCTTCATAACCTTTTAGTGGTGCCAAGTCACTTATTGAGAGTGGCTTGGTACTTGCGAATTTACCCGTAATGATGAGGGAAAACAGAGAAAAAACAGGCGTAACAAAAATGTTACTTCTATTATTCGTCTGTCAGTAAAATTAACTAATATAAAACGAATGCTGAACAATTAATAATGTCAATATGTAGCAATAGTGAATTTATAGTCCATTATTGACTAAAATATTGACTTTTTATTCTATAATTTGCGATATTCCACGTTCTTTAAATTCAAGCGTGAAAAAGGTTATGTCTCACACTCATGCACAGCCATCGGATTCGGCTGTAACGAAGAAATCTTGGCAAATGCCAGATACCCTTATTTTAATCTTCTTTGTTGGTATCTTTGCTGCGATTCTTACTTACTTAATCCCTGCAGGTTCTTTTGATAGCCAGCAGGTGACATACATGGTCGATGGTGCTGAAAAGACACGAACAGTTATTGACCCTAACTCTTTTGCTTACGCGACAGATGAGAAAGGCGAACTGGTTTACAATACGGTAAGTCTATTTGCATCTGGCGGCGGCATTGGTCTAATGAACTTCCCATTTGAAGGCCTGACATCGGGTTCTAAATGGGGCAGTGCCATTGGCGTGATCATGTTCATGCTCGTCATTGGTGGTGCATTTGGTGTGGTGATGCGCACTGGCACGATCGACAATGGTATTTTACGTCTAATCGATAAAACCAAAGGCAACGAATCACTCTTTATCCCTGTCCTGTTTTTGCTGTTCTCACTCGGTGGTGCAGTATTTGGTATGGGTGAAGAAGCGGTTGCATTTGCGATTATTATCGCGCCTCTGATGGTGCGTCTTGGTTACGATGGCATTACGACCGTTATGGTAACTTATATCGCAACCCAAATCGGTTTCGCCACGTCATGGATGAACCCGTTCTCAGTCGCGATTGCACAAGGTATTGCTGGTGTGCCAGTTCTTTCTGGTATGACTGTTCGCATGGTACTTTGGGCTATCTTCACTATTGTGGGTATCGCATTCACTATGGCGTATGCTGCGCGCATCAAGGCCAACCCAAAACTCTCTTACAGCCGTCGCACAGATGCTTACTTCCATCAGCAAGAGGTGTCTCAGACTGATTCTCGTTGGGGACTGGGTGATACACTGGTGATCCTAACAGTAACAGCGGCAACGGCATGGGTTGTATGGGGCGTGGTAATGCATGCTTGGTACATTCCTGAAATCGCCTCGCAGTTCTTTACTATGGGCTTCGTGGTTGCGATCATCGGTTCGATCTTCCGTCTTAATGGTATGACACTGAATGAAGCAGCGGCTGCGTTTAAAGAAGGGGCGAGTATTATGCTTGCACCTGCGCTTTTGGTCGGTTGTGCCAAAGGTGTATTGTTGTTGCTAGGCGGTGGTTCTTCAGAAGAACCAAGTGTACTGAACTCTATCCTAAACAGTGCGGGTGGGATGCTAAGTGGTTTGCCAGCGGTGGCATCAGCTTGGTTGATGTATGTGTTCCAGTCTGTGTTCAACTTCTTTGTTACGTCAGGTTCAGGTCAAGCTGCCTTGACCATGCCTTTGCTATCACCGTTATCGGATATCGCAGGTGTAACACGTCAGGTTGCGGTACTTGCTTTCCAACTTGGCGATGGCTTTACTAACGTAATCGTACCAACATCTGCGCCTCTAATGGCAACACTAGGTGTTTGTCGTATCGACTGGGGTGATTGGGCGAAGTTCTGTTGGCGCTTTATGGTGCTATTGTTCGTTATGGCAAGTATTGCGGTTATCGCAGCTCAATTACTTGGCTTCTCGTAACAAGCCTTAGTTTCGAAGATGGCGAGAGTAAAATCTCGCCATTTTTTATTGGTGGTTTCCCATAATGGGATTGATCAAATAATGTTTTGGAGAGTCCCTATCCATGGCGACACAATATTTAGATGATGTGATTCAAGGTCATCGTGTAATTCAATCTTTAGAGGTTGCTGAGCTAACGGCAGGTGAACATAAATTTATGTTCCGTGTTGCCACCGATGCGCTTTCACAATGGCAGCATCTACCTGTTATGGTATTTAAAGGTGAGAAACCGGGTAAGCGTATTATGATCACCGCGGGGGTGCATGGTGACGAGTACAACGGTGTTCTTGCTGCGCAGAAAGTTGCGCGAGAGCTAGTCGGTAAAGATCTTGCGGGTACCGTTACTATCGTACCTATGATTAACCTTACTGGTATGCTCAATCATAGCCGTGACTTTTTCTCGGCAGACCCTGATGCTTCTCCTTGCAACTTAAACCGTTTTTTCCCAGGGGATGCAAACGGGAATGAAGCGAATCGCTACATTCACAACCTTTGGCACAATCTTCTGCAGCCAAATGCGGATTTTGCTATCGATCTGCATACTCAGACAAGCGGTACGATATATCCGTTATATGTGTTTGCTGATTTTCGCTTGGAGCAAGCGTTAGAGATGGCACGTTTGGTGAATCCAGATGTCATTCTTAATGATCCCGGTGATGCTGGCGTGTTAGAGACGGTGTGGAACACCAGTGGTATCCCAAGTATTACCATTGAAGTAGGGATGGGACGCTACACAGAGTTGGCGCTGATCGATCGCACCGTTAACGGTATCTTCAATATACTTAAACGCCATGAGTTACTAGAAGGTGATGTTGAAGCGGTTGTACCATGCCTAGAGGGGCAGGAGATCACAAGTATTCGTGCGCAAGTAGGAGGTTTCGTGATCCCGCAAGTCAACATGATGGATACCGTCGAGCAAGATCAGTTGGTCGCGATCCAATATGACAACTTTGGTGATGAGCTAACGCGTTACTATGCGCCAACGGCTGGCACGGTACTGAGCCATAATATTGAATCAATTCGCGCGCCAGGTTCTCTAGTTGTGCGTTTGATAAAGTAGCCGCTTGCTTTACGGCACTACAACTCGGCTTCTAAAAATTAAAGGTCTAAGTGCAACTTAGACCTTTGTTGTTACTTATCTGCTGAACTGGTCTCTTTGACCGATTTTGTCAGCGTTGATAAGGTTTCGACTAAGTTCATTGGGATTGGGAAGACGATTGTTGAGGTCTTATCATTTGCGATTTCGGTTAAGGTCTGCATATAACGAAGTTGCAATGCGTTGGGCGCCTCATTGAGCATTTCTGCGGCTTCTTTTAGCTTACTTGAGGCTTCTAGTTCACCAGTTGCATGGATAACTTTGGCACGGCGGTTTCTCTCTGCTTCAGCTTGTCTTGCTAAAGCTCGAACCATACTGTCATTGAGATCAACATGTTTCACTTCCACGGTGGCGATTTTGATACCCCAATCGTCGGTTTGTTGATCCAATATGGCTTGTAGATCTTTGTTTAGCCGTTCTCGTTCTGAGAGCAGTTCATCCAACTCATGTTGCCCGAGTACAGAGCGCAGCGTGGTTTGCGCTAATTGACTGGTGGCATCGCTATAACTTTCGATATTGTTGATTGCCATTTGTGGGTCAACCACGCGAAAGTAGACCACGGCATTCACACGAACCGAGACGTTATCGCGAGTGATCAAGTCTTGAGTTGGAACATCGAGTACAACAGTACGTAAGTCAACTCGAACCATCTGTTGAATAAATGGGATCAGAATGATTAATCCCGGTCCTTTTACTTCTTGAAATCGGCCCAAGAAGAACACTACGCCACGTTCATACTCGCGTAGCACTTTGAATATTTGGGTTGCGAGTGCGAAGAGTAAAACCAACACAACCGCTGTGGTATAGAGCATCATAAGCGCCTCCTAGTTTTTAGCGCGTTGTCGCTTGACCGTTAAAGTTAATCCTTCAATTTGTGTCACTTCGACCTTATCTCCAGCTTCTAAATATTCACTGTCGTCACTAAGTGCATGCCAAAGTGCGCCGTTTAATTGCACACGCCCTTTTCCAGCGACAAAGTTGTCGGTGACCGTCGCGACTTGTCCTGCCATCGTCTCTACGCCGGTGGTGACCCCTTTTTTACGAATTCGGAGCAGTAACGTGACCGTAAGAACGATGATTATCGCGGAAACAGCAGCAACGCCGAAAATGAGCGGCAGGGCGACTTGGAAACCGGGAATGTCATTGTCCATAAGGAAGATGGAACCTAGTACAAAGGCGGTAACTCCGCCCAGCCCCAAGACACCAAAGCTGGGGCTAAAGCCTTCCGCCACCATTAACGCGATGCCAAGCAGCAGTAAACCAAGGCCTGCATAATTTACCGGCATCATTTGCAATGCATACATCGCGAGTAGCAAACAGATTCCCCCTAATACCCCAGGCAAACCAATCCCTGGGTTATAGAATTCGAGTAACAAGCCATATATGCCTATCAGCATTAAAATGTAAGCCACATTCGGGTTAGTGATGACCGCCAGCATCTCAGCGCGCCAATCGGGGATTCTTGTTTCAAAGGTTGGGCTTTCAAACTGAAGTGTTACTTCTAAGTTGTTAACATTGACGGTTCTGCCATTTGCTTGGTTAACCAACTCTTGCGGTGAGGCGGCGATAAAATCAATCACATTGAGCGCGAGTGCTTCTTCTGAATCTAAGCTGGCAGCTTCGCTTACCGATTTTTCCGCCCATTCGGCGTTTCGACCATGAAGCTTGGCTAAGCCTTTGATGTAGGCTTTAGCATCATTGATGATTTTTTTCTCCATCGCAGTCTTGGCTGGTACCTGCTCTGGGGCACTGGTTTCTTGGTTAGATGAAGGGGGACTATCCGCTTTATCATCGTTAGGTTGGCTTGGGCTCATTCCTCCGATTTGTACCGGCGTTGATGCACCCAAGTTGGTGGCTTTGGCCATTGAGGCAATATGGCTGGCTAGCAATATATATGTCCCCGCACTGGCCGCCCTTGCTCCCGATGGACCAACCCAAGTTGCAATTGGAACATTGGAAGTGGTGATTGCACTGATGATGTCACGCATTGCGCTATCTAAACCGCCTGGAGTGTCCATTTCTAGAATGATTAAGCTGACATGGGATGTTTGCGCAAGCTCGATTTCTCTGTTGAGATAGTCGCTGTTAGCCGGACCAATTGCGCCCTTAATCGGGATAATCCATACGGTTTGAGCGCTTAGAATGCTCGAGTAAAGCAGTGCTAAACACAGAATGAATAGTTTCTTCATACCGCCTCCTTGTGGGAGCATCTCGACAAGTTACATAAGGTTTTACGCAACAAAGAGAGCTCAAGGCTACTTTTCTAAGTATATACTCTCTGCGTGGTTGGGATTAATCGCGCAGTGTCGACGGTGAAAGATGGTAAGTAAGACGAGTTACGACAACAAAAATATGTTCAAAGTCGATGGTTAGAGTTAATCTTGCTTAAACTCTAATTGCTTGGATTGGTTTAATGTTTATTGTTCAACGTTTGATAAAACTGGCGGTGATCACTGCTGTATTTCTGACTATTTACGATCTTATCCAGTTTGGAGAGGTGACTTGGATCTACCGTCTATTTGGCATCGCTTAGCCTCTCTTCTTAGCGCTTGATGTCACCTTGTTGCAACATATTACTTTCAAGCGCACATAATCTCCTCCCAACTATGGCGCAGTACATAAAGTGACGGTATTGTATGGTTAACATTTTATTAACCTATTAATGCGGTGGCGGATATATGTTGTTGGTTTCTCCAAATATGCAGTTTGAGCAGGCCTTTCAACGTTTCTACTTGGACTATGTAAGCAACGAACCATTAAACGGTGAGTACTACGCCCCAAGCTTAAAGAATTTCTCGCTCTATGTAGCACGTTTACACGATGAGTCTCAGGGGATTAACTTGAGATTCGGTTATGTTCCGTGTAGCCACTTTTGGTTCATTGATGAGATGGGTGAGGTAGTCGGGGTCATTCGGATTCGCCACAATATCAAGCCAGAGTTTTTGGCATTAGAAGCGGGACACATTGGCTACGATATTCGACCATCAAAGCGTGGTGAGGGATATGGTAAGCAGATGTTGTCGCTTGCTCTACCCAAAGCACGTCAGTTGGGATTACGTGATCTGTTGATTACTGCCAATCACGATAATATTGCCTCTCGCCGAGTCATTGAGGCTAATGGCGGGCAGTTTGAAAACTGCATATATGGGGATGTTTCACAGGAGTCCATTGCTCGTTATTGGATTCAACTCTCATAGATCATAAATGGAATGGATATGAACTTAGTCATAGGATGTGACTCACTATTAATTCAACAAGCGAACGCTATTTTCCAAGCAACGTGCATTGACCAGCAAGAATTACACACCAAAGATGAGTGTAATGATAAGCTCAGCTCAAGCGTATATGGGATTGTTTATCTGGGGACTGTTCCGGTAGGTGCTGCACGTCTAATCCTATCTTCGGGTAGCGGACAGTTGACGCAACTGGCTATTTTACCCTCTTATCGCAATGCATCATTAGCAACCACTTTGTTTAATGCGCTGTTGCGTTATGCGCACAAAAAACATATTAACGATGTTACGGTACATACCCATCGCGCTCAGTCAGAGTTTTTCCAAAAACTGGGTTTTGATTTAGCCAAACAAGGTAAACAGCAAGGTCATCACGCTTGTGTTGAGTTACGTTTCGTCTTGCAGAAAACCGTCAAGCAACATGCGGCTTAACTTGAGGTTAAATGCTGTAGTTGAGTTTCGAATGAGTATCGTATTATTACTCGGCGCCGAAGGCGTACGCATAAGAATGTTCATGGCGATCACAAAGCGTGAAGTGAACAAAGGATGCACGATACCGCCTTTGCTATAGTCGCCGCTGAAATAACGTTACTCATGGAAAGGTTTGAATGATAAAGCAAAGTTGTACTTTCTTAACTTCATTGTCACTACTTTTGTCGGCCAATGCGATGGCTTACGATCTTAGCGAAGAATATTTTGAAGGCGAAGAGCTCGCTCTACTCAAAGAGGCGGAAACATCGAATGACCCACAAGTGTTGATGCAAGCCGCCAATCTACTGATTGAAGATTCAATGCTGCAGGAAAATACCGATCGCGGTTATCAATACATGACCCAACTCGCTGAAAGCGGCGATGAAAGCGCAATGGTGATCTTGGCTGACAAGTTCTACAGTGATGAAGAGTATAAACAAGCATTAGCTTGGTATCACAAAGCAGAAAGCGGCAATGATCCCTATGTGCTCTACAGCTTAGGGGTAATGTACTTTGATGGTGAAGGAACGGTTGTTGACTATCAAAAAGCAAACGACTACTACCTCGCTGCCGCTAACGCTGGTGATTCTGACGCTATGTATCAACTTGCTTTTTCATACAATGATGGCAAGGGCGTCAAACAAGATTACACCAAGGCCGCGTACTGGTTTGAGCAGGCCGCTAACCGAGGTGATGTAAGCGCGATGTACAACTTAGGCATCTCCTACCTTAATGGCGAGGGGGTTGAAAAAAGTTGCCCGAAAGCGATGACGCTATTCACTCAAGCTATTGAGCAAGATGAACATGCGCTCTCATATGCCAAAATGGGTGATATCTATTCTTATACTGAGTACAAGAAACCGTGCGGATTCAAAACCACAGACTACAAAAAAGCACTTGAATATTACACTGCTGGAGCGATGCAAGGTAACGCTTATAGCCAATATTCAGTAGGTTATGCCTACCGTAATGGTCATGGAACCTGGAGTGATTTTGTTCAAGCGTTAGCTTGGTTTGAAGTTGCACAAGAGTATGGCGCGCCTAACGCAACAAAAGGTATCGCGGAGGTTAAGCCACAAATGTCCAAGCAAGATATTGCAGCGGCAGAAGAACTGAAATCCTCTCTGTTGGATGAAATCTGGTAACCGCGTAACAGATGAGCAGTAGACTGTAGTTAGGTCAATATCCAGCGAATAAGCAGGCTAAAAAGGGCTAGCCCTAAAACAGAGGCTAGCCAAATCCCCACAAACCAACTGAGTTGAACTTTGCGATTCGCCATCAGTGATATCCCTCACCGTGTTTGAGTTTGCCGCGAAATACCCAGTAGGAATAGGCGGTGTAGGCGATTATTAGGGGCAGCAATACTACCGCTCCTGCGAGTAGAAACTTTAAGCTACTGTCGGGAGCAGCCGCTTGGTGATAAGTTAGCGCAAATGGCACCAAGTAGGGGAAGGTGCTGACACCGAAACCGATGGCGGCAAGGACAAAAATTCCGCTGCTGTAGAGATAAGCCGCAATCGCTTTGTGGTCGATCAGGTTGGCGAATAAACGCCAGACACAAAAAGCCGCCAGTGTTGGAATGACAAAATAAAGCAACGAGGCTGGAAAACTAAACCAACGCGTAGCGATAAGGTCGTTAGAAAGCGGCAGCCAAATACTCACAACAGTCACGCACGCAACTAAGGCTAACGCCCAGCGTTTAGCGATGGTGTAGTAGCGGTTCATAAGATCCTTTGGCATTTTGATGATTAGCCAACAGGCACCAAGTAACACGTAAGCGCACAGGGTTGCCAACGCGCAGAACAGGCTAAATGGTGTCAACCAATCAAACCATCCTCCCGCATAAGCGCGTCCATCAACTTCAATGCCTTGTAGCAGAGTGCCTAACATCATGCCTTGCATCAGTGTCGCCAAAAGTGACCCTAAGAAGAAGGCGCTGTCCCAAAGAAATTTCCCTCGCACGGTTCGGAAACGATACTCAAACGACACGCCCCGTAAAATCAACCCAAGTAGCATGAGAATGAGGGGAGCATAGAGTGCCGGCATTACAACCGCGTAGGCGAGAGGGAATACCGCAAACAACCCTCCACCGCCAAGAACCAGCCAAGTTTCATTGCCGTCCCATACCGGAGCAATGCTGTTCATCATTAAATCTCTTTCACTATCGCTATGGGCGCTAGGAAAGAGGATACCGATGCCAAGATCAAAGCCGTCGAGAACCACATAGATAAGTACAGCAAGACCGATCAGGGCGTACCAAATAAGTGCGTAATCCATTTTTGTCTCCTCTAACTTAAGTGGTTGGAATGTGAAACGGGAGATGTCTGCGTCCCGTCAGGCAGCCGGCTATCAAGCGCTTGTTCATAGCGTGTGGGCGATTTTTTCATTAGCCGGAGCAGATAGAAGAAACCCGCGCCAAAGACGATAAAGTAGACGACAACAAATGCTGTTAAAGAGACGCTAATCGCTGCGGCATCGATGGGTGACGCCGACTGCGCTGTGGTTAGAAGTCCATACACCGTATAAGGTTGGCGTCCTACTTCTGTGGTAATCCATCCAGCTAATACAGCAACAAAACCTGCTGGGCCAAATACAACACACAAGCGGTGGAACCAAGATGCCTGATAGAGTGTTTTTCGCTTGCGCAAGACTAGACTAGTGAGACCAAGGGCAAGCATTCCAAACCCAATTGCAACCATAACGCGAAAACTCCAGAAAACGATTGCAACTGGTGGGTGTTTATCCTCGGGGAAAGCATCGAGCCCTTTGACCTCTCCATCAAAAGAGTGAGTGAGGATCAGGCTGCCCAGTTTGGGAATTTCGACTTTGTAGTCAACAGACTTGGTTTGATCGTTCGGGATGCCGAATAGGATGAGCGGAGCACCTTGATGTGTTTGGTAGTGTCCTTCCATCGCCGCAACTTTTGCCGGCTGGTGCTCAAGCGTATTTAGACCGTGCATGTCTCCGGCGACGATCTGGATTGGGGTCACAATAGCAGCCAGCCACATTGCCATGGAGAACATAGTGCGGGCGAGAGGGTTTTGCGGCGATTTAAGTAAGTGATATGCGCCTACCGCAGCAACAACAAATGCCGTCGTTAAATAAGCAGCAAGTAACATGTGCACCAGGCGATAGGGAAACGATGGGTTAAACACCACTGCCCACCAGTCTAACGGAACAAACTGTCCAGCTTCGTTGTAGCCAAACCCAGCAGGCGTTTGCATCCAACTGTTGACCGACAAGATCCAAAAAGCAGAGAGGAAAGTACCAAAGGCGACGATACATGTTGCAGCGAAGTGAAGCTTCTTGCCAACTCTGTCCATGCCAAAGAGCATCACACCAAGAAACCCTGCTTCTAAGAAGAAAGCAGTAAAGACTTCATAGCCCATTAGCGGACCCAATATTGGGCCTGTTTTGTCAGCAAAGACACTCCAGTTTGTGCCAAATTGATAACTCAGCACAATGCCGCTAACCACGCCCATACCAAAACTGATGGCAAATATCTTTAGCCAGTACTTGTAAAGCTGCAGATATTTCGCATTGTTGGTTTTTAACCAAAGCCCCTCAAGTACAGCCAAGAAACTAGCAAGCCCAATAGTAAAAGCGGGAAAGATGATGTGAAACGACACAGTGAAAGCAAACTGGAATCGAGCGAGATCGAGCGCGAGCGTATCCATAAAGACCTCCAATACTGGATGAGCTATTACATACGAGGTCAGAGTGAAAATGTTCAAAAATGTATCAGAGTGTTAGTGCCCTTTTCGTGTTTGGTTTTCGTATGCAGATAAGTATTTTGTAGAAAACGCAGAAAGGAGAGTCCAATGAGTTTCCGAGATAGGCTCGATTCAATCGCTCCCATATTTGAACCGGGCGGCAAGTATGAGAAGTTTTATCCTCTCTACGAAGCGGCCGCCACAATTTTCTATACACCAGGAACCGTGAATAAAGGGATGACTCATGTCCGTGATAGCGTTGACCTCAAGCGCATCATGATTATGGTGTGGTTTGCTACGTTTCCAGCAATGTTTTGGGGCATGTATAACATCGGCAACCAATCTGTTGCGGCTTTACTGGCGACCTATAGTGGGGCTGAGTTGCAGCAAGTCATCGATGCGAGTTGGCGCGTTACATTGTTTTTTGGTAGTGAGCAAGCGCTTGCGACCAGCTCTTGGCTTGGGAAAATGGCCTTAGGTGCTAGTTATTTCTTGCCTATCTATGCGACCGTGTTTGTTGTTGGTGGTTTTTGGGAAGTGCTGTTTGCGATAATTCGCAAACATGAAGTCAATGAAGGGTTTTTCGTGAGTTCAGTGCTGTTTGCATTGATTCTTCCGCCGACGATTCCTCTGTGGCAAGCGGCGTTAGGTATTACATTTGGCATCGTGGTTGCGAAAGAAATTTTCGGCGGAACTGGACGTAATTTCCTCAATCCGGCTTTGGCCGGACGTGCTTTTCTGTACTTTGCCTATCCGGCCAATATGTCTGGCGGCTTAGTATGGGTCGCCGCTGACGGTTACTCGGGAGCAACACCCTTGAGCCAATGGTACGAGAGTGGGTTGTCTGGTTTAGTCAACACGACCACGGGTGAGGCATTAGCGTGGAGCGACGCATTTCTTGGTAATTTGCCGGGCTCGATGGGTGAAGGTTCAACGCTATTTATTATGCTCACGGGTTTGATGCTAATTGGTATGCGAATCGCGTCTTGGCGGATCGTCGCTGGGGTCATTGTGGGGCTTGCGGCGACTTCGACGCTGCTCAATCTCGTCGGTTCTGAGACTAACCCGATGTTCTCTATGCCGTTCTACTGGCACTTTGTGCTGGGTGGTGTGGCATTTGGTGCGTTCTTTATGGCGACCGATCCTGTGTCGGCTGCGTTTACTAACAAGGGGAAATGGGCTTACGGGATCTTGATCGGTGTAATGACGATAGGCATTCGAGTTTTGAACCCGGCGTATCCAGAAGGCATTATGTTGGCGATTTTGTTTGCTAACTTGTTTGCTCCTCTGTTTGATTTTATGGTCAAAGAGGGCAACATCAAGCGTAGGAAGAGACGCATTGTCAGTTAAGAACAAGCGTGACCTGCCCAGTAAGCTCTGCTTTGTATGTGGGCGACCATTTAGCTGGCGAAAGAAATGGCAACGATGCTGGCAGGACGTAAAATACTGCTCCAAACGTTGCCGTTCTCTTCGCTCAATATCATCCCTTACCAAGCAATGACCGAACCGTCGTAAGCGAGGAAGATGCCACTATCTTCGGGTGTTGACTGCTCAATCAACTTGATAAAGCAATCAGCAACATACTCGGGGGAGAACAATTTTCCTGCAGCGACATTAGCTTGAAAAGGAGCGGATAATTGGGTATCCGTCGTGCCTGGGTGTAACGCTAACACACAGGCTTGAGGTAGCAGGCGACGCCACTCAATGCTGATGCCTTTTATTAGCATGTTGAGGGCTGCTTTGGAGCTTCGATAACTATACCAACCCCCTAGTTTATTGTCAGAAATACTCCCGACACGAGCAGAAACGACGGCTAATTTCGCGAATAAACTGGGTTTTAAATTTGCGCCAAAGTGTTTAGCAATTAAAAGTGTGGGTAGGGCATTGGTTTCTATGCTTGTTAAGAACCAATCCCGGTCAATCGACTTAAGGTTTTTCTCAGGCTGATGGGATGAGTCGTGTAAAACACCCACACAGTTGATTACCCAATCTAAGCTGCCAACAGTGGCACTCAGGGAGAGCAGTTGCGCTTCATTTGTGATATCGAGAGCTTGCCACTCTAATTGCGGATGCCGATACGCAGGGCAATGGGCATGATAGGTTGCAACAACGTGGTTGTCACCTTGAGTTAATAACTGCTTAATAATGGCTAAACCAATGCCGCCACTACCTCCAAAGATGAGTATCTTCATGTTTTACCTCGCTAGCGCTTATCTCGAGTAACCTCAAGGGCTCGGTTTAGCGAGAATAACTTGTTTGAAGACTAGGTAACGAATTGAAGGTTTAGTGGTTCTAAACCAAAAATCGTTAACGGTGTCAACGAACCAAGTAAACTCACCACAGTGACAAGGCGCTGAATCCTGAATCTTGAAGTCAATTGATTATATAAGCGATTTACGAAGTTATACCGCGAATAGCTCAAACATAAAGAATCAATAGGGTAAGGCTCCATTTCGCCACGGCTTTAATTCAATGTAAGTTGGCGTGTTAAGTATATAGGTTGGCGTTATTAGTCGAGTATCATCAATATAGATTGGATACATTCTTGCTATCGAATCTATATAGGAAGATAAAGCACCAGTTTTGCTCGCAGAGTCTACTAAAATCTGGTGGCTGTCATCGTTATGAGTACATCGAATTATTGTGTCCAACCCCTGCCATTAACACTATTAGTATTGAATATTTCTAAAGCAGCCGCGCATAGAGAGACAGCTCGGTTTCACTTTGCTTATGTTGATATGCGTTGGATGAAAGCTGTGTTATGTATTGCTATTGTTGCATGCATCTTTGCCTCTAGTTCCCATGCAGCACTCGCTCCAGAGCACGGTCTAAGTGGTAATGTTACGTTTTTATCAGGGATGACATCAAACTCGAGCAATCTCAATGTGAAACAAGATAGTACGCAAGCGGCTGAGGCCCTCGCATCAAAGGGTGGTGACGAAGTGAGCGTCACGGCTGGGCTGCTGGGCTCACTGAAATATACTTTTGGTGATTCACTTGATAAGCAGTTGTTCATGGGGACTTCCCGTGAAGATATCGTGACTGGCTCACTTGCATTTGAGTTGGGTTATCGCCAGCAATTGGCTGGTGGAACAATTGTTGATGTTGCTGTGTTGCCGACTTTAATTTCCGGTGAAGTGTGGGATGACCCCTATGCAGTAGAACGATCAAGAGACAAAACGGATCTTTCGGGCAACGTTTATCGCTTGCAATTCACCAATATTGTAGGTTCCAAGTTTGATATTGATATGGCAGCGGGTGAATCAAATGTTGATGAGGAACGCACCGGAACGAAAGGGCTCGATTTGACTCAGCAACAGAGAGAGTTATTAACCCGCAAGCGTAAATACTATTATTTTAAAACCGCTTATCGTCATGTAATGCCTCAGCAACAAGCGATATTGATGCCATCAGTGAATGTTTTTGCCTCAGATGCTGAGGGCGATGCGCTTTCTTTCATCAGCTTGGGTGGGGAGGTGAGCTATGCTCGCAGAATTAACCAACATGGTTTTGTGCTAACCGCGAGCGCGGCATGGCGAGACTATGAAGCAGAGAACCCTATTTTTGCTCAAACTCGTCGAGATAAAGATTTTGGGCTATTCCTCGCTTATGAATATGCCAATATTTGGGGCTATGAAGATTGGTCGCTGATGTCATTTGTTGGTGCGCAAAGTAATCGTTCAAATATCGATTTCTATCAGTCAGAGCAGTACATCATCTCAGTGGGTTTAGATTATAAGTTTTAAACTTGGTGTGGATTACAACTTGGAGCGCAACGAAATGCGCTTTAAGGCCGTCTTGGTTACACTATCAGCAAAGCTTAAATTTTAATGGTTAGTAATGAAGACAACGGAGTTTAGTACTCAATTACCGATATTTTGGTTTAAAACATTTGATGCGGCACTTAAGCAAAAGTTTGCAGAGAGTAGTCAATTTTGGGGCGGTGATGAACAGTACCAAGCGTTATGCTTTGCTCAATCGGTCTCTGCTTATCAGCTTGAACATGCGATTACTCAGGTATATCAGTCACACGGAGATGATCTGTTTGAGTGTTTTAGCCTCACCGCAGACTATTTTGATGAAATTGAACTGGGAGCACCCGTTCTGACGATGTTAACCGCTCCGACACTAGTTCGTTTCTGTGAACTGCTTTGTCGTTACTCTATTCATATTCACCCACTGTTAAAATTGATTTGCCGAGAAACCAAACACGGAGAGTTGGAGCTTTGGGTTGTTACCCATGAGTTTGTCGATGAAATAACCTTAGTCAGTCACTTAAGCCTCGGACTCTATCTGAGTATAATCCTCAAGATGATACGTCGTTACCTTAAAGCGCCAACCTTGCGCTTGCCGATCCATATAAACCGCATCACCATTGATAACGATGTAACTCCCCTGATTGAGCAAATCTTTAATGTTGAAGTTCGTAAAGGCTATCCAGCGCGTTATTTTTTGTTTAACAAACAGTTAGTAGATAAAGTTCATCGTAACTTTGACCCGGAGTTACACGATCGGCTCATAGCATTAGCCGAGCAGCAAACTTACCATTTAGCTGAAAACAGTATTCTGTATAAAGTGAACAGGGTTCTGCAAAATACAACAGTGAACCTGATTAGCTTGGAAAGTGTTGCCGCCGGGCTAAACATGAGCCCACGCACCTTAAACCGACGTTTGCAACATGAAGGAGTGAGTTTTCGCCGTTTGTTCGATAAATACCGTCTCGAACTAAGTCTCAACATGCTCAATCAAGAAAACCTAAGTGTGACTTATATTGCCCACGAACTCGGCTTCTCTGATTCCAGTGCCTTCAGTCGCGCATTTAAACGCTGGACAGGGGAATCGCCCAAACAAAAAATCGCCAGAGTTAATCTATAACTTCCGCTTAGATCTAATGTACCAGTACCAAGTTAAGTACATTAGCTATCGATAAGTTATGAGTAAACAACGTGTTATATAACGAGCCAACTCGAGGGTTATTTAGGCTTACTAAATACACAACATGCTACGAATGCTGTGATAGCTCTGTTCCAGATCAGAGATACTACCTGACGCTAGAACATCTAATGGCTTACGCTGGGTGAAAAATACCGTGCGGCTAGGATGAGACATAAAGTATTGTCTCTTTCTCTCATCTGGAAACAGTAACTGCAAACACTCATCAATTGATTCTATAATGTGCTGACGCTGTTTAAGGTGATCAGGGTGTTTGTCGCACGCATTTCCCCTGTTAGGCAAAATGGCATCGATTTGTGCTTGTGTTGCCCCCCAGCTTTTCAATGTTTGGACCAGTTGATTTTTTTCAGGTCTCATTTTTCCACTCACTCTGATCAATCAGTATTGGCCGATAGTCACAATCGATTCTGAGAAAATACCTCTTAGACGCTCTGCATACGCCTCTAACTCATCGATAAGCTCTTCCTCAGTTTTTCTAGCCGGTCCATAAGTGGCTTGGGGGGCTAAGACTGAAAAACCGTTGAACTCAAGAATACCTCGGTGAATTGGGCGCAGAATACCGTTCAAATCACCATTCCAGCCATCTTTTACATACGCTTCTTCAGGGCCTCCCATTGTGACACTAAGCATTGCTTTTTTACCCTTGTAAACGCCATCTTGATAAAAACGTCCACCCCCATAAGTTCTACCCATCGCAAACACACGATCAACCCAACCCTTTAGCATTGCCGGCATGCCGAACCACCAGAGTGGAAACTGAAAAATGACCAAATCACACCATTCAAGTTTTTGGATCTCAGCTTCGATCTCAGGTGCAAAGCCATTCTGCTCTGTGGCATGCATCTCTTCTAATTGTTGCTTGAAAAAGTCTGCATCACTGGTGGTGGTAAAATTATGTCTGCCTGAGACTGGATCAAACTTCATTTGGTGTAAGTTAGAGGTTTTGACTTGATGTCCCTCAGCTTCAAGGACTTCAACGGCTTTGTTGAACATTGCTCCGTTAAAACTTTTTGGTTCAGGATGCCAGTAAACGACAAGTACGTTCATATTGTTTTCTCCATATTGGCATTAAATGCCGTCAGATTGTCTTTGCGATATGACTCAGTATTGAACAAATTCTTGTTAACCTGTAGCTTATATTTGGTTACTTTTAAGATGAGTAAAAGTTTATGAAATCACTTCCAAGCCAGTTACCGATTTTTATTCAAGTCGCTAAATATGGCAGTTTTGCTAAAGCGGCTCGTGCGTTGGGCATATCTGCCCCAGCGGTGAGTAAAGCAATCACAAAACTGGAACATGAGTGGCAGGTGAAGCTATTTTTCCGCTCATCACATTCATTAAGTTTAACTCAGACAGGTCAGCAACTTTTTGATGAGCTGATGCCTGCAATGAGTGCCATTCAAAACACAATAGAGCAGATATCTGATACGTCCTCTAAAGTGGGGGGCACTGTAAAGGTGAATCTTCCTGCTAGTTCAATTGGTCGGGAGCATATCTTGCCGTTAATTTTGGAGTTTAATGAGCGCTATCCTCAAATAAGTTGTGATCTCCACTTTGACGATAGAAATGTCGATTTAGTTGAACACGGTTTTGATCTTGGTATTGGCACTGCGATCAATCAGGATTCACGTCTTATTGCCCGTCCGCTAACAAAGCAGAACATTGGTATCTATGCCGCTCCAAGCTACTTGAGTCGATATGGGACACCCCAGTCGCCAGAAGAGCTGAGCCAACACCGCTGTATTCCAGTTCGCTCGTTGACCACGGGGCGATTTCATCATTGGCGACTTAAACTCGGCAGTGTCGCGACACTGTATGAGCCACAAGGACAGTTGATGGTGAATAATTTTGCTGCTGCAAAGCAAGCAGCTGTAGCAGGTGCGGGCATTGTGATGCTGGGTAGTTGGATGTTTAAACAAGAAGTGGAACGCGAGGCAATCAAGCCGATATTACAGCAATATTGGGGAGAACCAGTCACGATTTGGGTTTATTACGCCTCAAGAGATTATTTGCCGACCCGGGTGCGTTTGCTTATTGATTATTTGGTGGAGAACATCGCTAGGGTTGCGATCTAACCGCTAATTACGGGTAAGTTTTACTTTAGAAATCCACTTGTGCTGAGATAAATCCGCCCAATAACGCTTGGCATAGTTCAATAGGTTTGAGCTGCTTGTGATGCAAAGAAATTAAGCCCCCGGCTTTTGACGAGGGCTTAAAGGGTTTATCGCCAAGTTTGTTGACCTACAAATCAAATCGGTCAGCATTCATCACTTTAACCCACGCTGCGACAAAGTCCGCAATGAACTTATCTTGGTTATCATCTTGGGCGTAAAGTTCTGCATAGGCGCGCAGCACAGAGTTAGAGCCGAAGACCAGATCAACGCGTGATGCGATCCACTTGGTAGTGCCTGATGCACGCTCACGTATTTCATACAAGCCATTATCAGCGGGGTGCCATGTGTAGTTCATGTCAGTCAAGTTGACGAAGAAGTCTTGGCTTAGTGCTCCCACTCGGTCGGTCAATACGCCTGTTTGGCTACCACCATAGTTTGTACCCAGTACGCGCATGCCACCGATCAGCACGGTCATTTCAGCGGCGGTAAGTTGCATCAATTGACTGCGTTCTAATAGGAGTTCTTCTGCGGTGACTGCGTAGTCATCTTTAAGCCAGTTTCTAAAGCCATCATGGATCGGTTCTAGTACATCAAATGAGGCTACATCTGTCATTTCTTCAGTTGCATCGCCTCGGCCTTGGGAAAATGGTACCGTGATACTCATTCCAGCGTTCGATGCCGCTTTTTCAATTCCGACACTACCCCCAAGCACGATTAAGTCAGCAAGACTAATTGGAGAGCTTAGATTGGTTTTAATTGCTTCGAGTTCATTTAGGACGCGGGCAAGTCTCTCAGGTTCATTACCTTGCCAATCTTTTTGTGGTGCTAAGCGGATACGAGCGCCATTAGCACCACCACGTCTATCTGAGCCTCGATAGGTACGAGCACTGTCCCACGCCGTTGCGACTAAGTCACTGATTGAGAGGCTGCTGTTGAGAATTGCCAGTTTTAGACTGTCGATGTTTTCATCGCTGAGATGATAACTGACACTCGGTACTGGGTCTTGCCAAATCAAATCTTCTGCTGGCACATCCGAACCTAAGTAACGGCTTTTCGGACCTAGATCACGATGGGTGAGTTTAAACCATGCACGAGCAAAGACATCGGCAAAATATTCTGGGTCATCACGAAAGCGTTCGGCTATTTTGCGATATTCAGGATCAAATTTAAGCGCCATATCTGCATCGGTCATCATGGGCTTACATTTAATGCTCGGGTCTTCAACATCCACTGGCATATCTTCTTCACGGATATTGACGGGTTCCCACTGTGCCGCACCAGCAGGGCTTTTGGTTACCCACCAATCGTATTTAAACAGTAACTCGAAATAGCCATTATCCCATTGGGTTGGATTGGTGGTCCATGCCCCTTCAATGCCACTGGTGACGGTATTACGACCAACACCACGTGAGGTTTTGTTTAGCCAACCCAATCCTTGATCTTCGATTTCAGCCCCTTCTGGTTCAGGCCCTAACACCGAGGCATCACCGTTACCGTGTGCTTTACCTACGGTATGACCACCTGCTGTTAAGGCGACTGTCTCTTCATCATTCATTGCCATACGTGCAAAGGTGACACGCATATCGTGAGCGGTTTTAATTGGATCGGGTTTGCCATCAACCCCTTCTGGATTGACATAGATCAGGCCCATCATCACTGCTGCCAATGGGTTTTCTAAATCTCGCTCTCCCGAATAACGATTGTTTTCGCCACCACTAGGTTGTAACCACTCTTTCTCCGCTCCCCAGTAGATGTCTTTCTCAGGATGCCAGATATCTTCGCGTCCACCCGCGAAACCAAAGGTTTTAAAGCCCATCGACTCATATGCCATGTTGCCGGCGAGGATCATTAAATCCGCCCATGAAATCTTATTGCCATATTTTTTCTTGATCGGCCAAAGTAATCGTCGGGCTTTATCGAGATTGCCATTGTCTGGCCAGCTATTAAGCGGAGCAAATCGCTGATTGCCGCGACTGGCACCGCCACGTCCGTCGGCAATACGATATGTCCCAGCGGAGTGCCAAGCCATGCGGATCATCAAGCCACCATAGTGCCCCCAGTCGGCAGGCCACCATTCTTGGCTGTTCGTCATAAAGGTTTTGAGATCTTTTTTTAGCTCTTCTAGGTCGAGAGAGTTAAACGCCTTAGCATAATTGAAGTTAGCCCCCATCGGGTCGGTTTTAACGTCATGTTGATGCAGAATGTCTAAGTTAAGAGTTTTCGGCCACCAATTAAACTCAGCGGCTTGTTGATTGGTGTTGGCTCCATGCATAACAGGGCACTTACCTTGGTTCGATTGATTACTCATTGCTTGCTCCCTATTCTGGGTTATCCAACCAAGTTTAGTTAGCTCGAAACGTTTTCGCGCGACTGCCAGAAAAAACAATCTGCTTTTTGAGCACTTCGAGAGGCTAAGCCTCTTGTTACCCTATGATTTTTAATGAGATTTAAATTGCAGCTGATTGGGTGGGCTTACCTTAAAGGGTCATGCTTTAGCATTGGTTAGTATTACGGCTTTAGTTTATTTTGCGGTTTATTTTCTTAGATGATGTAACTCGCTGTTTGTATGCGGGTATTTGTCAATGGCTAGCTTATTGATATATGCAATAACTTTTAGGCAACAAGTTAATATTTTTCCTATGCTTACAGGTAGAGATATGAATAAAAAATAAACCAAAGTTAGCTTAGGGATGAAGATTATGAATGAGCGAACACTTTCTGCGTCGGCTGTGATCAAAGAGGTAACAGGGAATCCGATAGTAGTTAGGCCTGGTGAGCCTGCAGTTTTGGCGACGCAAGGAAGCTTACTAAAAGCAAACGACTTGCTGTTCACGCCAGCGGGTAGTGAGTTGGTTTTGGCCGTCAATAATGAGTTATTTTTGGTTGAAGAAAACTGTATTGGTTGCATCAATATTGCAGCTAATGATGCACTTGGTGTTGCGGTGGCTCTAGTAGACGGCGGGCTAACAGTGAGTGAGCAAGAAGGAGCAACAGAGCTTGATGTTGCTGGTATTCAAGAAGCTATTTTAGCCGGTGAAGATCCAACGCAAACTTTAGAAGCTGCTGCAGCGGGAGAGACACCTGCTGGCTCGGCGTTGGGGACATCCAGTACCGTTGTCATGAGCCTCGCGCAAACTATTGCCGCGACGTTATTTGAAACCAATGCGATCAGCAATGAGCGCGAAGAATTTGATTATGACGGCGGTAACTCAATAGTTGTGGCGGAAGGTGGTTTGCTTATTAACACCACTATTACTGAAGGCAACCTTTTTGACGGCACTTACCCCCAACAGACGGTGACTCAAGCCAGTATTGCTGCCGGAACTTTTGCCCTTGACCCTGCAACATTTGTCCCTGTTACAGGGAGTTTGACCTCGCTGTTAAGTGAGTTAAATGCAGAGGTGACCTCTTCTGGAGAACCCGTCGAGTTCACTTATGACTCTACTCTTAATGCGATTATAGGCACACAAAACGGAGAAGCCGTTCTCACGATAGATATTGATGCCACCCCAAGCGGTAAGAATATCAATTTAACGTTGACGACTACCCTAGAGAAGCCAATTGATCATAACAATGAATTGGGTACTCAAGGTTTGGTTCGCTTCACAGACAATTTATTGCAAGTCAACCTCACTATCACGGGCGCAGACATCAAGAACAATCCTCTCAAACAGCCATTATCGATCACGGTCGGTGTGGTGGATGGCGATGATCAAACTGCTATCGAGGTGAGTGAAAGCTACACCGAAGAAACAACCTTAAGTGCACAAGATCCCTTTGAGACTTCTGGTACCGTATTTGAACTGGGGGCAGACAAACTTAAGTCGATTAGTTTTGATCCGGAAGCCACGGACTTGTTTGCGGGTATTCTCTCTGACAATCGAGAGACAGAAGCCATTCTATCTGCTGATGGTATGACGCTGGCCTTGGTGATTAAAAACAACCCCAATGAAGTCGTATTAGAAGTGAGCCTTTCTGATGATGGTACTTTTACTATCAAGCAAAACCTTCCGCTTGAGCAAACGAACAATCAAGACCGATTAGATTTTGCTATTCCAGTGACGTCCATTGATTACGATGGTGACGTTGTCACTAATGTTGTTAACTACGCAGTCGTTGATGGTGCATCACCATGGGTCGAGTTACCCGCATCGACAACTCCTGTGATGGAAAGTCAATTGGATAGTGGAGCTAAGGTGGCTTCAACCGGAACTCTGGGGTATGTGGGAAGTGATGCATTACAACATTTTGAAATTGATGTAGACGCATTCAATAGCCAATACAATGCTATCTTATCGAGTGGCGATTCGGCGGTAAGTTTAGTCGATACGACCATTGACCCGAGCGCAACGGCACGTTCCTATGCCGGACAAGATGAAAATGGTGCAACAGTCTTTACCATTACCTTGCAAGCCAACGGAAGCTATGAGTTTGTGCTAGTCAAGCCGCTTGATCACCAAGCCCCAACCGACTCAATGAGTGCGGACAATAATCGCTATGATTTAGATTTTCCCATTTATGCGGTTGATACAGATGGTGATAAGTCCGATGCAGATACACAACGACAAGGTGAGCAAGCGAGTATCCTGACTGTCTCTGTCATTGATGATGTATCAACGCTAAAAGATGCCATTTTGTTCTCCGATATTGTCGAGCCAAATGTTGGTACGGCAGGAGAGAAAACGACAGCGCAGAATATTTTTACTGATAAGAGTCAAGATGGCGATCAAGTCACGCACTTTACCCATGGTGGTAATGAATATAAGTTGGATGATTATCAGCCAGATAACGATGGTGTCTATGCAATAAGTCTAGACCCAGTTGGCGATGATAGCAGTGTTGGTACAGTCTATATCACCCGTGAAGGTGATATCTCATTTCGACCCAACTCAGATATTCTCCACAACGCGATAACGTCAACCAATGATATTTTAAGCACAACACTTGAGGTGTTTACTCAAGACGGTGACGGTGACATTGATTCTGTGGATGTGACGCTAGAGATTAAAGATGGCGATAATATCCAGTTTAGCGGCGATCTTACGCTTAGCTTTGATGAAACTCAGGGTGCACAAGTTTTCACTCATGATGGTAATGGGCAGCCATTGGATATTGGAATCCAAGTCGGGAGTGATCATGTTGCCAGTGTGAAGTTTGTGACTGATGAAAACGCGACGTCTGTTCTAAACACGATTACTGTCGATCAAGCGCCCACATACGTTCATGTTATTGATGATGGGCAGAGCGTTGTTGTCTCACTGAGCAGTGATCCGACAGAGACAAGTAGCTATGTGCTGCAAGCTACCCTCGATCAAGATGCACAAGGTACACGTGTTGGAACGTATCATGTGACTCAACACCAAGCGTTTGACCAAACTGCTGATGAGCTAACGGTTAAGTTTCCATTTGTTGCTCAAGATACTGATGGCGATACCACCGCTGATAGCATAGATGTCACCGTCTTTGATGGCGCGGACATCAGAGTAGGTAAACCTAACTCCAATCTTTCATTGAAAGAAACGTTGTCGCTTGATGGTTCACCGGAGAATGCGATTTCTAAACACTCAACGGTTAAATTTATCCAAGGTTCAGATGAGATAGATACGGTTGAGTGGTTAGTCTCTGATGCTGCCAAAGCAGAGCTTGCGTCGATCACGACACAAGGAAAACCAACTACATATGATGTTACCGGAGATCTGATCCGTGTTTTTACCACCGATGAGCATGATGCGGAGTTGGATGTTCTGACTTTTAAACTCGATAGCGATAAAAGTGGCGGTTACACAGTCACGCAGTATCTGCCTGTCGACAATGATCTGACTGAGAACAAAGACCTGTTCGAGCTGTCGATTATTGCCACGGACACCGACGGCGATCCCACCGTTGCCAATATCGACATCACCTTGAGAGATGGGGCAAACACAAAACTATCGACCAGTTCTCTGACGTACAAAGAGAAAGAATCGCAGTTTGGTGAAGCGAAAAGTGGCAGCGTCAAATTGAGAGAAGGTTCGGATGGTGTCTATGAAGTGACAGTGACATTAGACAATGAAGCCGAAGTGATGACGTGGACGAGCCAAGGTCAACCACTGGATTTGATTAAGTCAGGCAATGACTACACCCTAGTGTATGAAAATGCACCCAATACCAATGTGCTGGAGTTTATCTTTGATAAGAGTACAGGAGGGTATCAAGTTATTCAGCACCACCCGATAGACCAAGATGCCACTAATCTAAGCAAGTTGGCATTTACCGTTACTGCCCGCTCTAGTGACGACAATGATGTGCAAACCTCAATTGATGTGACCATAAAAGATGGAGTGGAGACATCAATACGCAACAGTTCGATTTCATACACAGAAAAGCAGCAAGGCGCAGAGCCTGATACCACCTATGGTTTCAAAACCGGGAGTGTCAATATTAAAGCGGGTGTTGACGGTGTGCAGAGGGTCGAGGTTGATATTGATGATGCCAATGAACTTTCCGCGTGGACGAGTCAGGGAAAAGAACTTGAACTCGTAACCGAAACCAATGGGAATGACTTTGCCTTGGTGTACAAAGATGATCCCAGTTCGGTAGTGTTGGAATTTAACTTTGACGATGAAACGGGAGACTATTCGGTAGAGCAACTGTTGCCGATAGACCAAACGGCCGGTGAGAAAAGTGTCATAAACCTGAGTGTCAATGCTCATTCGAGTGACGACCAAGTTACCAGTGCATCTATTGCTATCACCATCAAGGATGGAGCGGAAACATCCCTCAAAAATCGCACAGTGACTTTGGTAGAAAAAGACGACAATGAGAACCAATTTGTTAAAGCTGAAGTGAATGGTGATGTCGCGCTAAAACCGGGTGTGGATGGCGTGTCTGCGATAGTGCTGACGTTGAGCCAAACACAAGTTGATGCAATTAACACTACATGGACGAGTCAAGGGAAAGATATTGTCGTTGTTGAAGACCCAATCAACAACAGCTACCTCCTCGTTTACAAGGATGATCCGGATACTCAAGTACTTAACGTTTCTTTGGACGAAGATGGCAACTATAAGGTCGAGCAACTATTGCCGATTGATCAGGTTGGCAGCACCAGCAGTTTGGTTTTCGCTGTAACAGCCTCATCGACCGATGACGCCCAGATAACTAAAACACTCACGGTCAATATCAAAGACGGTGTTGATACTAAGCTGAAAAACGACACGGTGACGTTAAAAGAATCGGTCGACGACAGCGGTGAGTTTGCCACTAAGTCGGTGAGTGGGGACGTGCATCTAAATCCGGGCCCCGATGGCGCAGAATCAAGGATTGAACTTGCTAATCCGTTGGACGTCGCGACATGGCAGAGCAATGGTCAAAACACTCAGTTAGTGGTTTCAGATAACACTATCACACTGTTAGACAGCAATGATGCTAAAGTACTAGAGCTTATTTATTACCCTGAGGATGTGGGAGGCAAAGCGGCGGGTACCTACGATGTTGTTCAATATGCCGCAATTGATCAGTTAACCAATAATCTCTCCACGCTTAAAGTGAATGTAATCGCAACATCCACTGATGATGCACCGATCACCAAGCAAATCAAAGTTAATATAAAAGATGGCGTCACACCATCGATTGATGTCAATGACAGTGCGAAATTAGATGAAACATCGGACATGTCTGAACTGACACCTGCCACACGAACCTTCGCGCAATTGCTCGATATTTCCAGCGGTACTGATGCTGTCAAATCGGTTTACTTTGAGTTAGCCAATAACAGCCCGTTTGAACTTGCAGATCTCACCAGCGAGGGGCGTGAACTAGAAGTGAGAAGTGAAGATGGTTCATATTCGTTGTTTATCAAAGGCAGTGAAACTGAAGTACTTAACATTAGTCTGGAGCCACAAACTGGTGATGTGACCATCAGTCAATATCAACCATTGGATAACCCTGTTAATGATCGCATTGATTTGAAAGTTAAAGCGACAGTGACGGATACCGACGGTGATTCTGCGAGCAATCGCTTTAATGTCACGTTGGTGGATGGACAAGGTCCGCACATTAAGCCTATCACGACACTTGATGTATTCGAGAAAGGGATTGATGAGGTGGGGGATGGGTCTGAATCAAACTCTACCTTAATCGAATTTTCTGCCAGCTCTGACAACATTGAAAGTATCGAGTTAAAAGCGACGGGTATTATAGTCACTGACCAAAATGATGCACCGGTTACATTGACTGCCGATAACCAAACAGTACAGTTTGAGCAAACAGATGACGGCTTAATTGGTTACATTGGCAGTGGAGCCAGTAAAGAGACCGTATTGGAAGTGACTGTTAACTCAGACTACACCGATAATGATTTTGGTCAGGTTGAGTTTACCTTGCTTAAAAATGTCGACCACCCAAATGCAGGGACAGACTCGCTTAAGCTGCAATTACCTGTTGTGGCATCCGACTTTGATGGCGATACGAGCCAAAACGGCGTAAATCAACCTTATGTGACGGTGAACCTCATTGATGATGTGTCTACTTTAAAACCGACACTTGTGTTTGATGATGTCACAGAGCCGACGTTAGGTACTCAAGGTACGACGACTGCAACACAAAATATTTTCAGTGATGTGAGTAAAGATGGCGACCAAGTGACGCACTTTGTCTATGAGAATAAAACTTATCAACTTGATGACTATACGCCGAATAACTTAGGTGTTTATGCCATTGCTCTTGATGACACACTAAGTGCCAATGGTATCGGCACAGTGTATATCACTAGAGACGGGGATATTGCCTTCAAACCCAATTCGGATATTCAGCACAGCTCTCTTACCACAACTAATGATGTGTTAACTGCCAAGCTTGAAGTCTTTACTAAAGATGGTGATAACGATGTTGATTCGGCTGAGGTGAGCATCAAAATCAAAGATGGGGCTGATATTGGGTTTAACGGCGCGCTTGATGTGTCATGGATAGAAGTAAACGCTATCAAAACCATTACTACTGATAGTGACGGAGAAACCCTTAACGTTGGCTTAACCCGCGGGAGTGACCCTTTAGCCAGTCTATTGTTTGTCGCAGATAACGACGCGAGTTCTGTGCTGAACAATATTACGGTTGATGGTTCCGCAACCTACGTGCACATACTTAACGGTGGTGATAGTGTGGTTGTTTCCAGCAGTGAAACACAACCTCTTGATGTGGCTCAGTATATTCTGCAAGCGACCTTAGGCAAAGATGCTCAAGGCAAACCAAATGGTGATTACAGCATTACCCAATATAAACCTTTTGACCAAGCAGAGTTGCCGACTGATTCCGCAGAAATTTTACTGCCTTTGGTGGCAACCGACCGAGATGGTGACCCAACCGCACAAGTAATAAAGTTAAGTGTCAAAGACGGTCAAGATATCACTGTTTCTAATACTCAATCCTCGGTACGGCTGAATGAGACGCTAACACTTGATGGCAGTGAAGGTAATGCCATCAGTCAACACGATAGCGTCAGTTTTGTTGCTGGAGTGGATGGTATTGACAGCGTTAAATGGTTGGACAATGCCGCGCTAGATACACTGTTAGATGATATTACCTCCCAAGGTCAGCAGACGAAACACTCGGTTTCTGATGGGACGATAAGAGTCTATTTAGAAAATGGTGGTCAGCAGCAAGATGTCATTAAGTTTGAGCTCGATAGCGGTGTAAGTGGCGGTTACACAGTGACACAATATCTGCCGATTGATAATGCCAATGATGCAACCACTAATCTTGACCAACTTGACCTCGCGATTGTCGCAACGGATAAAGATGGTGATGAGACGATTGCCAATATTAAAGTTGAGCTTAAAGATGGTGTTGAAACATCAATTCAAGATAGTCGCCAAGAATTAACAGAAACGCTAGACAGTGATGGTAACTTTGCCAGTTCAACCGTTAGTGGTGATACGCAGTTAAAGCCAGGTTCAGATGGAGCTACAACCAGTATCAAGCTGGCAAATTATGACGAAGTACATGGCACGGTAGCAAATCAGTTCAAAGGTTGGAGCAGCAATGGTAACGATATATCGGTTACGCAGACAGATACGACGATTACGCTGAGCGACGCTGAAACTGGAGAAAAAGTACTCGAGTTGACTTACTATCCAATCGATATTGGTCAACTCGGTGAGCCAGATTACAAACCCGCTGGCACTTATGATGTCACTCAGTTTAGAGCGATAGATCAACCTGAAGGCAATGTTAGTCAGTTGCAAGTATTGGTCACCAGTAGCTCTACCGATGATCAAGATAAAACGGCGGATATAAATATCGATATTATCGATGGTACAACGCCTACTATTATCACTAATAATGATGCTGCTTTGACCGAAACTGTCAACATGACGTCAAATACCCCAGCGAATGATGCATTTAGCCAAATGTTAACAATCAACAGTGGAACTGACGCGGTTGATAGTGTGATCTTCGACCTTGCTGAAACCAGTGTTTATCAACTGGTTAATTTGACCAGCAGTGGACAAGAGTTGGTGGTGCAAAGCCAAGATGCTTCTTACTCTTTATTTATCAAAGACAGCAATATTGAAGTGCTGAATATCTCGATAAATAAAGCCACGGGTGATGTACTGGTTGAGCAGTATCAACCGCTAGATAATCCATTAAGTAATGATATTGTTTTGACTCTTGATGCAACGGTGACTGATACCGATGGTGATAGTGCATCGACTCGCTTTAACTTGACGCTGACCGACGGCGCTGACCCACGTATTGATCAAATCGGTAATATTGTGGTGAATGAGTATGGGATAGGTATCTCGAACAAGAGTGAATTTGGTAGTGCGAAGATCCAGCTTGAGCCGAGTTCGGACAATATTAAGCAGTTTACCGTGGATACAACGGCTATCACTGTTGCAGACAAAGACGGCAATCCGATTAGCCCATTAACCGCAGGCAATCAGCCGGTGCAATATGAGCAGATAAACGGTGGTTATCGAGGGTTTGTTCAAGATGGCAACAAGAAGCTCACTGTTTTCGAAGTGAAAATCAACTCCGACTACACCTCTGATGATTTTGGCAAAGTCGATTTTAAACTCGTGAGAGGTATTGACCACCCTGATTCTGGTAATGACTCGTTGTTTGTCTCTATGCCAGTGATTGCGGCTGATTTTGATGGTGATAGTAGTCCAGCTCAGCAACTCAAGGTGGAGATCGTTGACTCTTTCTCAAATGCTAAGAATGTCACGATCAATCTTGTTGAAGGTAATTCGACGTCTAGCAACGGTATAACCGTGGTGAACTATAAACAAGCTGACCGTCTGGATAATCTTGAAATTGAAGTGCCCGCAGCAAACCAAGGTAAGTTTGCTTTCGGTGATATTAACAATCCATCCAATAAGTTTGATCTCGATACGCTTGGTACCAACCAAGGCATGGCGGTGTTGGCAAAGAACTCTCAGGGCGAGTGGGCGCAGGTGGGGGTGCTGACACTCATTACTAAAGGGAGCAATGTTCGAGTTAAATTTACCGCCGACGATAGCGTGGATCACGCAAATGGTCCTCTAAGTACCACCTTTACCATGACCGCGATTGATAATGATGGTGATCGCGATAGTTCTAACTTGTCACTAACGATTAAAGATAAGGTTTCAGAACTGAATATCGCAGATATTTCTGGTGATGAAGATACGGATATAGCGGTATCGCTAGAGGTGGATCTGCACGATGCCGACGGAGAGCAGATTCAGTCCCTTAACCTCGGAGATCCTCAAGGGGGCAGTTTCTGGTATCGAGATCCACTCAATGGCGGTGCGCTGACTGAAGTAACGGGTCTGCTAGCAGCAGATAAGCTTCAGGTGTCAGGAAGTGATGTGCTTTCTATTGACAATATTCTTTACCGACCCGATCCGCACTTCTCGACCGATTCTCAAGGCTTTGAGGTCAATGCGACGGTTAAAGTTGAGCGAGCCGGTCATCCTGTTGAGACGCACACTGGTAAAATTGGCATTGTGGTTGATGGTGTGGCTGACAAACCGACAATAACAAGTAAATTTAGCTTATTAGAAGAAGGTCAAGAAGACTCGTTGATTAAGCTTAATTTTGAGTTTGAAACGGTAGACCAAACCGACGCGAGTGCGGAAAGCATCGTTTATGAGCTCAAGTTCAACAGCGCAAACACTGGTGATTCACACCAATTAGCCCAAGCCAACGGTACGCTGCTCGTTGCCGATGATAATGGTATTTATCATTTAACCAGTGACCAAATTGACAATGTTTATCTCGCAGCCAAAGGTGACTTCAGCGGGTCTGTGCTGGTTGATGTTAAAGCGATTTCACACGAACCGTTTACCTCTAGTACCAACTCTACCGACAAAACCATCACTGTTGATGTGACGCCTGTGGTTGACCCTATTTCATTCCAAGTTGAACGTGTGCGGGTGAATGAAGATAGTGAATTTAAGCTAAAGAATCATGTATTAGTCAATGAGCTGGAAGATAGTGATGGCTCTGAATCTCGTTATGTCTATTTAAAAGACTTACCTGACGGCACAGTGGTAACCCATATTAATCACGAAGGGGATAGGGCGATCATTATGGGGGGAGTCGCGTTTTCTCTTGATGATGCCAATATACCCAGTGCATTGAAACTGAATTTAGTCGATCCAGTCGGGGACTCAGTTGAAGACGATGTCGATCTTATTATTGATTACGCTTTGATTGAGTCAGGCGTTGCAGGTATTGTCCCGCCAAAAGACAGTAACGTTGATTTTGTGTTTGATGTTGAAGTCAAAGTCGTCGATAGCGCTAGTTATGCTAACAATACCCACGAGCAAGTTAGTCAGTCGATGGGTGAGAAAACGATTAATGTCGATATTAAAGGCATCGCGGATGCACCAATGATGGAGGCGGACAGTAACGCAACGTGGCAGGTGCTTAAAGATAGCGAAGGCGCAATTACTGGCGTTAAGACTGCTACACCAATTGATGAGAATGGGAGCATTTTACTAGATTTCGGTGTTTTAAGTGGTGAAACGCAGTACAACAATGCAGGACCTGATGGCTCCGAGACGGTCTCAGTTGTGCTTTATGCAGCTTCGGGCAACCTGGCTGATTACAAGATAGAAGATAGCGATGGGAATGAAATCAGCCTAACGTATGCAGGGATGAAGAATGGTCATCCTCAGTATGAGGCTGATATCACTCAAGGGGATATCAAGATCACGCCGAAGTCGAACAACACGGAAGATGTTCACTTAAAAGCGAAGATCATAGTGACAGAGAATGATGGTAATGAACTGGTTACAGAAAAAGATATCATCATTGAAGTGATTCCCGAGATAACAGGATTCACTAACGGTTTTGTTGTCGATAGTGACGATGGCAACAATACGCCTTTAGAAGACCAAAGCAATAATGTTAAGTGGTATCCGGGTAAGTTGACTGACCGCGAAGAAGGTGGGGACCATGAGTTTGTCAGTAAACTGGTGATCTCGGGCAACGCGGCGGAGAGTAATGCAAAACTCGAAGATATCGAACTTTCAATAAAAACCCACCAAGCGATTGATAAGGTGCTGGTAAACGGTATAGAGGCGATAGCATCGAATGATAAGTTTACCTTTGACGCGACCGATGAGGTGACAATTGTTGCCGCTGATGGGGAGGCATTAACCGCAGGTAACGTGAAGATCTCCGCGTTGGTTACCCCGATCGATTCCAGTGCGGACTTTGTATTAAACAGCACCGTCTACGTCAGTGAAGTGGACGTGGACTCAACAGATATCCATGGTGCAGCAATAATCGAGACCGAGTCTTATTCCGGCAAACTTAATGTCGACATACGGCCGGTTGTTGAAACAGATGGCTCGCTCAACATTATCGATGGTGATGAAAATACGATAAGTGCAAGTCAAACGAATGATAAAGGCTCAGTAAGCTTCACTATCAATAGAGAGGCGCAAAGTGGCCTGTTTGTCGGCGACGCGAATAACTCTGACTACTCAATCAACTTTATTGATTTGGATGCTGATTCAGCAGGCGAGAGCAATCAAGATGAACGAGTGACTCAAGTGGTTATTGAGTTTGCAGGTGCGAGTCAAAGTGTGTTGGATCAACTTTATGTTCAAGGAGCAATCAATAACGGTGATGGCACATGGACGGTGACCAATGAAGATTCATTTATCGTCTTTGCACCAAACGGAGTTTCCGAAACGGTCACGGTTAATGTTCATGCTTTGGTTGTCGACAAAGGTGAAGATAACGAAGACTCAATAAATGAAGCGGAAGTGAGTGCGGCGGTTAAAAAAACACAATCTTTCCAAGTGACGTTTGACGACCCAGATCCCATCGCAGTGGCTGATGGTGAAGCGGCATCGGCCAGCATTGATAACAGTGTTGCGATTACTGGTTTTGAAGATCAAACAATTCAATTAGACAGTGCGTTACGCGGCAAGCTGACGTTTAGCGAGCTAGCCAACTTAGATGACAATGGTACAAACGATCAAATTACGATTGTTTTTGATGTATCAAATCTACCTGAAATCGCAAAGGTGACGTCAGGAACCGGAGAGCGGAACTTCGTTAACGGAAAGTTCGCCTTTACGATTGATGCGAATGACATTAATCAGGATGGGAGTTTAAAAGAAGGCGCGTTGGGTAATGCGGCGATTACATTAATTAAAGATTTTGCTGGTGACTTTATCATTCCTGTTTCGATTGTGGTCACCGATATGGTAAGCGGTGATGAGAATATTGTTACCGAGCAAGTGAAGTTTGATATCACGCCTGTTGTCGATGGTGTGACCAAAGGAAGTGGCGTAGTCGTTCAGACTGTCGGGGACGATGACTTTTCAAATGGTGAAGATGCACCGGGCATTATTCAAGCTAACACTGCTTATGAAGATAGCCAAATAGTGCTCGACCTAAATCAGTTTACGTTCAAGGACGAAGATACCGAACTATCCCAAGGGGTAGAATCATTTGCCACCATAAACGTGAGTTCCAGTGTTGGTAGCGTGTCATATGCGAACAATATAGCGGGCGTCACAGTTAATCAGGATGGTACTTTAGACATCACGGCTTCATTACTGCCTCAGGGAACCTCAGTCGAGAGCGTTCTGGCTGAGGTGATGTTTACCCCCACCAAGGATTTCTCCGGTGATGTTACTGTCACCCTCGATGGTACTATTATTGATAAGACCGACAATGTTGGTTCGACCACAGCAAACTTCAAGCAAACCTTTAGTGTTGATGTGGTTTCAGTTGTGGATGGTGTGACGTTAGACTCACTGGGCGACAAGGTGATCAATGGCAACGAAGATAGTCCAATGTCTCTATCTGTATTGGACTTTACACTCGATGATACCGATGGTTCAGAGGAGTTTGTTTCGTTTAAACTTATTGATGTGCCGGAAGACTTCTTAGTGGAATCTACCAGCCCTGACTTCTCGGTTAGCAACAATGGCGGTGGCGTGTGGAGCATTAAGATAGTAAGTGCTGTTAATGAAAGCGTCGATTTAAGTGACATCCAAATCATTCCGCCAGAAAATTTCAGTGGTGTCGCTAATATTGGTTATGTTGTCTTTACCCAAGAAGAAGTCGACCAACAACCAAGTGAGCAGCAGGGAAGGATTACGCTCAATGTCGCTGCGCAAGCAGATGCGATCGATACACGAATTGATACTGATGCTACTGGTCAAGAGCACAATGGTGAAGGTACTGGGCTGGTCGATATTAAGATTGATGCTCGCGTGGTTGATAATACCGATTCGATCAGTTCAGGTGCGCACCATACGGAGAATAATCCTGAAACTGTCTATATAAAAGTGGAAAACATTCCTGATGGTGTATCGGTGGTGTTACCAGAATATACGCAAGGGTTGGACTTGAGCAGCGGAGACTATATCGCTTATCAAGAGCTAGACAACGGGGTGTATACAGGCAATTGGATTGTCGAAACCAACCTACAACAAGTTGAAATGATTCAACTTGATCTGACAGGAACAGATTACAATAGTGACGCGTGGCGTGGAGACAATCCGCAAATTGTTGTTAAAGTCAGCGCCAATGATAATGGTGCTATTGAGACGGTTTCAGGCACAGCGATTCAACTAGCCATTACGCCTGAGAATGATAAGCCAGTTGTTGTGGCTCAGTCATCGTATGTAACCAATGAGGATGTGCCTCTTTCAATAACGAGTATTCAGATATCGGATGCCGATATTCTTGATAATCCTAATACGAATATAACGGTCACCATTGGCAACACGACGGGTACGCTGGCGTTTGGTTCACAGTCATTACAGTTTGCCAGCAGCAACAACATCGTCATTTCAAATGATTCTGATGGCAATCTGGTTCTTGATGGAACCATTGAAGCTATTAATCAATTGTTAGCAGGTACAGAAGTCAGCAGCGATAAGGGTTTGTTGTTTTCTGCTGATGAAAACAGTCATCTAGATGCCCAGTTGAGCATTAACGTGACAGATAATGGCAACAATGGCGATGTTAATGGAGATGGTGTTGTCGATGTTAACGACGCCTTAACCAGCGATGAAATCAAAGTGGATATTATCGTTAACCCAGTTAGCGATAAACCAACATTGGATGCAGAGCGCAATCGTTATTTTGTTGCGACCAATGACGCACAGTTGGCAGTGATTCCTTTGTTAGGCTTGATTCCTGCACTAGCAGTGGCAAGTGAAAGCTTATCAGTGCAGTTTGATGGTGTACCATTTGGGACAGTGATAAAAGTTGGCGGGGTGAGCGCGACACTCAATAGTGATGGTGTCTATGAGGCCGAAGTACCTCAAGGCGGTGATACTGACATTGTGATAGAGGTGCCTGCGGGTATCTCACTTTCTGATACCAATATCGAAATCAAGGCAGTGTCGACTGATGGCACGGCTGAGCCGGCGTGGTCTGACCCTGTGACCATAAACATTACCACGGGCTCAACTCAGTCAATCATAGGTAGCGGCGGTGATGATTACCTAATCAACATCTTAGACAACGATGAAATAAGCCTTGTGGGGGATTCGGGTGATGACATACTGCTCGGGGGGGAGGGTAACGATACTCTCCAAGGCGGCTTAGGGGATGATGTGCTTATTGCCGGGGCGGGAGATGATCAGCTTCAAGGAGGCTTGGGTAACGATATACTAACAGGTGGATCTGGACACGATGTGTTTATTTGGACCACTGCAGACATTGACTCTAGCAATCCGCATATTGATAAAATAACAGATTTCAATGCGGACAAATCGGTAGGTGCAGATAAAGATGTTATTGATCTATCGGAAATCTTTACCAGTGAAGATTCGATGGAGAGTATCCTCGGGCGAATCACCGCAGAAAAAGAGGGTGATAAGATCAATATCGAAATCTTCAATGAAGAAGGGGGAGAACCTGTTCAAACTATCGTATTGGAAAACCAAGCGGGTTACACCCTTGATGGAGGTAGCAGCAACCTAATGGATGATTTGATTCGTAATGAGTTTATTAAACTCACTCATCAGGAGTAGACATCCGTCTCCTCTGATTTGGAAAGAGCCCCTCTGGGGCTCTTTTTTTATCTCTAAAAACTGGCCAAAATTTAGATATATCAATTTGCTATATACATGATTTTGTTAGTTCTTTTTAATATTTATATAGAGCAGGTAATTTTTGGAATCAATGAAATAAATCCCATTTACGAGTCACATTCTTATTTGTTGGTTTTTCTTGTGAAAAATCATGATGTAACAAAGTATTATCCTTGCATTTTAATATGAAGTCACTCCTTTAATTAATTTTAATGTCAGCGTACCACCAATGAATGATTTCTTTATAGCAATACATGTTTCATTCGTAACATTTCTCAAATTGACATTAATCGCAAATAACTTTGGTTTCGATATAAAATTATGTGTCAAATTTAAGATAGAGTGATGCGGATACCAATATTTGTGCTTTAAATAATGATTTTGACTTAGATTGAGCTTGGATTAATATCTTCTCAGCGCAAGGGATGAATTAAATTTGCGCTGATATTTTTAATAATTGGAGTTAATCATGTTTAATAATTTATGCATAAAGGCAAAGATTGCCGCAGAGAATTTTATTCAAGATCAGAAAGGTGTAACGGCAATTGAATATGCCATTATTGGTGTGGCAGTTTCTGCTTTGGTATTAGCCGTGTTTGTAACAGATACAGCCGGACTTAAAGCAGCTCTTACTGGGGCTATCAGCAAAATGGCTGCAAATATTACCAGCGCGAACACAGTGCCGTAGAAAAGTGAGCAGTCTTGTACAAGGATGGCTAATTCTTGCCATCCTTTCTGCTGTGGTATCGTTTTGTGATTTAAAAAGCAGGACGATACCAAATAGTTTGGCAGTTGCGATACTCATTGTGTCGATAACTTTTAGTAACGTTGATTTTGACTTTAATTGGATAGTTAAGGCATTTTTAATCTCATTTTTTTTCTTAGCCTTGTATGCAATAAATATTTGGGGTGGGGGAGATGCGAAAATTGCAATTGTATTTTTACCTGCCATTTCAGAATCATTCTTAATACTCTATTTATTAGTAATAGGTATTGTTGGTGGAGTTGTTGCATTTTGCTATTTAATTTTTGCATATTTAAGTGAGAAAGAGAATAAATATCAAATAGGATTGCCATACTGTGTGCCCATTTGTATTTCAGGAGTTACTTTTGCACTTGCTTCGCTATGAGGAAACGAAATGCGCTCAAAGATTATTTTGTTGGTAGCCGTTATTGCTATCGCTGGTGGACTATTTGGTGTTTTTTTCTCCAATACTGAACCGTCGGTTGCAGACGCGCCTCAAGAGGTTGCCGAAGAAAAAGCCGTTTATTATAAGTCTTTTGTATTGGCAAAAGAGCGTGTATCTAAAGGGCAGGTCATCCATAACAGTGATTTTAAAATCGTTAAACTTTCTGAAAGTGAAGCAAACGCGGTCGGATTAGATGATGATGGAGTGTTTGAGTATGCCCCTGGTTCGATTTATATGCACGATATGCAACAAGGGCAAACAGTCTACTTTAGAGATATTGTTCAGCCCTCGGATAGTGAGTACGTCAATCTAATCATTGATAAAAATCATGTGCCATTTCCGATAAAGGTCTCACCAACATCGATTGTAGGAGGGGTGATCAATCCAGGTTCAAATGTCGATATTCTCGCCCTGACTGGTGATGGTAAAGCAGATAATGAGTTTGGCGCAACGAGAAAAGAAAACATCTCAATCAGCCCTGTATTAGTTAATGTCAAAGTGCTTAAAGTAGAAGTAAAGCAAGTCGAATCGCCTTACAGCAATAATATGCTTGATGAGAGCTATTTGATTCTGGAACTCAATCGTAAGCAAGTCGCTATTTTGACCATTGCTCAGACAATTTCGACCATCGAAGTGCACAAATCTGTTGGCAACTATCCACTGACGGAGTTGCAGGCCAATGCAGGAGATGTACTACCAGATTTCAAGGCAATCAAGGAACTGAGAGCCAATAAAGTCGCAGTTAAATAATCGCTAGAGGTTAGGTGATATGCTTCATTTTTTATCCAAGGTATTCAAGATAGTGGGACTTGCCTGCTTGGCGTATAACGCAGTGGCAAGCGAACTGATGTTTTTAAAAGAGGGTGAAGCAAAACCTGTTATCACCAAAGCTGATGTTGATACAGTATTTATTTCTGATCCAGAGGTGGCGGACTATCAAGTGATCGACCGCCAAAAAATCGTGGTGTTCGGCAAAAAGATGGGTACCACAACTTTGATGTTGTTTGATGAAAATGCCAAAACATTAGTGAATAAGCAATTGGTTATCAATCAGAGTTTTACTGAAATCACCCAGCAAGTTCAGCTGCATTATCCCCATGCAAAAGTCTCAATTAGTAATGTGGGCGAACAAGTCGTTTTAACCGGTTCTGTCGCCAGTGAAGCGGAGAAAGATGGCATCAATGATCTTGTCGGGGAGCTACTGTCTAAAGAAGTCGAGAAAATTAATTACACCTGGGTTAAAGAACTAGCGGAAGATGAAATCATCGATTTTATGACCAAGCGAGAATATAAAGGGATCATCAACCAACTTGAAGTACAAACCACTAAACAGGTCAATGTGAAAATCTCGATTGCCGAAGTATCGCAAACGTTTATGGAAAGTCTGGGTATTCAGTACGGTACGGGCTCGGGAGGCGCCGGGGTTTTCGTCAATCCAATTCTAGATTTTAGTGCCGATGACATTCTAACCGGTATTACAGCATTGGGTGACGATACTGTTGGTCAAGTGTTAGCCGAACCTAACCTCTCGGTTATTTCTGGTGAAAGTGCCTCGTTTCTTGTGGGGGGCGAGATTCCGGTTGTGACGATTGTCGATGGTGGAACTAATGTAATGTTTAAAGAGTTCGGTATCCGTTTAGAGTTAGTCGCCAAGGTACTTCGAGACAACAAGATTAAGTTGTCGTTACAGCCAGAAGTGAGCTCCCTTGATACTCAATATGCCAATGAGCGATACAGTTTACCCGCTTTGAAAACACGTCGTGCGAAAACAACCATTGAATTGGCTAACGGGCAGAGTTTTGTGCTTGGTGGTTTACTGAGTTCAGAGGACGTTGAAACTCTGCGCAAAATCCCACTAATTGGTGATGTGCCGATTTTAGGTGCCCTGTTTAGAAACACCGAAACAGAAAGAAACAAAACTGAGTTGGTGATTGTCGCAACGGTTAATCTGGTGAAACCTGTTTCTCCTCATATGATACAACTTCCTTCGATCGAACGAACTTCAAACCTTTCACGACTTTTCCAGATAAAAGAGCCCAAAAACTCAGTGGTCACTCAGCGAGCAAATGACATTTTGGCGACAGGAGGCTTTAAGAAATGAGTAAGCAAATCGGATTTTTGAGCCTAGTGATCAGGCTCGTTGCATGTACACCGATGAGCTATGAGAATCAAAGTGTTCATGTTGATGTGCATCCAACCAAGTATCAGTTATCGCTAGTTGTTGACCAGCAACATTCGGCAAAAATGACACGTGAATGGGATGAGTTTTATCAGTTGCATAAAACCGAACTACTAAATCGGGACGTACAGCTTAGCTACTCCTCGACACAAGGAAAAAAAATAGCCAAAGAGTGGCGCGAACAGCTACTCAACGATGGTGCGATTGCACAAAATATCGTCTTGGAATCGACTGATAAGTTGGGTGAGTTTGATCTAAAAATAGAGCTAGTAAAATATAAAGTTGTCACCCCCATCTGTGAGCCGCAATCGATTCGATATTACGCCAAAGCCCCTGTTGGTTGCTCTGCAAACAGCAACCTTTGGCAATCCATGACTTATCCAGATGATGCTCTGTTGTTGAACAAATAATAGGGATAGTGAGGTATAAGATGTTGGATATTTTAGAGTCTCTCAACAAAATTGAGCGCAAGAAAAGAGAGATAGTTCGCTTCTCTTGTGTGGCATTTACCCAAAGCACGCAGTGTCGAGAACTGATTGAAGAAGCATTTCGTTTTGAAGGGATACCACAGCCGAGTTTTGTTGCCAATCGTGATGAAAATATTAAGTCACACGTTCGTGAATCAGAGGTTGAAATTGCACTGGTTGAGTTGACAAAATCCGTTGATGTCACTGCTGATATGCACCGAATCAGCCACCTGCTACCCAATGATGCATCCGTGATTGTTATTGGTCAGGAAGACGCCATCTCGACGATCCGCAATCTCAAGCAGATGGGATTTTACTATCTATTCTGGCCAGCCAACAAACTTGAAATGGTCGACTTCATCAAAAATGTCTACCGCAATCGCGAACAGGAAAATGGTTTAGGTAAAAACCGCGATGCTAAGAAAATCGCTATTTGGGGGTGCAGTGGTGGTGTAGGTACTTCGTTGCTTGCCGCAGAGTTGGCGAACAACCTTGCGCGTAAACACAACTCGAAATGCCTTCTGGTTGATCATGACTATTATGCCGGCAACATCGATATTATTCTTAAGTTAGAAGGGTTCGAAAAACGGCTCGTCAATATTTCTACGATAGAGTCAGACATTGATGCAACGTACGCGAGCAGCATGACCAAAAAAGTGACGGACTTACTCTCAGTTCTCTCCTTAACCTCAGAAGAGCACTCTAGCTTTGAGCTCAAAGAGTACACGCGAGTACTGGAGAATCTACTTGGAGGGCAGAATAACTTCATTGTCTCCGATTTATCCAAAGTGGGCCAAACGGATGTGGATTATAAGTATCTTATTGAGACAGTCGATACCGTCGTGCTTGTGTTTACCCCGGCAATTTCAAGTGTTCGTCAACTGAAAAAACTCTCTGAGCACCTAAGCTCTCAGGCGCCAGACTTGCGTCAAATCATGGTGTTAAACCATGTCCAGCCAACCAAAGCGACGGTATTGAGTAGGAAAGATGTGGTTGATTTTCTGCGCCGTGAGATTGATATCGAAATTCCGTTCGATGCGGGGATTCTAAAGCACATTATTAATGGCGGCTACCTTACAGATTCTCGCCTTGCGGTCGCGAAACCACTGGCGTTACTGACGGCTTCTATTTTAGGCGAAAGCGTACTCGAGCCAAAGAAGACCTTGGCAAATTGGTTTTCTCGTAGATAGAAGGGGAGTCGACTGTGGCAAAAAACCAATCGCGAAGCGTTTACATCGAGTTACGTCAACAAATCTATGATGCATTAGAAGCCGACGTAGTTAACAAGTTAAGCCGAGAGCAGTTGACCGATCAAGTAACAACGGCTGTTGAAGTGCTAATTAAGCGCAACGACTACTCTGTTGCGACAGTAGTGCGGCGCGAGTACGTAAAAAGTATTATCGATGAACTGCTAGGACTTGGACCATTGCAGCCACTAATGGACGATGAGTCTATTACCGATATTATGATCAATGGCTACGAAAATGTGTTTATTGAACGTAATGGTCTGGTAGAAAAGTCGTCGATAACTTTTATTGATGAAAAGCAGCTACAACAAATCGCAAAACGCATCGCTTCGCGTGTCGGGCGTCGTGTCGATGAATCATCGCCTACTTGTGATGCCCGCTTGGAAGACGGTAGTCGTGTCAATATTGTCATTCCGCCAATTGCTATTGATGGCACATCAGTTTCTATTCGTAAGTTTAAAAAACAGAGTATAGATTTTGAAAAATTAGTCGAGTTTGGCGCGATGAGTCCCGAAATGGCGAAGGTGTTGATGATCGCAGCGAGGTGTCGACTCAACATTCTTATTTCTGGAGGAACAGGATCGGGCAAAACCACCATGTTGAATGCCTTATCTCAATTTGCCTCAGACAGTGAACGAATCGTGACAATTGAAGATGCTGCCGAATTGAGACTCTTGCAACCCCACGTTGTGCGGTTAGAAACGAGAACATCAGGTATCGAAGGTACAGGCGCGATCACCCAGCGAGATTTGGTGATTAACTCGCTTCGTATGCGACCAGACCGAATCATCGTAGGTGAGTGTCGTGGTGGTGAAGCATTCGAAATGCTACAAGCAATGAACACTGGTCATGATGGGTCTATGTCGACGTTACATGCTAATACACCAAGGGATGCACTATCTCGGGTTGAAGCGATGGTGATGATGGCAAACAGTAACCTTCCTTTGGAAGCGATTCGTCGCACGATTGTCAGCGCCATTGATATCGTGATCCAGATTAGTCGATTGCATGACGGGTCGAGAAAAGTGATGAGCATCTCTGAAGTGTGCGGTCTTGAAGGTAATAACGTGGTGATGGAAGAGCTGTTTCGATTTGAAGCGACATCCGTCAGTGGCGAGGAGCGTAAGGTGATCGGCAATTTTTCTTCTGCCGGCTTGATGAAACGTTCGGTTCTGGTTGAGAAAGCGCGTTTCTTTGGCTTAGAAGGTAACCTCAATGCGATTTTTGGTATTAGAGGAGAGTGACCATGGCATGGATTAGCTTGTTTGTTGGCGGTTTGCTCTTGCTTTACCTTGCGCGAAATGAGGACAAACAGAGCGCATTAAAGTTACTGACGAAAACCGATAAGACTGCGGCGAAGGGGGCAAATCAACAATTAGGGAGTGCGATTAACTTAACTGTATTAAGCAGAGAAAACCTAACACAGAAAGTGAAACGGATAGTGAAAAAAGTCTTTCGTCAGTTGGGTAGTGCCGCGCTAGCAAAGTTTATTGTTGTGGTTATTGCGCTTGGTTTGTTATCGATTTACATCGATATGACGTTTGTGCGAGGAAATCCATGGGTTGTGCTGATTGTGGTTGAGGTTGTAGGTTTCGTTGCCCTCTACAATTGGCTGCAAAATCGAGAGAGAAGGCAGTTCGAAGAGGCGTTTCCTGACGCCCTAAATATGTTAACTAGTGCGGTTAGTTCTGGCGAGAGTCTTATGCATGCCATTATGTATGTCGGTAAGACTTTGGATACGGAAGTAGGAAAAGAGTTTAAGCTGATGGGGGAACGATTACAGATGGGTGAAACGCCAGAGTCTGTATTTCGTAAAGCATGTAAACGTTTTCCATACCCCACCTTTCATTTTTTTGTGATCACCGTTAATGCTAACTTACAGCGTGGTGGACAGTTGAAAGAGGTGATTACACGGCTCAACCGTTTAATGTTTGATGCGAGAACCGTTGAGAAAAAAAAGTACTCATTAACGTCTGAAGCGCGTACCTCAGCGAAAATAGTAGCCGCTATTCCGTTTCTATTTTTGTGGATGTTGCAATATCTCAGCCCTGAAAATTATGAGTATGTCATGTTTAATCCAGATGGGCGTGTAATTTTATATTACGTACTAATCAGTGAGTTTATCGGTATTGCGATTGTTAGAAAGTTAATGAAAGGAGTGGAAATATGATTAATCAATCATTGCTATTTGCGCTTCCTTTGACCATGTTTGGTGTGATTCTATTATTGGTATATATCAATGGAAGGAAGAAAGAGCAGTTTATTAAGAACTATTTACAAAAAAAAAAAAATCTAATCAGCCTAAAAAAGAGTCTGCTGGAGCTATTAGACACTATTGTCCCTTCCTCAATCGTTATGAATGAGGGGGAAATTCAAGAAAAATTAATTAATGCTGGTTATTATACCTTTCGTTACCCACATTTATATATGCCGATCAAATACATTATAGTGATATTGGGCTTGATTATTATCTCTATTGCTAACTATAACACAATGGAGTTGATGATGTTGGTTTCGGTATTGGCAATTTGGGTGGTGATATCACTTATTGTACCAGATGCTATTTTAGATTCGAGAATAAAATATTATCGCTCACGTGTCAGTCGACAGCTGCCTTTTGTGATTGATCTACTCGCAGTGTGTGTACAAACCGGGATGACAATAGAAGCGTCATTGAGCTATCTAGCTAAGGAAATAAGACATTTTGAACCCAAGATTTCATTGCTGTTAGAGCGAATGAATGACAGGGCAAATGTCGTTGGCTTAGAAAAAGCATTGGACGAAGTTTATGACCATGTTCCAACCACAGAGATGCGTAGTTTTGTGATGACTTTAAAACAGAGCCTACAGTACGGGTCATCGATATATTCAACCTTGACCACACTGTCTGCTGATATTCGACAAGTAACCATGCTGACAGTTGAAGAAAGGATAGGGAAACTCGCGGCAAAAATGTCTGTGCCGTTAATACTGTTTATTATGATGCCAATCGTAATTTTAATTGCCGCACCAGGCGTAATGCGAATGATGGGTAGTTTATGATGAAGTATATCGTGTTATTTTTGATTGTGTTTGTTCAGGGATGCCAAGCGACGGGAAATACAAAGTCGGCTTACAATGAAGAGCTTAATGTTGAAAAGCAAGAAAAGGTTTTTCTCGCAACAAATAATAATGAGAAGTTAATTGAGTTTTATAAGCAGCAATTAAGAAATGCAGATAGTGAAGAATATCGTGTAAAACTAGCCAATGTCTATTTGGATAGTCTGGATGCTGAATCATCATTATTTGTAATCAGCCCATTATTAGAAGGAAATAAAGGCTCATTTGCGAGCTATTTAGTCGCCGCTAAGGCCAGTATGGAATTAGGTAATAGTTCGCAAGCCGAAACCTTGCTAAAAAAAGCGCAAGCAATAGATTCCTCGAGTGGTGAAGTCTATAACTTACTCGGCATTATCAACGTTGAGAAGGGTAACTTCGAGCAAGCTCGGGAAATGTTTGAAATGGCAAGATCTCGCTTCTACGACGACGTCAAAGTAAAAAACAACTTAGCGCTCCTTGATGTGTTTGAAGGAAAGCAAAAACAAGCATTAAGTCGATTATCTTCACTAACGGAAGAGCAGCGCTCTGATGAGCAAATCAAGTCGAATTTACTAGTCATTATGGCAAAAAATGGCCAGCGAGAGTTCGTCTTGGACGCTCTGGACTCGTCACTATCGGAAATTCACAAGAATAAAATCTACCTAGCTTTGCGCGATAGCGAGAGTTTTGTACCGCACCATCGTACTCAGCAAGACTTGCCACAGGACACTCTAATTGAGCCGACAAGTTTGCAGACTGAACCTAAGTTATTTGATACCGAGTTAGTACAGGCAGAGCAAACTACGAACAGTACCATTGCTGATAGCTTGGTTAAACAAGATGTGGAGCCTGCTGAAGAGGCAACAGATAACCTTGAAACCGATGAATTAGTTGCGTTATCAACAGAAGTGAACCGACAGAACGTAGAGCAGTCAAGTGATAGCAACGCGTCAGATGCAACAACATCAGAGGTGCCTGATTCCGATTTAATGGTGAGCAATAGCGAGAGTGATGAGAGCTTACTGGTGATTACAGTAAAAGAAAGCGGTGTTGCACAGTCGCAAAATAAAATTGCTCACTCATTAGAAGAAGGCGAGGAGCAGTTAGAGCTCGCGGCAGAAGTTTCTGATGATGCGGCAATTACCGTCGGGCAAGAACCTGACCAAGTGGGGGGACAAGCAACGCTCGTTGAAGAAATGCAGTTGGAGCAAAACGAGGTTGAGACTCAAGATGCGCCATTACAAACCGATGTACAGGCAGATAGGCTAAGTGATGAGTTGGCGCAACAAGCGACGCCAGTAGATCCAATATCCCCCGCTAACGATGTACTTACTGTCGACGATTCGCAGACAAGTGACAATGAGCTTGATTTGGATGTTCAAGCAGAGGTTAGCCCTGAATCATCTGGAGAGGCATGATGTTGAAACGTCGCAATAAAGGCGTGGTGAGTATTGAGTTTGCCATGGGGTTTATGATGTTTTGGTGGTTGTGCATGGCGCTCGTTGAAGTGAGCTATATGTCCTATGTTTCGGCGGTGACGGATCTGGCGGTTAGTGAAGCCTCTCGAGCCTCTCGCCTTGAGGATCAAGTATCGAAAGATTGCGTGGGTAGTCAGTGCTTTAACAGTTACTCGGCGCGCTTTAAGCAGGCTCTGTATGATAATCAATCATTGTGGGCCAAGCTTATTGATCACGATAAGTTTGAGTTTTCTGTGCAGTACCTAAAATCACAAACTGAGTTGGAAAATCTCAAAGATGACTATTGCCCGCTTGGCGCAGGTGAAAAAGAGAGTGAGTGCGGCAAATATACCGATAGTGCAATCGCCGTGTATCGCGTTAACTATGCTTACCAGCCAATGTTTAACTACTTTATCAATAGCAGTCAGTTATTTACTAGAGAGGCAATCGTAGTACAGGAGTATGAGCGTGATCAGTTTAACTTCTAAACAGCGCGGTACTTTTAGCATTGAAATGGCGATCGTTGGCGTATTCTTTAGTCTACTGTTTGTGTTTAGTGGCGACGTCATCATCAAGCTTACGCACAAGGGAAAACTTGACCGTTTGTCATACTCGCTAGTGAACATCGTAAAAGAGCGCACGCAGCTTTACAGCAAGTCTTATCGCTTAACCGATGCCAATGTGAATACGGCGATAAAAATTGCTAAGGCTTCGTTTAAACGTACAACAAATCAATTTGATGCTACGTCGTTTGGCTACGTGGTTGAATCAGTGACGTTTGATCAAGCACATAAGCCCATATATGACGTATTTCGTTCGCAAAATTCTCCAACGCTTGGTATCCGCTGTAATGTAGCTAAGACGCTCAACAACATGACTCATCTATCCAAAATTACGACTTGGGGGCGTCCCTCTAGCCTCTATCGCGTGACGCTGTGTTATGAGACAGACAACTGGATTGGCGATCTTCTAGGAGAGAGCTTTACTCGAGTACAGTCTGATGCACTAATGATAGGGAGGTAATGATGAGTCAAAGTATACGCAAGCAAAGAGGTCACGCGATGATCTTGTTTGCAATGTTTGTCCCTCTGCTATTTGGTGTATTCAACTTGGGCAGTGAAGGAGCCCGTGCTCTGCAGCAAAAAGCGCGTATGAATGATGCATTAGAAGTGGCGGTATTAGCGATTTCAGCATACGACGATGACAATGAGGCTGATAAAGGCAAACCAGAAGACTTTGGTAGCGCAGTTAATCGACAAATTGTCGCAGATTTTGTTTCGGTCTACTTTCCAAATGAAAAAATCAAAGGTCCCCAAGACCTGACGAATCTGAAAATTCGTAAAAAACAGTGCGAACAGATTGCCGAGTGTAGTGCAGGCAACAAGCGCTTCTCGCAGTATGAAGTCACTGCCGCAATAGAGTATGAGACTTGGTTTGTTGGCAACGAAAGCGTTGCCGGCTTTGATAAGAAGCTCAATTTGGCGGGGCAGGGTACTTCGCGCAAGTTTCAGACCAACGCTATTGATGTCATGCTTGTTGCCGATTTCTCTGGCTCGATGGATGATGGCTGGAAGGGCGGAAACAAAAAAAAGTATCAAGACTTAGTGGATATTATTGGTGATGTGGCGAAGAAATTAGATGACTTTAATTCGTTGGCTATCCCCGATGAAATCAACACCTTAGGAGTTGTTCCCTTCAATCACTATGTCCACCGCAAAGCTGACCCAAGCCAATGCAATGCCAGCAACACCATCATTAACGGTATCGGTAATGTGGAACATGTTCGTTTTAATAAAAACAACACGGTTAACTATGTAAGCACGATATTTGATGTGACGGCCAAAAGCTACCTGTTAGATAGCGTCTGTGCTGTGGATGAAACGTCGTCAAAAGGCGCAAACTTTTACAATATCGCGTTGACCGACAAGATGATCAGTAAGGCGTCAGGTGAACCGTCGTTAGTCAAATTGATTGCGTCGTTTAAGCCCAAAGGTGGCACCGCATCCTATTTGGGGCTTATTGATGCGTACAAGTTGCTGCTTAGGGGTAAGAATAAAAAACGGCTTTTGATTCTATTATCAGACGGACAAGATTCGCCAAATCACTCACCTGTTGGTGAAACAGGACCAAAGTATGCAGATGAAGGGCAAAGTGGATATTGGCAGATCGGACAAAATTTGATTATCAATCATCAACTTTGTGAAGTGATCAAAGGTGGGCTCTCGTCCGGCAATATCGATACAACTCTCTACTTAATAGGGTTTGACTACAAAGAGGGTGAAACCAACAAAGCGTTAGACCGTTGTGTGGGAAGTGAAAATATCCTTTATGCGCAAAACAAAAAACAGATTACCGATAAGTTGTTTTCTTTGATAACGGAAGAAATCGGCCACTTAAAATAAGACAAGGATGAAATATGAATCAGCAAATCAACAATACATGCATCGTGTGTGCGCTATCTTTGTTGGCGTCAGCGAGTGGTTGGGCAAATGACGATTTAGTGAGTGTTTGTGGCAAGTCTGACTTTAGTGTCAAAAAGCAAGTGACCGTTCAACAGTCAAAGCGAGTTTCGGTCCTGCAAGGCGGGATGTTGCGTATCGAAGGTGAAGGTACTTTAGCGACAGAAGAGCTGATTAAGTCTGAACTTAACAATATCGGTATCAACAAAGATTGCGCAGAGTATTTTGTTTCGCAAGGGGATCAAACCGATATGAGCGGGCGGATCTACTTTAAGTTTGACAGTGCAAGGTTAACGCCCGCGTCAATAACCGTGTTGGACGCGATGTTAGAGACGATACGTGATACGGAGAACAATATCCTTTTGGAAGGTCACACCGACTCTTACGGCAGTGATGCCTATAACTTTACTCTGGGTATGAAACGTGCCCTTACCGTGCAAGGTTTTCTTGTAGACAATCAAGTTGATAGCTCGAAAATCGAAGCGGTAAGTTATGGGGAGAAGCAACCGATAGCAAGCAATGCTAACTCTGCAGGACGACAACAAAATCGACGTGTTGAGATAAAAGGTATGTAAATGTATTGATGGTAGAGGAGTGGGACTGCTTGGGGTTAAGCAACAAATAAATAAAATTTGTCCCATCCTATCGTCACTTGCTCTATAATACGCGGTCAAGTTTTTGGTCATGCGGGTACATCGCATGGTACGGTCGTTTGTTAGGAACAAGTAATGTCATTTGCATCACAAAATTTTTCACCAGAAGTCGTTAAGGCATTAGTAGAATGTGGTTACGAGAAGTTAACCCCAATTCAGCAAAAAGCGATTCCCTTGGCTCGTCGTGGTCATGACATTCTCGCGAATGCACAAACGGGTACTGGTAAAACAGCGGCGTTCGCATTGCCGATTATTCAGAACATTCTTGATAAGCCAAAAAGCGCCAATCGTCATCAGACTCGAGCAGTCATTTTGGCGCCAACACGTGAGTTGGCCGCTCAGATAGCGCAAAACATTCAAGACTATACCAAATATACAGATCTGCGAACGGTTGCCGTTTATGGTGGCGCGAAGATGTCATCGCAAGAAAAAACACTGCAAAGTGGTGTTGATATCTTGGTTGCGACACCAGGACGCTTGATTGAGCACCTAGAGTTGAACAATGTTTCTTTAGCCAACTTAGAGTTTTTGGTTTTTGATGAAGCGGATCGAATGCTCGACATGGGCTTTATTTCAGCTATTGAGAAGATCATGTCTGGTGTGACAAGCAAACCACAAACGATGCTTTTCTCTGCAACATTTTCGACCCAGATGAACACTTTAGCGGCGAAAATACTTCGTCAACCCAAGCGTATCGCCATCTCGCGTGAAAACGTCACTGCCGAAACGGTAGCACATGTTGTTTATCCGGTAGAGCAAGAGCGCAAACGTGAGCTACTCTCAGAACTCATTGGGCGTAAAAACTGGCAGCAAGTTTTGGTGTTCGTTAACTATAAAGAAACCGCAAATGAGTTGCTTAAAGAGCTGAAACTTGACGGCATCAAAGCCGTACTGTGCCATGGTGATAAAGCGCAAAGCGCTCGCCGTCGTGCCCTTGATGAGTTCAAGCAAGGTAAAGCGCGTGTGATGATTGCAACTGATGTTGCCGCTCGAGGTTTGGATATTCAAAACCTACCACATGTGGTCAACTTTGATATGCCGTTTTTAGCTGAAGATTATGTACATCGTATCGGTCGTACAGGACGTGCAGGGCAGAAAGGCCATGCGGTATCGTTCGTTAACCGCGATGAGGAACTGACACTTCAACAAGTTGAGTCATTGATTGGTCAGCGTATCTATCGTAAAGAGTTAGAAGGGTATGAACCTAAAAACCGTGCCGCGCTGCTAGAGAAAATGCACTCGAAGCCGGCATTTAAAAACCGCCGTTCTCGTATGAACAACCCAAGTGATGCAAGTCAAGGTGAAGCGGAGCGTCGCAGCCGCCTTTACCGTATGATTCGCGCGAAGAACAAGGGCTAGTCTCGATAGTCAACTAATAGTAAAAAAGGGCGTTCTCTAATACTGAGGACGCCCTTTTTCATTTTTCTGTATCGGTGTGATTACCACATCAAATCGTCGGGAACGACAAAGTCTGCATATGGGTCGTCTTCGTCAATGGTATCCGCTTGTTTTTCTTTTTGGTCGATAATGGCTTCTGCATCGCGTTGAGCGATTTTGTTGGCTACAGCGCTTGGGATTACCACGTAACTTTCTTCTGAGCGGGCAATCGCTAAAATTCCTTTGCTTAGTTGATCTCGAACTAATTGCTCAACATAAAGCGATTTCACTAAAGTGCCGTCAGTAAAGTTGTATTTGATGTCACCATCGCCCAGGTCGAGTTTGTTCATCTCAATTAGTTGCTTGATTTGTGCCTGTACTTCTTTGGTCTGGCGTTGCTCATTTTGTTGAGCGCTAAGCTCTTTGTCTCGCTCTTGTTGCAGACGTTTGTTTTCTTCTACGGCTGCTTTCACCTCACGCGCTTGAACACGAGATTTTTTTGAGCCCTTTTTTGCTTTCTTAAGCTTCTTTTCGTTAACAAGTCCAGCTTTTAACATCTGTTCTTGGAGCGTTAGTTTCGCCATGATCTTCTCTAGCTATTAGTAATGCTGTTATTCTACCTGACTCTGACAGGGGAAATAAAGTTATCAATTAACGCTATCACATCAGGTTATGAAAACGTGTTGATTTCAAAATCGTAGGGCGAACTACTGGCTTTGAACATTTTCATTTCGTACAAATCTTCATCAGCTTCTTTGATCGCTTGGTCAAAGTAATTGTGACTGCATGCAGCAGTGCCATAGCTAAACTCAATAGACTCAACTTCACACGCTTTGGTGAATCGTTCGATAAAGTTTTCAGCGTGGTTTATATCGACAATGGCGATAAACTCATCGCCCCCAACTCGAAATGCGTAGCCAATTTCATCGCAGCAACGAATTAAACGTCGACCAAAAACGGTCAAAACTTGATCGCCAACATTATGACCTTTGGAGTCGTTAATCTGTTTGAACTTATCAAGGTCAAGATAGAACAGTTGGTAATGCCCGTGAGGAACAAGGCTTAGCGCTGACCTAGTGTAGCATTTAGTCAGATTGTCCAATAACGCGAGTTTGTTCACTTTACTTAAGTGTTTATATAGACCAAAGATGACACAGCCATATGCCACAAGTAATAAGCCTTCATCGAGTAAGGCATCAGCGAAGGGGAAGCGATGGCTAATGACTAAGTCGATGTAAACAATCTCGGTAATCGCATCATAGAACCCATTGAGGATTCCGATCCAAATACCCACTCGTACCACTTTGGAATTGATTACTTTTTCACTCAACGAAGCAATGATCACAACGCTGTACAGGCGAGTGACTTCAAGTATGTAATCGTAGATTGATTCCAGTTCCACTTGGAAAACGAATACGGGCACAAAAAACATTAAAGGTACGATGGAAAGCTTTAAAGCGTTTTGCACCAACATATGGGTGATTTGATTGTTATTAAAAAGCGCTCTCATAGAAATACTGCAATCATGTAGTCACATGAGGATATTACCATAAATGCAACTAGTTGAATTTAAAATATACGGTTTGTCAGGGTTTGAAAGTGTATTTGTGTTAGATACAGCAAAAATAGGTTTTATTCTTGTTCAATTATGAAACCAAACACGGTCAATATCGGGAAGTGACGCAACTTTTCAACGGTGTTGTTCTCCTGACCAAAGATCTTAGTCTGCTTTACGTTTCAGTGATTCACCTCAGGGACAGGAGGGAACGGATAGGCGCTTGGAGTAATACTGTTGTCATTTTTACGCTCTATTCTAGCGAGAATTTGATTAGCAGAGCCAAGTTAAGTGATTAATATGACTAAAAATACCCATCCAAAAGACCAAAAAATTATTCGACTACTTCAGCAAAATGGCTTGATCAAAAATGAGGCGAGGCAAAGGCTCAAGCAAGAGGTGTACAGTTTGGACCGTAATGAGATACAGAAAATACAGCGTTACTCTAAGCATTTTGGCCTGAATGCGAAGCAGAAAATGATTAATGAGATACTCGACATTCGTCGAGACACAATGCTCGGAAAGCTTTCAGCCTCATTTTAGTCATATTGGAAACTACCGTTTAAGAATACACTCCAAGAACAGAATTAATCGCAAAAACACCGATTTATCGTTGATATTATGTGCAGATGGGTGCGTTTGTCGAACTTTTACTAGCAGAAGGGGTTGCTTAGGAATACAATCATTTCTTTAAAATTGCAGTATTGATTCCATGAATAGAGCAAATGTTGCAGGGGCAATTGTAGCCCTAACTGGTTTTGCGGCGTTTCTATTTCTGTTTGCGTCTGGCTCTAATGTCCCTGTTATAAAACTGCCTAGTGAGGCACTGCACGGGCTCGCATTTACCTTTGCGTGGGGGTTCGGTGTCCCAGACTATCTCGCCTATACGCTATCTATTGTTTTGATGATCGCTGTGTTCTTCAGTTTTTTCCGTATTGGTAAATGGGTAACCCAGTTGCTGTTTAAACTGGATTAAACCACCTCACGCCTAAAATCTTGCATCGTACGATGACATATGAGTTTAGTTCGACTGAACTCGGGTATTGCCTTGTTCCGCCATTCCTATTTTTGAGCTCATGTACCACTCACAATTATATTGAAGAAAACTTCGCCAATTTGTAAATCATTTTGAGTATGGATTGGCGTGTGTATAGTGAAGTGATAGGATTTGCTGGTTAGAATAAGCTTCTGATATTGATGGTCAAAATAACCAGTCATGATGCTTGTTCAAAAAGCAGGAAGTATCAAATTGCGTAGTGAGGGAGACGTTGGTGAAAGAGCAAATCGTGAAGATCGAGAGCCAAGCATTAAAACTTGGAATTTTTGCCAACTTGATTATGGCGTTTTCTGGGTGGGGGGCATATTACCTTTCGGGTTCTGAGGCGTTAATGCTGGATGGGAATATCTCTTTTATCCTGTTTATTACCGCCATCGTAGCGCTGAAAATTACCCAAATAAAATCACTAAAAACCGAAAACTATCCGTTTGGTCTTTATGTCACTGAAGCGCTCTACAGTTTGACCAAAGGGCTACTCTTACTTGGCGTTGTTATCTCTGCCATCGTTACCAATGGCTCAAAAATTCTTAGCTATCTCAATGGCGATGAGTTAGCAACGTTGCAAACAGGTATTATTGTTTACTATGCAATTGCAATGGTCGCTATTTGCTGGGGACTGTCAGCTTTTTACTATTTTCAAAATAAGAAAATTAACAACAATAGTTCGATGCTGATCGTCGATCAAAAATCATCATTTATTGATGGAATACTGTCAGCATCGACAGGTGCGGTGTTGATCGTTATTGGCAGTATTGAAGCGGGTAGTAGTTATGACTTTCTGCTCTATATTGGTGATGCGATCTTGGTGTTTATCCTTGCTTTACTGATGATTCGTCAACCGCTATCAATAATCAGTGACTCATTTGTTGAGTTGGCTGGAGGCAAGTTGCAAAACCGTGAGCAGCACCAAGAGATACTCACTATTGTGTCTCAGTATCTTGACCCTCTAGGTTATAAATCGGAGCCTAAAGTATCCAAAACGGGCTCTAGCTACCTAGTTGTTATCGAGTTTCCAATTGAGGCTTTACAGCAACTAGAACATCAGCAATGGCGACAAGGAAAGCTTGATTTAACTAATCAACTCGCGAGTAAGTACCCTCATATTGATGTTGAAATGGTGGTGCGCTAACTCAAGTTGCAAAAACTTGGGCCCACACTTTGAACCCAATTTATAAAAAAATAGCCGACGTATTACATTTGGCGTTACTGGCTCACAGTTTACATATGTTGCTTCTGTCACACTAAGGCGTTGTAGGTAAGAAAGGGATGGAGAACTTACAGATGACGATCAACTTATTTAGTGAGCATTTAAAGCACGCCAAGGCTATTTATCGCGATGCTACTCAATTCGATGAATTTAAGCAGACTTGTCTATTCTTACATAGCCTTGTGCATGTCTCTGGAGTGGGGCAGTTAGCGCAAAAGTCCTATGAAGATGAACTCTGGCAAGGCTTGACCACGCACGACGCCAAAACGGCGGTCAACGAGAAAGGTCGTACCGTGGTTTATGGCATGTTGCATGCGAGTAGAATAGAAGATATTACGGTCAATTTACTCGTGGCTGAGCAACCCCAAATCCTTGATGAGCAGTGGCTAGCTCGTATTGGCTCGCCAATCTCAGACACAGGGAATCAACTTACCCAGCGAGAGCTTCTCTCTTTCAGTCAGATGATCGATGTCGATGCACTTAGAGCGTATCGTCAAACAGTCGGCTTTAACACTCAGAAAATATTGTCTGAGCTAGAGTTTGCAGATCTTCAACGTCGTTTTTCGTCTGATATCCTCCAAGGCGTGTTTCAGTCTCATGCGGTGGCGCAACATCCAGATTCAGAATGGTTGGTCGAGTTCTGGGGCAAGAAGAATGTGGCAGGGATTATTTTTATGCCGGTCACAAGACATAATCTACTTCATATCAACGAGTCAAAAAGAGCCAAGGCAAAAGCGCCGAAGTGCGTGGCCACAAACCACGCTTAAGTGAAGAGAAAGAAAGTTTTGATAGCGGGGTGAGCATTTAGTCCACCGCGTCTTTGTTGTCGGCGCTATCTGGGATCCAAGTTCGCGATAGATATCAGAGATGTAAATGCGTTGTTTTGCTAACTCAACAATCATTTTTGTGACATCACGCACTTAGTGGTTTGAAATAGTGACTGCTTCGAAACATTGAAAGGCACTTTCACTTTTTCTCGTCAATCTTCATCACAATGAAAGGGAGACTGGCTACATAGAAATATTTTGGGTTTCACATTGCGTGAACTGAAAGGTTTTTTCGCCAGTTAGGAGCATCTGGTTAAGCGTGATCTAGGTATAATTTTTTCTGTTTGCTGAGTGATTGAATAATAAGCCAATAAGGCACGCTACATCGCATAAAATTTGAAACTCAATGTAACCTCAATCAGTTTAAACAAGCGTTGATGTTTTATAACAGGCGGGAGTAGTGAGTTATTTAATTATCCAGCAGATGGGAACACACTATGAAATACAACAAAGTCGCGCTTGGCACCTTGCTCGCTCTCTGTTCAACGGCCGTACTTGCACAAAGTGCTGGTAATAGTAATCCAGCGCCTAAAGGATACACCTTGGAACAGGTGGTGTTGGTAAGCCGCCACGGTTTACGAGCACCACTTGCAACTGGTGATAGTACACTGGGTAAATCGAGCGCTTATGCGTTTCCTGCTTGGGAAACTAAAGGCAGCTGGTTAACCCCAAAAGGACAAGTGCTTGAAGCGTATTTTGGTCATTACATAAAAGACTGGCTAGTGCAAAATGGTCTTTTTGAGAAAAACGTATGTCCAAAAGCTGAACAAGTGACGGTTTACACCAATAGTAAACAACGCACTATCGCAACTGGTGAGTTCTTTGCCGCTGGCGCTTTCCCTGGATGTAATCTTCCTGTCGAGAATCGCGAAGCAATCGATACGATGGATTACACATTTAGTCCTGTGATTCGAGACGGCTCAGAAGCATTTAAGAAAGCGGGCTTAAAAGCAATGGAAGAAGAAGCAAGTTCTACAGGCATTGCAGGGATGAATAAAGAGCTTAAGCCTGCTTATGATTTGCTAAATAAAATCGTTGATTACAAAGACTCGCCTGCTTGTAAAGAGACCGGAATCTGTGATATCTCAAAAATCCCTACAACTTTATCTTTTAACAAAGACAAAGAGCCTGGGATTAATGGTCCACTGCGCTTAGGTACGATTATCTCTGATGCATTTATACTGCAATACTATGATGGTTACCCAATGGAAGATGTGGCTTGGGGTAAAATTAAGAATAACAAAGAGTGGTTAGAACTTGCTCAAATTAAAGACAAATACGGTGAAGTATTATTTGGCGCGCCTCTAGTAGCCAAGCATGTAGCTAAGCCGCTATTAGACTATGTCGACAAAACAATGAAAACAGGCAGTGAAGAAGAACTTACTGTGTTGGTGGGGCACGATTCTAACGTCGTTTCGCTACTTTCTGCGTTAAACGTTAAACCTTATGTATTACCTGATACCTTTGAAAATACGCCAATTGGCGGCAAGATTGCTATTGAACGTTGGCAAAGTCCAAAAGGCCAAGAGCTAGTGAGATTAGAGTATATTTATCAAACCAGCGACCAAATTCGCAATCTGGTACCGTTAAATCTAAAAACACCAGCTCAGCATGTCACTTTAGAAATGGCTGATTGCCCAACCGATAAGCATGGCTTCTGCTCATTTGAGACGTTCAAAGAAAAACTAGCGAAATTCTAGTCCAGTGTTCAGTAAGGGAGAGTCAATAAGTGGCTCTCTTTTTGTCCAAGAGTCACCGAAGTGAGTTTGTTAATTATTTGTGATCTATAAAGGGTGTTTTACGACTAATGGATGAGGTAGGTTAGCTTGCCACCGTATCTCAATCAGTTAAGCTGATTAATAGCTCAACTAATCGAGAGGCTCTATCGTTATGTACAAGGTCTTGATCGCAGACGATCACCCGTTATTTCGAGATGCCATTACTCATATTTTGGCTGAAAAATTCCCTGATTGCGCCACGCAAGAGACGGAAGATATTGCCACGACACTAGCCGTTGCAAAACAGCATCCAGACTTAGATTTAATCATGCTTGATCTGAACATGCCGGGAATGTCGGGGTTAAATGGGTTACTTGACCTTATCAGTGAATGCCCGACCACACCAGTTGTGGTGGTTTCAGCGGAGAACAATAAACAGATCATACTCCAAACTATGGCCTATGGCGCTGTAGGCTTTATTTCAAAGTCTTCATCTAAAGATGAGATTTCTGATGCGATCTCTATGGTTTTAGAGGGCAATGTATATCTACCTGCCGATATTCTGCGCGCTCAGTCAACGTCGACAAGTAAGCATGACTCACCAATTTTACCAGAGATGCTTTCTTCCCTCACTCGTCGCCAACTGATGGTGCTTAAATGTATGACCAAAGGGGAAGCGAACAAGCAAATTGCCTATAATCTTAATGTTTCTGAAACCACCGTTAAGTCTCATGTTTCTTCTATTCTTAAAAAGCTTGGTGTTACCAATCGCGTTCAAGCGGTATTGGGCTGTAGCGGTATTGATTTTAACCAATACCTTAAAAGGTAGCCGTTCAAACTTGCGGATTTTTACTCCAATGACGTCACTATGCAGAGCTCAGAACACTGTCACTGGTTTGCGCATAGGGAAAACTGCGACGTGAAATTCTTCTCTCTACTTTAGCAAGAAGAAAATTGAGGTTTTTAGTTTCATTGGTTTGACGGGTTTGTTGAGCAGCAATATGCCATGAGTTTTGACTTGAGCTTTGAGTTCATCGCTGTAATTGGCGGTGATCATTAATGTTGGTAATGGCTTCTCTCTAAGTTGGTTGACTTCTACAGCTACGTCCAGACCATTTTCATCATTGTCCAAGTGGTAGTCGACAATCAAAAGATCCACTATGTCCGAACCGAGGTTCACTTGAGAGCGTAGCTGTTCAAAACTGGCAGCAGTCGTCACCTCGCACTGCCATTTGCCCAGTAACTGCTTCATGGCCTCACAGATACTTGCATCATTATCAACCAGCCAAATCTTACGACCGGTTAAGTCTGTGCTAGCGAGAGCATGATTGATATGAGTGTGCTCTTTTTTCCCAGACTCGGGCGCTCCAATCGGCACGGTGACAGAGAACACTGAGCCTTTTCCTTCTACTGAGTCTACTTCGATAGGGTGCTGGAGTACCGTGGATAGTTTATCGACTATTGCCAAGCCCAACCCTAAGCCATTACGAAATGCTTTTTGTGATGTACTAAGGCGTTTGAACTCTTTGAAAATCTCACTTAGTTGGTCCTGCGCGATACCGGAACCGTTATCCCACACTTGAATAGTGATGTGGTCTGCTTTTCTTCTGCAACCAAGTAGCACTTTACCGTTGTCGGTATATCGAAAGGCATTAGAAAGAAAGTTGCGTAAGATACGGGCGAGGAGAACGCTGTCAGAGTGGACGATGGCATTTACGGGAACATGTTTTAAGGCTACGTTGAATTGCGCGGATTGATGTTGATACTCGTTGACCAGATTGATGAGTAGCTCACCGAGGTTGAAGTGATGTTTATCCGCTTTGACGACACCAGCATCAAGCTTAGAAATATCGACTAGAGTGCTGATTAAGTTTTCTAAGTCGTCGAGTGAGTTTGAAATGGAACCGACTAACTTTTCGTCAGCTTGTTGAGGTATTTGGCTGCTTAGCGTGCTGGTAAACAGTTGTGCTGCATTGAGTGGCTGCAACAAATCATGGCTCACTGCGGCAAGAAACTTAGATTTAGAGGCATTGGCCTGTTCAGCCTCACGTTTGGCAGCGGTTAGGTTGAGTTGTACGCGTCGACGTTCCTCAACTTCGTTTTGCAATACATGATTGAGCTTTTGTAATTGGGCGGTACGCTCATTGACTCTGACTTCAAGAGAATCATGCGCCTTTTGTAACGCTATAGCACTTTTGATTCGTGTCGTGATGTCTCGTACTAATACAAAGAAACCGAGTACCGAACCATTAGCATCTCTATTTGGGACGTAAGATTTGTGCAAATAAGCGGGTTGACCAAGGTGATTACTTTCTTCAACTTCGAAGCTGACACTCTCTCCTTGCAGGGCCCGAGTGACATAAGGCTGCAGTTGTTCAAACTGACTATTCACACGCTGATTAACTAAGTCGACACCGTAGCGCTCACCGCTCTCTCTACCATACCAATCCTGATATACTTTGTTGGTAAACTGAAACGTCAAATCGGCCCCAACATACGCAATCATCGCGGGAACATTATCGGTGATCAGACGCAATCGACTTTCGCTTTCTCGTAATGATTCAGCGTATTGATGAGCGGCAGTGATATCTGTGTAGGTATTAATCGTTTTGCCATTGCTCAGGCGATGGCTGCGCATTTCAACGACGGTACCATTAGTGAGTTTCTGCACCTTATGTGCATCGTTGCGAGTTGAGTCTGTCAACGACAAGTCTAACTCTGTTGAAGCCGTTAGGTTTTGCAAGAATGGGTTTGAGCGCAGCATTTGTGGTGAAAGCTTGCTCATCTCAATAAACCGCTGGTTCCAAACCTCAACTTGGTTGTGACTACTAATCATAATCACGCCCTGAGATAGGTTGTCGACCAAGTTTTGTAGTAACTTCGATTTTTGTGCCATCGCTTGTTCATAGCGAGCACTTTCTGCCATTTTTAGTGCGGTAATGTCGGTGTAGAGCATTACCCAGCCCCCTTCGCGAGTTCGGCGTTCACTGAGTTGGAACCATCGATTGTCTGATAGTTTGTAGACTGGGTTTTGATTCGCATTACCTGGGTAGGCTTGCGAGATGATCCCGCGGGTTTTGGCGAGAGCCTTAAAATCGTTGAGGTTGGTCCCTTGCTCCGTTTTTAACCCTACTTTTTTCCAGTAATTTAGAAAATGGCTGTTCTGTAGAATAATGCGACCGTCGCTATCGAGTAGGACAAACGCATCTGAAATACTCTCTATTGCATCAATAAAACGTTGTTTAAAGATGTTGGCTTGTTCGTTGGCTTGTTTTAGCGCGCGATTACTGCGTTCAAGTTCCGCGAGCGTTTCATTCAGGATCCGCGTCTTGTCTTGCACTTGCTGGGCTAACTGCACTGAATGTTCAAAAGTGGCGTACGGTTGATTACCCAAGCTGCCACTCTCTTCGATACGTTGCATCAGTACTCGGTTGATCTTTTTGAGTTTTTCATTTTGCTGTCTTAATTGAGCTAACTCTTGCTGTAACTCCTTATTAGTCATAGAGTTCACCGGAGATGTAGACACCTGTAAAGGTTTGGTTTAGGTGCATGCCGCTAATATGTTCGCCATAGGTGTTAAAACCAAAAATGCGATGCTGTTGTTGCAAGTTCGCCATCGCAGGAGTGAGTTTTTTTTGCTCTATCTCTAATCTGCGCAATACGCAGTCGCAAGCCAAAACGGTTTCAGCGTACGAGAGCTTTTGCTGCAAAACCTCTAGTTGTGCAGCTAGCGTGTTTATAATGTCACTCATCTCGACTGCGCTGAGAACAATGCCCGTATCAACGGCGCAGTAAAAGGACAGACTAAGATCGTCATTCACTTTCTGAATCGCGCGAGCATAATAGTTGCTGCCGATTTTTACCGCTAAAGGGTAAAGAGAGAAAACCTCAGGGCTTAGGCTTGAGACTTGTATACCGAGAACTCGGGCGTATTCATTGGCGGCAGGTTCAGAGTTCAGTTCGTAAACGGTTCGAGAGAGCGGATCGGCGGCAGTGACCACCATTTTTTCCATACAGCTATCGATGTGGTGACTGTTAAATACCTCAAACATACAGCGTGAGTTGAACATGATCACGACCGCAGCGTTGTGTACAAAACTCCCTTGATGATACACATGCGTGTTGGCGAGATTGATGTCATCGCCAGCAGAGCCGCCAAAGTGGGGGATGCCATTCGCGGCAGAATTTAACGTGTTTAAAAACTCTTCTTCACGCGTAGAGAGGCCATCAATTAACGTCATCAAAAACGGGGCGTAGCGGGCATGATGGTCACTTTGAGTATGGCAATTTTCTAATAGTTGGTTGATTATGCGTTGCGCTTGAATGAGATCGAACTGATCGATGGATTTCACTGTTGTACTGCTAACAGCGAAGTATTCAGGGTTAAACCAGATCGCGACGAGCGAATGTTGTTGGTAACCATTTTGTGTCACTTCTCCCGCAGTTGTGCATCCAGCGAGTTCGACGTGAGTGAAGCGCTGCTCCATTGCGTTAGCCAGTTGCTCGAGCGGATACACTGCTGAGCAGTAGAACAACACAAAGCCTTCTGTGGGAGCGCCAAGTTGTTGATGTATATCTTGACTTGCTTGAACCGGGTCGAGTATTACACTCACTGCCTGCTTGGTTTTCGTTTTAGCCATACCTATTCCTGTGGATACCGTTTTCGATTCTCGAGGTGGTACAAGAACTTATCCATAAACTGAGATGTTAAAATAGCGTTAAATTAACTATTTTGCATATATTGAAGGAGATTTTGCTAACTGAAATGATGAAAGTATGTAGTCATTGGCGATTGAGACTGTGGGTTTGCATCAGTTTGCTGAAACAGTATTGAGGTTTTTAAGTAAAAAGATATGGCTAGGGAGAAGTGCCGTCGAGCGACTTGAGCCGCTCGACGAAAAGATACCGTTAGAAAAAGCCGAGTGGGCTAGTGCTATAACTAACGAGTAGGTTCTTAGTTTGCTGATAGTGATCGAGCATCATTTTATGGGTTTCACGACCGATACCTGATTTTTTATAGCCTCCAAATGCGGCGTGCGCAGGGTATAGATGGTAGCAGTTTGTCCAGATACGGCCCGCTTGGATACCTCTGCCCATCCGGTAAGCGCGATTGGTGTCACGAGTCCATACGCCAGCACCCAAACCGTAGGCGGAGTCATTAGCGATAGCCAGTGCTTCAGCTTCGTCTTTAAAGGTCGTGACAGCGATTACGGGACCAAAAATTTCTTCTTGGAAGATACGCATAGAGTTATCACCTTGCAGGATCGTTGGCTGAATATAGAAACCATTATTGAGTGCATCACCTAGCGTCTCTTGATCTCCGCCAGTCAGCACTGTTGCCCCCTCGTTTTTCCCAATATCGAGGTAGCTCATGATTTTATCAAACTGTTCTTGGGAAGCCTGAGCCCCAACCATTGTGGAGGTATCGAGTGGATTGCCACGCACAATCTGTTTGGTTTTTTCCAGCACTTTTTGCATAAACTGGTCGAAGATATCTTCTTGAATGAGCGCTCGGGATGGACAAGTACACACTTCGCCTTGGTTAAAGAAACCCAGTACAAAGCCTTCCGCACACTTGTCTAAATACTCATCTTCATGTTGGACAACGTCGTTAAAATAAATATTGGGTGATTTACCACCGAGTTCAACGGTTGACGGAATGAGGTTTTCAGCGGCACATTTCAAAATATGGTGCCCGACAGATGTGGAACCAGTGAATGCGAGTTTGCCAATGCGCGTGCTAGTTGCGAGCGCTTCACCTGCTTCTTGCCCCAAACCATTAACTACGTTTAAAACACCTGCCGGTAATAGATCTTCAATCAACTCAATCAGTAGTAATATACTGGCTGGTGTTTGCTCTGCGGGTTTTAATACAATGCAGTTGCCAGCCGCAAGGGCTGGTGCAATTTTCCAAGCCGCCATAAGTAACGGGAAGTTCCAAGGTATAATTTGTCCAACAACACCAATAGGTTCATGGAAGTGGTAAGCCACCGTGCCATTATCAATCTCTGATACGCTTCCTTCTTGAGCTCGTATGCATCCAGCAAAGTAGCGAAAATGATCCGAACTTAGAGGAATATCTGCAGCGAGAGTTTCGCGAACGGGTTTGCCGTTCTCCCAAGTTTCTGCCACTGCCAATGCTTCTAAATTGGCATCAATACGATCGGCGATCTTCAATAAGATATTTGATCGTTCTTGCACAGAAGTTGCTCCCCAAGACTCTTTTGCCGCATGCGCGGCGTCAATCGCGAGGTCGATATCTTGTGAACATGAGCGTGGAATACGGCAAAACTCTTCACCAGTTACCGGTGACGAGTTATTAAAATACTCGCCCTTTACAGGTGGCACCCATTCGCCGCCAATAAAATTTTCATACTGAGATTTAAAAGATACGACAGAGCCGTCGCTACCAGGGTATGCGTAAATCATAGTTCACCTCGAAGTCAGACATAGTAGAGTGCTGCTCTTTCCATGGTCTGGTTAGTCACTGTTTTGGTAAGACCAAAACCCTTGTTAACTTCATCATAGTGTTAACCTGCTGGTGGGAGATATGCTTCCTTAGCTGCAAAAAGTTCCTACTTTAGGAGGAAAAACGGTGGATTTAGTCGCCTTTGAACCATGTCAGGCAAATGGTCTTCGTGGTGCGTATTTAACCGATAAACTGACATCTCGTGTTGGGTTGTCTTATTTTTGATAAATCAATTTATTGGTGCTGGCTGAGTTAAATATTCCAAACACTTTGCTTTAGTATGGGCCTAATAGTATTTAGTTATATTGAGGTTGTATGAGTAAGCACAGGTTACTAGAGCTGGATGCGTTAAGAGGGGTGGCGGCTTTTTGCGTGGTACTTTATCACTACATTTATCGTTATGACGAGATTTACTCTCATCCTGAGATGAGTGTCGCTTGGATTCAGGTTGCAGAGTTTGGCGTACAGCTGTTCTTTATGATCAGTGGTTTCGTTATTTTTTGGACTCTGAATCGAACGCAAAGACCGTTAGACTTTATCGTGTCACGGTTTTCTCGACTCTATCCAGTATATTGGGCGGCGCTGTTTGTCACTTTTGCTGTCGTCTCTCTGTTTGGTTTACCTGGCAGGGAAGTGGCATTGACCGAAGCCATCATGAATGTGCTGATGTTTCACGAGTATCTTTTGGTTCCCCATGTTGATGGCGTCTACTGGACGCTGACCGTCGAACTGACGTTCTATTTTTGGATGTTTACCCTGTATTTGACATCACGATTGGATAGCGTTGAGAGTTACAGTTTGGTGATCATTTTCTTCTCAGTGCTTCATTCTTTGGGCGTGCTCGATATTCCTGCGCCGATCTACAAGATACTTTTGATGCGAGATCTGCCAATGTTTCTCGCTGGTATCTGTTTTTATCGCTTGATGAGTGATGGTGGTGACAAGCGAAGAATCATGTTGACTCTTTGTCTCACGTTGCTTTCATCATTAGCGATCTATTCGTGGCGAGAGTTTTGCATTTTTGCTGGCTTCTATGCGGTGTTTTTCCTCGCCACAAGCAATAGATTGCCGATATTGAGTGTGCGACCATTAGTGGCGCTTGGTGCCATTTCATATTCCTTATATCTTGTTCATCAAAACATCGGTTATGTCATCATCAACTATACCTATCAATTGGGCATAAATCCGATTCTGGGTATCATCGCGGCGGTTCTTGTGTCGATTGCCATTGCGAGTGTATTAACTAAGTATGTAGAGAAACCGTCACTTGCACGGATTAGAAGCGCTTATCGGCAGAGTGAACAGATGCAGAAGATGGCAAGAAAGCTATCTTTCTCGTTTGGGCGCTAATTGTGGATTAGCACACAGCAAGGATGGAAGGGAAGCGAGCTTTAGCTCGCTTCTTTGCATTGGTGAAAGGGAGTTACTTGCCTACGTAGCTTGCAAGCCACCACAAGTTACCCCAGCTGTCCGCGATACATGCGGTATGTTCGAACGCACTGTTGTCACTCGGTTGATGTTTAACAGTTACACCATACTTGGATGCTTGAGCAATAACCGCTTCGACGTTTTCAACATAAATCAACAAAGATGTTTGTGTTTTGTCTTGTGCTTGTTGAGATTGATGTACGGAGAGAATTGCGTTTTCAATGCGCACATTGGCGTGAACAAGTGACCCTTGCGAGTCTTTTTGCTCACTGACGATTTGACCTTGGAACGTTGATGTTAAGAACAGGGTGAATGCTGCGATATCATCAACAACAATATAGTTGGAGACGATTGGCGTATTAGGTGGCAAGTAATCTTTGCTAATCATGGTGCTATCTCTCGAATAGACAAGGTTCTTGTTAGGTAAACCAAGAACATTTCCAATAAAAGGGCTTACAAATACAAAAGGTGATTTAAGAACGTTTGTCCGTTGAGTTTTCACTTTAAACTCCCAGAAAATATAGCCGTTAGAGGTGAGTTTGTATTGACGAAAATCAAGCTTTAAATCCGCGTAAGAAAAATCTGACTGCGCTTTTCTCGCTGGTTGATAAAAGCAAAATTATGTGAGGTTGGTGCCATAAAAAGATGCAGAGTATCCTTAGTTATCTCTTGATGATAAGCGTCGCGATGCATCATTGATAAGCAGTTTGGCTTGCATAAAAAACTATAACTACAACGATAAAAATAGGATGCCGCTATTATGATAAAAGCTGCACAAATCAACGTCTCGACTAAAATGCATAACGCAGAAGCTCTTCCGATGATCGAGCATGGCAGTGAAGTTATGCTCACGATTACTACGCCTGTCGGTGCCACATTCTCTTGTCGCACCAAGTTTCTTGCTAAACATTCTAATCACCGTATTTTGCTTGAACTTCCAGAGGTCAATCGCATCCAGTTCCAAGTCTACTTCCAAGAAGGTTTTTGGCTGCACTTGCATGTGGTATCGACTCAAGGTGAAGGATATGCGATTCAGTTTCGTTCACAAATTGAAAGCGTGTTAAAACAACCAGTGCCTATGATGGTGGTGACGATACCGCAGATGATGGATGTCTCCACATTGCGAAAAGAGCTTCGATTTGACGTCAAACTGAGTGCGACATTGTGTATCGATGATAAGCTCGTTGCTTGTCAGGTGAAGAATATTTCGAAAAGTGGCTGCCAGTTTGTGTTGTCATCCCTAGGACTGGATATTGAGTCTGGAAAGAAAGTGTCTTTGCAAGTGAGAACCAATAGTCAGAGGAATTACTCTCTTCCTTTATTGTCTGGGTATGTTCGCAATAAGCAAACCGTTGGTACGCATACCGCTTATGGTGTCGAGTTTGCTCTAGAAGACGCACATAATGTACGTTCACTGTTATCTAACTTGGTTGACCGCTATAAGCATGCATTGCTTGGATACAGTAAAAAGGAGTGGTCAGGAGTCGAGCATCATGCTCAAGTTACCGCGATGGATGTCGATGCACAGCATTCTCAGTTATAAAGAAATGCGCTATCAATGGTTAGAATGGTTCCCCGATGACGGTTAAGCATGTATTCTTATCGGGAGTACGGTAGACACTGCGCTACCGAGGAATATGTGTAGTTGGAGTAATGATGTTTGAACCACTAGAGGACATAGAAGAGCCGATTAAGATTGGCATTTCCGCGCCTCAAAAGTCTACTTTGTTAGATGTTGATTATTTTATCCCTTTCAGCGAGTTAAGCGATGAAGTTCTGTCAACACTCAAGCTAGATTTGTTGTTCGTGGTTGGTGCATCACCTCTCCAAACCGCGTTGGTTAAGCATTGGAGCCAAGACCTTGGGTGTATTGCCGCTTGTGTTGAAACTATCGACAAACAAGCTAGTTGCGCTGAAAGCGTGATTGCGAACATTAAACAGAAGTTCGAGACGGGCGAATTTCCCAACAATGTGGATGTGGCTGATATTCGTTACCTCGCTGACGATGACAACCAGTTGCTGGCGTTTAACAACAAAGAGAAGCTGGCGCAGTTCTTAAGCGATGAAAGCTGTCCCCATGTTGATAGCGTTTTTTACCTGATGCATGGCGATTTTACTGCGGAACGCTTTGGTGAAGAACATAAGCAAGTCGCACGATATATTTCTGAAAACGCCACCATGTTTTATAGCTATCTAGCAGGCGGGCTTGGCGACTGCACGGCTCTTGTTGCTGTTAGACGATAGTGCTCTCTTTACTTATCTAGGACGTTGAACACAAACGCGATTAGTTTGCGTTGTGTTCTCGTCAAATAGTGTGCTTCAAAGCACACTTTCGCCTCTACTCGCACCGCAGATATATTTGCTACTGTAGTCAGACAATATGCTTACGGAGAGGGTGTTATGAATATATGGATATTGAGCGCGGGCTTACTTGGTGTATTTACGTCGTTAGTACATTTGTTTGCTGGTCAAATCGATCCAATCAGACCATTTTTAAAGTCAGATCTTGATGACGTCCCAAAAGCAACACTGCTAGCGTGTTGGCACCTCGTTTCCGTCACTTTACTTGTAACGGCATTAATGCTCACCTATGTGGGATGGTACGGTCTCAATGCATACTATTTTCCCACTCAGCTGCTGGGTATCTTGTACATTCTATTCTCCATGGTATTTGTGGTAGTGGGGTGGTACTTCTTCGGCAGCAGAGTGTTCGTCAGATTGCCGCAATGGATATTGCTTCTACCGATAGGTCTGCTTGCAGGGTATGGTGCACTATAGTCCTTTCACTTTCGCTAAATATTCCTCTGGAATAAATTCATTTAATTTTTATTAAGCGAATGATTGTGAGCGAAATAGATAAATTTAATTTGAACCAGATCTTGAAAATAGAGTGTAAAAGTCGAGTTTTTACACTTATCTAGCCTGTAACTTGTTGTTTTTAATTCTCTTTTTAAAATAAATTTATTAACGCCATAATCGGCATTAAACATCTGGTTTATAAGGTAATAAATCACACATCGAAGCTCTACTTCAAATCATAATATTCCTAACAACCTCAGTAACTATTCACTTATTTGAGGTTTGAAAGCTAAATAAAATAATGACTATAGGAATATAGAATGAATATGAAACTAAAGAGTTTGATGATTGGAGCAGCGATGACCTCTGTAGCTGCATTACCATTGAGCAGTGTGGCAGCGCAAGACTATCCACCAAAAACACTTTCTTTTGTTGCTCCTTCTGGTGCTGGTGGTGGTTGGGATCTCACCATCAGAACCGTCGCTAAGACTCTTAAAGATACAGGCTTAGTAGAAGCAAACATGCCAATCACTAACCGTCCTGGCGGCGGTGGCGCTGTGAACCTAGCCTATATGCAAACACAAAAAGGCAGTGACAAGCTCATTACGGTTTACTCACCGCCGATTCTACTTACGAACCTTACAGGTGCAAGTAAGTACAGCTACCAAGACACCACTCCACTTGCACGCCTAATTACAGACTACGGAGCGTTTGTTGTTTCAAAAGATTCGAAATACAGCTCGATCAATGAAGTAATGGAAGCTTTAAAGAAAGATCCTAAATCTGTCAAAGTTGGTGGTACTTCAGCTGCAGGTAGTATGGACCACATTCAGTTCTTGATGATCGCTAAAGCGGCGGGCGTTCCTAACATCAATCAGATTGACTACATCTCGTTTCAAGACGGTGGTGCAGTGGCTCAGGTATTGGGCGGACACGTTGACCTCATTTCAACCGGTCTTGGCGATGTTGTTCAGCTAGTTGAAAGTGGCAACTTACGTGCTCTTGCTCAGACAGCGGACAAGCGAATCGGTGAAGGTAAAGTTGCAGAAATCCCAACCGTAAAAGAGCAAGGTATTGATGCAACGTTTGAAAACTGGCGTGGCCTGTTTGGACCAAAAGACATGCCAGATTACGCAGTCAAATACTGGAACAAAACACTGAAAGAAATGGTGGAAACACCTGAGTGGGCGGAAGCGCGTAAGCGTAATGGCTGGGATGCTGCCTACCAAACAGGTGAGGAGTTCAATCAGTTCTTAGCGAAGACAAACGAGGAGTATAAGCAAATCCTCGCAGAGATCTTCAAGAAGTAATTATACGGAGTAGTACCTAGAGCACGTTCCAGTGCTCTAGGCGTCAGCTCGACATTCCATATTTCTCGGTTCTGTAAGGATTTCAACATGGAAAACAAAAAAGTTCGTCCAAACTGGGATGCGTTTACCGGCATATTTAGCATCGGTTTTGGTTTAATTTATGGTGGTATGACATATGCGATGCCTAGGGCTGCATTTGGTAATCCATTAGACCCAGTTTATTTCCCAATGGGAGTAGCAGTACTGTCGATTATTGTCGGCGGCATTCTGCTGGCAAAAAGTAATATTAAAGCTTCTATCCAAGCTTGGGTTGATTTGATCAATGAAGACGAAATCAAAAAGTTCGACCGTAAGCGTATCTTCTATACCTGTCTAGTCTCCATTGGTTACGCCTTGGTTTTTGACCCTCTAGGCTATGTGATCAGTACGTTTATGTTCCTGTTTGCAATGTTAAGCATTACGAGTGGGCTTTCAGAGTGGAAGAAGAGCGCGGCCATCGCATTGGCATTTTCCGTCACGGTTTTCTTCATTTTCAACACACTATTGGCAATTAGCCTTCCACCACTTCCATTTATGGGGTAAGAGGTCATTATGAGTGAAATTTTTGCTAACTTAATTAACGGGTTTGGCGTTGCATTCCAGCCATACCATCTATTGCTCGTGACCGTTGGTGGTGTTCTGGGTACTGTGGTGGGTATGTTACCCGGCCTTGGCCCTGCTACCGGGGTTGCAGTATTACTACCAATGACATTTGCGATGGGGCCGACAGCAGCACTGATCACTATGACGGGTGTTTATATCGGTGCAATGTTTGGTGGCTCACGTAGCTCGATTCTAATCAACACCCCAGGGGATGGAGCCGCACTGGCTGCAACCTTTGATGGCTACCCTATGGCGCAGAAAGGACGAGCTGAGTCGGCATTGGCAATCTCGGCTATCGCATCACTAATCGGTGGTATGATTGCTGCAGTGCTGATGACTTTACTCGCTGAGCCTGTTGCAGGTTTTGCGCTTAAGTTTGGTCCTGCGGAATACTTCCTATTGATGGTTGCTGCGCTATCGATGACTGCATCGATGTCTAAAGGCAATATGCTCAAAGGCTTCTTATCGATGGTGATTGGCTTAGCTATTGCGACCATTGGTATTGATGCTCAAACAGGTACAGAACGTTTTACTTTTGGCAACTTACACCTACAAACTGGTGTCGATTTCCTAGTTGTTATCATCGGTATCTATGCAATGGGTGAAGTGTTTAAGAGCTTTAGCTCTTTAAGCAAAGGCACCAAAAAAGCGCAGACTAAGTTCAAACGAATTTGGATTGAAGGTGATGACTGGAAACGTTCAAAATGGCCTATCTTGCGTAGTGCTCCTGTCGGCTTCCTAGTGGGATCACTGCCAGGTGCTGGTGGTACGATGGCGTCTCTGATGTGTTACAACAACGAGAAGCAGCTATCTAAAAACAGTGAAGAGTTCGGCCATGGTGCAATTGAAGGACTAGCTGCGCCTGAATCAGCTAACAATGCTGCCTCGATTGGTGCAATGATCCCTATGTTATCACTGGGTGTTCCAGGTTCTGGTACGACTGCGGTAATGATGGGTGCACTACTGATGTTGGGTATTCAGCCAGGTCCATTGTTGTTTGTTCAACACGCAGATGTTGCATGGGGTCTAATTGCAAGTATGTTTGTTGCTAACATCATTCTTGCGGTCGTTAACATTCCTCTTGCGGGTGTGCTGGTACGCGTATTGGCAATTCCACCTAAGGTGTTGTACCCAATCGTTCTTGGTCTAGCATTCATTGGTTGTTACGCAATCAGCAACTCAGTTATTGAGTTCTACATCCTAGTTATCCTTGGTGTGGCTGGCGTGGTAATGAAGCGTGCGAATATTCCAACTGCACCAATGATCCTTGCTGTTATCGTAGGCGGTACGATGGAACAATCATTCCGTCAGGCGTTTAGAATCTCTAACCAAGACCTAACGATTTTTGCTAGCTCAACGGTATCCCAAGCTCTGATCGCAATTACGGTACTGTCGATTGCACTACCAGTTATCAGCATGATTCGTAGCAAGCGCAAAGCGCAACTTGAACAGCCTGCTTAATTAAGTAGCTTCAATCCTTTAAGCCAACTGATTCACGTCAGTTGGCTTTTTGCGTTGGCTAATTTATAGAATGTGGGGATTAAAATAATTAACGCCATTTAAATATTTTATCCACCTAATGCGTTTTGATTAGAATCATTATTTACGCTAGGTGGGAATAGGATAATAGTGTGGTGAATTACTAATGAGATAAGCCAGTGCTGACGTCATATTATTTTGAAAAAGTACGTAGACAAAATATTCGTAAATTTGAGCCAGTGAAGGCATTTCTCACCCGTATGGGCTTGGGCATTGATGCTGACGTAGAGTTTTTCGTTGTTGCCTTTTCGAACGGGCAGGTGGTCGCTACCGGAGGTTTGGCGGGGAACACGTTGAAGTCGATCGCTGTCGATGAGAGTTTACAAGGCAAAGGTGTTTCGACCAGTTTAATTAGCGAGTTGGTCAAGTCTGCCTATGATTTAGGTCGTTTCAATTTATTTATTTATACCAAACCAGAAAACTACAAGTTATTTAAAGAAGCAGGCTTTCATTTGCTTGCCTCGGTTAAAAATCGAGTGGTTTTACTGGAAAACAGTAAATCACGCCTCAATGACTATTGCGCGCGTTTAAGACGGCTAAAGCAGTTTGGTCAACGTGTTGGTAGTATTGTAATGAATGCCAATCCTTTCACTTTTGGGCATCGCCATTTAGTTGAGAAAGCCGCTTCAGAGTGTGATTGGGTACACTTGTTTGTGGTTAAAGAAGATCGTTCATTCTTCTCCTATCAAGATAGGTTGTTGATGATTCAACAAGGTTTGAAGGACCTGAAAAATGTGATTATTCACGAGGGTTCGGATTACATTATCTCTCGAGCAACCTTTCCAAGTTATTTCTTGAAAGATGAAGGGGTGATTAATTACTGCCATACTGCGATGGATCTACAAATATTCCGCACACACATTGCGCCTGCTTTGGGGATTACACATCGTTACGTGGGGACAGAGCCACTGTGCAAAGTGACGAACTTCTATAACCAACAAATGCAGCAATGGCTCACCACACCCACATTAGAAAGTGATCCGATTACTCTTATTGAGATTCCTCGTATGGAGTGCGATAAAGAACCCGTCTCTGCATCTTTAGTGCGAAACCTGTTGTTTGATAATCAATGGAACATGATAGAGAAGTTAGTGCCGAGGACGACATATCTACATTTGAAAAGACTGTTTGATGTAGAAACCTCCCCTTATCAAGTTAAGCGCCGTGCGATGTCGGTAACAGAAAGGCAGCAAGCACAGCCAGCATGAAAGTTACCTAATGATTCTTAAAGGTAGGAGCGCTAGTTAAACTAGCGCTTTTTTTAATCAGAGAGGCTAATCGCCCATCGCCATCAGTTTCACAACCGCCTGTTCGACCTCCGTTACGGTATGGCGCTTAGTCGCAATGCACGTTTGCATCGGCTCTGAGCAAATAATACAACGTCTTGGTTGCATGTAAGCGGAACGACGTGACAATGTTTCCCCTTGCTCTGATGTGACGTCAAAATTAAACAGCGCCCCCCAAGGGTGATCCCTTTCAAGTTGCATCATCAGTTTTTTAAGCAAAGTGATTGAATGAAATTGAACAGAAAACATGGCTTGGTGACTCGCATTGGGGAAAAGCTTTTTGTCGGCAATTTGAATATTGCTTTCGTTTAACTTCTGTTCAAAAGCGTTGAGTGCTGACTCAAAAAGAGATTGGGCAAATCCTTTGTGGTTGAGTTCATTCGGTAGGTTAAGTTTTAACGTCACAATCGGTAGTCGATAGTGGCTTAGGAATTTCTCACGCTGTGCATGGTATTGTTCATGTGGGCTGACCGAGTCCAATATCTCTTCCTCTCTGTTGAATGGCTGAAGCTTTAACTTAAAAAGAGTGTTTACGTATGAAATTGAACCGAGCGGTATTTTTACTTGAGCGCAGAGTTTTAAATGGTCTAAATGGCGCAAATGTATGGAGGCGTAGTGACCTCGCAGCATGATTAAAATGCACTTATTTCGGACAAAACTTAGCCGCGAAAGGTCAACGTCCTTTAACTAGGGAATAAAAGTTTTTAACACCATTTATGCGCATTAAGTGGGGCAATTACGATGATACTCCTCACGATGTCCTAGACGAGCGCCCACTAGAATGGCTCTACTCTAAAAATATGGGTATTTCCAATGAGCCAACAACCAATCATTTATGAAGGCTTTACACTCATGGCGCTTGGCATGAGTTTCGTCTTCTTTTTTCTCTGCTTAATGGTGGTAGCGATCAACCTGCTTGCAAAAGCAGCGGCTCTCGTTGTCCCAAAGCCAATAGAAAGCTCGGCAGTACCGGAGCGCTCCTCCTCATCTGACGACACTACCATTGCAGCGATCACTGCTGCTATTCATCACCACAATAAGCTCAAAACAAATAGTGTTTAATTAGGAGAAGCAAATGTCTGAAGTAGTAAAGCCACTTGGCATCACTGACGTTGTATTGCGTGACGCACACCAATCTCTATTCGCTACTCGTCTGCGTTTAGACGATATGTTGCCAATTGCCGCAGAACTTGACCAAATCGGGTACTGGTCACTTGAAAGTTGGGGCGGTGCCACGTTTGACTCATGCATACGCTTCTTAGGTGAAGATCCATGGCTTCGCTTACGCGAACTAAAAAAAGCAATGCCAAATACCAAGCAACAAATGCTATTCCGTGGCCAGAATATTTTGGGTTACCGCCACTATGCCGATGATGTGGTCGACAAGTTTGTCGAACGTGCCGTGGCCAATGGTATGGATGTATTTCGAGTGTTTGACGCTTTGAATGACCCGCGTAACTTACAACGCGCGATTGAAGCAGTGAAAAAGCAAGGCGCCCATGCGCAAGGTACGATTTGCTATACTACTAGCCCTGTACACACCATGCAATCTTGGGTCGATGTTGCCGAGCAGTTGGTTGAAATGGGTGTCGATTCAATTGCAATTAAGGATATGGCGGGAGTCATGACACCTTATGAAGCGGGTGAACTTGTTTCGACTTTGAAAAAGCAGCTCGATGTCGAATTGCATCTTCATTGCCATTCAACTGCTGGTTTGGCAGATATGACCTTACTAAAAGCGATTGAAGCGGGTGTTGATCGCGTTGATACGGCAATTTCATCCATGAGTGGGACCTACGGTCACCCTGCGACAGAGTCGATCGTCGCTGCGCTTAAGGGCACAGAGCGTGATACAGGTTTAGACATCGGTAAGCTTGAGAGTATCGCGGCTTACTTCCGTGAAGTTCGCAAGAAATATGCGGATTTTGAAGGGCAACTTAAGGGTATTGATTCGCGTATTTTGGTCGCTCAGGTTCCCGGCGGAATGCTGACCAATATGGAGAGCCAACTTAAGCAACAAAATGCGATGGACAAGCTTGACCAAGTGCTTGAGGAAATTCCAAAAGTCCGTGAAGACTTGGGATACATCCCGTTGGTGACACCAACCTCGCAAATCGTGGGTACACAGGCGGTGATCAATGTGATGATGGGTGAACGCTACAAAACCATCAGTAAAGAAACCGCGGGTGTATTAAAAGGTGAGTATGGCCAAACGCCTGCGCCAGTTAACAGCGAACTTCAAACTCGTGTGCTGGAAGGAGAGTCGGCTATTACCTGTCGACCAGCCGACCTGATTGAGCCTGAAATTGAGTCTCTCACGCTAGAAGTACAGGAGAAAGCGAAGCAAAACGATATTTCTCTGAGCGAAGAGATCATTGATGACGTGCTCACCGTTGCACTATTTGAACAAGTTGGTTGGAAGTTCTTGGAGAACCGCCACAACCCAGACGCATTTGAACCAGTGCCGAGCGAAAAAGTACAAGCGAAAGCGTCACCAAATACCGGGACAGAGAGCGGCGTTTATACAGTAAACGTGAACAATCAAGCCTATATCGTAAAAGTGAATGAAGGGGCGGATCCTGAAGTCCTTGCTGCCGCGCCTCAAACCGCAGCGGCACCCGCGGCAAGACCAGTTGCTTCATCAGGAAACGCGGAGCCAATGCCAGCACCACTTGCAGGTAACATTTGGAAAGTGAATGTCAAACCTGGTGATGAAGTGAAAAAAGATCAGGTGTTATTGATTCTTGAAGCGATGAAAATGGAAACTGAAGTTCGCGCTCAACGTGATGGTATTGTTGATGATGTATCTGTCTCTGAAGGGGATGCGGTGCAAGTTGGCGACCAACTACTAAGCCTTGCGTAAGGTGGTGGTATGGAAAGCGTATTAGCATTAATTAACGACTTTGGGTTCCTTCATCTGCAATTCGGTCAGGCGATCATGATCGTTATCGGGCTTATTTTGCTCTACTTGGCGATCGTTAAAAAGTTCGAGCCATTATTGTTAGTTCCAATCGGGCTTGGTGGCATCTTGGCGAACTTGCCTGATGCAAACTTAGCGATCAATGCTGTAGAAGCTGCGATGTACAGTGGTAAGCAAGATGTACTACAAGCGTTTGGTTCTATCTTAGGGACTACCGATTTTGGACTGGAGAATCTCAAGCATGCCTATGAAATGGCGACGCCAACAGAAAAGATGCAGCTGCATTTGCTGGCAGAGCAATATAATTTCAGTGACGGTATGCTGTATACATTCTACAGTGTTGCGATTGCTTCTGGCGTCGGCCCGTTAGTGATTTTTATGGGGGTAGGTGCGATGACCGATTTTGGTCCATTGCTCGCTAACCCGAAAACACTCTTATTGGGTGCAGCTGCTCAGTTTGGTATTTTTGCAACCGTATTGGGAGCATTAGGGCTAAGTCAACTGGGTATCATGGACTTTAGCGTTGCTCAAGCCGCTGCGATTGGCATCATTGGTGGTGCTGATGGTCCAACCGCAATCTATGTATCAAGCATGTTGGCTCCGGAGTTACTGGGTGCCATCGCTGTTGCTGCATACTCATATATGGCATTGGTTCCAATGATCCAGCCGCCTATTATGAAAGCGCTAACATCAGACGCAGAACGTCAGATCTCAATGACGCAGCTACGCAATGTGAGTAAGGTTGAGAAGATCTGCTTCCCGCTGATGTTATTGATCTTAATTGCGATGTTATTGCCATCCGCAACGCCACTATTGGGTATGTTCTGCTTCGGCAACTTAATGCGTGAGTGTGGCGTGGTAGAACGATTGAGTGATACGGCACAAAACGCACTGATCAACATCGTGACGATATTCCTTGGTCTATCGGTTGGCTCGAAGCTGATGGCAGATAAGTTTTTACAACCTCAGACTCTTGGCATTTTAGCGTTAGGTATCGTTGCTTTCTGTGTTGGTACGGCGATGGGTATTGTCATGGCGAAGTTGATGAACATAGTTTGCAAAGAAAAGGTTAATCCATTGATTGGTTCGGCTGGGGTTTCTGCTGTACCGATGGCCGCTAGGGTATCAAACAAAGTGGGTCTGGAAGCGAACAGTGGTAACTTCTTATTAATGCATGCTATGGGACCAAACGTAGCGGGCGTAATAGGTTCTGCCGTCGCTGCTGGTGTAATGATCAAGTATGTGATCGGTAGCTAATAAAATTATAAAAAGGAAGATCTTGCTATCTTCCTTTTTATTAATATCTGTTACAAAATATCTATAATGATATTTTTTGTGGTTTAGATAAAAGGATTTAATATGAAGTCGACTGCTGTGAAGCTACTTCATAAATATAACGGTGGTCTATCATTTAGCAGAAGAGTTTTTATGTTAATTTTTGGGCTAATGTTCATTCAATTAACATTTGTAACAACTAATTTTCATAGAACTTTACTGGATACTTTAGAAGACCAAGTCGGAACAAGAGCATTAATTCAAGCCCAAGAAATTGCGAGCGATCCAGAATTAATTCAAGAAGTTAGAATCAAGAATATTGCCGCTATTGAACGAGTTACAGATAGATTACACAAAATATCTGATGCAAGTTTTATTGTAATTGGCGATGAAGTCGGTGTGCGGCTTTCTCACCCTGATAAAGATAAAATCGGATTACCCATGCAGGGGGGAGATAATGCTGGAGCTTTACAGCGCGGTGAGTCTTATGTCTCCATTCGTGAAGGAAGCCTGGGTTATGGTGTCAGAGGAAAAACACCAATTATTGATTTTGATGGCAACACGATAGGGGTTGTTTCGGTAGGGTACCTGCTTAATCGTTTCGATCAGTGGGTTGTTTTATACTTTAAACCGCTTGTCTATGAACTGCTGGTGACACTCATTCTCACCTTGATTGGCGCGTGGTTGTTTTCCAAACACATCAAGAAAAAAATGAATGGAATGGAGCCGTCCGAAATTGCACTAGCTCTACATTTACAAGAGTCGATCTTAAGCTCTGTTTATGAAGGTGTTATCGCGATAGATAAGCAAGGAAAAACCCTTGCAGTTAACCGCAGTGCTGTTCAAATATTAGGCATAGACCAACATTTTGACTCGCTAAAAAACAATTCAGTCCTTGAGTTTATAACCAACTATCAGTTTTTCTTTAAAACCCCTTATGAAGATAACTTAAAGGACGAAATAATCATTCTCAACGGCAAGACTGTCATTGCAAGTAGAGTTGCTATTTATGATGATGAAAATTTAATTGGTTGGGTGATTAGTTTTCGTGCGAAAAATGATATTAATTCGCTTACAGCAGAACTGACGCAAATTAAGCAGTACACAGAAAATTTGCGTGTTATGCGCCATGAGCATGCAAATAAATTATCAACTATTAGTGGTTTGATTGAAATAGGGGAATATAAATCAGCACTTGAAATTATCAATAGCGAAAATAATAAAAAGCAACAATTAATTGACTTTATTACCTCTCGAATATTGCTTAAAAAAGTAGCAGGCATACTGCTTGGTAAATATTCCAGAGCGAGAGAGTTGGGTATTGATCTTCAATTTGACCCAACCTGCCAGTTAATGCAGGTTAACGCGCCAATTGAATCGATCGACCTATCAGCAATCATAGGGAACTTGATTGATAATGCGTTCGAAGCGACGCTAAAAAACCCGGAAAGCAATAAGGTAGTCACAGTACTTATTACCGATGCCGGTGATGACTTAGTCATTGAAATTTCAGACAACGGTTGTGGAATTTCGGATGAAATTGCGAGCACTATCTTTAGCCGAGGGGTGACAAGTAAAGGCGATAATGAAGGCCATGGGATTGGTTTGTACTTGATTCAACGGTACGTGACGAATGCTGGTGGCGTGATTTTAGTCGACGATGCTGAACCAAAGGGGACAACATTCTCAATATTCATTCCAAATAAGGCACAGAATCATGAACTTAATTGATGTACTAATTGTTGAAGACGAAGTGGGAATCGCTGAGTTACACGCACAGTTTTTTCGTCAAACCGTGAGGTTTAATCCAGTTGGGATTGCTTCAGATTTAGCGATGGCACGTACGATGATTCGTATTCATAAACCCAAACTGATTATTCTCGACAACTACCTACCTGATGGTCGAGGTGTGGATCTGTTGCGTGAGATTATCGCAGACAAAAAATCGACTCAACCAGACGTGATCCTTGTGACAGCGTCTAGTGAGATGGACACAGTAAAAGAAGCGCTTCAGTGCGGCTGTTTTGATTACCTTCTAAAGCCAATCTCTTATGAACGCCTGCAAGAAACGCTAAATCGTTATTTAAAATACAACTGTGCCATCAAAGCGTTTGACAACATCAGCCAGAGGCATGTTGACGATTTGTTCAACATGCAAGCGCGTGATAAAAGTTCAAGTCGATTACCCAAGGGTATTGGAGAACTCACGTTAGATAAAATTAAACAAGTATTCAATGAGAACTTAGGCATTAAGTTTACCGCGGAAACGCTAGGTGGTGCGGTAGGGATCAGCAAGACAACGGCTCGCCGTTACTTAGAGTACTGTTCTGCTAGTGGTTTTTTATCGGTTGAGAATGAACATGGGCGGGTAGGGCGACCTGAGCGCGTCTATGTTCGAAACTAATATCCCCCTTAGTTAACCTTTTAGCCCTTGCTTTCTAGTGAGGGCTTTTTTGTTTTCGTCGATAGAAATTAAGTTCATTTAAAACATAAATTGACTTTACCCTACTGCGAAATATGAGCGCAGTCCAGCAACCCGTCCTTCAGTTCTAAGACAATGTTTATCAAGCAAAAGTGGTTTACCACTTGATGTAAAGATTACTCTAATTAAAACGTACCCTAAGGACCCATTATGGAAATATTTCAGCGCTCATACGCTGGCACCTTGGAGTCTAGCGACTTGCTAGTCGAAGTGGTTCCAGCGCCCGAGGGCTCTATTGAAATAGAGATCACTAGTTCGGTTGAGAAGCAGTTTGAGCCTGCGATACGTCAGACCGTTATGTCTACATTAGACGAGCTTGGTGTCGGATCAGTGCGTTTATCAGTCAATGATAAAGGTGCACTGGATTGTGTTATTCGTGCGCGTGTACAAGCCGCTGTTATGCGAGCGGCTAAGGGCGCAGATTGTCATCAGATCGTATGGGGGGCGATATGAGCCAAAAACTAAGACGCAGTATGCTGTTTGTGCCAGGTTCCAATGCGGCAATGTTGAGCACCTCATTTATCTATGATGCAGATGCCATCATGTTTGATTTAGAAGATTCGGTCTCTGTACGTGAAAAAGATACTGCGCGAATGTTGGTTTACAACGCGCTACAGCATCCATTCTACGACAATATCGAAACGGTTGTGCGCGTGAACTCGTTAGAGACTGAATACGGACGAGCAGACGTGATGGCGATGGTCAAAGCGGGAGTCAATGTTATCCGTTTAGCCAAAACCGACACCTTACAAGATGTAGTCGATATGGAAATGATGATCGAGCATGCGGAAATGGAGTTTGGCCGCGAATTAGGCAGCACCAAAATGCTAGCGGCAATTGAGTCTGCAATGGGGATCAACAACGCGGTTGCGATCGCAAATGGTTCTTCGCGCTTAATCGGTATAGCACTCGGCGCTGAAGATTACGTGCGCGATTTGCGTACGCAACGTTCGCCGGAAGGAATTGAACTGCTGTTCGCGCGTTGCTCTATCCTTCAAGCTGCTCGTGCAGCAGGCATTATGGCATTCGATACCGTCTACTCAGACTCGGCGAATGAAGAGGGCTTTTTACAAGAAGCACAGTTGATTCATGGTTTGGGTTTTGATGGTAAGTCTTTGATTAACCCTCGACAGATTGAACTCCTCCACAACGTATTTGCCCCTTCCCAAGCGGATGTTGATCACGCGATCGCGGTGATTGAAGCGGCAGAAGAAGGGGAACGACAGGGCACGGGTGTGGTTTCACTCAACGGGAAAATGGTTGATGGCCCAATTATTGAGCGTGCGCGATTGACTCTCGAGCGTGCGAAGTCAGGTATTAAACGTTAAGGCAGTGGTATGAAAAACATAAATCTTGAACTTCTCACTCGGTACAACATTCAACCTTACTCAGGACCTTATGGTTTGGCACCTCAACTGAGCATGGGCGCTGAAAGAAAGATGCGTAAGGTATGTCAGTCCATCGAAGAAGCGATTAATAACAGCGGTTTGCAAGATGGGATGACCATTTCATTTCACCACTCTTTTCGCGGGGGCGATAAGGTAGTAAACCTTGTGATGCAAGTAATTGCCGATATGGGTTTTAAAGGGCTGACATTGGCATCTAGCTCACTTTCTGATGTTCATGCTCCGTTGGTGGAACACATCAAAAATGGCGTGGTTAGGAAAATCTATACCTCGGGTATGCGTGGCGAGTTAGCAGAAGAAATCTCTCGCGGACTGATGGAAGAGCCTGTCCATATCCACTCCCATGGAGGCCGCGTACATTTGGTCGAAAGTGGCGAAGTGAGCATCGACGTTGCCTTCCTTGGTGTTTCCACCAGTGATGAGTTTGGCAATGCCAATGCGGTGAGTGGTAAAGCGAAATGCGGTTCTCTTGGCTATGCACAAATAGATGCGCAATATGCTAACTACACGGTGTTACTGACCGAAGAGCTCGTGGCCTTCCCTAATCAACCCGCTTCAATAGCACAAGACAATGTTGATGCGATTGTGAAAGTAGAGAGTGTGGGGGACGCATCCAAAATTGGTGGCGGAGCGACCAGAATGACCAGCAATCCGCGAGAGTTATTAATCGCCCGTAAAGCGGCAGAGGTGATTGAGAACTCAGGGTATTTTTATGATGGCTTCTCAATGCAAACAGGCTCTGGTGGTGCGTCCTTGGCGGTTACCCGCTTTTTGGAAGAAAAGATGATTGCCAATGATATTACCGCCAGTTTTGCGCTTGGTGGCATCACATCTACCATGGTGGACTTGCACGAAAAAGGGTTGATTAAAACCTTATTGGATGTGCAATCATTTGACGCGAGTGCCGCTGAGTCTATGGCGAGAAACTCTGCTCATATAGAAATCTCCGCCAACCAATATGCGAATCCTGCATCAAAAGGCGCGGCAGTAGAAAAGCTCGATGTGGTGATTCTAAGCGCGCTGGAAATTGATACGGACTTCAACGTAAACGTGATTACCGGCTCCGATGGGGTAATTCGCGGAGCATCTGGCGGACACAGTGATACCGCAGCTTCAGCGAACCTAACTATTATCGTAGCTCCGTTAGTGCGCGGACGTATCCCAACGGTGGTTGATTCTGTTTTGAACATCGTAACAGCAGGAACACAAATTGATGTGTTGGTGACAGATCACGGAATCGCGGTTAACCCGAATCGAGAGGACGTTATTCTTCGTCTGCAAAAAGCCGGCGTGCCATTGTTGACGATTGAAGAGTTGCAGCAACGAGCGGTGTTACTGACAGGTGAGCCTCGCGAGATCCAATACCATGACAAGGTTGTCGGGTTTGTTCGCTATCGAGATGGATCCGTTATCGACGTGATCCGCCAAGTTAAGGAGTAGGCCGTGTATCAAGGTCCTGTCGTCACACTTGAGCAAGTTCTCGAATGCCGTGAAAGCAGAGCCTACAAGCAAAGAGAGTGGGTCAAAGCCCACTCTCTGCCGCTGGTAAGCTTTACGATAAATATGATGGGAGCAATTAAGAAGAACCAAATTAGCGCGATTGCATTCAGTGCGGGCGTTGATGCCATCTGTGCATCGCTTGCACAAAACGAAATCAAAATTTGTTATCAAGAGCGGTGCGATGCAGATACTGGGTATGAGTTTCTCGCCGCGGTTGAAGAACCGGATATCTTCAGAGTTAAACGGATAATGGTTGATATTGAAGAGGCTCATCCATTGGGACGGTTATTTGATATAGACATTATTCCGGTTGACCTCACTCCTATATCTCGCCAACAAGCCGGCCATGCTCCAAGACGCTGTCTACTTTGCCAAAGTGAAGCCAAGGTGTGCGCACGCTCTCGGGTGCACAGTCAATCAGAACTGATTCAACATATGATGGAGCTTGTGTATGACTACCAATCAAGCAATTAAATATCTGTTAGATGATTGCTGTATCTACTATCCCTTAGAAAAAGGTCAATCAGGCTTAAACATTACTGAGTTAGCGGGCAACCTTGCCTATCATGCAATGATGTTAGAAGCACACCTGACACCCAAGCCGGGATTGGTGGACTGCCAATCTGTCGGTGCTCATCGTGATATGGACATCCACACCTTTATTGCTAGCAGTGAAGCATTGCGTCCATATATGAAGGCGTTCGTTATCGCGGGGCTAAGGGCTGCACACTTGCCGTCGGAACAGTTACTTGACTGCTTGCGCCCCATCGGAATAGAAGCTGAAAAGGCAATGTTTACCGCCACCTCTAACGTGAACACACATAAAGGAATGATTTTTACTTTAGGTTTGATCTGTGGCGCAGTGGGATGGTTATACCAAAACCAACTCAGTTACGATGCACATGCCGTTCGGGCGGTGATCAAAAGCAGTTGCGCTCATTTGGTTGAAAGTGAGCTTAAGCCGCAAGTGAGCAATAGAGCGCCAACAGCGGGAGAACGTATCTTTCAGCAGTATGGACTCACTGGAATTCGAGGCGAAGCGGCTGCTGGCTATCCAACAATTTATGACCACGCTTTGCCAGCTTATCGACTCGCAATCGAACAAGGTGAATCCGAAGAGAAAGCGATGAGTTTGGCACTCTTTACTCTGATGGCGAATAACAGCGATACCAACGTCATTAATCGCGCCGGTATAACGGGGTTAGAGTTGGTTCAATCTCAAGCGCGCCAGTTTCTTGCGACGCAACACTCCACTCATAGTGCGTTTGAGAAACATATTGTGGTGTTAGATGCCTTGTTTGTTAGCCACAACATTAGTCCAGGCGGGAGTGCAGATTTACTTGCCGCGACATGGTTACTTACCCAACTTGATACATGTTCAAAAGTACTGATCAACAAATAATCATACCTTGTAAGGAGAGTTATGCTCTGTATTGGAATTATCGGCAATTTTTCTGGGCATCTTAATGCAGCGGAAAATGTCGCCGAAAGTGATATGCCAAATGGCATCTTTGTTATCAACTGTGAAGAGGAGCAAACATTAACGTCTGGAGCACAGCTTAATTATCCGTTAAGTGGCGAAATGGTCGACATAGAGCCAGAGTTTGTACTCCGTTGCAAGGTAACCTACGAAGAAGGCAAAGTGAGTTCTCTGATGGCAACGCAGATGTCTATCGGCAATGATATGACGATTCGCCAGCTAGAGGGCAGCGATAAGATCTCACAAAGAAAGTCTTGGGGTTGTCAGTCAAAAGGTATCAACCAGCATTGGTGGAGCGTGTCTCGTTTATCTCCTATCAACTATGATGAAAACATTAAACTGATTTCGTACATTGAGCGAGATGGTCAACTTCACCTTGCCACCCCAGAGGTGAGTTGTACTGAGCTAAAAGTCTTTTACTGTTACCTGATGGCTTGGATGGTCGAAAGAATTAACACTCAACATGATGAGGGGATGTATCAAGCTATTTTGCCGCAGATTGCCAAGTTAGGCTACCCGCAGGAACTCGTGTTGTATACGGGGGCGCCCAACTATACCCAGTGGGGAGAAGATAACTTTGTCCAGAAAGGAGACGTGATTCATATTGCTGCCTACAGTGCTGTAGAGTTTTCACAACATGCGATAGAAGATATGTTTGCGAATAACCAACTTAAGAACAATGAGTCGGTACTTTCGCTCAGCCAAAAAGTGGTTTAGCACTGGCTCAAAAACCAAAATAAAAAAGAGCAATGACAAGGTGGGTGTCATTGCTCGGGTCCAACAAAATCCCTACCAATCTTATTTACAAGCTTAGCTCTGTCGGAACAATTTGGGCGCAATCATCAATTTCTAGTTGGCTAACAAAACTATTACTGTGATCTTTGCAAAGTGGCACAACATAAAGTGTGCGAGAAGACATTTTGGGTTGTGTGACTAATACACCATGTTGTTGCTGCTTGGTGCAGTTCTGCTCGGCGCAGTAGCAGTAAGGCTTATCGGTGAAGTGCTTCCAGTAACTTAGCCAGTTCTGTTTTGATTCCTCAGTTAAATTCTGATTAAACGCATTAGTGACGATCATGTTGCTACCTTCTTGACTTGCTTGAGCTTTATACTAAGCCGATTCAAAGATAGCCACTTAGACTTGAGCCCCACTAATGCGTGGCGTTAATGGTCAAAACGTGATTAATGGAACTTAAGCGCGAGGTTAGAGAAAGTAGACAACGTCATGTGCGTTGAGAGTGGCGAAGTGATTATCTTTGTTAATGCCCGCGCAAAAGACAGCCAGTATTCACGATACTGGCCAACAGAAGATTAAGCTTTTTTAACGAACTGGGCGGTGACCATCATTTCACCAGCACCGTCGACTTTACAATCGAGTTGATGATCTTTGCCTTCGACAATGCGTCGAATAACGGCTTTGGTGCCAATCTTCAACACCAATGAACTGCCTTTCACTTTCAGATCCTTGGCTAGGGTAACTTTATCGCCTTCTTGAAGCAGTGTGCCATTGGCATCTTTGATATTCAGAGACTCTTCTTCATGGAGCTCATTAGGGTTCCACTCGTGAGCGCATTCTGGGCAAATCAGATTATTCTGATCTTGATAGACGAACTCAGATTGGCATTGTGGGCATGGAGGAAAGGACATAGTGTTATCTTATTAAAATGAATTTAGACACATATTTTATGTTCTTTATGCCCCCATTCTCAAGTGACTCAGGCTCATAAGCTGCGTGGCTGCACTAACAGAGCCTGAGCGCGCTCTAGAAAACGAAGTTCAACATAACTGTAAATAGGTTGGCATCTTGCTCGTTAGGGGTAGCAATGAACTCGCCAGTTTGCTGGTCATTGGCATAGAATTGCTGCCATTCTAGGTTTAAAGAGACGTTATAGTGGATGTCATAGCGTGTGCCAACTCTCACGCTTTGACCATTTAAACCGTCATCGTTGTTGAGCTGTTGAGCAAAGGAAATATAAGGAGTCCACTGTTCAATGCGATTGGACGCGAGTAGGTACCAAGAGTAATTTCGATCATTTTTTTGTGCTTCTGCCGAGAGTGTTAACGAATTGAACTCATACTCAGTTCCGAGTGAGAACAGCTCGATGGTGTTGTCTTTCTCTTCTTCGACAAACCGATTGAACAGCGTGACTTTTTGATCATATTTCGACTTTAAATAGGAAAAATTCCAACGATAGTTGTCACTTGAAAAGGTGACATTAAGGCCCAGCAATTGATCTGTCTCGAGTTCTAATAGGGTGTCATCATTCAGTTCTATCTGCCTTGAGTCCTCAAGCCCTGCAAAAGGAGTCAACGAGAGTGTGTATTGATCGCCGAAATCATGACTATAGGTGACGCTTGCACCTTCATAGAAAGTAATCCCGAGTATGCTGTTATATACCTCTTCAGGCGGGCGTGCTGGGGTATAGGCTTGTCCCACATAGTAATACTCTGAGTACAGAAATAATGGGTTTCTCAATCGACCGATTTTAAAATTCCAATGGTCGTTGTTGTAGGCAAGATAAGCCCATTCAAGTTCAGGATCACTCCATTTATCTTGCGGTCTTTTTACGAGTTGCGCAGAGGCTTTAAACCCTTCATAAAATAGATCAAGCTGTAGGCCAAAGGTGGTGTCACAATCAAAACAGCTAGTGTCTGAGATTTCTCGATTGATCAATAGTGGTGTCGGATTGTCACTCTTTGCCCATGACGTAGAGCCAAAACCGCTCAGCGCTATGTTGTCACCAACATCAACATTGGCCAATGACAAAGGCGAAATGACAAGTGCGCTGATCAGCAAGGGATGTTGTCGATTCATATTAGTTATCCTCACTGATAATAAACAAAACATTGGCGTTACTAGGGAGTGCTTCTATTGGGGCATAGCCAATACGGTTTGGTTTCTCCTCCATCCATTCAATTAGGCTCTGAATTTCAGATTGCGCGATCTCTTTCGGTGGACGAGCTTTACCGGAGAATGAGAGCGCAGCCCAATGGGCATTCATCTGAGCGGTGTTTTTACCAAGCAAATAACGATAGAACTGCTCTCGCTCGATACTGTCGGCGGGCCAATCAGATAATTCAAATCGTTGTCCGTTAAGTGATTTGGATTTTCCACGATAGAGTTTACGCGCTTTAAGAATCGACATTTTTTCAAACGAGTTATTTAAAGTAAAAATGGCGTACTGGTCGGCTGCGAGGGCATGACTCGGTAGTGACATACACAAGGCCGCTAAAATCAGCAGCGTTGACCACACTTCGCTAAATTGTCGGCAATGTATTTGCTTTAACAGGTCCATGTTGGGTTATCCTAGCGCTAAACGATACTTTCGATTTTGTCGATGAGATTTTTCTTACGCACGGGCTTGGCTAAATATGCGTCCATGCCTGAGTCAAAACAACGTTGTATATCATCATCAATCACACTGGCAGTGAGAGCGATAATTGGGGTCTTGCCTAACCCTTGTTTTTGCTCTAAACGGCGAATTTCACGTGTCGCCTCAAAGCCATCTTTTACTGGCATCATGCAGTCCATCAAAATCACCTGATAATCGTGATGATGTCGATACATATCCACAGCAACCTGACCGTTTTCTGCTATCTCATATTGATAACCCGCTTTCTCTAAGATCAGTGATGCGACTTTTTGATTGACGGTATTGTCCTCGACCAACAGAACTTTGCCCATCGAATGTGCCACTTGAACTTCACTCTTAGGCGCTTCTTGTTGGATACTCTGAGTTGGCCCATCGGGAAGGCGTGGCTCCACTTTGGTGTGTTGGCAAAGTTTTGTAATGAGTTGATCGGCTTTAAAGGGCTTAGCGAGATAATCGTTCATGCCCACGTGGTAACACTCTTTGATATCTTCATCGAGTACACTGGCAGTGAGTGCAATGATCGGTACTTGTTTCGACTGCGTTTTTTCAAACTCTCGAATCTGTTTGGTTGCCTCGAATCCATCTAAGATTGGCATCATACAATCCATGAGAATCAGGCTGTAGTTATCGGGGTTGGAGGTATACATCTGCACGGCTTCAGCGCCGTCATGAGCAACCTCAAAATCCACACCTGCATTCGAAAGGTGTAAGCCCGCAATCTTCCTGTTGACCGCATTGTCTTCAACGACCAGCACCCGTTTATCAGCGACGTTTTCCTCAACGATCTCAAATTGGCCGCTGACAACATCGATACTGCGTGAAGAGAGCGCTTTCAATAACCTTTGGCCTAATAGTGGGTAGGTAACGATAGATTGAATATCTGACGAAAACTCAACTGGACGGCTTAAGAAGGGGCGTACCACGCACAGGTGGCGCTGTTTAGCCAATAGGCTGAGTTCTCTTGAATGAGTGACAACATCACACATCGCGGACTCTAAGAATAGGGCGGAGTGAGGTTCGCTTGTCGTTGCGGTTAAGTAGGTATCCAGCGAAGCGAACTCACCGACAATCAGATGATTGAAAAAGTCGAGCTCTTGTTTGACATAAGCTCTTTGCTCAGCATTATCACCAATAATGCAAATATGCTCAGGTTGCTTCTGTCGCAAAGGATATCGCTCTTGCTCAATGCCCATCTGGAGGGTGAAGAAAAAGCGACTGCCGAGGTTTTTGGTCGATTCGAGCTGGATCTGACCGCCCATCATCTCAACCAATTGAGTGCTGATGGCTAAGCCTAGTCCTGTCCCGCCAAATTGTCGCGTAGTTGATTCATCTTCCTGCGCAAACGGCTTAAAAATTTGTTGCTGTTTTTCCGCATCAATACCAACGCCCGTATCTGAAACGGAAAACTCAAGGCTGACTTGGTCATTTAGCGTTCCTTTATTGCTCACTGCCAGTTCAACATAACCCGAGTGAGTAAACTTGACGGCGTTGGACATAAAGTTCATGAGTGTTTGGCGTAAGCGATGATCGTCAACCAATACTTTGTGAGGCGTGTCTGAACTGATGGTCACTTTGAGCTCCAGACCTTTCTCTTTTACTTTTGGAGCGATGATGGCGGCAACATCGTATATCACCTCTCTAATAGAGGTCGAATGATTGCTGATCAGTAACATACCTGACTCAATTTTCGAGAAATCAAGAATGTCATTGATCAAGCTGAGTAACAGTTGTGATGAGGTTTCAATCGTATCGACATAGTCTCTTTGGGAAGCGGACAGTTCGGTTTCAGACAACACTTCCGAGATGCCTATTACGCCGTTTAAAGGGGTGCGAATTTCATGAGACATATTGGCTAAGAAACTACTTTTTGCCCGATTGGCTCGCACAGCGGCATCTTTCGCTTTTTCTGCGTCCTCTTTGGCAATGGTTAAGCGTTCATTCGCCAATTTTCGTTCTATGGTGATTCGTTCTACTTCATGAGCAAAGCGGCCAAGTTCGTCGTTGCTGTGAACGGTGGTAGTTAATTGATCGATCTGTTGGTTATCACTCGATTTCAAATAATCTAATACTAGGTTTAGGTTTTGGGTAATGTGCCTCGTTAAACGGAAAGCGATGAAAATGACAAGTATTGTCAGCAGCGAGACTAAGCTGATATAACTGATGCGCTTTAACTGAGCTTGTTGAATGGATTGATCGATGCTGTTGACGATTTGGAACTCGATAGTGTTACCGACATCGTTGAGTAACGCTAGGCGAGCGTTCATCGCAGTGATGCCTTGCTCTACTTGCTGGCTAGTTAGCCCTGCGAGTGATGAGAGCGAAGCTAAATCTGCGCGAAACGATTGGCTATGTTGAAAAGCAGAGTTACTGAATGCTTGCATCATTAGCTTAACCTGTTCTTCGTTAGCGTTTAAATTGACGAATCGTTCAATAAAAAGTTGCTGCCTTTCCGCTAATGTTTGTAGTTGCTCTCGAATATCTTGGTTGTACTCAGCGCGTTGCTGAAAAGAACGTAGCAGTAAGTTGCTCAACTGGTTTTCTTCGTTGGCCCAAAACACCATCCACTCAAGTTGCAATAGGGCATTGATATTGTTGCGCACGTTGGCAGGCACATTGCCGAACTCGTTTTTCTCTAAACTCAGTAATATTTGGTGATACAGTTCAGCTTGCCACTCTAGGTTATCAAGCTTGTCCTCGATGCTTAGTGCTTTGTTTAACTCTTGTTTAGTGGATAGCAGGCTCTGGACTGAATCGCGGATATCTGAGGTGAGTTCGTCACTGTAGATTTTTGGGATCAACTGGTTAAGAGATGAAGAGGAAAGAGCACTGTCACTAGGTGAATAAACCCCCGACACACCGCGCAAGAAAGTGGTGATGTTGGTTGCTTTGATCAGGGACTGCGTACTTTGATTGATCGTCGAGATTTGCACAACGGCAAGATAAATCAAAAGTAAGATGGGAAGCAGTACTAGACCATACAACTTATATTTGAGTGATATGTTTTGCCATGAACTCCATTTGCTCATCACTGTTTTTATCCAAATTATGCCAACTAATATGAAAAGTGTAGAACAGCAGCGTGTTTAATCTAGTGTAACAAAGTGATCTCAATATGATTTTGTCGTTTCAGGGTAAGCAAAAAAGGCAAAAGTGCGATTGGTGGCTAATAAGTCACCATATTGAGTTGCTAGGATGACCAGTGTGCAGTGGATATTAGCCTCTCGGATGGCGGTGGAGGTCTGCAGCGAGTGGTTTTTCCAACTACACTTATAATCGATGCCGACTTAAGTGAGTCGACAGATTCTTGCAGAGAATACGTTTGGACGTAAGGAGTCGTTATGTTAGGAGAAAATCATTCCCTGTTACATGAATTTCCTGAACATGGAGAGGTTATTCATAAACTTACCGAGAGTGATGTGTCGTTTGCGAATGATGTAAAACAGTACAACACAATAGATAAAGAAATTAGAGTGCTTGAGTTACGAGGTTCACCCATTGATGATGGGGAAATGAACAAGCTAAAACATAGTCGAGCCGTACTAAAAGACTCATTATACCAACGTATGACGCTTAAATAGTTTACACAAAAAAACACCCGCCAATTGGCGGGTGTCTTTATCTTGCTGATATTATGCAGTGAGTTTGTTAGCGGTGTTCACGACATTTTCAACCGTGAAACCAAACATCTCGAACAGTTGATCTGCTGGTGCAGATTCACCGAATGACGTCATACCAATAATACGACCATCAAAACCAACATACTTGTACCAGAAATCTGCAATACCCGCTTCAATCGCGATACGTGCAGTCACATCTGATGGTAATACCGATTCACGGTAAGCTGCATCTTGCTTATCAAAGGCATCCGTTGATGGCATTGATACCACACGTACTGCTTTACCTGCTGCTGTTAGCTCTTCAGCCGCTTTTACTGCTAGCTCAACTTCAGAGCCAGTTGCAATAAGGATAAGCTCAGGTTTGCCAGCACAATCTTTTAGGATGTAAGCACCTTTTGCGATGTCTGCCACTTGCTCTGCTGAACGTGGTTGTTGCGCAAGGTTTTGACGCGAGAAGATCAGCGCTGATGGGCCATCTTTACGCTCGATTGCCAGTTTCCAAGCTACTGCAGATTCAACTTGGTCACATGGACGCCATGTGCTCATGTTTGGTGTTAGACGCAGTGATGCCATTTGCTCAACAGGTTGGTGAGTCGGGCCATCTTCGCCAAGACCGATTGAGTCGTGCGTGTACACTTGGATGTTTTGCACTTTCATCAGTGCAGCCATGCGCATTGCGTTACGTGCGTATTCCATAAACATCAGGAAGGTCGCGCCGTAAGGAACAAAACCGCCGTGTAGCGCGATACCGTTCATGATTGCGGTCATACCAAATTCACGTACGCCGTAGTGAATGTAGTTACCCGCGAAGTCATTTGCCTCTAGCGATTTAGAACCAGACCACATCGTTAGGTTAGAAGGCGCTAAGTCAGCAGAGCCACCCATAAATTCTGGTAGCATTGCACCAAATGCTTCTAGTGCATTTTGTGAAGCTTTACGTGATGCGATGTTGGCAGGATTTGCTTGAAGATCAGCAATGATTTGGCTGGCTTTCTCTTCCCACTCTGCCGGAAGTTCACCATTTACGCGGCGTTTAAATTCCACTGCCAACTCAGGGTATTCTGCTTCATAAGCTGCAAACTTCTTGTCCCACGCTGCTTCCTGAGCTGCGCCTGTCTCTTTCGCTGACCATTCTGCGTAGATTTCCTGCGGAATTTCAAAAGGACTGTGCTCCCAACCCAGTTGTTTACGTGTTGCTGCAATTTCTTCAGCACCTAGTGGCGCACCGTGACAATCGTGTGAGCCTGATTTGTTTGGAGAACCAAAACCGATGATAGTTTTGGTACAGATAAGAGTTGGGCGTGGATCGGCTTTTGCCGCTTCAATCGCTGCATTAATAGCTTCTGAGTCGTGACCGTCGACAGCTGGAATAACATGCCAACCGTATGCTTCAAAACGCTTAGGTGTGTCGTCAGAGAACCAACCTTCCACGTGACCATCGATAGAGATACCGTTGTCATCCCAGAATGCGATTAGCTTACCAAGACCTAATGTACCCGCCAGTGAACATGCCTCATGCGAGATACCTTCCATTAGACAGCCATCGCCCATAAACACGTAAGTGAAGTGGTCAACGATGTCATGGCCTTCTTTGTTGAACTGCGCTGCCAGCGCTTTTTCAGCCAATGCCATACCAACAGCATTAGTGATACCTTGACCTAGCGGACCTGTAGTCGTTTCGATACCTGGCGCATAACCATATTCTGGGTGACCTGGTGTTTTTGAGTGCAGTTGACGGAAGTTCTTTAGATCGTCAATCGATAGCTCATAACCACTTAGGTGCAGCAATGAGTAAATCAGCATTGAACCGTGACCGTTAGACAGTACGAAACGGTCGCGATCTGCCCACTCTGGGTTTGCTGGGTTGTGGTTTAGGTGTGAACGCCAAAGAACTTCAGCGATATCAGCCATACCCATAGGTGCGCCTGGGTGACCAGAGTTAGCTTGTTGAACACCATCCATGCTAAGTGCACGGATTGCATTGGCAAGATGTTTACGATCCATAGTAATTACCGAATATAGTTTGTGTCTAAGTGATGTAGAAGAGGGAACGAATTTGTTCCCTCTTTTAAATAGGTTGGATTACAGCTTAGCTGCGATCATTTCTTCAAGTTTGCCTTGGTCTACCGCAAAGTTACGGATACCTTCCGCAAGTTTTTCAACTGCCATTGCGTCTTGGTTATGATCCCATAGGAACTCTGCGTGCGTCATTGGCGCAGGGCGCTCTTTAGCACCGTTTGAATCGATGAGTTTCTCAACAACTTCACCTTCTGCAGCTTCTAGCTCTGCAAGTAGGGCAGGTGCAATAGTTAGGCGGTCACAACCTGCAAGCTCAAGAATTTCGCCAATATTACGGAAACTTGCGCCCATCACTACTGTTTTGTATCCGTATTCTTTGTAGTAGTTGTAGATGCTAGTGACTGATAGTACGCCTGGGTCTTCTTGAGCTTCGAAATCACGACCTTCTTTCGCCTTGTACCAGTCCATAATACGACCAACAAATGGCGAAATCAGGAATACGCCCGCTTCAGCACAAGCACGCGCTTGAGCGAATGAGAACAGTAGAGTTAGGTTACAGTTGATGCCTTCTTTTTCAAGAATCTCAGCCGCGCGAATGCCTTCCCAAGTTGAAGCCAGTTTGATCAAGATACGGTCGTTTGAGATACCAGCATCGTTGTACATTTTGATCAATTGGCGAGCTTTTGCGACTGAACCTTCCATATCGTATGACAAGCGAGCGTCAACTTCAGTAGAGATTCGGCCAGGAATCGTAGTAAGGATTTCTTTACCAATATTAACCGCAAGCATGTCACATGCATCTTGCACTTGTTGTTCTTTGTCTGAGCTTTGCGCTTTTGCGTACTCAATCGCTTGGTCGATAAGTGGCGCATACTCTTCAATTTGAGCCGCTTTTAGGATTAGAGAAGGGTTAGTGGTGGCATCTTCAGGCTGGTATTTTTTGATGGCATCAATTTCACCAGTGTCTGCTACTACAGTAGTCAGTTTACGAAGTTGCTCTAATTTATTGCTCATAATCGATCATCCTATTTCTTTATTAATGCCGGCTAGGGTTAGGCACTAACATTTGCAAGCGAGTTAAAGAATAGTTCATGGTCAAAAACAAACCACCACTACTCATTAACAGAAATCTTTATGTCGCCAGAACATTTGTACTGAGCATATGTTCTAACGATGAGTAAATGATGTAGTCATATTTATCCTAATGGGCGATAAAGTCAATCTGATCGTGTTGATTTAGGTGAGCTGAATCAAGATTATTTTTACGCTCTTGAGGGTCGAGAAAAACTAAACGTTTGCTTTGGTGGGTAAAGGGCTAGGCTGTTTTGTTGTTCATCACAAAGCTGCGTGAGAAAATGTCATTGTCGTGAACAAATGTTGCCTTAAGGATGAGGTGTGACATATGCTATGACGATGAGCGGATGTTCAATTGTTGCTAAATCTAACGTAGCGATACCCAAGTTGACTTAATAGTAGCGAGCCAATTTGGGTATACCTGTTTTTGAGTAATAAGAAATATGGCTAACAACAATCAAGATAGTTCTTTAGACAGTACAGATTTACTGACCGAAATTTCAGTTGCTTATTATCAAGATGGTGCAACGCAAGAGGAGATATCGAAAAAATTCTCGATCTCACGGGCGAAAGTTGGACGCTTGTTAAAGCAGGCACGAGATGAGGGCATCGTTGAGATTACGGTAAAGTATCACCCGGTGTTTAGTGCCAAAATTGAGCAGCGTTTAATAGAGCGCTTTGGCGTAAAGCGTGCATTGGTCGCATTAGATCAGCCTAGTGAAGAGCAACAGCGCTTACAAGTTGCAGGTTTGGTCTCCAAGTATCTAGCCAGTACATTGCAAAATGGTACGGTTGTGACGATAGGGCAAGGTAGAAATGTGTCCGCGGTGGCTCACCATATCGGCGTGATACCACATAAAGACGTTAAGTTTGTGTGTGGAATCGGTGGTATACATCCTCGCGGAGGTATGTTTAATGCCGACCATATCTGTCGACAGTTTGCCAAGAGTTATGGTGGCAGTTCTGAAACGCTTTATGCGCCAGCATACGCAGAAAACCTGGAACAGAAACTGGCATTTATGCAAAACGCCACTGTGAAACAGACTCTTGATTTAGCGCGTAAAGCTGATGTCGCCTTGGTGGGCATTGGTGATATGAGTGAAAACAGTTACATGGTTGACTTGGGTTGGTTTACTGCCGACGAAGTTGTGCAGTCGCGTATGCTACAAGGTATTGTGGGTGATTTTGCTGGATATGACTTCTTTGATATACACGGAAAGTCGGCCAAAACGGTGATGAGTGACCGAGTGATTGGTCTAGGGATTGATGAGTTTAAATCCATTGCAGAGGTTATCGCCATTGCAGCTGAAAACAGCAAGCCGCTCGCGCTGTTGGGCGCGTTGAGAACGGGGGCAATTGATGTGATTGCAACCAGCGTAAGCAACGCGCTGACGGTGCTAAATTTAGACGAGCAAATCTCGGAAAGTAAACAGTAATGGTTTACGCGATAGGCAGATCGACCCGTTGTCCCCACTCAGTCCAAGACCCGTCATAGACGGCAAGGTTTCGATAGCCACAAAGATAGGCGGCCAGCAACACTATTGCGGCGGTGACTCCTGAGCCACAGCTGAAGATATACTGTGACTGCCTATCATTTAAAATGGCATCAATGATAGGTTGTAACTGTTCGATCGGTTTAAGTTCGTAACCTTTGATAAGTTGAGCGAAAGGTAGACAAGCTGAGTTGGGGATATGACCACTTCTTACTCCCTCTCTCGGTTCAGCGACTTCACCGTTAAACCGAGCCAAGGAACGAGCATCTACCGTTAAACTATGCTTGTCCTCTATTGCAGCCAGCACTTGATGGGCCGTGAGGAAATAGTTTGGGTCAAGATCGCCACTGAAGTTACCAATGGTACTTGGTTTAGCATAGTCTAGAGTTGTCGCAAATCCCGCCTCTTTCCAAGCTGGCAAACCGCCATTAAGAACTGCGATACGTTGATGTCCCATTGCTCTGAACATCCACCAAGCACGTGGTGCAGCAAGTGTACCGCTGTTGTCATACACAACAATCAATGAATCATTATTAAGACCAAGCTCTTGCGCCAACTGGTTAAAGCGTTCTTGGCTTGGCATCATATGGGGAAGGGGCGAGTTTGGATCGCAAAATACAGTGTCGTAGTCGAAGCGCAGTGCATTAGGGATTTTGTTTACTTTATCTTTTTCGCCTTCCGATGGAATTTGAAACTCTATACTCGCGTCAAGAATAACCACGTCTTGTTGCTGTTGTAGTTGGTGTAATTGTTCGGCGGTAATAAGAGGTGACATAAGGAATCCTTCTTGGTTACGGGGCGCTAATTGACGTTGCGCAGTATTGAACACTTTGGCTGACGTCTTTACAAGTCATCATGTGCGACTACGGGATAACAAGTTTGGAAACGATAGTTGGTCTGTTGCTGGATCAGAGTGGTTTCGACCTCAAGTAAGACTATTGACCCTTTTGGGCAGTCAGTTTGCGCGGGAGAGGTGACCAGCAAAGCCTGATTATCTTGCGTGACAACGTTAAGGTAACGTCGATGACCATCAAGCGATTGGGTCAAGGTTTGTGAGACAACTCTTGCTTCGACAGTATGCGGGGACTCGTTTGGTTTGAGTAATAGTAAGCCAGCGAGTAGTGAACAGGCAATGGCAAAAGCGATAAGAAAAATTTTCGGGTTGTTCATACCTTTCCTCTTAACTTACCGCTTGTTATTGCACTAACTACATACAGTGCAGTTTGGCATTTTCATCAATCCCATATCACGCCACGACATGCTCATGGCATCTAGGATCAATATCTTACCTTGCTTGGGGGTGCCATAGTTAGCGATAACTTTGATCGCTTCCATGGCTTGCATTGCACCAATAATACCGACGACAGGCGCCATAACACCGGCTTCGACACAACTCAATGCGCCACCACCAAAGAGGCTACTTAGGCACTGGTAGCAAGGGGCGTTGTCGTCTTGGTAGGTAAAAACACTGATTTGACCTTCCATACGAATTGCCGCACCAGAAACCAACGGTGTTTTGCTCTGATAGCACAAGCGATTCAGTTGATTGCGAGTCTCGACATTGTCCGATGCGTCCAATACCAAAGTGTGTTGCTCAATCAGGTTAAGCAACTCGATATCATCTAGACGTTTATCAATCGTTTCAACCTGAAGAAACGGGTTGAGTTGCCGTAATGACTCAGCAGCCGAGATGACTTTCTTCTTACCGATATCGGCATCGTGGTGAAGCACTTGGCGTTGCAGGTTTGATAACTCGACAATATCGTCGTCGATAAGTGTCAGCTTGCCGATGCCCGCTGTTGCAAGATACTGGCTCGATGCACACCCAAGTCCGCCGGCACCGAGAATTAGAATCGATGCTTGTTTAAGTGCTTCTTGTCCTTCGAAATCAAATTGCTTGAGTACAATTTGGCGATTGTACCTCAGCATTTCTTGATCAGATAAGATATCCACTTTTACTCCTAGTATAACGTCGAGTTAAACAGTTGGATCTGGACAGTTTCACCGACTTCGACACGACCACGCTCGCGCTCAAGTACCACGAAACAGTTAGCAAGACTCATTGAGCGAAACGCCCCTGAACTTTGGTTGCCAGTGGTTTCTACCACAAACTGACCATCTTCAAGCGAGTAGATACCACGTTGGTAATCGGTGCGTCCCGGTGCTTTTTTAAAGGCAGTTTTGGTCGTCGCAGGAATGGAGATTGGTGCTTTCCATTCAGTGTGACCTGCTAATTTTGCCAGCATCGGTTGCACTAAGACGTACATAGTCAGCACTGCCGAAACAGGGTTACCAGGCAGGCCGCAGAACCAAGCTGTTGAAAGCTTGCCGAATGCAAATGGCTTACCCGGTTTAATGGCAAGTTTCCAAAAACCAATTTCGCCCAGTTCTTCAAGGATATCTTTGGTATAGTCGGCTTCACCTACGCTGACACCACCAGAGGTGACCACAACATCGGCTAGGGTTTGGGCTTTCTCAAACGTCTCTTTCAATGTTTGTGGACAGTCAGGAATAATACCCAAATCGACGGGCTCACAACCAAAGTTCTCGATCAACGGCTTAATACCATAACGGTTGCTGTCGTAGATTTGACCATCAGCCAGCGGCTCACCCAACGGCTTAAGCTCGTCTCCAGTAGAAAAGAAAGCCACTTTTGGTTTACGAACCACAACCACATGACTTACGCCAAGCGAAGCAATCATTGGAATATCGCGAGGGGATAGGCGCGAGCCTTTCGCCAAAACAATATCGCCTTGTTTGATGTCATCGCCTGTTGGTCGAATATTACTTTGTGGTTTTACGTCATCTTGTAAAAACAGAATGCCATCTTCAGTCACTTGAGTGTTTTCTTGCATAATCACCGCGTCACACCCTTGAGGGATCTTTGCGCCAGTCATAATGCGTACACATGTACCTTCGCCCCATTCACCTTCAAATGGTTGTCCCGCGAATGATTTACCAGCTAACGGCAAAGTCGTCGACTTAGACAAATCGGCGATTCGTACCGCGTAGCCATCCATTGCGGAGTTGTCAAAAGGAGGCACAAAAATCGGTGAGAGAATATCTTCGGCTAAAACGTAACCTAGTGCCTCAGCAAGCGGCAATTGTAGGGTGGTTTGAATCGGTTTAATGCGCGATAGCATTTTATCCATCGCTTCTTCAATTGGCATCAAGCCCGGAGCGTCACAGCAACCCATGTTTGAATCCTAATGTCTTTCTAATTTTTGCCAACTTTAGCATACTTTCTCGCACACAATAAGCGGACAGTTCCGTTGAATCGCCCGCAAAGCAAAGCCCGCGCGGAAAATAGGGGTGTAATTGTTTAAAAATCCGAGTATCCTTGTCCCCCATCCGCGAAGGGTAGAATGAGGAAGTGGAATGTCAGGTCTTAGCGAATCGGCGAAGTTAGTAAAAGATGCGCTTGAAAGTCGTGGGCTCGAGACACCAATGGTGCCTAGTGAGTTCACTCGTGAAGAGAAAAAGGAAAAAATTCAACATCATATGAGAGAGATTTTGTCTCTACTTGATCTTGATTTAACTGACGATAGCCTAGAAGAAACACCACATCGAATTGCCAAGATGTATGTTGACGAAATCTTCTCAGGTTTGGATTATCAAAACTTCCCTAAGATTACAGTTATTGAAAACAAAATGAATGTAAGCGAGATGGTTCGAGTAAAAGATATTACTCTTACTAGCACTTGTGAACATCATTTAGTGACTATTGATGGTAAGGCTGCAGTCGCGTATATTCCGCGCGGAAAGATTATCGGATTATCGAAGATCAACCGAATTGTGCGTTTTTTCTCCCAGCGTCCTCAAGTTCAAGAACGCTTAACGCAACAAATTTTGGTCGCTTTGCAAACACTGCTTGAGTCAGAAGATGTCGCGGTGACAATTGATGCGACACACTACTGTGTTAAATCACGCGGAGTGATGGATGCCACGAGTGAAACTACCACGACGGCGCTGGGCGGTATTTTTAAATCCATACCCGCGACGCGTGCAGAGTTTCTGCATGGATTACGATAACCGCTAGGTTGCGATACCAACTATAATCAGTATCTGGTCATTTTAGTTGTACAACTTTGTGCCCACTTATCTATCCTGATTGGTATCAACAAGATTACGGAAAACCGCTTTGTATGAGGCGGTTTTTTTATTTAGCCATTTTTTAGCTTGTCGCTTCTAACACCTCGCCGGTTGATTAGAAGGGATGTAGCGCAATATCGACGAGAAGAGACTGTGACAGATTCATTTAAAACACTGCCACTTAGAAAGGAACTGCTGACCACGTTAGATACACTGGGTTATACGCAAATGACGCCAATTCAAGCGCAGAGCTTACCAGCACTATTGGCAGGTAAAGATGTGATTGGACAAGGTAAAACTGGCTCAGGTAAAACGGCGACATTTTCGCTCGCGTTGCTGAGCAATCTAAATGTGAAGCGTTTTCGCGTGCAGTCATTGGTGCTGTGTCCAACTCGTGAGCTCGCTGACCAAGTTGCAAAAGAGATCCGTACTCTTGCGCGTGGTATCCACAATATTAAAGTACTAACACTTTGTGGTGGCATGCCAATGGGACCACAAATTGGTTCACTTGAACATGGCGCTCATATTCTCGTTGGTACACCTGGACGAATTTTGGACCATCTAAGTAAAGGGCGCATTAGCCTAGATGAGCTAAATACGTTGGTATTGGATGAAGCTGACCGCATGCTTGAAATGGGCTTTCAAGAGGCTCTCGATGCGGTGATTGAACAAGCACCAAAACAACGTCAAACACTCCTGTTTAGTGCAACGTTTCCAAAGCAGATTGAAGCCATTGCAAGTCGTATTACTAGCGCACCTCTTATGGTTAAAGTGGAGTCAACCCATCAGACTTCAACTATTGAGCAGTTGTTTTACAAGTTGGAAACCACTCAAGAGCGTGATGATGCGTTAGAAGCATTGCTATTAACCCATCGACCTCAGTCTTCTGTGGTGTTCTGTAATACCAAGAAAGAAGTGATGAACGTAACGGATGAGTTGTCTCATCGTGGTTTTAGCGTGGTTGAACTGCATGGTGATATGGAACAGCGTGAGCGTGATCAAGCGCTAACCATGTTTGCCAACAAGAGTATCTCAATTCTCGTGGCAACGGATGTCGCCGCACGCGGTCTTGACGTTGAAAACCTCGATGCGGTATTCAACTTTGAGCTTTCTCGAGATCCAGAGGTTCACGTGCATCGTATCGGTCGAACCGGGCGCGCGGGTGCGAAAGGCCATGCCTTTAGCTTCTATGGTGAGAAAGATGGTTACCGAGTGGCTCTGATTGAAGAATACATGGATATCGAGGTTCAGCCTGTTGCTGCGCCAAGCAAACCAAATAGCGAACCGTTTTACGCTGAGATGACAACAATTCAAATCTTAGGTGGCAAAAAAATGAAGGTTCGTGCGGGAGATATTCTGGGAGCACTCACCAAGCAAGCGGGCATCGACGGCAAGCGCATTGGTAAGATCAATATTATGGCGATGGTGTCGTATGTAGCGGTCGAAAACAGTGTGGCGAAAATTGCGTTGAAACAGCTGCAAAATGGCAAGATGAAAGGCAAAGCATTTAAAGCTCGTATTATGAAGTAATAGAGCACAGCGAGCGATATAAAAGCCCAAGCGAAAACATGCTTGGGCTTTTTTGTCTCTGCAGTTTGGCTGACGCCTAACCACAGCAACTGCAGTTACGTTTGTACTTGGTCATTTTGCCAATGCCCGGGTTAAAGGTATTAGTGGGATCCAGTGAGTGATAGAACTCTTGCAACTGTTTTTCAGCCTCGTATAGATGTCCAACATTATGCTCTGCTGGGTATTTTGCGCCTTTGTCAGTTAGCAGTTGTAGCATCAATGACTTCATTTTCTTGGTATCGACACCTTTTTTGAAAATATAGTCTTGATGGAATACATGGCACATAAAATGACCGTAATAGAGCGCCATCACCATATCTTTTGTGACTTCTTCTGGCAGTTGCTCAACCCAATCAATATCGTTGCGGCGCAAGGCGATATCCAGCGCGAGAATCTCCTCGACCTCTTTAGAGTGAACCGCTTCGTAGCGGATCGCGGCCCCTGCTGCAGCGAAGCGATGCAGGAGTGCCTTTTTCCCTTCGTCGGCACTGCAAACAAAAAACTCACAATCAGGTTGTTTTGACCAAATATTTTCAAGATATTGCTTAGCTTCATCAATGCCACCATCGCTCATTTTTAAGATCAGGTGGTGTTCATATTTGTCGCGGAAATCGAGCATTCGTTTAGGTAAGTGTTGAGGAAACAGTTTGCTTAACCAGTAAAGCGTGATGTCTGGTAAGTCTTTGGATATAAACGGAATGCGTTTAAGTAGGCTCTCTACTTTTGCTTTGAGTGCAAAGAACTTAGGTAGATTGTCGGTACCAAGGTGATGGATAGAAAGAAACACATCTTTGCCATACTCTTCTGCTAAGTTGAAAATATCGCGATGCATGTATTCGCCCATTTCGGGAAGGTTTTCAAACTGGCTTAACATGTCACGACGTAGCATTGTCAGCTTTGCAGGATCATTACAACCGATATAGAACAGTTGCTCTTTTTCTGGAACCGGATAAGTATCCACTCGAACCGCAAAGACGGCCAATTTACCAGCACAACCACTTGCTTCAAACAGGCGGCGTGAATCTGCGTTAAAGCGTGATGGCGTTTCAGCATCGACGTCTCGAACACGCTCATCATATTCACGATCGGAAGCCATCGCTGTCGTATGTTGAACCTGTTGAGGGGTGAAGTTACCTTGTTCAACATTGGTCAGAATTTCTTCTGGCGTATCGCCTAAGCCATCGATACCAAGGTGATTGACTAACTCAAGTTTGCCCTCTTTAGTGACTTGACCAAACAGCGCGAGCTCTGTGTATGCAGGGCCGCGTTTAACCAATGCCCCACCTGAGTTGTTGGCAATGCCGCCAACCACAGTTGCACCGATAGAAGAGGAGCCAATGACGGAGTGAGGCGCTCGATTAACGGTTTTAAGAGATTTTTCTAATTGATGAAGACTGACGCCAGGTAAGCTGACAATCTGTTTGCCGCCATCGACTAAGTGCAGGGTTTTGATGCGAGTGATATTGATGATGACCACTTCTCGATCATAGTCATCCCCACTAGGTGCAGAGCCCTCGGTAAGACCTGTTTTAGCCGCTTGCATAATGATGATGCAGTTTGCTGCCACTGCCGCCTCAAGTAAGCGCCACTGCTCAACTAAGGATGTAGGGAAGAGTACTGCTAAAGCTTTGCCTTTACCGGAGCGAAAACCCGAACGGTAATACTCGGTTTTGTTTTCTTGAGTTAAGACATTCTCTTTACCAATGATTTGCTCAAATTGAGCAATTAATGCTTGGGTATTCATAGGCTTCCTGCTTGGCTTACGATTTAGTCGCTGGCTTAATAGTTTGAATTCACAGTTTAATAACAAACAGGATTAGAGGCTAGATAGATGGGCACGGTCAGTCGAGAATACAGCAGGATAAAGTCGAGGATATTTAAAAATAATGTGAAGTTTCAATTAGATAATTATTTGTTATTTTGTCATTTTTTCCAAAAATGTACTTCACTATTTCCAAAAGAAACATTATCCAATGCATTTAATAAGCGGAAATACTAAATTTCAATGTGATTTTAATCACGAAAGGGAGCAACGTATGCTCCCTTCGTGGTACGACTCTATTAGCAATGAGTTAGAGCGAGCTGCCAACTTTTTTGCTGGGCCTTAAACTCCGCTTTCATTTCTCGGTAACGAATCAACAATAGCGAACGCTCATATTTTTCGACTAAGTTGCTGCGCTTCTGCTCAACGATTTGCTTTTTCAACGCATAAAAATCATTGAGTTTGTTCATTAACATATCGAATTCTTGCTGCAAGGTTACCTTAAGTTTCAGTTTTTCTGGATGTTGATCAAGACGCGCCATTGCGCGCTTTAACGCTTGTTTGGCTTTGGCTTGCTCTATTTTAAGGCTAGGTGTAATGCGAAGCTTGTCAGCCAACCCTAGCCACTGGAACGTTTTGATTAACCATTTGGTGGGATCGTATTGCCACCAATAAATCCCATTACGATAGTCGTTTTCGAATATATGATGATAGTTATGGTAACCCTCACCGAAGGTGAAGAAGGCTAAAATACCGTTATCACGAGCAGTATTTTTGTCCGTATAGGGCTGTCGCCCCCAAATATGGGCCAAAGAGTTGATAAAGAAAGTCGTATGATGACTCAGTACCAATCTCAGCGCGCCAACCACAAGTAACATTCCAACAATATCACCATAGATAACGCCAAGTAGGAGAGGGATCCCGAGGTTTGTGGCAAGCGCCAGTAATAGGTAGTGCTTGTGTTGCCACATCACAATGGCATCTTTTTGTAAGTCACGGCAGTTGCTGTAATCACTATACGTGTCGTTGTTGTAGTTTCTCAACATCCAGCCAATATGAGAGAACCAAAATCCCCGTTTGGCAGAATAGGGATCTTTATCATTGTTATCGACATGCTTGTGATGAACGCGGTGATCAGAACTCCAATGGAGCGCGCTGTTTTGCAGAGCAAAAGCACCGCCAATAGCAAACACGGCTCTCAATGCTGGATGAGCTTGATAGGTTTTGTGCGACCAAAGACGATGGTAACCGGTGGTAATTGATAGGTTGCAGAATGAGAATGTGATTACCAGCCAAATCCAGTGCTCGGCACCAAGCCCGTACTCGTATCCATACCAAGGTGTGACGATCGTCGCGAGAACGAAGCTAATAAGAAAAAGCAGAACATTTAGCCAGATCAGAGGCGGTTTATTGCGGCTACGCATTTAAATATCCTTTTAGCGAACAACTGTGCGCTAGAATATCAGCGTACAGTTGTAAGTCAAACTAGAGATATTGCAAATTGTGAATGTGGATATATTTAGAATGTTTTGCTTTTTTTTTGTTAATGAATAGTATGGATAAAGGAATGAGTGCATACAGGAAGTAAAAAGGAATTGGCAATGGAAATAAAAGTAGCTGAATATAAAGACTACGAAAGAATAGCGCACTTGCACGCACAGAGTTGGAAGACTTATTACCAAGGTATACTCGGTGAACGCTATCTAACGGAAGAAGTCATCGATGACCGATTAGTGATCTGGCAAACGCGTTTAATCAACCCGCCATTTAACCAGCATGTTTTGATTGCCGAAGAAAACGGTGAGCTCTGCGGCTTTATTTGTGCCTTTGGTAACCATGACTTTGAAAAAGGAACGATTATTGATGCTCTGCATGTTAACTCGGATAATCGAGGTGGGGGCGTAGGTAAGGCGTTGATTCTTGAGATGGCTAAGTGGATAGAGCAGTTTTTTGCAGACAGTGGTGTCTATCTTGAGGTGATGGCAGATAATGCTCAAGCAATCGGGTTCTATGAACGTATTGGCGGAACAAACGCGCTGGCAAGGTTGTGGGATGCACCGTGTGGTAACCAAGTTAAAGAGCTGGTCTACACTTGGCAATCACCCAAGCAGTTATTGGATAAAATTACGACAAAACAAGAATCTGCAATTTATTAGACATCGAAATAGATTGAAACAAATTAACCTTGGTTCTTGATAAAACTCGGACATAAAACGTAGTACCGTTAGTTAAGTTTATGTTATTGGCTTATCTAGCGGTATTTTCATGAAAAAGAACCTTATTGCAACGGCGCTTGTCAGTGCGCTGTTTATATCCGGGTGTGGTGATAGCACGCCAAAGCAAACTCAAGCACAAGCGCCGTTGGTTGTCGCGGAGCCGGTAGTTTCAACCTCTCACCAGCAAGGCAAATCCTATATTGGGCGTGTCGAAGCTGTCGAAGATACAAATATTATCGCTCAGGTGTCGGGTTACCTGCAGCATCGTCATTTTGAAGAAGGGCAGATGGTCGAAAAAGGCCAACTGCTGTTCACCATCGAGCCTTCATCTTTCGAAGCACAGCTGGCCGCGGCAAATGCGAACTTAGCTCAAGCAAATGCGGCACTAAAAAAAGCCCAGTTGGACTTTAATCGAGGTAAGAACTTGTTGCCCAAAGGGAGTATCTCCCAATCAGAGTTTGATAATTTGACCGCGACTCTACTGGGCGCTGAAGCGCAAAAGGAATCCGCGAAGGCGCAGTTAAACCTTGCTCAAGTTAACCTCTCTTACACGGAAATTCGCGCGCCATTTTCAGGCCGAATCAGTTCAAGTGAAGTTAGTACTGGTGATTTAGTTTCGCCTCAGTCAGGTATTTTAACCACTTTAGTCAGCCTTGATCCTATCCATACCAGCTTTAGTATCAGTGAACGTGAACGCTTAGAGTTAGGCATGGATAGATATAAAGGCGATGGTGGAGAGGATAGCCAAGCAGCTGAGGTACAACTGATTTTAGAAAACGGCCAGCCGTTTGAGCATCTGGGCGCCTTGGACTATCTAGGTAACCGTATCGACCTCGACACGGGGACCATTGCTATGCGCGCCGTGGTGCCAAACCCAGATTATCGATTGTTACCTGGCCAGCATATTCGTGTTGAGCTGCGAGAAGTAACGCCAAGAGAGGTGTTGTTGGTGCCTCGTCGAGCGGTGCAGACAGACTTAGAAGGGCATTTTGTCATGGTGGTTGCCGAGGGCAATATTGCTGAACGACGCAACGTTGAACTGGGCAAGCAACTTGACGAAGGGGTGATTGTCCACCAAGGTCTCACCGACTCTGATAGTGTGATTACCCAAGGCCTTCAACGCGTTCGCAACGGCGTGCCGGTTCGATTCGATGCGCCAAAACAAGCAAACTAACGGAGGCTGAATGTTAAGTCGATTCTTTATTCAGCGTCCTAAGTTTGCGCTGGTTATTTCAATCATTTTGACTCTGGCGGGCTTGATCTCTTTGGCGATCTTGCCCGTTGCCGAGTATCCCAAAATTAGCCCTCCTTCAGTCAGTGTGAATGCCTACTATACTGGCGCGAGCGCTGAGGTGGTGGAGGAAGCCATCGCCGACCCGTTAGAAGCCGCGGTGAATGGCGTGGAAAACATGATCTATATGTCTTCCAAGAGCGCCAACGATGGTTCATACAGTCTCAACGTGACCTTTGATGTAGGTACTGACCCAGACATGGCGCAGGTTAACGTACAAAACCGCGTGTCTCAAATTGAGTCCAAGCTGCCTCAAGAAGTTCGTATGGTCGGTATTACGGTGAAAAAGCGTTCACCTGACTTACTAATGGTACTCAACTTCTATTCGCCAGATGGTAAATACGATGACCAATTTCTGATTAACTACATCAATTTAAACGTCAAAGACCAGTTGGCTCGAGTAAAAGGCATCAGCGAAGTTAATGTTATCGGTGGCGGTGAATACGCAATGCGTGTTTGGCTTGATCCTGAAAAAATGGCGAGCCTTAAGTTAACCACCACCGACATATATTCAGCACTGGCAGAGCAAAACGTGCAAGTGGCTGCGGGACGTGTGGGCGCTGCGCCATACAATGATGTTCAGGAAGTGCAATTTAACCTCGTAACCAAGGGACGTTTAGAATCTGTTGGCGAGTTTGAAAATGTTGTATTACGAGCGAACAGCGACGGTTCAACCGTCTACCTAAAAGATGTCGCACGGGTTGAGTTAGGCAAGAAGTTCTACGATGGTAGCGGTCTGTTCCGTGGGCAAGACGCTTCCATTGTCGCACTGTCGCTGCAATCAGATGCGAACGCGCTTGAGAGTGGTCAAGCGGTTATGGAACTGCTTGACAAGTTGAGTGTCAATTTCCCAGAAGGAATGAGTTACGAGACCAGTTACGACACCACGGTGTTTGTTGCTGAGTCGATCAAAGGGGTAGTGAAAACGCTGATTGAGGCTATTTTGCTGGTAATTGCCGTGACCTATATGTTCTTAGGTAGTGCTCGCGCGACTTTGATCCCGGTAGTTGCCATTCCGGTTTCGTTAATTGGTACCTTTGCCGTCATGCAGATGACCGGTTTTACTATCAATACGGTGACCCTATTTGGATTGATTCTTGCGATTGGTATCGTGGTTGATGATGCGATACTCGTAATCGAAAACGTCGATACCACGATGGCAAAAGACCCAACAATGTCGCCACGTAAAGCAACACTGATAGCGATGAAAGAGGTTACGGGGCCAATCGTTACCTCAACACTGGTGCTATTGGCTGTGTTCTTACCTGTGGCAATGCTGCCGGGTATCACAGGTATTATGTACCGTCAGTTTGCGTTGACCATCTGTATTTCAGTAGTGATCTCTTCGATTAACGCACTAACCTTGTCACCAGCACTTTGTGCTTTGGTACTCAAACAAGGTGGTGGCAATACCGCACGTTGGTTCCAAACCTTCAACCGTGGACTAGAAGCGGTGACCAATCGTTACGGTCAAGTGGCAGGGTTCTTAGTTAAGAAAACCGTACTGCTTGCTGGTTTCTTTGTGGTTGCAGTTGCGGCAGTAACCATCTTTTCGAAAACCACCTCGACAGCATTCGTTCCTCAAGAGGACAAAGGCATCTTGTTGGTGAACGTGCAATTGCCTGATTCTGCATCGTTATCTCGCACCGAAGCGGTAACGGAAGAACTGATTGCAATGGTTGAGCAAGAACCGGGTGTGGATGGGGTCACGGTGGCAAATGGTTTCGCCTTTATGACCGGGGCAGCAGCATCAAATGGCGCGTCGTTGTTTATTAAGTTACACGATTGGGAAACGCGAAACGGTTTAGATGGCGATCACTCCGCTGACGCTATCGCTCAACGGATCAATGGTCGAGCTGCAATGCAACTGCCACAAGCCGTCGTATTTGCAATGGGACCACCAGCTGTACCGGGAATGGGGGCGGCGTCTGGTTTCGAGTTTGTACTGGAAGATGCGTTGGGTCGCAGTCGCACTGATTTAGCCATAGTGATGAACCAAGTGATCGAGGAAGCGATTAAGCAACCTGAGATTGGTTTTGCTTTCTCAACATTCCGCGCCAATGTACCGCACTACTATGTGGATATTGACCGCGAAAAAGCTCAGCAGTTGGGCATCCCACTATCAAGCATCTTTCAAACGTTACAAGGTAACTTGGGTTCGCTGTACGTGAATGATTTTACTATGTTTGGTAAGAACTTCCGCGTCACCATGCAAGCTGATTCAGAGCATCGCAGTAGTATGGATGATTTAAAGCGTTTCCATTTGCGTTCTGCGAGCGGAAAGATGGTTCCATTGAGTACACTGGTGAGCTATGAGCAGATCTTTGAGCCTGACGTTGCCTGGCGTTACAACATGTATCGAAGTGCTGTAATCCAAGGGCAACCAGCTCCGGGCTACTCTAGTGGTGACGCGATTGCAGCGATGGAGCGTGTTGCGGCTGAAATGCTTCCTCAAGGCTACCAATATGAATGGACGGGTATGGCCTACCAAGAGGTGTTGGCGGGTAACCAAGCAATCTACGCCTTCGCCTTAGCCCTGACATTTATTTATCTGTTTATGGTGGCACAGTATGAAAGCTGGAGTATTCCTCTCGCAATCATCTTAGTTGTGCCTGTTGCGACATTAGGTTCTTTCCTCGCGTTGAATCTTGCTGGTATTCCACTGAACCTCTACGCACAGATAGGATTAGTGTTGCTCATAGCATTAGCGGCAAAGAATGCGATACTAATTGTTGAATTTGCCAAAGTAGAACGTGAGGAAAAGGATTCGCCTATCGATGAAGCTGCGGTACACGGTGGTAAACTTCGTTTCCGAGCAGTAAACATGACTTCTTGGTCGTTTATTCTTGGTATGTTCCCGTTGGTTTTCGCCTCTGGCGCAGGTCATATCAGCCAAAACTCATTGGGTATATCGTTGATTGGCGGCTTACTCTGTGTGTTGCTCGCTGGTACGTTCTTAATCCCAGGTTTCTTCGCTGTGGTTCAGCGTCAGCGTGAGAAGATTCATGGTGGAAACACTAAGCTAGTCGACATCGATGATGAGTAGCCTTTAACTAAATCAAGCGCCGAGTGATGACTCGGCGTTTTTTTGTGTTTTACAGTGTAAAAATGGGTGAAATGAGTCGCCGAATCGGAGTAAAAACGGACTCTAGCCATATAGAGACTGGAGCGGCAGTTTAGATTTGAGTAAACTATCACTCAAACTCCTGATCAAAGTATAGTAATCATATGGAATTGAAGTCCTTTCTACAGCAACTGCAAACGAATCCAACCTCTGTTGAGTTCGCTCAATCAATCGCCGTGATCGAAGCAAATTACTCATTTACTCCAACCGCATTTAGCAATGGAACAATGAGAAATCCGCAGGGTGAAAACAATGGGTCTTGCAAAATTTTGGCATTTGCATTGCAGCATCAATTAAGTGAAGAGCAAACTTTGGCGATGTTTGGGGAATTCTATCGCGTCGATGTGTTGGGCAATCCTGATGGTCATGACCATCAAAACATCCGTAACTTTATTGCACATGGTTGGCAAGGTGTGAAGTTTGAAGGTAAGGCGCTAGAGGGTATTGAGGTACTTGATAAAGCCTAGCCGAGTAATTGTGTTATACAGAGCGTAAAAAAAGGAGCCATTGGCTCCTTTTTGCTAGATAGTGGCTGGGGCTTCCGCCGGATTATCTGGGCATTTGTTTACTTTCACTAAGCCATAGACGGCAATAAGTGACATCACCAACATGAAGATCCCCAGTGGAAGTTGGTTAGGTGCAGGGATGAATGATGCAATCAGAGTGGCAAATCCTGCGCCTAAGTTTTGCATTCCTCCCAACACTGCACCACCGGTGCCCGCATGATGAGGTATTGGTGAGATCGCCCCAGTTGTTGCTGATGGGTAAATGATCCCCGTGCCCAAAAAGTAAAGAGCGGGACCAATCACCAACGTGACAGCAGATGTTTCTCCCATCATCCCAGGGATTAAGATCACTATAGAGCCAGCTATTATTGCGACTAATCCAAAGTTTAAGATTCCGTTTGTTGTGTAGCGTGACGCTAATGCGCCTGAAATCGCTGAGCCAATCAAGTAACCAGGAATAGGTAAGATAAACAAGATACTTACCGTAGTGGCTGGTAGTTGAAGTACGCCACCTAATAATACGCCGGCTGCAGCTTCAAAAATGGCTAGACCAGAGAATGTCGCGACTAAGCAAATCAAGTAGCCTTGGAAGCGTTTGTTAGACAAAACAAACTTGTAGCTTTGGCTCACTTTCTCATGGCGACGGTTCTCTTTCGGCAAAGTTTCTTTAAAGCTGGTCATCATTGTAATCACAACCGCTAAGCCGAATAGGGCCAAGAATAGATAACTTGAACGCCAACCGAAGTTCTCCGACAGTACGCCACCAAGCACAGGCGCAAGCAGTGGAGAAAACACGATACTCATGCTGATATAGCTGTTCACTTTGTGTAACTCAGGCCCTGAGTAGCAGTCTCGACCTAGAGTGCGCGACATCGCGCCACCACAACCTATGCCCAGACCTTGGATAAAGCTACCGATAAGGAACACGCTATAACTCTGAGCAAACAGCGCGATGAGCGTGCCGAAGACATAAAGGCCTAAACCAAAAATGATAATCGGTTTTCGACCTAAACGATCAGAAATTGGGCCATAGACAAACTGCGATAGTCCGTAGGGAATCAAATAACAAGCCATTACCGCTTGTAGGCTACCTGGGTTTACGGCAAATTCAGCCGCCATCTGACCAATGGACGGAATGTACATTGTTTGCGTCATTTGGCCAACAGCAGCCAATATTGCAATAGTAAATGTAAGTTTAATCAGCTTTGAGTAAGCAGACATAGAGAGCAACCAAAATTAAAAGACGAACAACCCCATCAAGGCTTAACCGAGCTCATATCAATATAATGGGGACACAATACTGTTTATTATATTAGTGAGTTCGTTGTTAACAGGCAATCGGATTTGGTTGGAACAATCAAGAGAAATTTCTATTTTATGGATTAGAAAATCTAATCTGATATTTTTATTCTATATCCAATAAAGACAAGCACTTACGGCAAAGGCATTTGTCAAATTTCGGGGTGTTAGACAAATCACGTTTTTCTATATCAAAGCACCAGCAATGGCTTTTACCCGCGCTGATATCACAAAAACTCGCCGCTCCGCAGGAGGGGCATGCGTGAGTAGAGTTTATCCCTCTGATTTGGTTGATTTTGTTACTTTGATGCTCTGGAGTCAGTTTGCGCCATTGTGAAATTTCATTAATTGTACGCAAACAACCTGAGCAGATACCGGCTTGGTTCTTACACGTAGCAATACAGGGAGTTTTCAAAATGATCTCCAATAGATGGAAGTTTTTGGTTAGAAGCTCACTCCCACAAGCTGTGAGAGTGAGTGGCTAAGAAGGGCGGGATCAGTCGGCTTTAGTGATGCTGCCAAGCTCTAGAACTGGTGCTACGTCGATATCTTCGGCGTTCATCATCGCAGATAAACGTTGCACTGAAGATAGCAGTAAGGTTTGTTCCCACTCATCTAAGCGTTGAAACTTATTAATAAAACTTTGTTGCAGCGGCATTGGTGCTTGAGCTAATCGTTCTCTTCCTTGCTCAGTCAGCACGGCGTGAACTTTGCGTTTATCGGTTTCACTACGTCTTCGTTCAATCAAACCGTTTTTTTGCAGTCGATCAAGGATGATGGTGGCCGTTGCTTGACTCATGTTGGTGTGGTTAGACAACTGCTTAATTGTCACTTCCCCTAGTTCTCTAATCGAGCGCATCAAAATCAGTTGAGGTGCAGTTAAGCCTGACTCTTTACTGAGTTTTTTCGAGTGTAGATCAATTGCTCTGATGATTTGTCTTAATGAGACCAGAACTTCTTCGTGCTTTTCCAAGATAGACCTTTAAAACGTAGCCGATTTTTCAAGAACATAACCTAAATTTCTGATGAATAGAAGTGTAAATAAACAAAATTTACAGCGGCTATAATAATTAGACTACAAATTAAAAAGTTTGCTTTTGCCATAAGGGTTGGCGGCGATTCGCTACTCGTTTTAATGAATAAATCCGGCTTTACAGGCAATTCTGATGAATAAGTTTGCGTAAATTGGCATTTTTCACTACAAAGCGTACAATGTTTAGTAATTATCAAAGATCTAAATCACGTTTTAAATCATTTATAGCTCTAAATGATAAAGAAGAATAAGCGAGTTAACAGAGAGATTCTATGACTAAAGGAATTGATAAATACAGTTTTGATAGTACTGATTACACGATAGGGCAGGACAATATTCAGAAGTGGGGCTTTGATGTTCATAACCCTGTTTTTGGTATTAGTGCCGGTTTTATCGCGTTGTTTTTGATTGGTGCGCTAGTACTTGATGCGCATACTGCTAAGTCCGTGTTGGATGGGATAAAGTGGCAAATCATCGGCAGCTTTGACTGGTTGTTCATCTGGTCGGGTAACCTATTTGTTGTGTTTTGCCTTGTTTTGGTTTTGAGTCCATTGGGCAAAATTCGCTTGGGCGGTGATACGGCGAAAGCGGATTACTCATTTATATCCTGGCTATCGATGCTATTTGCTGCCGGTATGGGTATTGGATTGATGTTCTGGAGTGTGGCAGAACCCGTTGCCTATTACACCGGTTGGTACGAAACGCCATTGGGTGTCGAAGCTAACACGCCAGAGGCGGCGCGCCTCGCGATGGGCGCCACCATGTACCATTGGGGTTTACACCCTTGGGCTATCTACGGCGTGGTCGCACTTTCACTTGCCTTCTTTGCTTACAATAAGGGGTTGCCACTATCGATTCGTTCAATCTTTTACCCTTTGTTAGGTGATAGAGCATGGGGTTGGGCAGGGCATATCGTTGATATACTTGCGGTACTTGCTACCTTGTTTGGACTAGCAACTTCTCTAGGTTTAGGTGCACAACAAGCCGCGAGTGGGATTCATCATGTATTTGGCTTCGATGCCGGACTGGGATTACAAATAGTTGTGATAACGGTCGTTACTTTGCTTGCTGTCGTGTCGGTTGTACGCGGTATTGATGGCGGGGTTAAGGTGATCAGTAACATCAACATGATCGTGGCATTCTTACTACTCTTGTTGGTGGCATTGATTGGTTGGGCAGTTGCATTGGGCAATATTCCTACTACATTAATGGCGTATTTAGAAAACTTGATTCCCCTAAGTAATCCTCACGGACGAACGGATGAAGCTTGGTTCCAAGGTTGGACGGTATTCTACTGGGCGTGGTGGATTTCATGGTCACCATTTGTTGGTATGTTTATCGCGCGAGTATCGAAAGGACGCACTGTACGTGAATTTATTACGGCAGTACTGATTGTCCCAACCAGCGTGACTTTGATTTGGATGTCAGTGTTTGGCGGCTTGGCTATTGATCAGGTCGTGAACAGTGCAGGTCAGTTGGGAAGTAAAGGTTTAACTGATGTGTCGCTAGCGATGTTCGAAATGTTCGATGTGCTGCCGATGGGTAACTTGCTGTCAATTATTGCGGTGGTACTCGTATTGGTATTCTTTATCACCTCTTCAGACTCAGGCTCTCTGGTTATCGATAGCATTACGGCTGGTGGTAAAGTCGATGCGCCAGTATTGCAACGCGTTTTCTGGGCATTTATGGAAGGTGCAATCGCGGTAGCACTGCTTTGGATCGGTGGCACAGAAGCCATTCAAGCGCTTCAGGCAGGCGCCATTTCAACAGCATTGCCATTTACGATAGTGTTGCTGCTGATGTGTGTCAGCTTGATTATGGGGATGCGTACTGAAAAGACCAGTCGCTAATACCCACCAAAGAGAAAGGGATGCATTGGCATCCCTTTTTTTGTGCGTTAAAACTTGGAGTTGGCGTGGTAGCGGAATTTAAGAAAGTTCTGCGAATTACTCAATACTTGGAACGCATCCTTTAGATTGCGTCGTTCGAACTCAGATAGATTCTCCGGCTCAATGTTATTGTCCGGCTCCATTTCGTTCTCAACGTCATAGGCTTGATGTCGTATTCGAACCATCGAGATGAATTCCAGTGCATCACGCAGCGCGTGCGCTTTACCTTTGGGTAAAATTCCCGCTTCGTGTATGTCATCAAGCCTTTCAAATGAGTTCTGTGCTCGAGAGCCGACTGCGAGAGCATGAACCCGCACTAAATCGGCCAGTGGTGCCGTACCACGACGTTTGAGGTTGATAGAGTTTTTATGTTGACCATCCTTTTCAACCACAAAATCTTTAAAAAATCCAAGCGGGGGCGTTCGGTTCAACGCATTGCGAGCTAAACAAGCTAAGAAGCGGTTGTTCTTGCGCGCTCGTCTGACGATAAAGCCATTGAGTTGTTCTGCCCATTTTAATCGCCCATAGACGCCATCAAGATCAAAGAATATTGAGGCATTAAGTAACGCTTTTGGATTTGGGTTGTCAATCCAGTCGGCAAAGCACTCCTCCCATTCGGTACGTGTCATTCGCCACTCAGAGTTGGTTGCCATGATATCGCCGGTGCAGTAGGTATACCCGCAGCGCGCAAGCCCGTCGCATACTTGTTGCGCCAATTCCGAGAAGTACTCATTGTGCAGTTCTGCTTGATAACTGTTGTCGAGAATGATGGCATTGTCTTGGTCAGTCACGAGGAGTTGTTCATCGCGCCCCATCGAACCTAATGCTAAAAAGCAGTAAGGAATGGGGGGCGGACCGAGTTGCTCCTCAGCAAGTTCAATAATTCGTTGCTTGAAGCTTCGTCCAATCACGGACATTGCACTTCCGACCATATGAGAGTTCGCATCTTCATTGACCATGCGGACGAAACAGTCTTTGACTTGCTCAGACAATGCCGCAAGGTCATCAACCGACTGTTGTTGGAAAATACTGCTGACCAGCAACAATGAGTTTTGCGATTCGTAACGAACAATATCGGTGGTTTCAATAATACCGATTGGATGCCCATCTTTAAGTACCGGAAGGTGGTGAACGTTGTAGCGAAGCATGGTCAACATCGCTTCAAATACATACGCATTGTGATCAAGCGAGATGAGCTCATGGGTCATCACATCAGCAACCGAGTGAGAGGCATCTAAACCTGTAGCGAGTACGCGGGTGCAGAGGTCTCTATCGGTTATGATGCCAACCAGACCAGAGCTATCTTCGTCACCGTTTTGTTGAATGTCAGCGTCGATAACTAACAGAGCGGAAACATTTTCTTCAGCCATCTTTTGTGCGGCGTTCTGAATGGTGTCGGAACTGTAGGTAAACAGTGCGTCTCCAGATAATAACGTGCGAACTTTTGATGTTGTTAGATCATTCTCTTCATGGGTGGCGTTGACCGCTTGGCGAAGTCGCGTATTGTGTTCTACTTCCACAAAGTCGGCAAAAGACTCTTGCGATTCATAAAGTTCTAAGAAAATTGACTCAGGAATGCAATATAGCAAAGTGTCGCGAACCGCAACGGCAGGGAAGCGGACTTTATTGTTGGTTAACAAGCCCATTTGCCCAAACAAGCCACCGCTGTCTAAGCGATTATAGAGCTCGCCTTTACGCCGATAGACTTCGACCACGCCACTGCGAACCATAAATAGATCATGTATCTGGTCGCCAAACTTATTGATCGAAGATCCTTCGCGATAGTAGGCGACTTCGATGCTTTGCGCGATGCGATCAAGAACGTCTTCATCGAGTTCATCAAAAGGGGGGTGTTGGACGAGAAAGGACTTAACTTCTAACTGCTCTGCTTCCATGAAGAATACCATCGTAACTAGCGTATCTTTAAATGTTATACCACTTCACGGACGAAAACGAAAAAAGGCTTGGTATTTACCAAGCCTTTTAAATGCATCAGGGTTAACCTAGAGCAGGAAGTACACCCGCGGTAATAAGGCATTGTGCGGTGACAATCAGGATACCGGCAATACCACAAAGCATAATCCCTAACTTACCCCCTTTCACCTGATAGCCGGCATCTTGATATATAAGACGCGCTTTAAGCACCATAGTGACCGGTAAGAAAATCGCCAGAATTGCGAGCGCAATGGCTGCGTAGCCCAACGCAGTGATAAAGCCTTGTGGGTAGAACAAGGCAAAACCCATTGGTGGGAAAAAGGTGACTAAACCTGTCACCACTCGAGAAGATTGCTTTTTCGCCATTGAATCACCCAAAAACTCAAACAAACCAAGGCTCACACCGAGGAAAGAGGTGAGTAGTGCCAAATCAGCAAAAACACCGATAGCTTGGGCAATACTTGATTGGTGTACTTTACTCGACAACTGACCAATTAAAGCCGTTAGACCTTGATTGCTTAACATTTCCGATTGGCTAACCACACCGAGCGTGACGAGCTGCCAGAACACGTAGATGATTAATGGGATTGCTGAACCTACCATGATCGCTTTGCGTAAAGAGGCCGTGTCACCATCTAGGTATCGAACAATGGCAGGGATACTGCCGTGGAAACCAAAAGAGGTGAAAATAACTGGAATGGCAGCGACAATCAGTCCTTGTTCAATAGGCATACTGAGTAAGTAAGACTGCGTCACGTTAGGCGCAAGGAAAAGTAACACGCTTGCCATCGCAATTAGCTTTAAGGTAAATAAAACGCGGTTGACCTTGTCGACCGTGGCAGTACCTATGATCACCGTCATAGCAACAATAGCAGTAAACAGCACCGTGCCAGCAGAGTGGGTCAGTTCAAGCCCAGTCCATTGCTCAATTCTTTGACCAAACTGGGCTCCGCCGCCAGCAATATATGCGGCACACAATGAATAAAACAAAAATAGCATGGCAAAGCTGGCTAACCACTTACCGCGTTTTCCGAGAATTTGCATCGCAAGCGTGTGCAAAGTGGCGTGGCTGTCTGCGTGTTGATGAAGTTCGATCATCATTAGCGCGGTATAGGCCATCAAAGCCCATAAAAACACCATAATAACCAGCGAAGTGGAGAAGCCAATACCCGCTGATGCCAATGGCAACGCCAACATACCAGCTCCAATAGTAGTACCTGCAATAATCAAAGTACTACCCATTACCTTTGATTTACTCATTTTGTATATTATTCTTTACAGTAGTTTGTTGTGAATGCGCAAAATTGTCTGTTTTTTACGCTCAATCCAGACCGATAGGCTAGGAGGTGCTCAGTTTGTAATATTGAAAACTAAATTACAAGTAAAATGTACGCTAAAGTTTCCGTATGTGTATTGTTATATTTACAGTGGCGTGCTGTTCTTGTTTGCAAACGTTTGCTAGAGGTGTCGGTCATAATCACGGCATTTGGTGCTTTTGCCTTTAAAAAAAATGTCATATAAAGTGGGTAAAAAGGAGATACCACTAGTTCACTGGTGGCGTAAATAATGATTTAAGGAGGTCCTTATGTGTGACCAGTCGTTAAATGACGAAAGCTTAGAGTTGCTCGATGCGTTAGAGATCGGCATTAATCTATCGGAGTATCAAACCAATGCTGAAGAGAGCATTGACGAAGCATAACTCCCAACCTCGATAGTCCCTAAAACAGATAGCCAGTGCAATCGCGCTGGCTTTGTGCTTTTATTAGGGGAGTTTGTTACCGCGTAGGTTTCTATGAACTTCCTTGCCCACCTTCACATTGCCGATAAGTGCCACTCGAGTTTTCTTGGAAACCTACTTGGTGACTTCGTTAAAGGCGACCCTGATAAGCTATATCCACTCAATATTGCCCGTGGAATCCGACTACATCGCTTTGTCGACAGTTTCACTGATGCACATCCAGTAATGCGTGATGCCAAGTCTCTGTTTCCTGCAAAGCAGCGGCGTTTTGCTGGGATTGCGCTTGATGTGATGTGGGATCATTTCTTAGCCACTAAATGGTCTCAGTATCATAATCAAGCGCTGAGAGACTTTTGCCAGTACGCTGAGCGAGACATCGCGACAGAGCAAGCGTTAGAGGTGGTGAGTGTGCCTCAACGCTACAAGTTAATGACAACACGAATGTGGCAAGGGCGATGGTTAGAGTCATACCGAGAGTTGGACAATATAGAGTTTGCCTTAAGTCGTATGTCTCAACGGTCAGAAAGAATGCAGCCGCTCGCGGATTGCTTTACGCCTATGGCGACCAATTATCAGCAATTGGCGGTTATGTTTGACGATTTTTATCCGAATCTACTCAATGTGAGTCGGGATTTTTATGTTAACTCTGGTAACTAACAGTGGCTTAAGTATAGAATCCACACCGTTCAAAGATTAGGTAACAATTAATATGTCACAAGCATTTGCAGATCTTGGCTTGGCTACTGAGCTAGTTGAGACATTAACACAACTGGGTTTTACAACCCCAACCGAGATTCAGCAACAAGCGATCCCTTACGTGCTAGACGGTAGAGACGTACTCGCTGGTGCTCAAACTGGTACAGGTAAAACGGCTGCGTTTGGTTTACCGATTATTCAAACCTTGCTTGAGCAAGGTGGTGAGCGTGATGCGCAGCGCAATGATGTCCGCGCACTTGTTCTGGTACCAACTCGAGAACTTGCCCAACAAGTATTTGATAACCTGACTGCCTACGCCCAGTCTACATCGTTAAAGATTGTGACTGCCTACGGTGGAACAAGTATGGGTGTCCAAGTTAAAAACCTTGCTGGCGGTTGTGATATTTTAATCGCGACACCTGGGCGTTTGCTTGACCATATGTTCTGTAAAAATGTCTCTTTACAAAACACTCAGACGTTGGTTTTAGACGAAGCAGACCGTATGTTGGATATGGGCTTCTGGCCTGATCTTAAACGTATTTTGTCAAAGATGAACCGTGAGCATCAGACGCTATTCTTTTCAGCGACTTTCGATAAGAAGATTAAAGACATTGCTTACCGAATGATGAACGATCCCGAAGAGGTGCAAGTTGCCGCGGAAAATAGTACTGCGGATACGGTTGAACAAATGGTTTTCCCGGTTGATAAGAAGCGCAAAGCTGAGCTTTTGGCTTACCTGATTGGTTCACGCAACTGGCAACAAGTTTTGGTATTTACCAAAACCAAGCAGGGTAGTGATGCTCTTGCGGCTGAACTGAAATTAGATGGCATTAAAGCGGCATCAATCAACGGTGACAAGAGCCAAGGAGCGCGTCAGAAGGCGCTTGATGATTTTAAAGCAGGCAAAATACGTGCATTGATTGCGACGGATGTTGCGGCACGTGGCTTAGACATTAATCAACTCGAGCAAGTTGTGAACTTCGACATGCCTTTCAAAGCGGAAGATTATGTGCATCGTATTGGACGGACTGGACGTGCAGGTAAAGCTGGCTTAGCCATTTCCCTAATGAGCCGTGATGAAGAATATTTGTTAGAAGCTATCGAGCGTTTGTTAGATCAACGATTGCCGCAGCAATGGTTGGAAGGCTATGAACCAAGTCTGATTGAGGAAGTGGTTGATGACAGAGCACCAAAACGTAAAAGTCGTTCTTCGGATAAAAGAAGAATGAAAGCCAAAATGAAAATTCATGCGAATCGAGGCAAACGTCGATAATTCTCAAAGAAAAAGCCAGCTGAAAAGCTGGCTTTTTTCTCGAAGACTCATTTTTACAGAGCGCATTCTTTGGCGTATACAAGTTCAGAAATTGATTTTGGATTCAAAACTTTGTCCGGATCAACTTGCAGTCGATGCGCCATGATTTTATTGAACATTTGCCAGTGATTTAGCAGGCACTGTTCAATATCGTCAGTTTCTTCAGACCAAGTTTGCAGCATAAACGGTGTCAAACTTGCAGCACCGTGTGCGTACATAATCATTTGCCACTTTATTTCCCAAACATTGATCGGTGTTTGTGGGTGCTCTTGGTTATATTCATCGGCGATGGCATCAACAACCGCTTGAATCTTACCCGACTTATCTACGAAGTAATCCAGCAAAGCATCTTCTTGTCGCACGGCATCGGCAATCAGTTGAATTGGCTGCTTGCTAACCAACATATGTGCTAATAGGCGCACGGCAAAAATATACATCTTCTCATTGGCGGGTAGCTTGTGCGGCATGTTTTCAATGATGGTATGAATGTAGCCAATCATAAACTCTTGTAAACAATCGCTGATTGCGTACCAAATCTTCTCTTTACTGCCAAAATGATGACGGATCAAACTATGGGAGACACCAGCTCGCTCGCTAATTTGTCGCAATGACACTCGTTCGTAACCAAGTTCGCAAAACATGTTTGCAGCGACTCTCAATATATCTGCTTTGGTTTTGACTGCGTCCTGTGCGCTTCTACGCCCTTGTTTTCTTTCGATCATCTGAAATACCAACCCTAAATTACGCCCTACTTTTACCAGAAAATAGTCCAACTTTCATCATTATATATATTGTACAAGTGGAAAATATAGTTGATCTCTCAATGTAAATACTTATACTGCACGAATGTATAATAAAATGTGTAGACAAGACATGCCCAAAAGGACATTTATATCGACCCATTTCATTCGCTGCTTCAGTATTGCCGCGTTTGGCCTGTTTGTTGTTGGCTGTACTCCCGCAAACTCGGAAGAGCCACGCAATGTGGTACAGCCAGTCAAGTTGTTAGAAATACCTGATATCGACGTGCCAAAGCTTGATTCATTTATTGCTGAGATAGACGCGACCGACCGAGCGACACTTTCGTTTCAAGTCGCGGGTGAAATCGCGCAAATAAAAGTAAAAATGGGTGAGCAAGTGACAGCGGGAGCGCTGCTAGCAGAACTGGATCCTACTGACTATCAACTTGCGTTAGATGCTAAGCAGGCTGAGTATGAGTTGGCGTCTACTGCGTTCCAACGCGCTTTAGCGCTGTATAAACAGAAACTGATTAGTGCGGATGTGTTCGATCAGCGAGAAGCTGATTTTAAAGCCACTAGTGCCGCTTTAGCTCAAGCCAAGACAAACCTCGCCTATACCAAAATTACCGCACCATTTGATGGAGTGGTGTCTTGGTCTTGGGTAAAAGAACATCAGGTTGTTGCCAATAATCAACCCGTACTCAATCTGATCAATAACGATGTAATGGATGTAGTGTTTAGTGTGCCAGTAAGCTACGTCGAAAGGTACGGATTACAACATATTGCGAGTTCTGATCTTGGCGTTGTTATGGATATTCATCGCTCCGTGATCATTCCTGCGCAGTTCAAAGAAATCTCCACTCAACCAGACCTAGACATCAACAGTTTTCGAGCGACCGCGACCATTGTACGTCCCACGGAGCTCAATCTCTTTTCAGGTATGACGGCACAGGTTCAATTACCTAACCCGACTACAGGTCTGGGATACAAGATGGCAGATACAGCGTGGATCAGTCGCACTGACCACTCAGGGAAGCTGTTTCGATTTATACCAGAGTCAAAAACCATTGAATCTGTGGAGGTTGTTCTTAACGATGAGGGGCTTATTGTCGAAGGTCTAAGCGGCGGTGATCTAATTGTTGAAGCGGGTGTCGCACAGTTGGCTCACGGTCAACAAGTTAAAGCGTGGCAGAAAGAGGCAGGGATTTAGCATGAATTTATTTAAAACTTCTCTGTTGCTGATCACCACTGGCGTTTTGGCTGGTTGCCAAGTCGAGACTGTTCATCGCGAAAAGCCGAGTTTGGTTGTTGATATGATTCAAGTTAGCGAGCCAATTTCATCGCAATTCCGAGTGTTTAATGGGGTTGTCGAACCTGCCGATGTTACACCACTTGCGTTTAGAGTGGATGGTGAGTTGAGTGCTGTGTTTGTCAAAGAGGGTGACAAAGTTAAGCAAGGGCAAACTCTCGCAGCGGTCGATGACAATCGTTACCAGCAGCAATTAAACAATGCTCAAGCTCGATTCGATCTTGCTCAACGCCAACTTGATCGTGGCAAGGACTTACTGACACGCAAAATGATATCTGATGCGGAATATGACGAGTTAACGGCGACCTTCAAACTGGCGCAAGCAAATCGTCTGACAGCATTAACGCAATTGAAATACACGCGGCTTAAAGCGCCGTTTGACGGCGTTGTTTCCGCTGTCGGCAAAAAGAACCATGAGAGTGTTGCTCTGGGTGAAAGCGTGTTGAGTTTATATCGGGAAAGTCGACTTCAGGTGAAAATCAACGTTTCAGACAGTGTACTTGCCATGATGACTCCAAGTGCACGTGCCCGCAATTATCACCCAGAAGTTGCTTTTGCTGGGAGCGAGCAGCGCTATTCGATGCGTTACTTAGAACATACTAGCGAGTTGCACCCACAGACTCAGTCTTATGAGTTTTGGTTAGAGCGGGCTCAAGTCACACCAACGATTTTACCTGGTACTAGTGCGTCAGTGTTCGTTGATATGGCAGCAGCTGGGATGAATGTTCAACAAGGTTACCTTGTACCAATGACGGCGATAGATAGTGGTACCGCCAAGTCTGAATTTTATGTCTGGAAGTCGGTGGATAACACCGCCCAACGACATCGGATAATCGTGGATCAAATTGTCGGTTCAGGAGCAATTGTCTCGTCAGGAGTGAAACAAGGGGATGTCATTATCAACTCAAACATTCGTAAATTACGTCCGGGTATCAATCTTAAAGGAGTACAACTGTGAACATTGCTGAGTACTCGATTAAAAATAAGGTCATCAGTTGGCTGTTTTTGGTTATTCTCGCTGTTGGTGGGTTGATATCGTTTATGGAACTGGGACGTTTAGAAGATCCCGCCTTTACGATTAAAGAAGCGATGATTATTTCAACCTACCCAGGGGCGAACTCTCAAGAGGTGGAAGAGGAACTTACATACCCACTTGAGCAAGAAATCCGCAAGCTACCTTATATCGATAAGGTCACCTCAACGTCTTCTAATGGCATGTCACAGATTAAAGTGGCAATGGAGATGACTTATGGTCCTGATGAGTTACCTCAGATTTGGGATGAAATGCGTCGTAAAATCAATGACCTAAAACCGAGTTTACCAAGCGGAGTGACCTCTGTTCAGGTTATGGATGATTTTGGGGATGTTTACGGAATCATGCTGATGTTAACGGGGGATGGGTACGACTATATCGAGTTAAAGCGTTATGCTGACTATTTGCGTCGTGATCTGGAACTGGTGGATGGCGTAGGGAAGGTCTCAATTGCAGGAGCTCAACAAGAACAACTGTTTGTTGAAGTCTCGTTGGAGCAATTGGCGGCGTTTAACCTAGATATGTCGACGGTAGTGAATCTGTTAAGTCGACAAAACAGTGTTCAATCTGCTGGTGAGGTGATGGTAAATGGAGAGAGCCTAACAATTCGCCCGAGCGGTACTATGACCAGTGAGCAGCAACTGGAAGATCTTATTATTCATGGTAGAGACACAGGGAATCTGATTCGCCTAAAAGATGTCGCAAAGGTGACAAGGGGAGTGCAAGAAAAGCCCACAAACGTGCTGACATTTAACGGTGAGCCTGCGATAAACCTCGCGATTTCATTTTCATCCGGCGTCAATGTAGTCGATGTAGGTAAAGCTATTGAAGCAAAAATTGATCAACTTGAGTCAATCAAACCTGCGGGAATTAGCCTCAACTATTTCTACAATCAATCAATGGAAGTCGATAAGTCGGTCTTTGATTTCGTAATTAGCTTGGCGGAAGCGGTCGCAATCGTCATTGTGGTACTGCTGTTCACTATGGGCGCGCGTAGCGGCATTATTATTGGCTTGGTTCTACTGCTCACCGTATTTGGGACCTTTATTTTGATGAACCAGTTTGAGATAGAGTTACATCGAATCTCACTTGGGGCATTGATCATCGCACTGGGTATGCTGGTGGATAACGCGATTGTTGTCGTGGAAGGAATACTCGTTGGAATGAAACGAGGGCAGTCTAAGTTACTCGCGGCAAAGAACATCGTTAAGCAAACGCAATGGCCGCTGTTAGGTGCGACCATTATCGCGATCACCGCTTTTGCGCCTATTGGTTTATCCTCTGATGCCACGGGCGAGTTTATGGGGTCGCTGTTCTGGGTGTTGTGTTTCTCGTTGTTCTTGAGTTGGGTGACCGCAATTACGCTAACTCCGTTCCTTGCTGACCTACTGTTTAAGGAGCAGTTAACACAAACGACAGAGAATCAAGACGACCCTTACAAAGGGATGTTGTTTACGATTTTTGGTGCTGCATTAACTTATGCACTGCGTTTTCGTTGGCTGACGGTAGCGACCATGCTTGCTCTTTTGGTTTCAGCAATCGCTGGCTTTACTATGGTGAAACAATCGTTCTTCCCACCATCAAATACACCGATGTTCTATGTCGATGTATGGATGCCTGAGGGCACCGATATTCGAAGAACGGTGCAACAAGTACAACAAGTCGAGCGCTACATTCGTGAACAAGATAATGTCGAGTTTGTGACCTCATCTACAGGACAAGGTTTGCAACGCTTTGCCCTTACTTATCAACCAGAAAAGAGCTATGAAGCCTATGCTCAGTTGCAGGTACGAACTATCGATAGACAATCAATGTTTGAGGTATTGCGTCTGTTAGATAAAGAACTGCCACTTCGGTTTAACAAGCCTTCATTTCAGTTCAAGTTGATGGAGTTTGGTCCGTCTCCGGCGTCCAAAATTGAAGTTCGTATCACGGGGGCGGATCCGCAAGTGTTGCGTTCACTCGCGATACAAGTCGAGGATATTCTGCTTGATGACCCAGGAGCGCGCAACGTGCGCCATGACTGGCGCGAGAGAACCAAAGAAATAGTGCCTGTCTTTAACGAATCTAAAGCACGACGTTTGGGCATCTCAAAACAAGATCTTTCTGAAACTTTGCAAATGGCATTTGGTGGCTCAAACATAGGTGTACTTAGAGATGGGACGCATCGACTGCCGATTGTTGCACGCTTGCCTGAGCAAGAAAGAGTTGATTTTGAATCTTTGGCGAATGCTAAGTTATGGAGCCCAACGCTACAGATATATGTTCCAATTGAACAGGTGATTGATGGGGTTACTTTAGAGTGGCAAGAGCCATTGATTCAACGCCGTGATAGAAAACGCACACTTACGGTGCTCGCTGACCACGATGTGTTGGGGGATGAAACTGCGGACGCATTGTTTAAACGTATTAAGCCGCGAGTTGAATCTTTAGAGTTACCTCAAGGTTATGCGATTACATGGGGTGGCGAGTATGAATCCTCAAAAGATGCTCAAGATGCACTATTTGGGTCCTTGCCAATGGGTTATTTGCTCATGTTCATCATTACCATGTTGCTATTTAACTCTGTGCGTAAGCCATTGGTGATATGGATGACTGTGCCCCTATCTATTATCGGCGTCTCTATTGGACTTTTGTCTACAAACATGCCGTTTAGCTTTACAGCCTTCCTTGGTCTACTAAGCTTAAGTGGAATGATCTTGAAAAACGGCATTGTTTTACTTGACCAAATTAACCTTGAGTTAAGTTGCGGGAAAGAGAAATATCAAGCGGTCTATGACAGTGCTATATCGAGAGTTAGACCCGTCAGTATGGCGGCTATTACCACCATATTAGGGATGTTACCTCTCGTATCTGATGCATTTTTTGGCTCAATGGCGATCACAATAATGGCAGGCCTCGGCTTTGCTACTATTCTGACACTGATTGTAGTGCCAGTGTTGTTTGCCATTGTATATCGAATCAAACCATCCACTGCCTAAAGGATTTATCCGATTCGAATTTGCCAACCCAGCCCAGCGCTGGGTTTTTTTATGTGTCTCGATTTCCACGTCGTTTTCCTTGAGCTCTAGTCAATGACAACGCTCTGAATCCTGCATCTTGAAGTCATCTAGGTATAAATAACAATTCTATTTTTAAAACACATAATTGAGGATTATTAGTGACGTATTGAGTGACTAAATAATTGTTTAAAACAGGGGTTGTTTATATTTGCTGCGATAATTCATGCTGTCGATTAATAATAAAATTATCAAGTGTCATGATAAGTGCTTGATAGAAAGTGAAATGAACAAGGAAATGATGAAATAAAGCTGCGAAATAAAAAGTCATTATTTATCATTGGCTTGCACTGCTGGTCTTAGCAGTTTTAATTTAAATATTTATTTTAATTCAATGGGTTACTCAGATTTAACATTGATATAACATTTCAGCCTAATGAGATCTTGCTCAACTTTGGATACATTTTTTGGAAAATTATTTGAAGTGTCACAATTGCCGATTAGTTTTAAATATAAAGGAAGTCGAAATATATCGGCACTAACAAATATTAATAATTTACGCATATTCTTCATATGCGTGATTACTTCACATTTGTAATTAACTTGCTGTTAGACATGGAGTCTTAAATGGAAAAGATCGCTTTGATCACAGGGTCAAAAGGCGGGATTGGATCTGCAATTACCTCTCAGTTAGTGAAAGATGGTTACAGAGTTATCGCCACTCACTCAACCGGCAAACGAGAGTGTGCGCAAAAATGGTTTGAAGTAAATAAATTTACTTCTGACCAAGTGCGTTTATTCGAGCTTGATGTCACTGATACACAACAATGTGCTGAACGACTGAGGCAGTTGCTAGAAGACGAAGGAACCGTGGATGTGGTTATCAATAATGCGGGAATCACCAAAGATGGCGTATTCAAAAAAATGACCGCCCAATCTTGGAAAGATGTGATTGATACCAACCTAAACAGTGTGTTTAACGTAACTCAACCTCTTTTCGCGCCAATGTGCGAGAAAGGCGGTGGGCGAGTCATCAATATTTCGTCAGTTAACGGGATTAAAGGTCAATTTGGGCAGACTAACTACAGTGCTGCTAAGGCGGGCATGATCGGTTTTACCAAAGCGCTAGCCGCAGAAGGTGCACGAAGTGGTGTGACGGTAAACGCTGTGGCTCCAGGTTATACCATGACTCCGATGGTAGAGATGATGAAGCCGGAAACTCTGGATTTTATCAAAGGGCAAATTCCGATGGGGCGCCTCGCCGCGTCCGATGAAATTGCAAAAGCAGTCAGTTTTTTAATTAGTGATGCAGGCGCATACATTACAGGCGAAACCTTGTCTGTGAATGGCGGCTTGCACATGCAATAAGGGGTTGGCTGTGGAAAAAGTATATGTAGTTTCGGCAAAACGAACTCCCATTGGCGCGTTTGGTGGTTCATTAAAAAATATCAGCGCGGGTGATTTAGCGGCGGTAGCGATCAAAGCGGCGTTAGAAGAGGCAAACGTTGCAGCAGGCTTAGTGGATGAAGTGATCGTTGGTAACGTAATTGGAGCAGGGCAAGGGATGAGTGTTGGACGTCAAGCCGCCATTTATGCCGGTATTCCCGATACAACACCAGCCTACTCACTGAATATGGTATGTGGTAGTGGCATGAAAACCGTCATGGATGCGGTGAGTCATATTCGCTCTGGAGATGGAGAGATTATCGTTGCGGCGGGTGTTGAAGTGATGTCGCAAATTCCTTTTATTGTACCGAGCCAGATTCGTGATGGGCACAAGATGGGCAACATGTCACTGACAGACTTGTTGATCAATGATGGTTTGACTGACGTGTTTAATCAATATCACATGGGCGTGACAGCAGAGAATGTGGTGAAAGAAGTGGGCTTGACTCGTGAGCAACAAGACCATTATGCGTTGGAAAGCCAGCAAAAAGCAGTGGCGGCGATAGAGGCCGGCAAGTTTGTCGCGGAAATTGCGCCTGTTGAGGTAAAGCAGCGTCGAGAAATCGTGACGTTTGATACCGATGAGTATCCCAAAGCTAACGCAACCCTTGAAGGTTTACGAAAACTGCGTCCCGCCTTTGATAAGGAGGGCAGCGTAACGGCTGGCAATGCATCAGGCATCAACGATGGTGCCAGTGCGATTATTCTTGCTAGCGAGTCGGCGGTGGAGAAACACGGTTTGCGTCCTATCGCGGAGGTCGTCAGCCATGCACAAGCCGGCATCGACCCAAGCATTATGGGCTTAGGCCCGGTGCCAGCGGTAACTAAAGCCTTGTCTAAAGCAGAGATTACGGCTCACGATATTGATGTCTATGAGCTTAACGAGGCGTTTGCGGGGCAAGCGCTGGGCGTTATCCATCAGTTGGCAGACCAACATGGGCTATCCGTTACTGAGATCTTAGACAAAGCAAACAAGAACGGTGGAGCGATAGCATTAGGTCATCCGCTGGGGGCGTCAGGCAATCGAATTCTCGTTACCTTAATACATGAACTTAATCGAAGTAGCGGCCAGTACGGCGTTGCCTCTCTATGTGTGGGCGGGGGCATGGGCACCGCTGTTATCGTTAAATCTGTCGAATGGAATTAATTCAAGAAAACTAGGAGTTAGCAAAATGTATACTGATTTTTTTAAAAACTTTAGCGATCAAACTGAAAAACAACTTGAGCCGTACATCAAGTTCAATAAGTTGGTGACAAAAAACGTTGAAGTTGTCACTGAACTGCAACTAAACGCCATGCGCACATACAGTGAGATGGGTTTGACACAAATGAAAGCGGCAAGTGAAATCAAAGACGCGCCATCACTCGCGACGTTTAACTCTCAGCAACTTACGGTACTTTCTAAGCTGTCTCAGCAGATGATGGATGACAGCAATAAGCTGCAAAGTATCGCCAAAGAATTCAAAGAGGATGTAGAGAAGCTTACATCGGAAAACCTTAAGACAGTGAATCCCGCATAGACACTGACTAAGCTTGCCGCCTTTCTTAGGCGGCTTTTTTCCGATCTAAGGAGTCTCACATGTTTCAACACTTCTTTTCGGATTACCTTGTTAAGCTCCAAGAAACCAATCAAAAGTGGTGGGAGGATCTAGAGCTCAACAGGGCATCCGTAAATACCCCGTTTAATAAGGCAATGCAAGAAGTCAACTTTGAAGATACGGCATTGTTGTTTGAAAAAGCGGCAAATCAACCGACAGCGCTAATGGAAGTCCAAGCTCAGTGGTGGAAGCAGCAGCTAGATATTTGGCAAAACGTGGTGTTGGCTGGCAATACAGATTGTATTGTAGAAGCTGAAAAGGGAGATAAACGGTTTAGTAACGATAGCTGGCGTAACGAGTTGGTGTTCAATTTTATCAAGCAATCCTATTTGCTGTTTGGTAAAACCTACCTCGATACTATCAACAGTATTGAAGGCATTGATGATAAGACAAAGGAGCGGTTGGCCTTTTTCTCTCGACAAGCCATCAATGCGCTTTCACCGAGTAATTTTATCGCGACTAACCCTGAGCTTCTAAAGCTTACCATCGAACGAAATGGCGAAAACTTGCTGGCTGGTCTGGATCAACTGAAAAGTGATCTGGATGCGAGCTCTGATATCCTCAAAGTTCGCATGACAAACAATAACGCATTTCGTGTTGGTGAAGATATTGCGAACACACCGGGTGATGTCGTGTATCAAAATGAGTTGTTTGAACTGATCCAGTACCGACCGCTCACCGAAAAGGTGCATAAAACGCCGTTATTAATTGTGCCTCCATTCGTGAACAAGTATTACATACTCGATTTACGTGAGAAGAACTCAATGGTTCGTTGGCTACTTAATCAGGGACACTGTGTGTTTATGATTTCGTGGCGAAACCCTGGCGTTGAGCTGCGAAGCGTCGACTTTGGTGACTATGTGACTGAAGGGGTGGTAAAAGCGGTCTCTGCGATTGAGGAGATTACGGGGCAGCCGCAGATCAATGCAGCAGGTTACTGCATCGGCGGGACTGTACTGGCATCTACAGTGGCCTACTATGCCGCGAAGCGGATGAAAAAACGTATTAAGAGTGCCACCTTCTTTACCACTTTGCTGGACTTCTCTCAACCGGGTGAGGTTGGGGCGTATATTAATGAACCGATCATCAATGCCATTGAAGTTCAAAACAACCTAAAAGGGTTTATGGATGGGCGCTCGCTCAGCGTTACCTTCAGTTTACTGAGAGAGAACAGCCTCTACTGGAACTACTACGTTGATAACTATCTCAAAGGGCAAAGCCCGGTAGACTTCGACCTCCTTTATTGGAATAGTGACAGTACCAACGTCACTGCACCCACCCACAACTTTATGTTGCGTCAGCTCTATCTTGAGAACAAGCTAGTTCAAGATAAAGGCGTGAAAATTGGTGGTGTATGGATTGATTTGGATAAGATCAAAATCCCAAGTTATTTCATTTCTACTAAAGAAGACCATATTGCGCTTTGGCAAGGTACTTATCGAGGAGCGCTCAAGGTTGGTGGTAACAAAACCTTTGTTCTCGGTGAGTCCGGTCATATTGCGGGTATCGTCAATCATCCTGATAAAAGCAAGTATGGCTTTTGGGTCAATGAAAGTTTAGAAGATACCGCTGATGAGTGGCTTGGTTCAGCAAGCCATCATGAGGGTTCATGGTGGGGTCATTGGAACCAGTGGCTAGTTGGAGCAACGCCTGATGAGTTAATCGAGCCATTTGCGCAAGGCAGTGAAAACTATCCAGTGCTAGGCAGTGCGCCGGGAACGTATGTTAAGCAGGTGCTTCCTGTCGAGCCAAAAGAGACCAGCGAAGCTTGACGGTATGATTAATTAATAGGGTAGTAAGATGATTAGAGGAGCGCTGCTCCTCTTTTTTTATCTGCACTTTTAGAGTTGCGGTTAAATTAGTGATAACTAGATCTCAAATATGCTTCAAACTTGGCAAATTAAGCGAAGAAGAAATCAACTTAGCCCTTAAAGTGTGGAGTACGTATTGTGCATCATTTGTAAAAACGCATCAGTGTGCGTTGTTATTGTTAATTGTCTTGATTGTTGCATAGTTCGGTTCGCGAATGTATTTAGGGAGAGTTTATGAAATTCGTGGTTGTACTGTTAGGTATGTTGTCGTTGTCTGGATGTTTAGGTATGCCTGAGAGGGTGAAACCCGTCGACAATTTTGAGCTTAGCCGCTACGAGGGGAAGTGGTACGAGATCGCTCGACTCGACCATTCGTTTGAAGAGGGATTAGAGCGCGTTACCGCAGAGTACTTACCGCTTGAAAAATCAGGCGTTGCCGTGATTAATCGTGGTTACGATCCTGTAGAAAAAGCGTGGCAACAAGCGGATGGCAAGGCGTTTTTTGTCAATCGTGATGACATTGGCCACTTGCAAGTCTCATTTTTTGGGCCCTTTTACAGCTCTTATGTTGTGTTTGGTTTAGACAAGGAAGACTACCAGTATGCGTTTGTTTCCGGCCCCACGCTGGATTACCTTTGGTTGTTAGCTAGAACCCCGCAAGTGCCTCAATCCGTTATTGATCAATTTATTGAAGATGCACAATCTCGTGGGTTTGATACCGACAATTTGATTTTCGTAAAACATTAATCACGTAATTCGTTAGGCAAACGGTCCTTGTCACCTGATTTGATACCTAAAGACCGTTTTGTTCAAGACCGTAGTGGTTGTAGGTTGCCTTGATTGTTTCTCTGTCAGTCATGCTCTTTTGCTTGCAATTATTCTCGTCGCTTCAAGCGTTTGCCATGTGTAATGGTAATGAAAGAAAAGTGTAATATTTTGTCAATAATGCAATGGGTTGCATTGGCGTGTCTTAATTACGTGTTATTATTCCGTTCACTCATAGTAAAACTACTTATTCATCACTGCAGTTGATGCTTTATGGGGAGATGATGTTTAAAGTTTGTCCATTGTTGTTGTCTTTTTTAACGCTCTATTCGAGTTACTCCTTAGCCCAAACGGCTTCTTGTGACTATGCATTGCAAACACTCTCTAATACGGTAGAAGAGAACTATGCAGGCTTTGCAGATAAAGACCGTTCACATATAGAGTTGGTTAGAAGCCAAGTCGATGAACAGATAGTTGGGGTATCAACGCGGCAATGTGTTAAGTATCTAGATATTTGGCTCGATGCATTTGCAGACCCGATAATGCATATTGAGTTGACCCACGATAGCCAAACGTTGCCTCCGGATGTAAGTGCCGAGCAGGCAAAAGCTCCTCAGTTTGATTGGTTGTCAGATGATGTGGCATTGCTGCGTCTGCCATCCTTCGATTACCAGCACCATCGCTACCTGCGACAGCTAATCTCCCAGCACTATCAGCGTTTACAAAATACCGAAGGGTTAATTATTGATCTGCGTGGCAACGACGGCAGTAGCTTTGTCGCTATGTTCGCCGTACTTGAGCTGATAGGTACACACGAATACCATTCCATGTGGCACGTTCTCGCATCAGAGGACAATACCCGATACTATCAGCAGCTTGTAGAAAGTGATCTCAAAGAGCAAAGTCCAGCGGTTTATAACCTGTTTATCGCTTTGCTTGAGGATATGACAAAGTATCCCAATACTTGGATAGAGTTTTCATGGCCCCAGGTGGCATCTGACAATCAGTTAACTCATCTTCAGCGCGTGTTTGTAGTGCAAGATGAGAGGGTAGGGTCAAGTGCGGAAGAGTTCATTTTAGCCACTAAGGGCAGCCCTAAAGTAGTGACTTACGGGCATAGAACTCAAGGAACGTTAGACTACGGCGTGCCGGTTCCTCACCACGTAACGGATCTTTATACCGTGCATATTCCTTCACAAAAACGCATTTGGTATCAGCAGGAATCGATTGTATACAAAGGACTGGCACCGGAGGTGTTGATGGACTTGTCTACCGGACGTGTGATTCGTCAACTACATCAGGATATGCTTGAACAACTTGAGATGAAACGTTCGATGAATTGATTTGGCTTGTAGACAAGGAAACGCACTCTTCGGAGTAAGACTGCTGCGGGACTTTTCTGGCAAATAGATAACCATTTCACGTTGTAATTTTCCTTGTACTCGAATCAGTAACAATGCTCTGAGATTCTAAATCTAGAGCTAATTTGACTATAGATACACGGCAGACTGTAAACTGATTCGCGACTTACTGAGCAAATATAGAGCAGTCGATATTTCTATATATCGATTTGATCCATGTCCCCGCAGCTTGTAGATAAGGAAACAAACTCTACCACTGGGTGAGAAAATCTAGCAAAAAATTGATATAGATAACTGAATTGACGTAATAAAATTGTGGTAATTTTGTTATTCAGGTTATCATGTTGTAATTGGAGTCGATTTGATATGGGTTTCCCAGACCAATAGATTCAACGTCAATAGCACTAAAGTTTTAACTAGATTGATATAGGGGTAGATTCACAATGGAAGTACTTGTTAATGAGGTCATTCGTGCACATGACGAAGACGATCTTTATTGGCGCTGCTTGAAGGAAATCTACACTCAATATCAACCTTCACATTGTGTTGTCGCTGAGTTTGATGTTGCTCAGAATCAGGCCATCACTTTGGTTTATTTGATTGATGGCAAACGCGCAAAGAACATTCGTTATAGCTTGGTCGGAACACCTTGTGACAATGTTAGAAATGATCGGAACATTTGTCGTTATAATTCTGATGTTCAGCAACAGTTCCCTGATGATTTTGCCCTACAAGAACTGGGTATAGAGAGCTATTATGGCGTGCCGTTGTTGAACCAAGAAGGATGCATTGTTGGTGTGCTCGCGTTACTCTATTCCACACCTTTAGAACAACGTACGTTTGATGATGTTTGGCTGCGCACTGCGGGTTTACTGATTGGCAAAACCATAGTCCAGCAGCGACTGACCCGAGAAAAAAACCAGCTGCTGGCGCAATTTGAGCGTTCTGAACATATTACACAATCATGCTCTTGGAATTGGGATGTCACCTCAAACCAGTTTACTTACTCAAACAACTTAAAATCGATGTTTGCTGTTGCTGCGAGTTGCCAGCTCAGTTTCGATACTTTCTTTTCAAATTTCATTTTCCGTTCTCCTCGACGTTATGCCCAATTTCTTTCTGGTGCAATTACACCCAGTTCAATCAGCAAAGTGGTGATTGACAAAGAGCATACCAAGTGTGGCTTGGTATTAGAGTTGACCTTCTACAAGTCATACAGCGAGAAGGGCGAACTGAAATCTATTGAAGGCAATATAAAAAATATCACTGACTTTTCTCAGTTGGAGAATAATCATCTGATTGCGACCAAGGTCATTGAGCTTTCCAGCAATGGGGTCATTGTTACCGATGAGGATAACCGAATCCGACACATGAATGCCAAAGCTGAGCAAATCACTGGATTTAGCCAGGGGGAAGTCTATGGGAAATCACCCAGTATTTTCCGCTCCGGTATGCATGACAAAAAGTTTTATAGTGCGATGTGGCATCAAATAGGGCGAACTGGACATTGGTCGGGAGAAGTATGGAACAAGGCGAAAACAGGCGCGATCTATCCGGAGTCATTGTCTATTTCTGCGGTGAAAGATAACAACGGTATCGTTAAGAATTACATCGGTATTTTTGATGATATCAGCGACCGGAAGCTGATGGAAAGTGAGTTGCTAAAATACAAGAATAAGCAAGATTTTACTGGCTTGCAGACCAGAACTAAGTTTATGCAGTACTTTGATCAGCACAAAGATCTGATTGTGGTGTTACTTGATATTCATCGTTTTTCGGCAATCAACAACCTTTATGGTGAGAGTTTCGGCAATAAAGTGCTGCGCTATGTCGGTTTGCAGCTCTATCGGAATTTCCGCGGTGGGGCGGTGAGTGTTTGTCGTTATGCAGCGGATCAGTTTGCTCTCGCATGGCATATTGACAACCTCGACGACATCGAGACTTTGATTGATGAGATCCGTACTCGAGTTGAAAAACCGTTTTACATCGATGGCCGCTTGATGAAGTTACATATAAACATGGGATACGCAATGCCAGAAGATATGGCCAACAGTACCCATTTAATGGCAAAAGCTTATTACGCTCTCGATACGGCTAAGTCGCAACCCCATCCAAGTACAGTACGTTATTCGATCTTTTTGGAGAAGAATATCGGAAGAAAAGAGACTCTTGGCATTAAGCTAAAGCAAGCGATTGATGAGGCGCGCCTGCATGTTGAATATCAACCTATTTATGATTTGGTGCAGAACAAAGTCGTCAAGTTTGAAGCACTCGCACGATGGACTGAAGGTGACGAAGTCATTTCCCCATTTGAGTTTATTCCTATTGCTGAGGAGTTTGGTTATATCAGTCAACTGGGCGATCTGATTTTGAGTCAAGTGTGTCGGGATCTCACTCACCTCAAACGGCTGGGATATCAAGATGTGAAGATTTCAGTCAATCGTTCGATAGACGAGTTGACCGATGAAAGCATCGAGAGTTGTTCAATATTAGAAATTTTACACAGCTTTGGACTCAGTACATCCGATATTATTATCGAGATCACGGAGTCTGTACCGTTGGAGGATAAGCCAGAAGTTCAAGAACTGCTGCACTCATTGCGTCATAAAGGATTACAACTAGCACTTGATGATTTTGGTACAGGTTTCGCTTCGTTCTCCAACTTGATGAAGAATAGCGTTGATATTCTGAAAATCGATCGTTCATTTATTCGTAATATTGAAAGCGACAAAACCAATGCTGTTTTGGTGCAGTCCGTCAATATGTTAGCAACGCAACTGGGGTTGGATGTGATTGCGGAAGGGGTGGAAACTCAAGAACAACTGAACTTGCTAAGCGAGATGGGCTGTCGATATATCCAAGGTTACTTTATCAGTAAACCGGTATTACTTGAGCAAGCTAAAGGTTTTCTCACCGACGAATATACAATGTCAGGGTTGGCATCGATAGTTTAAGAGGAGTACTGAGCGTACTCCTCATTTCTAGTTCTTGGTGGTGTTTGTTACGCTTTGGCGTACAGATAGGTTCTTAAGCCTCCAATGAGGTTTTTGGCTTTGAACCCATTGTTGACGAGCTGTCGATACGCTACGTTGCCGCGTAAACCAACCTGACAGTAGATTACGATCTCTTTGTCTTTTGGTAGTTCATCGATACGCTGACGAAGTTGATCAACCGAAATGTTGACGTCATTCGCCAGATGATTGCCATTTTCTCGTTCTGCTGGATTGCGGACATCGAGTAGCAGTTGATCATCTGTCAGGTTATCAATCTCATCAAAATGAATCGCTGTTGCGTCACCTTTAACCATGTTATTGGCAACAAAAGCAGCTTGGTTGATCACATCTTTCGCTGAGCCATACGGTGGCGCATAAGTCAGTTCGAGGTGCTGAAGTTGCTCAACGGTCATCCCCGCGCGTTGAGCGACAGCCATCACATCGATTCGTTTATCGACGCCGTCTTTGCCCACCGCTTGTGCTCCGAGAATTTTGCCTGTTAGCGGATCAAACAACATTTTAAACGAAACCGTTTCTGCGCCAGGGTAGTAGCTAGCATGGCTTGCAGTATGCACATAGACTTTTTCATACGTGATGTTGTCACGTTTTAGCTGCTTCTCGTTTTTCCCTGTAGATGCCACCGCTAAGTCAAAGATTTTACAGATCGCAGTACCTTGTGTTCCCTGATAGCTTTCATTGCGCCCAAGCATATTGTCTGCCGCCATGCGTCCTTGGCGGTTGGCCGGACCTGCTAATGGAACGAGAGTCTGAGCGCCAGTGACAAAATCCTGTTCTTCTACCGCATCTCCGACAGCATAAATCGATGGGTCGCTGGTTTGCATGTGCTCATTAGTATAGATTCCACCAAGCGCACCAATTTGCAGGCCCGCTTGCTCTGCTAAGGTTGTTTCTGGGCGAACACCGATCGCCATAATGAGAATGTCGGTCTTAAGTTGACTGCTGTCACTCAACGTTAAGATAAGGTGACCATTTAAGTGTTGATGCTCAGAACTTTCGCCAGCATCTTGATTGGCAATACTGGATTGAGGGATGTACTCAACGCTACTCAGTGCCGTACCGAGACGTAAATCCACACCATGATTACGAATCTCTTCATGGGCGAAACCTGCCATTTCACGGTCAACTGGTGTCATCACTTGATCGGATAGTTCAAGAAGGGTGGTCTTGATCCCTAACTGGTGAAACGCTTCCATCATTTCAAGACCAATGAAACCGCCACCGACAACCGTTGCGTGTTCGACGTTGTTCATCTTGATGGTTTGAATGATTTTATCCATATCTGGAATATTACGTAGGGAATGCGTCAGCGGGTTGTCTACGCCTGGAATTGGTGGAACAACAGGTGCAGCACCTGGGCTCAATAACAAGAAGTCATACTCTTGTTGATAGTCGCTGCCATCCAACAAATTCTTAACCGTGACAGTTTTTTGGTGGCGGTTAATCGCAACAACTTCATTCATAACCCTTACATCGACATTAAAACGAGCTAGGAAACTTTCCGGTGTTTGCAGCAGCAGTTGACTGCGTTCTTGAATGTCACCACCAATATGATAGGGCAATCCGCAGTTAGCAAATGAGACAAAAGGGCCTCGTTCAAACATGATGATTTCAGCATCCTCACTGAGACGACGCGCTCGAGCGGCGGCAGATGCACCACCTGCCACACCACCGATGATCACTATCTTGGTCATTTCTTGCTCCTAATTCATAACGGTTGGCTGTTCACACAGTCCAATTGCATCAATGTTGTTCACTAACTGCTACTATAATAACCAAAATTAGAAATGTCTAATGTATATTTTTCTAATTACATAAAATCTAAATTAGCATTGACTAATTTAATGGCTGGGATATGATGAGTGCAAAAGTTGAGCAGGATAGATTATGAACACCCAACCATTTGACCTCGATGAGATGAGAAATAGCGCAGCCCAAGCCGCTGAAATGCTCAAAGTCATGGCGCATCCCGAAAGATTGATGGTGATTTGCCAACTGATCCAAGGTGAGGTCGGTGTTGGCGTATTGCAAGCTAACTCAGCCCTGAGCCAATCGGCGTTGTCCCAGCATCTAACTGTGCTGCGAAAACACAACATCATTAAAGCGCGCAAATCATCACAACAGGTTTTCTATTCGTTGGCAGATTCGCGAGTGGAAGTTCTGGTGGAATCATTACATACCGTGTTCTGTCGCTAAAGGAGTGATTATGTTTGAACTGATACCTTGGAGTTCGTTGATTGGAGGCATTTTGCTGGGGTGTTCTGCAACCCTATTACTGTTGGTAAACGGTAAAATTGCTGGAATTAGCGGCATAGTAAACGGTCTTTTCTCCCATGAAAAAGGTGACGTTCTTTGGCGTTTAGTCTTTGTCGTCAGTATGGTCATTGGCGGTGCGCTTGCTGTGACTTTAGGTGAGATTGTGATTCCTAATACAGCGACTATTTCAGTTGGCAGTTTTGCTCTTGGCGGTTTGCTGGTGGGTGTTGGAACTCGTTTGGGCAATGGTTGTACAAGCGGGCATGGTATTTGTGGTATTGGACGACTATCCAAGCGTTCTATCGTCGCAACGCTAACTTTTATGTTTGTTGCCGCTGTCACTGTATTTGTTCGTCTTCATACCGTATAGGAGTAGTTCAATGAAACTATTAGTTGCTGCAATAAGTGGATTACTGTTTGGTATCGGTATGGCAGTCTCAGGAATGATAGATCCCGCGAAAGTGATCGGATTTTTAGACGTAGCGGGGCAGTGGGATCCGAGTTTAGCGTTTGTGATGGGGGGTGCCTTGATGGTGTTTATGCCCGCATACCTGTTTTTGATTAAGCCTCGCGGTCACGCTTTGCTTGGTGAGAAGTACTGCTTACCCACAAATACTAATATTGATAAGCGTTTGCTAGGTGGCGCTGCGATATTTGGGCTTGGTTGGGGAGTGGCAGGTGTGTGTCCTGGTCCAGCGATTGCCAGTGCCAGTTATGGCAATATCGGGATTATCATCTTTATTGCCTCAATGGTTCTAGGTTCAACACTGACCAAAATAATCGCCAGCAAATCATCCTAGCTCCATTATCCGCATTGCACTCGCGATGTGCTTGCTTGACTACTGACCAAGTTCAAATGTGGCAGTGATAGGGCAATGATCACTGAGTTGATAGTCGAGGACATCTTGGGTTTGATAAAGGTTTTGTGCGATTGAGCTCACCTTGATATCTTGACTGATAATCATATGATCTATCACCGAACGGAACTGGTGCGTTCGGTTGGGGTGATTTCGGCTGCGTACTTTGCACTTAGCTGCCACATTTTTACTCGCTAAAACAGCATCGCTGTCCTCGCTAATATCTCGCCACAGCCAATCTCCGTTATACGAAAGATTGTGGTTGAAATCCCCACTAATAATATAACGTTCACCGTTTTCTTCGCGTGTTTTGATCCATTGGTTAAGAGCTTTGCCCTGAGCTTTGAGTGTCTTACATGCGCTTTTTGATTCAAAACGTCCCGTGCAACGCGCTTTTAAATGAACACTTAATAAGTGGATAGGTTGAGAATGCTCAGGTTGAACGATCAAATAACTGGCGAAGCGAAGCCTGTCGCGATGAGATGTTGGTTGTAAAGAAAAGTCCGCAACATCTTTTACTGCGATGTCGTGTCTTATCGCAAAGCCTGTGTACTGATTAAGATTATCAAACTGTAAGTGGGCATACTCGGGCTGTGACCGATCCGAAAGGTAGACCCGATATTGATCACCGATAATGCGAGTTAAGGCATTTGAGTCACCAACTTCTTGGAACGCGAGTATCGGTGTTTCAAGAGTTTGGAAATAGAGTGCCATTTTGTAAAAATCAGCGTTACTGCGTAACGAAGGCGCAAAACGCTTGTTTCCCTCAGAAACAAACCACTCCATGTTCCATGTCGAAAGTTTGAGCGATTCAGTAGCTTGTGTTGGTAAAGCAGTTAATACCACAACATATAGAAAAATGAGAGGCTTCATGGGCAAAATTTTCCGCTCTTTTTGTTTCGTCACTGATAACCCTTTATCGCGCAAGCCTTCATAAAAAATCAAGTTTAAAAGCGAAAAAATTGCAATTTTCATTGTTTTCTTTGTATCTGAGAGCCATGCCAATAAGATCGTTTCCTTATTGTACTGTAACCGAGTTTTGTTGATCTCGATCAATACTTTTGAAGTGTGCTTTGGAGTCTAATACGCCACAACATCTAGTGTCAGTCTAATAATTAATTGCCCTATATAGTGTGTTTGTGGATAAGTCTGTGAGTATGCTGGGTAAGGAGAAAAGGTGAAACCAATCGTAATCAAACGTGACGGCTCAAGAGCTCCGTTTAGCAGGGATCGTATACAAGCAGCAGTGGAAGCAGCAGCAGAGAGCGTGAATAACGAAATTGCTATCTATGCACTAAATGTGGCGTTAGCAGTTGAGCTGCAACTTAAAGATCACGATGAAGTTCACATCAACGAAATCCAAACGCTGGTTGAAAATGAACTCATGCAAGGCCCATACAAATCACTGGCTCGTTCATACATTGAATATCGCCATGATCGTGATATGGCTCGTGAGAAGCAAAGCGCTTTGACTCGTGAAATCGAAGGCTTGATCGAAGAGAGTAATGTTGACCTTATCAATGAAAATGCCAACAAAGATGGTAAGGTAATTCCAACTCAGCGTGACTTGCTTGCAGGTATCGTGGCTAAACACTATGCGAAAACCCACATTTTGCCACGCGATATCGTTCAAGCGCATGAAGAAGGTGATTTACACTATCACGATCTCGATTACGCGCCGTTCTTCCCGATGTTTAACTGCATGCTTATTGATTTGAAAGGCATGCTAACGCATGGCTTTAAAATGGGTAACGCAGAAATTGATACGCCAAAGTCAATTTCAACCGCTACGGCAGTGACTGCTCAAATCATTGCACAGGTGGCGAGCCATATTTACGGTGGTACCACCATCAACCGCATTGATGAAGTACTAGAACCCTATGTACAAGCCAGTTATGAGAAACACTTGGCTATCGCCAAAGAGTGGGATATCCACAATCCTGAAGGATTTGCGATTTCTCGTACTGAAAAAGAGTGTTACGACGCATTCCAGTCCCTGGAATATGAAGTAAACACACTGCACACTGCGAACGGTCAAACACCATTTGTAACTTTTGGTTTTGGCTTAGGTACAAGCTGGGCATCTCGTCTTATCCAGCAGTCGATCTTAAAGAACCGTATTGCAGGTTTAGGTAAAAATCGTAAAACAGCGGTTTTCCCTAAACTGGTGTTTGCTATCAAAGACGGCTTGAACCACAAAGAACAAGATCCGAACTACGATATTAAGAAACTAGCTTTAGAATGTGCTTCTAAGCGTATGTACCCAGATATCTTAAACTACGACAAAGTGGTTGAAGTAACGGGATCATTTAAAACGCCAATGGGTTGCCGTAGTTTCTTGAACACTTACGAAGAAAACGGTGAGCTTGTTCACGAGGGTCGTAATAACCTTGGTGTAGTAAGCTTGAACTTGCCGCGCATTGCGATTCGAGCGAATGGTGATGAAGAAGCATTCTTCAAGATCTTAGATGAAAAGCTTTCTGTTGCGCGTCGCGCTCTAGAGACACGTATTTCGCGCCTTGAAAACGTAAAAGCACGTGTTGCTCCTATTCTTTATATGGAAGGAGCATGTGGTGTGCGTCTTAAAGCGGACGACTCGATTTCCGATATCTTTAAACATGGCCGCGCATCTATCTCGCTGGGCTACATTGGCATCCATGAAATGGTGAATGCTCTGTATGGCACTGATGAGCACGTATACGATGCACAAGAGCTACGTGAAAAAGCAATCAACATCGTTAAATACTTGAAGAAACATGTTGATCAATGGACGGAAGAAACTGGATACGGTTTCAGCTTATACGGTACTCCGAGTGAAAACCTATGTAGCCGTTTCTGTCGCATCGACACTAAAGAGTTTGGTGTGATTGAAGGAGTGACTGATAAAGGTTACTACACCAACAGTTTCCACTTGGATGTTGAGAAAAAAGTAAATCCATACGACAAGATCGATTTTGAGATGCCTTACCCACACATCTCGAGTGGCGGTTTTATCTGTTACGGTGAGTTCCCTAACATGCAACGTAACGTTGAAGCTTTAGAGAACGTTTGGGATTACAGCTATACTCGAGTTCCTTATTACGGAACCAACACGCCGATCGATGAGTGTTATGAATGCGGTTACACCGGTGAGTTTGACTGTACGAGCAAAGGCTTCACTTGCCCTAGCTGCGGCAACCATGACTCAAGCAAAGTTTCAGTAACGCGCCGTGTGTGTGGTTACTTAGGTAGCCCTGATGCTCGTCCGTTTAACTTCGGTAAACAAGAAGAAGTTAAGCGCCGCGTTAAACATCTATAATCCATTTAATGGAATTAATGCCAGTTCATGCAGATTCTGCTGAGCTGGCGTTTGTATTAAAGCTATGAATTACCATCAATATTATCCAATCGATGTGGTCAACGGGCCGGGTACCAGAGTCACTTTGTTCGTGTCTGGTTGTGTGCATCAGTGTCGCGGTTGCTATAACCAAAGTACATGGCGGCTCGATGGCGGTCATCCATTTACTCAGCAACTTGAAGATCAAATTATCGCTGACTTAAATGATCAGCGTATCAAACGTCGAGGCTTGTCATTATCGGGTGGCGATCCGTTACATCCAGCCAATGTCGCGGATGTATTGCGCATCGTAAAACGCGTTCGTAACGAGTGTCCGGGCAAAGATATTTGGTTGTGGTCTGGTTACACGTTGGCTGAGCTTTCCGCTGAACAACAGCAAGTGGTAGACTTAATCGATGTGCTGATTGACGGTAAGTTTGAACAAGACAAACGCGACTTAAACTTGGAGTGGCGGGGCAGTTCAAACCAAGTAATTCATTACTTCAAACTTTAAGTTAAGGCAGCGTACGCTGCCTTTTTCATATCTAAAAGCCAAGATCTTTGGTGGTTGGTCGCGCTTTGTGAGTGCGCAGAGAATGTTTGATTCAGTTTTCGATATACTGGCGGCAATCCATGACAAGGAGTGAGCATGATGTTGAAAACCCTCTCTTTTGAACAGCACAACTTTATGCCAAGTGTTGAGCGAGCATTGGTTGACGACCCGCTTTATGTGCTTCTCAGTGACTCAGAGCTTCAACGCCAAAAGCTAATCAACATATTCTCATCACGCATTCTTAACTCCAGCGACGGTGTGCTCAGTGGATTCTATATCGGGGATAATCTCGATGCGGCTGTTATTTGGAATGATCTGCGTAGCGAAGGCTACTACTCACGGCTCAAGGCAATCAAGTTACAGTTTAGGATGTTAACCAGTGGCAGCATTGGACGCATAGGTCAGTTGCAAAAGCCTCTGCAACAGATGGAAGCGAATATCACCAAATTAAAATCGGGTTGTGATAGCTATCTTGAGCTTTTGTTCGTCAAAAAGTCTATGCGGGGAATGGGTTTGTCTTCAGCGTTGGTTTATCCCCAATTGCAGTGTTTTGACCAGCAGCAACGCGTATGTGGCTTGGACACGTTTAACCCAGCTAACATTCCTATTTATCAAAAATTTGGCTTTGAATTAGTAAGCCAAGTTGAGTTTGGTTCTGGTGTTGCGAATTACCAAATGATGCGTCACCCAAACTTGTGATTAAACAATTGCTCACCCGAACTATGTTCTAACAGAAAAATTCCACTATTTCGTGGTTTAATTGTCGATATTTATTGAGACTAGTGTTAATTTGAGGTTACTTAGGTATAAAGGGCTATTTCGATTTTTGCGAAAAGCTTAGCATTATTAATATCAATGAATTTCAAAGGGTTGTGACTTTCATGTTTTCTCATCTTCCAGAACCAACGCTAGATCCGATACTGTCTCTGTCCGTCGCGTACAGGAATGACTCGCGTGCAGAAAAAGTCGATTTAGGTATTGGTGTTTATAAAAATAGCAAGGGTGAAACCCCGATTATGCAAGCGATCGAGCTTGCGCAAAAAAACGTGATTGCCACGCAAAAGACGAAATCTTATGTTGGTCTCGCTGGGTGTGAAGAGTTCAACCAATCGATGGTTGATTTAGTGTTAGGGGCGTCACCAGTACTTGACCGTGTGTCGGTTATTCAAACGCCAGGCGCAAGCGGTGCTTTGCGTATGCTCGGTGATTTGATGAAAATCGCTCAGCCAAACACCACTGTTTGGTTGTCAAATCCTAGCTACGTGAACCACCAGCCTGTTATGGAAGCGGCTGGTCTGAAGGTTAAACACTACCGTTATTTTTGTCCAAAAACCAAACAGGTGGATTCGCAACAAATGTTGGCAGATTTGTCTCAAGCAGGCAAAGATGATGTCGTGTTATTGCACGGGTGTTGTCACAATCCAACAGGTGCGGATATTGACTTCGCAACTTGGCAGCAGGTGACGAGTCTTGCGGAGAAAAACGGTTTCACGCCATTTGTCGATCTTGCCTACCAAGGATTTGGTGATGGCCTCGAAGAGGATGCCGCGGGTCTTCGTTATATGGCCGAAAGGGTTGAGGAAATGATGATCACGACATCATGTTCGAAGAACTTCGGGCTGTATCGTGAGCGCACTGGCGCGGCAATCGTACTAGGGAAATCAGCACGAGATGCCGCCAACGCAAGAGGCAAGCTGCTGACCATGGCGAGAGCAACATACACTATGCCGCCTGATCATGGTGCAGCATTGGTCAAAACAGTGCTTCAAGATGCTGAACTAAAGTCTATCTGGCGGGAAGAACTTGATGCGATGCAAAAGCGCTTAGTCTCATTGCGCACCGCGTTATGTCATGAGTTTAGAACAACACATGGTCGTTCTGACTTTGATTTTATCCAAGCACACAAAGGGATGTTTACTGTGCTAGGCTTTACACCGGAACAAATGATTCGATTGCGTGAAGAGTTCGCTATTTATGGCGTCGGCGATGGTCGCATTAACATTGCGGGCCTAACGGAGAATGATATTTCATACGTGGCTGACGCAATTCTAAAAGTCTCATAAAAATAAAGGCTCTTCAGAGCCTTTTTTATACAATGTCAACGTGGGGGATTGAATGGAAAAACTTTGGAAAACGACTTTTCTACTTGTTTTATCAACAACGATAACAGCATGTGCAACGCAAAGTGGCACATCACAACAACCAGTACAACCTGAGAAACCAGTCATTGAACAGCCGGAGCAAAAGCCGGACGTAACTCCTGACGTTAAACCTGAGCCTGAAACGAAACCTGCGGAGAAGCCTGAGCCGCCAAAGGTGGAGAGCAAGAAAACCTCTGATGGCCGATTGATTCTTGGTGAAAAAGAATGGGTCTACATTCCTGGCTTAGAGGAGTCATTTAGGGCGAGAGTCGATACTGGCGCAACCACCTCTTCCATCAGTGCGGTGGAGATCGTACCGTTTGAGCGCGATGGAAAAGATTGGGTCAAGTTCAAAATGGAACATGATGGTGTGCGCAGCAAAGAGATTGCGTTACCCGTTGAGCGCTGGGTGAAGATTAAGCAATCTAGTGCGGAAGGTTCTCATCGCCGTGCTGTGGTATATGCTTGGATCGAAATTGGCGACCACAAAGAAAAAACAGAGTTTACTCTGGCAGATCGCACCCATTTATCTTTCCCTGTATTGCTAGGACGAAGCTTTTTCCGTGATGTCGCGGTGGTTGATGTCAGCAGAAAGTACGTACAAGATAAACATAAATAAGTTAAAAAAATACCGCTCACTTGAGCGGTATTTTTTCTTCATCTTGTTATTGAATATCCAATAACTCAACATCAAATATTAAAGTGGCAGAAGGTGGAATTGGTCCCGCGCCCTTAGTGCCGTAAGCCAATGTGCTTGGAATAAACAGGCGGAACTTATCGCCCACTGTCATGTATGTTAAACCTTCTTGCCAGCCGGCAATCACTTGACCTAAACCAAAGGTAATCGGCTCACCGCGATCTACTGAGCTGTCAAACACTGTCCCATCAATCAAAGTACCATGGTAGTGCACCTTCACTTTGTTGCTTTTAGTTGGATGCTCAGTACCTTCGCCTTTGGCTAACACCACGTACTGTAGACCACTCTCGGTGGTTACAACCCCTTCTTTTTGACCATTTTCAGTCAAAAATGCTTGTCCTGCCTGAAAGTTGGCTTCAGCCGCTTTACCATTGTTCCAAGTACGGTAAATCATAAAACCGGCTAAAATGAGGACAACGAGAGGGATGATAAATTTATTCATGAATCCTTTCCATTAAGTTATTGTTTAATAAGATAGTTAATTGTATCAGCAATTTGCTCAATGCTTTCGTGACCTGAAGTAATAATTTCGTACTTACCATTCACGATAAATGTAGGGACACCATTAATCTCGCCTTTAGTGGTGATATCGTCAGCAATTTGCATCGCTTGGAACAACTGATTTTGCTGCTCTTCGTTAATGTCATACGGCGACACGAGTCCACGGCTTTGGAACGCATTGTCGATTTGACCTTTCTTTTGCGCCATGGTCGCACCATCACCCATTTGCACTGCTGAGAACAGATCTAACATCATTTGGTGATCAGGTTTTTTACCTAGTTGCATTTCAGCGCTGTAATAAATCATCGCTCCAATCTGCGCACCTTCATTGAAGGTAACGTGAACTTTACCCACGCTTTGGTTGATCAATTTTTCCAGCTTAGGTAGTTGTGATTCCATCTGTTTGCAGTGTCCACAGTTAAGTGAAAACACTTCTGTTACTTGTGGTAAGCGATAAACAGAGAGGTTAGTTGGTAGTGCTTTGTATTGTTTACCTTCTACAGGCGTCGAGTTTTCAGAACAGCCTACAAGTAGTGTCGACATGCCAAGCAAAAGTATAGCGATCATCTTTTTCATAATTTTTATCTCTTTAAGAACGCGTTTAGCGAGTCAAAATTGGCACCGAGTTTACCTGCTAGCTAGCGTGAAACAAATGGTTATTTGATGCCGATTAGTAAATATTCTAGTTGGATTGATAAAAAAATAACCAGTTAATTGTAATTTGGCCATTGATGCTAAAGGTTTGCGCAACATGAACGATATAGACAGAGTAAGCGCATGAAAAAATGGTGATGAAATGAAACTTTGGACCGTGAGCATGAGTGTTATCACTCTTGTTTTATCTGGCTGTGGCACTTTACCCACAGATGTGTGGACTGGCGATATGTTAGAAGTCGCACCGCAAAATGAATCTGGGTTGATGCATCCGGAATGGGGGACACCAACGATTGTGCCTCGTTCCAATGTTCAAGGTCCTTATGGTGAAAAAAACCTTTATCATCCTCATTCGCTAGAAGCCTTTCTTGCTAAGCATAACTTGCAATATGAAGTGCTGCCTGGTGGTTATAAGATGATTCGTTTGACAGACACTATTAAGTTTCACACTGGTTCTGCGCAGGTTTCAAATCAGTCGGCGTATTGGCTAAATGCGATTGGTCGCTATATTTCATCGCAACCGGGTATTGATGTGGTGATTGACGGCCATGCTGATAGCAGCGGCTCATCAAAGTTTAATGACTCGCTTTCAGTTCGACGAGCCAATGCCGTTAAGCAGCAACTTGTAAGAGCGAATGTGAACCAACGAGCGATTTTCACGCGCGGCTATGGTGAAAGTGCACCAGCCTGCACCAATGCGACTGCTAGTGGGAAATCATGCAATCGTCGCGCCGAACTGCGTTTTATTCTAGCGACAGACTAGAAACGGCTTAACATCCCATCAATTTCAACTCTATTGCTTTCGACCCATGACGAGAATAGCGACGTATTCGCTATTCTCGTTGTCATATATGCTTATAATTAATGACAAGAACAACTAACAGGAATCTTTGTGTTGCAATCCAAGAAGTATATCGTCGCTCTAGATCAAGGTACAACGAGTTCAAGAGCTATTGTATTCGACCAAAGCGCCAATATCGTCAGCATCTCCCAGCGAGAGTTTAGTCAGATCTATCCTAAAGCGGGTTGGGTAGAGCATAACCCTCTGGAAATATACGCCACTCAGAGTGCGACCTTAACCGAAGCTATCGCTACAGCTGAAATTAGCCCTGATGAAATCGCCGCTATCGGGATCACTAACCAGCGTGAAACCACCGTCGTTTGGAACAAGCGGACCGGTAAACCTATCTATAATGCCATTGTGTGGCAATGTCGTCGTACGACGGAAATTTGCGATCAAATGACGGCGGAAGGCCTAGAACCTCTGATCAAAGAGAAGACGGGTTTGGTTCTCGACCCTTATTTTTCTGCAAGTAAAATACAGTGGATTCTCGACAATGTTGCCAACGCAAGAGAGCAAGCCCAAAAAGGGGAACTGCTGTTTGGTACGGTCGACACTTGGTTAATGTGGAAAATGACTCAAGGACAAGTGCATGCCACTGACTATACCAATGCCTCGCGGACGATGCTGTTTAACATCAACACTAAGCAATGGGATGATGAGTTATTAGAAATCTTCGATATTCCGGCGACAATGATGCCGGAAGTGAAACCTTCCTCAACGTTTTATGGCAACGCGCTGATTGGTGGCTCGAAAGTACCAATCTGTGGGGTAGCCGGTGACCAACAAGCTGCCTTATTTGGGCAAAAATGTACCGCACCGGGTGAAGCAAAGAACACTTATGGCACTGGTTGCTTTTTGCTGATGAACACTGGCGAGAACAAAGTGGACTCGACTCATGGTCTGCTCACAACGTTAGCGTGCAATGCGCAAGGAGACCCCGTCTATGCGCTGGAAGGCTCAGTCTTCATGGGAGGCGCTTCAATCCAGTGGTTAAGGGATGAAATGCACTTGCTTAGTGATGCCAAGGAATCAGAAAAGATGGCGAAGCAAGTGGATAGTTCGAATGGTGTCTATGTTGTTCCTGCATTCACCGGGCTTGGTGCACCATACTGGGATGCACATGCTCGAGGTACTATTGTAGGACTCACGCGCGGAGTGAGCTCTAATCACATTGTTCGTGCGACATTAGAGAGCATTGCTTATCAATCTAAAGATGTATTGGATGCGATGTTAGCCGATGCCAATGTGACTTTAGCCAGTCTAAAGGTCGATGGTGGGGCAGTTTCTAATGACTTTTTGATGCAGTTCCAAGCTGATTTGCTGCAAACAGAGGTTCATCGTCCTCAAGCGCGTGAAACCACCGCAATGGGTGCAGCGTACCTAGCGGGCATCGCGACCGGATTCTGGCAAAGTTTAGATGATATTAAGAGCCAATCGAAGAGTGATGATAACTTCGTGCCTAGTCAGGATATCGACAAGCAGTTGCGTCGTTATAAAGGCTGGAAACGTGCAGTTCGGTGCGCACAAGTATGGGCATCAATGGATGAGGAGTAACGAGTTTTCACGTTACTTGAAAAAACAGCGCCAATATGGCGCTGTTTATCATTTAGGCTTTTGCGACCAGTTGAGCAACCAGTTTATTAATTCCGCTCGCCGCTTCGCTTATTGATTGCGCGAGCATGTAAGCTGGCGTAGAAAAGACATTGTGTCGCTCGTCATATACGACTTGATCAACCTGACAACGGACGTGCTCGCCGCCGGCAGCATTAAATGCAGATTCCGTGTCAGCATCTTGTCCAATCGTACCTTTTACGCCGCCGTCATAGATAAAGGGTATTAAGGCTGGTGCAATACAGACGTATCCAGCAGGCTTACCTAGCTCGGCAAAACGCTTACATACCGTAGTAACATTGGGATTGATGCTGCAATTCGCCCCTTTAAAAGCAAAATCAGATAGATTTTTTGCCACACCGAAGCCTCCGGGTAACAGCAACGCATCATACTCTTCAGCATTGAGTTGGGTGATATCTTGGATATTGCCTCGGGCAATGCGCGCTGATTCAACCAACACGTTGCGAGTCTGATCCATTTCTTCCCCTGTAATATGATTCAGTACGTGGTGCTGAGGAATATCAGGAGCGAAGCAGTGCCATGAGGCGCCATTTTGCTCAAGAGCAAGTAAGCAGAGTACCGCTTCGTGAATTTCTGCACCATCAAATACGCCTGAACCACTTAAGATAACCGCCACTTTCTTCATCAAAGAACTCCTTGTTTTCCATGTTGGAACGCGTTGACTAACAACCAGTTCCTGCGAGCATGTGATTGAGATAGGGGGTAGTTAAGCACTTAATCTTGTTCAGTGATAGTGTCAGGATCGCACTCTGAGTGTTTATCGTTGTCACTGGGCTCTTGGTCAAGGTTGTCTGGGCAGTATTCTTCTTGATGGCGGTAGTACTTAACTAAAAAAGGCGTCAGCATGACGCTGCTAGGGAAAAAACGTTTCATAGTCGGCACCTCAACAATCCAAGCATGGCGATAATTCCTTCGCGTAGAATAGCAAGGGGAGTTAATGAAAGTCTTATTTTTCTAGGAGTTATGAGTGATTGGTCGGTAATGCTATCACAAAAAGCAAAACCCCAGCAGCGCTGGGGTTTCAATGTTAAGCGGCGGAGCTTACTTTAGCGGTTTTTTTTTCCTGTTGCATCTTTGCAAGGAAATAGATATTTACACAGGCGATAAAGCCATTTGTTAAAACCACAGGCCATGAGTCAATCATTAGACCGTACGCGGTAAATAGTGCACAACCGATAAAGTTCAGTACGCGCAACTTGACGATGTCTTTCATCGTCAAAGAAATAGCGACCATGATCGACGCCGCGTAACCCAAGATTTCAACCATATTAATATCCATTCATTGACCCTCTAAAAATTGTCGACTCACGTCGATGACCATCTTCTCGTCTTGAGATTGTTGAGGATTGTCCGTGCCTCGAAAGGTCTTGTTGTTTATCTGTATGAAAATATAGCAGGGGAATTTCTGTGATGAAAGCCCCAAAATTGGGAAGGTTGAAGGTTAGCGATTACGCAAACGTTTAGGTTAAATTGACGCATTAATTGTTCGGTCATTGTAAATAAAAAGCCCGCGCTAATTTGCACGGGCTTTAAATTTTCTAAGCAACACTAGGCTATTTCTTTGCGCCTTTTTGTACTTGCTTGTCTTCTTCGGTTAGTTCACGAATACGACGGCTGATATCGCGGCGCTCTTTCGAAATCTCAGCGCTCTTGATGATGTGGTCATCAACGCGGTCTTCGTAGTCAGCTTTCATGTTTTTGATAATGCCTACGATTTCATCGTGTGTCATGTTTGGCTTGATGTAATCAAGCAGGTTCTCAAGTAGATCCACACGCTTGCGGTTATCACGAACTTTCTTCTCGTTATCAATTAACTCACGCTTTAGCTTATTCTTGCGACGAGCTTGAGATACGATTTCAAATACACCACTCATAGGTTCCTTTCCTAGTCTTAACATAAACTAACAATGATTAAATCATAACAGAGCTAGTGTTTACAGTACTAAGATCAATCATTACGGTACCTTGTCGCTTTTCTGTCCAAATCGTCATGTAAGTGATTGAGCCAAAGAAGGGAACGATATATGATTTTGTCAGAGCAATCGTAATTTGAAGTTTCACTCATGCGCCATTCAGACATCATTATCCCTAAACAAAATAAACCGTCTATTTCTCCCCGTTGTCGTAAGCTGGTGAAGGCTTACAAGTTTGAACGTACTCAACAAGAAATTACTGAAGTCGAGCTAAATAGGGCTAAAATTGTCATGATCGATGAGCATGGCAACATGAAGCGAATTCCGATCCTAGCCGAGCACTAAGCGAATAAAAAATACATAAGGAAGTTCCTATGAACATTGAGCTAACTCCAATTGAAGCAAGGGTTATTGGTTGTCTAATTGAAAAAGAAGTGACCACGCCAGATTATTACCCATTGACACTCAATAGTTTGACCTCGGCATGCAACCAAAAAAGTAACCGTGAGCCAGTCATGAACCTCTCAGAGAGTGACGTTCAAGACGCGGTTGATAATCTTATTTCACGTCGATTAGTGAGTGATGAAAGTAGTTTCAACAGCCGCGCGAGTAAGTTTCAGCATCGTTTTTGCAATACGGAGTTTGGCGACCTTAAATTGACCGCACAAGAAAAGGCGATTACCTGCTGCTTACTTCTTCGTGGTGCACAAACACCAGGCGAACTACGTACTCGCACTAATCGCTTGGCTGATTTCTCAGATGTTAGGGAAGTGGAAGCCGTGTTGGAAACCATGAGCGACCATGCGAGCGGTAAGCTAGTGGTTAAACTGCCGCGTGAGGCAGGTAAGCGCGAGTCTCGCTATCAACATCTGTTTAGTGGTGAGGTTGATTTAGAAGCCTACCAAAATGCGGCTGTAACGACACCAACTCAGACTGTCAAGTTAGAACAGTTGGAAGAAGAAGTGTTGGCATTAAGAGAAGAGTTGCAACAGCTAAAAGCGCTTGTTGAACAAATCAATGAGCGAGTCTAACACGACAGTTTGGAGCGTATACTTGGTGAGAATGCGCTCCAATGCACTCTACTGCGGTATCTCTACTGACGTTCAGCGCCGTTTTGAACAACATGTCAGTGGTAAAGGCGCAAAAGCACTAAAAGGAAAAGGCCCCTTAGTGCTCGAATGGCATAGCGAACTGAGCGACTGCCGAAGTCTGGCCTCTAAAGTTGAATACGCCTTAAAGCAGCAAACTAAGTCAGTCAAAGAAGCGTTGATATTAGGCGAACTTGCTCTAAGTGATGTTATTCGCTCCGATTTATATGCGGAAATATACAGCTTATCGTAAAAGTGTATTATCCTTAAGGGAGGCGTTGAACACTTAATCTAAAAATACCTAATCTATGTCGAAAGCCCATCTCAAAAAACAACTAAAACAAAAACAATCGAGATCATTTATGCACAACTCAGCTTTGCTACCATTCCTTTTTCTATCTGCTTCTCTTTCAGCTCCCGTTTTGGCACAAAATGCCCAGATACTAAATGGATACTGGCAGTACAACGAGTATCTCGATGCTAACCCCGCGCAAAAGAAACTGACACAGCAGTTGTCAAATGCGGTGCGAGAAAGACCTATTCCTTTGAAAGCGAGACAGGGAAAACCGATCTCCATTTCTGTTGTTTACCCGGGGCAGCAAATCTCGGACTATTGGGTAAGGAACATCAAGGCGTTTGAAGCTCGTATGGATGAGCTCAACATCCGCTATGAACTCAATCAAGTGTTTACTCGACCTAACTTAGATTCCAGACAACAAAGTCTGTCGCTACTAGAAGCGGTGCAAAACAACGCCGATTACTTAATTTTCACCCTTGATACCACACGCCATCGGAAGTTTATCGAACACGTGATGAGCTCAACCGATACCAAGTTGATCTTGCAAAATATCACCACGCCAGTTCGTGCATGGTCGCAACAACAACCGTTTATGTACGTTGGCTTTGACCATATGCTCGGTACTCAGGCGATTGAACAATACTACAAAGCGAAAATGGCGAAAGGGAGTAAATACTCAGTCCTCTATTTCTCTGAAGGGTATATTAGCGACGCTCGCGGAGATACCTTTATCGAAAGTATGACGCATCATGATAGCTATCAGCTAGCGTCATCATTTTACACTGAAGCGACACGTGAATCTGGTTACAGCGCAACCATAGGTGCGGTAGAGAAAGACCCTGATCTCGACTTTATTTATGCGTGCTCAACCGATGTCGCATTGGGCGCGGTAGAAGCATTGAGCGAGCTTAAGCGCAGCGATATCGCCATTAATGGTTGGGGTGGCGGCACCGCGGAGCTGGATGCGATAGAGCGTGGGGATCTGGATGTCACAGTGATGCGCATGAATGATGACACCGGCGTAGCGATGGCGGAGGCGATTAAGTGGGATCTTGAAGATAAAATCGTGCCGACCGTATATTCGGGCGATTTTGAGCTGGTGACTTCTGGTGATTCAACACAGAAGATCGAACGTCTCAAGCGACGCGCATTTAGGTACTCAGACCAATAATGAAGTTTTGGAAACGTCGAAGCAAGAAACACCGTCTCGCGACGACACTTACGCATTCACTTATCTTAACCATCGGTGTGCTTGCGATTATTGTATTGCTGCAAAATTTTCAAGTTAACCGACAGGTGGTCGAGCAGGAAGTTGCACGTTCAAAGCAGCAAACTTCGAGTCTAATTCAAGAAATTTTCAATTTCCGTCTTAAGTCTGTTGAGATTCAACAAGACAGCTATAGCCGCAGTCAATCAATGGTCGATGCGCTGCGTGCTGACAGCGGTGGAGATATTGACCGATTTTTTGATGGTGTTGACCAAATTGACCCAGATATTTCGCCTGACTTTCGGTTTATTGCAAAGCATGGCAAGATTTTCTGGAACAATGAAAACCATCGCTTCTATGGTATCGATGATTCGGAGCTCAATCAGATCAGTCAAGATTTGATCACCGGTAATCATTGGTACATCGCACAAGCCCCATCATCAATGGGCACGCGCTATCTATTGATTCGTCGTACTTCAATGATCGCATTGGATAACGGTGAAGTTGTCGGTGATTTCTATGTTGGCATCGTTCTAAACAACAACTTTTCATTGATGAAAGGTCTGCTTGATGGCAGCAATGTTGATGAGTTGGCATTAGCGGTCGGTAGCGAAATTATTGCCTCGAGTATGCGCGGGAATACCTATCAGATAGAGTGGCTCAAACAGTATTCACCAAGCTTGAACAGTGAGGAGTTTATGATCTCGAAAATCGATGTCGAGATTGACGGGGTAGCGACGTTTTTATCGGTTTATACCATCCAAAATAACTCACATATCGCTTTATTGATGCGCGGGCACTATCTATGGCTTGGTGGCGCAGCAGTGATCATTCTTCTGATCGCGATTTATAGCCGTTATTGGTTAGGACGTCGTGTCTCCGATGAGCTACGAAACCTCATGCTTTATACCGAGCAGAGCACTGAAACTCACCATGTTGAGCCGTTTAAAGGCTCAACCATTGCAGAGTTCAACAAAATTGGTCAGTCATTTCAGCGCTCATTCAAACGCTTACGTGAGCAAGAGAAACAGTTTGCCGATCTGTTTAATTTCTCTTTGTCGCCAATTGTATTGTGGGATACCAAGGGGAATTTACTGCGCATGAACCCAGCCGCAGAGCGCTGTTTCCGCTGCAATGAAAATGGCACTGATCTCTATCCAATAATGCAAGACTCGTTGCTTCCTCAAGTTCGAATGAGCGCCCAAGGTGTTTCATTGACTGGGGTAAATATGGCGATCGGCGCAAAAACGTACCGTTGGAACTTCTCGCCGATTGTGTTGGACAACATCACAAGAAATATTATTGCTCAAGGGCAGGATGTCACGAGCTTTGTTGAAGCTGAGCGTCAAAGTCAAACGGCACGAGAAGAAGCCGAGGAGTTAGCACGCGCTCGTGCAGATTTCTTGGCGAAGATGAGTCATGAACTGCGCACACCGCTAAATGGCATCATAGGTATGTCCCAGCTATTACGTGGACACCTTGTGGCTGAGCAAGATATTGAGCATGTGGATGTATTAATTAATAGTGGCGAGCATTTGCTGGCAGTACTAAATGACATTCTCGATTTTTCTAAGATAGAACAGGGTAAGTTTCATATTCAACATGCCGAGTTCAGGGTCAAAGAGTTGGTCACAACGGTGGAGAAGATCTATCGTCCGCTTTGTATCGAGAAAGGCGTGCAACTGATTGTGAACAGTAATATTGAAGATGATCAAACGGTCTTTAGCGACAAAGTTCGACTGAATCAAATTTTGTTTAACTTGGCGAGCAATGCGACCAAGTTTACTCATCAAGGGCATGTCTCTATTGATATTGAGTTACAACCAAGACAGCTAAACTACGCGCTAAAAATCGTCGTTGAAGATACTGGGATCGGTATTGACCGCAAGCGTATTCAACATATATTTGACCCATTTGTGCAAGCGGATATGAGCACGGCGCGCGAATATGGCGGCAGCGGATTAGGATTGGCGATCGTCTATAGCTTAGTGGAGTTGTTTGATGGCTCGATAGAAGTGGATAGCGAAGTAGGGATAGGCACAAGGTTTGTCGTTAACTTAATGGTCGATAAAGTCATTGAATCTAACTTAGCACTCAACCAACAACAGATGATTACTCCGGAAACGATGTTTGATCGCACCGTTGAGGTTCTGTTGGTTGAAGATAATCAGACCAATGCATTCATTGCCAAAGCGTTTTGCCACAAATATGGGATGAAAGTAACTTGGGTGCCGGATGGACACAACGCCATTGAACAGTTGAGAGTCAACCGTCATTTCGACTTGATTTTGATGGACAATCAACTGCCTAACCTTGGCGGAATAGAAACCACCCAATTAATACGTGATGAGCTGAAATTGTCTATTCCGATTTATGCCTGCACCGCAGATGGTATGCAGGATACGAAGCAATCTTTTATTGCTGCAGGCGCAGACTATGTGATAGTTAAGCCTCTTAAAGAACTGACGTTAAACCGAGCTTTTCAGCATTATCGACAACACTTTTTTGCTTTAGACGGGCGTGGCAACAAAACTTCTTTCGAGTAGTTCGTGTTTGAGGTCCGCACTCATTTCGAGGGTTTGATCGAACTTCACTCCATAGCGGTGACCAAGGGTTTGCTTCTCTATGCTGACGATAGTGAATGTAATGCCAGACGGCCAATAACGGCTGAACTCTGACTCAATCGATATTTGCGTGTTCTTTTCAAACGGATTTTCTCCCTTGAGGAAAAAAGCGCAGCCATTGACGGAGAAGTCTTGCATCACCGCTTCATAAGTGACGGTGTTGGCAAGTACAGTGATCGGCTCATCGACAGGGTAGCGTTCATGAGAACGGATTGGTTTTGAAGCGAAGTGCTTCGGCATTCGCAAGAACATCAAACCTGCTGGCATGGTCACTGTCCCCAATATCGAGGACTTAAAAGCGATAATATGCCCAAGCTTAGATTGAGTGATACCACGAATCACAACTTGGGCATTGGCGACTTGGCGCATAACGAGCGCCTCTTGGACCTTTTTGGGAAACTCAACCACCAAGTAGCGATTGAGTTTGCAGCCAATATAGTCAGCGGTAAAAGCGTATGTGTCTTGGGGCCCAAATTCTATTTTGACCGATAACTTCAAACTGGGCGTTAAAAACGGAATGAGAAACTCTACACTTTCTTGCGGCATATCGACATAACAACTATTGAGATGACTTCCTACTATACGTTGGAATCGCTGGCTTGAAATCCAAACTTTTGAGCAATGGTAAAAACTGAGATCACTGTCCCTAACTGAGGCTTTGTTCGATCAGCTTTTGCTCTTGCGGAGTTAATTGATAACAGAGTTTGCTGCGTCGATAGAGAATATCCTCACCAGTCAATGCCCACTCCTGTTGCTGTAAGTAATCTAACTCACATTGATACACTTCAGCCGCAATAGGGGCCTCGTCAGCACGCAGATGTTCAAGCACTCGCCAGCTTTCTACGCCATAAGCGTGAATTAAACGGGAAAGACAGGTTTGGCTTAAAAATGGATACTGCTCACTGAGTTGGTGATGGAGTTGCTGGCTATCCAAGCCATTCGCTTCGGTAAAGACCTGATTGGCGCTGATACTCGGCTGGAGTGAGCCAAAGTATGGTGCAAGTTGGTCAATCGCGCGTTGAGCGAGTTTACGATACGTAGTGAGCTTCCCGCCATAGACAGTGAGGATAGGCAGCGTATGCTGACAGGAAAGCACCAACTCATAATCTCTACTCTGTTGCTGCGCAGGAACATTGGGATCACCAAACAAAGGTCGTACACCACTGAAGCTATCAATGATATCGCTCTGCGTTAGCTGGGCAGTAAAATGTTGATTGCAAACATCGAGCAAATAGTCAATTTCATCTTGAGACGCTTTCGCTTTGTAAGGGTCGCCTTGGTATGGGATATCGGTGGTGCCAATCATTGAGAAGCGGTCAAGGTAGGGGATGACAAACACCACGCGCTTGTCACTATTTTGCAGAATGTACGCTTCATCACCTTGATAGAGTTGATTCACAATCAGATGCGAGCCTTTAATCAGTTGCATTTTGTGCGCGCTTTTCTCGCCACTTCGCTGTTCTAGAAAGTCTGATGCCCATGGCCCAGTGGCATTGACAACGGCGCGAGCATAGCGCGTTACTTGCGTATTGGTACGTTGATCATGTAATTCAACCTTCCATATCGCGTCCTGACGGCTTACGTTCAAGACTTCGCAATAATTTCGCACTTCAGCACCATCGAAGCACGCCTGTTTAATATTGCTAATGACGAGGCGAGCGTCATCAACCCAGCAATCAGAATACTCAAAAGCGGTGGTGAGTTGTGGTTTAAGACCATCTGAGGTTTTGAGTTGGATGGTTTTGCTTGGTTGCAGGACACTTCGACGGGCAAGATGATCGTAGAGAAATAATCCCGCTTTAATTAGCCATTTGGGTCGTAGTGCGGCGTGATGAGGCAGTCGAAAGCGCATCGGCTTGACTAGATGGGCGGCTTTATTTAACAGCACTTCTCGCTCGGCAAGTGCTTCTTTGACTAAGCGGAATTCATATTGCTCAAGATAGCGTAGACCGCCATGAATAAGTTTTGAGCTGGCTGATGAGGTTGCCACTGCAAAGTCTTTGGCTTCATAAAGCCCAACCGATAGACCACGGCTCGCAGCTTCACAAGCTATACCTGCACCATTAATTCCACCGCCGATGACGATAACATCGAACGGTTTTGCTGACTGAGGAAAACTAGGGTTACGCGCCATCAACTGATCAACTCGCCAATAATTAGAGTTATCAGTAGTATAGCTTAGTCGCCGAGTTCAATGTGTGAACACGGAGGAATGTTAGGATAATTTACGATTGGAACAATCGGCTGATAAATGCACTTTCTTCATCACTTAACGTAGCAGCAGGACGGCTATCCAGTTTTGCATCTATAGCGCTACGTAGCTCAGAAAGCTGTTTTTGGCTTAACTCACTGAGTTGTGACTTCAGCATATCAAGTCGAGCGACACCTTGCGGTCGCATCGAAGGATAATGGGTGTAATTTGGTGCGTAGTGGTAATTCATAAAGCCTCCCGTCGTCTAGTCACTTTAGAATAGGAAAAGAGGCAATTATTTTGTCCGCGAAATGTCAGAGGAAGGCGAGAAGTCGGTGAAACCGACTTCCCGTGCACCAAATTGCACTTATTTTTTGCTGCTGGACGTTGTAATACGAGCCACACACTTACTAGCAAGCGAGTGAAGCTCTGGCAGCATTCGATAGATTAGGTATAACTGTTGAAGAACAAAACGTGCTGATGAGTCATCCTCATCACGCCATTCCGCCAGACGGGCTTCAATTGCCGGGTCGTCAATTTCTGAAGTATCGCATTCAACACAGCGGTCATTTAATTGGTTATATAACATCTCTAAATGACGGTGAATGATGCGGTGTGACTGCAATACCAACTGGTGGGTAGAGTCATTATCGATAACTTGTCGATGAGCCCCCATTGCCGAAATGTAACTCAACAAAGCGTGATTAAGTGTCAACAAGCGAAAACTTTCGTCGACGGCGGAGTGATATTTACCTGGTTCTACCAACATTGCACTGATAGCAGAAGATAAGCTGGCATCTTGATTGTGAGCACTGCGGCGAGCGATGCGATACGCTAAGCTGTCATGTTTGCCAATTCGATATTGTCCAATAATTTGCGCCAAGTAATCTTTGTTCGCTTGTATGGCTTCCGCCATCACTTTATGAAGTCGTTTGGATTGCCAATCAGGAAAGACAAAGGTGACCGCCGCAACGGCTAAAGCACAGCCAACCAGTGTGTCCCCTAGACGGGGTAAAACAACCGCAAAACCTTCACCCAACTGGTTAAAACAGAACAGCACCAATAAGGTAATAAAGCCAGTTGCATAACCATAGTTGGCGATTCTAAAGGCGAAAAACGCCACGCCAGATAACACAATAACCAGCAACTGAACTTCTGTAGAACTGATGAGCGCAAGCAGTGGTGCCCCTACCAATAAACCAGCAAAGGTTCCAGCAATACGAGCAACTAGCTTCTGCTTGGTGGCGCTATAGTTTGGTTGACAGACAAATAGTGTCGTCAGCAATATCCAATAACCGCGCTCAATATCAAACAACTGAATAATTCCGTAACCAAGAGTTAACGCCAGAGACATACGTACCGCATGGCGGAACAACATTGAGTCGGTATGAAGGTTTGCTTTTATACGTCGCCACATGACTTTTGGTGTGTGGGCGTTGGTATCGTCAAGCACTCCTTCTTCGGGGCGATTGGCATCTGGGTTATTGATGTTGCTTAACTGTTTATCCACCGTGGCTAAGTTATTAAACAAGTAATTAAGTTGCAGAAGTAATAGACGCCATTTAGGGTTGTTCTGCTCTTGAAGAAACACAATCGCAGATTGCAGTTCGTCGAGTGCCATTATTGAATCGTCGTACTGGTAGTTGTTCCCAAGGCGAATCGCATTGGCGATTTCTCGACACGCTTTGCTCTGAACTTCTAAAAGATGTTTAAAGCGGAATAACACATCTGAACGACCAAAATGCTCGGCTAGTTCTTGATAGCGATAATGACTTGAACTAACACGTTCATGGATATCCTGTGCCATAAAATAAATGTTTAAAAAGCGGTCACTAGCACCATCAATGTGACCGCGTTTAGAGCGGCTAAGCAAAGTGGATTTACACTGATTTAGAGCCGAGACTGTCGCCGCGTTTAGGTTAGCCTCACGAATTCGATAGGGCTGCGGATTGAGGTCAACAACTGGGTAAAACAGTTCACTTTTGGCATCTAAATAGTTAGCGAGCGCCACGAACACATTGGACAGACCTTGTTGTACGGGTTGCATTGGCCAAAACATGTGCCAAATCATCGACATGGTGTAGTACCACACCGCTCCGGTTAGTAGCAATAAAGGTTGGAACCACAAGTTAGTGCTTTCATGTGCACCAAGCATGGTATAAATCGCAATTAGCAGTGAGCCAAATGCGATGCTGGCATAACGCGGCCCAATAGAGCCAAGCATAATAAAGCCAAATGCGGAGAGAAATAACCCAATCGCAAACAGTATTGGTTGATTAAACAGCAGTTCAATCGAGAAAGAAGCCACCGCAAAACAGATCAACGTTAATGTGACGGACTTAATTCTGCCGGTAAAACTGTCGTCACTTTCTGCGAGTGCCGCAGCCATTACACCGAGGATCAGTGGAATGATTAATGAGTCGAGTTGGTAGTACCATGTGGGAATCACAACACCGAGCAGGGTGGTGAGGATCAGCAAGCTGTAATTAAAGGTTTTGTTGGTCCAGTAATTACGTAATTGACTTAGAAAGTGCACAAAGTATCCAACATAAATTTTATCCTGATTGTTATAGTATCAAACAATCTTGGCTAAGCCTCTGAGCAAGTTAAATATATCTAACCGACTGCTCGTAATTTATACTTTTGTAGGCGTTTCGATGCCGATATTTATAGCAGGTCGCATAAACTTTGCTCGTCAAAAGAGGCTAGAGTGAGATTTTACAAAACACTTTTTAAATCAATTTGCTGATGCGGTATGATGAGGGCAATGGAATCCATAGGCTTAATACCATGCAGCTAACAGCGAATAAGACTGCAAAGTTCTTTGTTCAAAACGAATACCACATTGTGTCTCTCGATAATGATTATCTCGTACTCGGCTCAGATAACTATGAGGAGCGAATTCCCTTCAATATTTGGAACGGTCGAGTTGAAATAAAACGGGGAATTGTTTGGGGGGCACTGCAGTTTTTTGCCCATCCTGAAAACGACACTCAGCAGTCGTGGTTAGTTCAGGGACTACCATGGGATAAATGCCGTCAGTTCGCGCGTTATGCGATCAAACATTATCAGAATTGGCACACCAAGCAGTGTCATCAACTTGTCGAACGTTTGCCTCAATGGGAAGAGCGCATTTATGCACTTGAACGGGCGCAGCACTTTGTGCCTCATTCCGAGCTTGAGGCTTGGCTTGGTACCGCACATCAAGATTTCGAGCAAATGTCGATGACCCTAAGCGAAGCTGAGCAGAGAATGCCAAAACGCATGGCAAAGGTATCCCCTTGGATCGAACAAGCACAGCAGAAACTACGTAAACGCAATGATGATTGGATCATCAACGAGATCGATAACTGGGAAGTACTGTTTTCGCAAATTGAATCTTCGCCTCTAAACTTAAGCCAAAAACAGGCTGTGTTGCTCAACGATAACAATAATCTGGTGTTGGCAGGGGCTGGTTCTGGGAAAACCAGCGTGCTAACCGCTCGGGTAGCCTACTTGTTACAAAGCCATATGGCGAAAGCAGACCAAATACTAATGCTGGCGTTTGGTCGTGATGCGGCGGATGAAATGAAGCAACGTTTACTCAACAAGGTAGGGCCGTCGACTGAGCAAGTCCGAGTAAACACTTTTCATCAACTCGGCTTATATATTTTGCGCCAAGTAGAAGGTGAGCAAGTCAAGTTATCGCCTATCGCCCTTGATGATAAGTTGCGTCAGGCTTGGTGCATGGATTGGTTGAAGCGTCATTGGATGACACCAACGAGTTTTAAACGTTGGCAGAAGCATTTATCTAAATGGCCCATTGCGTATATTGCTGGTGATGATGAGTTGGGTAGCCATGTCGAAAACCCTAAACTGATCGCTTGGCTGGAGACGCAAGTAATGCAGCTTTCAGCGATGGGGTGTGGGAAAAAAGAGCTGCAAGAGCAGATTGTTGACCATGATGAATACAGTCGACTCAACAGTGAGCTTGGTTTGGTTTGGCCGTGTTATCAAGCGTGGCAGACGATGCTCAAGGAGCAAGGGGAAATCGACTTTAACACCATGATAAGCCGCGCTCATCAATATGTGGTGAAAGGCAAATTTACAGCGCCTTGGAAATTTATCATGATCGACGAATATCAAGATATTTCCCCTCAACGTCTCGCGTTGATAGAAGCATTGTGTGCCAACAATCGAAACCAAGATTGTGTGCTTTTTGCAGTAGGCGATGATTGGCAATCTATCTACCAGTTTGCGGGATCTGATGTTGATTTGACTACGGGCTTTTCAGAACGATTCCCTAACTCGACGTTGCATTATCTTGATACTACTTACCGTTTCAACAACCAGTTGGGGATGGTGGCAAATCAGTTTGTGCAACAAAACCCGAATCAACTCGCCAAAGAGCTTAAGAGCCACAAAGAGCACAAAGCCAAAGCAGTCGCATTGATACCAATGGGGAACATTGAAAAGATATTGGACCAACTTGACCGTAAATCTAAAAGTAAAGCTCGCGTGTTGCTGCTTGGGCGTAATCATTATCATAAACCAGAGCTATTTAACGAATGGCAGAAACAATTTAAGCAGCTGGAACTTGAGTTTATGACTTGTCACGCCAGTAAAGGCCGAGAAGCAGACTATGTTGTGATCCTTAACGTCGATGAAGGCCAGTTCCCTGCGCGTGTTAAAACGTTGCACTTAGATGGGGTATTGACCCAATCAAACGACGATTTTCCATACGCAGAGGAGAGACGACTGTTTTACGTTGCCTTGACCCGAGCGAAAAAGAAAGTTTGGGTTGCCTACAACGGCAGCGGCTCGAGTTTTGTCAAAGAATTGCTTGAAGGAGACTATCCGGTCCAGCACAGCAGTTAATAAAAAACCGAAGGACTTCCTTCGGTTTTTTTATGTTTGAACCTAAATTAGCTTTAAGTACGCTCAGAAAGGTAGGCTTGGTAATCTGGAATCTCGATGTCGACTTGCTGCTCAATCAGCTCAGACTCAAAGATAAACTTCGCTGTCGCGCGGTTAGTGGCGACAGGAATATTCCAAACGCTGGCAATACGAAGCAACGCTTTAACATCCGGGTCATGTGGTACGGCGTTAAGTGGATCCCAGAAGAAAATTAGCACATCGATTTCCCCCTCAGAGATCAGCGCACCGAGTTGTTGATCACCACCCATTGGACCACTAATTAAAGATTTGATCGCCAGACCAGTCTCTTTACTTAACATGTTGCCCGTGGTGCCAGTCGCGTAAAGGAAATGCTTTTGTAGTTTATCTTTGTTCTCTTTTACCCAGCGCAATAGTTCTGGTTTGCAGTTGTCGTGGGCAACGAGAGCAACATGTTTGTTTGCTGGCATAGTACGGGTAGTTTTTTGCATCTAATAATCCTAATTATGAACGTAAAACGTAGGGCGGTACTCTGACGGTGACAGAGACTCAGCAACCACTTTAGGGTTGAGTTTGTTCGGTGTCAAAGCCTCAATAATCGGTGCTTCAAATTTTTCATAGGGTGTCCCATTCAAGTAATGGATGGCCTGCTGAACAGAGAGTCGACCCTGCTGAACCATTTTGTCGGTCGGCGCGAACTCAACTCGGTTTCGCAGTAGGCCACGATAGACTCCGTGGCTGAGATAGGTTGAAACCAGACCAATTTGCCCGGTTTTACCCGCAGAGCGAAGTTCACTAATGGCGGCTTCAATCGCGACTGCGCTACCAACGATGTAGTCTATGTTATGGGTTTCAATGGACTTCTGTACTAGATTACGCTGTAACTCTTTGTCATTGTCGGCCCAATAAGTATCAACGACTCGGATATCACTACCTTGAATTGCAGACAGTAGACCTTGAATCACGGGTTTGGTCCCACCGCTGGCTTGTGGTCCAGGAAGTAAGGCAATGTTGGTTATCCCTGATCCCTTAGGGTGCTTTTGCTTGAGGTATTGGCCGGTATAGTAGCCCATCCAGTACCAATCGACGCCCACTTCACCCTTAAGTACCGCTGAGTTTTCCTTATTTACCTCCAAATGGTTGACGGTGGCAAAAACAGGAATTCCAGCCGATGCTTTGGCCAGTGAGGAATAGAACATATCAGGGGCAACAGTCCCAAGAATAATTGCGTCTGCATCCCATTTGATACAGAGGTCGAGTTGCTCTTTCTGTTTGTCTTGATTTGGATAACCGCCAGCCTCGAGGACGCGTAGCTCCACACCCTGTTTTCGCGCTTCATCCACCATACCGTAATTGACCGATAACCAATAAGAGTCTTTAAGGTGAGGGTACAAAGCACACAGGCGCAACGGTTCTTTCGCAACAGCGTTGCCAGTCAAGAATATGCTGAGTAGGAAACTAACGATGATTTTAAGGCGGATATTACCCGCTAAAGGAAGTGACATGACGCTTTTCGTTGGATTAAATAGGCTAAACATTGCAGAATATAGCGCATTATCTAAGAGTTAAGAAGTGATCAATTTGCATGTTACTCGCTAAAGCCAGTATTGGGCGTAAGCTTCTGTTTGCTTTTCTTGCGATGGCATTATTAGTACTAATGTCTTCGTTTATCGGTGTGTTTGGTTTCTCATCGGTGGCTAAAACTGAACGTAACGTGGTTAACTCCGCGATTCCATCAATGATTGAAGCTCGACAAGTCGCGGAACTCAGTTCGCGAATTATTTCTTCCGTACAAACTTTGTCGAACTCAAAAACAGAGCATCAAAGACAGCAATCTGGCAAAGTACTGTTCGATCAATTGAGCGCCTTACTTACCCATATTAAGCAGTTAGGCTCGGATTCATTTGATTCTAAGCTTCTCTCAACGCTTGAGTCTGATGTACAAAAAATTATCGATACGCTTGGCAAACTGGGTATTGGCGTCGAAAGAAAGTTATTTCTTGAAAAGGACATAGCTAGCCGTACCGAAGAGATGCGCAATTTAGCAATGGAATTGGAACAGTTAACGCGTACGCAAGTTTCTAATACCAGCACGATTGCAGTGGCGAACGTTACCCATATCTATGATTTGTTGGCTAACAAGAAAATTGATAAGGCCTATCAAGCCTTAGATGCTTTGGTTGAGGTTGACTTAGATTTATCTGAGCGTTTGCATGAACTGCACTTACTTGCCTTTCAGCTTCTAAACCAGATTGAAGAAATTCGCACGATCAGTGATTCATCACGCCTCAACGATATTCGCAAACAGTTCAATCATAATCTATTGATCATGAAACGCCGTGTACAAGCGGTCGAAGACCCAACGCGTTCGGTGCAGATGTCGGACTTGCTGACTAAGTTAGAGCAACGTGAGGTTGTGTTTGGTATCGTCCTTTCACGCCATAAAAACGAACAAGAATCACAAACCCTGATGCAGGATACATTGACGCAGTTTACCGCGCTCAATACGACCATCAATAAGTTGGTGGATGACTCAAACCAAGCCACCACAAAAGCGGTTGAAGAGTTAAAAACGACGCTGAATTATGCTCAACTTACCCTGACAATCTTGACGGTTCTTGGTCTGGTTATTGTGGTGCTTATTGTTTGGAAGGTGGTATACGTCTCAGTACTTAAGCGCCTTGCAGAATATTCATCAGCATTGCTCTCCATTGCTCAAGGGCAACTTAAAGTGGATATTACGGTTAAAGGTAATGATGAGTTGGCGCATATGGGGCAAGCGATTATTACCGCGCGCAATACCGCACAAGCACTGAAAGTGGTTGCTGAAAGTGAAATAGAAGCGAAACGTCAGCTTGAAGAACACAAAGAACGCCTCGAAGAGCTGGTCACGGAACGTACCGTGCAGCTGCAAGATGCGAACAAGCGCCTAAACAGCGAAGTATTAAATCACGCTAAAGCGCGCCAAGAAGCAGAGCAAGCCAGCCGCGCTAAGTCGGCTTTTCTTGCCACCATGAGCCATGAAATTCGAACGCCGATGAACGGTGTGTTAGGTACTGCAAGGTTGTTAAAGGATGAAGGGCTCAACTCACAGCAAGCCTACTACGTCGATATCATCAACCGCAGTGGTAAAACGTTACTAGCGATCTTAAATGACGTCTTAGACTACTCCAAAATCGAAGCTGGGCATTTGGAGATTCGCCCAATCGACTTCAACTTGCACTATATGGTTGATGACGTAAATCAGTTAATGCAGGGGCGCGCCAAAGAGAAGGATCTTGAGCTAAGTTGTTTAATTGAAAGTGATATCAAGCCGTTTTGGCTTGGTGATGTGACACGGATAAGCCAAGTATTAACCAACTTAGTGGGTAACGCGATCAAGTTTACCGATAGCGGTTATGTCGATATTTATGTCTCACTTGAAGAGGACAATTATGTCACGTTTGAGGTGTCCGATTCAGGAATTGGGATCTCAGAGAAGGAGATGGAGACCTTGTTTGACGCCTTTACCCAAGCTGAAGGTGGTTTAAGTACTAAAGGCGGTACGGGTCTAGGTTTGGCGATCAGTAAACGCATTGTTGAGGCGATGGGTGGCGCGTTAGGCGTAGAGTCTGAAGTGGGGCACGGTAGTCGTTTTTGGTTCACCCTTCCACTTGAAGAAGGCAAAGAAGTGGTGAAGAAAGAGTCAACCGTACACAACTCTGTGCAAGCCAAAGTGCTTTTGGTGGAAGACAATCCAGTCAACTGTGTGGTCGCGGAAGGCTTCTTGTCCAGTATGGGACATCAGGTTGTGATTGCCGAGGATGGCGCAACTGCAGAAACGCTCTTTAATCAGCAACGTTTTGATATTGCACTACTTGATATCAACTTACCCGATTGTGATGGTCGAGATTTACTGGTGAAGTTGCATCAGATCCAAGACGCATTGGACCTTGATACAAGTGAGAAAACCCCATTTATTGCCGTATCGGCTCATGTATTTAGTGAAGAAGTGGAAAGTTATATATCGGCGGGTTTTGACGGTTATCTTGCCAAACCGCTAGATAAAGATGCGCTTTGCCAACTGATTCAAAACCGATTAGAAGGAAAAACCTTGTTACTTGAACAGGTGGTAAAAGAAAAGCAACCAATGAAATTAGACAGCATCATTAACCCTCAAGTCATTCAAGATGATATGAAAGTGCTAGGTAAAGAGAAAATGCACCATATTGCTGAGCTCTTTATTCAAGGCAGTGGTGAAATTTTACGTTTGCTAGCGGATGCCAGTCGGGAAAATAACGCGACCGAAGTAAAGCAGTTGGCACATAAACTAAAAGGCTCAGCGGGCAGTATGGGGCTGCTGGCGCTCTATCAGGTTTGCCAGTCAATTGAGGCAGCAACCGCGCCTAACGATTCATATATTGCTCTGCGCGATGAGCTAGAAAGCAAAGTTGAACAATCCATTGCGGCGATCAAGCAACTACTTGGTTGATAGAGATATCTTACTTTTTGCGGACTACGCTGCCCATATTACCGACAAAGCAAATAGGGACTGGGCGGTGTAGTAGGTAAACATCACGACATGCCTTGAAAACGCAGAGCTTGAACGAAAACGGTCGATGGCGAGTACTAGGTCGGACATAATAAAAATATAGGCGGCAATCATTGCCATGCTTGTCAACGGTGTTGTGACGTTGAACCAAGCCAAGGTGGCATTGCAGGCCATAAACAAAATACCGACAAAATAGGAGCCGACAAACCATTTGTCTTTACCCATATTTGGCAATAGCAGCAAAAAGACAATCACACCCACACTGGCAAACATAATCGGTAGCCAAAGCGGCTCAAAGCTATTGATTCGTGTCAAAAAGGCATAACCGTAAGAGACCTGCGCGACTAAAAAGCAAATGAGACCCTGACGAAATTTATCGGTTGGTAACATCAAGAAAATATCACCCATGACCGAAATGGCTAAGCCAAGTGCAATATAGCGCGTGTAGTCTGGATAGACGGTTGAAGGGGAGTTGACCACTAAGATAGTCAACAGTGCCGCAGGGATTGGCTTTGTTAGGTAGAACAACCAGCGTGGCCCACGGCTAATCGAGCAAATATGTGCCAAACACAAACAAATAATCACTAGCCACATATCATTTACTCGCCACCTTAAGATAGATTTTCACTCGAACACGCGAGCTAACCATAGAGATCTTATCTGATTTTCTAATATTATGCTGTTTTTTTTCGAGCTTCTGACAAACTGAGTGCTTTGGTCTGACATTGGAAAGCACAGATGGGAGTGCATGATGGGTAGTGACGGTGTCACCTTGTGCGAAGAAAGTGAGGCTTATACTGTCGATTGTGATTAGTAAAGGTAAGGGGGCAGTCGCTCAGGAGAGTCGACGATCTAGCACCGCCGACTCCTGTTACAAACGTGGTTGGCTAAGCGATTAGGCTATTGCTTGTTCAAGAATTGCTCGGCTCTCTTTTAGAGTGATCGCTTGGTTTTCACCCAACTTAATCATGCCGTGTTTTTCTAGCTGTTCAATAACATTGTCTACCGCATGTTGCTTATCACCATTGTGCTCGGTCAATTGTGTCGCGACACCGAGTTGATGGTAGAAAGCCTCAAGCGCAACGATGGTGCGGTTGGCAAGATCCTCACCAGCATCAAGTTTAAAGACTTCGGTTCCCAGTTTTTCAAGTTTGGCCCGTTTGTGCTCAATTTGATTGCGAAGTAACGAAGGTTGCACGATGGCTAGTGAGCGCGCATGGTCAACGTGCCATAGTGCGGTAAGTTCGTGACCAATCATATGGGTCGCCCAATCGTGAGGTACGCCAGAGCCAATTAAACCATTGAGCGCTTGGTTTGCTGTCCACATCAGGTTTTCTCGCCAAACATCACTGTCACGCTGATCAAACTGTTCCGCTAATTGTTTGAGGTTGCGCAGTAAAACTTCGGCGTAGCCATCTTGCACCATATGACCGTGGTTGAAAGTTAAGTACTGTTCACAAACATGTACCCAAGCATCAACGAGTCCGTTGACCAACTGACGATCTGGCAGCGTTTTCATGACGTCTGGATCCATAACAGCGAAAGCAGGCTGTACATACGGAGATAGAAACGCCAACTTGTCTTGGGTCTCTGACTTAGTGATTACCGCGCCGGAGTTTGATTCTGAACCGGTTGCAGGAAGAGTAAGAATTGCCCCAAGTGGTGTTGCTGATGAAACTTGGTGCTGACCAGTAAGAATATCCCAACCATCGCCGTCATAATGGGCAGCTGCCGCGATGTATTTACTGCCATCAATAACTGACCCACCGCCCACAGCAAGAATAAAGTCAATATGATCGCATTTAACGATTTCAACTGCCTTGTCTAATGTTTCTTTGGTCGGGTTAGGTTCGACCCCAGAGAACTCTTGCCATTGATGATCGCTCAACGCTGCTGCCACTTGGTCATAAACACCGTTATGCTTGATGGAACCGCCGCCGTACACAACAAGCACGCGGCTGTTGGTCGGTATTGTCTGGCTAATGGCAGAAATTTGTCCTTGACCAAATAGAATCTGGGTGGTGTTTTGATATGAAAATTTCATCGACATTCTTGCTTCCTCTTCGATTGAGAATCCGAACTTATTGTAGTACTGCGACAGCAACAGCGATCACTTTATTGAGATGGGGATAATGTACGGGCAATACAATGCTCAAGGCGACAGTTTGCAGAAAAATGTCTGTAAAGATATTTCGCAAGATAAACAAAGCGGGGTAAATATCGCAGCAGATAAAACGGGAAAAGAGCGCTTACAAATTTACCGTTTTTCTTTTTATTTGTTTAGGTAATACTAACAGTCCCTATAGGAGATCTAGTCAATCTCTTAAAACACCCTCCAATTTGAGAGGGTGTTTGTCTTTTGGCATCACGCAAATCAATATCATGCGGCTTAATCAAATCGGTAGCTTTCAGGGACGACTACGGTACCGTTTGGTGAAAGATGAAAACGCTTGGCATCTTCGTGCTTGTCGTAGCCGATTCGCGTGTTTGCGGGCACCACAACGTGCTTATCGATAATGCAGTTTCTAATCTGGCAGCCTTCACCAATCTCAACGTGGTTGAACAAAATACTGTCGACGACGGTCGCACCATCGTTAATTACCACTGATGGGGAAATGATTGATCTCTGCACAGAGCCACCTGCATTTACCACACCATCTGAGATGATCGAGTTGATAAATATCCCTTCATTCCCAGTTGCAGATGAAACGGTGCGAGCGGGTGGGTATTGCGGCTCATAAGTTCGAATTGCCCAATCTCTTTGATAAAGGTTCATTGGAGGGACAGCTTCGAGAAGATCCATATTGGCTTGATAGTATGAATCAATCGTGCCGACGTCACGCCAGTAACAGTCTTTAGCAACGCGCCCGAGTTCACCGCAAAAACGATAAGCAAACACATCTCGTGTCTCTATCAGTTTAGGAATAATATCTTTGCCAAAATCGTGACTAGAGTTTGTTGTCGCTGCGTCTGCTTGCAAACACTCTTTTAGTACGTCGGCATCAAATACGTAGATTCCCATCGAAGCAAGACTATGATCGGGTTTACTTGGTATGCTGGGCGGGTCGATGGGCTTCTCGATAAAGTGTACGATTTCGCCGCTTTCGTCGGTGTCGACAATACCAAACTGGTGGGCTTCGCTATGGGGCACTTCCATACACGCAATAGTCAGTTTTGCCCCTGTGCGTTTGTGCTCTTTTACCATGGCGGCATAATCCATGCGATAGATATGGTCACCGGACAACACAACCACGTACTTAGCGCAACTGCGATCAATCAGCCATAGATTGTGATATATCGCATCGGCTGTACCTTCATACCATTTTCCGCCACCTCGCATTTGTGGAGGAACAACGGAAATAAACTCGCCCAGTTCTGGATTAAACAGTGACCACCCGTCGCGCAGGTGCTTTTGCAAGGAGTGGGACTTATATTGGGTGAGGACTAAAATTTGTCTTAATCCTGAGTGAAGGCAGTTCGTTAAGGTGAAATCAATAATGCGATATTTTCCCCCAAAAGGTACGGCAGGTTTTGCTCGGTCGTCAGTTAGGGGGCTTAGGCGTGACCCCATCCCTCCGGCGAGTATCACAGTCAATGTGTCTTGCATAGTTTTTCCTTAGTGCGCCAGCATATCTAGACGTTGTGTCTAGGAAAGGTTAGTACAAGAAATGAGCCAAGTTGTAATCTACTGTTTTGCTTAGAATATTAAATCCATAGTGTCGCGAAATGGCTCTAAAACGTGCAAACGAAAAGTGTTGCGCACCAAAATGGTGAGCAATGTCAGTCGTCATCTCTAGTCAGCAACACAGAGATGATAGTGATTAATATAGCGGTATTTGGGCAATATATAGTCGAGTTGTTGCACATTTGTGATAGGACTAATTGGTGCATCTACACAATAAAAAAGCGCCTCGGTGAGGCGCTAAGCGGGGGAAAGGAGCATCAGTTCAATTTAGGCTGTTGCTTCTACTTTGTTCTCTTTGTTTTTAAGAAAGGCGTAGCTGAAGCCGGTGAGTGCGGTACCTGCTGCAATTGCAACAAGATACATCATCACTGGCGTGATGGCATTTGGAATCAAGAGTACAAACAGGCCACCGTGAGGAGCCATGAGTTTTGCACCAAATAGCATCGATAGGGCACCGGTTAGTGCACCACCAGCCATGCATGATGGAATGACACGCATCGGATCTTTCGCCGCGAATGGAATCGCGCCTTCAGAAATAAAGCACAAACCAAGAACAAAAGAGGCTTTACCAGCTTCACGCTCACCTGATTCGAACTTCTCTTTCGCAAGGAATGTAGCCAGTCCCATGCCGAGTGCTGGAACCATGCCCGCAGCCATGATTGCTGCCATTGGTGCGTACGTTTGAGAAGCAAGTAGACCGACACCAAATGTGTACGCAGCCTTGTTTACCGGACCACCTAAGTCAAAGCACATCATTGCACCCAGAATCACCCCTAACAGAACCGCGTTAGCCGAACCCATATTATTGAGGAACTCTGTCATCGCAGCCATGATGCCAGAGACAGGGCCGCCAACGATATAGATCATCACTAAACCGGTGAACAAACTGGCAACAAAAGGAATGATCAAGATAGGTTTAAGTGCTTCCATTGATTGAGGAAGTTGAACCTTGTCGGCAATAAACTTAGCGGCATAACCAGCAATAAAACCGGCAGCAATGCCACCCAAGAAACCCGCTCCGGTTGAGCTAGCAAGCATGCCGCCAATAAGACCAGGCGCTAAGCCAGGACGATCTGCGATTGAAAATGCAATAAAGCCAGCTAAAACGGGGATCATTAAAGCAAAGGCGGAGCCGCCACCAATTGTCATCAGTGCTGCCGCTAACGTGCCTTCCTCTTTAAATGCTTCAATGCCGAAGACAAACGATAGTGCGATGATTAGACCTCCTGCGACCACGACAGGTAACATGTGCGACACACCAGTCATTAGATGCTTGTAGACACCTTTCTTCTCTTCGCTTGAGTTTACCGCTTCTGATTTGCCAGAGTGTTGGTAGACAGTTGCTTGTGCAAACGCTTTGTCCATCTCATCTGCGGTTTTCTTCAGCGCTGGTCCCGTTTTGGTACGATAAAGTTTTTTGCCGTTAAAGCGCTCTAATGGTACTTCGATATCCGCTGCAATAATGACTAAGTCGGCGTCAGCAATTTCTTGTTCAGTGAGTTGGTTTTTGGCGCCTACTGAACCGCGCGTTTCAACCTTAATCTGATGTCCGCGACGCTTGCCTTCCTCTTCCAATGCTTCTGCCGCCATGAACGTGTGCGCCACGCCAGTTGGGCAAGCCGTAATTGCGACGATCTTCTTCGCTTGTTCAGTGATCTCTGCCGTTGGTAGCGAGCTGGTGGTTAGCGTTTGTGCGTCGTTAGCACCTTGCTCTAGAACGCTCTGCGCATCATGAATAACTTGATCGATTGAGACGCGGGCGACTTTCTTTCCAACAAAGCGAGAATCATCAACAGCTCGATTCGCAGCGATTAAAACAAAATCACTTTGCTCGATCTGCTCACTTGATACAGGTGCTGAAGGGGCAATTTCTGATTGGCATTCAATATGGGCTGTCCAACCTAAAGATTGGGCTGCTTTTTCAAGCAATCCGGCTGCGATGATGCTGTTAGCAACACCACTAGGACAGGCGGTAATAATAGTTACGTTCATAACATCGACCTTTTGTTATTCGAGTATTTTTGCTACTTGCTTAGTGACGAAATTGGAGAAATTTCAATGTGTTGTTTTAATAAATCGAGTTGGTTGGCATCCTTAACACCTACGCCCACTTGACTCACTGCCATGGCAGAGAGCGCAGTGGCGAACTTAAGGATTTCAACTTTGTCCATATTCTTCATATGTCCCCAGCACATGCCGGCGACCAGCGTATCACCAGCACCAACCGTGCTGACCACGTCAACTTTAGGCGGCTTAGCACACAACCATTGGTTGTCTTGAAGCCACATCACGCCTTCGGCGCCTCGAGAGACGACCACGTTTGTAATCCCGGTTTTCGCAATTTGCTCTGCAACCTGCACAATCTCTTCAGTTGACTCGATTTGTTGGCCAACTAAATCAGACAGTTCTTCGTCGTTCGGCTTAATCAGCCATGGCAGGGCACTTAGTCCAGCTTTTAAGGCGGCGCGGCTAGAATCGAACAGCACGTTTTTGCCACGGCTCTGCAACATATCGACCCACTTAGCACATTGCTCAGGGGTAATGCCTAGTGGTAAGCTCCCAGCGAAAACGAAGTATTGGTGATCTTCACAAAGTTCATCTAAGGCTTGTTCAAAAGCTTGAATCGCTTGGGTGTTAACCTGGACTCCAGGGAAGTTAATGTCACTGACGGTACCGTCCTGTTCAACGAGCTTAACGTTGATGCGTGTGGCTCCTGGGACGCGAATAAAACGATCATTGGCGTTGATTTGCTCAAACAATTGGCAAAACAGCTCCTGATTATCCGCGCCAAGAAAGCCTGTCACACTCACTTCTGCTCCGAGATCAGAAAGAACCTTGGCAACATTGACGCCTTTTCCGGCGGCGTGGAAGTTACTGCGATTAACGAGACTTACGCTACCTTGGTTTAACTTGTCGAGAGAGCCTGTTAGGTCAAGGGCAGGGTTGAGGGTGATGGTCACCACTTTATTGTTCATAATTAAGCCTCACCTAAACCCGATTCGATCGCTTTACCGATTGCCGCTAGCGCTTCTTCTGCATCGCGACCATTCGCTGAAAACTCAAGTTGATGACCATGCTTTACACCCAGTCCAATCACTTTCATCAAGCTTTTTGCGTTTACAGATGGGCTTTCACTCTCTAGATTGCGCACAGAAATAGTACTTTCAAACTTCTTAGCGCAGGCGACGAGCATTGCACCAGGTCGAGCATGGAGACCGTGAGCGTTACGAATTTTAAATACAGCGGTGTTGCCGGATGATAATGGCTCTTCGAGTGGCTTCGGGCGATTCGAGAAGAGCTCAATGAGTTCAATGGCGGATTTATCGAGTAACGAATCAATTTTGTTTTGTGCGACTAATTCGGTAATGGTCTCTAGTTGTTGGCGATGAGCGCCGTTGCAGCCAGAGAACGCCAGCAGCGCATGAACTGATTGATCGTTATAGCTACAATGATTGGCGGTGCTCACAAACGCCATACCCGTTTTATTTACGCCTTTATTTGAGCTCACCAGCCATACGCCATCACCAAGGTGAGTCGGAGACTTAGCCACAATATCTGCGACAAACTCAGTGCCAACACTGCCTGAATTCTTCAGTAGGCCCGCCGCGACTGCCGCCATTTGAATCATATCGCTGGCAGGAAAATCGAGTTGGATATGGCTAGCATCAAAATCAATGTTGAACTGTGTTTCTCCATTGAGCAGTGCAATGATTTGGTCTGCGTTTTGTGCTTGCTTTAGTGCAAGCTCAACACCTTCGTCACCAAGCACTTTAGTGAGTTGCTTTAAGATGCCAAGGTGCTCATCACTTTTGGCGGCGATGCCAATAGCAAGATACACGGTATTGCCGTCGCCCCAATCAACCCCATGTGGGAAGTGTGCAATGGTGACACCGGTTTGCTTAACAAGGTTTCTGGTATCCGTTGTGCCGTGAGGAATAGCGATACCGTTACCAAGATAGGTAGAGTTTTGCGCCTCACGAGCTTGCATACCCGATAAATAGCTTTCCTCAACCAGTCCTTTGTTGGCTAGTTGCCCTGCGAGGAATTCAATAGCTGATTGCTTGTTTTCATGCACTTGATTGAGCGTGATATCTTGAGTTGAAAGCTTAAGCATAAGCGCCTCATAGTTGATTATTTTCAGCTGAAACGATTCAGCAGTCCGTTAAAAAAATTCAGCAAACGTGATTAACATCGGTCGAATTTGCGATTGCGGCGACAAATTACATGTTTGCTGAATCCTTTCAGCTTTAATGCTGTATCGATTCAGCTTATAATGCAAATAAGTTAGCGATCGGTTTTTATAAACTTTGATCTAATCCACATAAACTTGGATCTTCTATGACCTTAGACGAAATAGCCAAATTGGCGGGTGTCTCCAAAACGACGGCGAGCTATGTGATCAATGGCAAAGCTCAGCAGTACCGTATTAGCCAGAAAACACAGCAGAAAGTTATGGCTGTTGTTGAGTTGCATAACTATCGTCCAGATGTTGCAGCGAGTTCACTGCGCGTGGGCAGTAGTCGGTCTTTTGGTCTTATTATTCCTGATCTTGAAAACACCAGTTATGCACGCTTGGCAAAATTGCTGGAGCAGAATTCGCGCAAAGCGGGCTACCAAATATTAATTGCATGTTCTGATGATGAGCCAGAAACCGAACGTGCTGTCGTCGAAGCTTTGGTGAGTCGTAAAGTCGACGCGCTATTTGTTGCCAGTTGTATCCCAAACGCGAATGAGTTCTACCTGAAACTACAGCAAAGAGGGATTCCCATTGTCGCTATAGACCGACCATTAGATGATGAACATTTTAGCTGTGTCTTGAGCGAAGACTTTGATGGCGCTTATGAGCTAGCAGAGTCGATTGTGAGTGATGAAGTCTCGACTATCGGTATTATTGGCGCACTGCCTGAGCTGACGATATCCCATGTGCGCGAGCAGGGCATCCGAGCCGTGGCTGCTGAGAAGAATCTCGATGTGATGGTGGGTTATGGAAGTCACTTTAATCGTGACGAAGGCAAACGGATTTTTAGTCAATGGCTTGAGCAAGACACTTTGCCTCAAGCTATCGTTACCACATCGTACACCTTACTTGAAGGGGTGCTTGATGAGTTACTGATACATCCCAACATAGCGGCAAAAATAAAGTTGGCGACCTTTGGAGACAATAGGCTGTTGGACTTTCTGCCGTTTAAAGTGAACTCGTTGCCTCAGCAGTTTGAAATCATTGCAGATAGTGCACTGGCATTAGCATTAAACGCTGCAGCAAAACGCTATGAGGCCGGGGTTGAACTGGTTCCAAGGCAATTGGTGACGCGTTGATTTTTCTCCACTAAAAAGCCCCGCGATAATAGCGGGGCTTTGTTTTTGTGGGCTCAAATATTAATTAGTATTTGAATAGATTGACTTGTTGATCCAAATGCACAGCGATTTGGCGTAAATCTTCTGACAGTGAACGAGAGCTATGCGCTTCTTGACTTAAGTGAGTAGAGATATCGCTAACTTGTTGAATATTTTTGCTCACTTCTTCTGTCACGGTACGCTGCTCAGACGAGGCATTAGAGATATGTGACGCCATTTCAGAAATTTGCTGGATTGAAATGGTGATCTTCTCTAGTGCTTCAGTTGCGTCGTTGGCATCTTCAACACTTGATGCTGCTAGGTCGCGGCTACGAGTCATCGACTCAACGGCTTCCAAGCTGTTTCTCTGCAGGCTCTCAATCATTTCACGAATTTCAACCGTAGAGCTGTGCGTACGTTGTGAAAGGACACGAACTTCATCAGCAACAACCGCAAAGCCACGGCCTTGGTCGCCTGCACGAGCAGCTTCAATTGCCGCGTTAAGGGCGAGTAGGTTAGTTTGCTCAGCGATATCGCTAATCGTTGACGTGATGGTATTGATGTCTTGAGCGTTACGTTCTAGTTGACCGATCACTTTTGCTGCGTTTTCTAGCTGTGAAGCCAATGTGGTGATCGAATCTTGGTTACGGCGGATGACACGTTTACCTTGATCACAATGGTCTGTTGAACTGAATGCAGAATCTGCGGTTTGCTTAGCGTTACTTGCCACTTCTTCTGCTGCTGCAGACATTTCGTGAACTGCCGTCGCAATTTGTGACACTTCGTTTAACTGCGTTGCCAGAGAATCACTCAGTTCAATTGCCAACTTGGTGCTCACCTCAGACTGATTGCCAAGATTGTTTGAAGAGTTGGAGATATCTTGAACAATTTCTTGCAGTTTCGCGATGAAGGCGTTGACTTGGCTAGCTAGGATACCGATCTCATCCTTTGTGTTTACCTCAATGCGCTTAGTGAGGTCACCGTTACCTTCTGCTAAGTCTTTCATTGAGTCACTAAGGTTGTTTAAAGGCGCTAGCGCGCGTTTAACGATCACAAACGCAATAACACCAATAAGCAATACTTGCGCTAGACCCATCATAATGGATTGTCCAAGTAACTCTTCTTGTGATTTAAATGCATGAGCTTTGTCGATAACAATAGTGTAGTACCAGTCAGTGTTAGGTACGGCCATCGAGGTAATTAATACATCGGTGTTAGAAATGTTTGTTTCAACCAGTTCCTGACTTTGTGCCAGTTTGGTAATTTGTGCCGCTGTCAAATCTGGCGAGATATTTTCAATCTCTTTTAGAGTAAGTTGCTTGTCTTTGTGAGCAACGATTTTACCTTTGCTGTTGGTAATAAACGCTTCTACACCCTCAACTTTAAGATCCACGACATCTTTAACTAGGTTGTCAATTTCGACGTCAGCACCGAGCACACCACCAATATTTCCCTCTTTAAATGGAAGAGCGATGGTCATAATTAAGCGATTAGATTGAACATCGAAATAAGGTTCTGTGATGTTAACGCCGTTCACACGCATGGTGTCTTTATACCAGTCGCGTTCACGAGGGTCGTAACCCTCAGGTGTTCCAAGGTCGATGCCAAGAATAAACTGTGCGTCGTTTAGTCCAGCATAAGCGACTCGGAAGTCTCCTGCTTTAGAGGCGGTCGCTAAATATGCTTTAGCTTGGTCAGGTTCAATAAAAGCGTCAGAAGTGGAACGAACAACATTGATTTTCGCTTTTATCCATTGATCCATGCTATTAACGCTGCCGTTAAGCAGGGTGGTAGCATATTGATTAATAGAGCGGGTCGTTTCAGCAAATATTTGCGAACCGGTTATATAAGTTTGTGCGGTTGTCATAACGAGAATGGCGAGCACAAACGCAATGGTAAGTTTATTTTTTATTGATAGCGCGGACATATGTATTTTCCAATACGAGACAGGGAATCGAATCGAGAATACCAGAGCGCAGAAATACAAATGTAGGTGATAATTTTATATGTATGATCTTAATCTCACTATTCATTTACATTTATTTTTTACAGTGTGTAAACCATTTTAAGTTTACATGTGACCATTTTAATCGTTCAGCTTTATAAAATTAAACAAAATTATATTGCTCGTTAACCTAGATGTAATATGTATGCAAAGTTAATGAGAAAGCGGCGTGCAGAAACGTGATATTGTTTACTTAATCAATAAAAAAAGCCTCTGTAAACAGAGGCTTTAAAGTGTAAAGATTTTAGTACTTAAACAAATTTACTTGTTGATTGAGCTTCATCGCAATTTGTCGTAAATCCTGAGACAAAGAGCGGGAGTTTTGCGCTTCTCCAGAAAGTAATGAAGAAATATCATTGGCTTGTTGGATATTTTTACTCACTTCTTCTGTGACAGTTCTCTGTTCAGAGGCCGCTGCGGAAATCTGCGAAGCCATTTCAGAAATCTCCTGAATTGAGTGAGTAATCTTGTCTAACGCTTCAGTTGCGCTATTCGCATCTTCAACGCTTGAGCCTGCAAGATCACGACTCTGTGTCATTGAACTTACCGCTTCCAGACTGTTCTTTTGCAAGCTTTCGATCATTTGGCGTATTTCAAGTGTTGAGCTGTGAGTACGTTGCGAAAGAACACGCACCTCATCAGCCACGACGGCAAAACCACGCCCTTGTTCGCCAGCTCGCGCCGCTTCGATTGCTGCATTGAGTGCGAGTAGGTTGGTCTGTTCCGCGATGTCACTGATGGTGGAGATGATTGTATTAATGTCTTGAGCATTGCGCTCCAGTTGAGTGACCACCGACGCTGCGTTTTCTAACTGACTTGCCAAAGTCGTGATTGAGTTTTGGTTACGCTGAATGACGCGTTTACCTTCTTCGCAGTTTTCTGTTGAGCTCAAAGCGGAGTTGGCGGTCATTTGTGCGTTACTTGCGACTTCTTCAGCGGTGGCTGACATTTCATGCACAGCAGTGGCAATTTGCGATATTTCGTTGAGCTGGGCGGACAGTGAGTCACTGATCTCTGACGCAAGTTTAGTGCTCACCTCTGAACGACTATCTAACTCTCGTGATGAGTCAGAAATATCGTGGACGATTTCTTGCAACTTGCTTATAAAACCATTGACCTCTTTTGCCAATGCGCCGATTTCATCATTAGCTTGTACCTCGATACGCTTAGTTAAATCTCCGTTGCCTTGAGCAAGATCGTGCATCGAGTCAGTAAGATTATTGATTGGCGCGAGTGTCTTTTTAACGATCACAAATGCGATAAAGGCAATGATCAGCACTTGCCCAGCCCCCATCAAAATCGATTGACCAATCATTGCCTGATGAGACGCAAACGCATGCTCTTTATCGATAACAATGGTGTAAAACCAGTCAGTATTTGCGATGGCTTTTGAGGTGATCAGTACCTCGGCATCCGAGATAACCGCATCAACAAGTTGTGTAGATTGAGCAAGCTTGCTGATGACGTCGGCATTTAGATCAGGAGAAATACTCGCGAGCTCATCAAGTGCAAGTGATTGGTTTTGATGTGCGACGATCATGCCTTTACTATTGGAGATAAAGGCAGTGACGCCTTGGTCATCCAGTTGAACGGCACTGTTCACAAGGGCGCCAATTTCGACATCCGCGCCGATCACACCCTTAACTTCGCCTGAGGAAAACGCTTCTGCTATGGTGACAACCAATTTGTTTGACGACGCGTCAAGGTAGGGCTCGGTGACATTAACTGCTCCGCTGTTGATAGTATCGCTATACCAACCGCGGGTGCGTGGATCGAAACCTTCTGGCAGGTCTAGGTTAACGCCCATAATAAACTGACCGTCTGATAGTCCGGCATAAACGATGCGTAAATTACCCGATTTGGTTGCTTGAGCGAGGTAAGACTGAGGTTCCCCTTGATGAGTAAATGCATCTGTTGCTGAGCGAATTACATTGACTTTGGAATTAATCCATTGCTCCATGATATCCACTCGACCGTCGAGTAGCGTGTTACCGTATTGGGTGATTGAACGTTGTGTTTCGGTTTGAATCTTACTGCCAGTTAGGTATGTTTGAACGGTGGTCATAACTAAAATGGCAATGACAAAGGCTAAGATTAGTTTTGTTTTAATTGATAGCACTGACATATACATCCTTCCATTACATCACATAAGTGCATAATCAGAATAACAGACGGTTTGCATATATTGTGCATTAAACGAGTTGGTAAAGTGACTTTGATCACGCTAATTGCAGTGCTAATGTTGTGTTCTTGTAAACTGAAGACGCGTTTTAGTACTGCAATTAGCTTAGAAGTCCGGCTCTTAGAACTGGAAACGGACTGACATTGCCATCTGCGGTCCATAAATACCCGAGTTACGAGTTTCCGCAGAAAGAGAGAGTTGCTGTGTAGAGTGGAAGCGAATGCCCGCGTGGAACACTGAACTTTCATCTAGGCGACCAACGCGAGTCGTTGCTTCAAACTGATCAGTTAGCCACATTCTCAAACCGATATTAAACTCTGCGACTGTCTCGCGATCACGGTTTTCTGAATCTGGGTAGCTAATGCTATGAATTAACGCTTGGCCAAAAACATCAGCGAACTGGTTAATTGGACCATTAAAACCTAAACCACCAGCAAGGTCTGCATCACCTTCAAATTGACTGTCGACACGAGCGATAGCATGCACGTTTTCAAGCAGCATCGCATTGAACTCAACACCAGAAAAGCGCGGGTCCATGGCGGTACGAAACTCTAAAAAGTTGTAGTTAAAATTGTTAGCTAGGGCCGCTGGTGCAAGTAATGTACTCGCTAAAGCCGCTAATAGGACAGGTTTCTTCAAGTTGAATCTCCAACGATCAGCTTCAAATACGCGAAAAAGGCCTGCGTTGGCAGGCCTAACTTTCGAATATTTTAACCTTAAATGTTAGCGATTTATAGCACTTGAACGCGGTCTACTTCAATCTCAGGCGTGTTACCCCCCTCAAACTCGCCAAAAAGACGTACTTGGGTGGTCGCATCAAGTGGTTGTGCTAGATTGATGTCGTCATCCAGTTCAACTTGTACTTCTGCTTGACCATCACTGAAAATGAATTTTTCGTGGTTGATTTGACGTACCAGCTTACCTTCCACAACGACTTTTTGTTCAGTGAACATTGAACTATCGGCAAGAAGTTGAGTGAGGTTTGTTAGTTCAACCGGACCTTTGTATTGAACAGGGTTATGTTTTTGGTGGTCTCCGCCTGCAAGTGCAACGGTAGGAGCTAGGATAAGAGCAGCAATAGCGATGATTTTTTTCATGTTGTTTCCTTAGTAATATGTTTGGGCACTACGCCCTTGCTTGATGGTGCTATTAAACAACAGTGAATGTGAACCAATGCTGATTGGTGGATTCATTTTCCATTCATGTTTTTGTTAGTAATGGCTTGGGAAAGTCGATATGATTCTTTCAACTTAATCAAATAGATAGCTGGTTAAAATGCAATCACCTCTAAAAGCACTAATGGTTCAAGGCACGACCTCGGATGCAGGGAAAAGCGTCTTAGTGGCGGGCTTATGTCGAGTACTGGCGAGAAAAGGCGTTAAAGTAGCGCCGTTTAAGCCGCAAAATATGGCGCTTAACAGTGCGGTTACCAAAGATGGAGGTGAAATTGGCCGAGCTCAAGCGGTACAAGCAGCAGCTTGTCATATTGAGCCGAGCGTTCACATGAATCCGGTATTATTAAAACCTAATTCAGATACTGGCGCGCAAGTCATCCTGCAAGGTAAAGCGCTGACGAATATGGAAGCAACTGGCTATCACGACTATAAACTTGTCGCTATAAATACGGTGATGGACTCCTTCTCTCGATTACAGGCTGACTATGAAGCCGTCATGATTGAAGGGGCAGGTAGCCCAGCAGAGATTAACCTCAGAGCGAACGATATTGCGAACATGGGATTTGCTGAAAAAGCGGATGTTCCGGTGATTATCGTCGCTGATATTGACAGGGGGGGGGTGTTTGCCCATCTGTATGGCACGTTAGAGTTATTATCGAAAAGTGAACAAGACCGCGTGATTGGTTTTGTGATTAACCGTTTTCGAGGTGATATTGCGTTGCTGCAATCGGGGTTAGACTGGTTAGAAGAGAAGACCGGCAAACCTGTGATTGGCGTACTGCCATATTTACATGGTTTTGATCTTGAAGCAGAAGATGCGATTGATAGCCAACAGCAACTTGCTGGCACAGCTAAGCTCGTGGTTAAGGTGCCGGTATTCACCCGAATCAGTAACCATACCGACTTTGATGCCCTACGACAGAACCCAGATATTGATTTGCAATATGTCGGCAAAGGTCAGTCTCTCTCGGGGGCTGATGTGATTATTCTGCCTGGTTCAAAGTCGACATGCGCTGATCTTGTCTACTTACGAAGCCAAGGGTGGGACAAAGAGATTGCTCGACACCTACGCTTTGGTGGTAAGGTTATCGGGATTTGTGGCGGTTTTCAGATGTTGGGACGCAGTGTTGCCGACCCCCTTGGCATCGAAGGTGCGCCAGGTGTGACTGAGGGGCTTGGCTATTTAGATCTCGCGACGACAATGACAGAAAACAAAAAGCTGACGCGTGTGACGGGGACACTGGGCCTACTCGGTCAGAATGCTTGCGTATCAGGGTATGAAATTCATGCCGGCGTGAGCGATATTAACGAAGTTCAACCGATCACGCTTTCAGATGGTACACTTGATGGTGCGGTAAGTGCGTGTGGTCAGATTTTTGCCACCTATTTGCACGGGGTGTTTGATGACCCACAGGCCTTCTCACTACTTTGTGAGTGGATGGGTTGTAGCAATGTCTCTGTAGTGGATCATCATGCCAATCAAGAGCGAGCGATCAATCGTATTGCTGACGCAATTGAAGAACATTTAAACTTAGAGCGACTTTGGCCGGGATTAGGCAAGTAGAACCCATGTTAAGAACAATTAAAGACTCACTGTTGGCATTTGTGCTAACGGTTTTCGCCTCTTTACCTCAAGGGGCGCTTGCAAGCGAAAATAGTATCCGAGTTTACGCGGCGTCATCATTGACCAATGTGCTAAACGAGTTGATAAGCGACTACCAAAGTAAGCATAAGATTAAAATCGTCCCAATTTATGGCGGCTCGTCTTCCCTCGCTCGTCAAATCGAACAAGGCGCGCCAGCAGATTTGTTTATCTCTGCTAATGAGCGTTGGGTTGAGCATCTTGCCCAAAAGGGGATCGCCAATCCGCAGTTCATTCACGATTTTACTCACAACCAATTAGTGGTGGTTTCCGCCTCTAGCCGTGCGGTGCAGCTCGATGTCGCCCAAGTTAACTCTTGGATGGCAGCTCTTAATGGCGGCCGTTTGGCGGTTGGTCAACCTAACGCGGTGCCGGCAGGTATATACGCACAGCAATCTCTGGAATCATTGGGGGTATGGAGTGGTCTCAGCCAGCACCTTGCGCCAACAAACAACGTCCGTATTGCGTTGACACTGGTTGAACGTGAAGAAGCGCCGCTTGGCATTGTTTATCAATCTGATGCTTTGATTTCTAACAAAGTTCGTGTTGTTCATACGTTCGCTGACAAGACTCACGATCCGATACGTTATCCGTTGGTGGAGCTTACCCAATCGAGCGATGTTGCGGCATTTGCCGAGTATTTAGTGAGTGATCAAGCCAAGCGTGTGCTGACCCGCTTTGGTTTTAATTAGAGGGTTAGATTTGCTGTCAGAATACGAATACCAAGCCTTATTCTTAAGTCTGAAAGTCTCTTTGTACGCTGTTGCATGGTTAATTCCAATTGGTGTTGGTCTTGCGTGGTTACTAGCAAAGAAGCAGTTTGTAGGCAAGTCGATTCTCGATAGTGTGATACACCTGCCGTTAGTATTGCCGCCAGTTGTCATTGGTTATCTCCTTCTCGTTACCATGGGGCGACAGGGGATCATTGGGCAATGGTTGTATCAAGCGTTTGGTCTTACATTCTCGTTTAACTGGAAAGGGGCGGTGTTGGCAAGCGTGGTTGTGGCACTTCCTTTGATGGTAAGAGCGGTAAGGCTTAGTTTTGAAGGTGTTGATGCCAAGTTAGAGCAGGCGGCATCGACACTCGGCGCATCACCGTTGAAAGTATTTTTTACCATTACTTTACCCTTAACCTTGCCGGGCATTATCACCGGTACTATGCTGGCATTTGCCCGTAGTTTGGGCGAGTTCGGTGCGACAATTAGCTTTGTATCCAACATCCCCGGTGAAACACAAACCATTCCACTCGCCATGTATACCTTTATCGAAACTCCCGGTTCTGAACTTGAAGCGATGCGATTATGTGCAATTTCCATCGCGATTGCGCTGGGCTCACTGCTTGTTTCTGAGTGGTTGGCGAGACAATGTGCCAAAAGGTTGGGGGCAAAGCGATGAGTAAGCTAGCGATTGAGTTTACCCAAACGTTGGGTGATGCACATTTTGATATTAACGTTGAACTGCCCGCGCAAGGCATTACGGCTATTTTTGGTCGCTCAGGTGCAGGCAAAACATCGCTGATCAATGTTGTTGCAGGGCTGACCCAGCCGAAAACGGGTCATATTGAAGTAAACCAAAGGGTGCTGTTTAGCCACCAACAAGGGATCAATATCCCAACCCCAGAGCGTAAAGTTGGGTATGTGTTTCAAGAGTCACGTTTGTTTCCCCACTATCGCGTGAAGGGAAATCTACTCTATGGTGTGAAGCGTGTAGACCATGACTACTTTGAGCAAATTATTGATTTACTTGAATTGAGAGCATTGCTACGCCGTTATCCTGTTGAACTCTCCGGCGGGGAAAAACAGCGCGTCGCAATTGGCAGGGCGCTACTATCGAAACCCGATATTTTGCTAATGGATGAACCACTCGCTTCACTGGATTTGCCACGTAAGCGAGAAGTTTTACCGTTTCTTGAGCATCTTGCCAACAACGTCAATATTCCGATTTTGTACGTGACGCATAGCTTAAATGAAATTATCCGCCTTGCGGATCATGTAGTGGTGATTGATAAAGGTCGGGCAGTAACAACGGGGCCGATCGAGCAGGTGTGGGCTTCTAAAGCAATGCGTCCATGGCAATCTTTTGCAGAGCAAAGTACGCTGTTTGAAGCAAAGCTCGTTGAACAAATTGAAGAGTATGCGCTGTCTGGTCTTGAACTTGCGCCTAACGTCATGCTTTGGGTGCAAAAAGTTGAAGCGGATATAAATAGCCGTGTACGGCTACAAGTTCGCGCTAATGATGTCTCGATTAACTTAGATAAACCTGAACGAAGTTCTATTCGTAACGTCCTTCATGCTGAGATCTCCGATATTGAAACGCACCGTTTTGGTGACCATAGACAGAGTGTTTCAGTGAAGTTAAAGCTCGCAGAAGGGTGTGATTTGTGGGCGACAATTACAACTTGGGCAAAAGAAGAGCTGGCGCTTGAGGTGGGGATGACAGTCTATGCCCAAATCAAGGGTGTGAGTGTGACGCAACGTGATATTGCGATATCGCATTAAGCTACGCGTTTCTATGCACAAAAAGCCGCTAGTTTTGCTAGCGGCTTTTTACTTGTAGCGATATTACTTAGCGAACACGTCGGTAAAATCGCGTTTTAGAATTGGATCACGGCGTGCTTTTTTGATCTGCTTAACCATGTCTTTCACACAGTTGTGAAGAACTTGGTCTAGTAGTGAAGCGCGGTAATCATCTTTCTGCTCATCAGTCATATCTTGTGGCAGGTTCAGTGTTGGGAACTCTTCCATCACATTTAGACCAGCGAATGCCTGGCTAACTGAAACAAGTGCGTGAAACTGTTCAAAGTTATCTAAAATGTTTTGTGCACTTTTTGGTAACTCATTCCATGATTCGCGAACTGCTTCTTCAGACACTTCATGGATAGATACAACCATCTCGTACATCGCTTCAGGAACACCGTCAAACTCAATAACTTGGCGAAGTTCAGCCGAAACATTAGACAAATCGATGGTTTTTTTCTCAGATGGAGTCACGTCAGACATAGTCTTTTCTCTTTACGTTGTATATGCCGCGTAATGCTAGTTTTTCTACAATAAATGTCAACCTTAGTGGAGGATTTGAGACGTCTAAAGTATGCTTAAGTTTAACTAACTGATTTAGTTCCCAGTTTATGGAAGGATGTCTCAATTGGAAATAACAGGGTCAACAATGAAAATACTGCTGGTGGATGACGTTCAAATGGAACGTATGCAACTTGCAATCAGGTTGAAGCAACTCGGACATGTAGTTGAGATGGCGGAATCCGGAAGGCAAGCATTAGAACTCTACCCTCAGTTTGAGCCAGACTTGGTGTTGCTTGACATTACCATGCCAGAAATGGATGGTTTTGAAGTCGCGTGCAAAATTCGAGAACACTACCCAGAATGGATTCCGATCATCTTTCTTAGCTCTCACGATGCGCCTGAGATTATCGCTAACGCAATCGAATCGGGAGGAGACGACTATCTTGTTAAGCCTGTTGATAAATTGGTGTTGCGAGCCAAGCTTACTGCCATGCAGCGCATCGCGTTTATGCGGAATCAATTGAACAAAAAAACCTTGGCATTGGCTCGTGTGAATCAAGAGTTAGAAAGGCTCGCCAGTGAAGATGGCTTGACGAAAGTGCGCAATCGTCGTGATGTCGATAAGAAGCTTAGTGAAATGATCTCTGTTCATGGCCGTCATTCTGTTGCCTTGGCCGTGATTCTGCTCGATGTTGATTTCTTCAAGCCATATAATGACAACTATGGTCATATCCAAGGTGATCAGTGTTTAATCCAGATTGCGGCGACCCTGAAAGAGCAGTTCTCTCGTAACGGTGAAGTGGTAGGGCGCTATGGCGGTGAAGAGTTTGTGATTTTGCTTGGGCACAGTGATGTGTATCAAGCTGAGCTACAAGCAGAGCGGATAAAATCGGCATTAGAAAAACAAGCGATTACGCATGAGTTCAGTCAAGTTTCGCAGTGTGTTACGGTGTCACAAGGTTTGGTGAGTATTCAACCTAACGGCAGAGAGACGCCAGATCAACTGTACCACATGGCGGACAAAGCGCTTTATCAAGCGAAACGACAGGGCAGAAACCGCTATGTGGTATATGACCCTTCGATGGAATTACAAGAAAATTAATTAATGTCTAAGTTTGCTCTTTTATTACCGTTGTGTATTGCGGTAACGCTGCCTGTTGAAGCTAGAAGCTTCAACGCAGCAAAAACTTATGTTGAGCAAGCTTTTTCCGCTGGCATTGTTATGTCTGACAGCGAAGCCTTAACGCTTGGGGTGAAAAGTTTCGATCCCAATAAGTTGCTCAATATTAATAACGATCAAATCGGATCCGACCAGTCACTCGAGTATCGACGTGATCTTGTTGGGCTCTCCCTTCCGTATACACTCGATTTAGCAGATTATGGGCTAAGTCAAAACTCACAGTTGTTTCTTCGACTATCCGGGTTAAGCTCGGGGCAAAGCGTAGAGTATACGCCGGATCTTGAACCTGACTACCAACGTGAAACGATCATTGGTGGTTATGCAGCTTACCGTTATCAGTATCAATTAAGCGATGATTGGCAATTGATCCCCGGGATAGGGGTTCATTTGCAGTACTTCCATAATGATCACGACTATAGAACGCGTGCAAGCGAGCTGGTGATAAAAACACTCCTCGATGATGTCTTGTTTAACACCAGTGCATGGGCGCTATCGTATGAACCACACATTAAGTTAAAGTACGATACAGACACTGCATGGGGCAGTTGGAACGCATTTAGCTCCGCGCACTATTTTCAAGGGGTTGCTTGGGGGGAGGCAAACGAAGGTGATTTAGCCGGTCCTAAGGGATGGTATATATCCAACGGAATTGAGGCTTTCTATACGGTAAGTCACTGGGGTAACAGCGTTCAATCGTTGTTTTCAAGTATTAAACGGGTTGATATCGGTGGAGGAGCGAGTGGGCCACTGACGACAAACCACTACTATGAAGCGTCTTTGGGATGGTTGATGACACCACCGTTTGATTCTGAATGGATAGAGAACATTGGTATTGGTCTGAACTTGAACTACGGAAGTGCGTTAAAAGGTGGGAGTATTGTTGTTTACTTTAATCAGCAGTAGTCGCATCTTACTCAATATACTTCGCGCAGTTTCCTTTGAAGTCTTTGGTTAACTCGCGAGCAGCCACGGTACAGTTACGTCCATTGCCTTTTGCTTCGTATAGAGCTTGGTCTGCCGACTTAATGATCTTCTGCGTGTTCTTCTCATCGTAACTGTCGGCCAAACCGATACTGATGGTCAGTGAGACCGTGTTTTTCTCTTTTGCCTTACCGCGTTTTTTGCTGCCTTTACGGTTACTTCTTGGGCGTTCAGTGACATCGCGAATCGTTAGTTCATAGTCGGCAATATCGCGGCGCAACTCTTCTAAATGCTCAAATGCGTCTTCTGCTAATTTACCCTTAAATAGGACAGTGAACTCTTCACCTCCGTAGCGGTAAACTCTCGCCCCGCCACGTACACGTCGTAATTTACTCGCAACAAGCTTAAGAACATCATCCCCTGTGTCGTGACCATAGGTATCGTTAAATGACTTAAAGTGATCGATGTCGAGCATCGCAATTGAGTATTTACGGCCAAGGTGCTTAAGATCAGACTCAAGCGCAAGTCGCCCTGGAATACCAGTTAATCGGTCTGTAAACGCAAGTTCATAGCTAGCTGAGAGCAGATAAATTAGCAACAACAAGCCAGCAAGGCTGAAAAGGGCGCTTGATACATAGTTAATATGAAAGAAAACAAACGTTGCTGACCCAAGCAAAATAGAAGAGTAGACCGCCGCATCAACAATTCGGTTGTAACGTAGCACCAATATGGCGCAGGAGAGCACAATCGCGGTTAGATATAACACTATCACCATTGGCAAACGTGAAATCTGCTTTTCCACATGCAGTAGAGGGTAATTCGCCAAGTCAAAACCAGACTCTGCGGCATACCGTAAGGCAAGTTGACTCCAAAGTACGAACAACACTAATAAGAAAAGATAGCCGAAAAAGCTGCGACTTCTGATGGTGTTATCTTTAAACAAATAAATCGCTAAGCAAGCACCCGGTAAGGCGAAGGCGAGCAATGAGAGTTCAAGTAAGGTGGTGCCGGTTGAAAGAGAGGCTTGTAGGTAATTTTGAATCACCCAATAGCTGAGCAACATGGCGCAGGCGATCATCGCACAGCGACTTTGTTTAAACACATGGCCCAAAATCACGCATGCTGCAAATAATACGTAGGGTAAGGTTAAGCTAATACTTTGGTTAGCTAGAATGACAGAATTAACATTGTCTTGGCCAAACGCTACCAAAAGCATCAATCCGAGAGGAAATATAAATCGAAACCAACTAGCTGTTACGATTGAGAATGACATGGAATTGATGGACCCTTGGTATCAAGTAATACTACTGAAGCGTCAAGGATAACGGTATTAAATGATTTTCCAAGTGTTTTTAGTTACTAATTCGCTCAAAATTGTGGATTCGCGTGAACATTTCGCAAAGTTTTGTTTCGAATCAGAGATGCTTCAACTAAATTTGGTAACGATAGTGTGGATTTCATCCGGTCGAAAAGTCTCGCTAGCAATAAGTTAAAATCAGTATGTTATAGAAGGAGCATATCAGCATGCAGATAAGTGAAGATGTACACAACTATATGGAAAACTTAGTTGGGCAAGTGTTGGGGAAGCCGGAATACACAGAGGTGTTTGACCACGATCAGCTTGCGGATCTCGCTTGCTTGGCATTGATTCAGTTGCGTCCAGTTTACATACGTCATGATATTGATTTTCTCTCTACTTTATCTGAAGAGCGCCTTCTGACACTTAAGCAATATGCCGAAACGGCCGTGGCCTCTGCAAAAGGGATGATACTTGACGATCGCAGAAGCAATAGAACAGATGAGTTTCCGGTTGTCTTTACTAAGCCTCGCTTTGATGAGGATGCTGAGTTAGAGTGGTTCGAAAAGCCAATACTAAAAAAACGTTAAGGAGCTAACTTGGGACTATTTTCTCGTCTGTTTGGCGGTAACAAGTCAGACAAAGCCAAAGTTGAAGTGGAACCTATCGAATACAAAGGTTTTCTAATCTATCAAGAAGCGATTGAAGAATCGGGGCAGTACCGCATTGCAGGTCGTATCGAAAAAGAAATTGACGGAGAGTTGAAGACGCACCGTTTTATCCGTTCGGACGTACTTTCAAGCTGTTCAGATGCTGATGAGTTTATGCTCAAAAAGGCGCAGATGTTTATTGATCAAATGAACGAGCAAATTTTCGATTAGTATGGCGTGATTTGATAGATGTCATATAGTTAAGAACCATTAGCCGCTATGCTGATGGTTCTTTTTTTATGCTCATAAAACTAATCCTTTGTTTTTTCTTCTCTTTTTTGCGATCTGGTTAGACCTGTTTTAGCTCAGAAAATGTTGTTTGATTACATCGAAAATTGCAAAATTAATGGGTAGTTCTAATTCGAGCCAAGCAATTCTTGTATTTTTATTACAAAATGCTTGAAATTCGTGCTCTCGTTAGTTTAAAAAAGAATAATCATTGTGCCAATAGTCAAGGAATAGCTATGCAAATTGGTGTGCCAAAAGAAATACTCGCTGGAGAAACGCGAGTGGCTGCATCACCGAAGTCGGTTGAGCAGCTTATAAAGTTAGGTTTCGATGTTGTCGTTGAAACCCACGCAGGGGAGTTGGCGAGTTTCGACAATGCCTCATTTGAAGCCGCAGGAGCGAAAGTAGTATCGAAAGATGAAGCTTGGAACTCCGATATCATTTTTAAAGTTAACGCACCTATTATCGATAGTGAAAATGGTGTTGATGAGCTTGCATTGTTGAATGACGGTGCAACGTTAGTCAGCTTTATCTGGCCTGCCCAACACCCTGAGTTGATGGAACAACTTTCAAGTAAGAACATCAATGTGTTAGCAATGGATGCTGTACCTCGTATCTCTCGCGCTCAAGCGCTTGATGCGTTGTCATCAATGGCGAATATTGCAGGTTACCGCGCAGTTGTTGAAGCCGCACACGAGTTCGGACGCTTCTTTACCGGTCAAATTACGGCTGCTGGTAAAGTTCCGCCAGCGAAAGTACTGGTTGCAGGTGCTGGTGTTGCGGGTCTTGCGGCAATCGGCGCAGCGGGTAGCCTTGGGGCTATTGTTCGCGCGTTTGACGTACGCCCAGAAGTAAAAGAGCAAGTTCAATCAATGGGCGCTGAGTTCTTGGAAGTGGATTTCCAAGAAAACTCGGGTTCAGGTGATGGCTATGCGAAAGAAATGTCAGATGAGTTCAACAAGAAAGCTGCCGAGCTATATGCTGAGCAAGCAAAAGATGTTGATATCATCGTAACCACCGCGCTGATCCCAGGACGCCCTGCGCCGAAGCTAATTACCAAAGAAATGGTTGATAGCATGAAAGCGGGTAGTGTGATTGTCGACTTAGCAGCAGCGAACGGCGGTAACTGCGAATATACCGTTGCTGATCAGGTCATTACTACTGCAAATGGCGTCAAAGTGGTTGGTTATACTGATATGGTTGGACGTTTGCCAACGCAATCTTCTCAGTTATATGCGACTAACCTTGTCAACTTGATGAAGCTACTTTGTAAAGAAAAAGATGGCAACATCGACATCGATTTTGAAGACGTTGTTCTTCGCGGTGTGACAGTAGTTAAAGAAGGCGAAGTCACTTGGCCTGCGCCACCAATTCAAGTGTCGGCTCAACCAGAGCAAAAACCACAAGCGGCACCTGCGCCAGAGAAGAAAGTGGAAGAGCCAGTCTCTCCAGTTAAGAAAGTCGTTGGTCTTGGTGTTGCATTGGCGGCTTTTGGATGGGTTGCATCCGTTGCTCCAGCAGCGTTCTTAGCGCACTTTACCGTATTTGTGCTTGCTTGTGTGGTTGGTTACTACGTGGTTTGGAACGTGACGCATGCGCTTCACACTCCTTTAATGTCGGTAACTAACGCAATTTCAGGCATCATTGTAGTGGGCGCGTTGCTGCAAATTGGTCAAGGTAATGGCATGGTGACATTCTTGTCATTTATTGCGGTTCTAATCGCCAGTATCAACATTTTTGGTGGTTTCACCGTGACCAAGCGCATGCTTGAAATGTTCCGTAAAGATAAGTAGGAGTAACAGGGAATGTCTGCAGGACTAGTACAAGCAGCTTACATTGTTGCTGCTATATTTTTTATCTTAAGCTTAGCCGGCCTATCTAAACAGGAATCAGCGCGCTCTGGTAACTATTATGGTATCGCTGGTATGGCGATTGCGTTAATCGCGACCATTTTCAGCCCTGATGCACAAGGCTTCGTATGGATCATCGTTGCGATGGTCATTGGTGGTTCGATCGGTATTTTCTACGCTAAGAAAGTAGAAATGACAGAGATGCCAGAACTGGTTGCGATTCTTCACAGCTTTGTAGGTTTGGCGGCAGTGTTGGTTGGTTACAACAGTTACCTAGCGCCACCACCACCTGTGTCAATCGATGCGGCTGGTATTCATGCTGAACACGTTATTCACCTTGTGGAAGTATTCCTTGGTGTATTCATCGGTGCCGTGACCTTTACAGGCTCAATTGTTGCCTTTGGTAAGTTACGTGGTGTGATTTCTTCTTCACCATTAAACCTACCTCACAAGCACAAGATGAATCTAGCGGCTATCGTAGTTTCAACGCTACTGATGATCTACTTCGTAAAAGCAGATGGCAGTATGTTTGCGTTGATCGTGATGACATTGATCGCATTTGCATTTGGTTACCACCTAGTGGCGTCAATTGGTGGTGCTGACATGCCAGTTGTTGTCTCAATGCTTAACTCATACTCAGGTTGGGCAGCAGCGGCCGCTGGTTTCATGCTTGCCAATGATCTATTGATCGTAACTGGTGCGTTAGTAGGTTCTTCTGGTGCGATCCTTTCATACATTATGTGTAAAGCGATGAACCGTTCTTTTATCAGCGTAATTGCTGGTGGCTTTGGTCAAGAAGTGGTTATCTCTGGCGATGAAGAGTATGGTGAACACCGTGAGACCAATGCTGAAGATGTGGCGGATATGCTGAAAAATGCTAAATCTGTCATTATCACTCCAGGATATGGTATGGCGGTAGCGCAAGCGCAATACCCAGTACATGAAATCACTGAGAAACTTCGTGCACAGGGCGTAGAAGTACGCTTTGGTATTCACCCTGTTGCGGGTCGTCTTCCGGGTCACATGAATGTACTGCTCGCAGAAGCGAAAGTACCTTATGACATCGTACTCGAAATGGATGAAATCAATGATGATTTCCCAGAAACTGATGTAGTATTGGTTATTGGCGCAAACGACACGGTTAACCCTGCAGCTCTTGAAGATCCGAACAGCCCAATTGCTGGTATGCCAGTATTGGAAGTTTGGAATGCTAAAGATGTAATTGTATTCAAACGTTCAATGAATACGGGTTACGCAGGGGTACAAAACCCATTGTTCTTTAAAGAGAACACGCAAATGCTATTTGGTGATGCGAAAGAGAGTGTAGACGCTATTGCGAAAGCACTATAAGCTAAACTAAAGCATTGAAAGGTCAGCGCTATGCTGGCCTTTTTTTATGTTATAAATCTTGCAATAAAAGTGCATTTGAGTACTTATAATTGACACGAATATTACACATTGAGCATCAAGTGTTGTCATAATGGCAACGTCTGGTGGTAACTAGCTGATTTAATAAGATTTGCTTTGAAATTCACAAAGATTAAGTTTTTGGTATGCCTGTTTAGCTTCGCTTCTTTGAGCGCTAGTGCAGACACGCTACCAGAGCGTATTGATAAATTTGTTAATTTATTTAAGACCTCAGAAGCGTCAGTTTCATATGATGTGCGCGTGTTGCAGTCAGATTATCCAACGCGCTTACTGACGCCGCAGTCTATGCTGCCACAGACATCGAGCTATCCTTTAGAAGACATTCAACGCTTGTATCAACTGGCTGTGTCATGCACGGGCAAACTCCCTCTTAGCCCTTTGGTGACCGAGCCACTAGTGTTCACACGGGCGATGTGTAAAGGCTCGAACCTTAGTCTTACGTGGTTTGCTCGTAGCGGGTTAATTCACCCTGGAGGGGGAACGTATGCTAACCGTTACATTGTCACACACCCTGACCAAGTAACGGCGTTAGAGCAGTATATGCATATCCGCGAGCGACCGTTGGCAAACCAGAACACCTTACTTGGTCGCCTGCAAAGAATGAGCGAAGAGACCATCGTTGCCTTAATCTCAGGTGCGAGTATGTTTCTCGAAGGTGAAGACCTGTGGTTACGCAAAAATGATAGCTACTATATCTACCCTGAATCAGTGTGGAGCAAAAACGTTGCAGAAGCAGGTCTAAGCTTTACCTTAGGGCGAGATTCTGGTGCTTGCTTTGTCCAACGCGGAAACATTTGTTGGGATGTTGAAGATCACGCTGACATACTAAAAATCAGTATGATTGGTTTGGTGATCGCCAATATTCTCTTGGTTGCCGGATGGTCGGTGTACCGCTGGAACACCAAGCGTAAAGAGATGAAGAGTCGCATGTTGGTATTGCAGATTCTGACTCACGAGCTACGGACACCCATTGCGAGCTTATCGTTAACGGTTGAAGGGTTTCGGCGTGAGTTTGAGCATTTACCTGAATCTGTTTACGATGAATTTAGACGTTTGTGCGAGGACTCGCGACGTTTAAGGCAACTTGCTGAGGCAAGTAAAGATTACTTGCAGTCTGACAATAAGCCGCTCGCCTCGGAGTGGGTGCCGTCAGTACAGGAATGGTTAGAATTTAAGATTGAAGAAGAGTTCGATGAGCAAATTGAACTGGTGATCAATCATGACGTCGCGGCAAAACTTAATGTATATTGGTTAGGGACTTGCCTCGACAACTTAATTAGAAATGCGGTGAAATATGGCGTTAAGCCGATAAGATTAGAGGTGAAAACTTCTAATCAAAAGATTACGTTCAGTGTCATAGACCAAGGAAAACTGACTCAAAAAGACTGGCGCAACTTGCGTAAGCCTTTTGTTAGTAAAAGTGGTTTAGGCTTGGGCTTAACTATCGTTGATTCGATGGTAGGAAGAATGGGTGGTAAGATGTCACTCATTGGACCGCCAACAACGTTTATTTTGGAGATACCTTGTGAAACAAACACTGCTTCTCGTTGAAGACGACAAAAACTTAGCGGATGGCTTACTTGTTAGCCTTGAACAAGCAGGGTACGAATGTTACCACGCAGAAACCATCGCAGAAGTAGAGCAGTACTGGGCAAAATCCGATCTGGTAATTCTTGATCGACAACTGCCTGATGGCGATTCGGTATCACACTTACCGCAGTGGAAAGCGATCAAAGAGATCCCAGTGATCTTGCTTACTGCTTTAGTGACCGTAAAAGATAAAGTGGCGGGTTTAGATTCAGGGGCAAATGACTACCTAACTAAACCATTTGCAGAAGCAGAGCTTTTCGCCCGCATCCGAGCTCAGTTACGTACGCCTGATAGCTTAGAAGAAGATGACAGCAAAGTTCGCACAGAAAATCTGATTATTGACAAAAGCACGCGCGAAGTGTTTTTTAATGATCAACCAATCACACTAACGCGTACAGAGTTCGATTTATTGCTGTTCTTAGCAAGCAATCTTGGTCGAGTATTCACTCGAGACGAGCTTTTAGATCATGTGTGGGGCTATAACCATTTCCCAACAACTCGTACTGTAGATACACACGTACTTCAATTGCGCCAGAAGTTGCCTGGCTTAGAGATTGAGACGTTGCGTGGTGTCGGATACAAGATGAAAGCATGATCCGCCGTAGTTTGATCATCGCAGGTGCGCTGTTTAGCGCATCTGTCGCCTCGGAAGGCTTAACGTGGTTTGAGAGCAATACGCCATTAACTCAAACTCATAAGCATTTGTTAAACAATGACCTTCCAGCTATGTTCTCATCTCTAGTTGAAGTTTGGCAATTGGAAGAGAACGTCAATCTCGCCCCGCATCTCAATGATCTGCTTATTCAATCTCTGGAAGTTGATTGTGGTAAAGGTCTAGGAAACAAAGCGTTTCCGTCATGGCTTAAAGGTGTGCTGGTACAACGTTCAGAAATTCAAAGCCCTGGTCGAGATGCATTTCGTGCCACGGTAGAAGTGCAGTCAACACTGCCTATCTCGCGCGTTTCACTTACGCGTTGGGTCGATAAGTCAGTTTCAAATGACAACTCCTTGGAACGAATTCGAGAAAATCAAGCAGGGATCATCACCTATTCAAAGCGTTACAACATTAGCAATAAGTTAGCGATGGGGTTATATCGAATCGATATCGTTAGTGAGAACAATGAGTCTTGGAGTTCATGGCTAATTTTGGGCGATCCGAAACTATATATGACTGTCCGCTGGGCATCTAAAGATCATTGGCAAGTCGAACAAAATGCACTTCTGAACCCAAATTGCCCGTTGCCAAAATTGAATGCGGCACTTTATGACTATGTTGATGGCAAGTATAACCAAGTTTGGACCGGCAGCTATGAATCTGACTATCCAACCAGTCTGCCATTAAACGAAATCGACGCTGGTCGCTATGTTTTAGCCGTGTCGATGGCGCATCGTCGTTGGCAAGGACAGATAATCGTTGAACAAGCGCAAATAATCAGTAAAACGTACGACGTTTCGGTAGAGGAATAGCTAAAGTTAAGCGACAATGAGCCGATAGAATAACAACGCAACTAACTATTTAGCTCTGATATGAAAACCGTATACAAATTACTTCCTTTTGCCGTGGCCATGTCTATCGGCTCAGCTCACGCAGCTAACTATGCAATAGAAGCCCGCGGCGATGCTATGGGTGGCGTCGGTGTTGTTTCGGCAAACTTTTTAACGGCTCCATTTTACAACCCTGCTTTAACCGCGATTTATCGTCGAAGTGATGATGTAGGCATGATCACTCCAAGTATCGGTTTTAACTATACTGAAACTGGTAACTTCGTTGATGACCTAGAGTTTGCGCAAGACGTTGTTAAAAAAGGCGATGCGGCGAATGCGCAAAAAGCCATTGACCAGCTGAATGGTGATAGCCTTAACCTGGATATTGGTGGTGTAGTTGCGTTTGCTATTCCAAACCGATATGTAGCGGCGAATGTCTTTGGCAAACTTTACACCGAATCGCATGCGACCGCCGAACTGGGTAGTGGCAGCACTCCAATTGAACAAGCGGAGAATAGTCGTGTACGTGCAGTTAGTATCGGAGTTGCTGAAGCCGGTATTTCTCTCGCAAAATATCAGACTTTTCTAGGACAACACCTTTCATTTGGTGTGACGCCAAAACTGCAGCGAATCTATACCTACGTTTACGAAGCTGATATTAAGAACTACGACCTAAAAGACTTGCGTGATAATAGCCGTGGCGAAACCATGTTTAACATGGATGCGGGTTTTCTTTGGTTCTATGGACCAATCCGCGCGGGTATCTCAGCGAAAAATCTAATTTCACGCGATATTCAGACTCAGAACATCCCAGGAACGAATGTCTCTTACGCTTATGAAATGGCACCGCAATATACGGTGGGTGCGGGTATTGTTGCAGACTACTTTACCTTGAGTGTCGATTACGATTTAAAAGAAGAAGAGCGCTACCTCGGTTTCGACGACAACACACAAATGTTGCGAGTAGGTACAGAGCTTGACTTGATGCGTCAATTGAAACTGCGTGCAGGTTGGAAGAAAAACTTAGCATACGATGACAGCGACAGCACCGTTACTGCCGGTATCGGCTTGTCACCACTTAACTTATTTCAACTCGATGTTGGTGCAAGCTATACGAATGAAAACTCGATGGGTGCCTACATTAACTTCCTAACGAGTTACTAGAAATCTCGCAAAAATCATAATATAGTCGGCTCCTAAATTTAGGAGCCTTTTTTATGTTTGATGATTTAAGCCTAAGCCACGCAGAGCAGCAAAAAGCTGTTGAAGAAATTCAGAAGTTAATGGCGCAGGGGATAAGTACTGCAGAAGCGATTAAGATTGTTGCCGCACAAATTCGCGAGAACGCAGCAAAACAACAGCAATAGAAAAGGGCAGGAGACTGCCTTTTTTAATGTCTATCTAATGCACTATAACTAATTATTTCTCTAACAATTAAAACTCCTCCCGCTAGCCCACTAAACGTGACACGTTACAGGACGCGAAAAACTTTCAGTGTTCTTACATATCAACAATTGTTTTCATTCAAGGTTAACGTCATTAAAAACAATGATTTACAACAGGATTAAATGTTGTCGTGCGTATCTGTGTTTGGATTTTGTAATTTTATTACAAAGTCTAAGGTGGGTTATTTTACACCCAATAAATACTAGTGATTAATCCTGTTGCGTTAGCTTGTCACGTATAAAAGGGAAGAGTGCGTGCAATTACGTGATCCTGTCACATAGCTTTAAGTGAAACTATCTTGCTGTAATCTGTTTTGATTAGGATAACTAGGAGGCTGGCTTTATATACAGTGGTGGCATGGAGTTTGTTATTGAGCGACAAAAGTGACGACGTAACTAATGCGATTAACCAAGCCGCAGGTAGTTTTGCTATCTACTAAGAGTGAACCCAAGATGCTTGGCGTAAATGATGAACTCAATGTCTTCATTCGCCGTGCTTTGGCAGCATAATGAAAACCAAAAGCCAACGCTCAAGCGCATGGATGAAATAGAGCAGGTGCTCCATACCGCCAAAATTGATCGGTTAGAGCTGAGTGAAGATAAAGCTTTAAATCTTGATGAAATCAGCTTGAAAACCCGTGGTTGGAAAGATGATTTCGTGTTGGTTGTGGTGTTTATGCCTTTGCTTTTGTCGTTTATTCCAGATTACGCGCCAACGGTGCAACGTGGCTTTGAAGCGCTAGAGCATATACCACAACCTTACTGGTTTATCGTTGGCGCTGTAGTAGTGGATGTTTTAGGGATGAGAGCAATGCTTCGCTATGTGTTGGAGTATTTTGCAATCAAATTTAAGGGTAGAGCATTCATGTGACTGAATTTCTGACCACGCTCAACAACATGGGCTTTTCGCCCACGTTGATAGCGTTAATCGCAGCGCTTTGGAAGCTGGATAAACGGTTAACGATTATAGAGATTGCGTTAGACCTAAGAAATAAAATTTGAACTGATTTGAAAGAGACGCCAATTAGCTTTACAAAGCTATCTCTATTTGATATTTGATATGAGTTGAATATGCAAGCTAAGTTTGAGCATGAAGTTTCATTTCGATAGCATGATTTTAAAACTACTTAGTGTTGCGTATAATGCGAAAAACTGTAATTAAATCAGGTAAAAAATGAAGTTTACGTTTAAGAAAATTGGTTTTATCGATTCAGGTGAAGTTCAACTGGGGAACCTCACTGTAATATGTGGACGTAACAATACGGGCAAAACCTACGTTAGTCATAGTATTTATGGACTCCTTAAACAGTGTAGTTCTCAAAGAGTTTCAGTTGCAGATAGTGAGTCGATAGATCAGTTGTTTAGTGACGGAGAATGCATTATCGATGCTCCAAACATTTCAGAATTGGTCGCTAAGGTTTCTAGAGAATTTTCTAATTCATCACTGAAAGATGTCTTTAACTCGGAAGAAGATTCATTCAAGAGTGGTAGTGTGACTCTTACAGTTGAAGAGGAATGCAATCAAAAATTTGGACTTTATGAAAAGGAGCTGATTGTTAAGCTCGGTGAAGATAGTGATACGGAACTAAGAATTAAGACTAAAAATAATGAACATTCAGTCACAGTAAACTTAATTAACCCTAACGTTTCGAGAAGTTTTGTTCAATATGCGTTAGACAAAGCATTATCTTCACTTATTCTAGGTTCTTTCATTCCTAATTCATTTGTTATTACATCAGAGCGAACTGGTTCGGCTATGTTTTACAAAGACCTAGATAGCCAAGCCCATTCAATTCTTGACCACATTGTAGAATTAAAAGACAACAAGAAGTTAAACCCATTTTCACTATTACAAAAGATGCGTTCAAGATATTCTTTACCTATAAGAAGCAATATTGAAAGCATGAGATATGCTCAAGAAACTGCTAAAAATAAAAGTGAAATATTTATTGATAAAGAACATGACTATGTATTTAAAAAGCTAAGACAGATTGTTGGCGGAACATATAAAACTCTTGTTAATGGTGTATATTACGTACCGACGAAGAAAAGAAATAGGGATAAGGTAGAACTGCCAATGCATATGGCATCTTCTGCAACAAAATCTTTATACCTACTTGATTTATATTTAAGACATGTAGCTAAGATTGGTGACGTTTTAATCATAGACGAACCTGAATTGAATTTGCACCCAGATGCTCAGCGCACTCTCGCACAATTGCTTGTGAGAATCGTAAATACAGGTATAAAAATTATCATTACAACCCATAGCGATCATTTATTGCGAGAATTGAATTCATTAGTAATGCTGAGCTCTCCTAACATTGATCCAGAGGACCGAAACGACCTGTTTTCAAGGCATGGATTATCAGTTGAAGACACTATCGCTCCTCACAAGGTAAAAGCGTACGTCAACTCATCATCCACTCACAAGATTCATGAAATGCAAGTGGATGAGCTAGGCATACACATGCAATTATTTAATGATGAGATTAATAAATCAACGGACTTGTCTAAAGAGGTTTATTATTTAGTATCATGATAAATTCAATTAACAGCATCTACGACGCTAGTGTTAAGGTTAATATAAAGACAGGCAGAAGGATTACTATTTGCGAAGATGACGTTTCAGCTAAGTTGAAGAAGCTTCACCTTAAATTGTTTAGAGGGCATATGGAAGGTGGAACAAAAGTTAGAAACTCCATATTTATTGAGCTAGATAAAAACACCGAACCCCACGGAAGATTGTCATATTTTTTTTGCAAGGACGCAAAAAACGTAAACAAGCGAAGTGATTTAATTATTTATCATGATAAAGACGAGTATTTAGCTATATTGATATGCGATCTTAAATCAAGTCCAAGGGGATGTGATGACGAGAGAGCAATCAATCAATTTAGAAACTCGCGTAAATTCATACAATATGTAAATGACTTAAGATTATCTTATTATGAAACACTGAAGGAAACTAGAATCTTCTACGTTTCATTTTACCCATTACTCCCAATGCCTCAAACAACCCTGATCGGTGTTCAAAACCCACCAAAGCTTATTACATACGAACAAGGAATCAATTTAGAGCCTGTAAATATGGGCGAGAATGGAGAAGGTGAAGTTCTATGGGAAGAACTCTTAGGTAAACTGCCTTAACTTAGAGAAGCCCGCATTTAGCGGGCTTTTTAACGTCACCGTTTAAGCTTGGATGGAATCCAAGGTGCAGCTTGCATGCGACGTCCACCACGGAAAGGCAAAACATTCTCTTTAGCTGGTCGATAAATCGGGCTAGGCATGTGACCGTGTAACTCAATCATTTGTTGATATTCATCTTTCGCATAGGCAAAAGATTCCAATTCTTTAGGACTGAATTCAAGACCGGTTGGCGTGATGATCACCGCACGTTCTTCATCGATACGAAAACCACGCCAGCGAATGTCGTTAGGAAGATATGATGATGAGCAGCTTTTCAGCCATTGGATTGATTGGGTATTTGCCGGATAACCAACGGCGAATTGTAGCCGTGTTGACATGAAAATATTGAGCACCAGCATTAACGTTTGGGAATACGCGCCAAAAAAGGACGGTAAAAGCATCATAATCCATAAGAAAGCCTTAGTGTAATGATGATTTCTTTAGACAAATTTTTTATATAGAAATTATATATGCGTTTAATTAGTTATAACCGTCCGGACTCAGCGTCATGATGCAAAATGTAACAATATGTGTCAATGCGATAGACCCGTTTGATACAGCGACAAAAGAAGAACTAAATGTGATTAAGCCAATGTATTTAAAAGGATCAATCTAGAGGAATTGTCAGAATTGGCAAATGTTAAATTTAGATGCTCTTGTTAATGCAAATTTAAAATGTCCTGTTTTTCTCCCAGATAGAAATGTCCTGGTCAGAAAACGAGAGTGAAGGTTGGTTAGGTTTTATTGCTCGACGCTTTAAATGTATCAGGCTCAGTGAGTACTGGGTTGATGGCTCTAAGTTGCTCTTTCAGCACCCGTTTTTGGGTTCGACGTTTCGGGGCTTTTTTGCTTCGAGTGCGCTGCTGCTGAGCTTCGAATTCCTCTTGTTTTTGCTGGGCAAACTTCAAGGCTTGACCTAGACGCTTGTTGTCTATGATTTGGGGTTGCTGAACATGTTCTAACTTGTCGAAGGTTTTGAAAGCCAGTTTTCGGTGACCGTAAACAATCGCAATCTCTCCATTTGGGTAATCTAATATCTTTACGTGTTCGTGTGCCAGACGTGTATTTTCTTCTGTCGGTTCAATGAGATAAATAACTTTATCGTATTGAAATGTCAGCGATTTCGAAAGCTTACGAGTTTCTTGCCAACTGAAGATATCGTCCAACTCCTGCTTGGATTCGTATACTTTTCGGCGCATATCTTTAGAAAACTTTGCTGGTTTGGCAAAACGGCGGTTGCAGTCAGCGATGAAGTAGGGAAGCCATGCATTGGCGTCTTCGATGGTGTTGATGCCTTGTAAGCGCATCTCTTTTACCAGTCGATTTTGCAGCGTCAGATTCGCTCTTTCTACACGACCTTTGGCCTGAGAGCTGTTGGCACAGATAAGTTCTATACCCAGTTCATTTAATACTCGACCATATTGCGTCTGGCCAACTTTCTTGTGTTTTTCTTGATTGACTCGAAATATCGAGTGTTTATCGCTGTAAAACGCAATCGGCTTACCATGTTCACTCAGGTATTCTTGGGTTGCCAACATGTAATCAAACGCCGATTCGGTTTCACTGAACCTTAAGTTCATCAAGCGGCCAGTCGCATCATCGATGAAGACAAGTAGGCAGCATTTGTCGTTGCGTCCTTCAAACCAGTCATGGTGTGAGCCATCAATTTGAATGAGTTCGCCAAGGCAATCTCGGCGATAACGAGGTTGATAGACTCTGGGCTTACGGCGGGAGTATGGAGTCCAAAGACCGTCAGCGATCATCCATTTACGTAGCGTCTCTTTAGAAACACTCAGGTTGTGATACTCAGAGAGTTTTTCTAGCGCAAATGTAGGTGAAAAGTCGGAGTATTGCTCACGTACAATCCTTAATACTTCGGCTCGGAAACAATCATTATAGCGGTGGTTGCTTGGACGGCCTCGAGCAGCATGTGCCAAGCTTTGAGCACCATAAGTTGCCAATTGATTTAGCAAGCGTCTGACATGTCGAGTAGAGATATTTAAAATATCAGCAGCATCGACTTGTCGTAAGCGTTTTTCTCGGACATCCGTTAGGACTTTAAATCGATTAATCTCGTGATCACTCATAGCAATTAACATCAGTTTAGGTCCTCATTAGCAAACAATGATTTAAGCTTATGAGGACATTTCAAAGTTGTTCAAACCGGACATTACTATATTGCCTTTACAAGTCCAGTGCGTATTATCTGCATTATGTTAAATAAGTGTGTTAAAAGTGCATAAAATCATGCGTTTACATGCCGTGATTGCTTAACTATTCGAAATATCTATAATTTACGCTTACTTATTTTAATGCTTACGATAAATGTAATTTATTAAGAGTACATAGAACGACAAAAAACTTTTGTGAAAATAACGACAGATATTTTGCTTGACATGCATTTTTACGGGGACTTAGGCGCAGCCGCGGTCTTTTTGGGACGGTCAGAGTCAACCATCAGAAGGTGGTGTAGATGTGATACCTTGCCTGAATGGGCTCACTCTATGCTAAGGTTTAAGAATTACGGGTCTATGCGTTTGCATGGCGATAAGTGGAAACATTGGAAGGTAGACGTGGACGGCTTAACCACGCCTAATGGCAATAGGATCACACACAAGCAGTTACTTGCGTATTCTGCTTGGATTGATTCGAACCACTTTATCACCAGTGATGCAATGGCCGTTATGGCTACGAAAATAAAAAATACAACGTAACAAAACAAAAAGCCCACCAAATCGGTGGGCTTCTTTTTGCTAGGCTCCTTCAGTGGGATTAAAAACTTCCAATAGGAAATCAATTTCTTCCTGAGTAATTTTACTAGTAATATCTCTTGTTAATTTTATATCTATCAAAGCCTTAACCTCTTTCAACTGATAATCAGAAAGAGTATCAATACGTTTTTTTACTATCTCAAATTTACGTTGATTGATTTCCATAATAGTCACACACCTAACCTCAGTTATTAATGCATAACAGTAGGATTATTTTAATCATGCTGACGACTTATGACTATAGTATAACCCTACATAATCTAGTGCTACTAACGCTGCTTAATCCATTCTGATAAGGCTGCGATACATTCCTGCCTTTTCTTCCGATTTATATGTTCAAGCTAAGCAAACGCAATGATAAATACCAATAAAATATGTTAATGAAGTGTTGATTTTCTCCTATTGACTTTAAACACATGAAAAATTGATGCTGGCACTGAAATTTATATCGCATAAGTCCTATGGGATATAGGTATAGCTCGGTTTGGACATGCTTTATCTTCTGTTAGGAGGAGCATGGAATGATTAGAACAGTTGATATTATGAAAATGCTAAAGGCTCGTCACGGTAACATTTCTAACAGGGAATTAGCCAAAAAGATCGGTTTAAGCAACTACATAGTAAATATCTGCTTTAGAGGTCACTCTTTGTCAGTTGACAACGCCTTGCGCTTTGCTGATGAGTTGGGGCTAGATAGATATGCTGTATTGATTGGTAACTTATGCGAAAAGCACCTTGTTTCTCAACAAGCTAGGGAAATGCTAGCAGCGTTAATTGGCGAAGATATAAAACTAAAACCAGACCGAATAACAGAAGTCTTGAGAGAGGCTAGCAAAAAGGAGACAACACATACTGATATTTAGGTAGAACTGGTTATAAAACAAGAAGCCCACCGATTTGGTGGGCTTCATTGTATTAGTTAGTCGCTTCATTTTCGCTTTTTCGCTACGCTCTTTTTCTTAGCTGGCGTTCGCTTGGTCTTCACCGCCTTTTTCTTTGTGGTACCAGCTTTAACTACTGTGCCGCCTTTCTTAAATTTGTAGCCCTTTTTTAACTGACCGTTTGCTTTCAAACCTTCTTTAGCCATGTTCTCTATTTCCTTTCATTGAGTTAACGATTGTTTCTAATACTGTAATTCGCTTGTCTTGTTTCCAAAGCAGTGCAATCAATGCTACGCCAGCAGGTGATAAGCCGATTTCATTTAACGACTTAAACACCTCAAAAATTTCGGTCATTTCACTCCTAGCCTTTTATTTATCCAGTGTTCAAAGGCCACTCGCAACATGCGACGAAATCCGAACGTATCGATATATACCATTGCCAGCGCATACCAAAAGTATTCTGGTACATTCTCTTTTAATGCGGCAAAGCCCTCAGCCACATAAGGCGCAAAGTCAGGGATAAACGTAAGAATGAGAGGCGCTGTCGTCAGCACTAGCAAGTATTCATCTTTCCAACCACGCCCTTTCAAGCTGATTGCGTCCAAATCTGCAGCGCTTGCGTCCCCCTGCTCTATTCGCTTGGTTTGTGCATCCGTGACAGCCTGCTCTAACTGGTCTTGGCGCTCTTGTCGTTTGGCTTTGATTCTCTGCTTGTTTTTGAAATAACCTGCAATCAAACTCACGCCTTGGAGTAAAGCGCCTATCATGCTGCAATCCCCGCCAATCTCGCGCCTTTGTTCACCGTGTCTCTATCGAGATATTGACCATTCTCATGTTTGATCATGTGATAAAGCAGCTCCGGAATATCGCTTTCTAGAATTGGGGCATAAGGACTCACGCCAAGTTTAGACGCTACGTGCTCTGCGTACGCGTTTGTGTCGTTTTCAATACTTGGAGCCCAACGGTTAATGATAGCCGACACGGTTTTTAGGTTGTATCGGCGCATGTAGTTTTGAATAAGCTTAGCGGCGGCTCGCACGCCATACTCCATCGATGAGAACTTAGCAAAGCGTGGATTGCTGACACCCGTCTCAATACCAACTTGGCCGCTCCAGTTGTTGGCATTGTTAAAGTCGATGTTTAGTGGATTGTTGTTACGAAATCCACGAGGCTTTAGTAGTGTTTTTTTCATGATAATCACCATTAAAAGCAAGATGATCACAGCGACATAAATCCAATTTTTCATCTTACTTTTCCTTGTTTAAAAATCAGAACTTGGCAGTGAGGCAATCAATACTTCACGTGCTCGGTTTCGGTTGTTCATCACTTCTTTTGGAATGGCTACGCCCGTCTCGATCTTACGAACGACGTAAAAATCCGTTTCTTTCAGATAGCGATGGGCTTTCAATTCACGGTTTTGCTGCTCATCATTGATGGGCTCGATATCCAACTTAATAAATTCGCTTCCGTTCCATTGGTAGCAGAAAGGCTGCGCTAGAATTTCTTTCGTTGGCTCGATATCAAGAGTGGTCAGTTCGTCGTCATCAATTTTGATATTGATGCTCTTGATGCGACCATTTTTATCAATCTGGATCACGGTCTTTTCTCCTCTAGAAAATTAAGCGTTGATTAAAGCTAATCACTAGATAGTCATAAGCGGCATTTATCGGCGTTTTAAGCTTGATTCGCTTTGTGCCTTTGGGTACCGAAATAGTGAAAGGTTGTGGTTTATCTAGTCCGTAATGTGTCGCAAACGTGAGTCTGCAAAACTCTTTGTCTTTATCGTCTAACGCAACAAACATCAACGGCTCTCCTCGACTTGTAAACTCCATCGGTGCAGATACAGTCCCAAATATCAATTCTTGCTTTCCAGAAAGCTCGATAAACGGGCTTTCTTTGCTTTGGCTAAGCTCGATAGATTGATTGAGTTCTGACAGCCCCGTCACCTTAATTTCGTTTAACGTACCTACGGCTTTTTGACTCGCGGCGACGTCCGAGCGAGTACCATCAATGGCATCACTCAGCGCTATTTGCTCAGGAAACTCGATTTTGAATGGTGGCGGGATAATTTGACTCATGCGGTCACCTCACTAACGTAAAGTTTGCAGTTCGTAGGAATCAGCACTTCTACTTCCGCACCATTAGACAGAATAAACCCGCTAGCAGGTTCGATCTCAAAGCCACGACCAACAAAACCACCGAGCCAAATTGAAGCTTGGTTTCCTGCGTCCGCTTTCAAAATGAGCTCTTTGCGCTTGGCGTTGCCTGTGATTTTTCCTGTCGCGGTCATCGTGTCATGCGCTACAAATTTTAGATTTGGCTCTGACTGCTGCACTACGTGCACCTTTTGCACATCAGGATTTTTTTGCTGGTTTTGCACCTCCACCGCCATTACTGGCGGTAGGTTTGTAATTTCAGCTTTTACCTTTTGTGAGTCCGGTAATGAGACAGGCTGACGACCAATAAAGTTAACGGATAAACCATCTTTGATTTGTAAGTCTGCGTTGATGTCGAGCTTTGAACCGTCCACACCTGCGTTAAACGGGATTGGTGAGGCCAAGAACTCCAGCGATTCAACGTCTGAAAGATTGGTTATCGTGAATTGCGTAAACTCCTCTTCCAAGTCGAACACGTAGCCGCGGGGCATTACTAGCGGTTTACCATTGACCACCGCCGTGACTAGAGCACCCTCTTTCAGCATCAGATAGCGGCCTGTTGCTTTCACTTCGGATTGCTGGCCGTTACGTAAACGAATTTCAGTGATCATTATTTACTTACCTTTAAACACAATAATTAGGACCAGGATTAAAATGACTGAGCTGATACTGATATAGAGATATTTTTGATTATCCAAAATATCGGCAGCGCCGCCTGAGTTGTCATTTCTAATCGTCTTCTGGATACCTTCCAGCAGCTTATAATTGTTGCTAGCTTGAGAGCCTTGCAGCCCTGCAAGCGCATCTAATGAGCGATTGTTTTGCTCTTGGAATCGTTCTAAAGCGGCGCTTATCACTTGCTTATTGGTATCAAACGCTTCCTCGCTCAGTTCGTCATACTTATCAATAGCGTGCTTGGTGATGTCTTTATTAGCCTCTAACGCTTCTTGCGTGGTGCTTTTAGCCACATCGATGGCATTGTCGACACTGTCGAACGCCTCACCTGCTATACCGTCCGCAAAATCAAAGCTGGCCTTTATTGCGCCGCCGTCAAGCACATTATTGATATTGGTGTTGCTTACATTGCTACTTTGTGAGCTTCTAGAACGACTCATATCACAGCCCCCAAATCAACACGATAAGCGCCAGTATCGAAACCCTCCCCCTTGATTTCTACCGGACGAAATCGACGCCAAAAACGCACAATCGCTTTTTCATCATCCGCCACATGAAAGCGCATGGTTGTTGCGCCTGCTCGTTTTGCCGTGAGTAAAATTTCCTTCACATGCGAATGAATACCGGTGCCCAATGTCGCCATCCAAACCAGCTCTTTCCCTTCGCCACGAATGACGATGTAAAGCGAACCAAATCGCCATACCTCGCCAAGCGTTGTAAGCTCTTTGATAATGGCAGGGGTAAACCCTGCCTTTTCAAATTTGGCGATAAGCTCATGAGTCCAGACTATTTTTTGAGCCATAACACCCCCAAAACCAAAGCCACTAATAGCACCGCATAAACGGCGTAATTGCTGCCACTAGAGCCTTGATTGTTATTAAACGTGACGCTGCCACCCGTTCGACCGCCAGCAAAGTCGCCATTTTTGGCGCTTGAGGTGCCGCCTGTTATACCGCCGCCACCCGTGGAAACGCCGCCACCAATACCCGGCATCATTTCAGCCACCCTTGACGCCATGCGACAAATAAAAGCACCAACACCACGCCAATTGCGAGATAAGGCGAACGGCCTCCTTCGCCACCCGTAGCTGAATCAACGACTTCTTTTGTCCACCATGCGCCACCAATGCCACCGACAAGAAAAGGAATTAACATAAAAGGCATAAATCCCCCTTACTTAAAGGCAAAGATGATGAGTACCACGATAAGGAGCAACACACCGCCACCTATGGCGTACATTTCCATGCGTTGGCGGGCTTCTGCCTTTTGCTCTTCAAGTTCGCGGCGATTCACTTCTGCAATGCGTGCTTGCTGAGAAGCTGTGGCATTATCATTAACGGAGCGCTTGGCATTGGCTTGCGCCTCTTCGTTTGATAAATAGGCTTTACCAAGGTCAGAGCTTTTTTCTAATAGGTTGTCAAAAAAGCCGTCCCAGTACCCTTTTTGCGCTTCTGCCATAAGCCCCCCTTAAAGCTGCGGCAACTGTTCAATCTCGATAAAATCGTTATACACATCGATTTCACCGGGTGTGCGTTTGGTGATGAGTAGCTTCAAGCTGTTTCGTGCAACCGGAATAAACGCTTGCTCGTTTGCAAAGCCTGTCTCAACAAATGGCAACCAAACCCCTTTTGCTGGCGCTTTCATGTCACCAAAGCGAGCCATTTCAAATTTGAGATCTTCAACACTCGACTCCCAAATGATCTCGTTATCACGGCGAATCGCTATGTGGGTAATATCGTCGTTTTGAGTTTCAAGCAGCATTGAGCGAAGACGGACGTTTGCGCCGACAAGCGGGAATTCGTGAGCCTGTTCGCCTGTTTGCGTTTGAGTGATCGAGGTTTGGGTGTAACGTTGCTGGAAAAAACGCTCCGGCTGATAGTCAACCACGCGAGCTTTAGCGCTAAACTCTGGGAAATCAGGGTCACCCTCTTCTTTGCTTTTCACCGCTACTTTCAGTGTCAGTAACTCACCTTCAAGGTGAACCAGCTCACCACGGCGAATGCCTGCCAAAGTACGCAATGTTTCGTCTGCAAACGGAATGACCAATCGTGTTTTGGTTGCGTTCGCTACGCCTTTTGCCATGACTGGTAAGTTTTTCTTGGTGTCATTCTTATGAAACCAAATCGCGTCGATACCGATGAACTCTTTGCCATTGCGTTCAAATGACACACGGCCTAGGCGTTCAATCGGTAGGTCTGTTTGCACTTCAAGAGACGCAAAGGCGTATAGGTCTTTGATGTCTAGAATTGCGTGCTTACTGAAAGGCGAACCAGACCGAAATGGGTCCAACTCAATAGGGCGTACATTAAACGGCCCTTTTACTACTGAGATGTACGCTGCTTGTTGTGCTGCTGTAACTGCCATAATTTTTTTACCTTCTACTGGTTTTGATAAACGGGAATAAACGCTATGGCGTTATTATTTCAAGCCGACTTTGTCTTTCACGGGCTTTAATGCATCAACGTTTGACAGCGCATACATCACGATAAGCATCACCACGACTGCGACCGAAATCATTTGCCATTGTTTTTTGGTTAAACCAAACATATTTTCGATTCCTTTACTGATTAATAAATCAAATAAGATTGTTGACATAACACCTCACCGTTATTGGTTAAGGCTTAATTAGGAGTTCATATCAAAAAGGAAATCGAGCGATGATAGAAGAAGGTTTAACCTATAGGTTAAGCGGGTAACCTATAGGTTAGATTGAGGGGTTAACGAGCGTATTTTTGCCCCGTGACACAATGAAAAGCGGCTTTTTGGGCTTGTCCAATATCATCGCTAATCAAATATTCGGCGATAGGTTTACCTATCAATTTCATGTTTTGCTTAGCGCTTATCAACGAGGCGAGCAAACGCTCATCGATATCACGCTGATTTACCATCCAATTAATATCGCGCCCTGAGTTGAGCTTACCAATCCACCATGTATCGGATTGGTCGGTCACGGTCTTGGGTACCTCTTGCGGTTTTTGAAACAAAGTGTGTACGACAATGCCGAACTGGCGACCACCCCGAAGCAGTTCGCCCGGCTTGCCTTGCAGTTTTCCCGCCGTATCGATGCAAGAAGCTAACTCTTCAATCACCGTGTGAAGCTCACAGGAGCGCCCATTACCTACAGACCACACCGCAGCACTAAAAAACTCCAATTCCTCCGCACAAGCGCCCTGAAGCGGCAAATAAGCGAGCTTAAACGGCTTACCTTGCTTTCTAGCTGTTACGAGTGACTTAACAAACAGCATCCGTGATGATGTGCCGACCACGAGCTGTCCTTTGAGTTTTTTCCCCACATACCCCGAATACGGGTCAAAAATCACGACTTGAGATTTCTTGGGGATGGTATCCATATGAAAAATTGCGGAGGTCTTGCCCCCGCCCGTACCCGCCACATAAATCGTATGTTTTGGGTCTAGTGACGCATTTGAGTTAACCGGATTGGGGAACCTAAGCGGCGACGGCTTCGCTTTCTTTGCCATTGGCGAGCGCCTCCTGTTTTTGCTTCGCTATGGTTTGGCGTGCACTGAAGAGAAGACCAAGCACAGCGATAACTAGTGTTGCCTCTTCGATGTAATTACCAAACATACTCATTGCGTTGTATTTATTGAGTACGGGCGCCGCGGCTTGGATAACGCTCTCTTTGCCTTTTTCGTCAAAATGAAATTCAATGCCAGCGGCTAAGCTTGTGACTTGCTCTAAGATCACAAACACGACACTCCCTAACGCCTGCATTGAATCCTCTGTCACGTTGTTATACGTCACTTTCTCACTCGCTGCGCTTGGTGCTTCGTCGTCGCTTTCTGTTTGCTGCTCTTCGGTTTTAAGTTGGTTAAACACGCTTGAGAAGTCACCCCAATCATCACCGTTTGAATCAACCGTTACGCTTTCGGTTACCTCGGTTAGTTCTTCGGTTTCATTCAGTTTAGGCATGGTCGGTACTCTCTTTGTTTTCGGTTACACCTTCGGTTTTCGGCATTAGCTGACGGATAGCCCAAACCAAGAAGAACAACATTAGCAGCACCATCCCTGTTTTTTTGAGCCACGGTTTCGACTCGTTGGCCATGGTGTTCGGCTTTTCGGTTTCCTTAGCGCTTGAAACCTTATCGTTATTGGCTTTAGTCGCTATTTCGGTAACCGAATCAGTAGCGCTTATCGCCTCGATTAGCTCACCTTCTTGTTCGGTTAACTCTTCGGTTACCAGCGTTGCATTCTCGGTTAGTTTTTCTGGTTGGTTTTCGGTTACTTCCGGTTGAACTTCGGTTTGGCCTACCGTAGGCAAATCGGATTCATGTTCGACAACATGCTGGTCTATGTAACTTGAACCGCTTTTACTGATAGCGCTATTTCCGCAGTCTGGGCAGCGGTAATACTTAAGACCGATGTTTCGACTGTTTTTTGGTGGTTCGCCTGTTTCGATTAACTGGCCTTCGCCAACTTGGTGAACAGTAGACGCCTTTTGGCAAACTGGGCAACGTATAAAGCCACGAACGGGATTCGGATATTTAGCCATGATTCACCACCTCAGCGGCTCCCAATGTCGCTAAATCAGCGTCAAGGCGTTCACGTAGTTTTTTACGTGCAACGGCGTTCAGGCTCTCATAGGCTTCAAGTTGCTGTATTAGATTCGAGGGTAATCCGATTTTCTCGAGCGAGAACTTACCTGACATAATCATAGGTAACGCCCGTTTAATGATGGATTGCACATCGACGTCTTTCATTTTGGCGACTTCGGCGTTAATGGCCTCTGCTAGTGCATCAGTTTGCTCCAGCGCTTTAATATCACGCTGGATAGATTCTTTATTGAAGTGTTTCATTGCGTTCCCCTGTCTCACGACGTTGGTTTAAATGAATTATTAGAAAGGAATACCCCTGTTTCACAACGTTGGTAGTGTTGGTTAAGTAACCAACAATGCCATTTTAGCGCTAACTAATGTATGTGTCACTAATTTAGCTATTACTAATTATTGTATTAAGCGCTGAGAATCGCTCTAAAGCGCTATAGCCAATATTTGCCCCCTTACCTTGCTAGGCCGTGGCGAAGCCACATATAACGGCGTTGAGACGTAAGCGCATACAGCGTTTATCGCCATGCTATCTATGTCGAGTGTCTAAGGCATCAGCTAGCTTCAGCTAGCTCGATATGCCGCTTCATTAACTTATCCCCGTTTTTACGGGGATTAATACACTTATTCTTTTTTATTTATATTCAGGCTTTAGACTGATGGTGTGTAAATACTTAGATCAACACCTTGGAGTACTTTCGAGAGCGAACGGCTTGTTATACATGTAGTTATCCACAGTCGGTTAAAAAAGGATCAAATGTGAAAGTTGATAAGATCAAAAACTGAACAACGGTAGCTATTGCTAAATTAGCTTGCATAACCAATTTAAAAGTGAATTAGTTTTTTACGAATTGTTACGTCTAAATTATATACACACAAGTCACGCGATAACGCCGAAAGCCCCAGTTAAGGGGCTTTTTTATCTCTTCGGTTTTGGGTTTGGTCTAGTAAGGTATGTCGGCGCAGCGCTTGCGGTTTTTGTAGTCTTTAAAATACGCTTCCCAGCTTACAGTCAGCGTCTTTTTGATTTTGCGGAGCATTGATATAGGGGTCAGTAAATAACCCACAGGAAGAGACATAGATTTTGATTTATCGACAATCTTAGTAATAGCCGCGTTCTTTGCTTCTTCTTTGGCTTTCGTTAAGCCTAGATCATCAAAGTATTTTTGAGTAACACGTTTGATTGAGGCTAGGCAAACCCACTCGCCATTCTCGTACTCTTTGGGTTGATCTGATGTCACCCACTCTCGAGATTCAGCAAAGATTTTACATTGCTTAACGCGCCATTCTGGCACGCCCATTTTATCGGCAATATAAGCCCACGTTCTAACAAGAAAACCTGATCGAGTATCTACGCCTATTTTGTTGGTGATGAAATCCATTTCGGAGATCATCACATCCATAAACTTTGCCACATCGAGCAAGAGAGACATACGCACAGCGCAACCACGGTCAGAAAGCGCAAATGCGCTTGCTGACGGGCATTTAATAACGTTGTCCCAGTGCAAGCGGTTTAGCTTGGCTAGGCCTCGGTTACTGCGTTGTAGATTGCGTTTAGTCATTGCTTGTTCTATTTCTCGAATTTATCTAATAGTTCGTTGGCTTCTTTGAAAAAGGGATTAATTTTTTCGTTCTCACTTTCGATTGATAATCCATCTAAAAATGTACTCAATGATTGGCTATGATCGATTCTCATCTCTTTATCTATAGTGAAGATACTCAATCGGCTAACGTGACCACCGAAATCTATGTAGATGGCAGTGTCTGTTGTGCTTGTAATTTCTAGCGCACGACGGAACAGCGCACACGCTTTGTCGATATGTTCTTGGCTGTACTTAGTTTTCATTAGTCGTAAACCCCACTTCTTTGTAAATCTTCTCAAGTTGGTTCTTCGATACCTCGGCCATTCCGCAAAGTTTGCCGTTGTTGAACAACTTAAGCTCTCCTGCGTTATTTGTGCGAGTCACTGAATCGAACACGATAGACATATCGTTTGATGCAGAAGATAAGCACCAAAGGCCGGAGTATTCTAAAAACGAGATTGTTTTCATTTCCCTAAAACTCCATGCACAAATGAGGCTTGCATACTAAAACGTACACAAACTTACGTATACCCCTATGTATACCGACCTTTTTCGTTATTCAATAATGCTTGAGGAGGTCTGCATGATTACTTCAATTGATATTTTAAATAAGCTAAGTGTCAGATATAACGTAAGTACTTATAGAGAACTAGCTTGTTTAATGGGCATTAGCCACGGTTTGATATTGAGATATAAAAAAGGAGAATCTTTGTCTATTAGTAATGCACTTAGATTTGCAGATGAGCTCGGATTAGATAAGTATCATGTCCTTATAGGTAATCTATGCGAAAAAAGCCTTATACCTCAAGAAGCTAAGGAGATGTTGGCAGCAACGATAGGCGAGGATTTGAGGCTAAAACCCGACAAAATTACTACTCTTTTGAGGGACTCTAACAAAGAGGAAACAACGCAAACGGATTCGGTATGAAATGTGCATTTTGCACAGCCGTGCACAGGGGCTTTTTAGTCCCTATCTCATTGTAGTTATTGGATTTTTTGAAATGTTAACGTAGTACGAATTGTCTATCTTATGTTAAATATAATCCACATTAGTTTAAGGTGTATTCTGGTTGGTATGTCTACTCTCTTGTGCTTTGCCTGTAATACTTAACATAACTGATTTACCATAAAGTACTTAATATACAACCTAATCATCGTTGATTGATTTGGTTGTATATTGCTTGCGATTTCTTAACGCATTTTATTTAGTGATATTCTGAAACGAGCAACTTTCTTAGGATTGCCTCACACTGGCTGACGCTCATTTCGATTGGCACAGGATATTCGCCAAACGCTTCTTTAATCGAAGACTTTGCGAGTTCGTTGATATCGTCAGCTTTGAGCATCGGTAGATTTAAAGGAACCGAAAGCGCCTTAAGTAAGGTGTCTATTCGTTTGATAAGTTGATCGCTGTTTTGGTAGCTTAAGTCGTGTGCCAATTTTGTCAGCCTTGGGCACTGATTATCGCGGTAGAACTTAAGCACGTGAGTCAAAACTATTGCGTTCGCCCTGCCGTGTGGAACGTGATACGTAGCGCCAAGTTGATGTGCAATGGCGTGAACGTAACCAACATAAGTACGAGTAAACGCGAGACCTGCTTGATAACTGGCAATCGCCATTTGCTCCCTCGCAACTTGATCCGTCCCCTTGTTAGCGGCAAGCTCTAAGTAGCTAAATATGCGAGCAATTGAATCTAGTGACAATTTTCGGGTATATGATGTTGAATAGAAGCTTAGATATGACTCTATTGCGTGTGTCAAAGCATCAATGCCTGTCTCGGCTGTCATATTGGTTGGAAGTCCCACCATCAGTTGCGCGTCAACTAAGGCAATTTTAGGTACGATAAATGGATCTGTAATCACGCGTTTTTTACGCTTCTCGGTGTCACTTAAAACCGCTGCGACTGTTCCTTCTGAACCTGTTCCCGCGGTAGTTGGAATTGCGATAACAGGCATTAGACGTCGGCGTACAGTCAGCAACCCCGGCAACTTAGCAATATCTTTATTGGTTTTTATACAGGCTGTAATGGCTTTTGCGCAATCAATAACGGAACCACCACCTAACGCGATTACAGAGTCTCTAGCATGCTGTTTGTATAGTGCAACGCCCCTTCGAACCGTTAAAAAACCAGGATCGGGTTCAACGTCTTTAAATATACAGGGCTGAATATTGCTTTGGTGCAACGGGTTCAACAGGCGATCTAATAAGCCGATTTGAACAATGTTACTGTCGGTGACGATTAATGGTTTAGTTACTCCAAGTTCGCGGCAAACATTCGCAATCTCGGATATTTTCCCCCAACCAATAATTGCCTTGGGTTCTGGCACCGGCACCGCTTTAATAAATGGTTGTTTAAGTCGTACTAGACATTGATGCAGCACAGTTTGCTCCCTATACGATACTTCCTTTTATACACGCTAACCCTAAGGTGCTTGAGTATATAATAAAAATGAAATAGCGAGGTTGGCAAAAACTGGTCCAATAAGATGAGATGTAGAGCGCTATATTTCAGCCGTTTAAGATCACAAAGAGCGCTTTAAAGCGCTCTTTCACTGGGTTGAATTAACCGCCAGCTAGCTTAACTGTATGGCCTTTTTTCTCAAGGTGAGCTTTGATTTTATCTCGAGCATCACCTTGAATTTCGATCGTGCCATCCTTCACTGCACCGCCACATCCACAGACTTTTTTGAGTTCTGCTGCGATCAGTTTTAGTTGCACGTCATCCATATCTAGACCTGTGATAATGCTAACGCCCTTACCTTTTCGGCCTTTAGTTTGCTTTTGGATACGAACAATACCGTCGCCTTTTGGGCGTGTTGGCTTTTCTTCTTCCTGCTTAATGCGACCGACTTCGGTCGAATATACTAATGTCATGACTATTTCTTTTGTTGCTCAGCTCGCTTTTTGGCGACAAGATAACCTTCAATGTGTTTTTGAATGGCCAATTTTCCGCCTTTGATAAGCTTTCCATTAAAAAAACAATACCAAGCGTTTGGTTCGCCAGTATCGTTTTTAATGATATAGCCATTAAAGTTTTCTTGCACTGCTTTTGATGAGCCTTCTCTTGTTTTTGCAAGGGAAGCAAACTCTTTCGGATCTATTAAGGTGGCAGAATCACAGAACCAGTCGATACTCTTCTTGAGCGCCGCCATCTGTCCTTGTAATACACGGTTTTTTATTTGGACTTGCCAAATCTCAGTTGTTGAGCCAACTGATTTCAATTCGAATCCTCGATATGTTGCAACAGCCATACTTATTGTTCTTTTCATCAGTGTTACTAGTAATCATAATTGTAAAATACTGTTAAGCAAGTATATTTGTCACGATACTTTACTAAATGGTGATTCTGTTTGAAAAATAACGTACCGATAGTGACAGATTTAGAAAAAATTCAGCACTATAGCCGCCAATTTTCTCAATCTGTAGAGACCGATCAGGTCAATGAGCTTACGGGGCACGCCTATTCCTCGAGCTCTTTGCTGGCGTTAACCAAAGATTGGAACTTGTTTGTTGAGTTTTGTCATGAGAAAGGCGTGACGATGCTGCCAGCTTCAAGTACTGCGGTGCGTATGTATGTAGAGAAAGCCTCATTAAAGCGTAAATACGCGACGATTAAACGTTACATTGTCACTATATCTGTCATTCATCGTGTGCTGAGTTATCCTGACCCAACCAAAAACAGCCGAGTTCAAACTGCGTTGGCGGCAATACGTCTTGATAAGAAAGGTGATGCTCATTCGACCAATGCGTTTACTCGTGAGCATCTCGATACGTTACATCAAGTATTATTGCATTCGCCTTCGATAAAGGATTGGCGAGACTTAGCGCTCTACCACGTGATGTTCGAAGGGGTACTGAAGCGATTTGAATTGAAACAGTTAAGCTTCAACCACCTGATCATTAATGATGATTATATTGCTCTTATGGTGGGAAACGAGGAAATCACCTTATCTCGCGCGGCAAGCCTAGCACTTTATCGTTGGTTAAATGTTCGTGGCAATGAGGGAGAGTTTGTGTTTACAGCCATTGATAGACACGGGAATCTTAGTTACGAGCCACTTAATGACTCTTCTATCTACCGTATTCTTAAGAATGCTAGCGAACGTCTTGGCCTAAGTTATCACTTTTCTGGGCAGTCTTTGCGTGTTGGTGCTGTGCAAGATCTTGCTAAGCAAGGTGTGAAAATTCGTGATATTCAATATGCGGGACGCTGGTTAAGTCCTGCCATGCCTTATCAATACGTAGGCAATGAGGCACGAGCAGAACTTGAGAAAATGCGCTACTTATCATTCACGCATATCGAGCGCTAAATCGATGATTTTACGCAATCGGCAAGAAACTCGTGGAACTTGTGTCCATGGTTCTCAAGCATTTTAGGGAACATCGAAATTGGCGTCATTCCTGGGAAGGTGTTCACCTCATTGAGGTAAATATCACCTTCTGGTGTTAAGAAGAAGTCGATACGCGAAAGGTGGCGTAATTTCATCTGCTTAAACACTTTCTCAGCATTAACTCGAATGGTTTCAACCTGCTCTTGAGTCAGATTCTGCGCCACAATATCCGTTGTTGAGTGACTATCAGAAGCATATTTCTCTTCGTAGCTGTAGAACGTATCTTCAGGTGCTTTCACTTCACCTGGTAAGGTAAGGATTAGCTCGCCTTGGTATTCGTATGCGGCAACTTCGAGTTCACGCGGTTTAACGGCTTTCTCTACTAATACTTGGTTAGAGAAGGTAAACGCATCATCAATGGCTTGTTGTAGCTGCTCAATTGACGTGACCTTGTAACATCCTACCGATGAGCCCTGACATGCTGCTTTGACAAACACACTTCCCCACTCTTTCATCGCATTTGCAGTGCGTTGGAAGGCTTCAGGGCTATTCTCTGAAAGGAATAAATATGGCGTATTTGGAATACCGAGTGCGTCATACCAAAGCTTTGAGGTGATTTTATTGAAACTATTTGTGCTGGCTTCAGCACGGCAGCCTAGATAAGGAATCCCCGATAGCTCAAGTAAGGATTGAATATCGCCTGTTTCTCCAGGGAAACCGTGAATACATGGAATGACAAAATCTATATGTAGGCTGTTGCCACCGAAGTTGAGCTGGCCTGAGTTAGTATCAAGGAGCGCGAGTTCACCTTGTTCCGTGAACCAACCCTCTTTCTTCATTTCTACACGAATAACATCAAAGTCAGGAGTAAGACGAAGTTGTGATTGCAGATAGTTGGCGGAAACTAATGATACTTCGTGCTCTGATGAGCCGCCGCCGCATAGAAGAAGAATAGATGTTGTTTTCATTAAAAATCTTTCCGTGATGCCTAAAAGCTAGTGAGGCGATATGATAATAAAATCACGTTAAAGATACACGCCATAAGCTCTACTTTTCTTTTCGTTTTGCTCTGACAGACGAAAAAATGAGCCTTGTTCGCACGCACGATTGACGCATGACATGGCTATATGGGCCGAGAACTTGAATGCAATACGAATAAGAGTGCGTGGATATGACATTAACGTGTTGGCGTTAGGATAAAAAAAGGGGCTCGCGCCCCCTTCTTAAAGTTAGTTCAGCTTATTGAGCGTTGGGTATGGAGAGTTCTTGATTGTATCAATGCTCTTCACAAATGGTTTTAGCGCTTGGAACTCACTAGGAAGACGTGAGATCGCTTTTTTAGCATCTGCTTGTGTGGCGTAGTCTCCGTAAAGAACTGTGTACCATTTGGTACCATTCACAACTTTGTAGTTCTCCCAAATCGGCTGACCGTTATTTGGTAATTGACGCGCAAAATGGTCTACCTTGGTTTGAGAGCCAACAGCAACTACTTGGATAGTGTAACCATAACGTGCCATTTGAGCATTTTGCTGTTTGTTAGACGGCGGAATAATGGTCACAGCTGGTTTGTTCTGAGCTGGTGTTGTCACCACCTCTTCAACGACCGTTTCAGTTACAGGTTGCTCAACTTGTGCAACTTTGTAATCTTCGCGGTAACTTTCTGAACTCACATCAGTCGTGTACTGACTTGAAACACAAGCAGACAGTAATACGGACAAACCAACGATTGCTATTTTTTTCATGGAATCTTTAAGCCCTAGATAGAAATTACATTAAATCATGCCGTTAGAAGGCGGCAGAATCAAGCCAACAAAGCTATTATATTACGAGACTCTGTGACTTGTAACACAAAGTAATCAAAGCTTAGGTTGATCTGATTAAAACTCCATCAAATTATTCTGCCGTATCCAATTATCTCCGTTACGATATAGTAAATAACACGTTAGGAAGATGATGTATGAGCAATCTGAACCACCTGCTGAAACCAAGCTCTATTGCCGTGATTGGCGCTTCTATACAGCCAATGCGCGCAGGCAATATTGTTATGAAAAATTTGTTACTTGGCGGATTTGAAGGCGCAATCATGCCTGTGACACCAAAGTACAAATCTGTTGCAGGTGTGCTTGCTTATCGTGATATTGATTCTCTCCCTATCGTGCCGGATGTTGCAATTCTTTGTACGCATGCAAGCCGCAATATTGAGCTGTTCAATCAGTTGGCAGCCAAAGGGGTTAAATCCGTCATTGTGTTGTCTGCTGACATGCATGAAGCCAGCAGCACAGGAGAAACCATTCAAGAGCTATGCGTCGGCATCGCTCAAGCTTCTGGAATTCGTCTTCTTGGGCCTAATAGTCTTGGCATCATGTTACCTTGGTTGAAGTTTAACGCTTCTTTTTCACCAGTGAGCCCGAAAAAAGGCAAGATTGCTTTTATCTCTCAATCTGCGGCGATGTGCACCACAATTCTCGATTGGGCCAATGATAAGAATATTGGCTTTTCTGCGTTTATCTCTCTGGGCAACGCGATTGATGTCGATTTTGCAGATCTTTTGGATCATCTCAGTACAGACAGTCACACTGAAGCGATCCTTCTTTACGTTGATTCGATTAAAGATGCGCGACGATTTATGTCTGCAGCGCGAGGGGCTTCTCGAAATCGACGTATCCTCGTTCTCAAAGGGGGAAAAACGGTTGAAGGACGTAGAGCCGCAAAAGCACATACCGGTGGAAGCGATACATTAGATATCATTTATGATTCCGCGATTCGCCGTACAGGGATGTTAAGAGTACAAAACTCTCACGAGTTATTCGCAGCGGTAGAAACTCTGACTCACTCAGTGCCACTAAGGGGTGAAAGGCTCGCGATAATTACTAATGGTGGTGGGCCGGCGATAATGGCTGTCGATACTTTGCTAGATCGAGGCGGTAAATTAGCCAGTTTAGATGACTACACCATGTCTAAACTCGACAAAATACTCCCAAGTAGTTGGAGCCGCAGTAACCCGATCGATATGGTGGGTGACGCGAGCGCCAAGCGTTATATTGATACACTCAATAGTTTAATGGACAGTGACTGTTGTGATGCGATTTTGATCATGCATAGCCCTTCAGCGATTGCTCATTCCGAAGATACGGCGCGTGCTATCGTTGACGCTGTAAAAGCACATCCTCGGCATCGCCGTTTTAATATTTTAACCAATTGGTCTGGCGAACTGACGGCTCGCCCCGCTCGCTCCATTTTTACTGAGGCTGGTATCCCGACTTACCGCACCGCAGAGAGCGCCGTCGTGGCGTTCATGCATTTGGTCGAATACCGCCGAAATCAAAAACAGTTAATGGAAACCCCAACAACGGCTGAACCTGTTCATGTGAGTGAAGTGACTAGCGCCAACCAATGGTTGACGAGGCAGTTAGCCGATCAAGAGTCAATTAACCTCGATACTCATCAAATTGGTCCATTTCTTAAGTACTTTAAGTTTGACGTATTACCGACATGGATAGCCAGTGATGCAAGCGAAGCTGTGCATGTGGCAAGTGAAATTGGTTATCCAGTGGCGGTGAAACTGCGTTCACCGGATATCGCGCACAAATCGGACGTGCAAGGTGTGATGCTGAATTTGCGCAATAGTGCTGAAGTTGCCAGTGCGGCACAAGCGATCCTCGATCGAACCCAACTCTCCTACCCGTCGGCCAATATCCATGGTTTGTTGGTGCAAGGAATGGCAAAACTTGCCGGAGGAGAAGAGCTACGAATTAAAGTTAAGTATGATGAGACCTTCGGTCCGGTGATATTGCTTGGTCAAGGTGGCTCGGAATGGGACGAAAACATTGATGCCGCTTCGGCTTTGCCTCCACTGAACATGACACTTGCGCGTTATCTAATCGTGCGAGCGATCAAAGGGGGCAAAATACGGCTACAAAAACTTCCCGAGCCAATTGATATAGATGGCTTGTCTGAAGTGTTAGTTAAAATCTCTCAGATTGTTGTTGATTGTCCGCAAGTTCATGAACTGGATATTCATCCAGTACTCGCGAATGGTCGCCAATTTTCGATTCTCGATGCGGATATGACGCTTAAGCAATATCAAGGTGACGCCCAGCGCAGACTGGCGATTAGACCCTATCCGGTTGAGTATGAGGAGCAAAGCATGCTCAAAGATGGCAGTAATATATTGCTGCGCCCTATACTGCCGGAAGATGAGCCGCTACACGCTGCGTTTATCCATGGTGTCTCACGAGATGATCTTTATAAACGATTCTTCTCTGAGGTCGGCGAGTTTAATCATGAAGCTCTCGCAAAACTGACCCAAATTGATTACGACAGAGAGATGGCGTTTGTTGCGGTATATAATGTAGGTAATCGCCAAGAAATTATTGGCGTCAGCCGTGCATTGATCAATCACGACAATAGTGACGCTGAATTTGCAGTGTTGATACGCTCTGACTTAAAAGGCAAAGGCTTGGGTAAAATTCTCATGACGAAAGTCATCGATTACTGTCGCAACAAAGGAACGCTTCGTATGTCAGGTATTACCATGCCAAGCAATAGAGGTATGTTGATGCTAGCGCAAAGCCTTGGTTTTAAAACCGATATCCAGTTCGAAGATGGTACAGCTGATATGGTATTACCCTTACAAGAGTAAGTTAGTAGCCAACGCTTGAACTGTTTGTGTTTTCTTATTCAGTTCAAGCGTAATCAATCATCCAGAGTTTTGCTGCCAATGTTTCTTTAAGTATTGGATACACCAAGATTTTGCTTCACCAATTTGATTGCGCTTCCACGCCATAATGACTTCAATTTTGGATAGCTGAGTACCGTCAATTTGGCTTAACTTTCCCTGTTCAATCAGAGGTTTTGCTGCTGACAAAGGTAAGGTGCCAATCCCCAACCCTGCGACTAATGCGTCAACCTTTGCCGCTAAATTACTCACTGTTAGGCGGGGCTGTCGCTGCAAGACATTAACCGACATAGCCGGCTGTTCTCTTGCAGTATCAGCAATGGCAATCACTCGGTACTTCTCTCTTGCTTGTTCATTGAACTCACCGACACGTCGGTGAACATAATGATTCGTTGCTGCCACCCATATCATATCGATATGCCCTATTGTCTCTGACTTTACATCAAGAGGCAGAGAATCTAACTTGGGGCAAACGAGCAGATCAGCCCGACCTTCTTCCAACGTTTCCCAGCAGCCAGCGAGGATCTCTTCTTGAAGGCGAACGCGAGTCGAACTCACGTTGCCAAGTGCTTCAACTAACGGAAACAGGTGGTTGACTTGAACAATGCCATCAAACGCGATGGTAATGTCTAATTCCCATCCGTTGGCTAACACACTGGCATCATTGACTAATTTTTCTGTCGCGGTGAGCAATGTGCGTCCTCTTTCAAGGATCAACTTGCCGGCTTCGGTGAATACCGCTTTGTGACCAGAGCGATCAAATATGGTGATGTCGAGGTCTTGTTCGAGCTTTTGGATTTGGTAGCTAAGAGATGATGGTGCTCTGTCGAGCTCGTTCGCTGCTGCTGCGAAACTTCCCCGTCGGTCAATTGCATCGAGAATGTGTAATGCTTCAAGCGTTATGGGACTATGCACGAGAGACTTCCTGCCAAGTTGCACTAGGTAATAGCTACACCTTAACACTGCCTAGTCGAAGGAGAAAGCATCGTAACCCTTTCTCGGCGTCAAAAAAGACAAAAGCCAGCAAAATGCCGGCCTCTCTGTCATTTCATTCAGAAAAGTATAAAAAAATGGGTTGAATGAATGATTATTTTGAGTTTGCCATCTCTTTTTTAACCATAACAGCTGCTGCTACGATGAAAGCGATGATTAGCCCTAGTTCCATACCTTACCCCTACTCAACAAAATTTGCGATTCAAAATTAATGGATTTCCCGAGTATTCTAACAGTTTTTTTCGAACATTAAATCGATTCACAAAAAGATTTAATGTTTTGTGAGTAATGTTACATAAAGCAGTAAACAGGCGCTTGATTGTGCGATTTTATAAGAGAACCAACAAGTTAATTGCCAATAAAGCAGCATTATTTGCTAATGACCTTACCACCTATCATTTTGTATGCTGGGGTGCCACGCACAAGAGTGTCTCTGGCAAACTCTTTGCCACACTTTGGACATATACAGGGCGTTGTCGTGTTGTCTTCGACGATGCGTTCCTTAAAACATTTCACTAACGCCCCTTTTCCGCCTTTGCGGTACTTAAAAAGCTGAAATTTACAATTTGCACAATAAATTTCAACGGTCTTACTGGGCTGTTTTTTGTTAGGTTTCGCCACGCAAATTATCTCTCATTTGATGGTTTTACCCACACTTTACTAAAATCAAACCACCCTAGCGCATTGCACTTAGCATTTTGCAACGAGCCACATTGATCTTGATTCACCCCCAACCAACAGTGAAACATCGGCACTAACTGAAGGTTGTCAGCTAGGGCTTTACCTATTTCATGGGCAGGAAACGCGGCGTCTTCTTGGGCTTGCCAACCAGTAATCACTTCAACCAGTCGAGTAAAATCAGCAGGACGGCTCATCATTTCAATATCGCTAAAGTCCATCAACCAACCCACAATCGCGTCTTCCCGATGGTTCGCGATACTCATTGGCTTTAACCAAATGTCCACTTCACTTGTATTGGGCACGTCAAGATCGTAAGTGTGTAGCATCACTTCAAGTCCATCTTGCTTGAGCAGATTTTCCAGCGCTTTGGCGAGGGCGGGAAACATAGGATGCTTGTCATAGTATGCGATATTAATGGTGCGGTAGCTCGGTGGCGGAGCGTAGTGGGCTTGGCGAGTATGATGATACCAACCCGGCTTTAATCCATGTGCAGGTAACGCACCAAGCTCAATAATTTTATCTTGTGGGAGTTGATTGAACACATTTAAGGATGAGAGGCGCTGAGTAAAGTACATCGCCCAATCATCCGATTTCGCCAGCCCATCATATCGATTAAGTAATAAGTAAGTACAACCTGGATCCAGTTTGACATCATCGCTGACTACCGCTGACTGCGGAGCGATGGGTTTAGAAAGACTTGGGAAGACCATCGAGGAATGTAAGTCATCAATCATCCAAACTTCTACGCTGTCAATCAGCGGTCGAAAACCGAAATAGCCATCGAAGGCGTGAAGGACTAATCGTTTCTCATCATTTTGTGCCACGCGATAAGGACCGGTTCCGATGGGAAACTGGTCATATTCATCACTGCGACTTGCGCTTGGTAACAGTATTTTGGCACAAGACTCCGCCAGTAAGATGGGCAGGTGATAATCGCTACGGCTTAGATGAAGATCTACCACGTTTTTTTGTGCTGTCGTGACTTTTTCTACGTGAGCAAACAGCTTACGTTGGCGAAGCCCAACGAGGCTTTCGACAATCGCATCAGTAGTCAAAAGATCACCATTGTGAAAACGCACCGAGGGACGAATATAAAAACGCCAATGCGTCGGCGTGAGCATTTCCCATGTATGCGCCAAATCAGGCTTTAATTCTTCGTTTTCATCAAGTTTAGTCAGTCCGCTAAAGAGTTGACGAACAATATGTCGCTCTGAACGGCGGATGTTATCCAGCGGGTTAAGGGTGAGCAAAGGGCGATAATAAGGTAAACGAACCACTTGCCGCCCTTCTTGTTGTTGCACGCCAAGATAACTCTCAACCACCTGAGCCAGTTTCGCTGTATCTTGGTCGAGTACTTTTAAGGCATGCCCTATTTTTCCCTCTTCGAGATAGCGTCTTGCGAGGTTTTCACTCACATCCGCACGGCTGCGGCGGAAGTTTAGTTGTGACAGTTTTCCTCGCCCAGGAGACGGGTGCCATTCAATCCAGCCCTCTTCTTCCATCTTATTTAACACGATCCGTGCGTTGCGGCGCGTGCAGCAAAGAATGTCGGTGATTTCTTCCAGTTGGACACCACAGTTCGTACCATCATAATGTTCGAACAAGGTTTCGAATTGGACTCTAAGACGGGGGCTACTCATAAAGAGGAAAACTCACATTGGGAAATGACAACCCATTTTCCTCATTTATCTGGACGTAATCAAGCGGTTACTCTATTGCAATCCCGATTTGTGCAGCCAGGTCAAGCAGTTGTTGTTCATTATCAAGTTTGATAGACCACTTCGCTTCGCTGCAGTTTGCTGTGACAACATTGGCACCGCGACCAATCAACTGAATGGCATCAGTCTGGGCTTGCAAAGTGATCATCTGAGTCCCTTGGATTTTAATCACCACTTCGTGCGGCGTAGCGATAATTTTTCCGATTGAAAATTCAATTACCATGGTGCGGATTCTTCTCTTTTACTCTGAAGTCATTTGACTGGCTGTCATAGGGTTACTTCTCGCGGCTCGATGCTTTTTTACTGCAATAGTTAGGCGACTGGTGCAAACAAGACGATCACGCTCATCGGTGATGTTAATTTGCCAAACCTGAGTAGAAACCCCTAAGTGAATTGGCGTGGCCTTGCCTGTGACGGTTCCTGAACGCATCGCTCTTACATGATTTGCGTTGATATCTAAGCCCACACAGTAACTGTCCTCCGCTACACAGAAATTTGCCGCCACAGACCCCAGTGTTTCTGCCAATACCACGGAAGCACCGCCATGCAGCATCCCTAGTGGTTGATGAGTGAAGTGGCAAACTGGCATGGTCGCACAGATATAGTCATCGCCAAGCTGACTATACTTAATGTGTAAATGCTCTATCAGTGTGTTTTGTGACGTTTGATTAAGTCGGTCTAGGTTGATGTCGCGTTTCCAAATTTTCATCTTGATATCCGCTTACGTAGGTTACTGATATTGTAACCTAATGTTATGATTAGCCAATATAGAGAAATTACATGGAGAGTACTATGTCATGGTTTAAGTGGAGTGCACTAGCTCTCGCTGTTGGTCTTACAGCTTGCAGTTCGTCTCCTACTGGACGAAATCAGTTGTTGCTCTTTTCTGATTCCGATATGAGTAACTTAGGAGCTCAGTCTTTCGAGCAGATGAAGCAGCAACAGAAAGTCAGTACCGATGCGAAGTTAAATCGCTATGTCCAATGCGTCGCCTCTGCGGTGACGCAACAGGTACCAAAGCAACCGACTTTTGAGCAGTGGGAAGTCGTGGTGTTTGATAGTGAACAAGTCAATGCTTTTGCCCTACCCGGGGGTAAAATTGGCGTATACACCGGCCTTTTGAACGTGGCAAAAAACCAAGATCAATTGGCGACAGTCATTGGTCATGAAATTGCCCACGTGTTAGCTGATCATAGTAACGAGCGTTTGTCACAAACCCAACTCGCCAATGCTGGACTGCAAATAACTAACGCTGCACTGGGGGCATCTGAATACGCACAATACCGAAATGTCACCATGAGTGCGTTGGGGTTGGGTGTGCAGGTGGGAGTTTTATTACCTTATGGGCGAACTCAAGAATCTGAAGCCGATATTGTTGGCTTAGAGCTAATGGCACGCGCAGGGTTTGACCCTCGGCAAAGTATCGCATTGTGGCAAAATATGGCGAAAGCATCCAAAGGGCAACAACCGCCAGAGTTACTCTCAACTCACCCTTCTCATGGAACCCGCATTGAAGATTTAACGGCAACTATGCGTAAGTTGCCAAGCTATGGAGCGCAAAAGCCTAACTGCAAAGTATAAGGTTAATTGTAGTTAAAATAGAAAAGGAGCGCCGTTGAACGCTCCTTTTTTATGCAGCTGGCTAGGTGCCCAGAATTTGCAGTGGTAATTGCAATAGAGCATCACCTGATTGCGCAAAGTACCATAGGATTCCGATGAGCCCTGACACTAATGCTATATACCAGATACCCGCGACGACTTGACCATAGCGATCCAACGGTAGTAAGTGGCTAGCATGTCGATATCGCCACTCAAGCAAAATCTCTAACATACCCATAATCAATAGAAAGCCAAGCAAGCTAAGGCCAAGTGTGTAACTTAATGCGATACCCGCGACAGCCGCTGCGGTACATAGTACTAGCCCCATAACGCTGTTCATTGAAAAACTGATGCTTTTCAGAATATGACCACCGTCGAGTGGCAATATTGGCAGTAAGTTAAACAAGTTGAGAAACGCGTTGAAGGCGGCAAGTCCAGCAAAGAATATTTCGCCGGTAAGCCAGTAGATAAGCACAAGTATCACTGATAGGACGAAGCCAAACATGGGGCCCATGATAGAGATAACTACATCTTGCCAGCGCGTGTTAATCTTCTCATCAGAAAGCGCAAGCCCGCCTAGAAATGGGATCAAGTAAATCCCTTTAGTCTTCATACCAAAATACTTCATTGCTCTGACATGGCCGTACTCATGCACCACTAAACAAGCAATCAAGGCAAGCGCAAACTGAAATGAAAACAACCATGAATAAGCAGCTAAGCTCGCTGAAGCAAGAACGACTTTAATCAGTTTGGCACTTTTGAGCATTTTCATACCCAAAGAAACAAGACCAATCAAACTAAAACGACGCTCCGCTTTGGGCGGATTAATCGGCGTTTGCTGTTCGATATCCTTGGGATTTCGTTGCCCTTGCTCAAGCACGTCACCATTTAATTTGGCTGTGTAAGATAAGGCAAAAGGCTGCCAAATTAAGGCAATCTCCAATTCACAAAGTAAGGTTTCTTCACCTTTTTGTAATTGAAAGCGGTGTGAGGTGGTTTCACCACGTTCTGAGTCTGCTACGACTTGCGACACGACCTGATTGTCCCAATACAGTTCTTGCCAACCAGCCATACTCCCTTCAAGGCGTAGAGGGCGGCCGAGAAAATCAATCGACAGAAGTTCCACTGTTAACCTATTAATTTGCTATAACAACGCTAGCGATTATGCCGTGCAGCACTAAAGAGGTAAAGTAAATGCAACGTCATGTTACAATGTCACACAGCATAAGTTATTGAGATGTCAGTGAGTGTTGTTTATTTGGACGAAAAACGCGATGGAAAATCAGTTTACACCAGTTAATCCTTTGCTTTACCGAATACCCCTTTTAATTAGTCGGATAAAGTGCATAATAGCCACCGTTATTAATCCCGACTATATGTGAGTCCATTATGTCTATTGAAGCTACAATGCTACAACGTTGCGAATCTAAGTGTGAATTATGTGCTGCTGAAGCACCTCTTACTGCTTATGCGGTACCACCGCACAGCCACGTAACTGTGGATTACGGCATCATGGTATGTGACAAATGTCTGGGCGAAATTGATGAACCAAAAGACATTAACCACTGGCGTTGTCTAAACGACAGCATGTGGAGTCAAGTAGTACCAGTTCAAGTTACTGCATGGCGTCAGCTTACTCGCCTTAACAGCGAGAGCTGGGCACAAGATGCACTTGATATGATGTACATGGAAGAAGAAACCAAAAACTGGGCAATGATCGGTATGTCTGCTGATGATAAGCCTCTTGATTGCAACGGCGTTGAATTGAAAAAAGGTGACGACGTAACAGTAATCAAAGACCTTCCAATCAAAGGCTCAACTCAAGTGATCAAGCAAGGTACAGTTATCCGTGGTATTGGTCTTACTGATGATCCTACACACATCTCAGGTAAGGTTAACGGCGGCCAATCTATGTACGTGATCGCTGAATACTGCCGTAAGAAGTAATTCTTCACATCCGAAAGAAAAGCACCCATGTGGTGCTTTTCTTTTATCTGCCTTATAAAGGCTTAACTCGCGATCTTCTCAATCACTAGCTTAAGCTCATTGGTGCTCTGTTGAACTTGGCTGTTCATTTGATTGGTTTGTGTCATCAACTCGTACGAATCCGCATACTTCAAATTGATTGATTGGATGTTTTCGTTGATTTCATCGGAAACGTGTACTTGCTCTTCAATTGCCACCGCGATTTGTTGATTGCGGTCAACAACGTCTTGCACCAACTCCTCTAAGCGTTGAATTTTGTCTTGCGCTTGAGTAATAGACTCAACGGTGCGGCTGGATTTCTCATTGCCTTTTATCAAGGCATCAACCGCAGAGTTACTACCTACTTGAATGTTCTCAATGGCAGATTTAATCTCAGTCGTTGATTCTTGAGTACGTTGCGCTAGCGTGCGAACTTCATCAGCAACCACGGCAAAACCTCGTCCTTGTTCGCCGGCCCTTGCCGCTTCAATCGCGGCGTTTAATGCAAGTAAGTTAGTTTGCTCTGCAATGTCATTAATCACCTCTACGACTGAACCGATTTGATTGGTTTGCTGGTTTAGTTCGGTCACCGTGTTGGAAATGGCTTGTAGCTCGTTAACCAACTCAAGTACGGAGTGATTGACGTCATCAATGACAGCACGACTTTCCGTCATAGTATTTTCGGCTTTGAGTGTCGCGTCTGCGGTTGCTTGCGCATTTTGCGATATTTCTGCCGATGCCGCTTGCATCTCATTAACTGATGTCGCCACGACGTCAATCTCGATTTTCTGCTCACTGAGGTTTTGTGTTACCTGTTCACTGTTTGCGGCTGCATTGTCGGCATTTGCACGCGTTTCGTGGCAAGAGTCCATGACAGAAATCCCAACGCGCCCAAGTAGTGCGTTAGCGTATTGCTTGCGCATCTTCATTCCGAGTTCTATTTCGGCAAGATCATTCACACGTCCGCAGTATATATACTCCATCAAAGGGTTATTGAAATCTTTTTTGGCGTCTTGAGCGATACGTTCAAGGGGACGTGTAAGTGCATAGATGGAAGCGATAGAGCCTAGCCCGATTGTTAGACTTGCAAGAAGTGGAGAATACCCAAGCGTAAGTTGCCATAATCCGGCGAGCATAAACAAGGTAATAAAGAACGCGCTGCGCATCCAAAGTCGTGTCCGAGGCATAAGGATCGATAACGGTCTCTTATCTTGCCTCAACTTTGCATACACCTTTTCAGCGCGTTTAACGTGAATTCGTTCCGGTTTAAAACGAACCGATTGGAACTCAACAATCTCTCCATTATGTAGAATGGGTGACGCAAAGGCATCAACCCAGTAGTAGCCCCCACCCTTGCGTTGATTCTTCACCATGCCCATCCAATGTTTACCGGATTGCAGATGACTCCAAAGATCTTTAAATGCGGCTTTAGGCATGTCTCGATGTCTGACGATATTGTGCGGTTGGCCCTTCAATTCGCCATCTTTGTAACCAGCAACTTCGCTAAAGTGTTGACTGGCATATTTGATATAACTGGAGGGATCAGTAATTGAGATTAGATTGTAGCTAGAGGGATAATCGTATTCCATTTCACTCATATCGTTTCCTTACCTAGAGCCAATGTTCATGTGCAACTACGCACTTAAATATCACCTCTAAAGATAGAGCAAAATAGTAGTAAAGTGTGATGGACGCCTTAATTAATTTGATTGATTACCGATAAGTACATAGTTTATCGGGATTTATTCCATAAAAAAACGCCAGTATAGTACTGACGTTTCTTTCGTTTGTGCGTTTAGCGGTATAGTCCGATATCTTTTTGCATATGCCCTGACAACTCAGCCGCGTAATGAGTACGAGGTTCTGCTCGGTCAGTAAACAAGATATCTAATAAGTGAACAATTAATCCTTTAATGTTAACCGAGTAGGTTTTTCTTTCCTTAGAGATAGGTGTTAATACGGTATTAGCGTCAAGAACTTGTGCCATATGCGCCTCTCTTGTAAATCGGATAACTTTTCGACAGTTGAATGTTAGCGGCTTTTTCGTTGCTCAAATAATGACAAATCTTAGATTGTAAGATTAGTTTTTCTAATATTACATTTCGTTCACATGCGCATTTTGAGGAATATGCTTTTAGAGTGGCCTGAGGTGTTTAAATAGTCGAATTTACTGCATTAATATCAACATATAAAAAAGCCCCTCGCCCTAAGTAACAATACTTTTACAAAAGCAATCTTACTAGTACGAGGAGCTCATCACACTTTAATTATATGAGATTAAAGTGTTTCTTGTGACGCTTGAACTTGAGAACGTTGCTTCATCACAGAAGCGATAACTGCTACTGTCATTGTAATCAATAGTACCAGTAGCGATACTGCTGTTGGGATTGCCCATGCAGTGCCAACAAGTAGCATTTTGATACCGATAAAGATCATAATAAATGACAGTGCTGGTTTAAGATAAATAAACTTATCCATCATACCTTGTAGTACAAAGTACAGTGAGCGTAGACCCAGCAACGCAAATACGTTAGCTGCAAGCACTAAGAACGGTTCACGTGTCACGGCAAAGATTGCCGGAATTGAGTCTAGCGCAAACATAACGTCCATAAACGCGATCACACCGATCACTATCATCATTGGCGTTACACAGCGTTTACCATTTTCAACCACCGTTAGCGCGTTTTCGCGGTAACCGTCAGTAACGGTTGCAAACTTGCGAATGATCTTCTCTGGTAACGGGTTAACTTCTTCCTCTTCACCTTTATCACGAGCGAGTTGAATACCTGTCCAAATTAGGAATGCTGCAAATAGGTATAAGATCCAGTGATATTGAGCGAGCAATTGTGCGCCCACACCGATCATGATTGCACGTAATATCAACGCACCAATCACACCCCACAACAGAGCGCGAGGACGTAGGTGTTCGGGTACTGAGTATTGAGTAAAAATAATCGCAAAGACAAACAAGTTGTCGACACTTAGCGATTTCTCTAGCAAATAACCCGTAATAAATGACACGGTGGCTTTTTCAGCGCTGTAACTACTACCCGGTGCGTATACATCCCAGAAGAAATAAATGGATGCAGCAAAAACGAATGCCAATACAAACCAAAAGACACTCCAGATTGCAGCTTTACGAATAGTGATTTTTCCACCGCGAGTTTGCCAGATATCGAGCGCAACTAGCGTTAGAGTTAGAACGGCGAAGCCGATATATGTAGACGGGGTCATGCGTCCTCCTAAAAGTCGGAGGGATCGAGGGGTAACAACAACGATCCCTTCCGCAAACAAAAGACCTCCTTCCCTCAAGGAAAGAGAATTTGATTACGTTGGTCTCGTCGAAGCGGATAACGCTTATACTTACCGGAAAGGCTTGAAACCTAACGAGATGACGATAAGTAAACCAGAGGCGACTACTCCCCAAACGGGGCGGATTGTAAGTCTCCGGAAGCGACTTTGCAACTGCAATAATACAAATTTTAAATTAATTTATTTCGCGACAAATTATGAATGGACTATTGGTAAAACGTTGCTCGTTAACAAGTGGAGTAAAAGAAAAGTCATTTGGGTCAATCATGAGATTACTGCATGACTTCAATGCGAAAAAGGGACTTAAATCGTCCCTTTGTGAGTATCGTTAACGCTAAAATTGATAGGCGGCAGAAAGCTTATAGTTGCGACCAGGTTCATGGTCATCAAACACAATGATCCCATTACGGTTTACGATTCCCGAACGAGAGGCATGCGACGTATATTGCTCATTAAAGATATTGTCTATGCCAAAGGTAATTGTTAGACCTTCTACTGAATGAGGGATCCACTGAGCATAAAGGTTGTGAACATCGTACGCTTGCTTTGGTGGTTGGCCGTCAAAGACATTGTCTTCTTGTTTAACCCAGATGGAGCTCCAGCCAAAGATTGTATCAAGGCTGTGTGCTTGATAGTCAAAGTTAAGGGCTATGCTATCACCCATATCAATGCTTCTTCCGTTCCCTCCAGCAACAGGGTCACCGTTTTCTCGGTTTTCGGTGTCGGATTTAGAGTATGAGAGTTTACTTGCAAAACTTTCGTAGCCATAACTCACGCTGGCTTCGAAGCCTTCAATTCTAACATCCCCTAAATTGTAGAAACGATACGTACCTGTGGCACGGTTCGACTCATCGGTGATGTAGTCATCAATATCAGTTTGGAAAACCGTTAGATTCATCCCTAGCGTATGCTTATCAAATCGCTGATTAAAACGTAAACCACCTTGGCTATTTCTTCCGGTTTCCGGTTTTAAATCTGCATCGAGAAATGCCACATTTTGATAGGCGATGAACGTTTCCATCAGTTCAGGCCCTTTAAACAAGGTTCGCGTACTAGCAAATAGTGTCAGAGAATCAGTAACATCAAGCTCCCCGGCAAGTGACCAAGTTAACTCATCGTAGTTATTGGTTCCGACCACCGCTTTACGCTTATAATCATCATATCGAACACCGGCAGTAATATTAAACCAGTCAGTAAAGAGGAATTGGTTTTCAGCAAAAACATCGCTAGAGACCGTCGACTCTTCCATAAACTTACTGGTGCCGTAATAACTGCTAGTGGTTTTATCTAGGTAGTCTCCTCCATAAGTGATTTGATTACCCAAACCTGCAAGATTGTAGTCCGATTGAAATTTGATCCCCAACCCAAAGTTTTGATTTTTCGCTGAGTTTTTCGATACTCGATTTCCTGGCCATGCACCGGCCATCACACTCTCATCACGAACCACTTCGGTTTCAGTATTGTATAGAGTGATGCTTCCTTTGTGTTGTTCCCCACTCAGTTGATAACTTAGAGCAATCGTGTCGCGGTCATAGTCTGTAGGTATCAACAGGGATTTTGATAGGTCGACATTCGCTTGACCCGACATGTCAGGGCGCGGGCTGTAGTCGCCGCTGTCTCGGTATAAATCATAAGACACTTCGAATCTATGGATATCACTAAGTTGATAACCAAACTTGGTTAGTACATTATAGATATCACCTTCAGAACCAAAGGTTTTTACGCCATCCCCATCTTCAAAATCATCACGTGACACATAGTGCCCGTAAACCATGGCATCGACTTTTTCGCCTAGCAATCCATACAAGGTTAACGACCCTTGCTGAGAGTCATTTGTTGCGTATCCCCCAAACAAGCGTGCGCCAAACGTCTCATCATACCTGAGCAAGTCACGCGCATCTTTGGTTTCAAAGTACACGGAGCCGCCCAAACCACTTTGCGTTACAGAGTTATTCCCCACTTGAATATCGGCCGATTTTAAAATGTCGGGATTAAGAGTTAGGTTGCCGATGTGATGGAACATATTGGCGTGTTGGGAAGCGCCATCCAAACGAATATCAAGGTCGGTTTCACTTAAGCCGCGAATGTTAATGCGTTGGTTAATCGAGTGTGTTCCACCAACATCCACACCGGGTATGTCACGAAGTAAATCTGACAGGTGATCAGCTTGCTTAAGAGACATGTCATCAGCAAACATAGACTCAGTATTACTTGATACTTTTGTCCCCCACACAACCACTTCATCGAAGTGGGAAGTGTCACTGTCGCTTGCAAATGCAACATGGCTAGTTGCGACTGCGATCGCCAAACTAATGTTTGTTGGTGTAAAAATTAACCTCAATGGGGCTCGCATAATAAATCCCTTTAATGTAAATGATAATATTTCGCAACAATGATAAGGTCGTTATTAATAAACAAAAAGGTGATTTAGTTATGGAAGATCGTCGATGAGTTGTGAGGAAACGGCAAATGGGTGTGGATAGCTTAAAAACAGCTAAAATTGGCAAAGTCGTTCTGACTAAAAAGTTGTGTGAAGAAGAAAACGAGGTCATTGTTGCTCGCGATCGTGATGCAAAAACCAAATTGGCCGAAGGAAGATTTATATCGTGTAACTTTAATGATCAGATCGTGGTGCACGGCGGTACTTCTTATGAGCTGCGGGACAGTGATATTGTGTCAACGGCTCACCCTTCGGTTTATATTATCCTTTTGCTAAGTGGCGAACTCGAATTTAGTTACGATGGTTTGAAGTTTCACTTAGATGCACAGGAGCACCCTCAAGGGGTTGTGGTTAACCTACTGACTCCCGCCAATTTTTGTCGCGCGATTAGAGAGCACAATCAAGTCAGTAAGCTCAATATCGTCCTCAAACCCGCATGGTTCAATCAAAGACAGCAACTTAAGGAGTATCGTGATTTTTTCAATCGCGACCGTTGCTATTACAAACTCTCATTAGACAAACCGATCGCCCTTTTGCTCAAGCAAGCAATATCCATCAGTACCCCTTCAACATTTGTCGAACATATGGAATTTGAAAGCCTCACTCATCAAATTATTGCCGAGTGTTTGAAGCAGACGCCGAAACTCCCTTTGATTGCCTCCCCTTCAGAGGAATCGAACAGTGAGATACAAGTGGCGGATATCGTGAGCTACATAGAAACGCACCTCGACAGCAACCTTTCATTAGAGCAGTTGTCTCAGCAGTTTTCGATGAGTATTTCTAAGTTACAGAGGCAGTTTAAGCAAGCTTTAAACATAACGGTTAATGGCTATATTCGCTTTCGTCGTCTTGAGATTGCTTATAATCATTTGCAGCGAGGTTTAGTTTCGATTACTGAAGCAGCGTATGAAGCCGGTTATCAACATCCGGCAAACTTTACCCATGCGTTTAAACGCGAGTTTGGCATGACTCCCCATGAACTGGTAAGGCGCAGCCACTAAAATTAGAAGGAGCAGAGCACTGCTCCTCATTTCTACATGACGCCATTGGGAATGATATAAATCATTGCAACCCACACGCTAACCCAGCTAACGACCACCGCCACGTCGACCCAATCTCTACCCCACATAATGACTCCTTAATCATTTGATGAAAATGAATCATAGAAAACAGAGCAAAGTTCGTACCATCTGTTTGAAAGTTAACCTATTGTGTCGACAGATTGCGATGAAGAGTCCAAAATTGATGGATTATCAGTCAAATACTCAATAAAACAATCTGCCATTGAGAAATTAGTCACCTGACCTTCATTGTGCATATTCAAAATAGCCTCATACCCCTCTTTACCCTTCATTGTGTAAGCTGATGATGTGCCTCTATAGAGTTGCTCTGGCTGTACTAATTGCCACTGATCGTTAAGCTTGATCTCTAATTGGCTAATACGTTCACCCAGTTTTGCATGCGTATCATAGCTAAAGCGAAGATTTGCGGTATAAGGATAAGAGCCTGAGCCCGTGCCGTCGACGCCGTTATTGGTTGCATTGTTAATGGCGCCTTCGAGGATTCTGGAAATGAACTTACCTTTAATCTCATAGGTGCCGATTGGTACCAAAAACGGCAAGACTTTTCCGGCGATATCGGCAACGGAGATTGAACCCGGATTAATAGAGTTTCTCACACCACCAGCATTGTGGATGGCAAAGTCAACCAAGTAGCCTTGCTTGCGCATCGTATGCATAAAGGACTGGGCGACTAAAGGTGCAATCTCACTGCCTCCTTTTTCGTCAGGAAGCCGAACGTGGCGCAGCTTACGGCTAGTCTGCGCAATATAAGTCTGTTGTAACTCCAAGACTCGTGCCTGATAGCGCTCTTTAAGCAGCAGTTTTATCGTCGGATCTTTCCGGCAAACCACGACATTGGGATGGTGATCGATCAAGTCACGTAAGACAGGATACGAACGCGCTTGCCAAGATTCGCTGCGGCTTGTATCGACAAACAGTCTACGCCCAACCAGCAGCTCGTTCTTACCGTTGAAAGAGTTCACTCGGCCATTTGAGTCGAACTCGATATCACAATGCCCGAGGGCGATTGAATGGAAGCCAGCTTGTACTATGTAGGTATTATTGACTCTCATACCATATGGGTCCGCAGCGCCTAAACCAAGTTGAGTGAAATCGCCTTGTAATACATGGCTATGTCCGCCAACTATCAAAGAGATTCCTGCAACATGATTCGGTAAGTCAAGATCGGCTTCATACCCCATATGGCTAAGCAATATGATCTTATTGATCCCAGCTTTATGGATTTGCTTTACGGTATTTTCCGCAGTTTTTATCGCGTCAACAAACGGCGTGTCGATATCAGGGTTAGAGATGTCTGCCATCTTATCTAACGCTAGCGAGAAGATAGCCACCGGTTCTTGATCGACATGTTTGACAATCCATTGGGCTGCCTGCGTCGACGGTTTATAGCTGTATACGTTCGGGTTACCGCTGAGCAACAATGGTTTGCTATGAAGCTCGTTTGAAAGATCCCAGTTACCTGCTAGCAATGGGAAATCGATGCGCTGGGCAAATTCAGCAACAGGTAAGTTCCCCATATCTAGCTCATGGTTACCCACCGCCATTGCATCTAAACCAAGTTGGTTAAGCAGTGTTGAGTTCGCCTCGCCTTTAAACAGCGAGAAGTAAAGCGTGCCCTGAAAACAATCACCCGCATGAAGAAATAAGAATCCTTGATTATCTTGCTGAGCTTGTTGTTTTAACGCTTCGACACGGGTTTTAATTCGAGCGAAACCGCCAGTGCTAACGAAGGGGCTAGCTTGCGCCTCATCTATATTTATATTGAGTTGAAGAGACGTGGGGTCAAAATAGGAATGTGTATCATTGATGTGAGCCACTTTAAGTTTGATGGCTCTGTTTTTAATCTTAGTCATATCTCATCTCACTTTACAGCGCCATGCTAACGTATTCTGTATGACATGTAGATGACTTTTTAAGGTTTTCTTTGTGACACTGGAGTTATGTGACCTAAGCGTCTGCTTATATTGAATTTTTCTTTTATTCTTTAAGAAAACAACATTAAGAGGGTCAAGCCTATGCTGCTAGAGCGTATTGAAATCGCTGGGTTTAGAGGAATTAAGCGCCTTTCGATCTCTTTTGAGCAACTTACGGCACTCATTGGTGAGAATACTTGGGGTAAATCCACACTACTCGATGCATTGTCTGTCTCACTACCTCCTGAAGGAGAGCCTTATCAATTTAAAATGACAGACTTTCACGTTGACTATTCTGTCTCCCACCCTCAGACACAAGACCTTCAAATTGTCATTAGCTTATTGGCTAACGATATCAAGGAAGTCAATTCACGTCGCTACCGCCGAATCAAGCCTGTTTGGGTGACTGACGAACAAGGTCAACATCGCATTTACTATCGGATTAGTGCCAGCCGTGACGGATATGACATAGAAACACACTATGATTTCTTAAACAGAGATGGCGATCCTATAGCGTTGCATCATAGCGAAAAAATCGCTCAAGAGCTGATGACTCTACACCCTGTAATACGCCTCAAAGATTCTCGACGTTTCGAACGTAGTAAAGAATCCAACGGCAGTTTTAACGAGCGCGTTGAGAAACGGATTAATAACACCTGCCGTCGTTTGATGGCGATTCCAGGTCACGTCAATAAAGGTGAAATGCGCAGCAGTTTGAAATCTATGGGGATGTTGGTTGAGCACTACTTTTCTTTTAAGTCGAATGCGCGCATCGAACACAAACAACCCCGAGATGGAATTTTCTACGCACGAAAATCGGATTCAATTTCTCTTAATGAGTATGTTGAGCAATCAAACAACAAACAGACACGTCTGCTTCTATTGGGGTTACTCAACGCGTATTTGGAGGCGAAAGGCCCGAACCGTTTCCGCAAAGGTGCAAGACCGATCTTAATCATTGAAGACCCGGAAGGCCGATTACACCCTACCCAACTCGCCCGTGCATGGGGTTTGTTGCAGATGCTACCCATGCAAAAAATCCTCACCACCAATAGTGGTGATCTTTTAGCTCAGTTGCCTATTTACTGCATACGCCGATTAGTCCGTCAATCTGACAAGACGATTTGTACTAGTCTTTCCACACAAGGTTTATCTAAAGATGAGCTTCGTCGGGTGGGATTTCATCTGCGTTTTCACCGCTCAAGTGCTTTGTTTGCACGCTGCTGGCTACTTGTTGAAGGGGAAACTGAGGTTTGGTTGTTTAACGAGTTAGCGAATCAATGTGGCTACAACTTAGCTGCCGAAGGCGTTCAAATTATCGAGTTCGCCCAATCAGGGTTAAAGTCGCTGCTTAAGGTGGCAAAAGCATTTGGTATTGATTGGCATGTCGTTACCGATGGTGACCCTGCTGGCAAAAAGTATGCAGCAACGGTCAGAGCGCGATTGGGGCATGACCAAGAACGGCATCGTTTAACCGAATTACCGGACAAAGACATAGAACACTATCTCTATAACAATGGCTTTGAACCGTTTTTTAGAGATATGGTAAAGATACCATTAGACCACCCTATCCCTGCTAAAAAAGTGGTAAATAAGGTGCTTAAGAAATTTGCTAAACCTGATCTTGCCCTTGCCATCGTTTCGCACTGTGAGGACAAGGGAACAGAATGCATTCCCTTGTTACTTCGTTGGACACTAAAACGTGTTGTGACAATGGCAAATGGCAACACCTAACCTTGATTCAAACTCTTTTATTAGGGTAATAATTAAAATTTACCCTTTTATTTAGTTTGCATTACTCCGCTCTCTGATAGTTGGTTGCACTTACTGTGCAGCCACATACCGCTAGTTTTCATTGCATAACCAAACAGTCCACCAACAATCAAAGATGGCACGACAAGTTGCCAATCGCCGTTGGCAGCAAAAGTTGCGCATGAACCAATGAATGTCCCAGGAATGTATGCCAACCAAGACTGTTTGGCTTGTATGCACATAAATAGCGTCACTACGCCGGTTAAGACATAAGTGAGAATTTCAGTAGAGATAAACTCGCCACCCTTGATGATCATCATCGCCCAGAAAACGCCACTTAGATTCGTGATAAGGCTTATCAGTAATCCTTTGATACCGTCTTTTGGCGCGCCAAAGAAGCTGGTGCAACCAAGAAATCCGGCCCAAGCAAGTAGACCTAAGCTGACAGCAACCCAACCCCATAAGCCGGATAAAATTGCGGTAGTAATAGAAATTGCCACTAGTGTGCTCATAAATAGGATCTCAAGCTTTGATTGGGTTCGGCGACACTATAGTGGCTAGCGGCCGACTTTTCACAACTGAGATCACATATTTACTGAATTGACATTGTTCACTTGCATCAAATTGCGTGAGCAAACGATACAACAACAGAATTAGTAAAAGCCTAAATCATCAGACTTAGGCTTTCAAACGACGGGATGGGCGGAGTTAGAAGACAGATTTTCCTTTCATCATGCGTAACCCCTCTCGCTTGATACATTCAACCAACGGATTTTCAATCATGTCCGCACGCCAAACAAACGACAGCGTTCTTTCCATACTCAACTCTGGAACATTAAGCGCAACCAGTAAGCCTGTTTCAATAAAGCGTTCGACATCCAAGTAAGGCAAACACGTTAAATATTGCCCATTGGCAACCATACTGCGGAGAACAGGAACGTGCTCATATTCACGCCATACATCTAAATCTTCAATAAGATGATGGATTGAGCTATCAAAGACCATACGAGTACCCGAGCCATGCTCTCTTAGCACCCAACGAGCTTGTTCTAGCTGAGACAAACTAACACGATCAGATTTTGCGAATGGATGGTGTGCCGAGGCAACAACCGTTAAATGATCACGACACCAAATTTCTTGATGAAGACGATTATCGTCACAGCGTCCTTCAATAATACCGATATCGTACTTGTAATCGATTAAACCCTGCAGAACGTTATCGGTACTCTGCACACTGAGTTTGATGCGTAACTCAGGAAAGTCGTTATCAATTCGACTCATAAGGTCGGGGATCAAGTGTTCTGCTGGTGTTTGACTGGCACCAACATTAAGTTCACCGCTTAATAAATGTTGCTCGATAAAGCCCATTTCAATTTGCTGTGCATCTTGTAAAAGCCGTTTTGCTTTGGGCCTAAGCCAGTTCCCCCAGTGAGTGAGGGCCATTTGCTTACCTTGCCTTTCAAATAAAGGTCGACCAAGCATTTTTTCTAATTGCGCTAACGACATGCTTGTCGCGGATTGGGTCAATGCAAGTTTATCAGCAGCCAGACTCACGCTCCCCGTGTCTGCTACTGCATCAAAGACTGCCAACTGTTTCAGTGAATAACGCATAACACTCCTTATCGTTATAACGTTAATGGTTGTTGGTTTGGGTTTGTAGTGATGTAGAAACTACAAGTTGCATATTTTACGCGTTATTTTTTCCTTATCAAATTTTCTGATGAGTTTTGTAAACATTATCAATTTTACCTCTACAGATTTCGAGCTTAGTCTGAAATGGCGATGCAGCAATTGGCACGCAAAATCACTAAGGAGGTAACTTATGAAAATCATAACTAGGAGCGCGTATGTCATCTAACCACGCGAACGACCAATGTTTCTCTCCAGTAGAAATGATGGCTGAAGCAGAAAAGTTTGCTTTGAGTAAAGCCAAAAAAAATACTGGGATGACATTGAGCTTGGCCATCATGGCAGGTGCATTTATCGGACTGGCATTTCTTTTCTATATCACGGTCACTACCGGTGCTACTCAGTCCGGTTGGGGATTAAGCCGCTTAGCCGGTGGTCTGGCTTTCAGCATGGGTCTTATCCTAATTGTGATATGTGGAGGGGAGCTTTTTACCAGTTCAGTTCTATCGAGTATTTCATGGGCAAACAGTCAAATTAGTTTTGGCAAAATGCTCTCAATCTGGGGAAAAGTTTACATCGGTAACTTTATTGGCGCGATGTTGTTATTGGCAATCGTCACCGCAGCTGGCTTGTATCAATTAGATCATGGTCAATGGGGACTGAATGCTCTCAATATTGCTCAGCATAAGTTACACCACACAATGGTGCAGGCGTTTGCTCTTGGCATTCTATGTAACTTATTGGTGTGTTTAGCGATATGGCTGACATTCAGTAGCGCAAATGCCATGACTAAAGCAGCAATGACCATCATGCCTGTCGCTATGTTTGTCTCTAGTGGTTTTGAGCACTGTGTCGCGAACATGTTTATGGTGCCACTAGGTATTGTGATTCAAAACTTTGCTCCTGAATCGTTTTGGGCAACAACTGGCGCAACTGCCGCTCAGTATGCAGATCTAAATATTACGCAGTTCATTACTGCAAACCTAATCCCGGTAACGCTAGGCAATATTGTTGGTGGTGCTGTGCTTGTCGGGCTGGCGAACTGGTGTATCTATCGCCGACCTCAACTTAAAGCAGCCAACATTTCAACAATTACAACTACCGCGAATATTGCGTCAGTTAAGGAGAACACTATGAACAGCAACATCATCGTAAAAAACATTATGAACACTCAACCTGTAACGCTAAGTGCAGATATGACAACGCCTAAAGCGATTGATCATCTCATCTCTCACCATGAAGTGAGTGCACCCGTAACAGACGTTCAAGGTCGATTGGTCGGTTTCTTTTCTGCACACGATGTGATGGTTGATCTTTGGTGCCAAGATTACATTCCAACTCAAGGTCAAAAAGTGGTTGATTTGATGGAGCGTGATGTAATTGCAATTGATGCAAATGACCGTTTGGTCGATGTCGCGGAGTATCTATGTATCGATAAAGAGCAACTTTACCCAACGACATCAATGGGCATAGCGACGCGTTTCTCAACCCTTTCTTTGGAAGAACGTGCCAAGAGTATGAAAGTGAGTAAGCCTCATGTACTACCAGTGCTTGAGAACGGTCAAATGGTTGGTGTTATCAATCGACTTGATATCTTAGATGCACTACGTGCCGTCTATGGAAAACCTGAATTAGTTGAAGAAACTGCACAACTAGCATAATTAAAAAAGCACTAACAATGTGTTGGCTATAAGACCAAGCGCCTCAACTGAGGCGCTTTTTTCGTCATTGAATTGTGAGGCTATTTCTTGATTCCTTCCACATGGAGTTCCATATCGACATAACTGGAATCGCCCATTACTGGAATATTGAAATCTGCTAACTCTAGACGTGTTGTACCAATAAAGCCGGCACGCTCACCTCCCCAAGGGTCTTGACCTTGACCAATAACCTGCGCATTGATCGTGATAGGCTTAGTGACGCCGTGTAAGTTAAGATCACCAATTAAATCGAACTTGCCCTCACCTTTATCGACCACTTGGTTACTACTAAATGTCGCAGTGGAGTACTTTCCTGCATCAATAAAGTCACCACTACGAATGTGTTTGTCACGTTCTGCATGGTTTGAGTCTAAGCTGGTTGTATCTACATTCACGGTTATCGTCGATGCAGTAATGTTTTCAGGGTCATAAGAAAATTCACCATCAAAAGTATTGAAGCGACCTTTAATAAAGCTATAACCCAAATGGCTCACTTTAAAGTTAATTGAAGCATGAGCGCCTTTAGTATCAATCACGTAATCCGCTGCGCTTGCCACCATTGGAGATAACATCGCCAAGGTTAGTCCTGTTGCAAGTAACGTTTTTTTCATTTTGAAGCTCCTATCATTTTGCGTAGCGTATTGTCTTTATCGATAATGTGATGTTTCACTGCGGCAAGTGCATGCACCCCAGCGAGAATAATTAATGCCCAAGCGGCGTAAAAATGAACCTCACCAGAAATGTCGGCCTGTCCCTCGAACAGTGCCCCCATCCCGGGAACAGAAAACCAATTGAAAACGTCGATTGAACGCCCATCCTCTGTCGAAATCAGATAGCCAGACGCAAACAAAGTGAACAAAAGCAAATACATCAGACGATGAACAAGCTTTGCACCGACGATTTCCCATGCTTTTCCTTCAATCCTTGGTGACACTGTCACTATTTTCCATAGCAAACGAAATAGAGTGATACTCGCGAGTAAAATGCCAATGGACTTATGCCAATGCGGCGCGGTGCGATACCACTCACTGTAATATGAGAGGTCTACCATCCACAGCCCTACTGCAAACATAGCGACAATCACGATAGCTGATAGCCAATGTAAACCTCTTGCTACTACGTTGTAGTTGTTAACTGCCTGTTTCATTGCCTCTCCGTCTTTAATTGGTTGCTTTAGCTTTACAAGTGATACCCAAGTCACCTCAATCTCGAAGTCACTCTGTTATAACACAATTATTCACCAGTTTGCGTTTCGTTAACATCTTTGACATTTGATGAACTTATTCAATTTTTTTGAAGAGGTGATTAAGAAAGATTTAAGCCCGCTATTTGGCGCTTTAAACGCCAGTGGCTAGACCATCCAAACAGCAAGGATGTGATGTAAATTCAATCTTAGAGATAAATCTGCTTTAACAAGATATTTCGCGCGAATTTGTGCAACGACTTTAACAAACCGCATGGTAACCTCTGTCGTTCACTGACTAACTAAGGAGAGACGGCTTGTTACTGGATGTACTCATTCAAAGCGTTAACGAGTTTCAGGCTGATTGCATGGCTTTGTGTGAAAAGCACTACCCGACCATTCATAACCGTGGCATGAGTGAACATCACTTGGCTATGGCGTTTTCTCGACGTTTGGCCCGCACTCTTACAGAGTTTGGACATGATTGCCGTTATTCCCCACTGGAAACTTATCCGTTTACCGAACAAGCAAGCCACTTTAGAGTTTCATCTGACGCAGGAACAGTTTGGATTCTTACGGCGCACCTACTGAGTGCTGGTAGTACTTGTCGCAATAAACTCTTTAAGACAGTCGAAAATTGGCAAGCTGAATACGCATATGCGATTCAACCGAATGATCTACTGCTACTACTGTCCGACCATTGGATAACAAGAAGCAAGCAGAGCCGCGAATTGATTCATTGGTGGACAGGCGATCTACCTGACGATGTTGAAACCTATCGCTCTCAAGGTGTGAACTTGTATACGAGTGACTCGCAGTTATCGTTGTCACTTGAACAGAAGTTTTCCATAACGCCTTATTACACTAAAGTGACGCACCCTTTGAAACGAGCGTCGGACCAGCAATTGGTGCGCAAATATGTTCAGCTGTATTCGGTGGTCCAGCTCAGTTGACTTGTCATCTTTTTTTCACTCTTGCTGGGTATACTGGTATCAAGATAGTCTGACCGACAAACTTGGGTGAAAAAACTTAAACGCTATCAATATGAACGCTACGCCGTTTTATGCAGTTTGGCTTACCAACGGGTATTCAAGCAAACTCGCTATGGCTTTGCACCCAATGGACAAAGGGTCATTGCCAATCGCTTTGGCAAACCTATGATTAGAGTGCTTTGGGGACGCGAAAGTAATGAAGTGATTGTGGTGATTAAAGGCTCGCACAATTTGCCCGATTGGTTGCTCAATTTAATGCTTTTTAAGGTGAAGGTAAGCAAGCGCCTTAATTACCGAATCCATGCTGGCTATGCGAGACAAATTTATCAAGAGAGCAGCCCTTGGTATAATCACGATCAACTTGGCATGAGCGTTTATCAACGCCTCCTTAACGTTTTAACACCTCTCGCGCAATCTGGAAAAAGATTCACCTTTACTGGTCACTCTTCGGGCGGAGCTATCGCGTGCGTACTCGCCGATGTTATCGAAACAAGGTATCCAAAATCGGTAAAAAGAGTAGTGACATTCGGTCAACCGGCGGTTGGTGGTGTCGACTTTAAGCGCCAATTTAAGCTTAAACACCGTACCTATCGAATCTGCTGCGACTTAGATATTGTCACTTACCTTCCCCCTATCCCTTTATATTATCAACATGTTGGCAAAATGCTGTGGTTATACAACGGTCGTATTTATGAGAACACACCAACCGTAATAAGATTGCTGAGATCATTGGCCTCATGGTTGTTACGTCCGTTTTCTTATCATCTGATGTCAAAGTACATACGAAACAAAGACTTCTTTGATGAACGCTAAGTGGTCAATCAATTGCTGACAAAAATGATTTCTGCGTCGTCTATAAGCGCTTGCTTTCATTTACTCAAAACGAAGGTAAATTAAGCAAATTTGATGTTTTTTATTAACTTTATTCGTTGACAAAAAAATGTACTAACTAATATCATGCCTCATGCAACAAAGAGCTTAAACACCTAAGCTAATACTGATTATAGGCTGTCGTACTATGCTGTTATCTACAAAAAATCAGTTCCAACAACTCATTACAACTAATGAGGATTTTGTATTTACTGGTAGTTATAAAGATTTAACACTTAAGAGTGTTTATCAGCCTATATTTGATGCTGACGATCAAGCAGTCGGCATTGAGGCATTAGTACGAATCAACCATGCTTCTGATGGAATCATTCGTCCCGATCAGTTTTTCAACTCGCCAGATTTCTCATTAGAAGACAAGATTAATGTAGAACGTCTTTCGCGCGTTATTCATATCCGCAACTTCGCCCATTCTCAGTACAGTCAACTTAATCTTTTTCTTAACGTACTGCCCTCGGCTGGCGAGTTTTTTGCTCTGGAAGACATTCGTACTAGTCTGCTTTGTAAACGATTGTTTTCTTTAGGTCTTGTACCAAAGCAACTCATTATGGAAGTGGTTGAACACGATACTCGTGACGAAGAGTGTTTAAAACACGCAATGGCGAAGCTTTCAAAGTGTGGGTTTCAAATCGCGATTGATGATTTTGGTATTCAAGCCTCAAACCATGAGCGTGTCGAGCGCATCAAACCGGACATTATTAAAATCGACCGATCATTGATGCTTTCTTACATGCAAGACGACAAATTGCCGCTTTTGAAAGGTTTGGAGCTAGCAAAGCGCATAAACGCCAAAGTTGTGGTTGAAGGGATAGAAACAGCTCAGCAGCTTCAAGCAATGAAACAACTCGAGATCGATTACTACCAAGGTTATTTCCTTGCTATGCCACAACCGATACATCTAGTTAACATTGAATCAAATAATGCTATCTAACTAGCAATATGCCCTCAATATCATCTAATTTGGGTTTCAACCACCTTACAAAACGCTATTTATTTAAAATAAATCAATTTATTGTCTTAGATCATAATGAGTACATTTATTACTCGTGCTACAAGACATTTTTCGGTAGATTCGGTGTCACATTTTGACACAGCTTGTCATATTTTTAATTATCTACTGAGGTTATTTATGCTGGAGCTTCTAATTGGATTAGTGGTCACCATTGCAGTGGGCTATTTTATTGTCAAGGGATACAAACCTGCCGGCGTTCTTCTTTCTTCCGGTATTTTGCTACTTTTAATTACTGGTCTTCTTGGCCATTCAGTATTACCAAGTAAAATTGCTTCAACAGGCAATATGGTGACTGATGCGCTTGAGTACGTGAAATTCATGCTGCAAAACCGCGGCGGCGGTTTAGGTATGCAAATCATGCTTCTGTGCGGTTTTGCGTCTTATATGACTCATATTGGTGCAAACAATGTGGTGGTAAAACAGTTTTCGAAACCACTTTCTGTGATTAAATCGCCATACGCACTTTTGGTTGCTGCTTATGTGGTAGCGTGCCTGATGTCCTTAGCCGTTAGCTCGGCGACAGGCCTTGGTGTTCTATTGATGGCAACACTGTTCCCTATGATGACAGCAATGGGGATTTCTCGCCCTGCTGCTGTGGCAGTGTGTGCATCACCAGCAGCCATTATTCTTTCACCAACATCAGGTGACGTAGTAATCGCAGCTGAGAAGTCAGGTATGGCGCTAGATGTGTTTGCCGTGCAAACCGTTCTGCCTGTTTCAATTGCCGCAATCATTGTAATGTCGATTGCAGCCTACTTTTGGAACAAGTACCTAGATAAAAAAGAAAACACTCCAATGGAGCGTGTGGACGTTTCTGAAATTGAAGTAAAAGCTCCGGCTTACTACTCAGTATTGCCTTTCCTACCGATCATTGGTGTTTTCCTATTTAACGGTCGCACAATTCCAGGCCTTGAACTTGATATCTACACGATTGTTGTTCTGTCTATTTTTGTTGGTGCCCTGGTTGATTACGCTTCTAAACGTTTTGATGGTCAAGCTACGCTGCATGATCTGGAATCTTGCTACGACGGTATGGCAGACGCATTTAAAGGCGTAGTAATGCTATTAGTGGCGGCGGGTGTATTCGCTCAAGGTCTAATGTCTATCGGCGCAATTGATAACCTACTGCACTTAGCTGAAACCGCGGGTGCGGGCGGTATTGCTCTAATGTTGATCTTAACCGGTTTAACGGTTGCGGCTGCTGTTGCAACAGGTTCAGGTAACGCACCATTCTACGCTTTCGTTGAACTTGCTCCTGCTCTTGCTGCTAAGATGGGACTGAGCCCTGCGTTCCTAATTATCCCGATGCTTCAAGCGTCAAACTTGGGTCGTACTATATCTCCTGTTTCTGGCGTTGTTGTTGCAACATCGGGTATGGGTAAGATCAGCCCATTTGAGGTGGTTAAACGTACTTCAGTGCCGGTTCTAGGCGGTCTAATCACCGTCATCATCGGTACCTTGGTGCTTGTACCTATGTACGCGTAATTCCCCTTTTATTCCCAAGGGCGCTTAATCAGCGCCCTTTTTTGATCTCTAAAGATAACCAACTGTAGTTAAACCCATTTTAATAAGCTGGTAGCAAGTTCACAGACCAAGAGCAGACGTTTACTGTAGTCTTAAGTTCAGAATTAAAAACGCCAATCTCCCCACTCATGCGCGTCCACTGTCTACACTTTTTTGTAGTGGCTCGTCGGTGTTTTTATGCGCACAAATGGAATAGAACAAGGACTTATCAATGAGTAAATCAGTCATCACTTTGAACTGTGATATGGGCGAAAGTTATGGCCCTTGGGTGATGGGGAATGACACACAAGTGATGCCTTTAATTGATATGGCGAACATTGCGTGCGGCTTTCATGCTTCTGACCCTAAAACTATGGCTGAAACAGTCAAGCTCGCCATTCAACATGATGTCAATATCGGCGCACACCCAAGCTATCCGGACTTGTTAGGCTTTGGACGTCGCACTATTGTAATGAACAGCGAAGAGCTGACTTATAGTTTGATTTACCAAATTGGTGCCTTGAAAGCCATTTGCGATAGTTTCAATACCGAGTTGAGTTACGTCAAGCCCCACGGTGCTCTGTATAACGATATGCTCAACGACCTTTCTATTTTTGAATCCGTGGTCGATGCGGTTTCCTGTTTTTCGATTCCGTTAATGATGCTGGCTCACCCTGAGTCACAACCGTTTCTTGACATAGCGGATCGATATGAAGTGCCCTTGTTGTTTGAAGCATTTGCCGACCGCGCTTATTTGAGTAATGGTCAGCTTGCTCCGAGAAATCGCGAAGGTGCCGTTCTGATCGACGCAGAGTCAGTGATTAACCAAGTTGAGCAGTTGATTCAATATGGCAAAGTAATGACTCTAGAAGGTGATGTGATCGAGATCGACGCCGACACCATCTGCGTCCATGGTGATAATCCACAAGCCGTTACTATTTTGCACCAATTACGCACAAGGATATGATGTGAACGCACTAAAACAAGTCAACATTGAACCCGTTGCGGAGTGCGCATTGTTGGTGACCTTCGAAACCAATCAGCCGCAGCAATTACCTTTTCTTATCGGCTCGCTGACAGCAGAGTTTTACCACCGATGGCACCATGTCATCATGAACATTACTCCCGCCAGTCAGTCAATTTTGGTGGATTACCTCCCCCACCGAATCAGTTTCGAGCAGTTGAGTTCATACCTTCGCAATTGCATTGAAGAACATGCGCAAGTCACTTTAAACACCTCGACAGCGCCAGCGATTAAACTACCGGTCTATTACGCTCTGGAAGTCGGGCCTGATATTCATCGTTATCAGCAGAATCATATCGAGCTTGATGAGCTTATAGAACTCCATACTCAATTGGAGTATACCGTCGAAGCGATTGGTTTTGCCCCGGGCTTTGCCTTTATGAGCGATGTTCATAGCAAGTTGCGCTTACCGCGCCTCACTACTCCACGCCTTATGGTACCCAAAGGTAGTGTCGCTATCGCTGAATCGCGAACCGCAGTCTACCCAAGTGATTCTCCTGGGGGATGGAACATTATTGGCAACTGCCCTATCAATCTTTATCAACCAGAACATAATCCAATCACGCCTTTACAAGTTGGTAGTCGGGTTCAATTTTATGCTGTTGATCGAAACGAGTTTGTTCAGTTAGGTGGAAAGCTTTCGAGGGGATTTGAATGAGTAAAGCAGAGCTTAAAGTGCTGAAGCCGGGGCCGTTAAGCCTAATTCAAGATTTGGGTCGTTTTGGTCATGCTCATACTGGTATCACACAAGGAGGTCCACTTGATGAGTATGCCTACAGTTGGGCTAACTATTTACTTGGCAACAAAGTTAATTTGCCTTGTATCGAGATTACCCTAGGGCAGACACAATTTGAAGTGGGTGCCAAAAGCGCGTTTTCCATATGTGGAGCAAACCTGAATGCTACGCTAGATGATATCCCTATTACCAACTGGTCCTCGTTTATCGCCAAACAAGGACAGGTGATCCGCTTTTCACTCGCCAAAAATGGCCTACGGGCATATTTAGGTGTGCTGGGTGGATTTGATGTGCCGTTAGCTCATGGCAGTTGTTCGACTGTTCAGAGAGATCAACTGGGTGGACTTGTTGGTGGGAATGCCCTTAAACAAGGTGATCGTATTCGTTACCACTCACTACTCGCCAATCAATACTTTGAAAAAAAACAACTCAGTTTTCGATATCAACCTGATTATGATTTGCCGATTACGTTACGAGTCGTAGAGGGCTACCAAAAAAACGTGCTACCAAAGCACGTCGTCGAATGGTTTTATCATACGGAATTTGAAGTCAGTAAAAACATCGACCGAATGGGCTATCGGTTACAAGGCTCGTCGATTGATATGCCGACAATAGAAATGCGCAGTGAAGGTATTGCGTTGGGTGCCATTCAGTTGCCACCAGATGGGCAACCCATTGTCTTACTCAACGATAGGCAGACAATTGGAGGCTACCCCAAAATCGGCTGTGTTTCACGTATCGACCTACCACGTCTGGCGCAGGCAAAACCCGGTCAGAAAGTACGCTTTGTCAAAGGGCATTTAGATGAACTGCAGTCGGATTGGGTAATGTGGGCAAACTACTTTGGTTACTGACAAAAAGAGGTAAGCCAGTCAAATGACTGGCTTGTCCTTTATTGACCGTAAACTTCTGCCAACTCTTGTGGATATCCACGACTAATAGCAAGCTGTTTGGCTTTTTCCTCAACGGCATCGGCGTTGAGTGTGGTCGCATTGGGGTGCAACTCTTCAATGGTGAGCGCGGTTTGACTTGCTGGGGCAAGCTGCCAGCAGGCTACGATTTTGCGAATAGCTTCCAGCGCAGATGACCCTTTAACAACTTCGATACGTGCATAATGCTTTTGCGAGAAAGAGACATCTGCTGCACGTAGTGTCTCATCGTCCCCTGGTATCTGTTGCGCGCCAAATAATGGCAGTCCATGTTCCATCGCACTGGCATAGCTTGGTACAAATCGACTCATATGTTGAATGGCTTTGATGCTTCGCTCGACGCGAGTTTGCTCACTCCATCCTTGTTCAATTTTGTTGTTTAAACGCAACGGCAGCTTAGGTTGTGATGAACGCTCACAGTTACTCACCAATCCATCATCAAACAAGGTGATCTCTTTCGTCATTCCATGCAGTTGAAATACGGAGTTGGCGTATGGCGTTAACTGAGCCATGCCGTTTTCAGTGCCTCTTGGACCGTGAAAAATCACTTCAGGCCACAACTGATTATTTTGCTGCCACTTAGTCACATATGCCGCTTTAAACTCGACCATACGCTGGCGAGGTGCTTGTGCGAGGTCGTCAATTTCACCAGTCTCAAAGCCACAGGCATTGATCACATAGTCGTAGCTTTGCTGCTCGATCTGTTTGAAACCATCACGTATCGATTCCAATGATAATTGCCATTGTTGGTTATGCCAGTGCATATCCACTAAACGTGTGTCTGTTTTTAGTTCGCAATGCGCAGACTGCTCCAAGACCAACATGGCAGAAGCTGCAATACGGAACACACTCCAACCATACTCGTTTACCCCAACGACTGGATATTTAATGTTATCTAGGTCGGCGTGCTGCGCGAATGGAATTAGCCAGTCATCGTAACTACTTGGGTGTTCAGGTTGCTTAAGCTGCTTAAGCTGCTCTAACTGCTCACGATAGTAGAGAGTAAAGTAATCTTCTGGATTGCCCAACACGGCATTACTTGGGTCTTCATCAACCAACTGTTTGTACACCGCGCGAATTTGCTCTAAGCGAGGCAATAATTGCTGAGGATCACCACCATCACTAAAAGGAACCACAATCAGCGTTGGCCTGCGGTTGACTGTATGTGGATAAAGTCGAACAGAATCTATCGACTGCTTCAGAAGATCGACACACTGCTCAACAGAGATCTCGCGATACAGGTTGCCACCAGCATGCAGATGGCAGATCGGTGGCCCACTGACGAGGCTCGGTTTTTTTTCAATTAAATCGACGTTTACGCCAAGTTCAGCGAGGTGCAGTGCGGCAGTAGCGCCGGCTACACCGCCACCGATCACGGCGACTTTAGGATTCGAAACTGGATCAATATCTTGGGTCATTGGTCTTTGTTATTCATTAATTCTGACGACATTTTAATGCGTTTAGTTTGTTAATAAAATCACATTTTTTTCGTGCCAATTCAGGCTTATTTTCATCATAAAAAAAACGAAAAAAAGCTTGACGTATTTTCATTGGATTTGCGAAAGACGCTTTGTGAGCATCGTTAACTTGCGCTAAACGCGGAGGCTACTGGGTTGCCGCGTTTGCGCAAATAACTACCTACTGAGTTATCCCAAACTTTATCCACAAGTTCTGTGGGTAAGTGAAGATTTTAGCGTACACAATATCAACTAAAGTCTTTATTAATAGGGATTAATAACCGTTTCATCAGGCTGTTCACAACTAAGGCAAGTGTGCAAAAAGCCAGCAGTGGAAGCAAGATCCACAGTGGATAATGGAGCTGACTTTCCATATCAAAACCAAAGATCATAATGCCGCTCACGACCAACTCTGCCCCTAATACGGCAATGGAACCAGCAACTAATCCCATAACACCATACTCTGCCCATATCGTTCTTACGACCCGTTTCTTACTCGCACCAAGTGTGCGGTAAAGTTGTATCTCACTCTGCCTTTGTCCAAGACTTAGGCGGAGCAAAGTAAAGATCAAAATCGCGCCAGCAATTACACTCAAACCAGCTAATAGTGTCACTGCCGAAACGATTTGCTGCACAAGTTGCTGAATCTTCGCTCCCATCACTCTTATATCCATCAAGCTTACCGTAGGATGCTGTCTTGATAGACGGTTAAGCAATTGATCATGTTGAGAATCAAGTCTAAAACTCACCAAATAGGTCGATGGAATTTGCGCGAGCACATCAGGTGTAAAGATAAAATAGAAGTTTGGCTTCATGTCGCGCCATTCGACATGCCGGATAGAGTCGACACGAGCACTCACCGGTTGGCTGTTGATAACAAACCCCAAAGTGTCACCAAGCTGGATGCCCAGATCCTCAGCGACCTCTTTTTCTACCGACACCCCACCAGTGGCGATCCATTCACCAGCCAACACGTCATTATGTGCTGGGATGCCGCTTGCAAAGGTAAAGTTTATCTCGCGGCGCAGCGCATCATTATCGTTTCCTCCTTGAGAATATTCTTTGGCGTTCGAGCCATTAATTGTCTCGAGACGCCCACGAATAATTGGATAGGCATCACTACGTTCAATGTTGCTCTCATCGAGAGCGTTTAAATAGCTCTCTTTTTCATAAGGCGCGATATTCAATGCAAACGCATTAGGCGCGTCATCAGGTAACGTGCGCTGCCAATCTGAGAGTAAATCCGTTCTCACCAACCACATGATAGCTAAAAGCATAAGCGATAATGACAGTGCACCGAACTGAACTCCGGTTGAAATGGATGAACGATTAATGCGGCTTAGCGCAAGTTTAAACTCGGTACTGAGTGGCAAACGAGCTAAAACGCGAGTGATGACCACACTCACCAACCCCAACACCACAAACAATGCCACCATTCCGCCCAGCACAAGCCACACCAATAGGTTGTTACTATAAGCAAGCAACATCGGTAGTACCGGAACGAGAATCAAGGCGTAAGAACGCTTAGAGATATTGGTCATCTGCGGCTGCATGACATTCACAGCACTGACGCGCATTAAATGAAGAAATGGAATCCCTAGAGCTGGTATTGCGATAAGAAGACTGGTTCCAATCGCTACAAATGCTGGCATCACACCGTAAGAAGGCAACGGAGTTGGCAACAGATCAGTTAGCGGAATCCGCAGCAAAAATTCAAGCACGACACCAAGTAATGAGCCAACCACGGATGCCCACACCAAGAGAATCGCGATTTGAATCAACAGCCATCGACTTAACCAACGACGAGTAGCCCCTAAGCTTTTCAACATAGCGATGGTCTTCTGCCTTGTCGCGACATAATGCTGACAAGTGAGCACTAGCGTGGTTGCAGCCATAATCACGACGATAGCAACCGTTAAAGAGAGATATTGTTGAGTGCGCTGGAACATTTCGTTAGTTCGACTCGCACTATTTTGATCGCGCCATGAATCGCTCGGCGTCAATTCAACTTGCTGCTTAAGCTGCTCCAGTTGAGTATCTAGCGCGTTAAGATACAAGTTGTACCGAACTCGGCTTCCTAGCTGAACGGCGCCGGTTTTTTCGAGATCGGATTGATGAATATAAGCAGAGGGCATTTGCTGGAATGGATTGAAACTTAGCCCAGGTTCCTCAACAACTCGTCCAGTGATAGTGAAATCTGCGTCCCCAACAGTGACAACGTCACCCTCCGTGACATTGAGTTGCGAAAAGAGTCGTTCATCAAGCCACAACTGATTGTCCAACACGGTAGAGTGCTGCCCTTCTTTACTTTGCAGCTTCAACTCGCCTTGAAGTGGATAATTTGACTCTACCGCTTTTACCGTGATGAGTTTCATCGCTGAATCACTAAAGGCCATCGTGGCGAAGCGAACCATTGATGAACTCTCTAACTTCTGCTGAGCAACCAATGTAGTAAGTTGTTCTGGAATAGGGTTTGATGAGCTAAACACGCTGTCTGCGGTGAGCGCCTCTTTGCCCTGCTTTACAATGACCTGTTCCATCCGTTCTGTTAGAGCGGTAAGTGCAAAGATAGAGGCGATGATAAGTGTAAGCGCAACCGATACAGGCCAAAGTTGTCCGTGGCGAATTTCGCCCATGCTCCAGTTGTACAAATAGCGATTTAAGTTGCTTGGGCTTAAACGTGACATTAACTCACCTCCAATTGCCCAGCTTGAATGGTTAAGGTTCTATCGCACTTTTCTGCCAAGTTCATATCGTGCGTCACTAACACTAATGTCGTCCCATGCTTTTTGTTTAGCTCAAACAACAGCTCGACAACCTTAGTCGCCGTTTTTTGGTCGAGGTTACCAGTCGGTTCATCAGCGAATAGGATTTTAGGTTCAATCATAAAGGCTCGCGCTAACGCAACTCGTTGTTGCTCGCCTCCAGACAACTGGGCAGGAGAATGGTGAATGCGATGCCCCAGACCTACAGACTCAAGTAATTGAGTCGCCCGTGGTTTGTTCTCAGCTTCACCTTTAAGCAAGCATGGTAAAGTCACATTGTCGAGTGCAGATAAGCTCGGTATCAACAAAAAGCTTTGAAATACAAACCCAACAGATTCACTACGAATTTTTGCTCTGGCTTCATCATCAAGTTGAGATAAAGGCTGCCCTAGTAACTCAACTTGTCCCTCACTTGGCGTATCTAACCCAGCCAATAACGTCATCAAAGTTGATTTACCCGCGCCAGAGGTTCCAACGATCGCGACACTTTCCCCAGCTTGGATTTCTAGGTTTATGCCATTAAGGATTGTTAATTTTTCTTGATTGGTGGAAACTGTCTTGCACAGAGACGTTGCCTTAATTACGGATGTTTGCATGTTACGACTACTTTCCTTATTTATCGCTTGCTTTATTATCAACCCTGTCTCAGCGACCACATTGTTGGTTCTCGGGGATAGCTTAAGTGCAGGCTATCAAATGCCTATTGAAAAAGCTTGGCCTAGTTTATTACCAAATGTTATGGCTGATAAGGGTAAGCCTCTCACTGTCGTAAACGGCAGTATTTCAGGTGACACCACAGGTAACGGTTTAGCGCGTCTTCCCCAGTTGCTTGATGAGCATCAACCCAGCCTCGTTCTGATTGAGCTCGGCGCTAACGATGGTCTGCGCGGTTTTCCACCGTCACTGATTGAGGGCAATCTTGTTTCTATTATCGATCAAATCAAAGCCGCGAACGCCAAACCACTGCTAATGCAGATCCATATTCTTCCTAATTACGGTAAACGCTATACCCAAGCCTTCTCGTCGCTGTACCCTAAGATTGCTCAACAGCATGACGTTGCGTTAATGCCCTTTATGCTCGAACCTATCATGCGAGATAATCCCGACTGGATAATGCCCGACGGTCTGCACCCCAAACCTGATGCTCAACCATGGATTGCAGAATTTGTTTCCCATCAGTTAATAAAGCACCTCTAATTGCCATAGCTCAATAAAATTTACCAAGCTTTACGTTAACTTAACTCTTTGACCTGTCGGTTTTGGAGCAAAGAATGATAATTAAACCAGAGATATCGGGCGTGGTAGCACGGAGTGCTCATCCACTTGGTTGCGAAAAGGCAATTCTTCAACAGATTGATTACGTTAAAAATGCCGATCCGATCAAACAAGGTCCAAAGCGTGTTCTAATTATTGGTGCTTCATCGGGTTTTGGCTTAGCTGCACGTATCGCCCTCACATTCGGCGGAGCAAAGGCGGATACCATTGGTGTCTCTTTTGAGCGAGGACCATCAGAAAAAGGCGTTGGTAGTGCAGGCTATTACAACAACTTGTTTTTTCAAAAACATGCAAAGGCAGAAGGCCGTTTAGCGCTTAACATTCAGGCAGATGCCTTTTCGCCACAGACCAAAGAAGAAGTTATCGAGGCCATCGAAACCTATTTCGAAGGTGAAGTGGATTTAATCATCTACAGCGTCGCCAGTGGTATCCGTCCTAACTACCAAACTGGCGAAATGTGGCGTTCTGCCATCAAGCCGATTGGCAACTCAGTCAAGGGCGCGTCTCTCTCTTTGGAACACGACCAATGGTTAGAAAACGAGCTTGAGCCTGCATCTAATGAAGAGATCGAAGGCACACTCAAAGTCATGGGTGGCGATGACTGGGAAGCATGGGTCGATACCTTGATTAACTCGGAGTCGATTGCAGAAGGGTGTAAAACGGTCGCATTTTCTTATATTGGTCCTGAACTGACCCACCCTATTTACCTCGATGGAACATTGGGGCGAGCGAAGATCGACCTACATCAAACCAGTCACTCGCTTAACCTAAAATTGGCCAACTTTGACGGCGGCGCTTATGCCACTGTCTGCAAAGCACTTGTGACCAAAGCCAGTGTGTTTATTCCAGGGCTCACCCCGTACCTGATGGCTTTATACCAAGTGATGAAGCAAAAAAGGACCCATGAAGGCTGTATCGAGCAAATGCATCGCTTGTTTACCACTAAGTTGTACGGAGTAAACAAAGTGCCCGTTGACTGTGAACGTCTAATCCGCATTGATGATTTGGAGTTAGACGAAGATACTCAAAGACAAGTCAATGAGATGGTGGCGAAGATGAATGCTGACAACTTCAAGCAAATTGGTGATTACCAAGGCTTAAAGCAAGAGTTTATGCAGTTAAATGGCTTTGAGTTAGACGATGTGGATTATCTGGCAGATATCGACATCGAGCAACTCGTAAAATCATTAACTTAGTCCTTATTAAGCCCTGACACCTCGTCTCAAATTTAAGAACAACTAAAACTGATGCCAGCGCCCCGCTCTCTTGTGGCGCTGGCTCTGATACAGTTACGGACAATCAGAGAAGGAAATTAACGACTACTATAATAATAACAGCATGGAACGCTCGTTATGGCATAAGCCACAAGGATTCTGATGAATGTCGAAAATTAACACTAGCAATTTACATATCCCTCATGCAATGAGCGAGAACTGGCAAGTCATCGTCAACCTCATCGCCCAACTTATACCCGTGCCTGCCGCACTTATCATGCGTGTTCATCGTGACACCATCGAAGTTTTCTCCTGTAATAACAACATCAATCACCCTTATAAGCGTGGTGACACTGAGCAACTTGGGCAAGGACTATACTGCGAGTATGTTATCAAGCACCAGAAACAGTTGGTGGTAAAAAACGCCCTCGAAGCTCCAAACTGGAGCAACAACCCTGATATTAAACTTGGTATGATTTCTTATTGTGGTTTTCCGATCAGTTGGCCTAACGGCGAACCATTCGGGACCATTTGCGTGCTTGATTCGAAAGCTCGTGAATTGTCTGATATCGCAACGCAGTTGTTGGCCAGCTACAAAGAGTCTTTGGAAGCCCAACTTGCCACCTTGTATCAAAATCAGCAGTTGAAAATTCTCAACTCTGAACTTCAATCACGAGTTAACACCCGAACACAAGATTTAGTCGACCTTAACTTTTCACTTAATCAAGAAATTGACAAGCGCCGTGCCGCTGAGCAAAAAGTGATTTACCATCAGAGACATGATTTAGGCACTGGTTTTCTAAATCGAAACACGCTTGAATTCGAAGCATCGCGAGCAGTCGATATCACGATCGAACATCCGCAGTTTGGCGCAAGCGCTGTCCACATTGGGTTTAGTAATGGCAAGTTGATTCAAAGCCGATTTGGATTTGCTGTATGGGAAGGAATTTTAGTTCAACTAAGAGAAAAGATTGGCTATTTGTCTCGTTATCATCTGCAAACCTCACGTCCTACCTCGACGGAGTTGGTATTTCTTATTGAATCAAATAACCTCGCTCAAGATCTTGAGCAATTCACTCAGCAACTTGTCGAGGTCAGTCACTCTTCATTTGATGTCGAGGGAGAGTCGATTCACTTACATAGCTATGTGGGTGTCAGTACGACCAACAACGCCAGCTCAGGACATATATTATTGCAACAAGCCTCAGAAGCGATGCGGTCATGTAAAGACTCAGGGCATAAATTGATCTACTACTCTGAAGCCATTTCAATGGCGCAGAACAACCTCAATCATTTAGAAAACTATCTCTTGCAAGCTGTGCGCAGTGATGACCTGTTGCTCTACTTCCAACCGAAAGTCTCCCCGACCACACATCGCTGGATTGGTGCAGAAGCTCTGCTTAGATGGCGACACCCAGTATTGGGCGACGTATCCAATGAAGCATTAATAAAAATGGCAGAGAAGAACGGCCTAATTTTTGAAGTGGGTAACTTTGTTTTGCGTTCCGCCATCGCTAAGGCATCAGAATGGTCCGCAGTGATTAGGGATTTCAAAATTGCCGTCAATATCTCAGCGGTACAACTTAAAAACCAGCACTTTGCGGAGCAAATAGAAGATCTGTTGACTGCCTATCACCTTCCAGCAGAATGCCTTGAGCTAGAGGTAACCGAGAGTACGCTAATCGCAGACGAACAAGTTGCTCACACGACTTTGCTGGCTCTGCATCAACTAGGCGTGACATTGTCACTTGATGATTTTGGTACCGGTTATTCATCCTTCGATTACCTTAAGAAGTTCCCTTTCGATGCGATTAAGGTTGATAAAAGCTTTATTAAGCAGTTGAACATTAGTGAGCATGACAAAACCATTGTCCAATCCATTATCAAGATAGCTAAGAAACTGGACCTAGCGGTCACCGTAGAGGGCATCGAGACACTCGAGCATGAAAAGTTCATCATCGAGGAAGGGTGTGAATATGGACAAGGTTTTTACTATGGCAAACCTATGCCATGCGATGAGTTTGAAGTCTGTTTGATGAGTAAGCATTATCCAGATAACCTAAATCAAAGCTTTCAGTAGCTTAACTCTTTACTCATCGGCGAGTGATTTTTATAATCCCCGCCTTTATAACCTCTCAAATGTGAGTTCACTATGGATCAATTGATCGCAACTCTTAAAAAAATCGAAAAACAGAACTACCGCGCCTATCAACAGATAAAAGGTAGCTATGATTTCACTGACTTCACGCTGTTTGTCGATTACGTACAAGCCGACCCGTTTGCGTCGGCGTCAAGACTGCGTGCAATTCGTCCTTGGTCAGTAACTGGCCTTGATTGGCTTAAAGAGACGTCCCCAGCTTATCAAGTAGCGGCTCGTGACTTTATCGCACGTCAGTTTGCTGAGTTTGCGCGCCAAGAAGCTCACATCAGTATTGCTCTTACTGGACAAACGGTTCTTGATTCGACATCTGTCCTCTTTACTGACGAGGGTATTGAACTGCGTTTTCGAGCCAACCTTCCCGCAGAAGGACGCTCTGCATTAGGCAAAAAAGCGATCAACATTCTCACCTTCCATCTGCCTAAATTTATTCGTCGTGCAACGCTTGAACGCGAGCTTGATAAACAAGCGTTGATCAATCACTGTCAGGTTATTGAAGATCAGCAGGCGATGCGTGAACAACTTGATGAACATAACTTGATTGCTTTTATTGGCGATGGCGCAGTACTGCCAAGACTTGCTGGTAATAGTGACTTGCCAATGAAAGAAGCCGTGGCATTCGTCGCTCCCGAATCGTTGGCAGTAACACTAAATACCCCTAACCAAGGTTCGATTCGCGGTATGGGTATTCCAAAAGGCATCACCTTGATAGTGGGTGGAGGCTTTCACGGTAAGTCAACGCTGTTAACTGCCATCGAGCGCTCCATTTACGACCATATCCCAGGTGACGGTCGCGAACACGTGGTGACAAACAGCGCAAGTATGAAAATACGTGCTGAAGATGGACGTTGCGTTCACAACCTAAACTTGTCGAACTACATTAACCATCTTCCTATGGGCAAAGATACGGCTGACTTTTCAACACAAGACGCATCTGGCTCAACCTCACAAGCGGCATGGTTGCAAGAGTCAATTGAGAGTGGCGCTCGTAGTCTGTTGATTGACGAAGATACCTCTGCAACAAACTTTATGATTCGCGATGAGCGTATGCAGGCTCTAGTAAGCAAAGGCGATGAGCCCATCACTCCGCTAGTGGATAGAATCGGCCAACTGCGCGACGAGCTGGATATCTCAACCATCGTTGTTATGGGTGGTTCTGGTGATTACCTAGATGTTGCGAATACCGTTATTCAAATGCATGATTATCAAGCCGTGGATGTCACTGAAAAGGCGCAACAAGTTATCGCTCAGCACCCTACCCAACGCCATAACGAGAGTGAGTCTGCGTTACTTACTTTTAGACCGCGCAGTCTAAATCGAGCGGCGTTGCAAGGCATCCTAACTGAGGGCAAATTTCGAGTATCGGCCAAAGGCACAGACTCATTGCGTTTCGGCAAAGAGTTCGCTGATTTAAGCGCGCTTGAGCAGCTAGAATCGCCGTCGGAAGTCAATGCGATCGGTTGGTTGTGGTTCCAGCTGGCTCAGTTACCAGGTTGGTCGAACAATCCAGCTAAAGAGATCGAGCAAATGTTGTCTAACCGTTGGTACAGCACCATGCCAAATCAAGGCGATCTGGCAAAGCCTCGCGTTTTAGACGTAATGGCCGCGTTAAACCGTATGCGAAAATCTCAGTTCAAAAACAGTCATTAATAAAAGCGCTTCGGCGCTTTTTCTTTAAAGGCGCAACACATTCCAAGCTTCACAGACTAAACGGAACTTCTCACTGTCTCCGTTTTGTCTGTCTGGGTGCCATTTCAATGCGAGTTTTCGCCAACGTTTTCGAATCTCAAGTTCACTCGCCCCTTCCGAAAGTTCAAACACCCTAAGCGCTTTATCTCGAGTAACATCGCCAAACTTTGCTTGAGTACTGCCAACAAAATCACGGTAGCGCGTCCAAAACTCATCCAAAAGCCGTCTTATTTCACCTTGCTCAGCTTCGTAATGCTGCCATTGGGTGTAGTAGTCACGTAGTGGGTCTTGATTATCAAGGCTAAGTCTATGCACCACGCCGCGATTACTCAAAAGCGCGATGTCCATTGCTTCCACCTGCACGTAGTGATCCGGATAGAGTGTCTCTTGCAACTGATAGAGTGCATTCATGATCAAAAAGTTGCGTTTAAAGAGATCTTTTTCCGGCTTCTCGTCCAGTACTGGCATTAACTCTAAGGCAATGAGTTCGCTCGCTAAGGTATGCACTTTCCAACCGTTATGCCTTTTTTTCAATACCTCAAAAATAGGCCACAAAAGTGGATTCTCAATGCTATTGATGTTTGCAAGTGGGCAACTCTGCATGACTTCTCTTTAATACGTTGGCATTATTTCTAGTGTAGCTTACTCATTTTACTTTTTACTGTTCAATAAAAAACTCACCTTGGTACTCAGGCTTTTGAACTAAGCCCTCAGTTTTACCCGCCCTTTTAACTAACCGATTCATTTATTGCGTAATCACTAAATAAAACAGCGTTCAAAATAATAATTGAACACTGTTTTATTATGCTTTACTATGCTTTCATCATGACAAATAAATGGACAATTTTGATGGATAACAAACGTAGTTTAACAACTTTAACTCTACTGACCCTTGCTTACTCGGCGGTATTTGTATTCTCAGCTATCGAGCCCATGTCTCGAGCGGTGTGGATTGCCGAAATCATACCTGTGGTATTGGCGCTTGGCATCATCTGGGTACTTTCAATCAACTACAAGTTTTCCAACACTTCTTACATTTTGATGTTTGTCTGGATCTTCATGCATACCATAGGATCTAAATACACCTTTGCTGAAGTCCCTTTCGATTGGTTTAACGAACTGATTGGTTCACAAGACAGAAATCACTTTGATCGTGTCGCTCACTTTTCAATTGGATTTTACGCCTACCCGATTGCTGAGTACCTAATTAAAAAGCATGCCGTTAAGCCCGTCATCGCGTTGCTGTTTGGCTTGTTTTCTATTATGTCGCTCGCTGCTGGATATGAAATTATCGAGTGGTGGTATGCAGAACTTGCTGGTGGCGACGAGGGTATCGCCTTCTTAGGTTCACAAGGCGATATCTGGGATGCTCAAAAAGATATGCTAATGGACACGTTAGGCGCTCTAACGTCACTCACTTTATTGGTTTTTCAACGTCGAGTATTTTCATCAAGCCAAGCTAAGTAAGGGTTAAACCCATCAGTAAAAGGCACTTTCACGACTTGCGGTACTTCATAACAATGCAGTGCCACAAGTCGTTGTTGTAACTGCTCGAAACATCGGTCAGTGGTTTTAATCACCAACAGGATTTCTTGATCGCAACATACTTCTCCTTGCCAAACGTAGTGACTGTCTATCGCCATACTTTGTATACATGCGGCAAGCTCTTGCTCAAGCAAATCGTTAATAATCGCTTGTTTGTTCTCTACACTATTTGTTGTGGTTAAAACAATACAGTAATCAGCTTTCATTTTTTGCTTCTCTTTTTTGCTCTTATTCAATGTTTAAGCAACCAAATTTGGGAGCGATCGCTTATTAATGACTATTCTCTTAGTAAATTTACACAAAACTTACGTTGCTATGAACATCTAATGATACGCTTTAAACCTATTTCGATAATTCATGAGTTGAGTCCCATAGTTAATCGAAATAGATAGAAAGTTGATTTGCAATCAACTCTTATGAACTAAACTGAATACGCAATATAGTAGTAACAGAAATTTAATTTCAATAACAATAATTATAACTTTAAGCGGTAAACCGTTTGATCACTTTGCTGCAGGAGATATCGTGAAAGACAAATTACGCCCTTTTCAAGAGATAGAGCACTGCCCGTTATGTAACTGTGACGAACTGATGCTGTCAGATTCTGGCGCAATGCTCTGCGCCCAGTGTGGCTCATTCTTCAAAGATGTTAAGCAGATCGTTTCTTTTGAACCGCTCCCCCCTAAAGTCATTCTGAACGTTTCGCACAGTAGTTCAGTGCGAGCCCACTAAAACTGAGAGACCCAATTGGGTCTCTTCTAATTTATACCAGTTCTTCAACTTCTTCTAAGCTTTGGATTGAACCAAACACACCAGGAAAAGAGGATTTGCTGACACCTTCAAGTTGAATGGTCTTAATACCGGCCCTCACGCCAGCCTCTAAGCCCTTGGGCGTATCATCGATGTACAAACATTCTTCCGGACGGTACCCCATACTCATGGCACTGAAAAGAATCGAGTCCGGTTCTGGCTTCCAACTGTTAGTGTCAAAGGCAGAATAGATTTTCCCCACAAAGTAATCGAGTAGCCCTGTTAGTTCTAACGCATGTTCGATCTTGTCTCTCGGGCCATTAGAAACGACACAATACTCGATATTGTTGTCAGTTAGAAACTTCAATAAAGATTTCGCACCTGGCATTGGTTTGAGCTCAGACTCAAACAGATTCCTCAACGTCACTCGATAGAGAGGTTCTAAAACATCGAGTGATATATTTAAACCGAGCCTATCTCGAGTATCCATTAAGATATCAGCGAGCTTCCCACCAACAAAATGGTCCATCGCTTGCTCTACCGTAAGTGTTGCTCCGAAAGTTTCAAATACCGATGATAATGCTTGGCAGCACAAGATTTCACTGTCGACAAGAGTTCCTTCACAATCAAAGATGACGCACTGGGTTTTATTCATTTGAATAACCTCTACTAATTATTTTTCATCTCTAATTATTAATTTTATTTTGCACATATGAAAGGTTGTAGTTAACAGTTCAGGTTATCCAAACCGACTATTTGTTAAATAATCGGTTTGCATCACTTTTGCATATTTTACGTATTTGAATGGCGATTCTCGTTATCTGGATACATATTTCGGATATCTATAAATTGCTGCATGTTATCGATCAGCAAATCGGTCAGATTTGGATCAAACTGCTTTCCTCGTTCACGCTGAAATAATGCGATAACGTCTTCAAGTGGCCACGCTTTTTTATAGCACCGCACACTGAGAAGCGCATCGAATACATCGGCGACGGCTGTGATTCTTGAGAAGATGTGGATATCGCGCTCTGCAATACCATGCGGGTAGCCATTTCCATCCCAATGCTCATGATGTTGCAACGCAATCAAAGCAGAGAGCCTAAATACATCCCCTTTACTCGCACTAAGCAACTTATGTCCATGAATTGTATGCGTTTTCATTATTTCTCGTTCATCTTCATCGAGTTGCGCTGGCTTGTCTAAAATATGCTCCGGAATGACAATTTTACCCACATCATGCATCGGCGAAACGACTTCAATAAGTTCAAGTTCTCGGTGAGAAAGTCCGTATAGTTTCCCCAATAGATAAGAGACCTTCGCCACTCTTTTAACGTGGTTACCCGTTTCTCCAGAGCGACTCTCAATCGCCTCTCCAAGAACAACAATCATATCCTTTTGCGTTTGCAAGGTTCGTTTGTGCAAACCAACAATTCGCTTGTTCTGCTTATTGATCTTACGTTTCTGTCTAATCATCTCTGCTTGAGTGACAATCACCAGCATCATAATGAGGAAAATCGCAAAACCCGCACTGAGTAGATGCCAGTTTTGCTTAAAATAGCTTTGAGGTTCATTGAGGTACTGAGTGTTGTCCGGTAGCAGGTGCGCACCCACCCCAAATCTCTGCATGGCGAGATAGTCAACCATCGGCTTGTTGATCTCTCCGCGCTGAATCTCTCCTCCAGTGGGAAATGACATAAACTCGCCGAGTGCTGCAATCATTTGCGCCCCTATTTCACTCGAGTTTTGCACATATCCCCCAAATACGCCTTGTGAGATGTAAAACTTCCAAAGCACAAACACGGGAGCCGCACTATGACTAGAAAACTGGTGAGCGAGATAGTTATAGCTATAGTACTGGTTATTCAGAATTTCAGTGTTGTAATGAGTCAGTAAGACGGCATCTTGAGATGAGATATGCGTCAGTTGGTTAAGCGCTTCGTCTAGCGGTAGATCGCGAATCTCTCTAAGTTGGAGTTGCCTGCTACCTTTCAGCTCTTGCTTTACTTGCTGGCGGATAAACTCAGAGGTGGTGCTTCTGTCAGAGACATAGTAAAGCGTTTTCATGTTTGGTCTAACATTGGCGATCAGTTCAAGCGTTTTAGCGATTTGATCCTGTTCAAAAATGATATGACTTTTATCGGTGACTGAGTCGAGCGAGGCTAAAGGGTTATTGATCCCACCAGCAACCATGGGTAGGCCCTTAAGGGGATTGTCTTGCCACTGATTAATAAGGGAGAGTGCACCATCGTCGGTAATCAAGACAGCATCAAAATGATAGTCACGATACTTTGCGTCAAAGTAGCGCTCAAAATGTTTAAAATATTGCTTGTCTAGTATTCGTTTAGTGTCTAAGTACTCAATAGAGAGCGTGATATTAGATTGGCTATCCAGAATGGCTTGTTCAATGCCCGACTGCATGTCTGCGGTCCATTGATACGAGGGTGCGTAGGAGTGTAACACAAGTACATTGTTGCTTTGCCACTGCTCTGCAGGCACCGAACTACAGAACAGGGCGGATACTATTAGGCAACTTTTCAGTCGTAACTTCACTGTCTTTTTGCATATTAAACCAAAATGACAGTCAAGATATCACACCCTATTGAAACTTATTGATAATCCGTTAAATTTCAAGATAAGCATCACTAATCACGTCAAGCAATTTACTTGTTTCATTCTTAGTAACGAGCGCGTGAATGAATGACGCCTGCAATGCAGGGTCAACCAGTGTTACATCAGACACTAACAGTTCTTCATCGCTTTGAGTCACGATCGCCGCTGCCATAGGCTCTCCATCTTTAAACCCAAGGTAGAGTTGACATGGTTCGGAGTAAATTATCTGAGTCAAAAACTCCACGATAAACTGCTGCTCTTCTTCGTTAGCCCATCGTTTTGACTGCAACAGTGAAAACAGAACCGTTAAACGATGAAAGTCAACAAGGTAGATGTCATCTACAGAAAAGCTGTTCTGCTTATCGTGATCCGCCAGATAGTTTGCCAAGTTCACGTAGTTTCGTTCTGCGACTGAGGTTTTGTACAGTTCCCTACCCGTTAAACTTTCTTTGGTAGGAAACTCAACATCAACTTGTTGGTAAAGCCATTCATTTTTGGTGGTGGCAATTTTCGGAACGTGACGAGTCATAGGTTTATAGCCAGATAGAATTACTTGGTGAAGCTTAATCACCGTCGCGTTCAAATACAAGCATTAACTCAAGTAACCTCAAGGTGTTTGATTCGGCGAGAATAAGTTGGTTTATAGACAAGGCAGAGAACTGAAGTCACTTGAGTATATAATCTTTGGTGTTAATAGTGCGCTAAAGTGCTTATGATTGTATTAAATGATTATAAATTGATAGGAACAACTATGTTAAAACAGATTTCAACTTTACTGTTGGTTAGTGCCGCATTAACAGGCTGTGATAGCGGCGAAGTCGGAGACGTCAGCTTGGGGCTTTTCACGATGAAAGACATTAAGCTTAACCACCTTCAAGATCCTATCGTAACTGGCGTAACTTGCCATATCGCCTCTATTGAAGCGGACTTTAGCTTGGCCGACCCGAGCGACAGCTCTATCTCTTGCCGACAAACAGGCGAAATTACCCCTGAGATGATTCAGCAAATCGACAAGTCTAATGACGGCGAAGTGGTATTTAAAAAGTCAAAAAGCATCTTCTTTAAGTCGATGAAAGTTCGTCGAATCTTTGATGCAGAAAATCAAACCTTGATGTACCTATCCTACTCAACCAAAGAAACGTCCGGTAGTTTTAAGCACAGCTTGTCAACCGTACCGCTATGGGGCACCAAAGCTTACGGCCTATACCAAGCAGAGAAGTAGCTCAAAATTGTGCCAAACGGCGATGTTTGGCACAATAAAGTGAAATTTTGATGAAATAAATCTATCATCAATGTGATATGATGCAGAAAATTTTTTAATCCCCCTTAAAGATGAAATTTCCAGGTCAGCGTAAATCTAAGCACTATTTCCCAACTCATGCCCGTGATCCATTGGTCAACCAAGCGAAGCAACCATCAAAGCTATATCGACCAATCATTGTTGGTGTCGGTCAAACAATTGTAGATATTGAAGCTCGCGTGGACGATGAATTTCTCTCTAAGTATGGACTGAGTAAAGGCCACTCACTGGTTCTTGAAGAAAACAAAGCCGATGAGCTCTATGTAGAGCTTGTTGAGCGTGGATTGATTACTCATCAATATCCTGGTGACACTATTGGCAACACGCTGCACAACTACTCAGTATTGGCTGACAGTAAGTCAGTGCTACTCGGTGTTATGTCACGTAACATTGAAGTAGGTTCATTTGCTTATCGTTACCTATGTCGTACATCTGCTCGTATGAACTTAAACCATCTACAAATGGTTGAAGGTCCAATTGGTCGTTGTTACACACTCATTACTGAAGATGGTGAACGTACTTTCGCTATTAACGAAGGTCATATGAACCAGCTTCAACCAGAAAGCATTCCAGAAAGCGTTTTCGACAAAGCATCAGCTCTAGTGGTTTCATCCTACCTTATGCGCGGTAAACCTGAAGATCCGATGCCAAAAGCAGTTGCTCGCGCAATTGAGATCGCTAAAGCGAAGAACGTTCCTGTCGTTCTCACCCTTGGAACAAAATGGGTGATCGAAGGTAACGCAGAGTGGTGGCAAGAGTACCTCAAAGAAAACATCACGATTGTCGCGATGAACGAAGAGGAAGGCTTGGCACTCACTGGCATCAGTGATCCTTTACAAGCCGCAGACCGCGCACTTGAGTGGGTAGACTTAGTTCTGTGTACCGCAGGTCCTAATGGTCTTTATATGGCGGGCTACAGTGACGTTGAAGCATTGCGTGAAACAGATTATATGCTGCAACACGGTGTGATCTCTGAGTTTAACCGTTACGAGTTTAGCCGAGCTATGCGCAAAGTGGATTGTGTCACCCCGCAAAAAGTGTACTCGCACATTGGTCCTTACCTTGGTGGCCCTATTGAGATTAAAAACACTAACGGTGCTGGTGATGCCGCTTTATCAGCTTTGCTTCATGATATTGCCGCAAACAGCTTCCATGTGGTGACGGTGCCGGACTCAATGAAGCACGATCGCCCTTACCTCACTTACTCATCACTGTCACAGATTTGTAAGTACGCAAACCGTGTAAGCTATGAAGTGCTCACTCAGCACTCTCCTCGCCTATCGAGCTCGTTACCAGAACGAGAAGATAGCCTAGAAGAAGCATACTGGGATAGATAATGATTAAAGCCGCGAACGCGGCTTTAATTTTATGTTGAACTAACTAAGCTTAGCTGCAAGGATGAAATACCAGCTCCTCGCCAACCACCATGACACAATCCATTCCCGCAGCATGAGCCGCTTGCTTGCCAAGTTCAGTGTCCTCAAACACTAAGCACTTTTGTGGCTCAACTTGCAATAGATTGGCAGCTTTAAGAAACGTATCGGGGGACGGTTTATGATTCTCGACATCATTGGCACTAACCAGTACTTCCACTTTATCCGCTAAGCCACAGTCTGAGAGTAAACGTTCGGCACTCTCGCGCTGGCTCCCCGTCCCAATCGCGATCCGCTTGGTCTGATGATAGGTATTGAGCACATTAAGCGTTGCGGCAATGGGATTTATTTCATTCGACATGGTTTTAAACGCAGCCATTTTGAATTGAGAAGCGTCATAAGCGTCGATGTTAAGAGCAAATTTGCTGTTAATCTGCTCAACAATTTTGCTGCTTGGCATGCCTCCCATGCTATGTACCCACTCACGACTAAAGGGAAAGCTAAACTCTCGAGCCGTTAACTCCCACGCATCTAAATGAGCAGGCATTGTATCGAGTAAGGTTCCATCCATATCGAAAATAAATGCTTGGTATTGGTCGTAATCTAATAACATAACCGTCAGCTTCACTTGTTATTTGGTGATCTAGAAAAGTAACTTACCAAACATTTGCCGACGATAGTGTTAACCAGCAAAAGAAATGAGAATGCGGTAACAATACAATGCCCAAGCCCCAAGAGCGGGGGCTTGGTTTTGCGGTTAAGGGTTAGGGTCACTAATCAACAAGCTGAGCTGTTCATTGATCGGGCCTGCGATTTGATCCGCAATGTCGTTGATTTGAATCGATTGAGATTGCCCGCCTTTGGTTATCGTCAATGTCACATCGTTATCGTTAACCTGCGCACTGACGTTGTCGAGTATATCGTCAATGGTCTCACCGGGTTCAAGTATATCCGACAAGTCGATTTGATCTTCTCCGACCTTGAAATCATGGATAACATCAAGACCGCCATCAAAATCGTCGAACTGCCATACGAAGGTATCACCGCCTCCAAAACCAAACAGAATATCGTCGCCTAAGCTTGCTTCCATTGTATCTGCTTGCTCAGTTCCTTGTTGCAACATTGAGCCTTGTGGCAATACCGTGATATCAATCGGGCTTGTTTTGACTACGACATTCTCATCAGTAAACACCACCACATCAAACGAGTAGTTGCCTGGGTCACTCACTTGAACAGAGAGGCCCGATAAATCACCATCATAACTGCTGACATCGACATAGCCGTTACCATCTGCGACCAGTTCATCATCACCAATCTTGAACTTGGTATCATTTGGCAATTCCCCTAGGTCTAACTTCACTTTGAAATCGTCAAGATTAAGTTGGTCGCTGCCTAAGTTGACACTGATATTACTCACTGGCAGATAGCCATCTTCAAACCCGACATTGTTGAGAGTCTCTAGCTTGATATTGTCTAACAGTGCGCCGTAACTATCAGCATCAGTGGACTCAAAGGTCACTCGGTAATCGCCTGCGGTCGCAGTTTGGAAGTGAATAATCTCAGACGTCCAATCCTTACTCTGATCGTAAGTGTAAAGAAGTTCTTTACTCACGCCATCTGCAGATTCGAGGAAAATCGCCATTGGTGATAATCGATTGCCTCGTCTTGCAACATCAAATGCTAAGGTGAAGAACTGCCCCTCACGCGTGTTACTTAACTCGGTGAACAGCTGGTTGTCGCCTCTACGCGCCTCGAGTTCGAGCACTTGATTCTGTTTATCATCCGTATGCCGATAAACACTCTCCTTACCCACCTCAACGCTATCTTTTGCGTTGTCTGTTCCCCAAACACCTTCAGCGCCATCGGAGATGCCCGCAACGGTATTCGCGTCATTTAACTCTTCGGCATCAATATAGCTCCAACGCCCTACATCAATTTGGTCGAAGTCATGGAACGATATTATCGTATCATCCTCTTGCTCGATAGTGATGTCTGCAATCGTTCCGGTTGACGACACGCCGTCAACGATAAGAGTGAACTCTTCTAAATTATCGTCAATATCATCGATGACAGTAGGTAATACCACCGAAAATTCACTCACACCCACTGGCACGATGATTTTGCCGCTTTGCTCGTCGTAAGTCACACCATGGGTAAACACCACATTAGCCAAGTCAATATCAGCGGCGTCAGCACTATCACTAGGATGGCCAAATTCAATGCCGAGCATCGTCGGTGTCAGTGGACCGGCATTAAGGAATACTTTAAATAATAAGTGGTCTCCCTCGACTACGACATCGTCGATCATATTGATGCAATGAACACAGATCTCTTCTGGCACTGGGTTAACAATAATATTGACCGTCGCCTCTGCAAAGCCACCTTTATCATCAGTAATTTCATAGTCGAAAGTCGTCGGGCCGGTAAAATCGTCATCGAGATCAACATAAACAATGCCGTCTTCAACCCAAATCTGCGCATTGTTTGCCTCAGAAACATGGGTAAAGCGAATTTGGTCAGAGTCTGGGTCAAAATCATTGCCCAACAGTTCCTCGACCGGAATTTGCAGTACTTCACCTTGGTTCGCCGCATAAGCACCAGATCCTGATGCGGTAAATCCTGTTAAGAAGTAATCTGATGAGTCCATTCCCCGCGCAGGCTCATTGACAAAATCCACCGCTTCAAACACCACTCGGTCAAAAGCAATGTCATCTGAAAAACTGTAACTACCGTAGTTACTACCCTGATTGGCGATAAACATACCACTGGCAACCGCAGTATTGCCCAAATACGCGACCCATTTCCCTTGCTCATGATTACCCGGACCACCTTCATTTTTATAAAGATTTGAGAAGGTGAAACTGAATTCGGTAGCGGGTTTGGCGAGGTTAAATGTGAACTGCTCTGACAGGCCTTCCTCGCGATTATATTGAATTTGGTTGGCAGGACCGCCATTTTCGTCACCAGTCACGCCGCGTTTTAAACCACTTCCCGACACTTGCTGCTCTTGTCCATTGTATGCGGCGGTAATATCACCATCTTGGTACTGCCACATATCGTTATCAAACGTACCGTAAGCTACGTGGAAGCCCATTGGGTCATCAATCGCCACTGGCGGCGTGTTTTCTGCAGCAATAAGAGTTACCGTGCTTTCATCACTAACGTTGTTGTCACTGTCTATCGCACGGTAGTCAAACGAGTCATCCGGGGTGTTTGTCTCTAGATAGCGCAACTCCCAATTACCTGGCCCCATTGTTGAGGCTTCGATATGAGTGATCTTAGCCCCAGAAGAACTGTCTGGTACATCAATCGTGATCTCTTTAAACAACTCACTGTTGCCTGAAGTGTTCTTGGTTATAAGTTGCTCGATCACCGTGCCGTCATCAAGTGTGGCGGTGATCATGACTTTGGTTTCTTTAGGATGACCGGCCTCAAACCAACCACCCATTCCATCCAGTCCTAAAGTGACAGATTCGGCAGGTCGTTGAGACATATCGATCGTGATAGTTTCGCCCTGATTGATACCATTCCCACCGCCAACACCTAATCCATAACCAATATGGTTTTTGTCCGCATAATATTGTGTTGGCGCCCCACCGCTGGTGGTAATAAAAATCTGATCAACAATGTTTTCTTCATCATCGGTGAAATTCAGCACGCGTACGTTTGGATCGTCAGTGGATTGACCCCAGTTGAGAAACGCGCTGTTACTTTCGTCACCATCAAGACCTTCAGGCGCATTTTTCACACCGAGGATAAAACCAGTAGACTGATCATCATTTTGATAAGTGAACAGATCAGGGTCAAAAACGTTTAACTCACCCACTACTGCACCATCTTCATCAAACTGAGTAATCATAGATTCGGTGACAGGGTCACCGTCATACAGTAGTGTTCCCGATTGAGGAAGGCTGGTAATAACGACACCAAGCGGTTTATTATCGATATCATCTTCAAGATCAGAGATATGATCATTCATCGCCACGTCGCTATTAAAGACGACCGCCGCCTCCCCTTGCGGGTTGAGCGCGACATTGAAGTCTTCGGATTCAGGTGGCGTATCCGACAAGTCTAAAATGGTGCCCTGCGCACTTGCTCCACCCAGTTGCAGAGTGAAGGTTTCTTCGTTGTCGTACTCATTATCTTCAACCGTTGGGACAATCACGGTAAACGCGCTCACCCCAATAGGAACCAACACTTTACCCGAACCAGAATCGTAAGTGACGCCGTTGGTAAACTGCACATTGCTTAGGTCAACATCAGCGTGAGTTGCCGTGTCTCCTGGAGAGCCGAAGATGATATCGTATTCGGTCGGCGTTAAAACGCCGTCTTCCAATACCACTTTGTACATTAAGCTATCGCCTTCAGGCACGGTGTCATCGAGTAAGCTAATCGTAGTAACACCGACGTCTGATGCTTGAGGATTAACGATAATGCTCACGGTCGCTTCGGCAAAGCCGCCTTTATCATCCGTGATTTCGTATTCAAATGTCGTGGGGCCGGTAAAGTCATCATCGAGATCCACATAAACGATGCCATCCTCAACCCAAATTTGTGCGTTGTTCGCTTCAGAAACGTGAGTAAATCGAATTTGATCAGAGTCGGGGTCAAAGTCATTTCCTAACAACTCTTCAATCGGGATTTGCAGCACTTCACCTTGATTTGCAGCGTAAGCGCCCGGGCCAGACGCGGTAAAGCCAGTAAGGAAGTAGTCTGAAGAGTCACTGCCTCGTGCAGGTTGATTAACAAAGTCGACCGCTTCAAAGATCACACGATCAAAAGCGACATCACCTGAGAAAGTATACGTACCTTGGTTATCACCATCATTGGCAATAAACATCTCACTCGCGACCGCAGTATCACCTAAATAGGCGACCCATTTCCCTTGTTCATGGTTACCATCGCCGCCTTCATCTAAAAATAGATTGGAGAAAGTGAAACTAAACTGTGTCGCTGGTTTTTCTAAGTTAAAGGTAAGCTGTTCCGACTTGCCATCTTCGCGATTATATTGAATTTGGTTAGCTGGGCCGCCATTCTCATCCCCGCTAACCCCTCTCTTTATCCCGTCGCCAGAGACCTGCTGTTGCTCGCCATCGTAAGAAGCGACAACCTCATCATCACCGAACTCCCACACGTCATCGTTATAGGTACCATAAGCCACACTGAAACCCATAGGGTCATCAATGGCCACTGGCGGCGTGTTTTCCGCAGCCGCTAACGTCACAGTGCGTTCTTCACTAACGTTATTGCTGCTATCAACCGCTCGGTAATCAAAAGCATCATCTGGAACATTTGTTTCTAAATAACGTAGCTCCCAGTTACCCGGGCCGAGTGTCGATACTTCCACGTTAGTGATTTTTGCCCCCTCAGACGACTCAGGAACATCAACGGTTATCTCTCGAAATAGATCTGTGTTGCCTGACGTATTTTTCGTGACAAACTGTTCGATGACGCTACCATCGTCAAGGGTCACTCTGATCACGACCTGAGTTTCTTGAGGGTGGCCTTCTTCAAACCAGCCGCCCATACCATCAAGTCCGAGAGTTACGGATTCAGCAGGGCGCTGAGACAAATCAATATTGATCGTTTCGCCTTGGTTTATTCCGTCTCCACCACCAACACCCAAGCCATAGCCGATATGATTTTTGTCGGCATAATATTGTGTTGGTGCGCCACCGCTTGTCGTGATGGTAATTTGATCGACAATGTTGTTTTCATCATCAGTGAAAGTGAGCACCCGGACATTTGGGTCATCTGTCGGCTCACCCCAGTTTAAAAATGCCGTGCTGCTCTCGTCTCCGTCACGACCATCTGGCGCGTTTTTGACACCAAGGATAAACCCTGTCGACTGGTCATCATTTTGATAACTAAACAGCTCAGGATCGAGTATCTGTAAGTCACCGACAACGTTACCTTGATCGTCAAACTCGGTCAGCATCTCGTCGGTCACCGGTTCGCCATCATAAAGGAGCGTACCCGATTGAGGTAAAGAGGTAATGACCACGCCAAGTGGTGTATTTGAGGCATCGTCTTCGAGATCTGAAATGTGGTCTTGAGAGGCATCTTCACTGTTGAACTGCACAGCGGCGCGACCAAAGGAGTCAAGCTCGACTGTAAAGTTTTCCGCTAATGGAGGCGTGTCTGGAGTCGGAGGCGTAAGAATCGACGGTAGGACCAAAGCGCGGAACTGTTCAAGCAGTGTGAGACTTTGCGTTGTCGAGAGGCCAATGCTTTCAAGCCCTTCTGTCTCAAAAAGTGTGTTAGCAATGGTCTCCGAGCCGTCTCTTGATACGCTGTCGAGCACCGTACCGCTTGAACTGTCCTCGCTCCCCGCTTCAGAAGCAAATTCTTCTTCCAGCTCTGCGGGATCCTGACCTTGTTCAATCGCTTCGATGACCTGAGCAACATCATTAGTTATGTCGATATTATCGCCGTCTTGATTGACCAAAGTCGCCTGAATGCTTTCATCTGGGTTAGACTGGATAATGACCTCACCATCATTCAGTGGCTCGCTTAAGTTAACGATCCTTGCATTGCCTTCAGCATCAATAACAACTGCTTGCCCCACTGCCAGCTTGCTGACTATTGCTAATGTATCCAGTCCCATAACAACCACCATTTATCTCTAACACAGCTTCTCAGTTCTAATTATTGACCATTTTAACTACTAAAAACTTGCCCAATGGTCTAGCGATAGCAAATGTATTGGTGAGGTCACAACTAGTGAGCAATTTTTTAACATCGATTCATAGAGTTAAAACTGCCGCAAGCGTCAGTCTCATTTTTGAGAATCACCGTTTTGAGCGCACTATCGCTCCCCGCACAAGCAGAGCCAGTCGATGACAACATCGTTCAAACTATCGCGAATAATTACTCACCTTCGTGCTAACAAAAATGTTTGTCTTGAATGCGACTGGAGTATTTCAAACACTGAGAATTAAGGTATCCTCTGCAACTTGATAAACAGCGTTGCAGATTGATACTCAAATGACTTCAAGGTGCTAGATTCAAAGCATTGTCATAGGTTCGAGTACAAAGAAAACTGCGACGTGAAATAGCCATCTATTTTCAAGTAGTTATATATATGGATAAGAGCCAAGTTCGATTTACCATTTTTGGTTGTGTCGCGATACTATTTTGGAGCTGCTTGCTAGCAAGTGCGCGATTGGTCACCGAGCATCTAGGCCCTGTTGGAGGCAGTGCGATGCTCTATAGTGTCGCATCGATACTTTTAATGATTGTGGTGGGGATTCCAAAACCATCGCTGTTTTCAGTACGTTATCTGATTATCGGTGGCGCACTTTTTGTCGCCTATGAAATGTTGTTGGCTTTATCGTTGGGCTACTCCAACAATCGTGCACAAGCCATTGAAGTCTCTATCGTCAATTACCTCTGGCCTGCTCTTACCGTTTTGTTTGCAGTCATGACCAGTAGTCAGCGGCCAAATAAATTACTCTATCCGGCAATCATGATGGCGTTTGTTGGCGTTGCGATAACGGTGAGTGGCGATCAAGGCTTTTCTATCCAGCAATTAATCAATAATGTCGGTGATAACCCAAAAGTCTATTTGATGGCATTAACGGGAGCAGTGCTGTGGGCGTTTTACTGCAACTTAACCCGCAGACAGCAATCTAAGCATAATGCCATCACACTATTTTTTATCGCAACAGCCGTATCACTCTGGATTAAGTATGCGTTCAGCAATGAACCACCGATGGAGTTTTCTTGGACCGCATCACTGACTTTATTTGCGACCGCATTCCTAATGGCTGGAGGTTATGGTCTTTGGAATATCGCGATTATTGGTGGCAACATGGTGTTTCTAGCAACGCTATCTAACTTCACGCCGGTACTGTCCGCTCTGTTTTCGTCGCTTATTCTTGGCGTAAGCCTAAGTCATAACTTTTGGTACGGAGTAATAATGGTCACTTTAGGGTCATTGACTTGCTGGTACGTTACCCGAGAAAAGGTCGCGAAAAACGCGGTGCAGACATCCTCATAATACTAGGATAAATAGCAAAATATCTGCCTAAGCAAAGTGTTCTATGCTCACTTTGCTTAGCGTCAGAAGTCTACTAGTCGTTGTGCACCGCAAAAGCTGTGATTGCTCTAACCATCGCTTCTAAGCCCTGTGTCCTACTAGAGCTGAGGTGACTGCTAAGTTCCAACTGTTTAAACCAAGCTTCGATATCGAAATCACACACTTGGTTTTTACTCTTACCGTCATAGGCAATAAGCACTAGCTTTAGCAATCCTTTAACGAGTGCAGCATCACTCGTGGCACGGATGTTTAATTGATCATCTTGATAGCGTTGCACCAACCAAACCCGACTTTGACAACCTGGCAAAAGAAACTGCTCGGTCATTTGTTCTTGAGGGAAGTTCGGTAGTTGCTCCCCGAGTTCAATCAGATATAGGTAACGTTCTTCCCAATCGCTGCATCGCGCAAAGTTTTTAACGACTTTTTCAGGTGTCATAACTACCTCAATAACTGCTTGATACGACTTAATCCATGCACCAATGCATCTACATCTTGAGATTGACTATACATACCAATCGATGCTCTACAGACCGCACTTTGACCAAGATGCTTGATTAACGGCATCGCGCAATGATGCCCAGTACGAATTGCCACACCATATCGGTCAAGAAATGAGCCTATATCAAATGCATGCTGACCTGATACGTTAAACGAAAGCACGCCAACTCGCGCATCATCATTGCCATAAGTTTCAACACCACTTAGCGAACTCATAGCGTCCGTAAGATACCGCATTACCTTTGTTTCATGATGGGCAATATTTTCTATTCCGATCTCTTGTAAGTAGCGAATGGCGACCCCCAAACCTAATATTCCTACAATATTCGGCGTACCCGCTTCAAATCGCCAAGGTGCTTTACCGTAAGAAGTGCCGCTAGGTAAAGTGACCTGATCAATCATCGCTCCCCCGCCTTCCCAAGGAATCATTCTTTCTAAATGTTTTGATTTAGCATAAAGCACACCGGTGCCAGTGGGGCCATATAGTTTGTGTGCAGAAAAGACATAAAAATCGCAATCAAGACTTGTAACGTCGACACGTTGATGCATTACCGCCTGAGCCCCGTCGACTAGAACCGCAATATTATTTTTTCGAGCTAGATTCACGACGGCTTTGATTGGGTTAACAACCCCTAAGACGTTCGACACATGAGTTACCGCTATCAGTCGCGTCTTACTGGTGATAAGTTGCTGTAAGTGTTCGATAGATAGCTGATCATTGCGATTTAGCCCCCAAACCTTTATCTGGGCTCCGCACATATCTGCAATTAACTGCCACGGCACAATATTGGCGTGATGCTCCATCTCACTGATAATAATTTCATCACCGGGAGCAAGTAACGGTTTCAAGTAGCTGTACGCAACCAAATTTATGGCCTCAGTACTGCCTTTGGTAAAGATGATATTGTTTGACGATCCCGCCTGCACAAACTTCGCAACCTCATGGCGAACCATCTCCATATCTTCGGTTGCTTTCGCGCTCATGTAGTGAATACCTCGATGCACGGAGGCGTATTCCTGTTGATAAAAACGCGTCATTCTATCAATAACACAATTAGGCGTTTGTGCTGTTGCAGCGGTATCAAGATACACCAACCGACTGTCATACACCTTTTGCTTTAGTGTCGGAAAATCATCAAACCACGGACTAATGATCGCTTGACTACTTCGCATCACGATCACCTCGTACTAGATGGTCTATCCTCGCAAGGACATGTTCTTTTACCAATGGGTTGCGCAACTTAAATGCGACCTCACTTGCAAATGCTTTCAGTAGCATACTCTCAGCAAGCGACTTCGGAATGCCACGAGCTCGCATATAGTCAATTTGGTCACGATTAAGTTGTCCAGAGGTCGCTCCGTGACTGCATTTAACATCATCCGCGTATATCTCTAACTGAGGCTTAGTATTCACTGTGGCACTTTCACCAAGTAGCAAATTGTGACTGTCCATCTGCCCATCGGTTTGTTGTGCTACTGGAGCGACGTAAATCATTCCCTCAAACACGCCGGTTGCCTCATCTTTGGCAATAATTTTATGCAGTTGCTTACTGATACAATGCGCAGCTGCATGGCTTAAATAGGTTCGATTATCAAAGGTGTGTTGCGCATGGGGTAACGATAAGCTGTTCATCTCTATATAACCATTTTCGCCACGCAGTGCGCTGCTATTTTGGTGGCGGACCAATCGTCCAGACAAGGCCATGGTAGTGGTTTGCGCAAAAGCATCTCGTTCTAGCACAGTATCATTGTGTCCAAAATGGTGCTGTTGACCTGACTCTTCAATCAACTTGGTATGGTAGAAGCGTGCTCCATTTTGAACCAAACCAGTTAACCGTGACAGCGTCACCCCACCTCCTTGTTCGAGCGATACGTGGTGTTCAATAATTTCGCACTGGGCTCCTGTCCCAAGGTCGACATGATGTCTGTAACTACATACATCACCTTTGTTACCACTGTTGATATGAAGCAGGTAAATGGGTTTATCAATCACGCGGTTTGCTGCCACTTCAATCAACACGCCTCCACTCGCCGTAGCATCGGTCAAGTAAACAAATGCATCGGGTTTGATCGCTTTTCGTAACTCATGGCTGTCTACGTCAGTGACGCAATGCAAAGGCGTTATCGTCGCATGAGGTATCCAATCAGAGCAACGGAAGGAGAATCGCCCATCAAAAAATACCAACCGATAACTGTCTAAACCTAAGCTGAGGCTTTCGTATGAGATGTTTTCCGCTGGTTGGAACTTGGCATAACGCAATGGTAACTGCTTAAACGATGACAATGGCGTATACCGCCAGGCTTCATCACTAGAGTCTGGCAACCCTACTTCCGCGAGCCTACTCCATTGTGCTTTCTGCCATGTACTCTCCTGAGTCATCTTTGCCAAGCTTCTGTTTAAGTGTGCGTCATTCATTAGAGGTAAGCCAGCCATAACCCTTTTCCTCTAATTCTTTAGCGAGTGAATGATCGCCTGATTTGATAATTTTCCCTTGGTACAAAACATGAACAAAATCGGGTTTAATGTAATCAAGAATGCGCTGGTAATGCGTCACCATTATAAATGAACGTTGACCATCTCTAAGCGCGTTGACACCAGTTGCCACCGCTTTCAATGCGTCAATATCCAAGCCTGAGTCCGTCTCATCGAGAATGCATAACTGGGGGGAAAGAACAGCCATTTGTAAAATGTCATTCCGTTTCTTTTCACCACCAGAGAAGCCTTCGTTGACAGAGCGCTGCAATAAATCGACAGGCATTTGCAACAGTGTCGCCTTCTCTTCAAGTAAGTCTTCAAACTCGAATCGGTCGATCTCATTTTCTCCTCGATATGAGCGAATGCCGTTCAAGGCGGTTCTTAAGAACAGCTTGTTGCTCACCCCAGGAATCTCCACCGGGTATTGGAATGCCAAGAAGACACCTTCACCGGCTCGCTCATCGGCTTCCAACTCAACCAAGTCTTTACCTTTGAACCAAATCGACCCTTGATCGATTTGGTACTCTTCTTTACCAGCCAGCGCAGACGAAAGCGTACTCTTACCCGAACCATTAGGCCCCATGATTGCGTGCACTTCACCGGGCTTTATCGACAAATTGATACCTCGAAGGATCGGTTTATCCTCAACACTCACATGCAAATCATTAATTTCTAGCATTTTTACCCCACGCTATGTTCAAGGCTGATTGAAAGAAGCTTTTGCGCTTCGACAGCAAACTCTAACGGCAACTCCGAAAACACATCTTTGCAAAAGCCGTTCACTATCATTGAGATTGCGTCATCTTCACTGATGCCGCGTTGCACGCAGTAAAACAATTGATCTTCTCCGATACGGGATGTCGTCGCTTCATGCTCAACTTGAGCGGTTGGATTTTTTACTTCAATATAAGGAAAGGTATGCGCACCACATTCACTGCCAATAAGCATTGAGTCACATTGCGTGAAATTGCGCGCTCCATGAGCGGTTGGAAGAATTTTGACTAATCCACGATAACTGTTTTCACTTTTACCCGCGGAGATACCTTTAGAGATAATGGTCGAACGGCTGTTTTTGCCGATATGAATCATCTTCGTCCCTGTATCCGCTTGTTGGGTTCCGTTTGTTAGCGCGACAGAGAAAAACTCACCAACCGAGTGATCACCTTTTAAGATAACACTTGGATATTTCCATGTGATGGCAGAGCCCGTTTCAGACTGAGTCCACGACATTTTGCTGTTTTCCCCCTCACAAATCGCACGCTTAGTAACAAAGTTTAATATGCCACCTTGTGTTTCACCTTCTCCGGAAAACCAGTTCTGAACGGTTGAATATTTTACCTCCGCATTGCGATGAATAATGACTTCCACAACCGCAGCATGCAGTTGATAGGAGTCACGCATCGGTGCTGAGCAGCCTTCGATATAGCTGACATATGAGTCTTCATCAGCGATCAATATCGTACGTTCAAACTGTCCCGTTTTGGCTTGATTGATTCTGAAGTAAGTTGAGAGTTCTCGTGGGCAACGAACCCCTTTAGGGATATAGACGAAAGTTCCGTCCGAAGCGACCGCAGCATTCAGTGCCGCAAAAAAATTGTCGTTGCTAGGCACGACGGTCCCGAGATACTTTTGAACTAAGTCTGGATGCGCTTGAATGGCTTCGCTGAATGAGCAAAAAATAATGCCATGTTGTTTAAGTTCATTTTGATAGGTTGTGGTCACAGAAACCGAGTCAAAAATTGCGTCAACAGCGATATCGCTGCCTTCTCGAACGGGTACACCCAACTTTTCGAATGCGTTTTCAACTTCTTGGGTTAAGTATTCATTGGAACCATCATCGTTTTCTGCACTGCCATCGCATTTTTCACATGAGGGTGCCGAATAGTAACTGTATGCCTGATAGTCAAGTGATGGATATTGTGCTTTAAGCCAATGTGGTTCTGTCATCTTTTGCCACTGACGAAATGCATTGAGTCTAAACTCAAGCATCCAACTTGGCTCATTTCGCTTGGCTGATATTGCCCTCACGACGTCTTCATTGATGCCTACAGACAGGGTATCTGAGCTAAGCTCAGTATAGAAACCCTCAGCATAGCCGCGTTCATGAAGTAGTTCTTGTACTTCTGATTGTGTCTCTACTGCTGACATTTCAGACTCCAAAACTTTCACCACAACCACACATATTTTTTACGTTTGGATTGTGATAAACAAAACTACTGTTTAGACCTTGTCTTACATAATCGATTTCTGTGCCGTCGAGCATCGGCATAGCGTTAAGCGCGACATAAAACTCAACATCTTGACTGACAAATCGAATATCGTCGTGACTAGGAGACTCTATCAGTTGAACTTGGTAAGCAAAGCCTGTGCATCCAGAGGGTCTAACACTTACATGGAAGTAGCTTCCTTCTTGGCAAAGTTGAAAAACTCTCTTTGCTGCATCCGCAGTTAAGCACACTCCTTTCCATTCCATATCTAACAATGAAATCTGTGCGGCTTGTGATTTTTGTGCGTTCATTGCACCACCTTAAACAGGAAAATTATCCGAATGATAATCATTATCACAATATTATCAACCATGACATTTGTGGGGAAATTATAAGAACAACCAACATATTGACATCGTGTTTTTTGAAATACCATATGTAGTATCTAAACAATAATGAGTATCATTTAATGAAAGGAGATAACTATGGACATCATTGTTTATTCAAAACCTCAATGTGTGCAATGTACAGCGACAGTCAAAGCACTCAACACTAAGGGGATCCCACATAAAGTTATCGATCTCACCCAAGATGAGCGTGCGATGAGCACGGTTCAATCGATGGGATATAAGCAAGCGCCTGTCGTGGTTGCTGGAACGCAACATTGGTCAGGCTTTCGCCCTGATATGATCAGCCAAATCAACTGATGATCGTTTACTACTCCAGCGCTTCAGGCAATACGCATCGCTTTATTAAGCAACTAGCTTTGCCAGCAATTCGGTTACCAATTGACCCGAGCAAACCGACCCCGCGTATTGATCAACCATTTGTATTGATTTGCCCGACGTACGCAGATGGCAATGGAAAAGGCGCTGTTCCGAAATCAGTTATTAAAGCACTTAACGATATTAGAACACGTTCATTGCTCGCTGGGGTGATTGCAACGGGTAATCGAAATTTTGGGGCATTGTTTGCCCAATCAGGCCGAGTCATCGCTGATAAATGCGGTGTACCAATCCTGTATCGATTTGAACTATCCGGCACTCCACGCGACGTACAGGCTGTACGTCAAGGACTCTCACAGTTTTGGAACCATCATGGACAATCAATTTCCTAACCAATCACTCAACTACCATGAGTTGAATGCGATGCTCAACCTGCTCAATGAGCATGGTGAAATCCAGTTCGACGCTGATCGGCAAGCTGCCCGACAGTTTTTCTTGCAACACGTCAATCAAAACACCGTTTTCTTTCATAATTTGAACGAAAAGCTCGATTATCTGGTTAACGAAGGTTATTACGACGCCCATGTGTTAGAACAATATAGCCCAGAGTTCATCACGCAAATTTGGGATCAAGCCTATGGCGTTAAATTCCGCTTCCGTACCTTTCTCGGCGCATACAAATTCTTTACCTCCTACGCGCTGAAAACTCGGGATGGGCAACGTTATCTAGAACGCTTCGAAGACCGTGTAGTAATGACCGCATTAACGCTAGCACGAGGTGACGAAACACTCGCCGCGCAGTTGATGTTTGAAATCATTTATCAGCGCTTTCAACCAGCGACACCCACATTTATCAACGCAGGTAAGAAAAGTCGCGGTGAGCTGATTTCGTGTTTTCTATTGCGTATTGAAGACAATATGGAAAGTATTGGGCGTGCAATCAATTCCTCACTCCAATTGTCTCGTCGGGGAGGCGGAGTCGCGTTACTTTTATCTAATTTACGTGAACAAGGTGCGCCAATTAAAGGGATCCTTAACCAGAGTTCTGGGGTTATTCCTGTGATGAAGTTGCTTGAAGATAGCTTCTCTTACGCGAATCAGTTAGGGGCTAGGCAAGGCGCAGGCGCGGTTTATCTGAATGTTCATCATCCCGATATCATGCAATTTCTGGATACGAAAAGAGAGAATGCTGATGAAAAGATCCGTATCAAGACCTTAAGCTTAGGGGTAGTGATTCCTGATATTACCCTTGAATTAGCGAAGCAAAACAAAGATATGTACCTTTTCTCTCCCCACGATGTTGAAAAGGTTTACGGTAAAGCATTTTCTGAAATCAGCATCACTGACCAATATCATGAAATGGTCGATGACCCACGTATTCGAAAAAGCAAAATTAGTGCGCGTGGCTTGTTCCAAACATTGGCCGAAATTCAGTTTGAATCTGGTTATCCTTACATTATGTTCGAGGATACGGTAAATCGTGCTAACCCAATTGAGGGTCGTATTAATATGTCGAATCTCTGTTCAGAGATTCTGCAAGTCAACGATGCCAGTCAGTTTAACGACGACTTAAGCTACGCCCATTTAGGTCGTGATATATCCTGCAACTTAGGCTCAATCAATATTGCTAAAGCAATCGATGGAGGTGATGTTGCCCATACCATTGATGTTTCTGTTCGTGCGCTCAATGCTGTCTCTGAAATGAGCCAAATTGACAGTGTCCCCTCTATTCGACGAGGAAATGATGAAAGTCATGCAATTGGTTTAGGCCAGATGAACTTGCATGGTTTCTTAGCAAGGGAGAGAATTCACTACGATAGCATTGAAGCGATCGATTTTACCCAAGCCTACTTTTCTACCGTGCTGTTCCATTGTTTAGTGACTTCAAATCGTTTGGCGAAGGAGAAACAATCTAGCTTTAGTGGCTTTGATCGCTCAACTTATGCCACGGGAGAGTTCTTTCAAAAGTATCTTGAACAATCTTATCAACCAACCACAGATAAGGTCGCCTCTTTGTTGGATAAATTTGGCCTGACTGTACCTAATCAAGATGACTGGGCAACGCTCAAACAGCAAGTGATGCTGGATGGACTTTACAATCGCAACCTACAAGCGATTCCTCCTACCGGTTCAATCAGTTATATCAACGACGCAACCGCCTCAATTCATCCGGTCACATCCAAGGTAGAAATCCGTAAAGAGGGTAAAATTGGCCGAGTCTACTTCCCTGCTCCCTATCTCGATAATAGCAATCTTGACTACTATCGTGATGCGTACGAGATCGGGCCTAATGCCATTATTGATGTTTATGCCGCGGCAACCGAACATGTCGATCAAGGGCTCTCTTTAACATTGTTCTTCGGCGACAATGTGACCACTCGGGATATAAACAAAGCCCAAATCTACGCGTGGAAGAAGAACATTAAAACGCTCTACTACATTCGAATGCGACAAAAAGCCCTTGAGGGAACACAAGTCGATGGCTGTGTTTCATGCACGCTTTAGTATAGGGACTAGATATTATGATAACCCCACCAATTGACGCGCCAGTAAAAGCAATCAACTGGAACAAGCTCCAAGATGACAAAGATCTTGAGATATGGAACCGACTAACGGTCAATTTTTGGCTACCAGAGAAGGTGCCTTTATCAAATGATATACAAACTTGGAAGCAACTGACTGACGAGGAACAAACTCTGACCATTCGAGTTTTTACTGGACTCACTTTGCTAGACACGATTCAAAACTCTGTGGGAGCGCCTAGCTTAATGCCTGACGCTCGCACACAACATGAAGAAGCGGTACTGACCAATATCGCTTTTATGGAGGCTGTGCACGCACGTAGCTATTCTTCTGTCTTCTCAACCCTATGCACCACGCCACAAATTGATGAAGCATTTCGTTGGGCAGAAGAAAACCCGTTTTTACAACAAAAAGCCAAACTGATTCTGCAAGACTATCAAGCCAATCAAAACCCGCTGAAAAAGAAAGTGGCGAGTGTTTTTCTAGAAAGTTTTCTTTTTTATTCTGGGTTTTATCTACCGATGCATTGGTCCAGTCGCGCTAAACTGACCAATACCGCGGATCTGATTCGCCTCATCATCCGAGATGAAGCGATTCACGGTTACTATATCGGTTACAAATTTCAACAAGCCTACAACGAACTCTCAGTTGACGAGCAAACTCACATCAAAGACGAAGCGTTTGCGTTGATGTTTTCTTTGTATGAAATTGAGTGTGAGTACACGGAAACACTCTACGATAATGTTGGGCTCACTGAAGATGTAAAACACTTTCTGCATTACAACGCAAATAAAGCTCTGATGAACCTTGGCTTTGAACCTCTGTTCCCAGATGAGCTATGCCAAGTGAGCCCAGCGATTATGGCGGCGCTTTCACCCAATGCTGATGAAAACCACGATTTCTTTTCTGGATCCGGCTCATCCTATGTCATTGGTAAAGCGGTTGCGACAGAAGATGAAGACTGGGACTTCTGATAAAAAAAGAGAAGTACCATGTACTTCTCTTTATTACTTGCTGGTGTTGGCTAGTTCGCTTCTAACGAGAGAAGAACTTCACTAGCATCTTGTTTAATATCAAAGCGGCTATCAAGCAAAAAGACCCGTGATGCATCGATTTTCACCACATCAACTAAATAGGCTTTCACTGCCTGAGCACGTTGTTGAGCAAGCTTACCCAACTCGCCTTCAGACACCTGTTGGTGATTTAGAGTTAAGTTATACAACGCAATATGCCAACGTCGATCAAGATCCTCATCCGTATACTGCTCGTTGTTATCATCTAACTCTTGTTCGATTTTATCGCGTACCGTCTCTGCTTCTTGACCAAACTCATTCTTATAAAGTGCTTGAAGAGCGTCAGAAAGTGGCCCCTCAATAGGAACCGTCGTCGCACTCAAATCAGCCGGAAGCTGTTCTGCCGTTGTTTTCGCTTGCGCAGCCAAAAGCTGATCAAACTTAATCAGCGCAAGCGCTTTACTGTCTTCAACGGCATTGACTGAACCATCCACTGACAAGGTCAGCTTAGGACGACTCGTTAGCGCTTCGCCGAGTGTCGTCAACTTCTCTTGTTGCTCTGTGCTCAGTTGCGACACGCCAGAGGCAAAATCAATCACATTCAGCTCGTCATCCGCATCGGCTAGCCCAGCGATAAATGAAAATGGTGCCGTTACGGCCTTGGTAATGATGTTAGTAATGGTATGCCAAATCACACCACCAAGGCTAAAGTCCGGATCGTTAATATCACCAGAAACATCAACCCCTAAATCAATCACGCCATCTCGGTCTTGTAACAGCGCAATCGCCAGCTCGATAGGCAGATCGGTGGCAAGGTCACTTTCACTCGCTTGACCCAACTTAAGTTGGTCAATCACAACATGGTTTGACCCTTTCAGCTGATTGTTTTCAAGTTGATAGTTTAGTGCCAAAGTTAGCTGACCTTTATCAATGTAATGGCCCGCGTATGTACCTGAATAAGGGTTCACCGTAGTTAACTCAACACTCTTAAACAGCACATCCAAATCAAGATACGGTTTCTCCAACAGAGGGTTAATTTCCCCTTTGATTTTTACCGGAGCATAACGATCAATATTGCCACTAATATCAACCGATGCTTTGGTACCAGGTACGCTAGAAATATGACCGACCTGTCCGTTGAGTTGCTCAATACCCGAAGAGAAATTTGGCGTTAATGAGTTATCAGCGAAAAACGCAGAGCCATTATTAAACGCCACTTTGCGCACGCTTAACGCAAATGGCTGACTTTGCGATTTGACTTTCTGGTTGGCTTGCCCTTTTTGCTCACTCTTTGGCTGTTGCACCACTAAGTCGCCCAAGTTTGTCGTTCGATCTTTGTTGATCACCACTCGCGCATAAGGCTGACTGAGCGTTAACGTGTCGATGGCTAACTTAGATTTCTCGATGTCAAAGTCAAACTTATTAACCGCAAGAGAACGCCATTTAACGAAAGGCTTTTTGAGTTTGTTATCGCGCACTGAAAGATGAGTAACTTTTGCACTACCACTCGCTTTTACTTTGCCGTCCGCTGCTGCAATCAACTTAGTGTTGGTATTGAGTTCACCGCTGGTTAATGTCGCATTAACCGCAGTAGCAATATAAGGCTGGAATTGCGATAACTTCAACGCTTCAACATCAATATCCGCATCAACCGCTTGTTTACTAATGTCTGCTTGACCTTGCACGCCGATATTTCCCTTGCCATTTAGTGAGGCAAAAAGATCGAACTCTATCGGTTGCGAAAAATCACTCGAAATCTGCTTAGTCGAAAGATTAATTGGACTCACGACCCATTGATTGGCTTTTGCCGTGATTAGCTTCTCTGACACATTTAGCTGGTAGTCTTTTAAGTCAATCCCAGCCAGTTTAACCAACCATGGCTGCTCGCTATCGCTTGTGCTTTCCGCGTTGTTTTCCTCTGGTTTTACGTCAGCCTCTTGCCCCAAAGATTTTGGCGTGAATAAACTCGCTAGGTCCACACCACTATCATCAACCGATACTGCAACATTTAAACCATGTGACTCGATAGTGCCAAGCGTGACGAGTTGTTTATTCACATTTGCGGCAATATCGCTGACAGATAGACTAGGCAAAGAGACGACTGACTTACCATTGCCATCAAAGTTCACTTGTTCAATAGAAAAGCGACCAGAATCAGTAGCAATACTCATCGTATCTTGCTCTGGCAACTCACCTAACGTTTGTTCAACGCGATAGTTGGAAGAGAAACTTAACGTCCCAGAGGTTAATTTGGCATCGAAGTTATCGGCAGCAAAACCCCATAGCCGTGGTAATTGAATCTGCTCAATATCAATATTACCCACCACTTTTAATGGTTTTAGTTGCATCGCACCGCTTGCTGATATTGTCGCTGAATCCGAATCTTTGATGGTAAGTTGATAGCGGTTCGCTTGCGCATCGAATATTTGCTGAGTAAAAAACTCGCCTAACGACAAATTGATGCTTGGGTAGCTCAACTTGGTACCTGAAACGCCATCCACAAACTCGACTTGTCCATCGCTCAAACGCGTATGCAAAATACGCACGGGAAATAACGCAGCGTTGCTGTCGGTTACGTCGTTTGATTGCTCTGTTGGTTGCTCAGCGGTGGCGGTGTTTTTTGCCACAGCCGCAATAATATCACTGAAGTTAAACTCTACTTGATCTGGGTTATCGAGACGTTTGAGATTGACATACGGTTTATCAAGTTTGATATGTTCGATCGCCACTTCAGCATTTAGAAGTGATTGCCAAAAGTTAATCTGAAAATCAGCGTCTTCAAAACGAACAAATGGCTGATCCTGCTCTAAGATCGCAAACTGATGAAGGTTAAATTGGAGAGTGAAAGGATTAATCTTCACGTCAGTCAATGTTACAGGACGCTCAATCAGTTTGCTTAACTGTTCGGGTATTTGCTGCTTAGCAACATATGGCACTAATAGACCAAGTAGCGCGGCATAGGATAGATAGCCACCCGCCGCATAGGCTCCCCAACGAACAGGTTTCGGCAAAGCTTTAAACTTTGTCACGGCTTGCTTAAATTTGCTTGGCATTGTACCCCACTACTCCAACATCATAGACTGACAAGAATACTCGTATTTCCGAATGTACTCTTATTAAACAGACAGTTCTCTCTTATCAATCACCTTTCTTGGCAAACAGAACGTAAGATTGATCAAATTGAACAAAGCAAAGGTCATGAAACGCAGCGCGCTGAAAAGTCCATGAGCCTTTGCTGATAGCACTTATTTTTTAAGCTGTTCTTTCGCCGCTTCTACTTTAGCGAAATCCAAGCCCAATTCATTAACAGCTTCCTTGATCAACGCAGGATTTTGCATGACCTGCCCCATCAATAACTGCAACTTATCTTGTGGCAATCCAAGTTGAGAGATCGTTGCCATCGCCGCCAATGGGTTTTGAGTTAATGCTTCAAAAAGCGCTTTGATTTGCTCGTCACTAATGTTGTGTTCTTTGAGCATCGCAAGAATAGGGTTCATCAAATTACCTCTAATTTCGATTTGGTATGGAGAGATTTTACCATTTGCACATTTGACGTTGAACTGGAAACAATAGTACGAAAACTGTTTGCACAATGGTTAAACAGTTCTGTGTTGTTACCGTTCATTTTCCCATCACTGGGCAAGGGCTTTGTTAGCGAATCCGTTGTTGGTCCTTTAACCATCGTAAAACGACTAACGCAGCAAGAGAGCATATTGGCTGGTCACTACTATCAATGTATCGCAGTTCTTCAATTTCAGCTGCAGTTGCAAGCTCACCAGAGAAATCAGCAAAATAGCAAGTTAACTGAACAGACACGCCCTCTGCCTTACCATCTGCTTGGGCAGTAAAAGTACCAGCATAATGAATAGAGCTCGGAACTAAATCAACGGACAACTCCTCTTTGATTTCACGTACTAGCGCCTGCTCATCACTTTCGCCCAACTCCCGTTTACCACCCGGCAAGTAGAACAGCTCTTTGCCCTGAGAGCGCACCGCCAAAAACTTACCATCTTTGATGGTAATCCAAGCCAGTTTATCGATCACTTTTCCCACGATTTCTTCCATTATTAACAGTTAACTAAACTGCCATTATATCCAAGTCACTATGATCTGTTCTAGTTTCTAACTAGGCGAATTCTAACGTTATATTGATGAGTTTTGATTAATAGGTGATGGAGTTAAAAACTCTACACAAAACCAAACACAATTTCATTGCCGCAAGCTCACTTGGTAGATAATCTCGCACTCTACTCAAATCTAATTATCTAAACCATCAATAATGGAGTCGCGAAATTGCAATACTTAGGCGAGATCTCTGCCCTGTCAGCAGCGGCAGTATGGGCAATTGCGACATGGATTTATGGGCAGTTCAGCCACCAGTTTTCAGCGCTGCAACTCAATATAATAAAAGGTTGCATAGCCTCTATTATGATGGCGCTCGTCTTGCCTATCGCGGTCACCATACCTAGTGAGCTATCGACTCATCATTTAGCCATACTCGCCGTATCCGGTATTATCGGCATTGCAATTGGTGATAGCGCATACTTTGCTGCGTTAAAAAGAATTGGCGCCAACAAAACCCTACTTTTAGAGTCGCTCGCCCCTCCTTTGTCAGGCATTCTCGCATTGGTGTTTATTGGTAGTGTGTTGCCTTTGCAGAGCTGGTTTGGCGTTTTGATTACCACTATCGCAGTAACATTCGTTATCTTGCAGCCGAACGCTGATAACAGCAGCCAAATTAACTGGAGTGGAATTGGATTTGGCCTACTGGCAAGTGTTTGCCAAGCCTCTGGCGTTGTGATTTCTCACTATGCACTTGTTGCGGGAGATCTACCTCCGCTACTTGGAGCCCTAATACGCCTCACTGTCGGTGTGCTCGCGGTGGTCGCGATCATTATTTTTGTGGAAAATAAGCCCTTTCGTAAAATACTCGATAACTTTAGGCAGTTGACTCAAAAAGCGTTTCTAACACTCCTGTTGGCTATTTTTGTCGGTACCTTCCTCGCGTTGTGGCTTCAACAATCGGCGCTGAAATATGCCAGTCCAGCTGTCGCACAAACAATCATTGCCACCAGCCCACTCTTTATGCTTGGCATTTGTGCACTAAAAGGGGAAAGAGTCACCCTCAAAAGTCTACTGGGAACACTCGCTGCTATTGGCGGCATCTCCCTGTTTTTCATTAAATAGTAAGGGATAGCGTTTGACTGGCATGGTTCAAACGCTAAAACACTTAAGGTTCTGATGCGTCTGCCAGCCTTGTTTACATTCGTATCCCACCATCGATTTCAATCACGCGACCTGTTAAGAAATCATTTTCAAATATGTACTTAACCGTCGAAGCGATTTCCGATGCCTGACCTAAACGGCCGACGGGCACCATTGAGATCAGCCGTTCCATGGCTTGCGGTTTGATTTGATCTGTCATCGCAGTTTTTATCACCCCTGGTGCGATGGCCATAGAACGGATGCCGTAGCGACCGAGTTCCTTTGCCCATACCGTTGCCATCGCCGCTACTGCAGCTTTCGATGCTGAGTAATTGGTTTGCCCGATATTTCCCGCCCGCGCGACGCTAGAAATATTGATCAGCACCCCTTTGCTATCAGTATTAAGCATTGTCTTAGCCGCCTCGCGTCCACACAAAAAACTGCCGGTTACATTCACATCCATCACTGACTGAAATTGCTCTAGCGACATCGCCGTCATTTGCCCATCTTTGAGCTTTACAAACAGTCCATCACGCATAATCCCTGCGTTGTTTACCAACCCATTTAGTTGGTTAAAATCCGCTTCAATTCGCTGAAATGTTGCGACAACCTGCCCTTCGTCCGTAACGTTTGCTTGGTATCCGCGCGCACTCACTCCATGCTGAAGGCACGCTTCGATCGTTTGCTCCAACTCTGCTATTTCAAGATCAATCAGAGCTAGGTTGACGCCATTGGCGGCTAATGAAATCGCTATTTGGCGCCCCAGCCCATGACTTGCGCCAGTAACCGCAATGACTTTGTTCGCTAACTCCATCGGCACTCCTTAGCCTTTTGACTGTTGCTGATAAAACTCAAACAAACTAGAAAAATCTTTGTTCCCGTTACCTTGACTAGAGTGAATGTTAAAAAGATTGCGGGCAACACTCCCCATTGGTGTGGACGAATGACTTGCCACTGCCGCTTCCATGGCTAACCCCAGATCTTTTGCCATCAACTGCGTCATAAATCCACCTTGATAGCCGTTACTCGCCGGAGCGGTCTCCATAACATTAGGGCATGGATTATAGAGTTCTAGCGCCCAGTTGCGCCCGGAACTCTGGAGCATAATATCGGACAATACTTTCGGGTCTAATCCATTGTCGATCCCCAAATTAAGCGCCTCGCAAGTCCCACTCATTAAAATGCCCAACATCATGTTGTTACAGATCTTTGCTACTTGCCCAGATCCTGCATCGCCAGCATGAAAAATGTTTTTACCCATGTGTTGTAGGATATCCCTCGCCTGAGCAAAGCTCTCGTCGCTTCCACCAACAATAAACGTAAGAGTGCCGGCCCCTGCCCCTGCAACCCCGCCTGAAACCGGAGCATCAACAAAAGCAAGGCCGTGTTCATTTGCCTGCGTCGCGACTTGGCGTGCTGTCGCTGGGTCGATGGTCGAAGAGTCGATCAAAAGTGTCCCTTCTTCGGCACTCTCCAGTACCCCGTTAGGGCCCAAGTAAACGCTTTGTACGTGTTGGCCTGCTGGTAGCATGGTAATCACAACGTCAGCACCGATGACCGCTTGCTGTAAAGAACTTGCGCTCGTCGCACCCATTTCTGTTAGCTCTAAAGTCGCGTTCGGATTCAGGTCAAACACTTCAACCTGTAATCCTGCTTTCAACAGATTCTTAGCCATGGGTGTTCCCATGTTACCAAGACCAATAAAGGTAATTTTGTTCATCATATGTCCTTATAAAATCACATCATATGTCCTTATAAAATCACACTGACGTCATTTCTGTTTGTGAGCGGGTATTGAGGAGAATTTATCGGAGAAAAGAAGCGAGCCAGCTCTTGCGGGGTCACTTCGGAAACATTCGCGTGCAGCCACTTAGGTTGATTGGTTTTGTCCACCAACAACGCTCGCACCCCTTCGCGAAAATCACCTTCCAGTCCGCAACGCAAAGTTAATCCGAACTCCAACTCAAAGCATTCTTTTAGTGTTAGGTCATGATACTGCGTCAGTTGTTGGTAGCAGAGGTGCAACGACAATGGACTCGCATAGGCGGTAGTCTTTTGCGCACTACGTAACCATTTGTCCTCGGTGTCGATTTGTCCAATCGCACTGACAATTTGCTCTAAATCACCTTGGCAAACCTGTTCAATGACTGATGAATGAGACATCAACCATCCGGGGATATCCTCACTATGATGACGATGACTTAATACCGACGAAATGGTCATCTCAACATCATGTTGTTGTTTCCACTCAATTTGACTCAGTTGATCAAGCACACTGTGCTTGTCAGTGGCATCAATTATCCATTCACTCAAGCCTAGCGCTTGCATATCAGATGCATTGATTTGGCAAGCTGTTAGGGCAATAAACAGTGCCAAGTGTTGAGGGATCTGGCTTAGGAAATAGGTACCGCCAACATCAGGATAGAGGCCAATTTTTACTTCCGGCATTGCGAAACGAGTATTGGAATCAACGACGCGATGACTCGCCCCCATAAACAGCCCGACACCACCGCCCATTAAATATCCGTGTCCCCACGCGATGATAGGTTTTCTATACGTGTGGATCAGAAAGTCACAACGGTACTCCAACGTAAAGAAGTCGGCAGTCACGTCAAAAGCATGCTCAAAATCCTGCTCTTTGGTCTCTAACGCGCGATACATCGCTTGAACATCACCACCTGCACAAAATGCTTTTTCTCCGTGACCGTGTAACATAACAGCGACAATATTTTCATCGTCTTGCCATTGAAGCAGTTGGTGGTAGAGTTGCTCAATCATTTGATAGTCAAGAGCATTAAGCGACGAAGGATTACAAAGCTCAGCTATGCCAATCACGGAACCGTCACGGCAGTGTTGATGAGAGAAATTAACCATACCTGTCATAAAATCTCCTTTAACTGTTGGTCCAGTTAGGTGCACGTTTTTGCAAAAACGCGTTAACGCCTTCTTGTTGATCGTTGGTATTAAACAGTTGCATAAATAACTCTCGCTCTAACACCAACCCTGCGGCATGCGTATTCGTTCGGTGATTCTGAATTAACGTTTTACAAGCACTCACCGAACTAGGCGATTGCTTCGCAACTTGACTTGCAAGCGACATCGCCACCTTGAGTGCTTCGCCAGTCTCAACGACTTGTTCAGCCAACCCAATACGCTCTGCGGTCAATGCATCAACTCGCTCGCCACACAAAATCATCCGTTTTGCCCATCCTTCTCCAACCAAAGCGGTCAAGTTTTGCGTACCTCCAGCACAAGGAAGTAAACCTACAGAAGCTTCGGGGAGCGCCAGTTGCGCTTGCTGTTCAACAATTCGAATATCGCACGCGAGCGCGACTTCTAAGCCGCCTCCCATCGCATAACCGTTAATTGCTGCTATCGTCACCCCATCAAAAGCCGACAACGCCTCAAATGCCTCACCAAAAGCGAACGCCATATCCAATGCCTGCGATTTATCACCAGAAGCAAAGGTATTTAAGTCCGCGCCCGCTGAAAAAAACTTGCTCCCCTGTCCGGTGATAACTAAAGCATAAATGGTGCGATCTTGACTCAGCTCTAATGCAAGCGATTTTAGATGCTTTAGCGACGCTAGTGTCCATGTGTTGGCGGGAGGATTGTTAATCGTCACCTGGGCGATATGATCGGTTCTCTCGAGTTTGATCAATTCTGTCATTGTCCAGTCCTTTAGATAAGTAAACGGTAGAGCATGCCAATCAGCGTTAGATTAGATGCTTAAATAAGATGTACGGCTAAACCAACTCAACGCCTTCTGCCAGCATGCGCCTAGCGATGATTAGCCGCATGATTTCATTGGTTCCTTCTAATATTTGATGGACGCGCACATCCCTAAAGTGCCTCTCAACCGGATACTCTTTAATGTAGCCATAACCGCCATGTATTTGCAGCGCTTGGTCGCAAACTTGAAAACCGACGTCGGTGGCAAATCGTTTTGCCATTGCACAGTAGGCCGTTTTCTCAGAATGACCCGCATCAAGTTTTGCAGCAGCAAGCCTGACCATTTGCCTTGCAGCAACCAGATCCGTTGCCATGTCAGCCAACTTAAACTGTAACGCTTGAAAATGAGCTAAGGTGCGACCGAACTGCTTGCGTTCAGTCATGTATTGCTTGGCTTCGTTAAGAGCTTGCTGAGCGGTACCTACCGAACAGGTAGCAATGTTAATTCGCCCACCGTCCAACCCGAGCATGGCAAACTTAAAGCCCTCACCCTCTTCGCCGAGTAAATAGTCGGCTGGAATTCTGACATTCTCAAAGCTAATCATTCTCGTTGGTTGACAGTTCCAACCCATTTTCGCCTCTTTCTTACCGTAGCTGATCCCTTCACTATTGGCAGGTACAATAAACGCAGAAATACCATTGGCACCTTCACCACAAGAGCGTGCCATCACCACCAGTACGTCAGTGTCTCCAGCTCCAGAAATAAAGACTTTTGAACCATTTAAGACAAACTCGTCCCCTTGCCGCTGTGCACTTGTGGTTAGCGATGCCGCATCTGAGCCAGCATTGGGTTCTGTTAGACAGTAAGACGCAAGTTGTTCACCGGAGACGAGTTGCTCACTAAATTGAGCAGCAACTTCGGTTTTTGCAAAAGAGGTGATCATCCATGTCGCCATATTATGAATGGTCATAAATGCGGTGGTTGCAGTACATCCCATCGCAAGCTGCTCAAAGATTATCGCAGCGTCTAGTCGCGATAACCCCATGCCACCATGATCTTCTGGTGTATAAATGCTTAGAAAGCCAAGTTCTCCGGCCTGACGAAGTATCTCTTTAGGAAAAATCGCTTCTTCATCCCATTGTGCGGCATTGGGTGCAAGCATTTGTTCTGCAAATTGTTTGGCTGCCTCAGCAAATGCTAATTGATCTTCACTTAACTCAAAATCCATCTTGAAACCTCAACTCTGTTATCGCCATAGCACCAACAGCCAACACTTCGATTGGCTGTTGGTTTCAATATTTATTTAAGTTGAATCGTCATATTTGGACCGCTTGGAATGTCGTCATCGAACCAGCGCGCTGTGACCGTTTTGGTTTCAGTAAAAAAGCGCACCGCTTGCTTACCATAGGCGTGTAAATCACCATAGAAACTCCCCTTCCAACCAGTAAATGAGAAAAACGGCAGTGGCACGGGGATCGGAACGTTGATACCAACATTCCCCACTTCTATGTTGTGCTGATACTTACGTGCCGCAGCACCATTGGCAGTAAAGATTGAGGTACCATTACCAAACGGACTCGAATTTACCAGAGCGATCGCTTCATCAAGATCTTCCGCTTCCATGGTGAGCAATACCGGGCCAAAGATCTCCTCGGTATAAATAGACATCTCTGTCGTTACATTGCTAAACAGTGTCGGACCAACCCAATTTCCGTTTGGCAAGCCAGCAACTTGGCAATCTGAACCATCCAAGAGACAGTTCGCGCCTGCCGCTTTGCCTTCGTTAATTAAGTTCACCACACGTTGCTTAGCTTGTGGACTAATCAAAGGTCCATAACCAGCTTGCTCGTCATCCCATGCTCCCGGTTGAACTTGAGCTAACGCCTCCTTAAGCTCTGGTATCCATTGTTTGGTTTCTCCAACGAAAACCGCAACAGAGATTGCCATACAACGCTGTCCTGCAGCCCCAACTGAAGCGCCGACTAGATTGTTGATCACTTGCTGTTTATTGGCGTCAGGCATAATTACCATGTGATTCTTGGCGCCGGCAAAAGACTGCACACGTTTGAGATTATCAGTCCCTGTTTTATAGATATATTCACCAACAGATACCGATCCGACGAACGAGATAGTACGCACTCTTGGATCCGTAAGAATAAAGTCCACTTGCTCTTTCTTACCATGGACGATCTGCAGCACACCTTTCGGTGCACCCGCTTTCTCAAACAACTCAGCCAATAGCATTGCAGTTAACGGCACTTGCTCTGAAGGCTTCAGCACGAAGGTATTGCCACACGCAATAGCCATTGGGAACATCCATAACGGAATCATTGCAGGAAAGTTAAACGGGGTGATCCCCGCGCACACACCAAGAGGTTGGACATAAGAGTAACCGTCGATCCCTGTTGCAACATTTTCAACAGTTTCGCCCATCATCGCGCTACAAATATTGGCGGCTTGCTCCACCACTTCAATACCCCGCCAGACATCACCTTTCGCATCCGCGAGGGTTTTGCCCGTTTCACTGGACAATAAAATGGCAATTTTGTCGTGATTCTCTTTGAGAATATGTTGATAACGGAGCATTAATCGAGCACGTTCTGGTGCCGCGACTTCCTTCCACGTTTGAAACACTTTCGCAGCACTGGCAATGGCAGCATTCATTTCTGACTCAGTCGCACATGGCACTTCTGCGATCACGTCATTGCTTGCTGGGTTCGTCACTGCCACCCATTGTTCGGATTGAGAACTGGCAAACTCACCATTGATATATTGCTTTACTCTTTCTGTCATGCTGACGTCCTTGTATCTTTCAATTTTCAATGAGCATCGTTAGCTAGCCTAAGACACCCGTGTTGTTAAAATCCGGTTAGTCGATCTCAATCGCAATGGCGGTAGCTTCACCGCCTCCTATACACAAAGAGGCAATGCCACGTTTGCCACCAGTCTGCTTAAGTGCGTGCAGTAAGGTAACAATGATCCGGTTTCCGCTTGCTCCGATAGGATGACCTAAAGCACATGCACCACCACGAACATTCACCTTTGCAGGATCCAACTCCAACGTTTTGACTGCATGTTGAGTGACCACAGCAAAAGCCTCATTAATCTCCCATAAATCGACATCCGACTTATCCCACCCCAACTTGTCTAACAATTTTTCGATTGCATACACGGGCGCGATGGTGAACTCCTGTGGCTCTCTGGCATGTGTTGTATGAGCATGAACTTTGGCGAGGGGTTGCAACTGATGTTGTTTCGCAAAAGTGCTACTCACTAGCACCATGGCTGATGCACCATCAGAAATGGAGCTTGAGTTTGCCGCGGTCACCGCGCCTTCTTTGGCAAATGCTGGTCTTAGAGTAGGAATTTTTGCCGCATCCAATTGGCTTGGCTGCTGATCTTCTTGATACGTTTCAGTGGATTGCTTGAGCTTGACCGTTACCGGGGTAATTTCTTGCTTAAACAACCCCTGATCAATCGCGTGTTTAGCGCGCTTAAGCGATTGAGTAGCCCAATCATCCATGCTCTGACGGCTGAACTGGAAACGTTGCGCCGTCTGCTCAGCAAAAACGCCCATTAATTCACCTTGATAGGAATCTTGCAGACCGTCATAAAACATATGATCTAACACCTGATCGTGACCAAGACGAAAACCTTGTCGCGCGTTTGGCAATATATAAGGAGAAGCAGACATGTTTTCCATACCGCCCGCAACAACAACGTCCGCACTGCCTGCTTGAATCAAATCATGCGCAAGCATTGCGGCCTTCATACCTGAACCACATACTTTATTTAACGTCGTACAGCCCGCACTATAAGGGATATCTGCCTTTAAACTTGCCTGACGCGCAGGAGCTTGACCGACACCAGCTGGCAATACACAACCGATAAACACTTCATTGACGGTATCAGCAGGCAGTTGACTCTCCGCAAGTGCAGCGCGGATGGCACAAGCACCTAATTCAGTCACATCGGTGTGAGCAAACATACCTTGAAAAGCGCCGATAGGTGTTCTTTTTGCCCCAACAATCCATGTTTGACGATTCATTTTATTAACCTTTTGTTGACGTTCACGTAATAACTATACTAACATTTACGTTAACGTCAAGTTATGAGGTTATTGTCGAACGGTTCAACTAGGCCATTTTAGATAAAAGGCTGTAATTTCAAGGCTCCAGAGATACTGCAATTTATTTACTTTAACGTTAACGAGTTGTATATTCTTATTAAAGGTTATACAAAAGTCGCAAGGGTTAAGGGATGAATACATTTAAAATCAGTGAACTTGCTAAAGAGTTTGATATTACTACTCGTAGTATTCGCTTTTATGAAGACTTAGGGCTAATCACCCCTGACCGTAAAGGCAGTACACGTATCTATAACGGTCGTGACCGAATCAGACTAAAACTGATACTGCGCGGGAAGCGCTTAGGCTTTTCCCTCGCAGACATCAAAGAGTTGTTTGAGCTTTACGATACCGATCAAAGCACAGAGCAGTTGCACTACATGATTCGGCTTATCGAAGACAAAAAGGCAACATTGCAGCAGCAAGCTAATGATATCAATGCGGTAATGATGGAACTTAATGCGGCCAAGTTGCGATGTGAAAATACACTTAAATCGATGAAAGGTGATAGCGTCATCTAACCGCAGTTTAAGAGGATGTCGGTGATGCTATTGGCAAGGATAAGCAATGAAATCGACCTACTCTTCCCTAAAATTCGTCTATGACGAGAACACTGATTTGCTCCGTGAGCAAATCAACAGCTTTGCAGCCAGCGAAATCGCTCCGCTTGCCCAATCTATTGACCAATCAAACGACTTTCCCAACCACCTCTGGACAAAACTTGGCGATATGGGACTGCTCGGCGTCACGATCGAAGAACAGTTCGGTGGCGCCAATATGGGCTATTTGGCCCACGTTATTGCGATGGAAGAAATCAGCCGAGCTTCTGCATCCGTTGGGTTAAGTTACGGCGCACATTCTAACTTGTGCGTTAACCAAATCCACCGCAACGGTAACCCCGCTCAAAAAGAGAAATACCTACCTAAACTCGTATCTGGTGAACATGTTGGTGCATTAGCAATGAGTGAACCTGGAGCGGGCTCCGATGTGGTCGCAATGCAACTTCGAGCAGAGCGCAAAGGTGATCACTTTATTTTAAATGGCAACAAAATGTGGATCACAAACGGCCCCGATGCCAATACCTACGTGGTTTACGCTAAGACAAACCCAAGTGCCAACGCCAAAGGTATTACTGCATTTATTATTGAACGAGGCTTTGTTGGTTTTTCTCAAGCACAAAAGCTGGACAAGCTTGGAATGCGCGGTTCAAACACTTGTGAGTTGGTGTTTGAGAACTGCCAAGTCCCTGCCGAAAATATACTCGGAGAAGAGAATCAAGGCGTGAAAGTGCTAATGAGCGGCCTCGATTATGAACGAGTAGTATTAGCAGGCGGTCCACTTGGCATTATGCAAGCGTGTATGGATAACGTTATTCCTTACATCCATGATCGCAAGCAATTTGGCCAAGCCATTGGCGAATTCCAACTTGTGCAAGCTAAAGTCGCCGATATGTACACCCAAATGAATGCTGCTAAAGCGTACGTTTACGCAGTGGCGGCTGCGTGCGATCGTGGGGAAGCAAGCCGAAAAGATGCCGCCGGAGCAATTCTGTTTAGCGCTGAACTTGCGACCAAAATGGCTCTCGACGCCATTCAATTGTTAGGTGGTAATGGTTATATCAACGAGTTTGATACCGGACGTCTATTACGCGATGCGAAGTTGTATGAAATTGGTGCCGGAACCTCAGAAATACGCCGAATGCTTATCGGTCGTGAATTGTTTAACGAAAGTGCTTAGCGCACACCTTTAATACACAGTTTCGCGTTCGAAATATCCTTGAACGTAAAGCTTGTTCACTAAATAGAGGAGCAATTCATGGCAAAAATAGTCAGTAAAGTTAATCTTCAATCTGAACTGTATCAACACAACTATAAGGCAATGGCGGCGCTGGTCGATGAGCTTTATACCACCGTCAATAAGATTGAGGATGGCGGTGGTGAAGTGGCGCGTGAGCACCAGCGCAACAAAGGGAAAATGGCGGTACGGGAACGCATTCTTGCGCTGCTCGACCCAGGTTCGTCTTTTTTAGAAGTCGGTCAATTTGCGGCATGGGAAGTTTATCCTGACTACGTCCCTTGTGCCGGAGTTGTCGCGGGCATCGGAATGATCAACGGCACAGAGTGTATGATTGTTGCCAACGATGTTACTGTTAAAGGCGGCAGCTACTACCCATTAACCGTCAAAAAACATCTCCGCGCTCAAGAGATTGCACTGAAATGCCGCTTACCTTGTGTCTACTTAGTTGATTCTGGCGGTGCCAATCTTCCCCGACAAGACGAAGTCTTCCCAGATAAAGACCATTTTGGGCGCATCTTCTATAATCAAGCCCGCATGTCAGCGCAAGGAATTGGTCAAATTGCAGTGGTAATGGGTTTATGTACCGCTGGTGGTGCTTATGTTCCGGCGATGTGTGATGTATCAATCATCGTAAAGCAACAAGGCACCATTTTCCTTGCAGGCCCCCCTTTGGTCAAAGCCGCGACGGGTGAAACTGTCAGTGCAGAAGAACTGGGGGGCGCAGATGTTCATTGCCGCACGTCTGGCGTGGCAGATTACTGCGCAGAAAACGACCACCATGCTCTGCAACTGGCGCGTCAAGCCGTCGCCCAACTCAACGTGATCAAACCCAATTCACTACACCAGCAAACCGTCTTACCCCCACAATACGAGGCCAATGAATTGTATGGCATCGTTGGTACGGATTTGAAAAAACCTTTTGATGCACGTGAAGTCATTGCTCGTATCGTCGACGACTCACAATTTGATGAGTTCAAAGCTCTGTTTGGCGAAACTCTTGTCTGTGGTTTTGCACACATTCACGGAATGCCAATAGGTATTGTTGCCAACAACGGCATCCTGTTTTCAGAGTCTGCGCAAAAAGGTGCGCATTTCATTGAGCTCTGCGCGCAACGTAAAATCCCTCTGCTTTTTCTACAAAACATCACCGGTTTTATGGTGGGGAAAAAATATGAAGCCGAAGGCATTGCCAAACATGGCGCCAAGATGGTGATGGCGGTGTCTTGTGCTGACGTACCCAAATTCACGGTTATTATCGGTGGCTCCTATGGCGCAGGGAATTATGGCATGTGTGGCAGAGCTTACGACCCAACGATGATGTGGATGTGGCCCAATGCCCGCATCTCTGTTATGGGTGGAGACCAAGCCGCTAATGTGATGGCACAGGTCACTCGAGATATCAAAACTCGTAAAGGAGAAAGCTGGAGCAGCGAGCAAGAACAGCAATTTAAGCAGCCGATAATCGACCAATACCAAACTCAAAGCCACGCATACTATGCCAGCGCACGTCTATGGGATGATGGCATTATCGACCCAGCCAAAACCCGTGATGTAGTGGGTATCGCCTTATCTGCCGCATTGAATGCTCCTCTGCAAGAAAGCAAATTCGGCATTTTCCGTATGTAACTAACATATTGATATTTATCTACTAAAATTAGAAAAGAGATAAGTTCTAAGTTGACTTTGACACAGGACGTCATATGACAGCACTACTGCTTGAAAAAGATAAAAGCGGCGTGGCTTGGCTAAGCCTTAATCGCCCAGAAAAGCACAATGCATTCGACGATGCATTGATTTCAGATTTGATTGAGCGCTTAACTGAACTTGAACAAGACCCAACACTCACAGCACTGGTTTTAGGCGCTCGAGGCAGGCATTTTTCGGCAGGTGCCGACCTAAACTGGATGAAGTCGATGGCTAATCTATCGCAACAAGAAAACTTGCGGGATGCGCAGCAACTGGCGTTATTGCTGCACAAGCTCGATACGTTTCCTACCCCGACTTTGGTGCTCGTGCACGGCGCTGCTTTTGGCGGTGCACTCGGTTTAATTTGTTGCTGTGATATTGCCATCGGAACGGCTGACACTCGTTTCTGTTTAAGCGAAGTTAAGTTGGGCTTGCTACCCGCGACCATAGGGCCTTATGTAATAAGAACGATTGGACAAAGACAAAGCCGCCGCTACTTTTTGACCGCAGAAGTCATGGATAGCGACACTGCATTACAGCTCGGTATCTTGCACCATATCAGCGAAACGCCGGAGAAACACGCCACAAACATCATAGATCAACTCGCTAATCACGGTCCTAACGCATTGAGAGCAGCAAAGGAGCTTTGCCTACGCTGTGATAATTATCCTATCGACCAATCATTGATTGATTATACCAGTCAGGCAATCGCCGCCGCCCGTGTGTCCGACGAGGGGCAAGAAGGCTTAAGTGCGTTTTTTGCTAAGCGCTCACCGGTTTGGAGGTAACATGTTTAAACGAATTTTAATCGCCAATCGCGGTGAAATTGCCTGTCGCGTGATTCGTACAGCACGCTCCATGGGCATCGAAACTGTGGCTATTTTCTCAACGGCTGATCGTCACAGTCAGCATAGTAAACAAGCCGATATCGCCGAGTATGTGGGTCCCTCGCCTGCTAGCGAATCCTATTTAAACATTGATAAAATAATCCAAATCGCGCTAAAACACCGCGTTGACGCAATTCATCCTGGCTACGGTTTTCTATCGGAAAACGCACAGTTCGCCAAAGCATGCAGTGATAATGGCATCATCTTTATTGGCCCTCCAGTGCAAGCCATTGAACAGATGGGGTCTAAATCCCAAGCGAAAGCCATTATGGCACAAGCCGATGTCCCTCTTGTCCCTGGTTATCATGGTAATAATAACTCGCTGCAAAACCTACTCGCAGAAGCAGAAAAAATTGGCTATCCCGTCATGCTTAAGGCAGTGATGGGTGGCGGTGGTAAAGGGATGCGTGTGGTCAACAATGCGCAAGCGATGCCTTTTGCAATTGAAAGTGCGCAACGTGAGGCACAATCCAGTTTTGGCGACCAACATCTTCTTATCGAAAAATGCATTGTTAAGCCGCGACATGTGGAAATCCAAGTATTCGCTGATCAACACGGCCATTGCCTCTACCTTTCGGACCGCGACTGTTCAATTCAACGCCGCCATCAAAAAGTCGTTGAAGAAGCGCCCGCTCCCGGGTTAAGCGTGCAACTGCGTAAAGAGATGGGGGAAGCTGCCGTCCAAGCGGCTAAAGCAATAAACTATGTTGGCGCTGGCACGGTAGAATTTCTGCTTGATAGCAGTGGCGAGTTCTACTTTATGGAGATGAATACCCGCCTGCAAGTCGAGCACCCAGTTACTGAGCTCATTACGGGGATTGATCTTGTCGAATGGCAGTTACGCGTGGCATTTGGCGAAGAGCTGCCTATTTCTCAAGCACAAATTGCCCATCGCGGTCATGCAATTGAGCTGCGGATTTATGCTGAAGATCCAGAGCGTGATTTCATGCCTTCGACAGGCGCGATCACTTACCTTTCTGAACCCAGTTCGATTGACGATGTGCGTATCGATAGTGGTATTGTTCAAGGTGATTCTATCAGTGAGTTTTACGACCCAATGATTAGCAAGTTAATCGTTTTTGGTCAAACTCGTTCAAGTGCCATTTCACAGCTTAAACAGGCATTAATGAACTATCACATCCTGGGAATTAACACCAATATCGGCTACTTATACAGCATCGTCAGCCAACCCGCTTTTGCCGATCTTGCGTTGGATACCGACTTTCTGCTGACCCATCAAGATTCTATTCAACAGCAGCAAGCGTGTGCGCCCTCGATCTGGTTAACCTTAGCGGCACTTGCACGATTAGCGGTATTGCGCGCACAAGACTCCACTCTGCCGGCTCCAACTCGGCAAGGATTTCGTCTGTCTCAGCAGCAAACATCGCGCTTTGACTTCGCTCAACTTCGGGTGAACCATCACGTGATTCTCTGCCACACAACCGAAGACAACAAGCTCACAGTTTATGCTGATGAGCACACTCATGAGGTTTCTATTATAGAACCCTCCCCTTGGTTTAAAGTCGACATTGATGGGACACGTTATGAGTTTCAATCGCGCATAACCGCCGACTCAACCACGATCTTTCAAAACGGGCAGCAACAGACATTCTCCCACTCCGCAAATCATGAGTCTAACCAAACTCAGCTTGATGAACTCAACCCCACAGCACCACTTAATGGCATCATTTCCGCATTGTTGGTCGAGAAAGGCGATCATGTCGAGAAAGGCGATCCTCTTCTCGTGTTGGAAGCGATGAAGATGGAATACACCATTAGTGCCACACAAGGTGCCGTGATTGATGAGGTTCTGTGTGAGTTTGGTGATCAAGTTGAACACGGCGCGGTTCTCTTGCAGCTATCCGTCAAGCAAGACAAAGACTCGACGTTGGAGGAAAAGCATGCTTCCAAATAAGGTGAATATTATTGAAGTTGGGGCTCGTGACGGACTACAAAATGAAAAATCCGTCACACTTGCTGACAAAGTTCGTCTGATTGACCGCTTAAGTCTCAGTGGCCTCTCACATATTGAAGCAGGCTCATTTGTTTCGCCCAAGTGGGTGCCACAAATGGCAGATTCTGCGCAGGTTTTTGCCAGTATCCAACAACAAGCTGACATTGTATATTCCGCTCTAACACCCAACCTTGCCGGATTAGAACGTGCAATCGCGAGTGGTGTTAAGCAAGTCGCTATTTTTGGTTCTGCCTCTGAGTCCTTTAGTCAAAAAAACATCAACTGTTCGATTAGCGAAAGTCTTGAGCGGTTTGAATCTGTTATCGCCCTTGCTAAGCAGCACAATATTGCAGTACGTGGCTATCTATCCTGTACGATGGTCTGCCCTTACGAAGGTATTATTGAGCCCAAACAAACGGCAAGCATCGCGAAACAGTTGTTTGCTATGGGTTGCTACGAAATTTCACTAGGTGATACGGTCGGTAAAGGTACACCGAACCGCGTATCAGCCATGCTGGAAGAGCTGTTGACTCAGTTACCTAAAGAGGCGTTGGCGATGCACTTCCACGACACGTACGGCCAAGCGTTAGCCAATATTTACCAGGGGTTACTGATGGGTATCAGCACTATCGATAGTGCCGTTGCTGGCTTAGGAGGCTGCCCTTATGCCAAAGGCGCCAGCGGTAACGTGGCAACAGAAGACGTACTCTACCTTTGTGATAATCTTGGCATTGAAACGGGCGTTGATCTTGAGGCTATTAATCTAGCCGGTTGGGAAATTTGTCGAGCGTTAGACAAGCAGCCGGTATCCAAAGTCGCGTTGGCGATGGGAGATTGCCGTGTTTAAGACAACCGACAACTCTCAACCACATCAGTTAACAGGCTTAGGATTTGGCAAAAAAGACACGGATACCAGCCCCAAATAGGATGTCTGTCGAGTTATCCATGTTGCGCATGTTTTCTGTTACGGTTAACTCCAAAGCGACAAGCTCATAGTGATAGCGATAACCAACAACCAGTTCATGGGAAGCTTTGGAAAACTCGCTATCGTCATCAGCCCCACCTTGATAGAGATGGTACTCGCCAATTAAATGATGACGAGGGTTTAACTGATAGCTGTAGCCAAGCGCAAAAGCTCCAGTGAAATCTCTAGCCTCAATTTCCCCTAAAATTAGCTTATCACCTCGGTGTGTAACACCCACTGTGGAAAACAAAACAGAATTATCAAACTTTCGGCTGTAGTTCAGTTGAACACCTTGCTCAAAACCGCCCTCGACAAACGACTCGTCGACGCCATTCATATACAAGGTTCCACCAATTGACCATGCGTCGACCGCAGTTTGGTGCAACAAAAACTCAATATTGACATGCATTCCGTTGACAAACACATCATCTTCGAAGTTCTCGTGCGTAAACCCATAAGTATCACTGTGTATATGAAAACGGTCTTCCGCGACTTGGTCACGACCATTTTGACCAATATTGAATGCATCGTGGAAGTTCATTACAAACGAATCAAGGCCATTGTTTCTCGCCCAAGAATATTGATACATAATCTCGGTTTTGACTCGGCTGTTCACTTGCCACTGAATACCCGTTTGCACTTGGTTTTGATAATAATCGAGGGAGAAGTCATGACTGTGCGCCCACACACTCGCCATCGATGTGTGAAAAAACACCTCAACGTCTTGCTTCTGAAACGCAGAGCGAAGCTGGGTAGATAAACTCGAAGACTGGTAAGGAGACGCAGCATAAGTTCGAAGCGGTTCCACTGCAACGTCAGCATAGGTAGAAAATGAACCACTGAAGAACAACAGCATGGTACAAAATGGTCCAAACTTAGACATTTTTTCTCTCGTTATTGTGCGAAACATACTCCTTAGGCAAAAAGACTAATCATCATCCATGATGATTAGTCACGTCGACAATACTCAATTAAACAACTCTTTAAGGTGAATCGTGGATGTAATTGCTCATTCGAGCGCACGTTCGACAGGCGACATTGTTACGGAATCTGATGAGCGCTTAAACCGCTCTTGGTGAGACTCAGTGTCACGAAATATGGACTTTATTAGCGTTATTATTTGCGCAAAATACCCTCAAGGTTGTCTTTGAGCACCTCACTTCCCTATTTGTAGTATTAATGCACGCTTGAACTTATTGGCGAATTATCTGAGAGAATGTATGAGAACGCGTTTCGGTCTGTTAATACTGGTTAGCCTGCTTAGTGGCTGCACTACGGTGAGTCAGCCGGAAAACCGTTTACAAAAAGATATCAGCACCGAACTCGACCAACATGCCTTTTCTCGACTCGAACATCGAGACAACCATGTTACTGTTATCTTAGCTTTTTCAGGGGGAGGAAAGAGAGCGGCAGCCCTATCCTATGGCGTGTTAAAACAGCTCAACGACATCACAATAACCCAGAAAAATGGATATTCTTCCACGCTATTAGATGAAGTCGATGTGATAAGCTCAGTGTCAGGGGGAAGCTTCACCGCCGCCTATTACGCCCTCTATCATGAAAAAACGTTCACACACTATGAAGACGAGTTTTTACAAGCAGATGTGAAGCAAGACCTTATTTCAACCTATCTCAGTCCGACAAGATGGTTTACCAAGCACTCTCGCACCGAAATCGCTCGTCGCTATTATCAAACACAACTTTTCGGTGACGCTACCTTTGCCGATATTGATGACGATAAGTCACCATATTTGATTATTAATGCTTCAGACATTACGACAGGTGTACGCTTTTCCTTTATTCAAGAGTACTTTAGTTTCCTATGCTCAGATATAAGCCAATATCCGATATCTAAAGCCGTTGCTGCATCTACCGCTGTCCCTATATTGTTTGAGCCAGTCGCATTAGAGAATCATTCCGGATGCAACACCACTGCACATACCTCCTATCAGCCAATGCAGATCGAGCAGCTCTCATTTCGAGCACAAAAAACTGTGCAGAGCATTGAACGATACAAAGACAAGGATAAGCATCAATACATCCATTTAGTTGATGGTGGAATCACGGATAATTTAGGGCTATTAGCCATATACGACATACTCGAAGTCGGAAAAATTCATCAATCCACTAATGGGGATCTCGGTACCAAACATCACGTTGTGGTTATCGCTGTTGATGCCTCAACAAAACCCGATTTAGGACTGGGTTTATCGATGGAGCCGCCAACGACCGTACAAACTCTCAACTCTGTTACTGATATCCAATTACACCGTTATAATGATGCAACCAAAGAGGTCTTTAAACGAGCAATGAATCAATGGGCAGCGGAAGCATCAACTGCTGAGAATCAAGTTGTGCCTCACTTTATCGAGGTGACCTTTAGCCATACTCGTGACCCCAAAAAGCGCCATGAGTTTAATCAAGTGCCTACCGATTTAACTCTGCCTTTTGAGAGCGTGGACGCAATCATTAAGGAAGGCCAATATCAAATTCAAACCCACCCTGCATTGCAAAAGGTACTGCTAGAGATCAATTATCCATCAAGCGATTAACTACACTAATAACGCCACTCGCGGAGATAGCGTCTTATTGCCATGTAGCACTGTTCAAGTAATGCTCCTATTGTCGAGCACGAGCAATCTCCCAGAATCGGGCTCCGCCCCAATCAGTTGTTGCATTTTAGTTAATTTGTCAATTCAACTTTGCTACTCTAAGGACAAATATAATTTAAGCAAACCACCAGCTAATTGTTTTCAGTGAGGTTGGAAGCTATGACGAAAAAGTCCATTGCAATCATTGGAGCTGGCATTATCGGCATCACGAGTGCTTACTTGCTCAAGAAAGCGGGATACAAAGTGATCTTACTAGACGCCGAGCAAGGACCTGCACTCAAAACAAGCTACGCTAACGGCTGCCAGCTAAGCTACTCATACGTAGACGCGATGTCTTCCCCTAGCTTAGTCAAAAAAATGCCGAAAATTATCGCAGGAATGGATCCTGCTTTTCGTATTAAGCTATCGACCGATATCCGTTTGGCGAGTTGGGGAAGCAAGTTCTTAAGTAACGCACGCAGTGAAAAAGAACAATCAAACACCCAACACCTTATGCGGCTCTCGCAACATTCCCAGCATGTACTTCATGCACTATTGAGCGAATCCAAGCTAGAGTTTGAACATCGCACTTGCGGAAAACTTCTAATTTACACAAATCAAAACGAGCTGGATAAAGCGTTGAAACGAGTTGAACAAAAGCTCACGTGGGGCTGCGAACAACGAATACTCAGTGCCAAGCAATGTTTAGAGTTAGAACCTAACCTCGAACAATTGACGCAGCCGATTGTTGGAGGAATTTACACCGAGACGGATGAAGTGGGTGACCCGCATCATTTTGCCAATCAACTGCTTAAGATGATGTCGCAAGACGATGATTTCGAACCCCATTTTAATTGTCGTGTCACGCAATTAGTCAAAAAAGCGAATTCAATTGATTATCTTGCAACCTCCTCTGGAGAAATTCGCGCCGATGCGTACGTTCTTGCGACAGGACCAGAGAGTCTAACGCTCGCTCAAGATATTGGCGTTACCCTACCTATTTACCCAATCAAAGGCTATAGCATTACGGTACCCGCTACCAAACATGCTCCTGAAGTCTGTGTCACGGATATTGCCAATAAGGTGGTTGTTAGCCGAGTTGGTGACAAACTTAGAATGGCCGGTTGCGCTGATATTGTTGGGGATGAAAGCAATATTGAGAAAAGCCGAATAGACCATCTACTCAAAGTCTGTATGACTAACTTTCCAAAAGCAGGCATCTACAGTGAAATCATCCACACATGGGCTGGTTTTCGCCCGGTAACACCAAGTAGCGTGCCCATTATTGGTCAAGCAGGTGCCGACAATCTTTTCTTGAACATTGGTCATGGCATGTTTGGATGGACATTAGCCACTGGGTCGGCGTCGCTACTTACCGCTCAGGTAAATCAACAAACACCACCTATTGATCCTACTGGAATGACCCCACGCGATCACGGCATCGCCGGGGCATTACAACTGTAGCGATAAATTCATTACAGCCAAGTCTTAGGGAGTATTATGAACATCGGCATCTACATCTATGACCAAGCAGAAGTTTTGGATTTCGCTGGGCCTTTTGAGGTGTTTAGTACAGCAAAACGATTAGGTGCAACCAATCTCAACGTTTTCCTCATTTCAGAGCAACTCCAAACAGTTTCCGCCCGAGGACATTTTAAGGTGATGCCTGATTATTCACTGCAAAATCACCCAAATATTGATTTGCTGGTTGTGGTTGGCGGCTTCCACGAAGATGAAGTTAACAAGCCTCATATTATTGAATGGGTGGCCTCAGTAGGAGCGTCTGCACAACATGTCGCCTCCGTGTGTACTGGCGCATTTCTTCTCGCTAAAGCGGGATTGCTTGATGGTTCTACTGTCACCACGCACTGGGAAGACATCTCTGCCCTAGCCAGTCAATTTCCTAATCTACAGGTCATTGATAATAGACGCTGGATAACGTCAGATAAGTTCACCACTTCAGGAGGAATTTCCGCTGGTATCGACATGAGCTTACAATTAGTCTCCAAATACTACGGCTTGCCTCTTGCCCAAACCGTCGCGAGGCAGATTGAGTATCAATGGCAAACTAGCAATTAGATGCTATCGTTTTAGCAAAAAAAAAACGTATGTGGGTTTAGCCACATACGTTTAACCGTTCCATCAAATCTAGCCTTTATTTTAACTAGCTCAAATCAATATCTTTCGTGCCAAAGAGTAAGGTTGTGAAAAAGCCAGCGACATACGATACAACCAAACCACACACAAACACTGCCATTCCAAGGAAAATACCTTCATTCGACGTCATCAAAGGAATCGCGACAATACCAGAGGGACCAAAGACTGTGTTTAAACCTACAGGTAACCCTAAATATGAGATCAAGCCGATAAAGAAACCACCCGCTGCACCGCCTATACATGCAGTCACAAATGGTTTCACTCGCGGTAAAGTCACACCGTAAATAAGTGGCTCACCAATACCTAAAATACCGGGAATAATCGCACCACGAATTTGGGTTCGCAGCACTGAGCTCTTATCCGATTTCCAGTATAGAGCCAACGATGCCCCTACTTGTCCTGCGCCCGCCATCGCAAGGATCGGGAACAACGAGTTAAAGCCTTGCGCTTCCATCAAAGCAAAATAAACGGGAACAAAACCTTGGTGGATACCAAATACAACCGAAATTAAGAACAAGCCCGCCAAAATAGCCGCGCCGAGTGGGTTGTCATTGAGGTTCAAGAACAACCAAGACATGCCTTTAAACAACACGCCCCCTACTGGCATGATAACAATAAAGGTGACCGCCCCCATAATCAGCAAAGTCACGACAGAAGTTAAAATCATATCTAGGTCATCTGGCATATACTGGCGAACGATCCGTTCAACTTTTGCACCGATAATTGCCGCAAGTAACACACCAATGATATTGCCTCGAGGATCAATAGCAAAGCCAAAGAAATCACTCATACCTGAATAGATTCCTGAAGTGGCTTCAGGGTTGTATCCCAACACAAACAACGAAGCGAGAATCGCGCCATTGACGCCAGAACCACCAAAGGCTTGTTGGGCATTGTAACCAATCAAAATACTGAGGAAGGCAAATAACCCTTTACCAAAAATCTTCATATAAGCGACAATGCTTATAATGAAAGAGCTCGCATCTTGCCCGACGATCATGGTTTGCTCTATGAGAGTCGCAATACCTAGCAGCAAACCGGCAGCAATAAAGCCAGGAATAAGCGGTGTAAAGATGGTTGCAAACTTACTTAAAAAGCGCTGCACAGCACTGGTTTGTTTGCTTTTTACCTGAGACTTTTGCTGCTTGGCTATAGACGCTAAGTCTTGTTCCGGCTTCTCCTCTGCGTCATCACCCAGTAACCCTTCCAACAATTCATTCATCATCTCTGATGCTTGTTGCGCTTTGCCCGGCCCCATGATGATTTGTAGTTGCTCATCCGACTCAACTACCCCCATCACAGCGCCCATCGCATTAAGAGTCTCTTTATCAACTTTGCCAAAGTCGGCCAGAGTAAGGCGTAATCGCGTCATGCAGTTGCCTGCTTTCACGATGTTGCCCCCTCCGCCAACTGCGGCAAGGATATCTTTCATGGTATTTGTATTAATCTTAGCCATAGTGATTTCCTTAATGACAGCTAAACGTCAGACAATGCAGCGCGGATAAACCCGCGTTTTTGGGCCAGTAACTTGGCCGCTTCATCTGCCGTTAAATCCGCAAGCAACATAAGAATTGCCGTTTTGCAATGACGACCGCATGCCTCTAGCGCCAGTTCCGCTTGTGCATCAGTACAGCCCGTTGCTTCCACGACAATGTTGGTTTGACGTTGCACCAATTTGGCATTGGTCGCCTCAACATCAACCATTAGATTGCCAAATACTTTACCTGAGCGAATCATCGCTCCAGTCGTCAGCATATTTAGCACGAGCTTTTGCGCTGTGCCTGCTTTCATTCGAGAAGAGCCTGTTACCACTTCAGGTCCAACGATTGGCGTAATCGCAACATCGGCGGCATCAATCATTGGGCATGTTGGGTTACAAACGATACAAGCGACAAACGCGCCTTGTTTCTTGGCATACTCCATACCACCAATCACATAAGGGGTACGTCCGCTTGCTGCAATTCCGACCAACACATCCTTATGACTAAAGTTGATCTGTTCAAGATCAGTAACAGCAAGTTGCGGAGAATCCTCAGCGTTTTCCACCGCTTTAAAGATGGCTGTGTGCCCACCAGCAATCACCCCTACCACTTGCTCTGCGGGCGTACCATAAGTAGGAGGACACTCACTCGCATCCAAGATGCCCAATCGACCTGATGTGCCTGCCCCCATGTAAATCAGACGCCCGCCTTGTTCAAAAGCAGAGGTCACCGCATCAACAACTTGAGTAATTTCATTGAGTGTCTTTTCCACTGCATATGCGACCGTTTTATCTTCATCATTAATCACTTTAAGCATCTCAAATGTAGAGAGCGTATCTATATTCTGGCTTGCAACGTTGCGCGTTTCAGTGACTAGATGGTTAATGTCTAACTTCATAATCTATCTCGAAATATCGGTTCTTTGAGGCGATAATAGATAATTCGATATTGGCAATTAGTGACATCCGTCACAGGATTATTTATTCCAAATTCACGTAAATATGGAATAATTTAGCCAGATTGAACACAAAAGACACACCTTACCCTTTTGATGTTCGAAGCAACCCACCCCAATGAATGAATAATCAGCCGTAAGTTGGAATATTAGCGAACCAAGAAAGAAGGAAGATGTGATGTCGATCACCCATATAATTCTGCTATCTCGCAACAAGTTACCGACGAGTGGCAGGCGCATTGCTGATTGGATTATCGCTAATCCCGAAGAAGTACTCGCCCTAACAAGCCAAGAATTAGCCACTAAAATTGAAGTTGGGCAATCGAGTATCGTTAAATTTACTCAGCGTTTAGGTTATCGCGGATTTAGTCAGTTCAAACGCGCATTGATAGAAGAAATGAGTCGTAAAAGTGCTATCCAGCACGCTCCATTGCACGCCAATATCGAGACGAGTGATTCTACCGCCACTATTATTCAAAAGCTGATAAAAGCTAAGTCGGAAGCGATCTTCCAGACCAGCAATGCGCTAATTAACAGCCCGTTCGAAAGCGTTGTTAATCTTGTTGATCAAGCCAATCGTGTCCAGATCGTCGGTATGGGAGGGTCTGCACTCTCTGGCAAAGACCTAGCCTATAAACTACTTAAACTGGGTGTTGCCGTGATTAGTGAGTTTGATAGCCACGTTCAAGTCGGAATCGCCAGAACACTTGGCCCTAAGGATGTGCAAATTGCCCTTTCGTTTTCAGGACAAACCAAAGAGATTAACGCAGCGGCGGAAGCAGCAAAAGAGCGAGGAGCAACAGTGGTAGCGCTTACCGCGCCAACGCCAAGCGAACTGCGCGATCTTGCCGATTTTAACCTCGATACCATCGCTGATGAATCACAACATCGAGCCTCATCCATGAGTGCCAGAACCGCGCAAAATGTGGTCACGGATGCGCTATTTATTAGTTTAGTTAAACTCAGGGGCGACTCTGGTCAGGAGATGATTCAAGATATTGCATCACATATCAAACAGCTAAGTTGACATACGCAATATCAACTCAAAATTGCAGTTAAGCGCAGAAATGCGTTTCAAACGCGCAATCCGCAGTTCAGCAAGACTTTGCTGGATTGCTTTCTTTACCCTTGGTGTTGCAGTTTTTCAATTCACTCCGCTTCTTTCTCTCGCGAGCAAAACCGAGCAAAACAAAGACAGGTTCGATTTATCGCTTTTGCCAAATCATCCAGTACTCTTTGCCAGCAAACACTGCGACGCTGTCTTTAACTGGGGAGCAAGTGATGCATTTAAACGCCTCACCAAGCCGTTGAGCAAGTTCGCCCGTCTGCAGGCAAAAAGGAGGGAAGCGCGAGCGGTAATCATCGCTAATAACGAAATACCCCACGAGTAAACCTCCGGTTGGTAATAGTTGCTCAACCATTTTAAAGTAGTCTTGCCAATAATCCCTTGGTAGTGCCGCTAAAAACGCCCGTTCGTAGATTATCTCAAACGGATGGGCAAACTGAGCGCTAAATACATCGCCATACTGAACCGCATCGGCATGTTGACCAAGTTGACTTCTCGCTACGCTCACCGCTTGCTGACTGTAATCCATCGCGATGACTTGATAACCGTGCTCAATGAAACTCTTTACCTCGTATGCTGCCCCACATCCGGGGATAAATACATGCGTCGCTTTATGGGGCTTAGATGGCAAAGAATTAGCAGAGAGAAATTGTGCGAGCTCCTTTGGGGTTTGATTTCTGTCCCACGGCATATTGCCAGTCGTAAAGAGTTGGTCCCAAAACTGGGCATCAATTTGTGGTGCTTGTGATTTTTCCATCAAACCGCCTATCCATAGCAGAGTAATTACAGGGGCAGTGAGTCACTATCCCCCATTTACTTTAGTTCGTACGTAAGTCCTTGATTAACGAGCGATCGTCCTGACGTTCAGCAACAAAGAGTACGTCCCCTTTCAGTTTAGTCACTGATTGCATCGTGACTTGAATATCTTGCGCAGCAACGTGACTATCATGACAACAGAAGGTAATGGTGTCTTTTACCCCATCTCGCTCGATCAATAATGACCCCTTAACATTATGTCTTCGACAGATCTCTTGCACCTGATGCGGGTAAATAAAAAGCCCTTTGACTTTAACCGCTGAGTCCGCTCTTCCCAACCAGCCTTTTAAACGCATGTTAGTACGAGACGACGGCGGCTTGGCAACAACTTGCGCCGACAAATCACCCGTGGCATAGCGAATTAGCGGAAACTTATCATCAAGGGATGTCACGACGACTTCTCCTACCTCCCCTTGTTCAACCGGACTTCCATCAGGGTCAACAATTTCAACGATAATATCTTCAGCAACGACCAAGTCAGACGAACCTGTTTCTTGATACGCAATTAAGCCAAGTTCCGCGCTAGCATAAGCCTGCGTCACTGTAACACCATAACGCTTAAACAATACTTCCATCTCACCAGTCACCGCTTCTCCCGACACCAATGCTTTGGTAATGGAGCCGCTTTTTTGGAACATCTGTTGATAACGCTCTAATAAGGTGACCAAATAAGATGGCGTGCCGGCATAACCTGTTGGCTTGAGCTGCTCAATTGCTTCAACTTGAGCGTCGGTGTTGCCAACACCGGCGGGAAATACCGCGCAGCCGCATGCTCTCGCACCACCATCCATAATGAATCCACCTGGCGAGAAATGATAAGACATCGAGTTGTGGACAAGCTCACCGCGGCGGAACCCAGCCGCAAAAAATGCTCGCCCCATACGCCAAAAATCTCGCTCATGACTTTGCCCCTCATATAAAGGGCCGGGCGACTGAAACACTCTTGCCATCTCACCCAGCGAAACGTTATTGATGCCGCCAAAGGGAGGATTTTGCTTTTGCTGCATCGGTAGATGAAACTTGCGCGTAATCGGTAGCGTTGCCAGTGAATGGCGATCGACAATGTCAGTTGAATTACAATCCGCCAACAACAGCGCATAATGTTCACTCTGCCGTTTAGCCAGTTCGAGCAGTTTTGGTAACGGGCCAAATAGACGCTGCTCTCGTTGTTGTTGGTTCATTGATTCTTTGTCATCAAACACCGCTTTGCTTCCATCTTTGAGTAATTCGCTCATGACTTCTCCTTATAACCAACGCTTACGGCGTTTATACGACTTAAGGTTTTTGAAGCTTTTGCGCTCGCCTTCGCCACCACCCAAATAGAACTCTTTCACATCCTCATTGTTGAGCAACGCATGTTTACTGCCATCTAGCACTATCTTGCCCGATTCCATGATGTAGCCATAATCCGCCGCTTGCAGGGCGAAATTGGCATTTTGCTCAACTAATAGCATGGTAATGCCATGTTCCTTATTGATTTTCTCAATAATGCCAAACACTTCTTTTACCAGTAGTGGCGACAATCCCATCGAGGGTTCATCGAGCAAAATCATCTTTGGGCGAGCCATTAATGCGCGCCCAATCGCGAGCATCTGTTGCTCTCCACCAGATAAATAGCCAGCCAAACCTGTACGCTCTTTCAAGCGGGGAAAATAGTTAAACACCATTTCTATGTCTTGTTCGACTTCATTATCTGTTCGCGTATACGCCCCCAAGCGCAAGTTTTCAATCACGGTCATATCTTCAACGATACGGCGACCTTCCATCACCTGAAAGATACCTGAACGAACAATTTCCTCTGGATTTTTGTTGTCTATCCGCTCGCCCATAAAGGTAATTTCGCCACGGGTCACTTCACCATCTTCCGTTTTCAACAAACCGGAAATCGCTTTTAGTGTTGTTGATTTTCCCGCACCATTCGCCCCTAACAGCGTGACAATTTGGCCCTTAGGAACCTCAAGGCTTACCCCACGTAAAACGAGAATCACTTCGTCATACACAACTTCAATATTGTTGACTGATAGCAGGATTTCTGCGGGTTCTACTTGCTGTGCTAATTCACTCATTAAGTCGCTCCTTGCAGGGTGAGAGTTGCCCCTCACCCAATAACAATCCAATAGAGATTAGTAACCTAGCCAATCATCCCTGCGTGACAATGTCACCTCGGCAACTTTATTGATGTCTACGTTACCTCCTTGGTTGTTACCCATAAATACATTGACGGTTGTTGTGCCTCGGTGGTCGTCTTGCTGCCAATTGGCCGGAATGCACACACCCTCAAGACCTTTAGGAACCCAGTTATCACGGACGTACATACCTTGCTTAATATTTTCTCCGGTAATCCCCCCATTGGCTTTCGCCCATTCCATCGCTTCTTTCATATAAAACGCAGAACAAACGCCTCGGATATAATGGTGAGTACGGAATTGGTTAGGATCTTGAGATGATTGCGCGGAGATCTCTTCCACCAGCTTCATCCCTTCACTGTCATCCCCCCAGAATGCTGTCATACCCGGAAATACGTAGTCTTTAAGACCATCACCCGCGGCTTCAATCACTGGTTTGTCACCACCCCAAATATTGGCCATATATTGGAAGTCTGTCCCCACCGTATTACAGGACTTAACCAGTGAAATCACCGAGCCACCTAAATTGGCAATGTAGCCATAGTTAGTTCCCGACTCTTTGAGTGACAGACATTGTGCTTTGAAATCTCCTGGTTTTAGCGACACCACCACTGGATTTTGCACTTCAAAACCCAGCTCCTTCGCATACTCTGCGCATGCTTTTTTCGGCGCATTTGGGAATGGGTGGTTATCACCTATGTGGGTAAATTTAGGCGCACCGGTGTTTCCTTTGGCATCCCAATCGTCTTTCGCCCATTTCACCAACGCACGACAAGCATCTGAATATGACGCGCCATAAAAGAAGTTATAAGGTGCTGGTTTAGCGGTCTTAGGATTCTTGCCGGTAGGATCGGTTAAGTGACCAGAGTAAGAGGCCGAAAAAACGGGAACCTTGTCTTTGGTAACGAATGAAATAAGCGCTTCTGTATCCGCGGTACCCCACCCTTGCATCGCCACCATGTTCTTGCGAGCAACCCAACGCTTATAGTTGGAAATAGCGACTGGAACTTTATAGGCCATATCGACGGTTTCGAACTCCAACTCGGTGCCATCAATACCACCATTTGCGTTAATCCATTTAAGCGCATCTCGAACTCCCGAACCATAAGGCTTACTCACGTAAGCGGTTGGGCCAGAGAAATCCACTAAGTGCCCAACAAACACCGAATCTTTCGCCTGTACCGTGCCTGTGAACAGGGCTGATGACAAAACCAACGTTGTTGCTAGATATCCTTTGTTCATAGCTTGTAATCCTTGTTATTTAGGTCATTTCACCCATATCCAAGCGACAGGCATCCTCATGACGCCTCGTAACTGGATAAGGTGATTACAGTTGATTAATAAGAGAACGGATAATGTTTCCAATATGCTCGAATCTGTTGCCAGCGATGAGCTAACCCTTGTGGTTCGAAAATAAGGAACAGCATAATTACCAGTCCGACCGCCATTTCTTTGATGTAAGCCAAACCATCAGTAAACGCAGTACTTGTCCCGAAAATAGATAAGCCTGCGACACCAAATTCTAAGACCTCGGGCAGTAACACTATAAAGATGGTGCCCATCAAAGTGCCTTTCACTGAACCGAGTCCACCAATGATGATCATGGCCAGAAACTGGATCGACATCATGATGGTAAAACCTTCAGCCGAAACAAAGCCTAAGTAGTGGCCGTACAGCGCACCACCGATTCCAGCATAGAAGGCACAAATTCCGAATGAGAGCAGACGATATTTGGTCAAATTAATGCCCATAATTTCTGCCGAGAGATAATGGTCTCGCACGGAAACAAACGCGCGACCATCACGAGAGCGAATTAAATTTGCCGCCCACATATACATAAATACTAAGGCGAACAAAGCGACATAGAAAAAACTCTCGTCGCTGTAAAATTCGTAACCAAAGAGCGCCACTGGGTTGGCACTCGCACCATAAGATCCACCACTAAACCACTCAGCACGCGCGAAAAAGTCTTCTAAAATAAATTGCGCCGCTAACGTGGCAATCGCCAAATAGAGCCCTTTAATGCGGGCGGCAGGCAACCCGAACAGCATGCCAACAATCATGGTTAAATAGCCTGCGAGCGGAATAGCAAGCACCACAGGAATGTTGAATTGGTTGTTTAGCCAAGCTGAAGCAAATGCGCCAAAGCCAAAAAACGCACCGTGGCCTAATGAGATTTGCCCAGTAAACCCAACGAGAATATTCAGTCCAAGCGCTGCTATACCAAGGTAGGCAATTTGGATAAACAGGTTGAGAAAGTAAATATCTAGCACTAACGGCGCCGCTAACATAGCGATTAACCCAATAATCGCGAGTGAACGAATCGTCTTTGTTTCAAAAATTGGCGTATCACTTTTGTAGGTGGTGCGAAAATCACCACACGGACGCATACTTACATGAGCCATACTTTTTCTCCTTAAATACGCTCGATGTCTTTCGTACCAAACAGACCATATGGCTTGAAGGCGAGAATGATTAACAGCACGTAGAAGGGAGCAATATTGTACAAGTTGCCCACCTGCAAATATTGGCTGTCCACAAACTCAGCAAGATTCTCTAACAGACCAATCGTAATCCCACCAACAATTGCCCCGACAACCGAATCTAAACCGCCGAGAATAACCGCCGGAAATACCTTAATACCGATAATCGAAAGTGCGTCAGATACACCATTAACAATACCAATTACAATTCCAGCGGTGGCGGAGACCATCGCTGAAATCGCCCAACTAATCGCAAATACTTTTTTGATTGAGATTCCCAAGCTTTGCGCCACTTGCTGATTGAAGGCAGTAGCTCGCATCGCTAAGCCCATTTTGCTGAACTTAAAGAACCAGTAAAATGCGCCCATAATGATCACAGAGAAGATCAAGCTAAGTATGTAAGCGAACTCGACGTTAAGACCACCAATATTCACCACGTTAGTTTCAAACACTTGTGGGTAAGAGACGGCTGAAACACCAAAGATCCACTTCATCAGTGCTTGGAAAAACATCGACAAGCCGATCGTCACCATAATGACTGAAATAATCGGCTCACCAATCAGCGGGCGTAATACAATGGTTTGTACTGCGATGCCAAACAACGTCATAAATGCTAACGTCAATAAGAAGCCGACAAAGAAAGGCAACTGTAAATAGACCAATGCCGCCCAACAGACCCAAGCGCCAATCAATAAGAATTCACCTTGGGCAAAGTTCACCACTTGAGTCGATTTGTAAATCAGTACAAAACACATGGCGACCACACCGTATAACATGCCAACTATTACGCCGTTGATGACGAGTTGTAATAATAAGTCCGTATTCACTATGCGATCCTCCGTTGTTCGCGGGTGATGGGTTGCGGTTGATGCTCTATCAGCGTTTCGACCACTAAAGAGGTTTTTATGCGAGTTTTGGTGCCGTCCTGATAGGTAATCACAGTGTCGACATCTACATTGGGTTGGTCGCTGTAGATGGTCTCGATAATGTCGCTATATTTCTCGGCTACGACGCCACGACGAACTTTTCGCGTTCGAGTTAACTCGCCATCATCAGCATCTAACTCTTTGTAAAGCAGAATAAACTTGCTGATTTTTTGCGCCTCTGGCAGCGATTCATTTACCTTTTGCACTTCATTACGAATTGCACGATAAACCTCAGGCTGAGCGGAAAGATTGGTATAGTTGGTAAACGCGATACCTTTTTGCTCTGCCCATTTGGCGACGATCGCATAGCGAATACAGATGATTGCTGACAACCAAGGTCGTTGCTTACCCAGCACCACGGCTTCTGCAATAAAGGGCGAGAATTTAAGCTTGTTCTCAATAAACTGGGGAGAATATCGAGCCCCTTGGCTGGTCTCTGACATATCTTTGAGTCGATCTATCACGACCAGATGACCGGAAGGTTTGAAGTACCCCGCATCACCAGTATGCATCCAACCGTCACGTACATCCTCGTGATAAGCATCCATATTATTGAGGTAGCCGGTGAACATGCCACTACTTTGCGCAATGATTTCACCAACGCCATTACTGTCAGGATTGATCACTTTCACCTGTGCGTTATCAAACGCAACACCAACCGAGTCGTAATCCACATCATCGGATTGATGCACGGTATACGCGCCACACATTTCGGTCTGCCCATAAAGCTGCTTGAGGGGCACCCCAATTGCTTGCAGATATCGGAAAGTATCTGGTCCCATCGCTGCGCCGCCCGTTGCTGCGGATGTGAGGTTCGAGAAACCCAATCGATCCCGCAGTGCACGTAACAGAATAAACTCAGCGAGCTTGGAACGCTTACCTTGCTCAAGCGCCTGATTCGCCAGTTTCATTCCCCAGTTGTACATCTTTTGTTTGAAAGGCGTCGAGTCCATCATTCGAGCGGACACGTCGGCGACGATGTTTTCCCAAACTCGCGGCGCCAATAAAACAAAGTTCGGTCCTATTTCACGCAAATCAGACATCATCGTTTCTTGCTCTTCGACAAAATTAACGATTTGGCGTGCAACTAGCGCCTGCCCTACGACATACACTTGCTCCATGATCCAAGGTAGTGGCAACACTGAGACATAGTTGTCGCCCGGAGCGCGAGGGTCAGCTCTCAAATAGGCGGAGCAGTGGTCTAAAAAAGGCCCGCTGTGCAACAGTGCAAGTTTGGGTTTGGATGTGGTCCCCGAAGTGGTGCACAGGATGGACAGATCATTACCATGGGTTGCATTGACCAATGCCGAGTATCGTTCAGGTTGAGCCTGATCCAACGCTTGTCCTTGTTGATAAAGCGTTTCAACGTCAACTAAACGAGGATCATCATATTTACGCATCCCACGAGTGTCGCAATATACAATCAACTCTACACTTGGAATGGTATCACCCAGTTCAAGTAACTTATCACACTGCTCCTCGTCTTCTGCGATAACCACTTTCGCTTGGGCATAATTAATTAAATAAGCCACTTCATCATGCATCGAGTCTTGATAGATACCTAGCGAGTAAGCTTTTATAGCATGGGCGGCAAGCTCTCCCCATACCCACTCAGGTCGATTATCACCCAGCAAACCAATCACATCACTTTGACCGATTCCAAATTCTTGCAACGCCAGCGAGAGCCACTTGACGCGATTTTGATAGTCAAGCCAACTAAACTCTCGCCAAATACCAAACTCTTTTTCACGCATTGCAATATCATTTGGCCAATGCTCAGCATTGTATTGCAGCACTTTGGGGAAGGTATCGAGGATATCAATATCAGCCCAGTCTTTACGTTGCTGTACCATTACGCGCTCTCCTCTAAACTTGGCATCTCCTCACCAAGATAGGCCTTCTTAACATGAGGATTTTCCATCACTTGTTCAGGGTTACCCATCGCGATATGTTTGCCAAAATCTAACACCAGAACGCGATTAGAGATGTCCATCACTACCCCCATATCGTGCTCAATCATAATGATGGTGATATCCAGTTCCTCATTGAGATCCATGATGTAACGCGCCATGTCCTCTTTCTCTTCTAGATTCATACCTGCCATCGGTTCATCGAGTAAAAGCAACTTAGGTTTGAGCGCAATGGCACGAGCAAGCTCAACGCGTTTGCGCAATCCATACGAAAGGGTTCCAGCGGTAGCTTTACGAATATGCTGAATCTCGAGAAAATCAATCACCTCTTCCACATACTTACGGTGAGCCATTTCCTCTTTCTGTGCATTCGAAAACCAATACAGAGGCCCGGTGACAAAGTTGTTCTTTAATAAGTGATGGCGTCCAACCATAATGTTGTCGAGAACCGACATATGAGAAAAAAGTGCTAGGTTTTGAAAGGTGCGGCCAATGCCCAATTGAGCGCGCTGACTTGGCGTGCGCTTGGTGACATCTTTACCGGCAAAAACAACTGAGCCTTTGTTGGGTGTATAGCGGCCGGATATACAATTTAGCATTGAGGTCTTACCCGCACCGTTTGGGCCAATGATAGAGAAAATTTCTTTCTCATTCACATGGAAGCTCACATCGGTTAGTGCTTTAACCCCACCAAAAGCGAGTGAAATATCGTTTACCTGCAGCAGAGGCGTCTCCGATACCATAGTTGATCTCCCTATCGTTTTGTTTCGTGCTTTTCAAAGAGCACTATTTGAAATCAAACGTAACTTTGATACCGGCAACCGCTTTAAAACCTATGCATCAATTTGTTAATTCAGTTTACGTAAACGTCAACTAAAATTCAGAATAGTGTCTCGGTGATTAAGTTGCAATCAAGTTCATGGTGAAAGATTTGAACTAGCGCAAATTTTAGGTAAATAAAATGTTAATTGTTAATAAATCAATTAGTCGGTTGACTACATATTGGGATAGTTTGGTCCACCACCACCTTCTGGGGGAGTCCAATGAATGTTCTGACTGGGATCTTTGATATCGCAGGTTTTGCAGTGAATACAATTCGCCGCATTGATTTGCAGCCTAGGTTGCTGCTGTTCTAGGACGATTTCATATACACCAGCCGGACAGTATCGCTGGGCAGGCTCTGCATAACGCTCAAGATTTTGCTCAATTGGAATGCGTTCGTTGAGCAAGCGAAGATGGCAAGGTTGATTCTCTTCATGATAAATATTGGCTAAGTAGACCGAGGAAAGGCGATCAAAACTTAACACTCCGTCAGGCTTGGGATAAACAATCTTTGGAGCATCAGACGCCAAGATTAAGTGATGATGATCTTGACGGTTATAGCGGATATTCCAAGGAGCTTTTCCTTGCAAAACATTCTGCTCCAACACTGCAACCCCTCCCCCTGTTAGAGTTCCAAAACGATGGATACCATGGGAGAAATTGCGTGCCTGATAAAGCTCCTTATACAACCATGATTGCTCAAAGAACGCTTTATAATCAGCAACTTGACTTTGATTAATTAGTGCATCAACCACAGACTCCGCAGCGAGCAATCCTGACTTCATTGCGGTGTGTGTCCCTTTAATTTTGGCGGGATTGAGCGTACCGGCATCACATCCAATCAGTAACCCACCCGCGAATTGCTGAGTCGGTAGTGAATGTAAGCCACCTTTAGCAATCGCGCGAGCTCCATAGCTAATACGGTTGCCGTTTTGCAGGTACTGCTTTAACAAAGGATGGTGTTTGACACGTTGGAACTCATCAAATGGGCTAAGATGCGGATTGGCGTAGTTCAAATCTACAATTAGTCCGACCGCGACTTGGTTGTTCTCTAGATGGTACAGATACCCACCACCAGATGCTTCATGTTGCAACGGCCAACCTGTAAAATGGAGCACTAAGCCCGCTTGATGTTGGTGCGGTGGCACTTCCCACAACTCTTTAAAGCCAATGGCGTAATGTTGCGGCGTTTGCTCTTTGTCCAATTGATAATGCTGGATAATTTGCTTACCAAGATGCCCTCTCGCACCTTCAGAAAATAAAGTGAATTTGGCTCTAAGCTCAATACCCGCGGCAAAGTTGGTCTTTGGCTCGCCTGATTGGTTCAACCCCATATCGCCAGTAACAACGCCAACAATGCGTTTATCTTCAAAAATAGGACTTTCGGCGCTAAAACCTGGATAGATCTCTACCCCCATGGCTTCCGCTTGTTCAGCTAACCAGCGGCATAAATTTCCCAGACTAATGATATAGTTACCATGATTATGTAGTGTTTTAGGCACTGCCCAATGAGGGATGGAGTAGCTTGAATCGTCACTCGAAAGATAGTATGTCTGATCCTGTGATACCGCAGTCTCAAGCGGTGCTGAAAGCTTTTGCCAGTCTGGAAACAGCTCACTCAAACTCCGTGTTTCAAACAGCGCTCCAGATAAAATATGCGCTCCGACTTCTGAGCCCTTCTCCACCACACACACTGAGATATCTAACTGCTGTTCAACTGCTAATTGCTTGATTCGACACGCAGCAGAAAGCCCGGCGGGTCCTGCTCCGACAATCAGCACGTCAAACTCCATGCGCTCTCTTTCCATGGTTTTGCACCTTTTTGTTTTATGTTGCCAACTTGTTAATCACAAATATATTTTAAGTTGACGTAAACGTAAAGGTAAATTAACATCATTTTAAAATAATGATTACAAAACCTTCACTGTAATAAGGAACATAACGTGAAAATACTAGTGCCAATTAAGCGGGTCATTGACCCCTACATTAAGGTTCGCGTAAAGCCAGACAACAGCGATGTTGAAATGAATAATGTCAAAATGACCGTCAATCCATTTTGCGAAATTGCGGTGGAAGAAGCGGTTAGACTCAAGGAGCAAGGTATCGCGAGTGAAGTGATTGTGGTAAGTGCTGGAGAAAGCTCAAGTCAAGAACAGCTTCGCACCGCTCTCGCACTGGGCGCTGATCGTTCCATCCATATCGACACCCCAAGGGATATAGAGCCTTTAATCGTCGCCAAGTTGCTTGCTACCATCGTACAACGTGAGCAAGTCGGTTTGGTCATCACTGGAAAACAGTCAATTGATACCGACAATAATCAAGTTGCACAAATGTTGGCCGCTCTGCTCGACTGGCCACAAGCCACTTTCGCCTCGCAGGTTTCGCTCATTGACCAGCAACTGGAGGTGGTCCGCGAAGTTGATGGAGGTTTAATGACGGTAGCAATGTCATTACCCGCAGTCATTAGTACCGACTTAAGACTTAACGAACCCCGCTTCGCTTCTTTGCCAAATATTATGAAAGCGAAGAAGAAACCTATGCAAACACTCAGTGCGCAAGAGTTAGGAGTCGAGGTTGAATTTACCCAGACCATCACCGAAGTCTCCCCTCCCCAAGCGCGTAAAAGTGGCATAAAAGTCGCCACCGTAGAAGAACTGATCGATAAACTGCGTCACGAGGCTAAGGTGATTGTATGAAAAACTTAATTATTGCAGAGCACGACAATCAACATCTCCATGTTGATACGCTTAAAGTGATACAAGCCGCCAGTCATACTGGCACTGCGAACACGGTTTTGGTTATCGGCAGTGACTGCCAATCAGTTGCTGAGCAAGCAGCCAAAGCGGAAACGGTTTCTCAAGTGTTGATTGTCGATACTCCAGAGTTTGGTTATCACTTTGCTGAAATGCTAAGTCCAGTTATCACTAACTTAGCGTCAGATTATCAAGGGATTTGGTTTTGCGCATCGTCCCAGGGCAAAGACCTTGCTCCAAGAGTTGCGGCGAAAATGGGTGTTGGGCAGCTTTCAGATATCGTCCAAGTAATAAGTGAAGATACCTTTGTTCGTCCTATTTATGCTGGCAACGCCTTTGCGAAAGTAACCACTCGTGATAGTACTCGCGTTATTACGGTTCGTGGTTCCGCATTTGACCCTGTCAGACTCAACAACAACGCCCCTATTGAGCAATTCCAAATAGATGCGCCACCAGCAACAGTTTCAATGGTCCGTTTTGACAAAACCGAAAACGAGCGTCCGGAACTGACCGCAGCAGAGATCGTCATTTCCGGGGGACGCGGGGTTGGCAGCAAAGAGAATTTTGCTTTGATTGAGCAATTGGCTGATAAGTTGGGTGCCGCAATTGGAGCGTCACGTGCTGCAGTGGATGCGGGATTTGTTGCCAACGATTTACAAGTCGGGCAAACCGGTAAAATTGTCGCTCCCAAACTTTATATTGCTGTTGGTATCTCTGGTGCGATTCAACACTTAGCAGGCATGAAAGAGTCGAAAGTCATCGTGGCTATTAATAAAGATCCCGACAGTCCAATTTTTGAAGTCGCAGACTACGGCTTGGTTGGCGATCTGTTTGAAATACTGCCACAACTTACCGAGCAACTGTAATAGTTTGGAAATGGGATCAGAGCCATTGGGATAGGTTATTACACCTGCCCTTGGCCGCTTATTGGGTTTGAAAGAAAGGAAAGTTAGAGGCCAGTATGGAAACACAATCACCAATTTGGTCACCCTCTGAAACACGTATCGCTGAAAGTAACCTTCTGCGCTTTACGCAGGACATTAATCAGTTATCGCCCTCTAACCCAATCGGCAATTATGCCGACCTTCATCAATGGTCGCTAGACAACAGCCCACAATTTTGGCGAGAAATTTGGCAATTTTGTCAAATTATCGGCGATCTTGGTGACAAAACGACTTCTATCGGAAAATCAAAATGGCAAACCCTTACCTCTAATCGCGATACAATTTGGTTTGAGGATAGCCAGCTCAACTACGCTGAGAACCTGCTAAATTTCGCGCAACAACAGCCCAAACAAATCATGCTGCGCTTTTGTAATGAAAGCGGTGAACAGCGACGGCTCAACGGACGTGAGCTAATCGCACAAGTATCAAGCATTCAGCAATGGTTAGTCTCCTCCGGGGTTAAGAAAGGCGATGTAGTCGCCGCTTATCTGCCTTACATACCAGAAGCAGTTATTGCAATGCTTGCAACAACCAGTCTGGGCGCGATATGGACATCTACCTCTCCCGATTTTGGCGCCGATAGTGTGCTCGAACGTTTTGGGCAAGTTAAACCTAAAGTACTGTTCTGTTGTGATGGCTATAAGTTCAACGGCAAAACATATCCCATGAATGCAAAAAACAAGGTGGTTAGCAGCAAGCTAAGCCGCAACCTCAAGGTGTGCCAAATTGATTACCTCAACGAGCATTGCTCTTCGGTCAACAACCATGTAACTTGGCAAAATCTCTTAGATCATTACTCGCCGCAAGCACTTTCATACTTGCGCGTTTCATTCAACCATCCTTTGTTTATTCTCTATTCTTCCGGCACGACTGGACAACCTAAATGTATCGTTCATTCTGTTGGTGGTACGTTGATCAATCACCTAAAAGAGCACGTGTTACACTGTGACGTAAAACCAGAAGATAATCTATTTTACTATACAACGTGCGGGTGGATGATGTGGAACTGGCATGTCTCCGCATTAGCCAGTGGCGCAACCCTTGTTATTTATGACGGCAGCCCCGTTTTCCCAGCAAGCGACATTTTATGGCATTTGGCCGAACGCGAGTCCGTCACGCTGTTTGGTACCTCTGCTAAGTATCTTGAAGCCATAGAACAGAGCGGTTACTCCCCCAACCAGCACCATAAGCTAAGCAAGTTACGTACAATTTGTTCAACCGGCTCCGTACTGTACCCAGAGCAGTTTAGTTTTGTTTATCAACACATTAAGACCGATGTTCATTTAGCCTCTATCTCTGGGGGCACCGACATCTGCGGCTGCTTCGTTCTTGGCAACCCTATTTCACCGGTTTTTCGGGGTGAATGTCAGCAAGCTGGCTTAGGTGTTGATGCACAAGTCTTGGATGAGAGCGGGACACAAGTATGGCAAGCTCGCGGAGAGTTGACCTGCACAAACTCACTGCCCAATTTTCCGATTGGCTTTTGGAATGACGATGGACAGCGTTATCACAAAGCCTACTGGGATAAGTTCGATAATGTTTGGCACCACGGCGACGACGTGATGCAAAGTAGAAATGGCGGATTTGTTTTTTATGGTCGAAGTGACACGACACTTAACCCTGGCGGCGTTCGCATTGGTACCGCAGAAATATACCAACAAGTTAATGCTATTGAAGGGATCTGCGACTCTATTGCGGTTGGAAAGCTAACTCAACAAACCGAAGATATCTGGCTGCTAATTAAACTTGAACCACAATCAATGCTCGATAAGGCTCTAAAGCAACGGATCTGTTCCATTTTGAAAACCAACTGTTCACCAAGGCATGTACCGCAACGTATTTTTGCCATTAGTGATATCCCTAGAACTCGTTCCGGGAAACTGGTTGAGTTAGCGGTTAAGCAAGTCATCAATGGCCTTGAGGTGAAAAATGTTGGTGCGATTGCCAATCCTGAAGTGCTCGATGAGATCAAAATACTCTGTTACGCAGATAACACCGTATGACCATTCTCACAACCGCCCAACTTACAAACAACTATAGGTAGGCAGATAACTCAATAACCTCAGTATAAACGCTTTACTCGCATAATTTTGTTGCAAATTTGTTATGTCAAACAGTGAATCTATTCATTCTTCAAATCGTAAAATAGGAAATTACAGCATTAACGCCTACAAATGCGCAGATGAAACAACATTTTACTGATGTACAACGGCCAACATAAAGCACATTTTAACAAATTGATTACACTTACTGTATTAGGTTACAGCAAAATTCAGCACTACTTTGGCTGTTTGTGTCGCAGCAAGACGTAACCGGAAGGCCAATTGTTAATTGAAAGCAGTACCACAAAATACCTTCTGGCTCCTGAGCAAATGCTGTAATCCACATTTTGGCAGTCAAACTCAGCTACCCACTTTGAGTTTGGTTAAGTGAACAGTTGCAGTCCAAAAGACACGCAACGTCAAAAGGAGCTTGAGATGAATGTTCAGGCATTACCCATGCAGCGGTTTATCGACCATGATGGGAACCTTGTCAGCCAACTTCCCTCATGGGCTGATCTCGATACCCTAGTTGGGTTTTACCAAGATATGGTTTTAACCCGAACTTATGACAACAAGGCGGTGGCTCTGCAGCGCACCGGTAAGTTAGGAACCTACCCTTCTCACTTGGGCTCGGAAGCAATAGGCATAGCCGTAGGTCGAGCTTTGCAGGTAAGCGATGTCTTCGTGCCATATTACCGTGATATGCCGGCGATGTGGTGCCGAGGCGTAGCGATGGAAAAGAATCTTCAATATTGGGGAGGTGATGAACGTGGTAGTGACTTCGCTCCAACAGGAAGCCCTTTCCCTAGTAGAGACTTACCATTTTGCGTCCCGATTGCTACACAATGTACTCATGCCGTTGGCGTTGCATCCGCGTTAAAAATCCAAGGGAACCATCACGCAGCCTTGGTCATGTGTGGTGATGGCGGCACTTCAAAAGGTGATTTTCTTGAATCCATCAACTGCGCCGGAGCGTGGAACATCCCTCTAGTGTTTGTCGTAAACAACAACCAATGGGCGATTTCGGTACCGCGCAGCCTACAGTGTGCAGCCGAGTTTTTGTCAGAAAAAGCCAAAGGCGCGGGTATTCCCGGCATTACCGTCGATGGTAATGATGTAATTGCAGTTTATGATGCAACCATAAATGCCCTTGCAAGAGCACGCAAAGGCAAAGGCGCAACAATGATCGAAGCGGTGAGTTATCGTCTAAGTGACCACACCACCGCCGATGATGCAACCCGTTACCGCGATGAAGATGAGGTGCAAACCGCGTGGCAATATGAGCCGATCCATCGCCTTAAAACCTTCTTGATCAATCAACGCGCATGGAGCCATGAACAAGAGCAGCATTGGCAGCAGCGCTGTAAAGAGCAAGTGGAACTGGCGGTAGAGCATTACCTCAATATCCCGGAGCAAGCGCCTGAAACTGGGTTCGACTACCTATATGAATCATTACCCCAAGAACTGCATTCACAGCGCGATCATTTGATCAACAAAGCAATGCGTATGCAAGGAGGTAAACATGGCTGAAATCACCCTAGTAGAAGCAGTGAATCTCGCACTTCATCATGAGATGGATAAAGATGCCAATGTCATCGTTCTTGGTGAAGATGTGGGTGACAACGGCGGTGTCTTTCGCGCTACCGTTGGATTAAAGCAGAAGTTTGGGTTAAGACGAGTTATCGACACACCTCTTGCCGAAGCGCTGATTGGTGGCGTTGCGGTAGGCATGGCAACACAAGGGTTACGTCCCGTTGCTGAGTTTCAATTTCAAGGTTTTGTTTTTCCTGCGATGGAGCACTTAATTTGTCATGCCGCACGTATGCGCAACCGAACTCGTGGACGCCTCACCTGCCCTGCCGTTTTTCGTGCACCATTTGGTGGTGGGATCCACGCTCCTGAGCATCATTCTGAGAGTATTGAAGCGCTCTTTGCCCACACCGCAGGCTTTAGGGTTGTCATTCCATCCTCGCCACAACGCGCTTATGGACTATTGCTCGCAGCGATACGCTGCAATGATCCTGTGATGTTTTTCGAGCCCAAGCGCATCTATCGAACCGTCAAATCAAACGTACTCGACAACGGCGAAGCACTACCCCTGGATAGTTGCTTTACCTTACGCAAAGGTCGCGATATCACTCTCGTGACTTGGGGAGCATGCGTGGTTGAGTCTCTTCAGGCCGCTCAAGCACTCTCAGAACTCGGTATCGAAGTCGAAGTTATTGATCTTGCGAGCATAAAACCAATGGATACAGCGACTATTTTCCGCTCTTTAGAGAAAACTGGCCGCTTACTGGTGGTGCATGAAGCGAGTAAGACTTGTGGTGTTGGCAGTGAACTATTGGCACGTACAGCGGAGCATGCGATGTGCCTACTCAAAGCACCACCCAAGCGTGTAACGGGTATGGATACGATAATGCCCTACTACCGCAATGAAGATTATTACATGATCCAACAACAGGATATTGTGCTCGCGGCGCGAGAACTTATGGAGGACTGGCAATGAAGACATTCAACTTACCCGACCTAGGTGAAGGCCTTGCCGAGTCTGAAATCGTCAAGTGGCATATCAATGTTGGAGACGTGGTGAAGCTTGACCAAGTGGTGCTCACCGTCGAAACAGCAAAAGCAACCGTCGACGTACCTGCGCCCTACAGCGGTAAAATTGTCAGTCGCCATGGTGAGGAAGGTGATGTGGTCAATATCGGTGCACTATTGTTGGAAATTGACGATACTGGCGGGGATAGCGCCAGTGCGGAACACGCACAAACTGCGGATGCTGCCACCGTAGTTGGCAACGTCTCGCAGCACACTCATAGCGTAAACGTTGATGATTTTTGGATTGGTGGCGAGCACAACACCTCGATTGATGAACTCACTTCTGCCCTACCTTCAGCGCGTTTGCTCGCTCAAAAGCTTGGGGTAAATTTAGATCACGTTAAAGGCAGTGGACCGGATGGACTGATTGTTGATGCCGATATTTACCACGAAGCGGGCAAACAGCGCCCCGGAACTGAAGTTCTCAAAGGTGCAAGACGAACCATGGTAGCAACGATGGCAGAGTCCCATCAAAATGTTGCCTCAGTAACAATAACTGAAGAAGCGGTGCTCGATGGGTGGAGCCATGATGAAGATATAAGCATTCGTCTTATTCAAGCGATTGTCCATGCCTGCCAAGAAGAACCCGCGATGAATGCATGGTTTGACGCCGAAACCATGACCCGCTGTGTACACAGTACCGTCAATATTGGTATTGCAGTCGACAGTCGGCACGGTTTATATGCACCGGTCTTGCGCCATGCGGATGAATTTCAACCTCACGAGTTACGTCGATGGCTCGACCAAACCGTGCAAGGTATTCGTGAAAGGAAATTAGCCCGAGAACAACTACAACACGCAACAATTACACTATCAAACTTTGGAGCGATTGCCGGGATCTACGCCACGCCAGTGGTCACTCCTCCACAAGTTGCCATTGTTGGTGCGGGGCGAATTATCGAAAAAGTCGTTATACGTCACGGCCAAGTCACTGCCATAAAAGCCATGCCCCTTTCCATCACCTTTGATCACCGAGCATGTACAGGTGGCGAGGCGGCAAGATTTACCAAAGCTCTCGCACAGCACTTAAGGAAAGCAAGTCATGAGTTAACAGCGTAGTTTTGAAGGGAGCAAAGCAATGGAAAGAGAATGCATGGAGTTCGATGTGGTTATCGTGGGGGCCGGTCCTGCTGGGTTAAGCGCTGCCTGTCGACTCGCTCAATTAAATCAACAAAGTGATCAAGAACCTCTCTCTATTTGTGTGATTGAAAAAGGATCTGAAGTTGGCGCGCATATACTATCTGGTGCGGTGTTTGAAACGCGCGCTCTAGAAGAGCTCTTTCCAGACTGGCGCACGCTTGGTGCCCCTGTCACGGTTGCGGTCCAAGACGATTCTTTACTCTATCTGACGACTGAGTATAACCATGTGCGAGTACCTCACTTTCTCACTCCCAAGCCGTTGCAAAACAGCACAGATAACTATGTGATTAGCCTTGCCAACCTGTGTCGCTGGTTGGCAGAACAAGCGGAGTCCCTTGGTGTAGAGATATTTCCAGGCTTTGCCGCTTCGAGTATCAATTACGATGCCAATGGCGTTGTCACTGGGATTAACACCAGTGACATGGGACGCGACAAAAATCATCAACCCAAATCCAACTTTCAAGCCGGTATTGAGCTTAAAGCCCAATACACGATTTTTGCCGAAGGATGTCGGGGCCATTTAGGCAAGCAACTGATTAAGAATTTCTCGCTAGATAAAGGCAAACAGCCACAGCACTACGCACTAGGTTTAAAAGAGATATGGCAGATGCCAGCAGATACCACTCCACCGATTGGCAAGGTAATACATTCAACAGGTTGGCCGCTCAGTGAGTCGCGTACTTCTGGAGGCGGTTTTGTTTATCATCTAGATAACAACCAAGTCAGTATCGGCTTGATTGTCGATTTAAACTACCGCAATCCTTACCTTGACCCATTTGAAGAATTTCAACGCTTTAAACATCACCCCGCAATTAAACAACATTTGCAAGGCGCAGAGCGAGTGGCTTATGGAGCAAGGGCGATAGCCAAAGGTGGGATATCTTCATTGCCAAAACAACAGTTCCACGGCGGTCTTTTGATCGGTTGCGATGCCGGAACACTGAACGTCGCGAAAATCAAAGGTAGCCATAGCGCAATGAAGTCAGGGTTACTGGCGGCGGAGGCCATATTTCATGCCTTTTCAACGTCTGAAAAAGTCCCCGACTATCAGGGTCGATTCGAGCAATCGTGGCTCTATGAGGAGCTATATGACACTCGCAACGCTGGGAGTTATATTCATCAATTCGGTACACTGCTCGGCGGAGCACTTTCAGCCTTTGAGCATAACTTGTGGCATCCGCTACTTAAGCAACCTGTACCGTGGACAGTCCACGATAAGCAGCATGATCACCAGCAACTGCGCACCTCTCATGATTGTCTGCCGATCAATTACCCCAAGCCTGATGGCATTCTTAGCTTTGATAGACCATCGTCAGTTTTCCTTTCTGCTACACAACATGAGGAAAATCAGCCATGCCATTTAGTTCTAACCGATGAAACTATCCCAATTGATGTGCATCTCGGTCAGTTTGATGAACCTAGTCAACGTTATTGCCCCGCCGGCGTCTATGAATTTGTGGAGGTTAACGGCAAACTCAATTTCCAAATTAACGCCAGTAACTGTATTCACTGCAAAACATGCGACATAAAAGACCCATCACAAAATATTCGCTGGCAAACTCCTGAAGGCGGTGGCGGACCTAATTATCAGAATATGTAGTTAAGCAATATAACTCTGAACGACGGGTATGCTAATAGCTAATATAATATCTCTGGTAAGTAGCGCGCATCAAAGTTGCTATATCGTGATAACTGTTACTCAATTGATAAATCAGAAAAATCGGCGCACATGTTATTTCAAACTTTTAATAACAACATAATACTCATAGAAAAAACCTAAGTAATATCAGTCAGTCACACCAAAAAAACAAGCGTTCAAAAAACAACCACCGCAAGCGTTAAAGTACGTTTATATTGTATAAATTGCATTCGATAATAAATGTTTTTTATTGTTTCGTATATGAGACCTTGATTATTTAATCGTCATGTATATAATTATTTATTGTTTATAAATTGATACAGGAAGTCTACTAACGTACATACTTAGGTGTAATTACATCAAGTTACATTGCTTAGCTAACAGATATTCATCGACTTACAATAACAATCATAGCGACCGTTAATATCAAAAAAACTAAAGCAACTTATATCACTAATATAATTTTAATCAAGAAAAACCAAACACAAATAAGGGTCCTAAATCATCATCAAATTCCGATGATTAACTAACACGTCAAACAACACTATCTGTATAACAACTCACAGTGTTTAGAGGCCTATTAGCTTATTGCTAGTACGCTATCGGTTGAGCTATGAAGAATAATAGTATCACTCTGATTCTCGGTAATTTCACCTGGGATGCGGAGTCAAAAAAAATGGAACGAGTCCAAAAAGAAAACCACCCAAAAGTAGGAGAAGACATTACAATCACGCCAAAGCAATTTCGTCTTTTACAGTGTTTGTATCAAGCACACCCTGAAGTGCTTCAACGCAAAGATATTGTTGATTTTGTCTGGGAGTCAAAACCAACCTCGCCAGAGAGTTTGCCACAGCTAATCAATCGTACAAGAATAGTGCTTGAAGATACTGAAAAAGACATTTTGGTTAATGTGCCAGGTGTGGGATATTCATTAAACTTTGAGTTATCAGACAAAGAAAATCAAACATCAATTAATGAGCAAACGATTCCAAATGAGTTGTTTCCTCCAAGTTTGGGAAAAAAACCAGGATATAAACTACTTCCAAAATTGGCACTTGCATTGTTTTTGGGAGTGACCATTTTGAACTTATGGTCGACAGCGAAAGCTTATTACTATGCGAACCAGTTTAAAAAAGTTTTCCAAGCTGTTCCTTATCCACATATGAACCCACTTGATGACAACCGAATTTCTATCGTAATTGATGACAATGAATGTATATATAGAAAAAGCACTCAAATTCTTACATGCGCATAAGCAATGCTGCATATTCTCTTTACTGGTACTTAATATCGCATGTCTTTACATAACTGCTAACTCAGAGCTCACCATTTATGGACGAATAGAAACCAGCGAGTACAGAAAATCTGCACTTTCGACTCTGTATAAAAATGATTTTAATACCAGAACTGTCCACTCAAGAATTGATGACCCAAATTCTGATGCTAGTTCTTCGTGCGAAACATACAAGTATTGCGCAGCAAAAGACAATTCATTCATTACGCTAGGGCTGGGTGAATCCATTGCTATAAACCACCACCGAATTTTTTCGGTCGATGAAAATTGTGCGTTGTTTTTTAGCGGCCAACATAAATTCTCAATGGAGAACATATCATTGAGATGCTTTTACTAATATAAAAATAGCGCCTAGGAGTCTTTTCTAGGCGCTATTCAGGTTATGATTAAAAGGCAATTACACATTTTGTTCAGAAATCAAGATGGCAATTTTCGACACTAATCTTCACTTGGTTATTCAAAAGGTTAATAAGAAGAAAAGAACGGCGTTCGCCATCAGGCTCTTCGTAGATGGCTTGAACACCTAAATATTGTCCACTAACCACCCTCACTATATCGCCGGAAACTGGAATTTCACTCACACATCGTTGCGAATCATCTATCGCTTTGAGACCCACTATTAGATCTTCACTGACTACCTGAGGAGATAGCCCACAACGCACAAAATCCACAACTCCCCGAGTAGAACGGATCGTGGTAAAAGATGGCCCAACATCGGCATCAAAGTTAATAAAGATATAACTCGGAAATAGAGGTTCTCGTACTTTTTTTACTTTGCCCCTTACGTTTTTTTCCACTTCTAACTCTGGGTAAAAGCAATCCACCCCTTGATTTTCCAAGTGAGTTTTTGCCCTCAACTGCTCCTGTTTCTTACAAAACAGCAAATACCAAGACTTCATACACAATACAACACTTAAAGCTCAAACCTATGTAACAACAGCTACTTTTGTCGCGGGTATACTCACGTATTTTAAGGAGAATATCAACATACATATTATCTAGGTTTTAAAGTGAAGTAATAGATTGCTGAACTTTGGGCTTAAACGCTTTGCAATAACGAGTCACAGAAACTGAAACACTCTCTAGCATATACCCATTTCGATTTTTCCTTGACTTATTTGCTTTTCTAAACTTAAGTTAGCTATCGCATAGCAAAGGAAAGTGAGAGAAAAAACGACGAGGCATGCAAACTGATTTATCGCATAAAAATGGCACCAAAGACCCACACTTGCTAAACATAGCGCAGTCCCAGATAGTAGCAGCAATATTTTATTGGCACTTAAGCCGCATTCTAACAATAGATGGTGGATATGAGTTCGATCAGCGCTGGTTAATGATTGTCTTCGCATTCCACGCTTGATAATTACCAACATCATGTCCATAAAAGGAATAGCAATAAACCAAAGCACATATATAGGTTTGATCACTCCAAAAGGATAATCTGTCATGCTTTTAGGTTGAGTGAGAAACAAAAGTAACCAGATGATGATAAAACCTACAAACGCACTACCCGCATCCCCCATAAATACGCGATGCCTTGCTTTACTAAAAACATTAAAAGCAATGTAAGGCAACATCGCGATGATAAAACCTGCACAAAATAGAGCATATTTTTCTAGTTCAGCCAAATGAAACACAATAAACAGACTAAGAAAAGTGACACTCGATAAGACGCCAAGCAGGCCATCCAGACCATCGATCATATTAAACGCTGTTACACAACCAATGATTGCTGCGACGGTAAACAACAGAATAAAAATCTGACTGAGAAAAATGTCACCGTTTCCGAACAGGTTTCCTAAGTAGAACAACGCAACCTCTTCCACACCTCCAACCCAGACTGATAGAACGAGCAACAAAATCAGCCTCAGCTTAACACTCAAACTGTACTTGTCATCAAAAAAACCAATCGCTAAAAAGCCAACTGCTAGGCATATAAACTGGTATTGCTTATCAAGCACCTCTGGCTGAGTCAACACTAAAGCAATGACACCAAATAGAATAGATAATCCCCCAACCAATGGAACATCTCCCTGATGCACCTTGCGTTGACTAGGAGAATCAAGCCAATTATAAATCTTTGCTACACGAGTTAGTATCAACAGAGATACCAAAGCAGTAGCAAATATCACTAGGAAAAGAAAACCTGTCTGCATTTGCAAAAACACTAATAAATGGATGAACTATGAACTTAGTTATAAACAACGGACAACCAATATTGACCATAACTTGCTAACTACTTTTGGTCGGCAAATAACCAACAGGGATAATTCGATGGTATCCTGCTTTAGATCCCACCAAACATGAAATACCACAAATATTTAAAGGATGCTCTAACTGCCGGAGACACTCAGCATTTGGCGATATGCTTAACACGCTTGAGCATGAGTAATAACCGAAGCTTGGTTTCTTTTACCTCAACTGAACCGCATTTCATCTGCCGCACTCGCTCAATAGCCTGCTCAGCGCTGCATAAGCGGCGTGTCAGCGGATCGACGTAAGTAGGATAATTAATCAGTGTAAAATACACCAAACTTTCCAAACTGTGACGACGCTTACGACGCTCGCAGGTCATCATATCCCTAGTCAAGCCCCATCCGGCATAAAACGGCATGCCATAGGTAGTCACCTTCTTACCGCGTAAAAGCGCTTCAAACCCAGTAAGCGAGGTCATCGTATGCACTTCATTAACCTGTTCAAGAAGTTGTGCCATGGCAATCTCCACCTCAACGTGGTCCGCTAAGGAAGTAAAGTCACCTTGCCATTTGCCTTGATCACGCTGACCAGCAACCACATCAGGATGCGGTTTATAGATAATATAGGCATCCGGCTCAGCATCGCGTGCCGCCCTGAGCAACGCTTCGTTGGTCGTTACCTCAAGCGAACCGCAACGGATAGAGGCATCACTTTCCACCTGACCCGGCACCAAGATGACCTTTCGGCCAACAGGTAAATCCAACACAGTATCAGTACCGACGTTGTATTTGGTTAGATTGGCAGAGAGCAACCGGGTGATAAGCTCTTGTGCTCGCCACTGTCCCCAGTCAGAACACTTAGTGTGATTAAGAGCATATTCCAAATCACTCTCGACTCGGGCATCAAAGTAAATTCCCCGACGATCACATACCAAAGACACCGGACGGTTAAAGTGAACCCCCAACCCCACCGAACGGATAAAGCCATCCTCGATACAGAAGCCTTCCTCATCCGGCTCTCCTCTGCCCCAACGGATTGAACTACCACTAGCTGACAGCTTAAAACCCCAAGCACGCATGTAATCATCGAGCCAGAGCCGTTTCCACCACGACAAACTTGAAAGGCAAACCTTCGTCTTCGCGTTTGCTTGCCATGCGATCTGATCGCTAAGATAGCTGATAATCTGCTCTATCTCGCAACGTTCGCCCAAAATCGGGTCTACATAACGGGCATACTGAATATAGGCCGCATCGAATATTTGCTCTAGGGTGCGCGACTTGTTGCGGCGCTCGCATCTTTGCTGATCGTAGGTTAGCCCCCAACCCGCATAGAACGGCATGCCGAAGCAATGTACCTGCGCACCTGCCATCAGAGCCTCGAATCCCATTAGGCTAGAGACCGTATAAACGTGTGTGCTTGTTTCCAGAAAATCCCATGGATTCACTGGCTCGGCATACAACTTTACGTTGGGATGCTCAAACGGCAATGGATACAAAAACCCCTTTTTTTGGCCGTGCACTACATCTGGATGTACCTTAACCCAAACCGTTTCATTAGGATGCGATTCTACTGCACAGCGCAGCATATCAATGAAAGTCTCTTGATTCGCCATGGCTCCCTCTACAGAGGCATCACCTTGCGTCTGATCAATCACCACGATCTTGGGCGCAGCCGCGCGCAACTGCGGATCGCTTTGGTTTTGATTATATTTAGACAGGCGATACTCGCGAATGGCTGAAATGCACCGCCGGCTGCGAGACTCAGCCTCTTTCGTAATGTCTGCGTTGGCTGTGATCAGTTGCTCCAGTCGTGAAGGCTTCCGTGCATCGTAATAGATACCTACCTCATCAACGACTAAACTTAGTGGCTGCACACCATCAACCCCCAACCCAATAGAGCGCAAAAAGCCATCCTCTAGCGCGCAATAAGTTCGGTTTAATATAGCTGCTAAGCTAATAGCTCTTCTTGATGAATGCTTGTTACCCCACCCTATTACTCTACTAAACTGACTTGTATCTGATGGATCCGTCGCAGTGATAAATTTACGAAGATGTTTTATTTTTAATATTCCGATTGATATGCAAATCACGAAAAGCAGCCATTACTATAGATATCATCCTCCAAGACAGATTTGAACGTCGAGATGAAATCACTATAATCTAGATTGTCAAAATAATTCTCAACTGAGACCAGCGGACTCACATCCAATGCAGGAGGCCTAGTAAAATAATCAGTCTCTATGCGGAGAAATTCTTTAGTGGAACTAAAAACAATATCCGAACGACTCGTTATCAAAAGTTCTTTTTCAAGTAATTCCAGATGATAATCGCTCACATACACGAATGTATTTTTTTGATGAACAAAGCCAAGCATTACCATCGATGATATATCAGTAACGATCGTATTGTAGTAACAAGGCCCGAATTTACCGAATCGCTCATTTGCACTAAAAATATTATCAGAACTGTTATCTATATATACAAAACAATCTTTGCGAGCAAACTGAGACAAAATAGAGTCAATTTTTTCTTTATACGCAGGTGTTCTTATACCTGTTGATGGGTGAGGCTGAAAATATACGGTCAAACCTCTAGAAAGCATGTTTTCAATCAAATCTGTTGCGATTAACAATGATGAATAGGCTTGATTGATATCAGCCCCTTCCCAGGTTGGCGCATACAAAACACCTTGCACATTGGCGGTAGTTAAAGACTCTCCCGCAGTATTACAACTGATATAAGGAACACCAATTTTCACACACTTCCCGTTAATAACATCATATTCAGTAACTAATTTATTTCTTGTCAATCTCTCAATAGAAACGTCACCAGATACAAAAACATGGTCATACATTCTAATCATTGGATTGACTGATGCGAGTTTATCACTTTCACCATGGCCAATAAAAACATGTATCACATTCCTATTTTTCATTATAATCTGATTGGTATTTGTATTAAAAGGATAGAATATGAAATCAAAATCAGAAATAGAAATTGATGAGTACTTGTTATAAGCAACAAACTGGATTGAGTTTTCATCAAAAAATCGTTCAAATGAAAAAAATCCTCTGACGTAACCCCGTAAAATAACCACTGTTTCAGACTTGCTAAAGAACCCAGATTCAAACCATTTCATAACATGAACTAGAGTATTAACGTCTTTGCTATCCAAATATATCGCGTATCTAAATGAACGAGTCATTTCCATCATTGTAATCTGAGTGGTTACAATAGGAACACCAAAGATTTTTAAGTAATTCTTATTAGATATATTTGATATCGGCGTTACAAAGAAGTAGTTCCAAATTAAGTTTTTTATCGCAGAAGTAAGCCTCACCAATCACTCCCCTATAATTAATGTTGGCCCAAAGCATTCAGGCCAACACATCAATCACTTGCCAAAACATCCAGCAAAATTGTCCGGGTCAAAGTTGTTCAGTAGGAATGCTTTCCACTGATCAAAGTGACTTCTACTAAATTTCTCAATTTCAATGCTAATATTATTAGCCCTACCATCCACTGTATTAACAAATGGTAAATCACTAAAAAAGTATCTATAGTCTTTAGGAGAACCTTTATAGTTCTCGTCCCTAAAAATATATAGCGGACTTCCAGAGTAAATGTGATCCAATGTTACATTTTCATAGTCAACAATGACCATCTTCTTAGATAGTAGGCTATTTATTTCGTTTGTCAGAAAGATATTCAAATCAAACATATGTTCAAATTCGATTATGTTTTCTCTTAGCCTGTCTTGGATCTTGTTATTACATATTAGAGTTACATTCCTAACACCATTAGCAACCAAAGACATTAGAGTAGAATACAAACTTCGATCAACAAGACATCCATCGCTGATTACCAATGAAACATCATTAGAATCACAGTTTCCCACAGGAATATCAACTCCGATAGATTCAAATTTAACGCCAGAACTATAAACGTTCGACTCTTTGAATTTATCCATAGCAAAGCAACCACTCACATATATCGAGTCATATGCCTTATAGTAGTTGGTAGGTATAGAATATAGATCTGTATTTTTATTTCCTATGAAAACATGCTCATAGTTGTTAAACCTCAACGTATGAATATTCATAGCGAAGTTATTCAAATATACAATCGTCTTTAGTGATGGAAACTCACTGATTACACCTTCAACATCCAACGGAGATTTAGCATAAACAAAATCAATAAACCTTAGCTCTTCCTTAATTTTAAGATAGAAATCATAGTCTCTAACTAGAACCGAGAACTTTACAGATGAACGTAAGAATCGCGCAGACCAATGTCTGAGATATCTGCTCGACTTGTTATAGTCACCAGGAAGATGAATTAAGTATTTAACTCTACTTCTTTTTAGTTTACTTAACATATTAATACTGAACATCTTCAAACCTTCCAGACTCTAACAACTTATTAAATGCATTGCCAATGGTTGCATTGCGACCAAGAATATACTCCATTGCTTGCTCTCTATTTTCCGACAAATAATCATCTTTATTCACAACGACCCTCATCAACAATTCTTCTAGTTCGAACTCGTCATGAAAAACGTAGCAATAATGTGAATATGGCATTTTACTTTCAGATAAATTTATTTTTTTATCCTTAGGTATGTAAATAAAAATTGGTGCATTCAATGATAGACATTCTGATACAACAGCAGAAATATCACATATAAACACATTATAATCAGAAATAAATGTGGACAACGGTTGGTCAGCACTAAATATATTGCTATCTTTGCTACACTCGGATACGCATTTCAAACACTCAGGGTCACGCGAACCAGTCATCGGATGAAATTTAGCTGAAAAAACTGACAGCTTATTAACAATATTTGATATTTTGCCACTCAATGAGATTGATGAATAATTTTGCTCATTGTAAACACCCTCCCAAGTTGGAAGGTATAATACGTTTAGTTTACCAGAAAAACGATCACTCCAAGAACACGTGTTACCACAAAGGATATCGCGCATATTTGGTCGGCCAACCTTTCTGAATTGAAGACCATTCGTTGTTATCTTTGAAAAACGATCGATGTTAGCGTCACCAGCAACCCAGTTTTCATCGTAAACACGGAAAAACTTGTGAGCACTAGCTGATTTGTCACTATCACCATGCCCAATAAACACATGCTTAATTCCGGTTTGCTTCAGTGGATGAATATTGTTTCCAGTATTAGATGGATAAAAGCAAGCTTTAACACCGACACATTTTCTAAACAGTTCATCAACATCTTTTTCAGATTTACACAGTACAACCATGTTTGGATAATCATGCTTTTTTAGGTACAAGCTAATTGAATCAAAAGCGACCTGATTTCTTGTCAAGATTAGTGTTCTTGTTGAATACGCGGCCCGAAAACTCGGATACCAAATTGATATGTGCGGTACAGCAGCTTTGCCTTCACCTGTATGAATAATATATTCTATAGGAAACATGAAATTTATATCATTCACCATTGTAGCCTTAACCTTCATTAAATTACTATTTATATTTACTTTTGATAAACCAGATGATTTAGCGGATACTATTATTTTATTTGAGACACAGTATCCACGACGCTTTAATTCACTTTTTAATCGCTTTCTCATTCCTTTTGGAAGGAGTTTTTTAAAACATTAAATATCTTATTTTGAATTAAAGTATTCATTTCTCTCCAAAACATTATCAAACTTAACATTGACGATATGCCCTGAGGATAGAGAAACTAGAGTGTTCAATGAAGCAACGGCAACATCCTCAGATTTCAAGAGTGTAGTAGGATCTTCATGACCAAAATTTGTTCTTCTCATTGGTGTTGATGTCCTCTCGGGATTAATGCAATTTACTTTGACATTAAAATCGTACCACTCTTCTGCAAGTGACTGGGTTAAGTTAACAACCCCTGCCTTTGAACTACAATATGAGCTGTAATAGGATCTACCACGAGTGTAGGAACTAGATGTAAAGTTTAACATCGCACCTTGCGTTTGCTTCAAATATGGAAATGCCTTTTTTGCCAGTAAAATTGCACCATACAAGTTCACATCAATTATATTTTTAATCTCACTATCTGACATGTTCATTAATGGTTTCTTTTTTCAAAAGAGCAGCACTATTAATAACAAAATCAATTCTACCCTCGTTATCGAAAACTTTCTTTAGTGAATATTCAATATCTGCGGAGTTTGAAATGTCAGTATTAGTCTGACCACGACTAAATGAGTAGGTTATTGCACCACATTCATTTGCTAGGTCTATAATATCTTGACCAATACCATAGCTTCCACCATAAACGACAAGTACTTTGTCTCTAATTCTATTTCTTAGTTCTTTTTTTTAGGAAAGATAATCTATTCTCACCTTTTTGCTGAAAGACGTAATCAGCAATTGAAATATCAATAGGCTCGGTAATTTTAATATTCGTATCATGGCCGTGTACTGTTGATATCTTCACGTGTGGCATAACCTGTAGCAGCACACCACAATCACACGTGACTTTCATGTTTTCTTGAGCTTTAGCCAAAACATATGCTTCATACAAAACATGAAACTTAAAGCACTGTGGTGTTTGACCTCTGCGCAGTTTACTTCGTTCCGGGATATTAACTAAGTTTCCATCATCGTCCACTTCAACGATTGTGTCCGCACTATTTATGACAACATCAACTGCGTCAAAGATATTTAATTCGTTAATACAAGCCGTGATAATTTCATCACTTACAAACGGTCTAACTGCATCGTGGATAATCAAATTTATATCGCTAGTTGCATCATAATTATCTCGAATATATTCTAGAGCATTGAACGTTGAGTCCATTCTTTCATTGCCACCTGAAATTACACTCTTAATTTTATGATAACCATTTTTGTTAACCATTTCCCAGATTAAATCAACGAAGCCCCCTTTGGAAACGACTATCACATCATCAATATCTGAATTAATTTCAAAAACATCTAATGTATGTTCGATCAAAGTTTTACCCGCAACTTTGGCAAACTGCTTCGGATAAGCTTTGCCAAATCTAGAACCGACACCACCGGCTAAAACTACTGCAATATTCATTACCTATATTCCCAACTAAACTTATTCTCTCTAAATATAGAGAGTATATTCATTATATTTACGAGTGAAATAGCATCCTCTTTGCTAAAAATACTAAATCCATGACTTGAACTTTCCGAATGGTTAACAATCATTTTCCCATTCGCAACCTTCATTAATGAATTTATAAGATTATAAGCATTCCTTGTATCAAATCTTAAGTGATTAAAACTTAAATATATTGGTGGAATGTGTTTTTGGTTACTAGATATATATTTATCCAGATCAACCCAGCATCCGCTTTCCTTTATTTTTCTAATGTCACCAATCAATTTTACCTTGGGGTTATTAGGAAATGAAACTGTCGCAAACTCTACGGTTTCATTAAATGACACTTGTGGAGCGAATGAAATGACATTCAAATCCAACTCAATACCAATTCTAATAGCCACGGTTCCAGACATGCTAGAACCCATAATAAAGCAATCTTTTCTGTAAAACTTTGAGATATAATGTCTGATAATTTCCACATACTCTTTATGATTATCACAGTAATCATAGTAATTATCATCAGGGTTGTTCAAATACAAAAGATTGGCTACTTCGTTGTATATTAAATATTTTTTCCAAGAAAAATTATCTCCTTGATTGTGAGGAGAAAGTATAATTAGCAACCTATCACTTGATTTGTTCTCTATAAATAAATATTTCTTGCTTTTATACGTTTCCGTATTCGATTTTACGATATTTTCTATGCTGTTCAATTTGCACTTCTCTATTAATTGCACAAGCGTCTAACTTGCCACTCTTACACCCATCCAATATGCTCTCTAATAATTCCTAACCCCAATAGACCAATTGCCCAACTCATCAAACTCGCTATCAAGACGGTAACGACCGACTTCACGCGCTTCGGCTCAATTGCTTCATCTGGGTTAATCGGAACCACAAAGGTTGCTAAGTAGCGATGTTTTCGCGATGCTTCAATGCGTGCGGCTTCAAGAGATGCAAGTGCAGATGTAAAGGCTTTTTCAGCAAACGTCCGCTCTACCAGCAACGGTTCATAGTCTTCAAACAACCCGCTCAATGCCGGCTGAGTTTTACTGTCACCAGTAATATTCTGTTTTTCTACCTGAATCTGCAGAGTCAGTGCCTCTACCCTACGGGTAAGATTGGCGACCGCCGGGGCTTGATCATTCATATAACTGTTTAAAGCGTTCAGCTCTGCATGAGCTTTAGACAGTTGGACTTCCAGTTCACCGATTAGCATCATTTTCGCACTAGCGGTTTGGGTTGGATCGAGATCTTTAAATTCGTTACGGAAATCATTCATCGCCACCCGAACTGTTGTCACGCGGGCTTCTGCCCTTGCGACTTCATTTTCAGCAAAGGCCAGATCATCAGTTCTAGCGACCTCAGATAAGTTGTTGACCAAAACCTCACTTTGATTCAACACAGCCTCGGCCAATAGGGTTGCCTCCATCGAACTGAATGCCCGTGACTTCAACGTAATGATGGTGGTAGTAGGGTCATAAGAGACTGTGACCCGCTTACGCCAGTAGCTCAGCAGTTCTTCTTGTGTAGGCTGTTCACCCAACTTCGAAAACCAATCAGCATCTTGGTGATTGAAAATAGAATACAAATCCAAGTCGTCATTAATCGCATGAATGATATCAATCGACTGAACGTAATCTTGGACAATATATGAGTCTGTCGTGCTGCCAGTTCGAGGAGGCATACCTGCCAAGCCGCTCAGCAAATCAATTTGCTGCATTTCATTTCCCTTTACAGCAAAACGTGTTTCTACCACGTATAAGTCAGCAGCAAAAAAACTGTAATATATACCCGCTAGCAAAGTAGGAAGAATCACCACCAATGAGAAGCTACGTTGCTTGTTGTTACGGTTTTTCCAAAACTTGTTGAGAATTATTTTGTACTTTTTCTGTAATTTCATTTTGAAAGTGTCAAATAGTTATCTATTGCATCATTGATATCTTCAAAGAAGGTCAGCTCACCGCCAGACAATACCAATCCCAGATCACAGTGCTCTTTAAGAGTCGACATGTTGTGTGAAACCATAATCAAGCTGGATTTTTCGCTTCGGGCCCTAAAGGCATCTCGGCACTTATCCTGAAACCTTCGATCGCCTACCCCAGTAATTTCGTCGACCAAGTAGCAATCAAAGTCAATGGCCATCGATAATCCAAATGCCAACCTAGCCTTCATGCCCGAGCTGTAACTTCGAATTGGCATATCCAAATAGTCATCCAGTTCAGAAAACGACTTGACAAACTCAGTCACCTTATTGATGTCGGCTCCGTAAATCCGGCTAACGAAACGCAAGTTCTCTGCCCCAGTCATCGATCCGTTGAAACCACCCGCAAATCCGAGAGGCCACGACATTTTGATATTCCTCTTAATCAAGCCACTCGTTGGCGCCTCTGAGCCCGCAATCATCCGTAGTAATGTCGATTTTCCAGCGCCGTTCACTCCCAAAAGACCGATGTTTCGTCCCTTTGGAAACTTGAGATTACAAGGTTTGAGTACCTGCTTTTTTCCACTTGCTGTTTGGTAGATTTTTGAAACGTTAATTAGCTCAATCATAAGTTGCGCGCTTTGTGTCGAGTGTATTGAGTCAAAGTTAGACCTAGCAAAACCATCACTATGCTGCTGACCACAGCGTAGCTATAGTTGATATAAGTGTTCTGGTAGGTTGAAAAAAAACCACTGCGCACCCACTCAACACATTGAAAAATCGGATTCCATTGCAAATACTCCCGTGCCTGAGGCGGAAGACTGGCAGCCGTGAAAAAAATACCGGACAAAAAGTAAAATGGACGGTTAAAAGCACTAAATAGTTTGTCCCAACTATCGAAATAGATCCTGATTGCTGAGTTAATCATTCCCACGCCTGTCGAGAAGACAACCAGTACCATTAATCCCATCAAAACATGGAACAAATCGTAAACAGCCAGCGCCTTCCCCATTAATTGGAGTAATGCCACAAGCAACACAAAAACCACCAGCATAGTTATCGACTCTAGTAATGCTCGCCCCATCAAAACATCAAAAGGCGTTACATGTGGGTATGAAAGCAGTGCTTGATTGGCACCCAGCGCACCCGATAATCGCGAAGAAATACCGCTATAGATCAGCCAAGGTACTATTCCAGTAGTGAAAAACACAGCCAAGTCACCACCAACTGGCGATTGCCTTCCTAACGCCGAAAATATCGTTACTAAAACCAAAACCTGCAAAGAAGGCTCGAACACAGCCCACAAATAGCCAATATGACTCTTGCCGTATTTAGCAAGTGCCTCTCGTAAAATTAGCGCGTAAATTACCCGCCCTTGCACGCTTAGTGCTTGCCTTAACTCATTCATCTAAATATTCAACAATTTATCCAGAGCAGCGTTGCTATCTCTGTCGGCTATAAGTAGGAGTGAAGAGACCTGCTTACGCACGTTCTCTCCAACATCTGAGAGCATGTCGATTTTGAACCGTTTTTTAGGGGCAATTTCATCCCGTCGTTTTGTTCAAGCTCATAAAAATCGGCTTGCGAAAAAGCACTCTGAGAAATCATCCGTTGCGTAATTGACGGGTTTCAACCCAGAAACCATAACCTTCATATTTAAGCAACAGAGTTATTTGCAACATGTTGATCGAGCGAACCAACGTCTTTTTCTAGTAAAAAATCGAGTTTACTGACGAGCAATTCGGTTTGATAAGAAGCACCAGCGCCGGTTAAAAGATAGTTATTTGCTAAGTAAGCGAGAAAGTTCTCTCTCTCTTTTGTGCAAACGTTCTTTATCGCTTTTTGATAAACACTCGTACTCTCTTCGGTTCCACTCCAATAGATACCTAATCCTCGCCGTGCATATATGGATTTGCCAAGTAGGATCAGAGGAGTATTAGTATCTAATACATCTATTACTGCGCTAGAGTTAACCGTTATAACAAGGTCTGCTTGCTTAGATAGAATCTTATTATCCCCATCAACAAACTGTTGATAATTCGAAAAACTATAGCTTTTTGGATCAAGAGGATGTTTTTTTATCACCAAGTTCAAATTGTTTTTTTCGCAGAAAGCGCCAACCAGCTTAATGATTTGCTCATTACTGTTATAAGAGCTGTGCTGAACAATCTGCGAATCATTTTCAAGTTGTAAAAAAAGCAATGCGGTTTTGTTTTCCACATATGACTGTTTCCTACCTCTCGCGAACAGCTTTCTTCTGAGCCTACGGATATACTTGGCAATCGAGTAATCGTTATGCATATAACTCAGCACACTATCTCGCCTTAACCACTTTTCAGCCATTAGATAGAGAAGAAAGACACCAAACATGCAGATTGAACGCAAAGAATCATGTTTATCTGTTACTTTTACTTTGGTTCTTGGCGCTATATTTCGATAGTCCACACCCGATAAGTAGTTGATCTCGGCATTAACATTACAACCTCGTCTATCAAGCACGGTTGTATGTGGCCTGATAAGTCCTTGCTCAGTAACCAAATACTCAATATTCAGTTTTTTGCATAGGCTAACTGCAATTGCGTGATACCAACGAGTATCGTTATGTAACAAGACCAATGAAATATCATGTTGTTTTATGTACCGTTCAAGTGCCATATAGAACTTTGCCATATAGATCAGCTCTTCTTCGTTTAAGTGTCGCTTTTCTATTTTCTCTACGTAGAAGTGGTAATAACTTTCTAGCTTGCCCACGGTATCTAGGTAAGGATTTGCTTCCTCCACAGATATTTTGTTGATCATTTTCTGGGCAAGTTCTTTTCTAAAACCTCGCAGATAGAGTTGCTTTGACCAACATGACGTAATTGCATACGATTCCCTCCCAATGAGGTGAGCTATTTTCGAATGTAACGGCGAAAACATTGGATCTAGAGAAAGTACAATATAGTCATTTTTCATTTTTAGTTGATCGCCACGTTCGCCGCTACAGCGATTTGATAGATGATCTGAGTGATATCTTTAACCGCTTGCATCGTTTTGGTATCAACTTTTGGCAATACCAAAATTTGATCGCCTTTTTGAATCGGCTTATTGCTATCAAACTCAACTAAGCCGTTAGCGCGAATAACAGCGATACGCTGATCTTCTGCCCTTTCAGTAAAGCCACCTGCCCACGCAATGTAATCATCAACATTTGCTTGAGAGTTAAACACCACGGCTTGTGGCATTAGCACTTCGCCACCGATTTGAACCAAGTCAGTTTTTGGCGGGATAACGATCACATCACCTTGCTCAAGTAAGATATTGGCAACATTACCTTGATCAGAGACGATCACTTTGCCAAGCGGCTTAATCTTTCTCGCACGCTCTGTAAAACGTAAAACCATTTCCGCTTCACGAGCACGAATCGCGGCTTCGCCATCCGAGGAAGCAGGAGCGGTGAACACGCTGCGCTCAAGGCGGTTTAGCGATTCATCAAGCATCTCTTTTTGCTTTAACGCAACGCTTTCTCTCAGAATATAAATCGATTGATAGTCTGCAAGCCCAGCTTGGATTGGCACATGGTTAAGAAGTTCATGTAAACGCGTTTGCTTGCTAACAGCAAAATAGGACGGTCCTTCGTAGCTACCTGACAGTTGAACGTCGATAATCTGGGCATGTAAATCATCGTTAAACATGACTTTATCACCATCAAATAGCTCAAAGTCATGGAATTCTTTAACCGGCATATAGATGGAGATCGGGCCTTGCGCTCGGTTACCGACAACACCAACATGGCTAACTTTTGCCAAAGGGCGGGCGTACTTGATCAGTTGCTCACCTTTAGAGACAGAATTAACAAGCTCAAAGCGGAATGGATTTCGAACCCCGCCAGCAACAGTAATGGCTGCCTTTTGCGGTTTAACCAGAATAACGTCGCCATCTTTAAAGTTGAAATCTGGCATCAAACCCGATTGCACAAAATCGTAAAGGTCAATAGTAAGAACGGATTCTTGTTCTCTAATAACCTCAATCGCTCTATAGCTACCTCGTTCTGAGTCGATACCACCTGCCCTCTTTAGGAAATAGAGCAAGCTATCAGATGCCATACCTGCATATTGACCCGGACGGATGACGGAGCCAGTGAGATACACGCTGACGGGGGTTGAGGTCAGCAAGTTGACGTAAACATTAACGTTGTTGGTATAGACGCGTTTGATCTTTGAGGTAACCAAGGTGTTTATATTACTAGCAGGTACATCTTGAACTTGAATAGGTCCAACCTCAGGGATAAATATATTCCCCTGGTTGTCAACGGTTAACACATTCGAGAAGTTAACGGCGCCCCACAGCCAAAGGTTAATTTTATCGCCAGGTGCGATTAAGTAGTTATCATTAAGACCATCAGCCCTTTCCGTTTCATATCCTCCAGCAAATAGATTTGCACCAAAAGGAGGCGGCAGGTTTTCACCACTAGAAGGAAGAAGGTCACGTACATCCACTTCCCCTGGCAAAAGTAAATCGCTTCGATGCTGCTTATTATACTGGCCGTTTGACAAGTTTTCGTTAGTTACAATGTCACTCGAAAAATCATCTGGCGTATTTGAAAGTGCTGAGCCGCTTGGAATTGTTCCACTACTACGCATCATTGCTTGCATCTGCTCGGCATTTGATAGTGACGCAGTAGCGTTATCAGCTGATACCAACGAAACACATAAAAATGCCGTCGGCAAAAAATGGAGTTTTTTCATATTACAGGTTCGTGTTAATAAATATATTAAAGATTAGGAATGAAATACCAAGCTCTAACTTGATCACTAAATAATTTATTCTCTGTGCACGCTACCCGTTTTACTGAAACTCCATTATTTGATTCAAATAGTACATTTCGACATTTTTGTCCTAAAGCAGATAAATACGAATCTTGAAAGTATATAGCTTGCTCGGGTGTTAGTAGTGATTCGTTCTCATTTGATTCGAGAAACTGTCTATATAAAGTCGGAACTTTTTCACCGTTTTTTTCTACTCTTGTTTCAACGAGCGGAACTTTCGCCTCTACGTTTCGCGTCGAACTCGTACATCCAACCATCAAGACTAACACTCCGGCTATACATATATACTTAAACATCACCGACCTTTTAAAATAAATACGCTACCGCCCGTTGATGTAACGCAAACCACATAGCGCAAGTTGAAACAAATTAAATTGTATGAGTCTGGTATAGGAACTAACACCTGCTCAATTAAGCGATTTTTAAAAACCGAGAACGTTATACTCCAAGCATCAAGAGAAACTCAACTTACAAAAAAACTAATATCAATGTAATTAATAATTAATGCTGAATTAGATTAGAATCGCGGCGACGAATTAACACATTCGTCTAATGTTCATTAATTCAAGGACTAAAACATGAAAAAAACTGCACTAACACTGATGGTAGCGCTTATTGCGTCAACATCGGCCTATGCAGCAACCGAAACAGCAGCAGCTACAACTGCTAGCACCACGGGTGGTGCGGCAGGTGCGACAGCAGCAACGGCAACAGCGACGGGCGTCGCTGCAACAACGGCCGTAGCTGTAGGCGTTGGCGCTGCAGCTGTCGCTGCCGTTGCTGCCGCGTCAGACAACGACGGCACAACCAACACAAATACGTCTAAATAGTAGGCGGAAATATAAAATCAAAGCACTTAGGTTAGATTTAAGTGCTTTTATAATTCGTATAATTTGGATGTAATTGATGCTTTTTTATACAAAATGTGCACTATTATTGCTCAGCGTGATGACAATGGGTGGTTGTAGCCAAAAATTTAGCGATATCAACGCAACATTGAATGAAGCATTATTCGGTCTTCCAGATGTGCCTATTTCTAAGCAGAGCGTGCAAAGTATTCCTTATGCAAGTATTAAAGTGAACCTTAACGATGGACCATCCATTGTAATGGTGCTTGCTTTTGCAGATACAGACCCAGATAGTGGACAAGTAATGCTTAAATGGATGTCTGAAGATGGCGCAATGCTTGTTACACAAAATGGAAGAATAATAAAGACATTAAACCTATATGGCGCGAACTTACTCCATATAGAACTCCCCTCCACTATTTACGAGGGTAAGTCCCATGAATTATCTTATGATGCTTTTTATGATTGGCAACCAGGCTATTCTTATAGCCAGAAAGCTTCTGTCACTTCAAAAGCATTAGAAAAAGCGACAATTACATCATACATATGGAATAAAGAAACCACACTTATAGAAGAAACTGTGGAATTTATTGACCTTGGTATAAAGCACCAAAACCAATATTATTATGATGCCAATAATACTGTCGTAAAAAGTAATCAGTGGCTAGTGCCAAATAAATTAAACATAAAGTATGAATTATTAAAGCCGTATCATGAGTAAATTATCATTTTCTAGAATGGGGACGTTTTATGCGCTCCTGATTATTCTTGCCCTCACCTTTACCTCTAGAAAATCAGAAGCAAACAATTCGACCACAGTCGCAATACCTGCGACGCAACAGCAACTCACGTTTTCAAAACCATTGCCTTTGGAGGCGTTTTTATCGGCTTTACATCAGTCTAAGTCGTTTACTAAGTTGCATACTTTTCCACTCAGCTATCAACTATTCGACACCAATAGAGAACTAGAGGCAGTTGAGTTTCAAACTACGGTTCTCGAGAAGCTGCAGTTTTTAGCTCAAAGTAACCATACACTGAAAACCTCTGCAGAGTTGCTATTACAGCAAGTGAAACGCTGGGATATCGGCTACCGCATTTTTACGCCTCTAGACTGGGATGTTGTAAGAATTGATAGCGATAGCAATCTCACATTGAGTGGCAACTATGAGTTGCTTACTCCCTTACGCAAAGAACGAGTCATTTTTGAAGGGTTGCTGGTTGCACCGCAAAGCATAGCGCTAAAAAGCACGAACTCACTTAGTGCTTATACATCGCAAATTCGCATGCTATCTAGTGCGAACCCTAGTTACGCATGGGTCATCTACCCCGACGGTACGACTCGCAAAGTGGGATATGCCCTTTGGAATGAAACCCCTGTTAATCTAACACCCAATAGCGTTGTTTTCTTCGGCTTTAATAGCGAAGAACCTTCCCTCACTCAGTTAGAAAAAGACATCGTTAAACTGATCACTATGAGAAAAGCACTGTGAACAAATTCAATCGTATTACCTTAGTGCTTGCCTGTCTTGGGCTAAGCAGTATCAATACTGCCGTTGCCTCTCAACTCGCAACTTGGAAAGTTTCACAAAGTGATTTCGGTGGCACAGGTTTAATGCAAACTCCTACCGGGCGAATGGCTGACGAGGGTGAGTTTAACTTTGGAGTCACGCTAAACGATGACTACCAACACTATATGGTTTCAATGCAACTGATGAGTTGGTTGGAAACCACTATCCGTTACACTCGTGTTCCAGATGTGCTCTACAACGAAGATTATGAGTTCAGTGGCGATAATCTATACACAGATAAGGGTATCGACCTAAAGCTGCGTTTACTTAATGAGAGCTACTGGCTTCCCGAGACTTCTTTTGGCGTACGTGACCTTGGTGGTACAGGGCTTTTTGATGGTGAGTATTTAGTCGCAACTAAGCGATTTGGTAATCTAGATGTCTCTTTGGGCTTAGGCTGGGGATATTTAGGACAAAGCGGCAACGTGACCAATCCATTTTGCAAAGCCAGCGATACGTATTGCCAGCGCGGTGACAATTATAAAGGTTCTGGCGGCAGCGTTGATTTCGAACGCTGGTTCAAAGGCCCTGCGGCAGTGTTTGGCGGTATTGAATATCAAACGCCTTACGAACCACTGCGCCTGAAAATTGAGTATGATGGAAATGACTATACGGGTGATTTCCCCACTTTTAGCGGGCCTAAAAATCCATCCCCTAAGTCAATGCCACAAGACACACCATGGAACTTCGGTATCAACTATAGAATTAGCGACTGGGGTGACTTCAAGTTGAGTTATCAAAGGGGTAATACCATTACCGCAGGCTTTAACTTGTATACGAACTTCAATGATATAAAAGCGACATGGCGCGATACCCCACCAGAAAAGCCCGTTAGTACACCAAGACCAACCAATACCGACTGGGATGAAGTTGCCAAGAAATTAGAAAGCAGTGCTGGTTACTCAGAGAGTGAAATAAGCATCTCTGAAGATTCTATCTATCTGGTTGGTAAGCAAACTAAATACCGAAACAGAGAGGAAGCGCTATCTCGTGCATCAGTTATCTTAGATAACAATGCCGCTGACAACATTGAGACATTTAACGTCATCGAGCGAAATCAAGGCGTTGAACTCACTCATATAATCATTGAGCGTGATAAATCCGCCGACAATCGCAACCGCCAACTTTCTGATGTAAGCTCGTCAAGTTCAAAGAGCAAACCATCATCAGCAAACAAAGAGGTCGTCGCTTCGAATGATTCTTGGTGGGATTTTGGCGTCAACCCAACACTGAGACAAAGTTTTGGTGGTCCGGAGGCGTTTTACTTGTATAGCGTTGGATTCAATACCGACGCGAGTATTAAGCTAAGCGACAATCTAGAGTTAAGTGGTTCGATCTACTTTAACCTATTCGATAACTACGACAAGTTCAATTATGTAGAGCAGTCTCCACATATAGGAAGTGAAGTCACTCCTCGCGTGAGAACATTATCGCGAGCGTATATCCACGATAATCCAGTTCGCCTAAACCATTTGCAACTTACGTGGTTCGAGCAACCATTTGAAAATATATACACGCAGGCTTATGGTGGCTATCTAGAGATGATGTTTGCCGGTGTCGGTAGTGAGGTGCTTTATCGCCCACTTAACTCCAATTGGGCGCTGGGCGTAGATGCGAACTTAATTTCTCAACGCGATCCGGACTCATGGTTTGGTGTATATAAAGACGACTATTTCTTCTACGATGAAGAGAAATGCAGTGAAGCCACGATGAAGCGCCAAGCCTATGTACTTAGTCAAGGCTTTACTGGCCACGTTACCGCTTACTACATGCCAAAATGGCAATTCTTAGAAAGTACACTTTTTAAAGTTAGTGCTGGTAAATTTTTAGGTGGTGACGTAGGTACTCGCGTTGATTTCTCTAAGCAATTTGACTCTGGTGTGACCGTCGGTGCGTATGCCACCATTACTAACCTCTCTGCTGAAGAGTATGGCGAAGGCAGTTACAACAAAGGTTTTTATATCTCAATTCCTATGGATGTCATGACGATAAAACCAAGTACCAGTCGAGCCACTATATCATGGGAACCAATCACGCGAGACGGCGGACAAATGCTGAAGAAGAAATACCAACTGTTTGAAGTGACTGATCCACGCTCTCCTTGGTATCAAAGAGCAAGTCACTAGCTAAGAGATCTCTCCTGATTTATCTGCCAATCAACAACAAAGGTGCCCTGAGCACCTTTGTTGTCTTTCCAAACACACGATTCAATTCGAACTGATAATTTTACAAATTTCTCAAACATAAGAAATTAGCACTATTTGTTGCAGTTATTGCTCTTTCTGATGGGAATAATACGCTCCGACAGACTCCCCTCGTTGGCATATTTTTGAGAATCTGTATCATAGGTTAGAAATATCTGTCTCAATTAAGATACATTTTGAAATTATCATCACACTACTGTTAATTGATATATTAATTCATTAGCGAAAAATATAAGATTCACCTGTTTCACACCTAGGCCATTGTTCTAAAGGCTTGGTGCAGTGGTAAAAACACATATCGCTAGAAACTTGGGTTTACTCAATTGAATTAACGAACAGGGCAATTTATGAAAGTCGCGATACTTGGCTCTAATGACCGAGCAGCTTTGGTCACAGTGAGACAACTCAGCTTAGAGCCATCAATAAGCGAAATTCTCGTTGTAAGACATAGTAAAAAGCGCTCATTGGCGTGCGTTTCTAAACACACTTCTCAATCACAGTACTATGACTTCAATCAGCGTGATCCTGAGTTATTAATTGAGCAACTCAAACGCCAACAGGTGGACATGATCATTCCAATCAATGACATTACTTCACTGTTTGTCGCAGAGCATTACATCGAGCTTAATCAATACTTTAAACTTGCAGCGCCCAAGCCCCAATCTTATTTCCGCGCGATCGACAAATGGTCTATCCACCAACTTTGTGATGGTCGTTTGCTGAAGTATCCCCAAAGTCACCTTGTTGAAAAAGATCGAGAAGCGAATGAGGTCGCCCTAGAAGAAAACGATGTTTATTTCAAAACTCGTTACAGCGTTGTCTACCATGACGATCAGTACAACAAGTATGCAGTAAAGAAGCTCACTCAACATCAAGATAAACTAAGTTTCCTTCATGACCATTTGGCTCGCACCGATGTCATATGTCAAAAGCAACTCATTGGAACAGGAGTAGGTCTGAACGTCTTAGCTCATAATGGCGACGTAATCGCGCTCAACCAGAATGAAAGACTACATCAACCTAAAGATGGAGGAGGTTCGTCTTATCGGCAGACCTCAACTAAGATCCCATGTGAACTCGCTGAAATCGCTGCCAAGATAACAAAAGATCTTGTTTGGTCTGGTGTTATGATGATCGAACTATTGCAGACTGAAAATGGCTACTATCTCATTGAAATCAACCCAAGATTTTGGGGTTCACTCGCTCTAACCGAGTTTTGCGGTGCAAACTTCGTGCGTAATTTATATCGACAAACCTCAGGGTTAGAACTTTTGCCTTCTACGCAAAAAGAAGTACGCGCTCGACATTTACTCAACGACCTAAAGTGGCTACTAAAAAACCTAAGCGTTGCCAACTTAACCGATTTTGTAATGTCTCCGCTGCGGGTTATATCGCGCCAAGAGAAATACGATGTTGAGCAACTTTCCGACTTAAAGCCTGCATTTTTTCAGTTGGCGATCTTGTCTGAACAAGTATTTCGTACTATTTCGCAGAAACTCAGATAATTATATAAATATAAGTTGAGAGTATAGAGCACATGTTACCGCTTCAAACACCGACAGTCGAAAAGTCTGCAATGAAAAAAGTCATCGATTTGCTGATTCAAAAACTATTTGCCTTCGATGAATGGCGAGTAGGGCTAATTCCTAGCGATCAACTTTCTAGTATTATCCAGAGCCAGCAATGTGATGAGTCTACCGTTATCTGGTTGGACATTGATGGTTGTCATTATCAGGCTGACCCATTCCTGTTTGAGGTCGACTCAGAGTTAGTCTTAGCCTATGAGTCGATGTCTCAATGGCACCGTATCGGAAAAGTAAAATGTGCCAACTTGCAAGGCGAACCATTACCTTACTTTGATACGCTGTCCTCCCGCGAAGGTCACCAGTCCTTTCCCTACGTCTTCACTTACCAGGGAGAACTGTATTGCCTACCCGAAACCGCGGACACTGGAAAATTAAAGTTATTCAAGTATGACTCCCACAGCAAGCAATTTGAGTTTTTCCGCACTCTATTATCTGATGTTTCTGTCGTAGATTCATTCATTTACCCAAAGGACGGAATCCTCTATTTGTTCTGCACCCATAAAGTAGACGGAAACTTCGTTCAAAAACTGCATGTTTCTCGCTGTTTTGGGCAAGACTTTCAGGAACACCCCTCCTCTCCTATCGCGTCTGGAAAATCACACGGACGAAATGCAGGTGGTCTAGTCGAACACGCTGGAAAGCTCTATCGCATTTCCCAAGAGTGTGGGCGCTTCTATGGAGAAGGACTAAACTTTCATCACATCCAGACGATGAATAGAGACGAATACATTGAGTCTAAGGCGTTTAACCTAACCTTCTCTAATACCAGTAAGTACGGATACCACACTTTTGGCGTGTATAGAGACTGGATAGTGATTGATGGTAAGGAAAGACGCTATTCTTTATTAGCACCTTTTATGAAGATAAAAGCCAAGCTAAGCAAGTGGCGCATGCGTGTAAGCTCATCTCCCAAGCGTTTAGATACCTCAGCAGAAGCCCACAATTACCTAGAACATGAACACAGAGAGTGATAAGAAAACAGCGAGCAAAGTCGTGAGCACGTAATTAGCTGAAATACTATTTGAATGGATAGGTAATGTTGCAGAACAGATGCGATTAAAGAGAGTTTTCGATTTGGAGCGTACTGCGGAGTTCCCAACTTTGTGCTTGATGATTGGATTGTTAGTATGAAGCATGAAAGTTACCTCTTATTGTCTTTGATTTCGGATTCAGCATCTTTAATCAAAGTGGGTAACTATCTTCTTTTCAAATTGAAGTGTCAGACCTAGTAGGAACTAAGACATATTAGTAATATCATAACTGTTCATCGACAACGCTCACCCCCCTTTTGGTCAAAGCCTTTCTCAAGAAATAACTTTATCTTTCTGCGCTTAATAGACAACGCAATTTCAAGCCGTTGCTCGTAAGTACGGCGTCTCATAGTCTCTTGAGAAACGATTTTTTTCTGACGATCTCTAATCCATTCTTCAATTCCAAATTTCATACAACAAAATCTACTATCGAGTAACAGACACATTTCAAATGGGACTAAATCCAACTGAATTGAGTCCCAAGGCGATTTCCATAGTTCATTGACGATTTTGCCACAAACTTTAAATTGCCCGTCGCGACAACCATAAGTCCCATGTAGCATTCAATCACCAATTTAGAGTCCAATGCTTCACCATTACACCCATTCAAGAAAGTCAACCAATCGAGGCACTTTACTAGCAGCAGAATAACAGCCAAGATCGAGAAAAATAACTCCTTTGCCTATTAGCTTAGAATTATGTCGTAAGTAGTATTTCGTGACACACAGAAATGTTCACAAAACGCTTGCTAGGAAAAATAACCGACCAGCACGACTAACTCAGCATCTTGCGTCAATTTCTTATGCCTCTGCTTGAGCCTTGAAATGTTTAATAAGGCTATATCTTCATTTTTCACAAACTAACCAGAATGATCATCGACCTACATACTTCAGACAATGTAATTTTGATTTAGTTACAATATTGTCAACTCTATATACAAATTAAGTATCAGATTATTATTTTCACACCAATTTTACCTAGGCTATTCCTGTTGACCGGAATAGAGTAATGATCAGGAGTGACTAGTCGACGCGACTTGAACATCAAACACTTCCCCTATAGAGTTAATTAAGACAATCGTTTGAAATACTTCGTCGGTGACATATTTCCCCCAAATATAGCGCCAACAACTATATGGTCTGGCTATCTTATGTAATAGATAACATATTTTAAGCGGAAACCAACGATAGTCGTAACCAAAGTTGGGAATCCCCAAATCACCTCATTTCCCCCCGATAAAGATATGGATTGATTTAACTCATTAAATTATGTCCCACCCTAATGTTCGAGAGTGTAAGGACAAACATAAATCCGATCAGGCTGCGCCGGAGAAGAATGTTTATACATATCCATTAATCAAACTTGCCATGTTCTAATTTTTCCATAAAAGCGTCACAATCAACCAGATGCCCATTAATAATATCTCTTTCTTATTGTTCGAAGCGTGCCTTTATCTTCATTAGTTTTAGTGCTTCAAGTTGTTCATATTCATCACATGATATAATAACCACCACAGAAAAACCTTCATTAGCATGTCTCCAAATTTTGAATTCGCATTATTCGCGGTTAATGTTTGCATATCAGTATCCTTGTCGTTCATTGTAAGCAAATCGAATTATCGCCCGACCATATCAAATCTCCTTGTGGTAGGAGGTTTGATCTTATGGCTGACTCACCATGACAAGAATGTGGGTTTTATGACGCGCTTACAAAACTTCGAAGTGTGCATCTATTACTTTGCGCTCAGAAACACCTCCGGAGGTGTTTATACTTTTACTTTCATCGGTCAATAGTTAGTTCAAAATAGATTGTCTCGCCATCCTTTGCGCTTGTATCTACGATGAAGTGATCACCTTCAACGCTTACTGTGTTTTGATAAGCCGGTTCCAATATCAGGTTACTCTCTTTAGGAAACAACAAGCTGATTTGGTTTTGTGAACGCGTTGGCTGTGATGCCCAGACTTTGATTTTGTTCAATTTCTTTTCAAAAAGCACCGCAGAGGGAGCAGATACTTCCAGCACTTCACTGACGTAACCATCTTCGTCAAAAATGTTAGCCGCAACTAGCCCTAAACTCGGCACAGATATAACATGCGCATCACCTGATACGGTTAAAACATCTACACCAACTTTATCGCTTACGGCTAACTTACTATTAAACTCAGCCAAGCTAATAGAGGGTATTACAATATATGCATACTTATCATAAACGCTTCCACCAATACCGTGCATAATATCGATATTCACGGTGTTGTATTCCATATACGGGTTAGACATACGCTCTTCATTTACCGTATTGACTTCAGTCCAATTCCCCACCTGCTTTACTTTCTTCTCAAATTTGACGTTATCGTTTCCTAAAAAGACGTAGCCTCTTGACGAACTCACGATGTCACCTTCCAAAAAGATAGATTTTGGATTGCCACTATAATCAATCGGCGTCAAACCGGATGGGTGCCGCACGCCATCAATGTATATCTTGTTACCCGCTGAGCTTTTAATCTTCCTAAACTCTACGGCGGTTTTCGTCGAATCATATTCAGACGAAGTCAAACCGCCGCCAAGTGCAACAATCATATCTTCCAGCATGAACCAAGATTTTTTAATTTCGACTGAATCATCGTAACTAAAGAAATGCATACCATAACTACCAATTCCACCGCTAACTTGATCTTGCTTCCTTGTCGATATCCCTCCTACCCATCTCATGTTTTGCTTTTTCAATGAACCGGTTTCTATTTGTGTACAATCTTCGGGAGTAATTGAAATGTCTTCAGTGGTTCCTACAGGCAGTAACGGATCCAGCATTGGCCAATAGTTAAAATATTGCTCTTGGTCACTATCGTAGATGTATGTCATACCATCGCCAGTTCTGTACCCTTTCAGATTCTCTCCATTTAAACATTCGTAGTTACCTGTGCGGTATGAGTGGGCTGAGACTAAAAACATCCAATCACTCTTTCTGTGTGCAACCCTGTCCATCGAGTTAAACAAGAAGTTACCTACGAGTGGCCCACGCTGAACAAGTTCTGTATCTCCCAGCACCTGCTCGTTGGCAATCGCCAACGAAACAAAATCATTCGCGTAGAAATCAATGAAGTAACGCTCTCTTTGTTCTTCCGGACTTAGCAATTGCTCCTTAATCAACCTACTAAGTTTGTTTTTGTACTCAGTTGGGGCTGACGGATAGAGTCTTAAGAATGACTGAATAATATTTTGTGCTTCCTTTCGAGAAGTAGCCCACCCTCGAGATGACGAGCGTCCCCTTACGCCCTCAGCCAACTGTGACTTAAAGATAAAAGGCTCAAAAGTGTCGAAAATCCTGTCGTACATAAAATTGAAGGCAGACAAGTCATAGCTTTTATCTGTGTTTGATAACACATAAGACACCTTGCTGACCGTTTCCAACAATACCGCACCATACCCGCCAATATAGGGGTAATCGACATGCTGGACCAAGCCGCCGTCCCTATAAAAACCATCCCCGCTTTCTACGATTGTCAAGGTACTTGCAATTAAGTTTACAGACTCCTGCACCTGCGTCACGTTACCCTGGAGAACAGAGCGCAACATGTGTATTTGAGCAAGATCCGTCCTATTCGCCCCAGTTGAAAGCTCAGAAACCCGCTCTGATGCTGTTCCCACACTATTGAAAATATATCTAGGATCGGGAGCCATAGCATAGGAAATCTCAATACCCTTGCTAAGTAATGCAGGTGGAAGATCAAGGTAGGTTAACGCTAAAAAGTCCATTAGTATTTTGTTAGTACCAATCTCCCAGTACCACCAGTTTCCAACGTGCTTGCTGTCAACGGTATAGTAATTCGAAAACAGCTCCCACGTTGCACTAACGATCTTCTCCAACACTTCAGGATTTCGATACAGGCTATTAAAGTTGAATTCATTATTCGGAATGTAATACGCATTAGCAACAAAAAGAAGGTACTGAAACGTAGCTCGGACGGCGACCGGGTCTATTTCACCACTACTGTCAAGTAATTCGACGCCCTCAAAGATTTCATTTTCCTTAAAAACCATTTGTTCATAGCGTTTTAAACCGTTTGCTGTTTTACCTTCTGCCAGCTTACTGAAACCATCCGTTTCGAACATGTATGGCTGTCCAATAAGAAACGCGTTCCAATTGTCTATCAATAATTTTGAGTTAACAGCTTTTACACTGCGATAAACATCGATCGCGCCAACATTGGTTCCTTGCACAGAAAAGCTACTGTCGCATCCATTCAGATGCAACAGTAGCAAAAAAAACAAAGACAAACGCATAATTTTAGAAACCAAACTTTTGGTCACAGGCTGTTTCCTTTTCGAGAAGTGTATTTACGTAAACGTCTACGCGTCTTTTTGTATGTTCACTCTTAAATATAGTATGATCCTTACCGTTTGCAATGCCGTAATAGACAGCTAATCCTTCGTTTTCAAAGAAATTTTCAACAGCGTCTATTCTTCGTTTAGCCAAGGACAAGTTGTAGCTTTCAGAGCCTTTGTCGTCTGTATAGCCAACCAATGTCACGCTATTGAAGTTGTTAGCATTCGCGTATTGAACAACAGCCCTCAACTCCGCTCTATTGTTAGCACTGAGCACACTCTCATCGAAGTTAAAGATAATTGGCGTGATTATCTTATTACAAAACTTCATTGGCACAACTGCACTGGCTACCGTCGTGGACTGCTCTTCAACGAAGAATTCTTCATCAACCCCTCGCTCCGCAGGAGGTGTAATTTCATCGCGCCCTCCAAATGAATATCTAGCCCCAAATAACATGTTGTGCGCATCATATTCACCAGTGAACAGATCACCTATGGCATTTACATATTGGTAAGAGAGACTTACCGATATGTTTTTATTAATATCGTAATTAAACCCGACTCTTGTTATTGGAGCCACACCATTCGCCTTAATTTTACCGCTGCCTTGGTACTTCGTCATCTTCCAATAACCTATACCCAAACCAGCTACAACACTTACATCATGACCAACAGGATAGCGATACGAAAGTTCGTAATTAAAAAATTTTGTTTTTACTGACAGGCTTTTACTATCTACATCTATTTTTGAATAGTCTTGGTATTGGGCTTTTAGATCTACGTTTTTATATATCTCCATACCTGAAGCAATACCATATACACCAGAATTTTCCGACAGGTCAATAGCAGAATCTAGAGCCCTACTATAACCCCCAACTACTTCAATAAAAGGGGTAAACGGAAAATCTGCTTCAGCAGATACCACTGAGTAAGCTGGCAATACATTTAAACAGATCAATAGACAAAGCGAATTTAGTTTTATCATACAAATTATTCTTAATAAATACGCCAAAATATATGGACGAACTAGGTAGATAAGCACCATCCGTGTGCTCAATATATGTAATTTATTTCCGTAACGTGGTTAGTCGCATTCAATCACAAAATACATGCCGCATATCCATATCCAGTTTCAACCATTGTCGCTGGAATATTTCGGCTCATATTTACAACAATTCGATTAGCAGAATTGTCAGGATCAATACTTGATGTCCAATATTTTATGTAGGTAGGGAATCCATAGTTTGTATAAACCTTGAAGTTAGAATCGACAATTTTATCTACTTCTAAGAATATCGTTCCTAGTTCAGCTCTAGTCGGCAATCGCCCACCGACAGCAGTACAGTATGCAACAGCTTCGTTATATCTCAGTTTGTCGGTGACCTGCTCGTTGATTTCATAGACGCCAACTGACGCCCCAGAATAGACAAAGTCTCTCTTCGTCAAACTCTTAGGTCGAGTAAAGTTGTTAGAAGGACAACTCAAAGTCAGACCTCCTGCTGTAATCTGGCTATAGCAGCTCACATTTCTCGGTGTCACAGTAGAAATACTCTCTACATTGGAGCGAACTGTCGCACCCTTATTGTTTACGTCGACGATAGATGCAGACACGTCCGCACTTACACCCGCCATTCCAGCGTCAACTCCTGCGTTTGTATCAAGTACGCCGTCAGTTCCATTGTCAGTCTTTGAACCAATAACAAACTCTGTGCTGCTCCAACTTACATTGTTCGTTACATCTTTTTTCTGGCCGTTACTGTACGTAGCCTCTGCGATAAATTGGAAACGTGATTTTGCGTTTAACGCGCTAGCAACGTTTGATTTTTTAACAGCTAGCGAAACGATCGTCGCTTCATCTACAATAAGTATCCTTTCTGCAGTAATCGCATTTACACCAGTTCCTAAAGTAGCGGTCAAGGTGACTGTATTTCCTCCAACCAGAGACGACAAACTATAGCTCGCCACTGAACTGCTTACGCTGATGACACTACCAATGCTATAACTGAAACGTAAGTTGCTATCACCAAACAAACTGCCTTTAGTACCATTTGAGTAAGTTGCAATAACATCGAAAGACTGACTAGTACCTACAGTCACCGTCTCAGGCAGCCCACTAATTGCAATAGAATCAACAACGGGATCTGTTACATGAACAACACGTGAATCAGATATACCGTTAATTGTGGCTGTTATCGTAGCGTCGCCGACCGCCTTCGGATTCACCAAGCCGACATTGCTTACCGTAGCAATACTTGTGTCGCTCGATCGCCAATTGATGCCTGAATTAGTTCCAACATTACTAACCGTACCATCAGTGTATGTTGCAAGAGCAGAAACCTGTGTTGCTCGTCCTTTAGGTAACGTAACGTCACTTCCTACAGACAGTGACGCAATTTCTGCCTCTGTTACTGTCACATTTACTGGAGTACTATTGACTCCTAATGCGGTTGCTACAATGGTTGTATTCCCTGGGCTCACAGCAGTTGCTAACCCGCTGTCGTTTATAGTCACAGCATTTGTTTCGTTGCTTTGCCAAGTAACGTTGTTCAAAACCAGTTCTGTACCATCGCTGTATCGACCCGTTGCTCGAAACTGTTTCGTTAGACCTTTAGCCATACTCACAGCTGTATTTGGTGTTACTGCGACGCTCATCAACGCCGCATCAATGACGGTGATTGCAATTTCGTTACTGTCTACTCCGCCAAAGGAGGCTTTGATGGTCACAGGTGTTCCAATTGTGGAGCTTATTGCCGTTAACAAATTGCTGGCTGAAATCGTCACTTTTGTCGAATCTGAAATCCTCCAAGCCGGAGTAACAGAATTAGTAGTGCCGTCGCTATAAGTCGCCTTTACAAAAAGATTCAGCGCATTGCCTCGCGGCAGACTACGCGCACCTTCTGGTGTTAATGCCAAGCTTGAAACGACAGCCGCTGTCGTTACGACATCCACTTTATTACTTTCTACGCCTTTATATGACGCCTTAATACCCGTAGCAGTACCGGAACTATCGGCAATGGCAGTGACAACCCCGCCCGTCACAACATTCAAGAAACTATCGTTGTCTCGAGCATAGCTAGCAAGCGACGTTACATCTAAAACGTTACCGTCTTGAAACGTTGCTTGTGCTGTCAACCTCGCCGATTCGCCCTTAGCGATTGTGTTGGCAGTTGTTGTAAGCTGAATGCTATCAACCCGGTTTTCTACAACATTTGCCACGCTTTTATTACTTTCCAGTGGTGACGATTTTAACAAGACGGAGATTTGCGCCTTACCTTTTTTAACTGCAGTTACCAAACCTGAATCATTGACTGTTGCCACACTCGTATCAGAACTTACCCAATCGATCATGGCAGTGTTCGAAGACACATTCACACTAAGCCCGTTGTTGTAATTTGCGTCAGCTCGAAGTTGATATGTTGCACCTTCAATGACGTCAAAGCTTGGTGGTGTAACTTGCAGTGAAACTAGTGCCACGTCGACAATATTTACACTCGTATTATTTGTGCTCTTCACACTTCCTAAACTCGCAGAAACTTTCACCTTTCCGGTGTTTTTTCCAGTAAGAAACGTTCCGTTGCCTTGATTTGTCAATTTTGTTGTTCCTTCAACCGACCACTTCACTTCCCCAGTTATATTCCGAAAACTACCATCAGAATAATATCCTGTAGCGGTTAAATTCACTTGCGTATCAACAGCAAGATCTACATAAGGAGGTGTAACAGCAATATTCAACAGCCTCTGGTTAGTTAGTATCTGTCCCGAGCCCGAGCCAACCTTAACTTGAGTATCTGAAAAAGCACCTTCACCATCACTATTACAGGCTGCAAGTACCACTGCGAATAAAATAGTCAAAATTTTTCTGTACGATTTATTAAACATTTTGCCACCAGCAATAAAAAACTACGAGTGCAGTCTCTTTTAACTAACTCGATGCTTAAGGTTAAACCCCAGCGTGTGCAGAGTTTCAATTTATATATTCACTTACGCTTCATCATGAAAATTAAATATAGAGGGACAACTAACAACAGGAATGGTTATCACACCTCTCTGATTAATGTAGATTTCTAATGGATAAATAAATTATTTTGAAGAATACATTTCGGTAACACTGATGGATAACAAAAAATATTGTCATTATAATAAAAATATTTTGTCGTCAAGCAAGTATACTCATAACCATTGAAGATATTTGATTTTCAATAGAGTTAGTAGCCGCATTAAGGCTGTTTTACTAGCTTCTAAAGGTTGGAGTTAGACTATGATTTCACAAGCTGTTCGCATTCATGAATCGACCGTTGTACATCATCTTAGCGACTACGTCCATTCTGTAAAAGTTAAGCCTGAAAACGGCGGAAACCAAAGCAATATCTGCTGCTGTGATTGATATTTTTTGCCATGTAGGGCTTAGTGAAGGAAACTTTGCTGTAGGTATCAAGCATGTATGCGGGTAGATAAGATCAACATCTAAAACGTGTCTTGAGAGACTAGATAACCTGAATGGGTTGTTTCTATCTCACAACAAACTTTTTCATCATGCTTAATTACGCTTAAGGGCAATAACTTGCTCGTCCGTTTGAATGACACCATTTTCAGCAACCTTAAAGCGATAAGGCGCCTTTTGAAGTTTTCTAGATCATTACGAAACCAAATTGAGCGTGCGCCACCTGAAAAATTAATACGCTACTCCTTTGGTGATATAATCCATTTGTACTTCTTGACAACTGTAAAAATGTGAGTGTAGCCAGAATTCTCTCATTGCGAAGCCTTCAAGTTTATGAGTTGTTTTTACTAATTTACATCTGTGGGACTAAAAATTTCCAACAAAAAATCAACCTCTTCCGAGGTGATGTTACATGAGCTATCTCTTGTTAATTTTGCATCTATCAAGGTTTTAAGTTCTTTCAACTGATTATCAGAGATAGTATCAATACGCCTTTTTAATATCTCAAATTCACGTTTAGTGATCCCCATAACACTGACCCTCAATTTTCGATAAAACACTTAAGCACACTAAAACATCTTGCGGTTAGATAATCCTCTTACGTAATTGCTATTATCTTCCTTTGTATTTCGGTTTATCGTCACAGAGTATGAGTAGACAACAATGAATAACAATCAAATTTATTAATGTAATTTTATCGCTTAGTTGTTGACTTTTAACACCATAGAAAAGAAGCAATACATACTAATGACTAGTTAAAACTGGTCCATACGATGAACCCCACCAAACTTGTGGGCCTCATTAAATTAGGGGATTCATTTTCGCTTTTTTGTTACGTTCTTTTTCTTAACTAGCGAACCTAGATTTGCAAACATTCTGGCTTAGGTTGAAGAGTTTTGAACTAGGATTACCTGCTTGCTTCTAATTTAAACTTGGTACTAAAGCACTACCTTGTGCATATTTCATAATATTCTTGTGAAGTGGTGGTATGTCTTCTAACTAAATGGCCAATCTCACTATACCACTAAACAATTAGCGCCTACTCTGAGTAACATATGTTAACACTAGCGGTTACACAGAATTATTTGTGAGCTCATCTGGGCTAGAAAATCTAGCCCAGATATGAACATAAACTGCAAAGTACTACGTCTGAATAGTACAACTTCGTCCATCGTACCATTAAGAACTTTTATTTCCTATATTTGATGCTTGCACACTCCTCTTTAGATGTACATCTTAATTGGTTTAGCGATATTGACGGGTTTGATGACATTGCAGTTATTGAATCATTAATAGCCATTTCAACATCGTTTTTCAATGAGAGCGGAATACCGTCATCCCTAGTGATATTAATACTGCTAGTGTCAAAGCCTGTGCCTGAAATTGCCGTAGATTTTCCTTTTGCTCCAGCTACTACATTTATCTGTTGCTGTGCCGACTGAATATTACCTGTGGCGACTAAAGCGACACCCGAATCAGTATCTGCTGTAACAGATAGATTCTCAGACTTAACATCTCCTGACAGACTGACCCCATTACCCAGTTTAGAAACCCCTCCTAAATTAAGATTATTTGAAGAAGTAATTTTTCCGCCTTTTTCAACGTTTAATCCATCTCCAGAAAAAGAACTACCAACGATGTTCACGTTATCAGTAGACTCAATACTACCGCCAACAGAAACACCAAAACCACTGGTTGATCTACCGCTAATACCAATATCTCCAGTGGAAATAATTTTCTCCGAGATATTAACTCCTTTCCCTGAAACTGACTGGCCTGAAAAACTAGAATTACCTGAGGTAGTCACACCCTTATCAACAGTAATGCCCGCGCCGCTAGTACTAATACCTGCGACATTTAAATTGTCGCCTTTTATTACACTTTGGATAGAAACCCCGTTACCAGAAACTGAATTCCCTTTAAGGGTTATATTTGAAAGGGTGGTAGAACCCCCTTCTACCAAAATTCCATCCCCTTTGTTTGATTCTCCTGTGAGAGCTACACTTCCTTTGTTTTTCGATGTATCAAAAGTTTCAGTATTAAGAGCAATTCCTGACAATACAGGTGCTTTACCATTAATGGTGAAATTCGAACCTTCTGAAGAGGCAATATATACATTCGAAGGCCCACCATCATTTGACGATGGCTCTTTGAAATTTACCCCAATTCCTTCAGGTGAATCTGTATCACCCTCTAATGCGATACTACCTTGGTTATCAAACATAAAAGAGGGCGCCCCAAAAAAGCCTAATGTAGAAATTCCCGATACTGCGCTGGCACCATATGCTCCGCCCGACACACCAGTAGCGTGCCCTAGCATAGTTAATGTTGACCCGGGTGTGACTTCAAATGTAATAGCAGGTCTATCACTTTTATTCATCCTATTGTAGAAGACTAGTCCTGAGTTGGAGATACCGCTGCCTTCAAAGCGTACGTGACCATTTATCTTAAATTTAGGTTTAAAGGAGGGGTCTAGTGAAGTTTCCCCGTTTGTAATAATCCTTATTCCAGCGGTCTGTAAATTAGTACCTTCACGCAAGTCCCTACCTATCACTTCACCATTTTCGACATTAAATTCGACCTGACCACCAGCAATAAATATACCGTCTCCCGGAAGTCCGTTTTCTCCTAAAGAAGTGTTTCCTTCAATATGTAAGTTTTTAGCTGTAATGATTGGATTGTACAAACTAACACCACGAGTACTACCTAATATAGATAGTAAACCGCCTTTCAAGGTCACCGTTTTTGAACTGCCATCATATCTACCTATTAGTGATTGGGTGGCTCTAATCTCTACTTTTCCTTGCCCCGCGTCTAACATAGCTCCATTTTGAAACACGGCCCTTGCGTTAAAGTTAGGATCATCATTACTTGAAATTATATTTACATCTATATCCCCGGAATCTACAGCTTTAATTGTTGAATTCGGATATAACCAAACATAATCATTCCCTAATAAATGAATAGTCGAGCCATTCTTACCCACAATGTGTCCGGGGGTTTCTAGACCTGCTCCGACTATAATTCTCGAGCCTTTTAATGTTACTACACCATCCAGATTTACTGTGTCATGTATATTAATTACACCTTTTGCTGTCGCATTTAAATTTCCGGAAATGAAGTCACCATCGGTGATAGAGGATGTTGAAAGTGTAACATTTGCCCCTCTAATGACTGAGCCATCGCCTAGTGTTATACCCGCAGGATTAACGACATAAAGCTGACCATTAGGTACATTCAGTTGACCAAAAATATTGGTAGCACTTCCAGACACACGGTAAAGAGCAGACGCCGCATTTGGCATAGTAACATTGACAGATTCACCAACACCGATATTAAACGACTTCCAATTAAGAATAGACTTATTTGCCGTGTGATTAATCAACATTGAAGAACCAGTAGTAGTCACTTGACCATCACCACTTACAATCGTTGGAGATGCATTAGGTAATGCAAATGCTCTAAAGCTGGCTACGGTAACAGCAATACTTAAGTAGATACTATTAATTTTCATACATCCTCCCCTAAAAATTAAAGGTTTTACCTATTGTAAATAAAAATCTATCATCGTGGAGTGCATTATGCACTTTAGCACCAAGTGCTTTGCTGAAAGACATTTCGTAACTTAAACCACTCCACTCCCCTTTTAAGAATAACGAAAGATCATAGATATTAACCTTGTTGTTATCGCTGAAATAAGGCTGAGCATCTTGAATATAGCCATAAGCATTTGATAGTTTACCCCATATTTCAGATTTTGATTGAAAACCAAATCATATCTTGATAGTGAAATAGCATTTAATATTCCATCATTAATGGTGAAACCGCGTTGATAAGAAAATAGACTATCTCCAATATCAATTTTTAACTCATTAGCTAAGTTTTTATGATTAGCCAACTGACCTCTCATAAGTAATTCTACTTCGTATGGAAAAAACTGATAAGATGCATTAAAATACGAACGCAATATTTTAAAGTTACCACCAATATTGACGGAGTCCGAATCGATCTCTTCAGCTTGTTGATCACCAAAGCTCACATCCCCGCTCACATAGTTAAAGTTGACAACAGCACGAAACCCATCAAAGTTATCGTATTTTTTTTGTATAGCCAATCTCACTATAAACAATATCTTTATCTGTTGATAATCCTAATAAATGACTTGTATTATCAACAAAGGTAACCCCTGCATTTATGGATGACGCATAATCAAAAAAGGGAACCTTTCTTATCATAAACGAGTATTTAAAACTATCTCCAGTTATTTGGAATTTTTGTAATTCCTTTTTTAAAAGATAATAGTCATATACAGCTGCGACGTCATAATTAGCATCTATTGATGGTAAGTAATCACTATAATAAATGGATGCCGACTTCTTCCCAATTAGATTGGACGTTTCAAATTTTGTATTAATCTGATCATAGTTGGTAAATGTGGAATTAATTTGTCCATAAAGTGAATACACGTAATTACCCGTGTATTCATTACCTCGATTATCCGCCTCTAGACGCAAAAAAATTTTTCTTTGGTTTTACATCAACAATCAAATCGCTATGCCTTGGTAAACTACCCGGTAAAAGTTCCAAATGAGCAGATAAGGAGTTAATGCTATCGATGCTATTAACAACACCCAACAAGTCCTTTTTACGAATGTCATTTTTAGAACATAATTGTTCACAGACTAGATTATGAATATTATCATCAAAATTATCTGTGATACTTTCATATTGACTAGCTTCAGCTTTTATTACATCAAACCCATCATTATTCTCAATTGAAATAATAGGAACTAAAATATCGTATTTATCAATTAAAATACTCTTAAGATTTGAATCCAACAATTCAAAAGAAAGTGATGTACCTAACGTAGAGTCTTCAATTATTTTCGTAATATCTTCGTCGTTGAGAATAGTAGACTCAATAACCAAATTTGAACTGGCAAAGGAGAAACTTGATGCTGTAAAGCACACCACACCAAACAGCACACTTAACAACTCGCTTTGTAGGTTTTGTTTACATTTCATATACAGTTGATATCTCTATTGGACTGACTAATTGTTAGTCCTGAGTATCGAAACTTAAAAATAAAAACACAACACAAACAAAATTAGCCACAGAGCCAGATTGCAAATTAATTATTTATAAACAATAACTTACCCACCACAACGGATATGAAAAAAAAATTATTGTCATTCAATAAAAATATTTCAACAACTTTTATTGATGGTAGTAGATGTAGCACAATTTAACGTTCTAGCTCTAATAGGTTTGGATTAAGTAACATCATGAAATTATTTGGAAAGTTATAATAAAGCGAAAGAAAAATGTTATCATAATAGCTGACTTAGCTATAGCTATTACGCCTAGTACTTTATTAATATAATGTCCCCAACAAAATAATTACTTCAAGTCTCAACCAAAATGCAATGTAGATTTCGATGAAGGATCGGTTAATCGCTCCTTGTAATGACATGAAACTATTACTGAGTGGCACGACAGACGAATATTTTGGGAAAGCTCTTAAACCGTGACTAATTTTAGTTGACCACTACACCCGGCACTTTATCCCAGTATAGCAACACCACGCCAGAGCCAAGAATTTCTACAAAACGCTGATTTTCCCGACTCCCAATCTCGGTGTCGTAGCCATGAGCGCTGCGTTGATAATATGTTTGTGGATATGTTGCGTCATGTTTTGCAATTTTACGTGCGCGAAGAAACCATCACAGCGACAAGCACCGAGATCATAAACCAACACCATCCCGTTTATTGAGGTGCACGGATCTGGCCAGCTATCTTTATCCGACGCACAGCACTTTCGGATCCGAGCCGACAGCTTGTTGGCTGCATATTATACCCGGTACTACTGCTACTGCGAGAAAGCGATTGGCATCTATACCCATGTGTCCGATCAATATTCGGTCTACTTAACACAGTGAAACTACCAAACGGGGTTTAGAGTTGATAATTGCCTTATCAACTCGTTTTGGCGTTGGAAATTTATATATATTTGCCATGACCTTGACCCCTTCATACTTACGTGCTGAAATTACGCCGCTTTATGCTTGGTATCACACCTATGGAGCAGTGACCTGATATGACAACACCAAGTCACAAACACCAGCTTTAAGCTGAGGCTTTTCTCTGTCTATGCTCCAACTCTCGACTATTAACTACAGTAACTTCAATCACTTTCTTAGTATCTTCGTATAGCGACGTTCCTTGTTTGATATTGAATCCATCCATCAATTCAATCCCAGACCATACCGCAGATACATCAAGCAATAACAATGCAGCATTATCCATTAATAACTTATCCGCTTCTTGCTCACCCAAGTAGATAAGAGGAAATCCGTATCGGGAGCTATTGCTCATCATCCAAAAATAAACAAACTAACTCAGACTTAGATCTGGCAAATCAATTGTTCAATATTGAGGTCGTTTTCAACTAAAATCGGTTTCCTTCCAATCAAAACTCACATTAAGATATTTTTTGCCACAAGCCCCACAGCTCATTGCTTCATGCTATTAATTTTGAATTACTTCATGCGGACATTAATGGTCATCGACGCAGTCCACGTTTTAGGCACTTCAATCCAGCGCGTACTTACTTCCGACAAATGGGAAGTAAAACTGCCAATGACGTCACAAATCACAGTCGGCTCGCGAGTGCCATCAATAATGGCTTCAATCGACACACTCGATTCTGGACGAATGTAGGTTTCATTCATCATTTTTCCCGCCTCGTTAAAGCGATACTCATCATTGATGTAATCGCCTAAGTACCAACGAATAAGGCTGAATGCAGCCCATCCAATACTGTTGTTGTACGCTTCGGCAAAAAATTTATCTGTAACACCTTTCCGCTTATATAAAGCACCAAACGCAGATTCAACCGAAAAGCTCAGAGCGCCCTTAACGGTACGTTCATCTTTGGTTTTACCAAGTGCTTCAATACTAATGCGCTGTTTCACAATATTGCCATTAAGAACGACTGAAGCACCATTAATATCCACAATGCTGACTTCTGGTGCGAGTCCACGGCGTCCAGTACTGGCGTCGCTTTTCATATAACCTAGAACTAAAGCCGCGCGACCCTTCGCATTCTTGACTGCGTAATTAAACACAAACGCCTCACCATCTCGAGTCGCCTCATTCTCAACTGCGAACCAGTCCGTTGCCCAAGCGCGAGTAGTAGGCTCTAATTGCCATAACCAGTTAGGCGCGGTTTCTAGGACTGAGCCTGAGAACTCAATGTCGCTCGGCATCACAAATTGTTTGGTTTCGGCCGGCACTGCGGTTGCACCTAATAAAAGCCATAAGAACAATCTCTTCTTTTTCATAATGAACCTTGTACATCCTCGCGTGGTGGGGTGAATGAATCAACGCTGTCTGCTGAGTTTCACTTGTTGGAATAACACTGAGGTAGTCCTGTTTTAAAAATGAATATCTTGTTAATATTTACAACGGATAAGTCAGAAAGCATGCCCCCCTAAAAGTGGGGAGCATGACTTAACCTTCGCTGAGTATTATTTCATAGAAATCGTCACAGGGATGGTCGCGTTCCAAGAGGTGGGAACGCTGGCTGTTGGGAAAACTAGCTTGAAGTTGTTAATTTTAGAGGCGTACCCAGCAGATACAAAACTATTTCTTCCTATGTCGGCTTTACCAATATCTCCTCTAAGGAACCGGAGTATATCATTCTGGAAAAAGTTGGAGCCCGCACTTGTATCCTCGTTAGTGTAGACAGCAGAAAAATGTTTTACATTATTACGCATAATTTGAGCTGCAGTAAGTAGAATTGGAACAGAAACAGGCGCGCTTACACCATCATAAACAATTGATTTAAAGCCACTTCCAGTAAGATCAGCATACCTTAACGCTATTGACACCCCTTGAGTAACGTCAAATGTCATTGTCCCCGTATTCGCCGTTGTTGCAGACTCACCCGTGCCCGTTGTGGTTGTCACTGTAACCGAGCGCGGGGATGCACTATTATCTTCATTCCACTTTGTGCCCGCAATCGTCACAACTGGTGTCATACCTGCACCACCACCAGCCACCGAAGCAGTTTTCGTATAGCCCTGTAAAAAGTCCAGTGTTTCGCCTTTTAACACTTCAAACTCACTATTTTCGCCGTTTGGTATAGCTGTGATTTTGTAGGTAACGATGTTGCTAACTTTAGCCTTAGTCGCATCTGGAATTTGCCACAACCATTTAGGGTTGATGTTGGTTAGGGTGCCCGTAATAGTCAGGTCTCCGTTCGCTGGCGCATCCGAAAAAGCCGCGAGAGCTTGGTTTGCTGACACAAGTGCGGTCAGCATAGAAAGTGCTATTAGTGTCTTTTTCATGATTCTATACCTAATTTATTTAATCAAACTAACGACGACTGAACTTATTTCAGTGTAACCGTGACCGGAATAATCGCGGCCCAAGTGTCTGGTAAGCTTCCCGATGGGAACATCAACGTGTAATCATCGATACTCACCGAGTACGCACCCGATATTTTCGTGCTTGCTTGGTTAGCTAGAAGCGCTTCAGCTTGTGCAAACGTACTCGTGCCCTCTGCGATACTTGGGTAAATTGTAGTAAACCCAGTTTGGTTGTCAGCTAACAAGGTTTGAGCTTGAGTCGCACCGAAGTATTTCGCCGCTGTACCATCAAACAATGCACCACCTAGGTAAGCGGTTGCATTCACACGCATCGTACCTGCTGCAACCGCTGTGCCTGATATAGTCCCTGTTGCAACAACCGTTACTGCTTGCGTCGTACCATTCATTGTTACCGTTGATCCGTCGTTACCCACTTTAATCACAGGCGTCAGACCAATACCACCCATTGCTGAGATGCCTTTCATGTAACCGTGGATAAGCGTTACCGCATCTTTCGATGGAAAAGTGAACGTGGTGCTACCGTTACGTTGAATACCGTTAATAACAAGTGCACTTAATCCCGTCATCGCTGTTTTTGATGCATCAGGAATTTCCCAAACCCATACAGGACGGACATCCAAAATCGTACCACTAAAAGTCAGGTTGTAAGATGCATTGCCAGTGGCTGATTCAACGAACGCCGCATTTACGCCCCCCGACAATCCCATCAAGGTAAATAGCACTATCGCTAAATATTTTTTCATGAGTTCATCCTCTCTTTGTGAGAATTAATAAAGTGTGAAACCTTAAACAGCGTGTCACATTCAATTGCGGTCAGCTGTTAACCGCAATGGAATACGCACTCAATCTCTAAGTAGAACGTCATTAAGATTGACCTTCTATCTCAATGTCAAATTGAAACGGTCCTTTAAAACTCACTGGCAATGTGATACTAAGTGGTGACATAGCTCTTACCTCTAATTGCTTGAAAGCCGCAGGCACCGTCAGTAACACAGAACTCCCCGACGCTTTAGCACTCATATTTACAGCCTCATCGTCTAACCAAAGCCCTAGCGATAAGTGCGTACGAATGCGTTGATTGCGCTGCATGGTGGTGAGCAATATTTCCACTGCCCCTCCCGACTGTTGAATAAGTTGCACATCCTTTATTACAATAGTTTGTAGCGGCGCACTTAACTCCGCTTGTCGCACTGAAAGCAATACCGGATTGACTAGAGACTTTGCAATCTGCACTTCTTCGTTCACCACGTCGCCATTCACCGTCCCTAACGCATTGTTAAAGTCCGGTAGGATTAATGTTTCAGCGAAAGAGAGTGAGGCAATGACCAATCCAATCCATAACGCAACAATGGCACTACTCTTTTTCATGATTATTTCTTTTTCATTTGCTTTAACTCAAACTCTTCTAAGTTTCCGTAGTCGCTTAACGCATTAACCGATTCCACGGTATGCCCCGTCACTTCCACTCGGTCACCCGGCATAAAGAGGGTTAAATTGTCACGTTCTTCAGGGGTAAATTCGATACCTTTACCTTCGCTATCATGTACCGCACCAATGGCAAAGATGTAAGGGGTACTATTCACCAACCATTGAGAGCCAGGTTGGTATTCAATTGTCATGTTTGCTTCTGCGCCATCACGCCCTTCAACAATCGCTGTTGGTCGATAAATCAGTTTCACCTGAGTGCGAATCGCCATCGAAATACCACTTCCTTCACGGGCTTGCGGGATTTCCTGTAAATTTAGCCAGTAGACGGACTCCTTTTCTTTTGACATATGATCAGACACTTTTAGTATGCGAAACACCTGACGACCTTCTTCTTTAATGCGAAAAAAAGAAGGAGTAGCAATAAAGGTTGGTCTGGTGTCTTTTTCAACAATGTTATCTACCCAAACCTGCGCGCCATATTCACTCTTTGATTCATTATTCGCTGTCACTGAGATGAACTGCTCATTCCCTTTGTAGATGTAACGAGTTGCATCCAACGCTAGCGCTGCATGCGCACTATTCCAAGTCAGTAAAGAACCCATCAGGGCCAACATCACACGTTTTTTAATCACACGTCACCTCTTGTAATTCTATGGTTTCTTTAATTTTTGAGGCAGATATTTGGCAGTCGCCTAAAATCAAACCAGATAAGCTGACAACGGAGTTGACAAACAACACGCCATTTTGAGCAATAAAACCGAGGGGAAGCCCCGAAGCGGAGGTTGCCCACGTACCGTTTTGCACAAAGCGACCTTGCTTATCCTTGATTTGGAATAGATAACGCTTCACCTCAACAGCCTCAAAAGGTAGCAGTACCACTGAGCTGGCGGTTGGCAGTACATCTTGACTGGTAGTTAACAACTCCAAATTCAGCGGCAGTGTCGAGCCACTTAATGTGATTTTGTTCGAGCGATAGCTACGCAACGGAATAACCGCGTTACCCTTGTCATTACTCGGGTAAGGAGAGGAATCAAACTCCACTCCCGGCGTATCTTTCACATTAGCAATCGCAATCGTGTCAGAAATATTGCGCGTTAATATCCAGTCATTTTGCTTTGGAAGCACAATCACCGCGCCCGATACAGAGGCTGAGCCTGTCACGTTTCCACCACTTTGTGAAATACGACCATTTAACATGACACGATCCCCTCGGTAACTAGATTGCAGCGAATAAGTACTCTCGCCAACCGAATTTGACCAACTGGTACTTGCTGAGTAATCAACGCGTTTACCGATTGATGAACTCACGCCAGCGGTGTAATTCTCACTACCAGTATCGCTCACCGTCACCCCAGCAAAAGTCGCCACTGTCTTATCAAAGGTACTAAATGGAATCGACGCGGATAGCGAAACGTTGTAAGTATCTTCATCGCCCGTTTTGCTGTAATCCGCCCCGAGAGAGAGGCTAAGAAAATCAAAGCGCCCCGAAATTTTCCCGCTTAACCCTATATTGACATCTTCGTCATTCCAAAACGCTCGTCGGTATGCACTTAGACCTAAGTTAATTTCCGTATTGAGATGATGACTAATACTCAGCTCATACTGATTCTTTTGCTGCGTTCCAAAAAACTCTGTTTCACTTGGGTTAAAGCCTGAAAACTCAACAAACTCTTCCGAGATGTATTGCGCACTGACTAACTGTAGATCCGTCCCTTGCCCAAAGGTTTTGCCATAGGTCAGAGATAAACGACCACCATTGCGAATCAGTCCATCTTGGTACTGCGCAAATGAGTAAACCCCTTCCATACCAATTGTACCGAATGTACCCAGCCCACGAACCAACGCTAAACCTGTTGCCATGTAGTTTGCATGTAACAAAGAATTCCCGCGTAACGTGACCGCCTCAAAACCGTAACCATACGAACCTGCAACAAAAATCCCTGGCAGCTTAGATTTATCATCACGCACACCGACCTGTACGCTGTACTCCATTTCACCCGGCGTGAGCATATTCGGCAAAATCGTTAACGGAAAGAACTGCCTTGATATCTCACCATTGTTCTCCTTTATCACCATGGTCACATCCCCACTGCTGAGAAGGTTGACACCACTGATTTCAAAAGGACCCGGCGGCATTAACTCTGAATAAATTGTCACACCACCTTGCACCAAAGACACTCGCGCGTTCGTTTTAGCAATCCCTGTAAAGGCAGGGGCATAACCCAAATCACTGGGTGACATCGAGCTGTTACTCACCAAACCCACCCCCACCAAACTTACGCCACCCACCAAAGAGTTACTGGTAAAGGTTCGACCAAGCGTCAAATCCGCTTTTAAGTCGTACAACGCGCGACTAGCGGTCAGTAATGGCAAGTCAACGTTATCTTCCGTAATACTCAACGAAGAGCTGGCTACCCACTTACCAACATTTACCTTAATTCCAATAGAGCTATACATAAAAACATCCACTTCATTGGCATTCACGTTTGCGTTGTAGCTTAGTCTTAACGCGCTTGTACCGTAATCCCACTCTTGAGCTTGCTCATGCTTTTGTTGCAATCCTCGCTGAGGAATAGAGAGGGAAAACTGCTGAGTAGAAAACTCAAAATCCACCTTAGTGTTTGGCTCTAACTCCAACTGATAACACTGACGCTGCGCATCAAAAAAAAGCTGATAAAAATCGGGGCGTATTACCACACCCACTTCAGAACCCACTTCAGATAACCACTGTTCACTCAAACAAAGCACCTCGGTATCACTTTCACTAATAGTGATAATTCGGCGCCCTGCGTCCTTTTCATTCAGCGTAATATCAACCAAGTAACGTCCCGAGATGTATTTTCCGCCCAACCCTTGCACTAGCTGACTGGTATTTTGCTCTCCCCCGCGAATGAAGCTCAAATCAAGCTCGACCGCTTGAGTAACCGTTCCGTACAAACCAGCTAAAATCGCCGCGGCAACGAACGAGACTTTAACTTTAACTACTAATTTCATTGATAAGACACCATAACCGATAGATTACCGCGATAGTCCCCTACCTTTGCTCGGTCTAACCCAGTCACCTGTGCGTTAAACCCAAACACCCCACGTGTTGCAAATGCCGTGGAGTAACGAATAACCTTGTTACTCGATGTAATAGGTGCCAGTGAGCTGGCTTCACCTACATCCGTCGGAGAAACCAAGATGCGTACACCACTACCAACGCCCGTCGTCACCACACCCGTTGCATCCAATTGCCAAGGAGAGTTATAACCAAAATTCAAAGAAACCAGACCGCTGCCCACTAAAAATGCACTGCACCCTGGCGTGGTTGATCCACGTTCAAAGAGTTTTATCGAATAATTTCGACTCAACATCCCAGCTCTTAATGACTTGTTATATTGACCAAACGAGATTTGGTTATTGCGAGCACCACTGCCACCGTCAATAGAAACAGAGCAAGTAGAGCTCACGACTACCGCTTCTACGCTGACGCGCTTTTTGAGTATCGTTTCAGGGGCTGCAAAAACAGAGTTAGCACCTGTCACGAGAACCAAAAAAAGCACATACCTTTTCTTTTTTTCTTTTTTCTTTTTTTGACCCGTCCTATAATAAGGTTGACACAACCCAGTCAGAAAATTGGAGATCATGGTTTAAGTAACCTCTTAATCTACAGCAACCTTGTAAAAATTGTAAAAATTGTAAAAATTGTAAAACAAATATTATTTATTAAATGATAAATAAATTTTAACGATAAAATTATCGTGACGTATTTTTTAAACACGGTCCCAAAAAAAACAAAAAAGAGTAGTTTATTGATAAATAACAATTAATTTTGGGCAGTTCAAATAGAAACGCTAAGTCCACACGAACGAGTGAGATCAAAGAGGGGAAGAAATGGTTTTGGAATAAAAGAGGGTAAAATGTTCACTATGCAAACCATTTAAAACGCGAATAGCTATAATTTTAACTGGCATTTCATTTGAGACTATCCTAAATTCTGTGTTATTTTCAAAGTTTCAGCTTTAAAGTCTAAGGATAGACTGTCAACATCCCTTTTTTAGTGGCACTCAAAATTAGAGTTTTCCCTTTGCTGTGATTTAGCCAAATATTCCCACGGGGTTAGATCTCCTAGTGAGTTATGCGGTCGTTCATGGTTTATATTCTTTCAACCATATTCTGTACGGTCTCGAACATCACTAAACGTCTTAAACACGTGCATATTCAGAATGGCATCACGATAAGTTCTGTTAAAACGTTCAATGTATGAGTTTGGGGTAGGCTTTTCTGGCTTGATGAACTCTAGCTCCATCTGATTCAACTCAGCCCTTTCTGCTAGTTGCATCGAAATAAATTCTGGTCCGTTGTCCATCCGAATTTTTCGTGGATAGCCGCGCCAAGCTGCAACCCGCTCAAGAATTCGAAGTACACGCGCAGTCGGTAAACTCAAATCTATTTCTATGACGAGAGTTTCGCGGTTAAGATCATCTAATAGATTAAATGTTCGGAAGCGACGTCCACACATTAATGAATCGCTCATGATGTCCATAGACCAGCACATGTTTGCTTGTTCAGGAACGCAAGAGGCATCGGATTACGAGTTGATAATCGCTTCCTCGTCGTCGCATATTCAAGTTCAACAAGCGGTATACACGATGAACACGTTTATGGTTTCACTTGTAATGCCATCGTTTTAGAGTCTTGAATAACTTACTAAAACCATAAGTTGGAGAACATTTAACCGCTTTCTGAAGTGCATCAATGATCTCATCATCTCGATGGACATCTGGTTGGTATCGATAAACTGAGTCACTAATGCCAACAACTCGGCACGCTCTGCGCAAGCTGACTACGTGCTCTTGCTTCACGTAGTCAACTAGCTCACGGCGTACTGATGGCCTTACAGCTTTTTTCGATAACGTCTTTAAGAATGGAGTGACCCAAACTTAAATCGGCATACATTTGTTTTAATCGGCTATTTTCATTTTCAAGCGCTTTCAGTCGCTTAATATCGGAGCTTTCCATACCGCCGCATTTGGATTTCCAATTGTAATAGGTTGCATCTGCAATGCCGTATTCCCGACAAACATCAAACACTTTTCTCCCTAACTCAACTTCCCTCAAAAACTTAACGATCTGTGATTCTGTATAGCATGATTTTTTCATCAGCGTTCTCAGTTTGATTCAGTTTAAACAGAAGGACTCTAAGTCGGAATACACCTATTTTAGGAGTGTTTACGAATGCTTCACAAGAACACATTGAAATTCCAAATCACTTAGGTCGCCAGTTTGCGGGTACTGCACCAAATGTAGTCCGGGCTGGTGACGTTACGTATATTTGGACAAGTAATCGGTAGATGTATTTAGCGGTTGTTATCAACCTTTTTGCCTGAAAAGTGGTTGGTCGATGTCTCTATCACCTGATTCAAGGCTAACAGGCAAGGCACTTTAGATAGCTTATGAGTCCCGTGGTAAGCCTAAGGTGTTATGTTCCATAGCGATCAAGGCAGCCATTATACTAGCCGTAAATATCGTCAATTGCCGTGGCGCCTTCAAATAAAACAGAGTTTATCTCGCCGAGTAAACTGTTGGTATAATGCGCCGATGGAACGCTTCTTTAGAAGTCTGAAGACGGAATGGGGCAACTGTGGGTTATCGCAGCTTTGCTGAAGATCAACAAGAGATCCCGCTACGTTATCGGTTATTACTGCCAACTCAGGCCACATCAGTATAACGGTGGCCTAATTCCCAATGAATCAGAACGACTATATTGGGAAACCTCTAAAACCGTGGTCAATTTTAGTTGACCACTACAGTGTCAACTTACTTATATATTCAAAACAGATGTATCACAGAAATTGCTGCCTGCGCAAAATAGGGGAAACACACATTACTGGATACAAATGAATGTATTGCCATGCTTGTAGAAATAGTAGTTTCATCACGAGCAAAAAAACTCCTTACCTTAAAGTCAACAAGTCAGAGCGGTAACTTATTAGGTTCATGCAAGAATAGCACCTTTTCTACTTCTTCTATCGCGAGACATATGTTGCATTGTCCTAGATGCTTAGCATTTGGGTAGAACGTTTTGTTTGATCTTCCGTTTTCATTAGTCTGTTTTAAGGATAATCGCCTCGAACTCTACCGAGGCAAAACCATCTTTTCTCTTGAACTTGCCTAAATCAAGTATTTCTAAATCCTGCATCTAATACGATGATCGGAGAGGTGTTTTGGGTAGAATTTTCTGTAATTGGTTGAGATGTTTAATGGTTTTTCTGTGAGTTATAGTGTTTATATTCAAAAACTTGTTCATAAATGGTGACCGCTCGCCCATCGAGTGCGACGGATTCCCTAAGTGTCATATAGCGGGGTTACTTACGAGCAACAGACCAATCAAAAAGGACAATACGACATGGATTAGCTCATGTAACTGTGTGTACTTACCACTTATAAATGATGTCTGTAATTGTTGGTTTCCAAGCAGTCTGTCGACGCGTTTGACGGTGGTTTTCGTTTTCAGTTTTCTTCCAAGCTTAAGTGAAGGTTAAATCAGAGCCATTGAGAACGCTTTTAGTGACAAGTGTAAGAGATCTTGTCGTTGCTTGTGAATGTTAGGGCATTGGCCTTCAAGAGTTTGTTATAGAATTTGAATGTCACGCATCGTTAGCTATCCCTATTAGACCCGTTTGATAAGGTGTGTTTTTGGCGAAATTAATTAGATCATAATGTGCGATGCACGTCTATTCGTTCTTTTTATTAGAAATTATGAGGTGATTCGCGAGCTAGCGACTAATCATTACAATAAATGTGAACAATAACAACCACATAAAAACGCCACACATATACATTGTGCTAGCATGCGATTATCCGTCATGTAAATAGCATAAATCGTTAATTATAACAAATTTAAATATACATTTATAATGCCTTTATTGCGTGAAGAATAAATTATTTTAAAAAGCTCTACAAATTATTCCCATTTGACGACAAAAACTTTTTTTACTCTTAGTTTATTTATTATGATAGATTGAGCGCTACCATTAATTAGCAATCAATTACAATAAGATATCCAAACGCTAAATGTAGAGGTGTAGAGGTAATGATGGAGTTAGAAAAGTTGGTTAATATTAGTAGAAAGTACGCAGTAAAATCATCTATTATTTTAATTACACATAAAGAAGTTAAATCAGGTCAGGTCACAATAAAAAATTTACAGGAGAGACACAAGTTAACTCATTCCAAAGCATACGCACTGTATAGATCACTTAAGAAATTTTAATTGCTTCTATATGTATGTCAATCTTAAAAAGAAAATTAAACTCTGCCACATCACTTAGATTCCATGTTTAAATAATCCATATACTATTATGCTCAAGGTTATATAGGCGACAGTATGTTATCTGTAAACTCTTGCACCACAAAAAAATCCTCCGGCATAGTCGGAGGTTTTTCGAGGCTTTCTTACAATCAGCTCCCTGCCTCTAACATTTGCATATGACGATTACGTTTGTTCGTTAACGGGTTGTGTATGGTTTCTACAATTGCTCTCCCCATTTTATCCTGCTCTAGATGGTGCTTGATGTAACTTTGTATCTTGCTCGTATTTTTACCAACTGTATCTACATAATACCCTCGGTACCAAAGCTCGCGATTTCGCTACTTAAACTTCAAATCCCTCATAAAGCATCAGGCTACTTTTACCTTTCAAATACCCCATAAAAGCTAAATCACTCATTATGCGTGGGTTTTCTAGAAGCATGTGGATATGATCTGGGCAGCATTCCACTTAAAGAATGTTAACCTTTTTCCATTCACATAGTTGCCTCAATATTTCAACTACCACTCTACGTTTTTCTCTGTAGGACACCGGTCTTTTATATTTCGGGCAAATACTATGTGATATATAAAACTCCATCGCGTGCGCGCCAAGCTCTTTTAGTACCCCATTGGAACCCCCTTTTAATTTTGATTTAACCCTTACAGTTGCCAGACCGCAAGACTGTTATAACAAATTAAAAGGGGTTTTATATTGACTCATAGTAGAAAGCTTTACTACCCCCGGCCTGACTGGGGGATTTCTCTATACAAAAAGCTCGCCCGTTGGGGTGATAAAATAACAACTTATAAAAGTCATGTTATCACTAGTTAAGAAAGTTAAGAAAGTTAATGTTAAATAGTTGAGAAAGAATCAATTAGATACAATATCTATAATAAATTATTTTTCAGCACCTACTGAATTATGAATTTATACTATTAATCTAACTAATGAATGTTTCCATAAGGAAAATAAAAAATTACACAGGGTTGGTATAATTCCTCTCTATATCAATGCTATGAGCATCAACGAGATCATTTTTTATCGCCCCTCCAACCATGCAAGTACTCTCATCACCAAACTCCAATTCTTTCAAAGTTATAATTCTTATTTTCAAAATAGCAATGTACGTTTTCATAACTTTATATTGCTGCTCAACAAGGCTATTCTGTATTGTACTAAGAGAATCAACGCCCGAATTAAAAACTATTGCTTGTAAAAGCGAACATCTATCCTCTATAAATTCAAGCTCAATTTCCAGTTCTTCTAAAAAATTATTCATATCCAATTCCATAGTTAGTCGTCTAAGGAAGCTTTAAATGTATCAACTCTTATTTTAAAGGTAGTAGGAATACCAATTCATCGAATCATCGAATCATCGAATCATCGAACGAGTCTTTTTCTTAAAATAAGCTTATATTGCCAAGGTGCTAATATCCTAGTTTTATCGATGGGTAACCACCCCTAATAAAAGAGTGTATTTACTTATTATTTCAGCATGTTACATTTCAACTATCACATTAATACAATCACCAGACGTACTTTATTCGACAGTAAACACGTCAAACTATATAAATTTTGCATAAGGCAAACAGATACACTTGTCCTTTTGACAAATTAAATTTTACGACAAATGCCACCTTTTGCTCAAATTTAATACGAACAACGTGATCTAGATCAAGGAACTTTTCAAGAGGTGACTTCCGAATGTGTAACCATCACTGTTTTTTTTAGTGACAATTAAAATCAGATGTTCCCCCTTATTCACATTTGGCTTGATATTCCAAAGAGTGAGATCTTCAAGATAGCCATGAAAGCACTTTTCGTTTTACTCTTGTATGCATTTATCGGTCATTTCTCGAACTTGATTCAAGCTACTAAAAACGTACATATCGAGTAATTCGTTTCGATATGTACGATTAAATCGCTCAATGAATGAGTTTTGTTTTGGAACTCAAAGAACTCCAAGACAACTCACTGTTCTTTGCTCCATTCTGCAGATACCTTTGCGATCAATCTATTCCCTTTGCCTACCCTGCTCTTTGATGGTCGCGCCATGTGATAAGCCTTTGTAGGTTCGAATAAGTCGCCGTGCAGGTAAAATAAGATCTATTTAAATGTCCAATACGTCTCGATTTTAATCACCGACGATTTTTAACTTCCGGAATCGTATTCGATAATGAAGCGCATCATTAAGAAAATCCATCTTCAATCGGCCGTTCATAAGTTCAGAAACGACGAGTGGACGGCGCGTACCCTTACGACGAAAATTTAGTTTGAGCAAGCAGTAGACTCGATAAACTCGTTTGTGATTCCCCGAGTATCCCCATTGCCTGAAAAATTTGAATATTTTACAAAACCTATACGCAGGGTAACGTTTGGCTAACTCTTGGATTTTCCTAGATGGTCAAGATCCACTTTGTCGCGATAGCTTGAGCCACTAATGCCAACAGCTGGGTAGGCTAACTTTAAACTGCTGGACAACGTAATTAACGAGCTTCTCTTTTAACAAATGCTTTGCGCTGTTAAATTAACAAGGCTGACCACGATAAAAAAAATTGATCGACATGGAAATATTTTTTGTTTTATAAGTCTAGAGCTCACTAGTAATGTCCTCTGTAACAAAACGTAACACGTGCGCTTAGACATGTGTTAGTGTGAAGGATGATCAAATGGTAGAAAGAATTAAAAAACTGATATCGTCGGGGAAGCCTGTCTTTTTTCTTAAGCATGTTCCAAGCAAAGGTGATTCGGTAGTTGTTTATAATGGTGGAAAAGCACTCAAGTTTTCTTTTTTATCCCGTCCGGTTTCTTGTACAAAGGATAGTAGAATTAGAATGTTAGAAATTTTTTTCGTCTATTCGATCAATTTATTCAAAAAAAGGATTCAAAGTGTCTGATTGTGGTACATGGGATGAACCTTTGGATTATGAAATTGATAAACAGCTAGTGTTGGAGCAACTCAGATATTGTAAGCAATATGAACATCTCGATATTAATTTTTCTGTTACGATAGATGCAAGTTACTTACTGGATGGTATGTTTATTAGTGAGTTTCTAGCTAGCTTAACTTCGAAGACCATTATTAATATAAAAGGTATAAGAGAGTTATCTACAAATCCAAGCGATTCTGAAGTGCTAAAAAAGAAAATGTTTAACATAAGAAAGAGCGGTGTATCTTTTTGTATTGAAGGATTTATGCTTGGTAATAAGATTGACTTGTACACTCTTAATTTTTTTTGATTGGGAATTCATTAAAATTCCAAGAAGTTATTTCCTTAAAGAGTTGAATAATAGAGACTTATCTGAATTAACTAAAATTTTGTCAAATGAGCAGTGCAAAGTTATCATTGAAGGGATAGACAAACCAATGCATTATTTGGCTATGCAATTGCGAAACTCAATGTTGCAAGGTGATTTCATTGGCAAGCCAATGAAAATTAAAAACTCAATATACTATTTTAATAAACCATTCTCTCTCATATAAAATAAACACTGAAAGCCCACTCGGGGGGCTTTCAGTGCTTTTCAGTGTTCAAAGGTGATACTTTAATGTTGAAATTTGTGATATTGGTAGTGGCTTAGAAATGTAGTATCCTTGAAGGAGCACATGAAACTGTGTAAATTTCTTTAGCTGTGATTCATTTTCAATGCCTTCAACGACTATATACCTAAATCTCTTTAAGAATAGATTAATTAGAACCTTTAAATATTCTTCATCTTTCAAGTGCTTTTTGTCTATCTTTATACAGTCCCATTCTATCAACATTAAAGATGCAGCTTTATCTGGACTGTAATGGCTATAGTCATCTAGCCATAGTAAGATATCAAACTGCTTAATCCTTTGAATGTTAAATATTATTTTATTATAACTTTCCAAAGTCAATTCGGTACCAATATCTGTTATCTCTATAACAAATGGTCTAGAATATTGAAGGATTATTTGATCTACAAAATCATCGTCTAGAAAAAAAAAAACTAATTTGGCATTAATCGTAAATAATACCTTTTCAACACTTCCCTCTTGTACAACTTTAAGCTGTGATAGAAATATAGATTTAACAATAGAATCGTCTAAGTTTGAAAAAAAATCTTCGCTGTTTATATTGTCCTCACCCATTAAGACAGATGACAAAATCTCATAAGCAATTACAGTATTTGCAATTGGGCTAATTATCGGCTGTACCATAAGTTCAAGTTTGTATTCAATACCTTTGATAATGTAACAATCTAACTTTTGTCCTTTATTTAAAGCTAATGATTGCTTCACTTTTATCTCACTCATAGATTTACCTTGTAATCCTATTCTTTACTCCTTATTTATATTACAAACAAATTGGATTCTGAATTGAAAAATATTTATATAACCACAAAAATTCCTTATGGAAAACACAAGACCTCGTGTAAGTTATAAAAATTCTCATTTGATTTAAATGTATGTATATTTTTATGATTATGGTGAATTTATGTTTGAGGTAAAAATTTTTCAACGACGGAAGTGCTAAATGCACATTGCAAAAGCATCCACAATTTTCACTAAGCAAAAAATACCAACAAGAAGAATCTAACGAGACGCAGAAAACGGCGATAAAGTCGATAGCCAAAAAACAAAAAACCATCAATGGGGGTTGATGGGTTTTGAGTTTATGGCAAATGTATTCTGAGAATACTACTTAGTAAAGCGGAATAGACTTTAACTAAGTCCAGTAATTATAAATATAATTAATACAATTATCAACCAAAAAATAAAAACCGCTTAACCCACATCTCACTTTTAAATTCTACATAAAGAAACCAAAAAATTAAGTGGGTTTGGTTGTAGCAAGTATGTTTAAACTTATTAAATCAATCCATAGCTAATAAGCCGTTTGATCATATCTCAGCCTAAACAAACGAAAATAGTCAATTGGAAAAAGTAGTAATATAAATTTTAATTAACAAAATTTACAACAAAAATATTTTTAATAATCATAAAACATTCTGTTTATAAGTAACGTTTCCTAGAAATTACAAAGATGAGATAAGAGAAAACTTGTAGTGATAAAATATAACAAACAAGTATAAATAACAATGACATGTAGTGGTTTAATGATCCCGGACACCAAATTAGGTGGTAAAGTCTCCAACGTAAATGAGGTGTTCAATGACAAAACGACAACGACGTACATTTTCTTCTGAGTTCAAAGTAAATGCTGCAAGCTTGGTTCTTGATCAAGGTTACTCAATATCTGAGGCGGCACGCTCTCTAGATATCGGTGATACGGCCTTACGACGCTAGGTGGTCGATCAACTAAAGATGGTACGTGGCGGAGAAACGCCAACGGCTAAAGCTCTGACGCCCGAACAGGAGAAGATCCAAGAGTTAGAAGCTAAGATTAATCGCTTAGAAAGAGAAAAATCCATACTAAAAAAAGCTACAGCACTCTTAATGTCGGACGAACTCGAACATTCTCGCTAATTGACCAGTTGAGGGAGCATGAACCGGTCAAAGTTCTTTGTGACCTGTTCGATGTCGCGTCTTCCTGCTACTACGAGTTTAAACAACGAAAGCCGGATGCTAATTACATTTGGTTAGCCAGCCGAGTTAAGCAGCTCTTTAACATGAGTCGTGGCGCTGCTGGTAGTCGAACTCTTGCGTCTATACTGCAGTCTGAAGGCTTCGATGTCGGACGCTTCAAAGTACGCAAGCTTATGCAAGAAGCCGAACTGATAAGCAAACAACCTAGCTCGCATCGCTATAAGCAGGCTAAGCTAGAGCGACCAGATATCCCCAATAGGCTGAAGCGTGAGTTCTCGGTTTCCACGCCAAATGAAGTTTGGTGTGGCGATATTACTTACATCTAACATGATGTTCCACTCGAACCAAGGAAGCCAATACAGCAGCCTAAAAACCGAATGGATACCAGCTAATGAGTACTTGACTCAAACTCAGGCAAAGTATGAAAATTAGGGCACCCGTCGCACTCAATAAGCGTTCATTCACGATTTACGAAGAAGGCTTTCCAATTTAAACACTATAAGTTATCGAAAGCTATCAAATATTCCTCGACCAATTACAGAAAATCCTGCCAAGAAAACACCTGTCCGATAATAGTATCAGATGCAGGATTTAAAAATACTTTGATAAGTTCATGAGTGAAACTTACGCCTCAGCACTCATGGACTAGTGTAGTTTTTAGTTCCTTTCGAATTGCTTCTTCTTGGATAGCAACAAATAATTCTGCATCGTTTGATATTCATATTATGCTTACGCATCCGTCTGCTCCCTCGTTCAAGTGTCTAGTCCATAAAAAACTCTAGTAACATATTGCCATTGATTGTGGTTCACATCATTTTATAGAAATTAAATATCGACCAACGTTAATAAATCAATCTATACACCTGTATAACTAGACAACGTTTCAAGATTCATAAAAAAAATCAAGAATCCAACCTATCACTTGTTTTCTATTCGTTGGCATTTTTTATGAAAGAATTCCTTCGTTAAATACATCTAGTGGTAGTATCGACTTTCTTGACAAAATCAAATCCCTACAGTACTCCTTACTAAACTCTGGATGTCCTTGAATACCCAAAAAAATGCTCTCCAAACTGAATCATATAGAATGGACAAAAATTACTTCCGGCTAACACTTTAGCTTGGGGGGGTAAGGACACTACTTGATCCTCATGGCTCACAACTAATGATATACTCATTGGGCTTTTAATTTCTACATTGACTCCGCTAGGTAACTCAAATAGCCAGTGAGTCATAACACCAACTCCCCACCCTTGTGAAGCCTTTGTAACGTAGCCGCCTAAGGATTTGGCAATCAACTGATGACCAAAACAGATCCCTACTAACTTTTTCTTACTTATGTCTAATAACTTTATAAAATTAAGTAAAGGTGGAATCCACGGCAGATCGTCATTCACGCTATGGCGACTGCCCGTTGTCATATAGACATCGCATTCGTTTACGTCTTGTGGAAGCTCCCCATCCATTGCGCGAAAAAAAACTAGGTCTACACCCCCACCACCTTCGTCGAACAGCTTCGAGAACATCACAGGATAATTACCATGTTCAAGTTTTAAACCTTCACTGACATCGTCGCACTGTAGAATGCCAATCTTTATATTCATAAAACCTCCTTTGACTCACAATGGTGGAAGTCTACCATTCGCTGCATCGATAAAAATCTGACTGTATTCCTCGGCTGTAAATGCAATAGGGTTTCTACTTGCCGAAGGGTCGTTCATCGCAATCTTCCCCACACGTTGCGCGGCATCTGTGGTGATTCCGATCTCCGCTAATGTGTTAGGTATCTTCATAGCGATACGCAAATCCAAAACCCAGGACAAAAACGCATCAAAACTCGGTTTGCTTAGCTCCAAATAACGCGACAACTTTATGATTTTGTACTCAATTGCACTTCGATTCGCAACTAAAACATAAGGCATAAGAATGGCGTTCAACAGACCATGATGCTTATCATACAAAGCACCTAACGTATGGGCTATCGCATGCAAACCACCAAGGCCTTTTTGGAAGGCAGTTGCTCCCATACTAGAAGCAACAAGCATCTGCGTGCGAGCGTCAAGATCATTTCCACAAGCCACTACTTTTGGTAAATTTATTTTAACTAAGCGAATTCCCTCCATTGCGCAACCCCTTTTTTTAACTCACGTTTGCTTAAATACTCGTCAGATACGGAACAAGGCTTTGATGTTTTGTTTTTCTCGTGCATAATTCATTCTCTTATGAATACAACTCAAAAAATTCAAGTAATAACTAATAAACGCGCTCATTGTGAGGTGACCTTCAGGTTTTTTCCTTTAATTTTCGATGTAAAGAAATAAGCCGACCAATATGGTATGTTAGTTGCGTCTTTCGCTTAATTATTTTTGCGCGCTTAACACTTTTTGCAAACCTGACACTGCAATACTCGCCAACATGAAACAACTCACTTATTATCATAAACAGATAATGAGCTACTCGATATGTGTTTTAACATACCTATAACACGAACACGTTTATAGCTAATTATTTTTATCGAACGATTAGTGTTAGTGATAATTTTTTTCATATCAACCGCATACCCTAACTCTGTAAACCTTATCGATTCGATTGTCCAACAACATGTCTAAGTTTTTTAGATATCGATTATAACGGCCAATTTTTATGAAAGGCGGCGCGAGAGTTCTGTTTCCCCTCCATTCTGGATTGTCTTAAGAACGAACTGCTTATACCAATGTAAAATCGAGGTTACTTTGTGCTCGTATGTTGTACGCGAAGATCATGCCGTCAACGAATGATTAGTCGATTCAGAATTTGTAGAACAATAAGTTAGTAACGAATAAATGTTAACTGGAGGTAGTAGTTCGAAAGCACTCCGATGGAGAATATTATTTTGATATAACTTAAGTGTTAGGCTTTGGATGTGATTACAAGTAAGAAAAGGAGATATTACGTTTCGCGAATTCACTTAAATTACCAAAATCTTACTTCTTGTAAAGAAGTACTCAGTAAGTGATTGACGAAGCGGGATAAAATTTGGAGCGTACTGCGGGAATCGAACCCGCATCATCAGCTTGGAAGGCTGAGGTAATAGCCATTATACGAAGTACGCTTTGTCGTGAAGACAGATGTAATATGCCACAGATTATTGAAAAGAGAAGCTTTTTTTAACGCCCAATCGACCAAGTGTTCACAATTCACGCAAAAACAACAAAAGTCGCGCAATATTAACTCAATCACCATGACCAGAGCTTGTTACATACTCAGAATACTTTTCAGCTTTTGCTTGTTAAGCAAGCCGGTGCAGTAAAGGGTGATCAAACACAAGCCATAAACTGCAATGCCAATTGGGATGAGTAGATACATATTATCAATACCGTATTGATAATTGATGTTGACCAACACAAATAACATCGCCCCAGCGGAAAGTAATACTCCCGCGCTGGCTTTTATCGCGCTTAGCGAAGTAAGTGAAAATAGCGACTTAGTCTCAACATCTTGCTTATAAAAGAGTGGCAGAGCCGACATAAACAACGCCACAATAATCCCGTAGAGCCCCAAAATCGGCACCAGAACTAAGCTGCCTATCACCATAATACACGTCGAGAACACCGTCGCTTTCATTGTCTTATGGGTATTTTGCGTAATCACCAACACAGGAGGAACAAAAAGCTGTAGAGCAAGTACCAAGTAGTAGACACAAAGCCAGTTAGTAATATAGGCTGCTTCACTCCACTCTGGCCCAAAAAATAGATTTAGCAGTGGTAGAGAAATGGCAATCATCCCCAAATATGCCGGAGCCAGAACAAGTACACCAACATAGCTTATTGAAACATAGGCGGTTCGTAACTTTTCAATATCCGTTGAAGCGGCTTTAAGCTTACCTAACGCCCACGTAGTCAATCCATACCCTACCATGGTTCTTGGAACGTCGACTAACTTCATTGCCAAGGCAAATACGCCTGATGCATATGGACCAACGACAACCCCAAGTAAGACGATGACGCCTTTGGTTTTAAAACAACCATCGATAACATTAAACCCTGAGGGGATTCCCTCTCGAAACAGGGCGCGAAACAAACGTCGCTCATCACGTTTAAATGGCGTGAAGATCTTTCTAAATGAGAAAAGCGAAGAGCGAGTTGCCATTACCACCAGTTGAATCGTGAGATCCACTAGGCTCTGAACTAATATTGCCATTTTTACATGGCCAGCATAGGCGAGCGAAACGCCCGCGACCACACCGAGGAGCTTGCCTAATATAGATCGCAGTGCAATGGTCTTATACTCTTGGTTACGCAGTAACTCTGACAGCAACACTTTAGACAGTGAAGAAATCGGGATGTGGCAAACACACACCAAAATTAATGCAAGGTACTCATCTCCCCAATAGAGGCTCATCAGCGCATAAAGAGCAAGAAAGGTAAAGACTGAGATCAGCATCCAGCCTTTAATGCTGGCGTACATCGCCGTTGAGAAGTCCACTTTGGTTGCCAACAATGGGTTTTGCTGCATGTTATTTTGGATCGCGGTAACCAATAAGGTGGTTGCTAAAAACATTGAAGCAACCCCAAAGCCCTCTGGTCCCAATAGAATGGCGTACCAAAATGCGACGAGCATTGAGAGCGCAGCTAGCCCAACCTTCTCAAACAGTACCCAAAGCAGTCCTTTCATCTTGAATTATTACCTTAGTAGCGCAAAACACGCGCAAACTTATTGACTGTTAGAGTGAGTAAAACCTTGGCAGTAATCAAGCATCCAGTCTTGCGCAAAGAGAAACTCAGCCACTGCCAAATTTGCTGCTTACTGCCTAAATCTCCCAGTATTTGTGTTGCGATCTTGGTTAGGTAATTCACCTCACCCAACCACGTTCTTTGCTTGTTTGCTGCCGCAAACCGCTGTTCTAGCTGGGAAATGCTAAGTGACTTTTTCTGGTTGGTTTTACTCGCATGATTACCTACTCGATACAAAAACAAAGGCTGATTACTGTAGTAAAAGTGACCTCTTTGACTTAACCGAGCAAACAGTTCCCAATCTTCGCCTGAGGGAACTTCTTCATCAAACTTTTCCAATCGCGCGACACTGGTTTTGATCACCAACCCAGAGGTTCCGCAGTAAGCATTGCCCTTTTTGAGTTTTTCCTGATCAACCCACTCCGAAGACGGACTCTCTTTGCGCTCTCTACCATCCATAAATTGATAGGAACACAAACTCGCAACACAATCAGGTAAACGCGCAAACAACGCTGCGGCGCACGACAAACGCTGCGGCATAAATGCATCATCATCATCCAAAAAGGCGATGTAGTCGCAGCTCGAATGATCAATACCGAGATTACGCGAATGACTTGCCCCGCGGCGAAATGGCTTAGTAACGATCTTAAGCGGCAATTGAGAGAAATCTTCTAGTAACTCGCTGACAGAGAAATCGGAACAATCATCGACGACCACGATTTCTGTGGCGGGGAACTCTTGTTCAGCAACACTTCTCACCGCATTGACCAAATACTCTGGCCGATTATAGCTGGTGATCACCACACTAAACGTCATATCCGGATTACATTCTGCCATACTACTTCCCTCAACTACTCAGCGTCTTGTCTTGTCTACCCTACGCGACTCAACTCTAAAAAGCGCTCTGCGGTATTTTCCCAAGAGTATTTTTCATGGGCTAATACTGCTAATTTCTCTCCGAGCTGCTGGCAGAAATCAGCATTGGTACTCACTCTCGCCACACTAATTTGCAACTGCTCAAAGCTATCTTTTTCAAACAACGCGTCATCCAACTCAACAACATCGCGATTTTCCTCGATGTCTGCAGCAATAATGGCTTTTCCATTAGCCATTGCGGATAACAAACTGTTCGACATACCTTCAATGACAGATGGCAAAATAAAAGCTCGACAATGTTTCATTAGGGGAGCCAGCTCGCTAGAGCTAATATGACCGATAAACATCACCTTTTCATCGTTTTCATATTGCTTTAGCTTTGCCTCATACTCCATATCATTCGAGTTCCCACCAGCGATAATCAACGGCAGTTTCTGATCGTTGGGCAGTTGACGATGCACTTCGAGCAGCAGGTGAAGCCGCTTGATCGGGTCTAAACGTGCCGCAAACAACAGATAACCGTTGCGCTCAACCTTGTACTTGTCGAGCGAAGCGCAATCTGCATCAGTAACGGCACGGCAACCATTGGGAATAAAATGGCTATCTGGGCGCTTTTTACTAAAGTTTTCAACAATCTTCTTACTGTTAGCGGTAAATTGATGAGAAAACTTCCACGCGCAGTATTCACCTAGCTTAAGAATGTTTCGGCTCAGTCGTCCCCACTTATCACGAGCACTGTCCATACCACGAATGCTCGATATGACTCGAATTCCGCCTAAACGTAAAATTGGAGCAAACACACAAGGACCAGATGCAAAGAGAAAGACAGCATTAGGTCGCAACTTAAATAACGCATGAAGTACACACGCTAAGATATAACCATGTTGCCCTAAACTCTTGTAAATCGAGCGGTTTATCGCGATTACATTTAGGTTGTCTGAATAAGCAAAAACTTCATCATTTTCGCCCTCTACGCTATAAACATTTACCGCAACATCTTCACGCTTTGAGAGCTCTTTGGCAATTTCTCGCGTCGCGTTTTCGACCCCTCCATAGCTCGAAAACAACCCTCTTCCGCCGATAAAAGCAATCGTGTGTTTACTCTTCATTTTATTTCCCATCCTAGAGATTTATTTCGGGTTATTTGCTTGATAAAAAGCTGATGTACCAAGGCATTGCCTGATGAATGCCATCACCAATCTTAAAATCTGGCTTATAACCTAAGAGCCCACTAGCTTTACTAATATCCGCTTGAGAATGACGAACATCCCCCGCCCTAAAGTCACGGTAACTTGGCTCCCCATTAATCGTGATACCACACTCTGTCAGGGCTTCAGCTATCGCAAAATAGAGCTGATTCAATGTCGTACGGTCACCAACCGCCACGTTATACACTTGATTCTTCGCCTCATCATCCGCAGTAGCAGCCAAAATGTTCATCTGCACGACATTGTCGATAAAGCAAAAATCTCGGCTGGTCTCACCATCACCGTTGATGAACACCGTTTCACCTTCAATAATGGCCGATGTCCACTTAGGGATTACCGCAGCATAGGCACCATTTGGGTCCTGACGTTTTCCGAACACGTTGAAGTAGCGCAGACCAATTGATTTAAAACCATATGAACGCGCAAATACGTCAGCGTAAACTTCGTTGACATACTTAGTTACTGCGTAAGGCGACAATGGCTTGCCAATGTTCTCTTCCACTTTTGGCAAAGCCGGATGATCACCATAAGTTGAACTGCTTGCTGCATACGTGAAGCTCGACACATTGGCTTCTCTTGCTGCATTGAGCATATTTAGGAAGCCTGTTACGTTCGCCGCATTAGTTTTAATTGGATTGGCTAAAGAACGAGGAACTGAACCTAGTGCAGCTTGATGCAGCACATAGTCCACGCCTTCAACCGCGCGCTCGCAAGTTGAGTAATCGGTAATATCACCCTCGATAAACTCAAACTTTGACCATTGTTCAGCGCTGACCAAACCTTTAACTTCATCCAAGTTGTATTGGTGACCAGTTTCGAAATTATCTAAGCCAATCACTCGTTGGTTGAGCTTTAAGAGCGCTTCCAATAGATTGGAGCCAATAAACCCCGCCACTCCGGTGACAAGCCACACTTTAGGGTTATCTTGCAGCGCCTGCTTAACTTGTAGAATCTTCGTCATCTCGATGCTCCTAGCTAAACATTACAGTCGAATATCAACTTGGTTTTTCGGCAACACGTATTTTAAATCGTAAACAACGTGCTTCTGCTTACCTAGAGCTCGGATCGCATCGGATCCCATCTGCTTAAACTCATCATGCGCGACAGCCATAATAATGCCGTCATATTGGCCTTGTTCTAGGCGAGACTTCAGCTCAATCCCATACTCTTCGACCGATTCTTCTGGCGAACACCATGGGTCATACACATCAGCATTGATATTGTATTCGCCCAGTTCTTTCACGATATCAATGACTTTGGTATTGCGTAGATCAGGACAGTTCTCTTTAAACGTTAGACCCATCACCAACACATTTGAGCTTTCAACCTGAATGCGATTCTTGATCATCGTTTTGACCAACTCAGCAACGACATGCTGGCCCATACCATCGTTGAGTCGTCGACCCGCAAGAATCATCTCTGGGTGGTAACCTACAGCCTGAGCTTTATGCGTTAAGTAATATGGATCAACACCGATACAGTGGCCGCCAACAAGACCGGGACGGAACGGTAGGAAGTTCCACTTAGTCCCTGCAGCTTCGAGAACCTCAAGAGTATCGATGCCTAATTTATTAAAGATAATAGAAAGCTCATTAATAAGTGCAATGTTGACATCGCGCTGGGTGTTCTCAATGACTTTAGCGGCTTCCGCTACTCGGATTGATGACGCTTTGTGTGTCCCCGCAGTAATGATTGAGGCATAAAGTTGATCAACAAATTCCGCAACTTCGTCATTTGAGCCACTGGTGACTTTGAGGATGTTAGTCACGCGGTGCTCTTTGTCACCTGGATTAATACGCTCTGGAGAATAGCCCGCAAAAAAGTCTTTGTTGAACGTTAAGCCCGACACTTTCTCTACAATTGGAATACAGTCATCTTCGGTCGCGCCTGGATAAACGGTAGACTCATAGACAATCACGTCTCCAGCGTTGATGATTGTACCTAGCGCTTCAGACGCTTTGATCAGTGGAGTCAAATCCGGTTGCTTATGCTCATCAATTGGCGTTGGAACCGTCACAACGTACACGTTGCATTGCTTCAGCTCTTCAAGTTGCGAAGAATACTTAAGATGGGTCGCCTCAACGAGTTCATTGTCACTACACTCCAATGTACTGTCATGACCACGTTTTAGTTCGTCGATACGGTTAGGATTAATATCAAACCCATAAGTGTCGTACTTTTTACCAAACTCAACTGCAAGTGGTAGCCCTACGTAACCTAGCCCAATAATTCCAATTTTTGCTTTTTCTATTTCGAATGACATGTGTCGTCCCTTACTTTAAAAATTAAGTATTTGAATATTTCACAAATTGCATTTCAGTAAATTCGAGATGCAGCGAGCCACACTTGGCACTCCTTAATAAAAAGGATATTCACCAAGTCTTATTCACTGACTCTTATTAAGTCATTGATTTATTATTCTGCTTAATCGCTATTTTCTTATTACTATCTATTAATGCTATTAATATTGATAAAAATATAACCCCTTCTATCTGCCAGAGTGGCATCGTCGCGACATTAAGAATTATAAACGCCGATATAGCGCCAACGAGTAATATCTTTGCCAGCCAGTTTTCTCCTTTAAAGGCTTTAACTGTGAGAGAGGTGAAAAACACCAAGAGTAAAAATAGACCGACAAATCCAACCTCATAGAAGAACGATACAAACGTATTGTGAGCGTACTTTTCAAAGAACCCTTTCCATGAGTCCATACCATGACCAAACCAGATCTGGGAAACTGAACCATTCAATGCTTCATGAATATATGAAGCCCAGAAGAAAATCCGACCTGAGAAAAAACGCCGCTCATCGCTATCAAAAAACTCAGGGAGCACAGTAAAGCTTGATGCACTCGCGAGCGCTTGTGGAATCTCTGCAAATCGTTCTGCTATTGAAGAACTATCGATATTGGCGACAACAGTGATAGCCAAAAAACCTAAAAACAGAATCGCGACCTTTTTAACCATGGATGACTTGAGAAACACCATCAGTCCAGCGGTTGCAAACAATCCCAAACACGCCAAAATCGACGTCCGGTAATTGACTAAAAACAGTAAAACAAACAGAGTGCCGATATGTAAAAATAGCAGCGAGAATCGCCGCTCTAGCGCAGCTTTAAGGATAAACATGAACATGCCGCTCAAGATGATGACTGAGAATACTGCTTCATGATTAAAACCACCGACATAACTGGTTGAACCGTCGTTTTCGGTTGCTTTGCTGACACCCAGTACCACAGACGCGACCAGCATAATAATCGGATAGAGATAAGAGAAACCGATGGTCTGAAGTACCTTAACCGCACCATCCTCTTTTACCGCGTTAAACACTAGGTTCGTCAGTTGTAGCAACATTAGCCACTTCACTAACGACGCCACCGACTGAATGTAATGGGAATTAATAACTGCGGCAAACACCATCAGAGTTAATATCAGCCCAATGAAAAGTAAGTTGGTGTCTTTTTTAATTTCAATATGATTGGATAGAAAGAATAGAAATATAAAACCGACGACAAATATTGAATAGAGAGAGACGAGTGAAAATGGCCCAATCAACTGCGGATAGGTAATATTCGGGAATGATGCCAAAATAAACCGGATTAGAATGACCCAAAATACCACGCGTGTAGACTTACCACACGCGTTAGCCCACATCCATTTATGTGCGTATACAGCCAGTAATATAAAGACTAAAACCTTTACTATATCTATCATTACACGATGCCTGGCACAGTATCTTTGGTGATCTGTTTAAATGTTGAGTAAAACTTACATTCGCTGTAGTTTTGTGCTCGCTCTTCACTTAAGACTGCTAATTCGTTATAAAGCGCGTGATTACTCTCCAGCTCCTTGAGCGCCTTTTGCAATCCTTCTATATCTCTCGGGTTAAACACTAAGCCAAACTTTGCTTTTGAAAATGACTCATCCGCCACATTGGCACTTGGCTCGAGAATATCAATTGGGCCATCGGTCATTGATGAAATAATAGGAACACCAAGCGACATTGACTCTACCATCGCATTGGGGAACCCCTCAGAATGAGAAGTCAAAGCGAAACAAAACGCTTTTTTCATATACGGATAAGGGTTTGAAACAAAACCCGGGAACGCGACACGCTCTTGAACACCAAGTTCGATGGCATGCTGCTTTAGGTTTTCAAGTTCGTCGCCGTCACCAAGGATCAATAACGGCCTTTGGATATTTGATTTCGCATAAGCGGTAATTAAATCATCAAACCCTTTTAGTTTGACTAACCGACCAATGGCAAGAATGTAACCTTCATGGTTACTCACGGTCTCTGATTCAAGCGAGCGCTTAGCAATATCATTAAAATCATAAGAGTTGTTGAGCGTCTTAATTTTGCTAGGATTCACGGAGTAATCGTCGACTAGGCAGTCACCCACTCCTTTTGAGACACAAATTATGGCATCAGCTTGTCGATAAACCGAACGAATCAACGCTTTCTTCCAAGTCACAAATTTACCCGTCAAGCGAGCATTTGGACTGCCTCGTTCACTGATAATACTCTTATAGCCGAACAACTTTGCGGCTATTACGTTGTACCAGTTTGAACGGAAAAGAAAACTCACGACAAAGTCAGGCTTGCTCTTTTGCACTAAACGGATGAACTTGAGTATCTGACCAATCACCCCAAGCGGGCTATCGATATAATGAACAGACACTGACGATGGCAGTTGATAGACTTCGACATCTCTATCCAGAACGACCACCTCTAAGCTGTAGTTTTTGGTCTGATCGGAATCCACCAATTGCAAAAGCTTGGAAAACACTTTCTCCGCGCCACCTCCCGATAGAGAGTTAATTACAAAGATTCCTTTCATTGCACCACAACCTTTTATCTATACCTTCGCTTCACCGCTCACTGTAGCCATAGACTCCATTTTATAAAGTAAACGCTGTGCGGCACTTTTAAACATGAAGACACTTATCACCCTGACGAATCACAAAGTATTAGATACTCTTAGTTCTTTTCGAGTTATATATCTGGCTTTACTCAATAAATCGGTTCGCATATTTAAATCGATTTCCAATCAGACATCATAAAGTACTGCTTTAGAGTCGATAAATTTAAGCTCTAAATTAAGTCTGGCAACTATGCCATAGGCTTGAAGAAAGAAAAGTCATTTTAAACACATTCGCTCGCGTGTCTCCTTTTTGATACACTCAATGACTAAAACTTAAGTAGCATGTGATTAATTTAACTTCTAATAAAATCCCACTACATTCTCATTTTTAATATTCCTTTCATCTATTCCCAATCAACTTGGATGTAAATTGAATTAATTAAATACTTTCTAAAAAATAAGACAGTAAATTGGGCATTAATTGGGTAAGACACCGAACAAAGAGATTTACTTTTTGTAAAATCTCGATAATAACGGATTAAGGAATGAATCATGAAAAGTCATTTAACAGTTCTGAGCCTAGCTCTGCTTTCTCTCTCTGCCCCCGCCTTGGCTCTAGAAGAGGGTCAAGCAGTTCCAGTAACAGAGCAACTTAGTGGTGTGTTAAGCGAGGCAGAAGTTGCCGCCTTTTATCAATCAAATCCTGAGTCAGTGCTCGACATACTCACACAGCTGTTAGTTAACCCGAACGTCGATCCGCAATTGGCGATTTCAGAAGCATTAGTCGTGGCTCCTGAGCAACTTCAGCAAATCGCAGACCTGGCGCGAACAGCCGGTATAAGTAACGAGGTCATTACTACAGCAGCCCTGCTAGCGGGAGTCGACCCAACAGCGGTAGCAGAAGCAACCGCCGCGGGTATTGCCAACCCTGTTGCGGCATTGTCACCACCTGCCGCTCCTGCAGTCGGCAGCAATGGAGGTGGCGGCGCAGGTGTCGTATCGCCGAATTAACCCACTGACCTCATAAACATTTTTTCCGGCGCAGTATTAACCGATGAAGTCCCTAGAGAAGTTTACATTTCACTCATTGTTATTCTTGATCGTGTTATTGCCAATTCCATTGGGAAGCAATCGCATATGGGCATGGTCGTTGATCGCTATTTATCTAACGGTGCAAAGTTTTCTACTGCTGATCGCCTATAGAGGAAAACTGCCAACGACTGCGCTCTACCATTATCGATTTCTGCTTGTCCCTATCGGCTTGTTTCAGCTTTGGGTTGTGTTACAAACCCTGCCTATTCCCCTTGGTACTTTAGCCTTGCTATCCAGTGAGGCGGCGAGTATTTACGCGAGTACAGGCGCTGAATTTGGCTATCTCTCACTCGATAGTGCAATGTCTAAACTCTCGCTCTTTAAGGGACTAAGTTACACGCTCTTCGCCATTAACGCTGCCATTCTTGTCAACGAGAGCAAAAGACTTAAGTTAACCGCTACAGCCTTAGTGTTTAGTGCAACACTGCAAGCCTTTTACGGTGCCTTCATCGTCTTGATCGGTATCGAGCACAGCCCTGTGTTTGGTTTTCCTCTCGATATCAATGCCACTGGCTCCTTTGTGTACAAAAACCACCTCGCAAACTATTTAGTCATGAGTTTGTGCATCGGAATTGGGCTGATAGTCACCCAACTTCATGTCAGTCACGCATCGTCACTCCATAGCCACTTAAGACGCATTTTAGAAGGGTTATTGAGCACAAAGATGTTTATTCGCCTTTGCCTTGTGGTGATGGTTATCGCCTTAGTAATGACACGCTCTCGGATGGGGAATACGGCGTTTTTTGCTGCCACCACAATCGGCGGATTAGTGGCTCTCATTGCCTACAAACATCGCCCTCCTGCGCTCACTGCCTTAGTGTTAAGCGTCATTGCTATCGATACCTTGATTCTAGGCTCTTTGTTTGGCTTAGAAAAAGTTAAGCAACGTTTAGTCGAAACCTCTTTCCTACAAGAGTCTCGGGATCAAGTCGTGATCTGGGCATTAGATATTATTCGTGATTTTCCAATTACCGGTACCGGAATGGCAAGCTTCTACTCTGTCTTTCCAATCTATTCACAGTCTGAGATCGGTTTTTACGACCATGCACATAATGACTACGTTCAGTTTCTCGTCGAAGCAGGGATTCCCGCAACACTATTACTTGTCACTTTAGTTTTGATCAGTTTATGGCGTACTATCAAGGTGATCAAAACGCGACATAGCCGCACAATGAAAGGCATCGCACTCGGCTCATTGATGGCCATCATTGGAATGCTTATTCATATGAGCGTCGACTTCAACCTTCAACCTAGTGCCAACGCATTTACCTTCGTCCTAGTGTTATTTTTTGCCCATGCATCATACGTACTGCCGGCACGAGGCGTATTAAAAAGCAATATCGATGTTGCAGCGCCATCGATACCAACGGAAGTCAACCATGTTTAACCGTATACTTGTTGTCTGTAGCGGAAATATCTGTCGTTCTCCGTTGGCAAAAATCCTGTTTGAGAAACATCTGCCAAGTAAACAGGTGGATTCTGCGGGACTTTATGTTGCCAGTAACCAGCTAACAAACCGTTGCGCTCACCCCAGCGCAATAAAAGTTGCAAACACCGTTCAACTCGATTTATCCAACCATAGAGCGAAACAGATATCCCCTGACTTGGTTGAAGCCAGCGACCTTATTCTCGTCATGTCTCATCAACATGCAGAGCAAATTCATCTCAGTGTCAAAGGAGCAAGAAGTAAAACTCTACTCATTGGTCAATGGCTTGGAATTGGTGAGATTGAGGATCCGATATGCGGAGATGCCGTTAAATTTGCAGAGTGTTTTGCAACGCTTGAGAAATGTGTCTTAAGCTGGAAAAAGCGAATTGAAGTCAATTAGCGAGAATTAGAGTCTTTCAGCGACAGGATTTCGGTACAATTTGGTTAAAACGTAAAAGATTACACATCTCTACTTTGGCCTTGGAATAATGAATCATATCGCTTACTTGCTGTTTATAGTTCCATTTGCTTGCCAGCCTAATAAGCTCTTGAGAAGCATGAACCTTTTCATCTAGTGAGGCTTGAGGCCATCGTGAGAAAATATGCTCAATATAGGCCAGCTTAGTGCGTTTTTGCTGTGGTCCAAACTGCATCGCTAATTGAAGATAGTGCTCAACAGCCGATTGGTCACCAGTCACAACGGCTTGCCGGTGAAGCTCAAGATAAGTAGGTGACCAACTGGGTCTGAGGTTTCGACTTTGCTTGAGTAGCGTGTCTATTTGCTGCGCTGAGGCATTATTGCCATTGAGATAGTCATACCACTGCAACAGTTTAGCTCGCACAATGAAGTCATGGGCAGTGGTGAAATATCCTTGCTGCGAATCCTCCACCACTTGTTCGGCAACTGGTGCCAAATCCCGCGTTTTGTCTAGCTCTAGTTTGCTGAGCAATGACTGAATACGCAACGTCTCAATATTCTGCCCCAAATAAGTGTAGCTAGAGACACCAAGACTCAACGCTATAAAAAGATAGATCGCTGATGGCGCAAACTTGAGCATGGCTATTGTTCCCGTCTTTTGAGTCGGTCTCGTGGTGAGTGCTTCATTCAAGCTCTGCGACTCGAAGTAAATGCACCACCACGATACTCAGTCGATAACCCTTATCGGGCTAACTTATTGGGCCGAGTTATTTCCATACGCATACTTTGAATACTCTGAGTACGCATGTTTGCCCTCTTTCCTCATCGGTACTTGATTCAAGATCACGCCATCGACAGGAATGTGGTGACGAGAAAACAGTGTCATCGTGTGTTTGTATACTGATTTACTCGTACTATTTGCCTTCATAACCAGTAAGATACCTCGAGTAAGCTTACCGACAATAAATGCATCTTTAACAGGCAAAATTGGCGGCGTATCGATAATAATTCGATCATATGAGGCGGACAACGTCTCGATTAGTTGCTCAAAGCCCTTGCCGCTGAGTAACTCTTGTGGATTGGCGACAATCATACCCGCAGTCATCACATCCAAGTTGCTGTTCTCAATGCTAGTGATGCTTTCTTCGATCGCACTATTCATCAGCAATATGTTGGTTAAACCTTGTTGGCTTGATGAGAGACCGAAACGGGTAGCAATTGAGGACTTTCTTAGGTCACAATCAATCAAAAGAACTTTTTCTAGCTTGGCAAATGACAATGCCAAACTAATCGCTGTGGTCGTTTTTCCTTCTTCTGGCACCGATGAGGATACTGCCAAAACTTTCCTTTCATCGCTTCTCAAGTTCAAATAGAGCGAGGTTCGTATTGAGTCAACACACTCTTGGAAAACGGAAAATTTCTCATCGTTAAACACCGTCGCATCCAATGGCGCTCGCTTATACCGCTTATCACGCACCAGCGGGATTGTTCCTGTTGGTAACAGACCTAGCTTGTTTTCAAAGTCTCGGCTCGACTCAATGCGATTGTTAAACGCGTCAAGACAAACAATCAAAACCACTGCAAATCCAAAGCTTCCAATCATAGCTAGGGCAATAATCAACTTACGGTTTGGTTTGTGCGGCAACTCAGGTATTAGCGCATAATCACTAAAGCGGGCGTTGGCTGCACTAAAATCGCTAGTCGCAGAGGTCTCTTTCTGGCGAGTAAGAAACAAGTCATAGAGCTCTGCATTGGTATCAACCTCACGCTTAAGCGCATCATACTCACGTTCAACCACACTTAAAGATTGAAACTCAGCTTTCTTCCCAAGCAGTTCGTTCTTAAGCAAGGCTTCTTGCTCTCGCGCACTAATGAGCTCTTTTTCAATTCCGTTGATTAACTTTTGAATCAACTTGCTCGCTCTCAACTGAATTGACTGGAGCTGTGCATTAGCTTGAATCATTTTGTCGTGCTTCGGACCATAGCGCTTTGAAAGTTCACTCACTTGCTTTTCAGCATTGGACTCTGCAAGACGAATATCGCGGATCTGAGGGTGATTCGAAATTTGTGAAATGGATGACAACGACGAAACATCAGCGTTAGGGTTGCTTCTCAGCGCGTTGTACAAAGACTGTGTTTCGATGCGCTTATCGGTAGCATTTGCTAGTCGTTCAGTCAGATTAGACAGCTCTGAACTGGTTAATGCCGAGATTCCACTGTTGTCGATTAACTCTTGACGTTTAAGAAAATCGAGCAGCGCTTGCTCTGAGGCATCAAGTTGTTGTTTTAGCGTCGCGAGGCGTTGATTTATCCAACCTGTCGCTTGCTCAGTTGCAATCAGTTTTGATTCTAAGTTGTTTTCAATGTACGCCAACCCCACTTCATTGGCGATGGTTGCAGCCAACTCAGGGTCAAATGATTCAAAGGAAATTTTGACCAACTGGGTTTTCCTAATCGGCGCAATCGTCAGTTTAGATTTAAATACCTTCAGCACGTTTTGATCAATTCGGGTTTGCTGCTTTAGCCTATCCTCATCCATGTTTGCTGGATCTTCTGCCAATAAGGAAGCAAACACAGGCAGTTCAGCGAGAGTTTTCTTTATCCCATCTAAAGGATTGGAGCCAGACTCAGCAATCGCTGGGTTAAATTCTGCCAATTGGTCAAGCTGCAACTTGTCAATCACTCGCTGCGAAACTTGGTTAGACTTAAGGATTTCAAATTGGGTCAAGTAGTACTCTTTCGCGCTGGTGTCTATTCCCACCACTTCTTCTATTGAAATCGCTTTTTTCTGCGTCGATTCAATCAACAAGGTTGCCGTTGCCCGGTATGTCGGTTTAATTGATAACGCAAACAATACGGCGATGGCGGTACACAGTAAGCAAAAAAGCGCGACTGAGACCCAACGTGTTTTTACGAGGTGAATGTAATAGCCAACATCAATGATCTGCTCTTTGGTTGGTTTGTCCTCTTTATGCTCAGTTAACATACTCATATCCGACATATAATTCATACAAATTGATTAAAAAAAGCTCTGCTCGATAACGATGATGTCGCCCGGTAAAACTTTAGATGACAACTTAACTCGGTTCTTACTCTCAGAACCGGCTTGTGAAATGCTAATCTTGCTTCGCGCCGCGCGGTCAGTAAATCCACCTGCTAGTGCGATCGCCTTATCGACAGTCAAACCCGGTTGGTACTCATAGCCACCTGGTTTTTTCACCTCACCATTAACATAGATGCTTCTAAATTCAGTGATGCTTACTCGCACCTTAGGTGAAATTAAGTAGTCACCTCTTAAACCGTTAGTGATTTCATTTTTAAGCTGTTCGGGGGTTTTGTTTATTGCCACCAATTCACCAAGGTAGGGATACTCAAACTTGCCACTGTTATTTATGTAAAGTTCTTCGATTGAGAGCTCTTCCTCTCCATATACCGATATTTGAATCTTGTCTCCGGCACCAATGATATAAGTATCTTGGAAAGCAAGCGCTTTGAACGGGGCAAGGATAAATAACAGCGTTAGCAGAACTGCATTTATCGTGTGACTCATGATGTTTCTCCAATATACTCAAACTAAAAAATTACATTGGCAGATATGTACCAAACATTTTGGTCGTAAGTGTTGCCGTTGATTGTGGAATTGTTGTTTTCGTAGCGCCATCCTGAAGAGAGGTCTACATAGTCAATAATTTCATAGCCTATCGACAAATCTGCCTTCAATAGATCATCTTCTCGACTCGACTCTGAATAGTCGTCCATCATCAGCCCTATCGAGCTGTTGGTGTAATAGTTGGATGACCAGAAATGCTTCCATGAGGCCGAAATATTCGTCTGATCAACGGAATCAAAGCCTTGGTTGGCATCGATAGCTTTTAGGCTGCCATCTAAAGTAACCGTCGAATAATCAACCGGTTGCCATCTCAATGAGAGATCCCAACTCAATCCGTCAAAATCCTTTTTAGTTGAGTCTTGGTAAGACTTGTCTTGCAAACCAACACGCAACCGACCTTCGGTTTTCCCCGTCATTTCCCATCGAGCACCCAGATAGTAGTAGGCGTCAAAGTTATCTTGGGATCTTCCTGTTTCTGGGTCGTTCAATTTATATTCACGATCAGCGACATCAATCTCAGCCAATAGTTGAGTAACAGGGGAAACACGATAGTAGAATGCGATCCCGCCTCCAAGCTCATCGTAGTCTTTGTAGCGAGTGCTGACCTGAGTTAAACCAATTAATGTAATATCGCGATAGTTCTTGAAACGCTTGTTTTCATATCTGATATTCGATTCAATTTGGCCTTTCGCTCCTTTTGAGCCAAACACATACGTGGCGCTGAGGTTATGCAGTGAATACTTAACCGGTTCATCAGCTATCGTTGACAACGAATCACCAGCGAGTAAGCCACTGCCCCGTTCTTCATGTAAGTTTAAGAAGGTATAATTGAGACCGACGCCATGTCTTCTAGACAACTGAATAAAATTATTGCTCGTTAGACGATGATCAATGAAGTTGTCATCAGAACTGTCAAAGTAGGTGCCCGATGACAATTGATAAGCCAGTTGGTAGGTATTACCATTTCTATCCGACTGAAGCGCGACGCCCGGTTCGATAATAAAAACCGTCGATGATTGTGGGTCTTCGGCGTCAGAGAATCGACCTATGTTGTCTACGTGTTCCAAATTGCTGTCTAATAACGGAACGATTTTGAGCCCAGACTCAGTGATATATCCATCGCTTTTGTTCGCGATAGCAGGCACTGAAATCAAACCACCAATAATAGCAATGACTCCGTAGCTTAAGCCTCTCATAAATAATCCTTTATCACACAATAATTTTTTATATTTTTGCACTTTTCCTCAGTGCAATATTGAGGTTCATTTTCAAGCATTAATTTCTAGCTCTGAAAATTAAACGGTTTGATAAACAGTTGCAACAAAGAGCGGCTACAAAAGTTTATTAATTACCTAAAGTCTCAAGCATAAGAATTACGTGTAAGTTGCAAGCGCAATTAGATCAACATCACTAAACTTATTTAGCTAGCGTTGAACAACAGCAAAGCGTTAATGCCACCAAAAAATAAATTTCTTAAATCGATCAGACACTACAACTTTAGTTTATTTATAAGTAACACTAAATAAACCTATGATTTGAATCTTTGTGAAAACAATATATCTATAGCTAGCGTCAAGAACGCTTTATTTGGCGTAAATGATGGATACATCAAGGGTGATAATTTGTCTATTCAAGTAACTTCAAGATGCAGTATTCATCCCCCTATAACGTCAACCTTGGCTGGATAAAGTCAATAAAAGCCGATATACGGCGAGCAACATTGGACGTACGGTAGTAAACCGCATTAATTTGCTCTCTACCAGTATTGGTGAGTTTTATTGCTTCCATCAATGACACCAAGCGCCCTGCCTCTATGTCTTCTTTGACCATAAACCCAGAGAGCACCGCAATTCCATTGCCTGTTAATACTAATTGACGCACCGTCTCACCGTTACTTGCACGAATATTCGGTTCGATTGTCGGTAAATCTGGCAGCGGCCATTGGTTGAGTATTTTAGGCGCCGTAAAGCCAATCAACTTATGATGAGAGAGATCTGAGACAAGGTGCGGCACACCATTTGATGATAAGTACTTAGGTGATGCGACGATATAGAGTTGACTCATTCCTAAAGCGCGAGCATGTAATGATGAATCCTCAAGTCTGCCGATTCTTATCGCGACATCAGTACGTTTTTCAATGAGATCCACAAACCCTTCATTGGAAGTCAGTTCAAGTTGAATGTCTGGATACGTCGCATGAAACTCCGCCATTAAAGGGATCAATTGATGAAAGATAAATGGGCTGGCGGCATCGACGCGCAAGTTTCCCTTCGGAGACTCGCCTTGAGCTTGAATATCCATCTCTGCTTTTTCGATAGAGTGCAGCGCTTCACGAATAGACTCAACAAACTTAATCCCTTCATTTGTGAGTTCAATTCTCCTTGTTGTTCTATTAAGAATCGTCACACCAAGGCTCTGTTCTACTCTGTTTACCGCACGAGAGACCTTGGCAACCTGAATACCAAGCGCCTCTGCTGCGGATGAAAACCCACCATTATCAACAACTGCAATCAATAGATTTAAATCTTCAGAACGAGTTTTCATTGCGCCACCTCTGCACCAGCTCAGATTAGTGAATCTGAACAATTAAATACATTTTCTACAAAAGTATTTTGCCATTAACACTATTTTTAGCAATTAATTTGATCGCAATAATAGCGCGGTCTATTCATTCTAAGAGGTAAACTTATGCCTATTGCGTTACTCGCACTCACACTCAGCGCCTTTGCTATCGGTACAACTGAGTTTGTTATCGTGGGGTTAATTCCAACTATGGCGCTAGATCTAGGGGTCTCTATACCATCTGCAGGCCTATTGGTGAGTCTTTATGCCTTAGGGGTCGCGGTAGGGGCACCAGTATTGACCGCTCTAACAGGCAACTGGCCAAGAAAGAAAGTCCTGCTCTCCATTATGTCACTCTTTGTTGTTGGGAACCTACTTGCTTGGCAAGCACCAGGCTACAACACGTTGGTTCTCGCTCGTGTACTAACTGGGTTGGCTCATGGCGTGTTCTTCTCTATCGGATCAACCATTGCAACCGGTCTGGTCAGTAAAGAGAAAGCCGCCAGTGCCATTGCGATTATGTTTACCGGACTTACCGTCGCGTTAGTCACCGGGGTACCAATTGGTACTTACATTGGTCAGCAATATGGCTGGGAAAGCACTTTCTTAACCGTATCCGTTCTAGGCATTCTAGCGTTAATTGGCAGTGCAATTTTGATACCCAGCGACTTAGCACAGCCACCGGCAACAAAGCTAACAACGCAACTAAAAGTATTGAAGCAACCTCGCCTACTGCTGGTTTTTGCTATCACTGCCCTTGGTTATGGAGGCACTTTTACCGCTTTTACCTTCCTAGCCCCAATTCTCCAAGATGTAAGCGGTTTTAGTGCCAATGCGGTGAGCATTATCATGCTAGTTTACGGTGTATCGGTTGCTGTTGGTAACGTTTGGGGAGGTAAGCTCGCAGATAAGATGGGGCCAGTCAACGCCCTTACGGTTATCTTTATTGGCTTAGCGTTGGTGTTATTTGTGTTTGGCTTTACGGCGCACAACCCATACGCCGCAATATTGACGATTCTTGTTTGGGGGGCTTTTGCTTTCGGTAACGTTCCTGGTTTGCAAGTCTATGTCGTCAACCTAGCGGAAAAGTACACACCACAAGCGGTCGATGTGGCCTCAGGGTTAAACATTGCGGCATTTAACGTTGGTATCGCGCTCGGTTCGTGGGGAGGTGGTATGATCGTTGAAAGCTCAGGTGTAACCAGTACACCATGGTATGGAGCAGTGATTGTGTTATTTGCGCTAATTTTGACTCGTCTTAGTGGTGCAATTGAACAAAACTCAGCAAACCGCAACCTGCAACTCAACTAATTTCACGCGAGTTGATTGAATCAGATTTGGGTGTCGTGCTTTTAGCCGGCATCCCATCTATTAACTTAAAATTCCACTGGTTTTTACCATTAGCTTTTGCTTGATACATCAAGTTGTCTGCATGACTCAAAGAGATCTCTTGGTTAGAGCGCAAGTAGTAAGCACAGCCCAAACTGATGGTCACTTTACTGCCATCATCAAATATCACCAACCGACGAATACTATCGCACAGTGTATCTGCTAACCTTTTGGCTTGTTCGACCGTGAAATCAGAACAAACAACGGCAAATTCTTCACCGCCAATTCGTCCGGTAAGATGGTGTTTTTCAACAATGTGTTTAATCTTTGCTCCTACTGCTTGGATAACAGCGTCCCCCACCTGATGGCCATACGTATCATTGATTTGCTTGAAGTCATCAATATCCAACAGCATAACGCAGACGGTATCGGCGCGAGTAACTCGTTGGGTAAATTGGCTATAGAAGTGGTAGCGATTGCCAAGCCCAGTAAGTTGATCGGTTTCCGAAAGATGTTTGAGCTCTCTGTTGGCCAACTCCAGCTCACGAGTCTTAGCGCGCACGGTCATCCGCAGTAATACAAGGTAGCTAAATATGGCAATGATCGCTAACGCAGACAGAGTCGGCACTAAGTAGTTCGGATAGACGGTTTCGATATACATCCAGCGGCTGAAAATTCTGTGTTTCGCCTCAGTGTTAATCTTAGCGATTCCACGCGCCAATTGAAGTAGAAGCGCGTTGTTTCCTTCTGCTACTGCCGGACGTAATACACCCGAATATAGGTGCTGAACACCGGAAAATTGATGAGTACCTTGTGTGGTGCTGAAATAGAAGTTGGCGACTTGCAAATCAGCAACAAACGCATCAATGTCACCGTCAAAGGCAGCACTAATCATCTCTGCATTATTAGAATAAGCCACCGTATTAATTTGTGGATAGTTTCGCTTAACGAACGAGTGCTCGAAACCGCCCTGTACGACACCGAGCAGAAATGGGTGCTTACCAGATAACAACTCGACCATGTCGACATTCAATAAGTCACGACTAACGAACAACTGAGTATCGATCGTCATAATAGGTTGGCTGTAATCCAAGAACTCATCTCGAGAAAGTGACCAAAGCAAGCCTGAGTGAACATCGGCGCGACCATCATTCACTGCTTGTAATGACTCTTCCCAATCTAACAATAGAAATCGAACAGGGGTGCCCGTTACTCGCGAATACTCTCGCCAATAATCGACTAAGATACCATCAGGTTCACCTTTCTGATTTATAAATGAAAAAGGTTTCCATGCTTTGGAGTTTGCAATGACAAGAGTCTCTCGTTTCGACTCGCTCGCTGCAAAGGTTACTGGGAGCCAAACCACAAGCGCCAGTAGAAGGAAACGATACACAACCACCCTCTAAAGTACGGCAAAGTACAACTATGTCTTTCAGTCGAAACAAGTCCGACCATATAAAGTCTGTATAGTTGATATCTGAGTCATTACGGATTGAATGGTCGAAATTTTCGACTGAGATCACAGTAGATCTAGAAAAATGCTTTTTTTATGAGGCGATTGCCAACAAGCAAGAAGAGCATGTGCCTTTTCCTTGGAGTGAAAAGGCACATTAAGGTTTAGATGGTAACTGAATCGATGTATTGGCTCAGCTCTTGATTAGAAACAATCGTCACCAACTCGTCGTCTAAGTAGAAGGAAACGGCATCTGCACCTTTTTCACCGCGCAACACTTTCTGTTCACCATTGGTGTAGGTAATTTCCATTTGCATTGTGTTCTCATCCACTTGAGTCATAATCGCTTTGTCAATATCCGCGTTATTAGTCAGAGGAACTGTCGTTAGCGATGGATCTAACTGATCATTCACTTTGATGTAGTTTTTAGTTGGTGTATCCACTACTGCTGGAGATTTGCCCGATATCGGGTTGGTACCTGTCCAAAACTCAATCGAGTTAAAGATAAACAGATCGACTGCACCAGCTAGACCATAAACCGGAGAAAGCAGTAAGAACATACCCTCACGACCGTAGCGGTTATCAACGATCTCGAGGTTAAACTTAGAAACCAGCCCAGTGGTTGCCATTTGTCCCATACATCCCGTTAACGTCGATGCACCTAAAGCGGCAACTACCGCGATTTTTACTGTTTTAATGTTCATTTTTACCACCTCAGAAAATTTGCGGCATGCTACCTTGTGTGCATTATTAAGGGAATCACCTACAGCCTGTATTGACATAAAACTCACCACTTTCTGACCAAAAAATTTGACTCGCTCAATTTTTAAGCAGAAAAGCAATCAAAAGTCGTTGTTTTGTGTACTGAAATCCGCCTAGAAGGCGTCAAAAATTATCTGGTTGATTTCCTCGCTTTGAGCAAACGTTTAGCAACTGTCGTTTTTTACAAAATCATTTTAAAAAAGAGATTCCAATCACAGTTTATTTGGTTATAATTCGCGCCCATTGCGCTTTATGTCGATAAACGCAAACATATTTTGAATATATCGTGTGTTAAACCATCCTCTAAACTGAGGAAAACTGAGAAATAAAATGAGCAAGATTGATAAAGCTATGCGCATCCTGCTAGCGGGATTCTGTATCAACCTTTGTCTTGGCATCCTGTATGCTTGGAGTGTATTTAACAAAGCTTTGGTGACCGAGGCTGGTTGGAGTGCAGCGGAAGCGTCTGCACCTTACGCGACTGCAACAATCACTTTCTCTATCTGTCTTTTAGTTGCAGGTATCCTTCAAGACCGTATGGGTCCTCGTATGATCCTTATCCTAGGAACAATCCTTACGGGCCTAGGCATGATCGCGTCTGGTTTTGTTAACTCGCCAATGATGCTAAACATCACTTTCGGTGTTATCACAGGCGCTGGTATCGGTTTCGGTTACGCATGTTTAGCACCTTCTGCAATGAAGTGGTTCCACTCATCGAAGAAAGGCATGGTTAACGGTATTATTGCGGCAGGCTTTGGTCTAGCGGCTATCTACCTTGCTCCGGTTACCTCTGCGCTTATTGAAAGCATGGGCATCCAAACTAGCTTTATGGTTCTAGGTGTCGGTATTCTGGCTATCGCAGTGCCACTGGCTGCAACAATCAATAACCCACCTGCAGGCTACACTCCAGTTGAGCCAGTAGTAAAAGCAGGCGCAGCGCCTAAAGCAGCCAGCAAGTCTGAAGACTTGAGCTGGAAAGCTATGCTTAAAACGCCTCAGTTCTACTCATTGTGGATCATGTACGCATTTGCCGCTTCTGTTGGTCTAATGATCATCGGTAACATCACTACAATCGCTAGCGTGCAAGCTAACTTGCCGAACGCGGTTTACCTAGCATCGATTCTAGCTGTATTTAACTCTGGCGGTCGTGTTGCAGCAGGTATGCTTGCTGATAAGATCGGTGGCGTTCGCACACTACTTATCGCATTCGTGCTGCAAGGCATCAACATGGTTCTATTTGCGACGTTTAAGTCAGAAGTAACCTTGATCATCGGTACAGCGATTGCTGCTATTGGTTACGGTACACTGCTCGCAGTATTCCCAACACTTACTGCTGAGTTCTACGGCTTGAAAAACTACGGCACAAACTACGGTGTGCTTTACACTGCATGGGGCATCGGTGGTGCTATCGGCGCTGCAGTCGTTGGTTTCTCGATGACAAATGGCGAAGGTTACAGCCTTGCTTACACAATCTCTGCAGTAATGATGGCAGTATGTATTGTGCTGGCGTTTATCACCAAGCCTCTTTCAGAAGCGAAAGTCGCAGAGTTAAAAAACGCTTAATCGTTTGAATTAGTTGTTAAAAGGCTTACCCTATAGGTAAGCCTTTTTTTATGAACGTAATATGAAACCAGAAATCCAACTTGCAGAGGATTACTATCTCGATAACTTCAGTCGCTTGATGGAACACGCCTTAAAATGGTATCAAGACTTTCTCGCGCAGGTTGAGCTCGATTGGATTGCCCGATTTCGTCAATTAGACAAGCAGAGCCAATGCTTGTTAGTCCGCTTATATAGTCGAAAAGGTCACTATTTTCGCAGCGACAAGTTGAGCTATGCTGAAATTCCATCGATTCCAGCCGCGTTATCGCAATTAGCGGCCAATGACTTTATTACTCTCAACTCCCCGATTACCGAGCAGCAACTTGCACAATCTCTGCTAACCAAAACGGAACTATCTACCCTGTTTCCTGAGATAGCAAAATCTCTCAATAAGCCACAAATGGTCGCATTGCTGAAAGATGTTCCATTTGTTCACTTTGACCAACTGCAGTTTGACGTAATCGATTTGTGCTATGCCGATATCATCGATTTTCTCTTGACGTTGTTCTTTGCCAATACCCATCAAGATTTGACACAATTTGTCCTAAGTGATCTTGGCTTAAATACGTTTGAAGATTATCAACTAAGTAAAGAAAGACGCTTTTTCTCCCATCGCAGTCAAGTTGAGCAGTTAATCGCACTAGGCAAACTTAGCGAGCAATATTGGACTTGTGATAGAAAGCAACTTGAATCGCTTAAGGATCTCTCGGCCGCCCTTCCACAACCAATAGACCATGACTATGTTGAGAGAAAGCGGCAACATCTTATCAACGATATCGCCCGTGATTTCGAACGCCTAGAAGATTACCAAACAGCTCTTAGTTTATACGCGCAAACTTCTTTGCCACCATCTCGGGAACGGCAAGCTCGTATCTTTGACAAGTTAAACGATGATAAACGCTTTAGTGACAGCGTCACATTAATTCTAACCCAACCTTACAACCTCTCTGAGTTAGAAATTGGTCAAAAACTTCAGCAACGTCTACAACGCAAACAAGGTCAAAAGGTTAGTCGATCAACCAAGCCACCGCACAATCAACACCATCTCACACTAGACTTAACTCAGCAGCGGGTAGAATTAGCGGTCAAAGATCATTATGAGACATTAGGATGGCAGGTTTACTTTAGCGAGAATACACTACTCAACGGCCTATTAGGTTTGGCCCTATGGGAAGCGGTATTTGCCCCGGTCGAGGGGGCATTTATTAATGCATATCAATTTAAACCGCTCGACTTGTACCACGCAGAATTCTACGCCAAACGGCACAAACTGATAGAGCTACGACTCAAGGATATCGCTAACGGAAACTGTCAATTTATCATCGATAATCATAAGGTTAAGTTTGGTATTAGTAATCCGTTTGTGAATTGGACGCACTTACCCGAACCACTACTTAAACAGGCGTTAAAATCAATTCCTTCCTGTATGTTGGAAGCCCTACTCCGAGTTCAACTGAGTGATTTGAAGCTTTATCGCAATGGTTTACCTGACCTGATCGCTTTTAAGGATGGAGAGTTTCAGTGGATCGAAGTCAAAGGCCCTGGCGATAAACTGCAAGATAACCAGCTGCGCTGGATCAAGCAGTTTAATCGCCTAGGCGTTCCTTTTTCTGTTTGCTACGTCGAAAGTCTCATCAACCCATCTGATACTTAACGTACACGTTTAGCCCGCATGCTGTGATTGACGGTTTAGCTGCTCAATCACATAGGCAGGTGCAATGGTTTCTAGTTCAGCTAAACACTGTTGGCTCTTGTCGTGGTTATGACGCACATAGATATCACACAAAGCATAGAGCTGTTCAGGGGCACCTGAAATCAAATACGCCTTTTCAAATGAACGAGTCGCATGTGCAACATCCATTGGCTCTTGGAGCACACCGTTTAAATACCAGTAATAGCTGTTGTCTTGCGCAAGTTCTGCTGCCTGTTTCATCTCATCTGCTGCTTGCTCGGATTGTTCCAAGCGAACTAAAGTTAATGCTTTGGAGTAATGCAGCGCAGCATTTTTCTGATGACGCTCAATGGCTCCATTAAGTGTCTCAAGCGCGGCTTTATCATGACCTTGGGCACGGTAGTTATCCGCCAAGCTTAACCACACTTGAACATTATCTGGATGATTCGCCAACAATGCTTGGTAGATAACATCCGCTTGTTGCCATTTGCCAAACCATCGATAGACATCCGCTAACAGCAACCTTGACTGGGTATCCTTCTTATCGTCTAAGTAGTCAATCAACTCTGTTACGCTGGTTGTTAATCTCTTCTGTTGGTCAGTATCAAGCGTTGAATAATCACGCACAAGATTTGCTGCGACGGCCATTCTCACTGACTTTATTTGATCATCAATTAGCGGCGACAATAGACGCCAACGATACTCAATGCTATACGGCTGAGCAGCAATCGCAGCAGCTTCTCTAACTAAATCATCATCGTCTTTTGTAGCCCGCGCCACTGCCACCAATGCATTCTGACTTGGATAACGAGCGAGTTGTTGCAGCGCCTGTACTCTAACTTCACTCTCAAGACTCGTATCCTGAGCTTGGTAAGACAGTTGAGCAATACGTTGCTCCGCAGAATGAACCTCTTGTTCACTGCTCTGAGGCTTCTGCTGGATAAGCGCACTTTGACTGGCAAAACTTGGCTGAGCGCAAATCATAGCCAGAGCCACTAACGACGATTTCAATACGGTAAACTTCATCAAAATTGGCCTCCTAGAATCGCATCTCAAACTTTGCGGACTTTACACTCTTTTGCTGTTGGGCTTGTTGCAGAGCGCTATCACTGTAGCGCCCAAATGCAACAGGATTTCCAGTAGCACGCAGAATATAGGCGATTGAGCGATCAGCATGGGCAAAGAACTTGTGCCAGCCAGCACAGAGGTAGTTCAAACCCGGCTCACCAGCTTGCGTGCGAATAAATCGATTCTTAGGACATTCACCATAGCAGGCAAATTGATAATCACATCCGCGACACTGCTCGGTTAAGTTGCGCGTTTTGCCATAACCGAACGCTTGTTGCGCTGGACTGTATGCCATGCTTTCCAATTGTTGCTGGTGAATATTGCCTGTTTTGTATTCTGGGTATACATAATGGTCACAAGTGTAGACATCACCATTTGGCTCCATTGCCATCCCTTTGCCGCAGATTTCATTCAACGTACAAAGTGGATTTTTCCGCCCCATCCAACGCTCAACACACGCTTCGAAGTACTGTACAAATACCTTACCTATGTCATTGGCAAGCCATTCATCAAAAATAGTAATTAGGAAGTTACCCCACGCTTGGTCAGATACACACCAAGGCTCAACAATTGACTCTTTATTGCCAGGAATCAGACGTTTATCACCTTGTTTAAGTTGCTCTTGAGGCAACCAAGTTTGCGGTGCAGTGGTACGGAAACTTTTTTGCTCAACAATAGGAATAAACTGCATTTGCGGTGACCGAACCTCATCCCTTAAGAAACGGTAGACCTCCAACGCATTGCAACTGGTCAGGTTATTAACGCAAGTCAACGTCGCAAAGTTCACCTGATGTTTATGCAACAATTCAACCGCTTTCATCACTTGTTTAAAAGTGCCTCGCCCTGCCTTATTGGTTCGATAGGCATTGTGCAACATCTCGGGACCATCAATACTCAAACCCACCAAGAAGTTATGTTGTTTTAAAAACTGGCACCATTCATCATTGAGCAACGTCCCATTAGTTTGTAGGTCATTGGCGATCGTCACCCCTTTCGGTTGGTATTTTTTTTGTAGCTCTACTACGCGGCGAAAGTAATCGACACCTAACATGGTTGGCTCTCCACCTTGCCATGAAAAAACAATTTCAGCCGTATTTTGCCCTGCAATATATTGTCGAATATAGGTCTCAAGTGTTTCATCACTCATGACTGGCGAGCAGCCTTTCTTATACTCAAGTAGATCTTGCTTACTGAGGTAATAGCAATAGGTACAGTCGATATTGCATGCCGCACCAATCGGCTTGGCCATAACATGTAATCTTTTAGACGCTTTACCGTTAAACTGTGGACCTTGAGTAATATGCATAAATCACCTAAGAGTTGTGCTGAGCCAAGCGTGAGTTTTTCAATCACGCCTCGATATCAACATCTTAAATCTCCTAGGGTTAAAGCGCTTGTTATACTGCTTATAACCTTTTTTCATGCCGTTTATTGCTAGTCTTAACTCTCCAACAAATGGGGAGCAACGACAGATGAATGCCAAACCACTTAAGCCTCGATCTCTTATTTTGTTATTGCCACTAGGGTTGGCACTGGCCGGGTGCAGCGCGCAAGCCCCACACCCTACCGCAGAGAAAATCAATCACGATATGGTACTGATCGAAGGCGGAAGCTTTACGATGGGTTCAAATCTCACCACTGCTAACAAAGCAGAAAAGCCTACTCGTGAGGTTTCCGTTACAAGTTTCTATCTATCAAAATTTGAGGTGACACAAGCGCTGTTTGATTCGGTAATGGGTTCATCAATGAGCTATTTCCCGGGAGAACACATCCCTGTTAATAATCTCAGTTGGCAACAAGCAAACTACTTTATAGAAAGACTTAACCTGTTGACTGGCGAAAACTATCGTCTTCCTACTGAGGCTGAGTGGGAGTTTGCAGCTCAAGGAGGCAATCAGAGCCTTGGGTACAAATACGCTGGTTCAAACGATATTGCCGAGGTCGCGTGGTATGCAGATAACGCCAACAACCGAGCACATCCTGTTGGCATGAAAAAGCCAAATGAACTCGGGCTATACGATATGACAGGCAATGTGGGTGAGTTCGTGATTGATGCCTATGACGATACTTTCTATCGCTGGGGACCGACAGAAAATCCAAATAATCAACAAGATAGCGATTCTGGATTGGCACACAAGTCAGTGCGAGGCGGAAGTTTTGCTTATGACGCAGAGCAGTCACAAAATTATCGTCGCGACTTTGCCAGTCAATCTATAATTATGTCTGACATGGGATTACGTTTAGCCAAAGATCTTTGATTTTGGCGCCCGAATCCCATGACAACGTCATTCACTCGTCATTGGTATGGGTAAACTTATCCCGCGCAGTACATGATCAAATGTGTTCCAACAATACATTTCTATTGGGTAACAATTATTATGAAAAAAAACATCTGTACTCTAGCAATTCTATCAACACTTTCTTTCGCAACATTCGCTGCTGACTGCGATCCCAACTTACTGCCTTCTTGGAAAGATGGCGCGAGTAAAAACGCTTTGGTTACGTTTGTCGAGCGATCAGTAGACAGCCAAAGTAGCCATTACGTACCAACTCAAGACCGCATTGCTGTGTTTGATAATGACGGTACACTCTGGTCAGAGAAGCCCTACTATTTTCAGCTCGTCTATGCGTTTGACCAAGTAAAAAAAATGGCTGTCGATCACCCAGAGTGGCAAACCCAAGCCCCATTTAAGTTCGTGTTAGATAATGATATAGAGAGCGTCCTCGCGGGTGGTGAAGAAGCATTACTTGAGATTGTCACTGCGACACACAGTGGGATGACAGTGGAAGAGTATCAGCAAAGCGTTGCAAGCTGGCTTGAGACGGCTAAGGATCCACGTTTCCAAAAAGCTTATACCGACCTCACCTACCTGCCCATGAAAGAAATGCTTAACTACCTGCAGCAACACGGTTTCAAAACCTATATTGTTTCTGGTGGTGGTGTCGACTTTATGCGAACTTGGGCTCCAGAGATATACAATATCCCTCAAGAACAAATTATCGGTAGCGCACTTAAATACCAATACAATTACAACGGCGGCGAGCCACAGGTTGTTAAGCTGGGTGAGATTCTTACCATCGACGACAAAGCAGGCAAGGTTGAAAACATCCAACATATCATCGGGAAAAAACCAGTCCTTGCCGTTGGCAACTCTGATGGTGACCACGCGATGATGCAATGGGCAACAAGCCAGCCAAATTCAATGGCGATGATAGTCCATCACACCGATGCAGAGCGAGAGTGGCAGTACGACAGAAAATCGAGTGTTGGTCACCTAGACAAAGCCATGGATGAAGCTAATCAACGTGACAACTGGCACCTAATCGACATGAAAAATGAGTGGTGCACCGTCTACTAATGTAAATTAATAATTACAAGAGGAACTCCCTGATTTATCGGGGAGTTTTATTGTTTTGCAGTGCGACTTCACATTTCTGATGTACAATGAAGTTCAATGAATTTCATTGCTTTAAGTGGATACAAAAAATGAAAAAAACAATCCTAGCCCTTTTAGTCGCTTGCTCATTCGTAAACGCCCCTGCTTTTGCAGCATTCAACGGTCCAGAGACCAACTCTATCAATACGGTCGCATCAGCAAATGAAGCGGCAAATGATAGTTTTGTGATCCTAACTGGTAATATTGTTGAATCTTTGGGTAATGAAACCTATCTATTCAAAGATGACACAGGCTCAATTCAAATTGAAATCGATGATGAAGATTGGATGGGTGTTGATGTGACGCCAACTGACCGCGTCGTTATTCGTGGTGAAGTAGACAGCGAATGGACGACACCATCAATTGATGTCGATTCAGTAAAGAAAATTTAAGCGTGTAACCTTAGTTTTTGCGCAGTTAAGCCACCTGAACACAGGTGGCTTTTTTATTTTTCCATGATACTTGCGGCTAGTTTTAACTGTTTTCTCAACCAAATATGTGCACTTTCATTGCTTCTGCTTGGGTGCCAAATCGAACACAAATCATAGACTTTGTCCTTGAATGGCAATGAAACACCTTTGATTTGGTAAGAGTCTGAAAATGCTCTAATTGTTGATTCAGGCAACATGCCTATTAATTCACTGTCGCGTATTACTGGCAACATCTCTAGAGCGCCTGGCGCCCGATAAACTATCTCGCGACGATTTAAGTCCGCAATGTCCTCTTCGTCCAACAAACTTTGACGACTTTGCCAGCGTGACACTACAACATGCTGTTCTGCTAGGAACTGCTCAACAGTGATGGAGTTCTTAATTCGTGGGTGGTCAACACTGCAAACAACCATCAGTCGCTCGGAGAAAATCGTTTCATGCCTAAGCATTGTACGTCCTCTCGGAGCCATATCGACGATAAGATCATAGCGCTGTAATCTCAGATCACTTTCATGGTCCTCGGTAAACAAAGGGTGAATTTCTAAGCTGATATGAGGCGCTATCTGACGAATTTGCTTAAATAATTGCGGTATCAACTGATAACTGGCAACAGTAACACAAGCAATAGAAAAGGTTTTATTCGCGATGCTAGGGTCAAAGTCTCTCGATGCAGACAGCGTGGAAGTAAAGTTTTTCAGTGCCGCGACCATTGCAGGGTAGATGTCGCTGGCGAAAGCCGTTGGTTCAACCCCATTGGGCGAACGATGAAACAATGGCTCATCGTAAATATCTCTCAGGCGAGCAAGTGCTTTACTCACCGCTGGCTGACTTATATCCAAACGTAGCGCAGCTTTGGAAAGGTTTTGCTCCTCAAAAATAGCCACAAAGATCGGCACTAGGTTGAGATCAGTGTTTTTCATAACGCTCCAATGTTCACCAAAGTTCTAGAGATACCAAAGTGACTTCAAAACGCAAGATTTAGAGTGTTAACGTAGATTTGATCTAGCAACTTATGTGTCCCCCAGCAAAGGGGAACTCGCATTGCTTATAAAACCGATTAGCCTAACTAAACCAAGCACCTTGAGGTAACTTGGACATAGTATAGAAACTTCTTGTACAGGTGAGTTAGTAACGCGTTAAATTTTCAGTAAATTTTGCTAGCTAAACTCGCAATTATCAGCGCTTATTTCTTTGGTGAGAGCGACGAGATTGCTCCAGTTTGTCGAGTTGCGGTAATGCTCTAGGCAACGTTAAGATCCGCTTTTGCCTAGCACGGATACGACGCCACATTGTGCGCATCACTTGACTGTCTTGTTCTCCCGACAGAAAACGTTGGCTGCACTCTTGCCAATTGTCGCTACTCTCAAAGCGACTCACTTCTAATCGGCCTGAAACGCTACGCAGTGACCGATAGACTAATGTACGTACCTTGCCCCACTCTCGCAGTTTTATTAATTGGTGCAATTGCCACCACTCAGGTTTCGGGCGCTGACGGAAGTAGCGAACGATGGCAAACATTGACAGTGCCACCAGCAAAAGCAGTGCGCCAAAAAGGAGCAGTGGTGTCGCATAAGCACGAACGAAAGATTGCAGTGTATGAGATACCTCATATTGTCTGCCAGCAATCACCACGGTTTCTAAGCGGTTTTTCTCGGCGTTCCACCACTGAAACGACAATTGGGGAAAATCGACCTTGCCTCCGTTTTGCAAGACATACACCGCCTTCTCAGTACGACGAGATTGATAATCACCACGTACTTGACTGTCATCGAGTTGGTTGGGCATCGGATACGATTGATACTTTGATTTATCCTCATCCGCGCGAGATTGTGTTTGCAATAAGTCTGGTAGCAATATCGATAAACTATCACGCGCCTCAATCGTCACCACGCGAGTGATTGCATCTCCAGCATGCAGTTGGTCACTGGACGTTTGCCACTCTTGGCTAACATTCACATCGGTTGCCACAAACCAGTTTCCCTCTTGGCTGATAAGCCCTGACGGCAATTGTGCCGAAAAAACGACAGGGTCGGTATAAAGCGTTCCCATTACATTTTCACCGCTCGGGGCAGAGACTTGCACACGCACCGCTACTGGCGGTACGACAAACTCGCCCGAAGTTTGCGGATAAAGCGTGATTTCCCAACGCTGTCTTGACCAAGTTTGGCCAGCTTTACGCTCAGTGTAGTTGGTCGCCAATTGATTACGCTGTTTTACAATGACGTTGGGGATTTCGATGCTGCCAATCCGTGTACCTCCCGTAAACCAGCGCGGTGTTGCGACTTCAATGTTCAAGATAACTTGCTGATTAACACTAAATGGAGTCACGCCTTGGTTATTCGACGGATTACCAACCCACGCCGAAATCTGCACATCATTGTTTGCTTGAAGATCGTAGATCGTTGGACTTTGCATTTCTTGCGCAAGCACAGAGCAACTTTGCAACATCAAGCTGATGAGTACAAACCACCCCAAAACTGCTTTCTGCTTGATTCTCATGGTTGCTCCTCAATGGTCTCATCAACTAAAGGTTGACGGTTTGATGCTTCGCGTAACTGAATTTGAAATTTCGCCCGCAGGAAATACTTGGGATCCGCTTCAACGCGTTTTAGCCACTTGTTGGCTAACTCATCACTGCCAAGAATTTCATCTGCATTCAGCGTCTCTTTGAGCATTAACTCTGCAACGGTTTCTTCGTCGGCACCATCAGCCGTGCGCGGTGTGTCTTGGTCTAATTCAAAAGACTCCTCTGGTCCATCTGTCGTGCCAGCTTGGCTTTCACTCGTGCGGTTGATTTCCTCGACAATGCCACCAATTACAGACAAATTGTGCTCCACATCCACTCTCAACGCAGAGCTAAGCCGTTCATCATTAGCCAGAGCCTGTAGGAGATCTCTCGCGGCTAAATACTCCCGCTGTCGAGCTAACGCGCTTGCGGCATTGTAGAGCGCATAGTCCTTAGTTGTGCTATTTGCGTTTTGGCTCACTTCAAGAAATGCACTATGTGCCAGTTTATACTCTCCAGCGTAATAGTAAGCCTTGCCTTTACGCAGAGGATCGACATAGTGTTTGGCGGCTTTTAAATACGCTTGCTGATTAAACCAACGCTGACCTTGCTGGTCAGGAGTCAGCCACAAATCCCACCACCACTGACTAAGCTTGTCCCAACTAGAGCGAGTTTCAATGACTTCAACCTGTTGCGCTTTGGTTTCCACCACTGTTGCCATCACGGGTGGGGAGAATAGCAATTGTGTCACTAGCAAAGAGCCAATACACCATTGCACCAACCAGCCTTTTCTAAACCAAACGAGCATGAACAAAGCCATAGGAAGCAGTAAGTAATAACCCATATCTTTCCACGGCATAGAAGACTCACCATTGAGTTGCATGTTACGCTCAATCAGCCGATTTAGCCGTACAATGTCGGCATCATCGATGCTGGTTTCAACAACGGTGCCATTGGTCGCAGAAGCTAAGTTCTCAAGTGAGCGCATATCAAGTGGATTATTACTCACGACATCGCGATTTCCCGCCGCCAGAATAAGCAACTGATGGTCACTTTGCGAAAAATAGCGCTGGTAGGCATCAATCGTTGTTGGGTTAACGCCATCAGTAACCAAAAGCACGCTCGCGCCCGCGATATTGTTGAGTTGCTGTTCAACAAGCGGCAGAGCGCTTTGTGCTTGCTTACCCTCGACAGGCATAATTTGGGGCTCGATCGCAGCAAGAAATGGCGCAAAGACTTTGCTATCTTGAGTAACAGGCATTGCTATATGAGCGGAGCCAGCATAAACAATCAGTCCTGTTCGCCCTCCGTTTCTTTCCTGCATCAAATCGCTAATTTTATGCTTCGCACGCTCTAAACGACTCGGAGCAAGATCGGTGCTTAACATTGAGTCGCTGTTGTCTAGCACCACTAAGAGTGTCGCTTGGTCCTCGCCAAAGGGCGAAGCTTCACGCTGCCAACTGGGGCCAGCACAGATAACGATGGCCACCGATACAATCGCCATCAATAATTTAAGCGGCAGCTGTTTGCGCCAACCTCGTTCACCTATCGTCAGTGCATCACGCAAGTGAGCGGGCAACACATCTTGCCAGCTAGGTTTACTTTCTTCGCGCCATCTTAGCCATATCAATAACCCCATCGGCACAAATGCCAGCAACCATAAAGGACGAATAAAGTGAAACTGGCTAAGCCATGAAGTCCAATTAAGAGAATCAAACATCGTTTTCTCCTCGTTGTAACTTGGTTGTGTAAGCTGCCGAGCGGCGTCTTATGGTTGCCAAACTAAACGCCCCCAAATAGATCACAACAACAAAAACGATCAAAACGTGATGAAGACTCTGCTTGGGCCGATAGGTCGTACTCTCATACAATTGAGGTTCAAGCTCCCCAATCGCCTGATAAGCCGCAGCTAGCTCATCTTGGTTGAGCGCCTGAAAAGACTCACCGCCAGATTCTTGTGCAATACGCTCGATAGTTTCGGTGTCTAACGCGACCTCACCAACAGTTTGCGGATCGCCCATTGCAATCACATGGATACGCACATCTTTGGCTTTTGCCACTTTTGCCGCATCAATCGGTTCAACAAAGCTGCCGGTATCATTGCCATCTGTTAAAACAATCGCGACCTGTTGTTTTTTGCCATCGCTCTCATCATAACTTTGCTCAAACACTTTGATCGCTAAACCAATCGCGTCACCAAGATGCGTACTCTGACCGGCCATAGCTACATCGGTTTGCTGGAGTAGTTCTAGCCACACTTTCTGATCGGCGGTGAAAGGTGTTTGCACAAACGCAGCATCTCCAAATAAGATCAGCCCTAGTCGATCCCCTTGACGTGCGGCAACGAAGTCCGATAACACCTCTTTAGCGGCATCTAGGCGTGATACTTTGTGCCCCATTTTCGAGGTGAAATCCTGCTCCGCCATTGAACCAGACAAATCAACGACGACCATTACATCTCGCCCCATGCTTTCTCTAACTTGTGGCTCTCCTAACACCATTGGTTTCGCTAAGGCACTGACCACTAACAACCACGAACTGACTAGTGCAGCTCGTTGCCACCAGCTTGCTTTCAATTGACTCGCACCTTGGGTTGGTGTCTCACCTAGGGCCTCAAGGACCAGGCGGAAAAAAGGCACTTTTATCGCTGTCTGCTTAGTGCGATAAGCGGGTACAGCAAAATAGACGAGAAGCGGCAACGGTAGGATTAGAAACCACATTGGGTGCGCAAATTCAAAACTGCTCCAACTAGACAAAGATGGCAATAAGTTATTCATATCCACCTCGGCTAACTGAAGGTTTATTTTGGTGTCGCTTTAGCCATAGTGTGGCGCAGTTCATCAAAACGGCACGCTCTTCTTGGCAAAGCTCAACTGTTGGATTTATTAAGCTTTCTAACCAATCCTTCGGCATAGATTTAACCACTTTATCGGTACTTGAAGTGTAGTGTTCAAGTGCTCGCAAAAACGCCGCACCATGAAGGGAACGGTGATGAGGATCAAGATGAACTAAAACGATTTTTAACACTGAAAACACCTGATAAGGCATTTGTGGATCGTCAATATCTAATTGAGATAAGCTAATTAGCGCTTCTTGGCGATATCGATTTATCCACCACCGCCGTACCAGTTTTGCTAACAGTACTAACAAGATAACCACGAGTATTACCGCGAGCAATTTCCAGCCTATCGTTTGCGGTAGCCAACTGACACTTTCCGGCACAGTCACGTCATGAAGTTCGCGTAAAATATAGGTACTTGGAGGGGTATGGTTGACTGACATTACCGCCCTCCAATCATAGCTTTAAACTGACTAATGTGCTGGCCAGACGTATTCAGCTCTATATGAGGTAAATTCTTGATCGCCATTAACTTAGCAATAGACTCCTTTTGCTGATAGCTATGCTGCTGCAATTCCTCGCTAGCCAACGCCACCTTACTTTGAGTATCCAGATTAAGTTGATGTTCCCCGTCGCCTACCACCCAATTCGCCTGAGCAAGCTTGTCGGGTAATGCGTGTTCAAAAGCATCATTCACCATAATGGCTAACACATCATTGTGCTGTTGCAACAACTTAAGTTGGTCGAGTTCCTCAGAGCGACAATCGCGCCAGTCACTGATGAAAATCAATGTCGAACGCTTAGGTCTAGAACGCTTTATTCTCTCAACCCAAGAACTAAAACTCACACCAGCTTTATCTCGAGAAGCCACATTAAGTGATTGATTCACGTGAGCAAGCAGCTTAAGTTGAGCCAATAAATGATGTTGAGAACGTTGTGGTTTACTCAAAACCACACGCTCAGGTGTAGCAGTGACAATCCCGACTCGGTCGCCATCTTTAAGTGCGCGCCAAGCCGATAGTGCAGCAATTTCTGCAGCGACGACGGATTTCATCACACTCTCTGATGCAAAAAACATCGCACTGCGTTGATCAACGCAAACGACCACATTACGGTCTTTCTCTTCGGTATAGCTTCTGACATGTGGCTTACCGGTGCGCAACGTGACCTTCCAGTCTAAGTTACGAATATCATCACCAAGTTGGTAATGCCTCAACTCTTCAAAGTTTAAGCCTCGCCCTCGAAACAAAGAGCTATGTCGTCCAGATAACGCACTACCGGCAGAAAGATGCGGCAAGAGACTAAACGACTCTGCTTGGGATTGTAGACGGACTAAACGGGCATAATCACAATAAAGTCTTGCATCAAGTTGTTGTGACTTCGGTGCTAATGTTGGCTTTGCCATAGCGCCTCCAATTAGCCGATTTCGACATGATCAAGTAATTCATTCACGACGCCGTGATGATCTATGCCGTCCGCCAACGCGTCATAAGATAATGAAAAGCGATGCCCTAACACAAATGGCACCATCGCGCGTACATCGTCCGGCGTAACATGGTCACGCCCTTGCAACCACGCATACGCTCGTGCGCATTTATCGAGCGCAATCGATGCTCTAGGACTGGCACCAACCTCTATCCAAGCGCTTAAACTGCTTTCTGGATATCGCTGAGGTTTACGGGTCGCCATAACCAACGCAACGATATAGTTTTCGACCAGTTCGGACACAATGATCTTAGGCAGCTGCTGGCGAGCCTCAATCACTAACTCAGGCTCTAGGTTGAACATTTTAATGGTATCGTTCGCTTTGTTTTCACCCATCTCTTCACTACGAACAAGGCGAATGATGTCTCGCTCTGCATCGTCTTCCGGATACTCAACCGTCACTTTCATAATAAAGCGGTCCATTTGCGCTTCCGGCAATGGGTACGTACCTTCCTGTTCCACTGGGTTCTGTGTCGCAAGCACCATAAATAACTCAGGAAGTTGATGGGTCTTGTCGCCAACGGTAATCGTCCCTTCCGCCATTGCTTCAAGTAACGCGGCTTGAACTTTTGCTGGCGCTCGGTTGACCTCATCAGCAAGAACGATGCTATTAAATATCGGGCCAGGTTGAAAATTCAGTTGCGGTTTGCCACCGACCTCTTGATAGACCTCAGTACCAGTCACATCCGAAGGTAATAAGTCAGGGGTAAACTGAATACGCCCAAAACTGGCGTTGAGTAAGTTGGCTAACGACTTTACCGAGCGGGTCTTCGCCGTACCTGGTAACCCTTCAAGCAGAATATGTCCATTAGTGAGCAGCCCTATCACCAGTGCTTGCACAACGTGGCTTTGTCCAATTACATTCTGCTCTGTTTGCGCAATAAGTTGATTAATGGCTTGTTGTGCAGTGTTCATATTCTGCCCTCAGTCGATTGATTTACATGGAAGTCCCTTGAGTATACTCACCCACCCAATAACTATTGGTTATATACTCTATTCTCAAGTAGTTTGGCGTAGGAGCTGGGTCAATGACTGGCTCCTTGAGGTTACTTTAGCATGTGCCTTTACTTTATTTGGCTTTTTAGCTGCTCAATCACTTGTGCTGGTGCGATACGAGCCAACTCGGCAATGCAGTCTTGAAACTCTGCATCAATGCTATTTGAGTGATAATTTCTTGCCAATACCTCACATTGGGCATAGAGGTGCTGGGGATTTCCCCCAACTTGATAGGCACGATTAAGTGCTTCATTTGCCGCCAGTAAGTTTGTTTTTTCTAGTGCTAAACCATAGACATACCAATACTGTGGGTCATTTCCAGCGGTTTTTGCTGCTTGATGTAAATAGCTCAAAGCCGCTTGAGGTTGGTTAGCGCGCAACAACGCTAACCCTAGACTATAGGGCAAAGCACTTGATCTCGGTTGTGCTTGAATGCCTTGTTTTAATATTGCCAGAGCCGCGTCTTCCTTACCTTGTATGCGATACAAATCAGCAAGGTTGGCATAGCTGTTTTCAAAGTGAGGCTCAATTTCAATTGCTTTAATGTAGAGCAGCTCCGCTTGTCCTAACTCGCCAATATCGCGTTGAACGTTGGCTAAGTTAACCAAACCAAAACCCCGATCAGAGTTATAGTGTTGGATCTCTAAGTAGTCGCTTAACGGCTCATTAAGCAGCTCTTTTTGCCCGTCATCCATCGCATGATAGTGAGCGACCAAAGCGCCAGCCGCTTCAGCACGGACAGATAATACAGGGTCGCTAAGTAGTGGCTCTAGAATCTGCCATCGATCTCCAAATGCGTACCCTGCACTGCCTGCAACTGCCCCGAGACGAATAAGCTCAGATTGATGCTTAACTGCCCTTGCGAGCGCAACGGTGGTGTTTCTACCCGAATTGCCCGCCATTCTCTCTAACGCAGAACCACGAATAATGTCACTGAGGGAAGCATCTTGCGCTAAGTAGGCCAATGCGTCCTCTGCACCACTATGCCCGATAGCTTCGGCGTAAAATGCCACAGCAAAGTGTTGTTGATTGCGATATTTTGACTGCGGGAACCATCGGGCTATTTGCTGATCGGCCCATTGTGGAGTTTCGCCCTCATGGCAAGAAGTACAAACGTTTGGCGTATTAATGTGTTGACTAATATCCGCCCGAGGTACATGCCAACTGTGATCTCGCCTTGGATCAACCTGCATATAAGTGGTTTCCGGCATATGGCACGTCGTGCATTTCGAGGCTTCACTATCGGCTGGGTGAAAGGTGTGCTTTTCCGGTGTGTATTCCGACGCTAAGTGGCACTGATTACACACCACCTGTTCTGGCATTTTCAACTTAGCACTGTGTGGATCATGACAGTTGGTACAAGTCACGCCTTTTTCCGCCATGCTCGATTGCAAAAATGAGCCGTAAACATAGTCCTCATCGTAGATTTGACCGTCATGATGATAGAGTTCTGGCGTAATCAGACTCAAACGATACCTATCAAGAAAGGAACCTTGAACATGATCGTGCGTTTCATTCAATTGCGTTCGACGGCTATGGCATTGTGCGCAAGTCTGAAGTTGGTCTGTAGACGCGATATCTTTGGGCTGCAAGGTGTGGTTATCTGGTTGATAGACCCATTCGCTCACGGCTTGCGAAAGATCCCGAGTCAAACCAAACTGAGAGTGCTTATCTAACGTAAACTCACCACTGCGTGCAAGTTCAACGTGACGGCTTGCTGGGCCATGACATGCTTCACAGCCGACATTTATCTCTGACCACTGTGTGTTGTAGGTATCCGTTGCACTATCATAGTTTTTCTTCAGGTTTGTCGAATGGCAGTCGGCGCACATAAAGTTCCAATTTTGTCCACTGTTTGTCCAGTAAAACTCATCGGTCGGAGTCGTATCTGGGTAGAGATGAAACCAGCGCTGCCCGCCTTGTAGCGCAGGTCTAGAATCCCATGCAAACGGAATCAACTGCACGCGTCCATCCTCAAACTGCACCATGTATTGTTGCAATGGCTGCCAACCAAAAGTATATAGGATTTGATAATCATTGAACTTACCGTCCGGCCCTTGGATATTGACCCAGTACTGGTCGCCACGTTTAAAAAAACGATTAATCTGCTGATTAAACTCAAACTGTACGTTAGAAAAATCACCGAGCACCGACTCCTGATCAGCGTGTTTCATCGCCATATCGTGATGCGAACCCTCCCACGCTTGCGTTTGTTGCAGGTGACAATCGCGACAAACTTGTGAGCCTACGTAACGATCAGGTTCAAGTTGTTGCCCCAGAGATACTGAGGTAAAGCCAAGCAGAAGAAGACAAAGTATTGTCTGAAGAGGCGCCATCCATTGCATAACATTCCTTGTTATTCTTGTATTGATGCGATTGAGTGACGGTCTATTAAACGTGCATTGTTACCTAAAACATCCAGTCCATGGCAATGATTTTAGGCAGCACGAGCGTCAACCCACAATGCAAAAGATAGATACTTTTTTCTGTTTATACAAATAATTAACCTAAAAGGGCTCCGCAGAGCCCTGATTTAGATTGCCCTTATTTATTGGGGCTTTCTTGCAGTTTTTCCATCACTTGTTCAAGCGAGAAACTGGCTGGTTTCTGCCGTGGTGGATACTCTTGGAATGTCTCTAAGAACTTACCGACATACGCCTGCGCTGGCACCAGCATGTAGGCGCGGTCAATCATCCAATCATAATAGGTATTGGAGGTCACATCGGCGACTTCATACGGATCCATACGCAAGTTAAAGATCTTAGGTAAGCGCAGTTCTGTAAAGGGTTCAGCCCAAATACGCAGCGTTCCTTGCGCCCTTTGCTCCATAAAAACGATCTTCCAGTTGTTGTAACGCAGAGCGGTAAGGTCACCATCATCTGAGAAGTAGAAGATTTCTTCACGAGGTGCAGCGTCGTTCTCACCAGTCAAATAAGGCAAGAAGTTGTAGCCATCTAGGTGTAACTTGTATTCCGTGTCTCCTACTTGGAAACCATCAAGTAACTTCTCTTTGACCTCTGCGTCTCCCGCTGCTGCGAGGAAGGTTGGCATCCAATCCATATGATGCATAATTTCATTGGATACAGTGCCCGCCTCAATTTTACCCGGCCAGCGAACCATTGCAGGCACACGATACGCACCTTCCCAGTTGGTATTCTTCTCACCGCGGAAAGGCGTCAAACCAGCATCAGGCCATGTATTCATATGGGGGCCGTTGTCGGTCGAATAGAACACAATCGTGTTGTCTTTAATACCAAGATCATCGACCTTCTTCAGCAACTGACCCACATGATTATCGTGCTCTACCATTGCATCTGCGTAGAAACTGACTCCCGTTTTGCCCAAGTTTTCCTCTTTGACGTGAGTGCGAAAATGCATTCGCGTCGAGTTCCACCAAACAAAGAAGGGTTTATCTGCTTTAACGGCTCTATCCATAAAGTCCAGTGCTGCATCCAAGGTTTCAGCATCGACCGTTTCCATGCGTTTACGAGTAAGCGGTCCTGTATCTTCAATCTTGCCGTCCGCATACGATTTGATCACACCGCGCGGACCAAACTTCTTGCGAAACTCAGGGTCACTCGGATAGTCAACATTTTCCGGTTCTTCCTCAGCATTCAAATGATAAAGGTTGCCAAAAAATTCGTCGAAGCCGTGATTAGTCGGTAAATGTTCGTCTTTGTCACCAAGGTGGTTTTTACCAAACTGCCCAGTCATATAACCTAGCGGTTTGAGTAGTTCAGCAATGGTGACATCTTCCTCTTTTAAGCCTAAGTCTGCACCTGGTAAGCCCACCTTACTCAATCCTGTCCGAAGAACGGTTTGACCAGTAATAAATGTTGAACGACCTGCGGTGCACGATTGCTCGCCGTAATAGTCGGTAAACATCATCCCTTCTTTGGCAATTGAATCAATGTTAGGGGTTTTGTACCCCATTAACCCAAACGTGTAGGCACTGACGTTAGATTGTCCTATGTCATCTCCCCAGATCACTAGGATATTTGGTTTTTCTGCAGCGATACTGCTACCTGCTACACCCATTAAGGCTGTTGCAAGAATCGCTAATCGGCGCTTGACGCCATAATTCGCTTTCATAGAAACCTCTTGTTGTGAGAACTTTTGCATCCTGCAGTCAAACGTTAGTCGACAAATTGCCTATTCGCGAACTGTTAGAAGCAAAATATTTAAGTTGAACCATTCACTATTGCTGAATGCTCAATCGCTTACGTTTTACACAATGTGATACGCATCACCAATCAATCCAGAGCAAAGCTAAACAAAACTGGCTAACTAACCTATTAAATCAACAAGTTAAAACCACTGTATAACCAAGGGTTATAACCACTATAAAGCGACACATTCTCTCTGCTTAGTTAACGTAATAACCAACAAATATGTCCGTTGAACCAAACTGTTAACTGAACTTTGGAGCTTTTATGGCAACACAACTCTCTAAACTTGCAGTTGGTGTTGGTGTCCTTGCGACAACCACTGCCGCTGCCGCCGCAGACAAGCCGAATATTCTCGCCATCTTTGGTGATGATGTCGGTTATTGGAACATCAGTGCTTACAACCAAGGCATGATGGGCTACGAAACCCCAAATATTGACCGCATCGCCAATGAAGGGGCGATTTTTACTGATCACTATGGTCAGCAATCATGTACCGCAGGTCGCGCGTCATTTATTACAGGTCAAGAGCCTTTCCGCACAGGTCTGTTAACCATCGGTATGCCAGGATCAACACATGGTATTCCTGACTGGGCTCCAACAGTTGCGGACCTGCTTAAAGAGCAAGGTTATGTTACCGCTCAGTTTGGCAAAAACCATTTGGGTGACCAAGACCAGCACCTGCCAACCAACCATGGTTTTGATGAGTTTTTTGGCAACCTGTATCACTTAAATGCAGAAGAAGAGCCTGAAACTTACTACTACCCGAAAGATCCAGAGTTTCGTCAGAAATATGGCCCGCGCGGTGTGATCAAGTCTTATGCCGACGGAAAAATCGAAGATACTGGCCCAATGACGCGTAAAAGAATGGAGACTGCGGATGAAGAATTCTTAGAGTCTTCACTCGCGTTTATGGAAAAAGCCGTCAAAGCTGACAAGCCATTCTTCATTTGGCACAACACCACGCGTATGCACGTTTGGACTCGTTTGCAAGAGAAGTATCAAGGTCAATCGGGCATCAGCATTTATGCTGATGGCATGCTAGAGCACGACGACCATATCGGTATTTTGCTCGATAAGCTGGATGATCTGGGCGTAGCTGACAACACCATTGTTATTTACTCAACTGATAACGGCGCTGAGACAGTCTCATGGCCAGATGGCGGTGCCACACCTTTCCACGGTGAGAAAGGCACAACATGGGAAGGCGGTATGCGCGTACCTCAGCTAGTTCGCTGGCCGGGCGTGATTGAACCGGGCACAAAAGTGAATGAAATGATGGCGCATCAAGACTGGCTGCCGACCTTAATGGCAGCGGCAGGCGTGCCTGATGTCAAAGAGAAACTCGCCCAAGGCTATCAAGCCAACGGTAAAGAGTGGCGTGTACATATTGATGGTTACAACTTCAAACCATACTTCGAAGGCAAAGAAGATAAAGGTCCACGCGAGTCACTGCTTTACTTTACCGCGAACGGCGAGTTAAACGCAGTTCGTTGGAACGATTGGAAGTTAAACTTTGCGACACTGGAAGGTAACATTACCGATGCGGTACGTTTTGCACCTAACTGGCCTCAAATCATCCACTTACGTGCTGACCCATTTGAGCGCGCTCCACATGAGTCAGGTATGTATATGCGCTGGATGGCGGATAACATGTGGTTGTTTGTACCAATCCAAGACGTGTTAGGTGATTTCTTCCAGACTCTACCTGAGTACCCAAGTCAACAAGGGCAAACCATGAACCCAGCGTCGATTAACTATCAGTCACTGGGACTACAAGGCAAAATGCAGCAATTAGACAAATTGCAGCAGCAAGTTAAACAGATGCAGTAAACCTGCTCAACTTAACGAAAACCGAGTAAGTTAATACAAAGCCACCTATAATCTAGGTGGCTTTGTCACAAAAATTATCCTTGAATCAGATTGTTACCATTAAGCACTCAGCAAATTTGAAACCATCCATAAATTTATTGATAATGATAACCCTTATCAATAAAACCATGGATGAATTATGTTTGACGCTGGAGAAAACAACCACAGTACTGGTTTAACTGACCTTGCGAGTGGCAACTACCAACGCAGTGCGTCAATTTTGCTCGTCGAAGATGATGACACCTTGAATCATCAACTTACGATACTGCTTGAAAATCAACACTACCACGTCACAAGCCTAGCCTGTGGGGCACAAGCGCTTGAAGCACTAAAAGCATCGACTTTTGATTTGATTGTATTAGACATTAATCTACCCAATGTCGACGGCTTTGGTCTGCTTAACTACATTCGCTCTTATTCCAATACTCCTACGATAATGCTAACCGCCTACGGTGCCGAAGAACATCGAATAAAAGGACTTCGCTACGGTGCCGATGATTACATTAGTAAGCCATGTAACTTCGAAGAAGTAAGCCTGCGAATCGATGCGGTACTACGACGCTCGCAACTACAACCCGCGCCACCCACTACCCGTTATTTTAACTATCAAGAGCTCACACTTGATAAGCAGTTGCACCAAGTTTTGATTAAATCTCGAGAGCAAGAGCAACTTGTTACCTTGACACCTATCCAATTCAAACTGCTTTGGGTACTGACGCAAAACAGCGGCAACGTATTGACGAAACCCTATCTCTATCAAGTGGTTCTTGAGCGAGAGTTCAGTCTTTATGACCGTTCACTGGATATGCACCTTAGCCGAGTACGCAAAGTGCTCATACAGCATGGCATGGATAATCAACGGATTAGAACCGTTCACGGTAAGGGGTACCTAATCAAATGAAAAAAGTACTGTTTTGGCGGTTATTTATCGTCTTAGCCCTCGGTGGAGTGATCTTTTTCTCCTTGCTACATAGTGCCGCAATCCTCTCTAATGAAAAAATGAGTTACCTAAAAAAAGAGCACCAGCAACAAATCCTAGACTGGGGTTCATACGCACAATTTTTATTGAACAACGGTGACACCGATGCGTTGAACTCGTGGTTAAATCAACTCGCCATTGACGAAGAAACGTGGGTAACCGTGGTTAAGTCAAACATTGATGTTGTGGCAGGCAATGAACTCAACCAGCGTTTTTGGTCTGGCTACGGCATTGGTAGAAATGTGGAGTGGAAAATTCACCTCGACTTTCCTGACAACCCCATCATGGAGGTAGCGTTAACACCCAGTCACTACCATTTCCTGATCAAACTGCCTGCGAGAATGCGCCCTGGTACTTATATGTCCCATGCTTTTTGGACTTTTCGTGTGGTGATCCCATTTATCGCGCTTCTCACACTGACCATTTTTATCTATCGCTACGTAATGACACCGATGCGTGTTTTTTCACGCGCTGCAAAGGAGTTTAGTCAAGGTAACTATCAGGCTCGGATTGGCGACCACTTAACCTTGGGCAATGATGAACTGAGCCAAGTGGCTAAAACGTTTGATAATATGGCAGAGAGAACGGCAAGTGTTATTGAACACAACCGTAACCTGATTGCGGAAATGTCTCATGAAATCAGAACTCCGCTCGCTCGCGTCGAAATGGCGATCGATTGTGCCTCGAGTAATCTCGACCCTCAATCTATGCTGGATAGAATCCGTATTGAGGTGCGTAATATGCGTCAAATGGCGGAAGACACGCTAACTCTAGCTTGGTTGGAGAACGAACGCCCAAATTTGCGTCAGGAGTCATTTGACCTCAGTGAGCTACTTGAAGCCATTATAGAAGACGCTAAATTTGAGTTTGCCGATCGTGATATCGTCACTGACATCCCGCATAGCCTCCCCCTCACCCACTCTAATCAACGTGCCCTATCACAAGCACTAGAGAACATTATACGCAACGGATTAAGGTACACACCCAGTGGAGAAACGCTCCTCCTCCAAGTTGCCGCGCAGCACGATAATTGGATTCTGACCGTTTCTGACTCCGGCCCGGGACTTGAACCAAGTTTAACTAAAGCGATATTTCGCCCTTTTTTCAAAGCAGACAACCAAAGCCACTCAAGAAAAGGATTCGGTGTAGGGCTTGCACTAGCCAAAAGACACATTGAAGCGGTCAACGGTTCAGTAACGGCAAGGAACCATCAGCGCAAAGGTTTAGAAATGATTATTTGTCTCCCTCGATAGAGGTAATCAACGTTAATTCAGAAGTTTATCTCTACATTCGTGTCAGCCAAACATGAAATGTAACAGTTGTAAAAAACGTTTACTCAAACTTGGTAGTCTCAGAGAATTCTTTCGATAATAATTCTCATTACCAAAGGAGTTGCGGTAAATGGACACCGTATTTAAGTTAAGCCCAGTCGCACTAGCAGTGATCGCCTTCTCTGCATCTGCTCAAGAAATTGAAACCGTTGAAATAACAGGCCACCAGCTACAGGGGGTCGATGCGGTTGTTACCGCTGATGATCTCGCCAAACGTCAGGCCATTGATCTTGACGATGTATTTCGCAATAACCCTGAAGTTAGCGTTGGTGGTTCAGCCGGTGTTTCGCAAAAGATTTATGTGCGAGGTCTAGAAGATACCATGCTAAATGTCTCGATTGATGGTGCCACGCAGACCAGTAATTTGTTCCATCATCAGGGGCGTTTATCTATTGAACCCGAACTGATCAAGCAAGTTGACGTGAGCGCTGGCGCAGGTCGAGCGACAAACGGTCCCGGCGCGCTAGGAGGCGCAATTCAGTTTAAAACCAAAGACGCTCATGACCTATTGCAAGCCAATGAGAAGTTTGGCGCGCAAGTTAAAGGTGGTTACTACACCAATAACAGTGGCAAAAAATATTCGGCCAGCGCCTACGGAGAATTAACGCAAGGTTTAGGGATCTTAGCGACCTACGGCTACATCGACAATGACAATATCGAAGATGCTGAAGGCGTAGAACAACCTTATACCGCCGCTAAGCAACGAGTTGGTTTAATCAAACTATCCGGTGACATAAGCCCCGCTCACTATGTATCTCTTGCTTATGACTACCGAGAGGACAACGAAACTCGCCTGATTAAGCCGCACTTTCAGCCGTTTTCGAAGAACACACCGTTAAAACAAGAAACCGACCGAAACACAATTACCGCCAACTACGTATTTTCTCATAGCGACTACATTAAGCTTGATGTCTCTGCCTATAACACGCGCAACAGAATTGCTCACTTAGACAACCCAAGGTGGGGAACAAGTGATGGCAATATCGATACGTTTGGCGGCAAGATTTTTAACACCGCTCTAATGGACAATCATACTTTGATCGTTGGCACCGAGTACCGCAATGACGAGTCATCATTTGACACGGATTGGGATGGAAAAAGCCACAGCGAAGAAGGGACCGTCTATGGTCTGTTTATTCAAGATGATTGGCAAGTCACCGAGTCGGTTCTACTATCCGCGGGAGCTCGTTATGATTGGTACGAACTCAACGACAACCTAAATCAAGACTTCGAGTCATCAGGATTTAGTCCAAACGTATCCGTACACTATGAGGTCGCACCCGGCGTTACCTTGTTTACTGGCTATGCTGAAGCTTTCCGAGGACAAGTTGCAAAAGAGCTATTCATTATCGATTACGCCGAAAACGTCGCGGACCGAGGACCAGAACGAGCGAAAAACTTTGAATTTGGGGTGAAAGTAGAACAAGACCGCTTTGATGCAGGTATCACCGTATTTGATACCAAAATTAAAAATGTGGTTGGTAAGAACGAAAATCGTCAGTTTGATAACATCGGCGATCTTACCACTCAAGGCGTCACTGCGCACGTGGGTCAATCATTCGGCAGCTTGTCTACGCGTCTTAGCTACAACAAATCTACTCCGGAACTCAACGGTGAACCACTAAGTGATGGGGATATGACGCTTGGGACCTCAATTGGCGACACATGGGTGCTCAACATCGATTACGCAGCCTCACAAGCGCTTGAATTTGGCTGGACATCAACTTTCGTAGAGCGACTGGACGACGTTGCCGAAGGATACCAACAAAAAGCAGGCTATGGCGTTCATGACCTGTATGCGCAGTGGTTACCCATCAGCAACGAAGCCCTAGTACTAACACTATCGGTGAAAAATGTCTTAAACAAACAGTATGTGGCTCACGGCACTTACCACGGAGAAGTTGGGGACGATATCCTTGGTTATGCCGCGGCTGGTCGCGACTTCCGCTTCAACGTGAGCTACGCATTCTAATTGGGAGCCACAATGAGATTGAATCTAAAAATGTGGCTAGCGACCGTCAGTTTGGCGGTCTCTTTTATCGCCAATAGCCAAACCATTACTGTTAAACACCCGCTTGGCGCTACAACGTTAGAAACTCAGCCAGAGCGCGTTGTTGTTTTAGGAATGGACACGCTGGATGTGCTCGACTATCTGAACATCAAGCCTGTCGGGGTCGTTAAGTCACCAATACCGAATTACTTAACCCAATATCAAGATCCACAATACACCGACGTTGGCACATTACATGAGCCTAACTTTGAGGCGATCTTTTCCTTAAAACCCGATTTGATTGTGGTGAGCAATCGCAGCTCACCGTCGTATCAAGAGCTGCGCAAAATTGCCCCCACGGTGGTTTTTATGCCTGACTCACAACGCTTTTGGCAAACCACCGCTGAAGGATGGAGGATGTTTGGCCAAATTTTCGAGGCTCAAACGAAAGTCGAGCAAATTATTGCTCAAACTAACCAGCAAATTGACACGGTGAAAACCAAAGCGCTAGCTAAGCAGGCAACCGCGCTGATGGTCATGACCAATGGCGGTAATGTCACCACTTTTGGCGCAGGGTCACGTTACCACGCGATATTCTCAGAATTCGGGTTTAAGCAACTGGTCTATAACGACAAAAACCTCGCCCATGGTGAATTGATCAGTTATGAGTTTATTGCTCAAGCTAACCCAGAATATTTGCTCGTCATGGACAGAGATAAAGCCATTGGGCGTGACTCAGGTGATGCGATGCGGGGGTTCAATAATGCGTTAATTGAACAAACTCGCGCAGCAATTAACCATCGGATTACCGTGCTCAATCCCCAAGCGTGGTACATTTCAGCTGGCGGAATGACTGCCACACAAATTATGGTAAGCGATATGAACCGCGCCCTCGATTAGCCCCAATGCCCCGTCCAGCCTACGATTGGCTGGACACTCAGCCCCACGAGTCACGAAATCCAATGGCACCTCGAGGTTACTTGAGTATAGCGATCGAGTATACTTATGCTCAAACTCATAAAAATAAGTAAGCAATGTATTTACGCAGATTCTTTATTGTCGCGTTAGTGACCATTTTCGCTGGTTGTGCTACCTATGCGGGGCTGAACTACGACCAACTATTTGGCGAGCAGCATGTTAGAGACCGTCGCGCAGCATTAGAAAGCACCGATAGTGTCCATTTTCTTGAAGATGTTAAACCCATCATTGATAACCGTTGCGTGGTTTGTCACGCCTGCTATGACGCCCCTTGCCAATTGAAGATGAGTTCAGTTGAAGGTATTGATCGTGGTGCAAGTAAAGAACTGGTTTACCAAGGTACGCGCTTAACTGCCGCCACTCCGACTCGTCTATTCGAAGATGCACAAACAACGCAAGAATGGCGCGCACTAGGCTTTCACCCTGTTCTAAACGAACGTGATCAAACTCCTACCGCCAACATGGAAGCTGGACTCGTCGCTCGATTACTCATGCAAAAAGAGCAACATCCGTTGCCTGATGACGTGCAACTTGAAGGGTTTGATTTTTCCATCGACCGAGAGCAAGTTTGCCCGACCATTGAAGAGCTGGATCAATACCAACAAGATTACCCAACATGGGGAATGCCTTATGGTATGCCTAATCTAAACAATCAGGAATACAACACGCTACTGAGCTGGCTGGAAGATGGGGCGGTCATGAATAAGACCATCCCTCTTACCCTTGAGCAACAAGCTCTGGTCAATCAATATGAAGCGCTATTCAATGGTGATAGCAAACGCCACCAATTGGTCGCGCGTTATGTTTACGAGCACCTGTTCCTTTCTCATCTGTACTTTTCAGACTTGGAAACGCCACGCTTTTTTACCTTGGTGCGCTCTGAGACACCGCCTGGTCAACCCGTAAAACGCATCGCGACACGACGTCCCTATGATGATCCTATGGTCGATCGCGTCTACTACCGCTTAATTCCTGAGCAAGGCACTATTGTCGACAAAACGCATATGCCGTTTGCACTTAACAAGCAACGCATCGATAACTGGAATCAGTGGTTCTTTAAACCAGAGTATTCGGTAACCAAGCTGCCAAGCTATGCGCCTGAAGTAGCTGCAAACCCGATGACGGCATTTATTGATCTACCAGTGAAATCGCGCTTCAAGTTTATGCTTGATAACGCTCAAAACACTATTTCAGCCTTTATCAAAGGCCCCGTATGCCGCGGTCAACTCGCGTTAAACGTCATCAATGACCGCTTCTGGGTCTTTTTCCTTGACCCGGATAAAAGTGACATTCCAGAAGTTAATGAGTTCTATCGCAGTCAAGCAGACAATCTGAAACTGCCCGGAGAACTTGAAAGCAATACACTGCCAGTTACCAACTGGGTGCTCTACTCTCGTCAACAAGCCCGTTACTTGGAGGCTAAGTCGGCCTTTATTAATGAGTGGTTTAAAGATGGTAGACACTTAGATACCAATGTCATTTGGACAGGCAATGGCACAAACCCGAATGCAGCTTTAACCATCTTCCGTCATTTTGATAGTGCATCAGTGGTTCAAGGTATGGTCGGTGAACCGCCAAAAACCGCTTGGATTCTTGATTATGCTTTGCTGGAGCGCATCCACTACTTGCTGGTGGCAGGTTTTGACGTCTATGGTAACTTTGGTCATCAGTTGATTACCCGTATGTTTATGGACTTTCTTCGCTTAGAGGGTGAAAGTAATTTTGTCGCCTTGCTGCCAAGAGATGTTCGTCACGTCGAACAATCAAGTTGGTATCAAGAACAAAGCACCCAACTGAGTGATTTCTTGCAACGCAATGTAAAACCTTTTGATCAACCGACTCAAGTGCAATACCACACAGACAACCCTAAGGCTGAACTGTACGCTAAATTGCAACACAAACTCTCACCGGTGCTCAACGATCGTTATGACATCGTGGATACTGGCTTTAGTGACGACAATGAAGCCTTATTGCGCCAAATCGCACAAATTAAAGGCGAAGGTTTGCGTTCAATCCCGCAAATTATGATGCTGATGATTGATGGCAATAATGGTCAATCACAGCTCTTTACGTTGTTGCATAACAATGCACACACCAATATTTCTAGTTTGTTCGATGAAGAAAGCAATCGTGATTATCAACATGATGACCTCACATTAGTGCGCGGAGTGATCGGCAGTTATCCTGCTGCGTATTTATCCCTCGATGAGAATCAAATTCCCGCACTGGTCAATATGTTGAAAAACATGCGTAACGAGCAGGATTACGTCAAGCTATTGGATGCATTTGCAATTCGTCGCAGCAATCCTGAGTTCTGGTCGTTTAGTGACAAAGTGCACCAATGGTATCGACAAGATCAACCTATCGAATTTGGTTTGCTTGACTACAATAGATTTGAGAATAGGTAGAATTCGTTAATCCTTCTTTCCTATTTCAGGAGGTGTGTATGAACAGCAAAGAGACGATCCGAAACCTTGAGCAACAACTCTACGTGGCTTGTTCTGAAGGCGATTACGACACGGTCAATATGCTAGAGCATCAGTTAGAGATGTTACGCAGTAAAGCAGAACATCCATTTGACGATGACCCTTACGCGCCAGAGGGAAAACTCTTCCCTGATGATGAGTGGTAACTCGTCATAAACGCGAACTACGAAAAAGCCCCGCAAGGGGCTTTTGTTTATTGATTAGCTAACGGGATTTAAAGTCTTCTTTTTCTAATCCGTGTTTTTTCATTCGTAAATACAGTTTTTTGCGTGGAACTTGGAGATAACTGGCGGCTTCACTCACTTTTCCGGCGTGTAAATAGAGCGCATCTTCAATCAGTTGCTTCTCAAAATCTTCAACCGTTTCATCCAATGGTGAACTCATTGCCTCATGACTGTACATTCGCTCTTTGCCCGTCAACTTGACGATGCCAATCGCATAGAGCTCCGCCACGTTGCGTAACTCGCGAATGTTACCTGGCCACGTATGGGCACGAAGTATCGCCAAGTAACTCGAATCCACTTTCGGTAAGTTTTTCCCCAACTTTCGACAACTACGCTTGAGAAAATAGTGAAACAGGAGCGCAATATCGTCGGGGCGCTGCCGCAATGCCGGCACTTTAATACAACCCTGATTGATTAAGTAGTAAAGCTCCGGAATGATCTGCTGGCGCGCAACGTAGGCTTCTGGGTCACTATCAAATAGCGAAATAACAGACACCGCCCGACTTTGCTCTCTCTCTGCCAGTAACAACTGTTGTACCAACTGACGCTGAGCCGAGTCGGAACCATGTTCCAACCCTGAGATAACGAGCGTACCGTTAAAGCCTTGCTCTAAACGCACAACCGCCTGTTCCAGTTCCTCACCCAACTCGACTTGCAGCTCAAACAGCTCAGGTGCAGGGCTTTTCATATCATGAATTAATTGCGCCGCACTGTGTCTACCACTGCCCTGCTCACCCCAAACCACAACATGAGAGTTAAGCATCGCAAACTGAGCAATATGCTGTCGAATCTGTTCTATTTGAGCAGAGTTACCAATCAAGCAATTATTGATTTGCTGGTTAATATTTTGCTTTTGTTCAATGTAGGCACGACGTAAATCTAGATACTGCTTAACTTGAGTTAACAGTGCTGGTGGACTAATTGGCTTTTCAACAAACTCGCACGCCCCCTGCTTAACTGCATCCACTGCCATGGGAATATCTCCATGTCCGGTAATCACAATCACCGGAATACCCGCATCAATTTGTTTGATTTTGCTTAGCAGCTCTAATCCATGCATCTGAGGCATGTACATATCCAGCAACACTACGCCTGCCCAGTCAGTACGCAAATGCGCTAACGCCAACGTCGGATCCTCGATACATTTTGAGGACAAGCCTGAAATCGACATTAAATGTGCGTACGCATCCAGCACATCTCGATCATCATCAACAATCAGTACAGAAAAATTAGACTTGTTCACTCGGTAACTCCATCACGACCATTGCACCTTGATTTAATCCTGAGGCGATATAAATATGCCCACCATTGCCTTCAATTAATGAGCGACAAATGTTCAACCCTAACCCCAGTCCCACTTCTTTGGTGGTTGTAAACGGTTGGAACAGTTTGTCGATGATTGATTGACTAAAACCACTACCTGTATCTGTGATTGCGAAGCGCTGATAGCAACCCACTTGCTCAAGGTAGATCACCTCCACTTGCTTTTGCTCTGTGCCGTTTTCTACCACTGCATCACAACTATTCACCATCAAGTTGACTAACACCTGCTCCAAACTGACATCATTGGTCCACACTGTCACATCGTCCGGAATAGTATTGCTGATTGCGATTTGCTGCCGCTTACACTTAGTCGAAACCAGAATGTTCGCTTGCTCTACCAGTTCATGTAATGAGTACTGGCGCAACTCGCCACCATCACTTTTACGGGCAAAGTGACGTAGGTTTTTGATGATTTTACCCATTCGACCGACCAAACCATCAATATGGGAAATGGACTGTTTGACCGAATCGTACTCTCCGCGGTCAGCAAAAACCTCTGCACTGTAAACGTAGGTCGACATCGCACTTAGCGGTTGATTAAGTTCATGTGCCAAACTGGTCATGGTTTGCCCAACTACCGCCATTTTTGCCGCTTGAATCAACTCACTTTGCGTGTTTTTCAGATTAACTTGTGCTATCTCCCGCTCCGCTATCTCATCGAGCAACTGCTGATTTTTGACCGTGAGATCTCGCGTTTTATCGGCGACAAGCTGCTCTAGTTGTAGCGCATTGTTGGTTTGTTGAGTAACGTCGGTGATGGTCACAATGACTTTGCCAAGGTTCGCATGGGTAAACAAACGAATATCAAAATGGAGGTAGCGTCGCTGTTCTTGGCTGCCTATCGCCAGTGTTAGTGCTTCGTTTTCACTGTGTACCAGTCGGTCACGCATCGCGAACATTTGCCGCAACTTCACTTGATTGACAGAGTCAAAGCTCGCCCATAACTTCTGGCTTTGTGAAATCGTTTCTAAACCTAATAGTCGGCGGGCATTCAAGTTGGCTGACTCTATGTCACCGTTGGTATCACACGTCACCAAACTGGCTGTAGTATTGTTGATTAAGCTAATTGCATTGGTACGCTGTATCTCACGAACTTTATCGCCATACTCAATCAATTTGGCACTTAAGCGCCCAATTTCATCCTTACCATCAACTTGAATCGGATGAGTCAGATCGTCATTAATTATCGCGTCAATACTTGTACTTAAGTTGGTCAATCGCGCCACAATTCGTCGATTGATAAAGTAGTAAGTCAAAAATAGGCTAATCAAAATCGACAAACTAAAAAATACAATCAATACATGGTTGCCGTAAGTCACCATTTGGGTGGTTTCTTGCTTAACCGTTAAAAAATCTTTGTCTGTTTCAATAATTAAGCGCGCCACTCGCTGGTGGATAAACTCGAGTTGTCGGTTAATTTCATAGTTTGTCTGCTGCAGTTGGGTTTGCAACGCAACTTTCTCAAGCAATAGTTGGTGAAAGTCACCCTCCGGCTTTAGCACTTGAGTCAGTTCCGAAATCAGTTGCTGATAAGCAATTGCCGCAGGGTGATCAAAAATTGCTGTACTGACGCTATTTAACTCTTCCAAACGGAAATTGACCATCTTTAAACTGTTGTTAACCAGTTCTTTCTGCGACTCTGACAACAACTCATCAACCATCGCATAAAGCGTACTCTCCATATCCAAAATTTGTTGGATGGCGTTTAAAGTTGTCAGCAGTTGACGGGTACTCTCTACTGAGCTGTTACGCTCAATTTGCCAGTGATATTCCTGCCGCAAAGGGATCAACTCGGTGTCGATATCTTGATGAAGCCAACTCAATTGCTCTTTGTACAAATCAATCGAGCGTTGCTGATCGATTTTTTCAGACACCTGATGAGCCAATCTATCTGCATAAGATTCTAGCTTGTCGTAAACCTGATCAAACTCTTGCAGCTCCGATTGCAGATGAAGATTGTTGCTAAGGGCACTTTTTACTTTGCCTATTTCTTCAATCACCGCTTGTGACTGTATTTCGAGTTCAACTTTGTTGGGAGCACTGGCTAGCAAATCCACACGACGACGAATTTCGCTACTGCGACTTTCAAGAAGATAGCTTAAGTTGTACTTAGGCACGCTAGTGGTTAGCAAACTGTTTACTTGGCTATCCAATTGGTTCCAGGTTGCCCATGCAACGACACAAACAATCGTTAACATTAATGTGCTGCAGGCAAAAGCCGTCACCAGCTTTGCTCCGATGGTGTGGCGTTGTTTCAACCTCATAGGTTCGCCTCAAGTTTCAGCTGTCTCAATTTATCCTCGACTTCGACTAAACTCGCCGCCAGTTCCAACGCTAAGTAGTGATCAAACTCGGCCAACAAGACTTCCATCTGGTTTTTCTCAAGTTCCGATTGGGTGTTCAACATAGTTAGCTTATTGGCTAGGCTCTCAATCTCTTGCTCACTAAAAGGGACACTAAACAATTGCGCTTTAAGTGTCTCCAGTTCTGCCAACTGTTCAGCGTTAGTAAGCTGTTTCTCGACGGTATGAAGTGCCAACCAACTGTCTTTTAACATAGGTAAACGCTTAGTCACCGCCATATCAAAAATTTTATTGGTCAACTGTTCTCGCCCCAACACATCCGCAAACACTAGGTTAGGAATTTGGTCGGTATAAAGTGATTTATCTGCCAATGAATGTTTGGAAAAACTGCTCTGATCTAAGGTGTTTTGCACTTGTTGTGACAACAGTAACTGGATGAACTTAGCCGCGTACTGGTCATATCCTTGCCCAGCGATCTCCGCTATATAGGTCGGCATTAAGGTAAAATCTTGATCATAACTAAAATGCAGATGTTCGAACTCTTGCTGTAATATCAAAGCATAGCTGTCAATGGTTGGTCCTACACCAAACTGCCCTTTAGCCACATAATCACTCACACCAAAGCTGCGTGCCGATATCGTGCCTAAGTTCGCGCCAATGTTAAGAATCATTCGCCAACCATCACGCCAACCGTATTGATGCAATATACTCTCGATCATCATTTGAGTGGTGCCAGAACGTGAAGGCGTACTCATCGTTATATGCTCAAAATAAATCGGGTCGGTCAGTGAAGCGAATGATTTGGGCACAGGCAACGTATTAGCATCTAAGTAATCTTGGCTCCACACAATACCGGCACCAGAGTATCCCAACACTGCAACTTGCTCTTTAGGAGGCAAAATAAACGGTTCAATCCAACTTGGTCGCTCAGCTCGCCACGAGATAGGCTTTAGCCGCGAATGACTCGCCAATTTTTGCATCAAAAATGGTGAGGAACTCAACACTAAGTCTACATCTTGCATATAGCGTCGATTCAATAGTTGTATAGCAGACTGAGTACGGCGATGAATCAAGCGTACCTCAACATCTGGATAAAGCTGATTAAAATGCGCTATTAATGCATTGAGCGGCTCACGCGAAAACGTGGTCAAAATGACCAGTTCACGGCTATCTGTTTGGCTGTAAGCGGGGGAAACCACTGATGCAATCAGCATTATCGCGCTTACCAAGCCTGTCACTACCCTGTTTCTCACGTCACAAAAACCTTGTGTTATGTGCGCCATTTCAAATCTCTGATAATCAAAGGAAAAAAGACAATCCTCTTGATTGAGTCATTAATGACGCACTGTTTCTCTGTTCGCTGGCAATTTTATCAGCAACACGGATTTCGAGCATATCCTCTTTCCCACTTTTGACTCACCAAAAATAGCCGTTTGAGTCAAAAATGCCCCAAAAGCCAGCTTTTGAGCATTTTCGCTTTTCTGCAGAAGATATCGGCGTGGAAACACCTTTGTGAATTTCGTCTCGAACATGGAGAGCAAAAATGTTTAATTTCTTTAAAACCCGTCCGGACTTACCACTGTCCGACAACAACAAACAGGCGATGCAAGCGCGCTATAAGCGCTATCAATGGCAAGTCTTTTTGGGTCTAGTATTTGGTTATGCCGTTTTCTACGTAGTACGTATGAGCTTAGGTGTCGTGAAAAAGCCAATGCTTGATGCTGGTATCGTTACAATTGAAGAACTGGGCTTAATGGGTTCGGCGTTCTTCTTTACTTATGCAATAGGTAAATTCTCCAACGGCTTCCTTTCTGACTATGCCAATATCGGCCGCTTTATGTCGTTCTCGCTAATGCTATCGGGCGTAACAGCCATAGCAATGGGTCTAAACACAGCAGGATTATTCTTTGTCCTATTGTGGGGTCTTAACGGTTGGTTCCAATCTGTAGGTTCTGCACCGTCATGTGTTTCACTGTTCCAATGGTTCTCACCAAAACAACGTGGTACCCGTTACTCTATTTGGGGTGGCTCACGTAACATCGGTGAAGGTATTACATGGATCCTAACCGCGACACTAGTAAGCTACTTAGGTTGGCGCGCAGGCTTTATTGGCGCTGGTATTGCCGCTATCGCAGCCGCTCTGTGTATGTTCTTCGTACTGAAAGATCGCCCACAAACATACGGTCTACCTGATGCAGCAACCGCATTCGACGAAGAGCCAGAAATTAAGAAGTCTAACGACCCTAAAGAAACTCGTCGCGCACAGATGTTCGTTCTTAAGCAACCTGTTGTTTGGCTAATTGCAGCAGCATGTGCGGCAATGTATGTATCACGCTATGCGATGTCATCTTGGGCTGTTCTTTACCTGCAAGAGCAAAAAGGCTACTCACTGATTGATGCTGGTTTTGCAATGTCAACGTACCCAATTGCGGGTCTTGCAGGGGCAATGCTTTCAGGCGTGATTTCAGACAAGCTATTTAATGCAAACCGTCACATCCCTACTCTGCTTTATGGTATCGCAAACATTGCAGGTATGTGTTTGATGTTCTTTGGTCCAGATAACCGTGTAGTTGACGCTGTCGCTCTTGGCCTAATCGGTTTCGCAATTGGTGGTCTAGTTGTATTCCTAGCCGGTCTAACTGCTTGTGACTTGATGCCGAAAAACGCAGTTGGCGCAGTAAAAGGATTTATCGGTCTGTTCTCTTACATTGCAGCATCTGCTCAAGAAGTTGTGTCTGCGTCTCTGATCACGATCACCGAAGTTGACGGTATCAAACACTACGACTTTGGTAACGCACAGTACTTCTGGTTGGCTGCAAGTGTTGTGTCGCTACTCCTAGCCCTAACGGTATGGAATGCGAAGAAAGTGGTAGACATCGAGCCTGAGCAAAATGACACGCTAGAAGTAAAACCTAGCCATTAATCCACAGCGGCTTATAAGGGTGTTAACCCTTATAAGCCCTACTCTAAATAACGATTCACTCTTTCCTTCCTTTTTGTCGTTATAGGTACAACTATGTGTAAAACTAAAATTGTCGCCACACTTGGTCCAGCTTCGTCTTCACCTGAAATGCTCACTGAAATGATTCGAGCTGGTGTCAATGTCGTTCGCTTAAACTTCTCTCATGGCACTGCCAACGAACACGCGGAACGCGCCGCATTGGTACGCTCGATTGCTCGCGACTTGAACAAGAACGTGGCTATTTTAGCTGACCTACAAGGCCCAAAAATCCGTATTGCTTGCTTCAAACATGGCCCTATTCATCTCACAAAAGGTGATGTGTTCTATCTTGATGGTTTGCTGGGCGATCACGATGGTTACCTACAAAGAGTAGGACTTGATTACCCTGAGCTTATCGATGATCTCAAAGTAGACGATGTACTACTACTCGATGACGGTCGCGTGCAATTACGCGTAATTGAGGTAGCAAGAGAGCAACGTTGGGTAAAAACTAAAGCGCTCAACAATGGCAAACTATCTGACCGCAAAGGAATCAACCTTCTAGGCGGCGGTTTATCAGCGCCAGCGCTAACCGAAAAAGACAAAGCGGATATCTTAACTGCTGCAAAAATCCAAGCGGACTTTGTTGCAGTCTCGTTCCCTCGCAATAGCCGCGATATTGCTTATGCAAGACAATTGGTTCAGCAAGCAGGCAGCGACGCACACATCATCGCCAAAGTCGAACGAGCGGAAGTGGTGGCAAGCGAACTAGCCATGGACGAGGTGATTCAAGCCTCTGATGCGATCATGGTGGCGCGAGGCGACTTAGGCGTTGAAATCGGTGATGCTCGCTTGGCATTCGCACAGAAGAAACTGATCGAACGTGCACAATTCCATGGAAAACCCGTGATTACTGCGACCCAAATGATGGAGTCGATGATTGATAACCCTCTACCCACTCGCGCTGAAGTATTAGATGTTGCCAACGCAATCATTGACGGTACCGATGCCGTAATGCTGTCTGCGGAGTCGGCAGCAGGAGCCTACCCACTTGAATCCGTTCAAGCGATGGTGCGTATTGCTCAGGGCGCGGAAGCGGACTTAGAGTGTAAGCATAACTGCTGGGATGAACTGCAACACTTATGTTCTGAGCCGGGCAAAAGCTTTGCGCTCTCTTCTATGATTTCTGCATCCAAAGTACACAAAGACCTTGGCGTGGCCATTTTAACCCAACACGGCGAAACACCAAGACTGATGTCTCGTTGTCAAAGCAAAGCGCAGATTTGGGCGCTAAGCGACCAGCCTCGCTTGCTGGCAAAACTGGCGCTACTGCGAGGTGTTACGCCCGTTTACTTTAGCTCAAGCCAAGTAAACTCGAACGAGCTACCAAATTCGGTTGCCCAATGTTTACAAAACCATACTCATTTGGCGAAAGTCAGCTCGCTGCTGATCACCCAACTTGAGTCGTTAGAAGGCAGTGGTGACGTTAACGTTTGTCGTTTGTTGAAGCTACAAGACAACCAAACACATTTGAAAACTGAGCGAGAAATTGCCGCTTAGTTGCTCATGTTGTTGTTATTCCATTTATACCCAAACAACTTGGAGATGCAGGTAGGCGCCAAAGGAACAAAACCTCAGAGCAGAGATGTACTTTGTGATGAGGTTTGAGAGTGCCAGTCAACACCGCCACAGCTTCTATTGGAACGGGTATTGTTATCGTTTATCCCACAACAAAAAAACTCCCCCTTTTTGTGCTCCACAGGGATTTGGCCTGCCTTCGGGCAGGTCCTTTTTAATTCCACTCCAAAGGCGTTTTTGACTTGTATAAAATGCCATTCGCGAGCATAGTAACCTTCCCTTTTGGACAATGTGCTACAAACTAATCCTTTACAAAGCACTTTTTGACGCTATTATTCTTGCGCAAACGTTTGCTTGTCCATTTTTTTTGCATAATTGAGGGTTTTATGCTGTCGGATATTGATATTTGCCGTACTACATCATTGTCATCAATTCATGACATCGCACTTCGTGCAGGCTTATTGCCTGAAGAGTTTCACAGTCAAGGAAAACACAAAGCTAAGGTTTCACTCAATTGCCTAAAACGTCTAAGTAAAAAAGCGAGTGGAAAATTAGTTGTGGTCACAGCGATTACACCCACGCCACTTGGCGAAGGAAAAACAGTCACCACCGTCGGGCTTGCTCAGGGAATCGCGCAACTTAGCCATTCTGTCATGGCTTGTATCCGCCAACCGTCTATGGGTCCAGTATTCGGCGTAAAAGGTGGAGCCGCTGGTGGAGGCTACTCACAAGTCGCACCAATGGAAGAGCTAAACTTACACCTCACTGGTGATATTCATGCCGTCACCGCAGCACACAATTTGGCAGCAGCAGCAATCGACGCACGCATTTACCACGAGCAACGCAATGGCTACGAAGACTTTACCGCACGCAGCGGCTTAAAAGCACTCAAAATTGATCCAAAGCGCGTAGTGTGGAAACGCGTCATGGACCATAACGACCGAGCATTACGTATGGTTACCGTTGGTCAGAACGACTTAGGCAAAACAATTAACGGTTTTGAACGTCAAGATGGTTTCGACATTTCCGCGGCTTCTGAATTAATGGCGATACTCGCGCTATCATCAGACCTTAAAGACCTGCGCCAACGTATCGGCCGAGTGGTCGTCGCCTACTCAATGGAAGGTGAACCAATCACAGCCGAAGATCTTCAAGTCGCAGGCGCAATGGCGGTTAGCATGCGTGATGCCATCGAACCAACCCTAATGCAAACCCTCGAAGGGGTTCCTACCCTGATCCACGCAGGTCCATTTGCCAATATCGCCCACGGTAACTCTTCAATCATTGCCGATAACATCGCCACTCATCTTGCTGACTACACCGTAACCGAAGGTGGGTTTGGCTCAGATATGGGCTTTGAAAAAGCCTGTAATATCAAAGCGCAAGTGTCTGGAAAAGCGCCAGATTGTGCGGTGATTGTTGCGACACTACGCGGCCTAAAAGCCAATTCAGGCTTGTATGATCTTAAACCGGGCCAAGCGATCCCTGATTCACTTTTCGAAGATGATGAAAAAGCGCTTGAAGCCGGTTTTGCCAACTTAAAATGGCACATAGAAAATGTCGCAAAGTATGGCGTGCCTGCCGTTGTTGCGATTAATCGCTTCCCACAAGATAGTGAAAAAGAGTTAGCCCAACTAAAGGCGATGGTAGAAGCGTTGCCAAATAACGTCGAAGTGGCGCTAAGCGAGGGCTTTTCTAAAGGTGGAGAAGGCACACTAGAACTCGCAAGTAAGGTAATTAAACAGTGTGAGCACGAGAGTCAGTTCACACCGCTTTACACCTTCTCTCAGACCACCGAAGAAAAACTGATGGCGGTTGCAGAAGTAGGCTACGGCGCTTCAAGCGTCACGCTGAGCTATCAAGCAAGAAATCAACTTGAAGAGTACCAAAAACAAGGCTTCGATAACCTTGCCGTTTGCCTCGCGAAAACCCCGCTTTCGATTTCAACCGAGGGAAGCCTCAAAGGTGCACCAAGTCAGTTTAACGTTCCGATTCGTGAGCTTAAGCTGTGTGCTGGTGCCGGCTTTATTTACGCCTTATGCGGCAATGTGATGACCATGCCTGGTTTACCCGAAAAACCAGCGTTTATGAACTTAGATTTAGACGATGATGGAAATATCATCGGTTTAAGTTAACGCCACTTATCTGGGTTTAAGCCAAGTGCATCGCTTGGCTTAGACCTTTCACTCGCTGATTTTCTGGCATTTAATAAAGATAAAGTTTGGATTCTTGGTTAGATGCTCAAAACGCTCTGGATCTATTTGCTCTACCTCTGCTGAAACCTTACCTTCTGAAAGCTCCGTGATAACCATACCATTCTGGGAAATTGCAGCCGTAATTTCACTCAACGAACGGCGATAGAATGTCACTTCTACTGGTTCACCGATCGTATTCCACTCCTCTTGTATTCGTTCTCGCGCAAAATAGTCACCGGACATCGAACATTCAAAGTCCGCAAAAGGATGATGAGTAGAGAATACAAAGTATCCCCCCGGTTTCAGTACTCGCTCTACATCTCTAAATAGCGGGTTGAGGTCTTCTAGATAATGGATCATCAGTGGAGATATCACCAAATCAAAGCAGCTATCTGACTCGGATGGAAGCCCACTGTTAAGATCTTGAACATAAGCATTTACTTGTACTTTGGTTTCCCACTGCTCCAGCTTCGACTGGACTATATTAACCATGTCCAAAGAGTAATCGATACAAGTTGCTTGATTAATCCCTTGCTTAAGCAAGTACTGTAAATAGACGCCAGAGCCGCACCCCAAATCGAGCACATTCAGCCCATCGAGTTTTGGTAGCAACGCTTGTAAACTTGGACGTTCTAGGTAGGCATTATATATGTTGCTTTGAATAACCTTATCGTACTGATTAGCAAAATTTGAATATAATGGCGACTTCATATCGGTGTTAGCTCTATCTAATTTGGGCAAGGTGGGATTATCACTCAGCCTCTTTGTTTATCAAAGTTGAATCTAGCTTGCAGCTTATCGAGACTGGATCTGCCTCAGCCTTTTACTTGATTACTCTCTTCTGTATTCAAACTCGTATCTAAGATTAAATTTGAAACAGTGGGAATTTTTCCTGCCGCCTGCCGTTCTATTTGTAATAGATAGAATGACATGACAGAGGTTAGTATGAAACTGAAACTATCGTTGATACTCCCCCTACTCGCTCTAGTGCTGATCGCAGCTTCATTTTTAGGGCGTGCTGACAGCAAAATGAACAACTCAAAAACCGGCGGTAAAACCGAATTCGCGACGCTGGCTGGAGGGTGTTTTTGGTGTACCGAATCTGATTTAGAGAAACTGCCCGGTGTGATTGACGTGGTTTCAGGCTATTCAGGTGGCACGCTTGAAAACCCGCAATACAAACAAGTTGCCTCAGGAAAAACTCAGCATATTGAAGTTATCCAAGTCACGTTTGACCCAGAACAAGTGAGCTACGAGCAAGTGCTGGACCAGTTCTTCCGCCACATTGACCCAACCGATGATCAGGGTTCTTTTGTGGATCGCGGTCCTCAGTATCGCCCTGCTATCTTCTACCATTCTGACCAACAGCAAGAGATTGCGCAGAATTTTATGCAAGAAATTGATGCACTCGGTGTATTTAAAAAACCGTTAAAAACGGAGCTGCGCCCATTTAAAGAGTTTTGGATTGCCGAGGATTATCATCAAGACTACTACAAACGAAATTCAGTGCGATACAAGTACTACCGTTATTCTTCTGGACGCGACGCCTACCTTGATGAAATTTTTGGCGAGCAACGCAATACAAACCCAGTCACACTGCGCCAAATGATCGATGAGAGTAAAGGAGTCACTCAGAGTAGATCCTACTCTAAACCAAGTGATGCAGAGATTCGTGACCGTTTAACTGAGCTTCAATACTACGTGACGCAAGAGGATGGTACGGAACGCGCATTTAACAATGAGTATTGGGATAACAAAGCAGAAGGCATTTATGTTGATATTGTGTCTGGAGAGCCGCTATTCTCATCGACCGACAAGTACCGTTCAGGCACAGGCTGGCCCAGCTTTACCAAACCAATCAACGATGCGTTTATTGTCACCCAAACAGACTATAAACTACTCTACCCGCGCACGGAAGTTCGTAGCCGATTTGCTGACTCTCACTTAGGGCACGTGTTTAAAGATGGCCCAAAACCAACTGGGTTGCGCTACTGCATGAACTCAGCGGCAATGCGCTTTATCGCTAAGGAAGATCTAAAAAAAGAAGGCTATGAGGAATATCTAGCGCTATTTAATTAACCAAGGGAAGTGCTGTAGAAGCCGTTTTACGCTTCTACAGCGTAGCCATTATTCGCCCTGCTTAGCGTCAACCAATTTCTGCAAGTTGCCGTTAATTTTGAAAATGACGATCATTAACTCACACCAAATTCGTGCGCCGATAGCACCACCGACGAGTTGCAACAAACCAAGGAATATTGCACCTGAACCATAACCAGTAAACATGGTGGCTAAACCACTAACGATCGCAACTAAAAGAAGTAACCAATAAATGAAGGTGACGATCTTAGGGGTTAGCATTGAGTCAAAAAATAAGAGGCTTTTCATTATCTATCCTTAATAGGGTTAAACAGTAGAGCTATTTGATTAATAGACAAAAATCTAATAATCGACGCATGCTAACATACACTCTACTTATGGTTCGGATAGATACAGCGCCTTCTCGGATATACGTCACGAAAATGTTTAGCTTGTACAACCCGCAATTGGTGATTAATTGATTAAGTTACGATAATCCCCAACGGTTCAAGCAGTTGAGTTTGCTGCCAAGCCGCAATTTTTACCCCAGTCAGGTCGACAAGTTTTGGGTTAAGACCTTGCAAATCACAGTCCGTTAAATCACAGTGACGTACAATAAAATCTCCCCATAAATCACTGGAAAACTCACCGTTGCTGAGGTCAGAACCTTGCAACGAAGCTCCCTGCAAGTTGGTTTCAATCCAACGGTTTTCAAACAGCTCACATTTTTCCAAAATCGCTCGTTCAAAGTTGGCGTAGGAGAGATTACACCCGGTGATATACGCTGAACAAAAGTAAACATTGTGGCTAATTTGATTGGCAAAACGAGCCTGAGAGAAGTCGGTACCTTTGAGATCACATTGACGAAACTCGATACCGTAGCAATCTGCGCCGTTAAACTGGCTCATAGCAAGCTGGCAATTTTTAAAACTTGCCTCTCTTAGATTGGCATAGCGAAATGTGCACCCTTCTACCTCTCCTTGCTCGATAAACACACATTGGTCAAAAGAGGTTTCTACCATCTCTGCGCGACTAAAATCGCAATCGTAGAACTTACACTTTGAGAACTTGTGGTAGCTTAAGTCTTGCCCAGCAAAACTGTGGTTATCGAATACTTGTTCTTGATGATTCATCATTGAATCCGTAAAGCTATTAAATACTGGAGATACTCATCTTATTAGTGCGAAAAATCAAACATCTATTGCTAAATCTTTATCATAGTACTCAAACTAACCAAACAGCTTACGCCAAATACTTGGGTTTCTTTTGTCGTGATACTCTTCGCGTAGTGCATCTATCGTTCTAAGTTCTTGCTTTGCCGCCTCTAAGTCACCTTGTTGCAAGTCATGATTGATTGCCTCAATTGATAGCGAAAGCTTTTCAAACCCTTCGAAGTAGAGTGCCTGTTTTTCTTGCGGATAATCGCCCTGCTGCGCTTGATGCACTAACTGAGCAAACTTGTTTACTGCAGTTTGCATCTCCTCAACGCTGGTAGCTTCAGCGGCATGATTAAAGTCGAGCTTCATCTGCTTCATCATTGACTTAAGATCATCACTCGCAAACACGGTTGCAGAACACAGCAGTCCCATCAGCAAAACTGTCTTTTTCATTTTTCACTCCATTGATCGTACAACCGACAGTCTACGCTAGACGAGCCGCATATCGAAGCCACTAGCCTACGATTAATTGTTTCAGAATTGGTCTAGAGATCGGCAAATCCACCTATACTTTAGCCAAGCAGACGTGCGAGGGTTAGATTGCAGGCAAACGTTTAACAGGTTGGAGCTGTTTTAAGACATTGATTATATGGGTGTATTTTTGTTTACACATAATTCATACAAAAAAATCAGCTAGATATTGAGCAATTGAGCAGTAGCTAGTTGATGTAAATCAATTTGTCGTAGACAATACAGCGCCGTATTGAGCTTAATCTCAATGCGATTCGATTTTACCTATCAATCATATAGGTATCATCGATTATCAATTTTGAGGTGTCGTTGATAGGGTTGCTTTCCTAGAAATTTGAATAAGAAAGCCATCTTAGGCACGCAGTTACTACCTCGTTTTAAGGGAAAGATGATGGTAATTCCAGAAAACAGTAGCATCGTAATTTTTGGTGCTTCGGGCGACTTGACATATCGCAAGTTGATCCCAGCCTTATACCACCTCTATGCGAACAAACAGCTTCCTGATAACTTCGCTATTTTGGGCGTGAGCCGCACCGAATACAGCGATGAATCATACCGCGAGAAACTCAAGCACTCGCTGCAGGAAATGGAAAAAACCGAACCTGCTACACTCGATGCATTTATCAATCACCTGCACTATCAAGCGATCAATACCTCAGACTCTGCTGATTACAGCAAACTGAGTACACGACTTGACGAACTTGCTGACCAATATGCGTTCGAGCAACGTAATACGTTATTCTACTTAGCAACGCCACCAAGCCTTTACAGCGTAATTCCAGCTAGCCTTGCAGCACATGGTCTGAACAACGAAGAAGATGGCTGGAAACGCATTATCATTGAAAAGCCATTTGGTTATGATCTTGAATCAGCGCGTCAGTTGGATAAAGACATCCATGAGCACTTCCAAGAACATCAAATCTATCGTATTGACCACTATTTAGGCAAAGAAACTGTACAGAACCTGTTGGTTTTCCGTTTCTCTAATGCGATGTTCGAACCATTATGGAACCGCAATTTTATTGATTACGTTGAAATCACTGGCGCTGAGTTCCTTGGCGTGGAAGAGCGTGGCGGTTACTACGATGGTTCAGGCGCCATGCGCGATATGTTCCAAAACCACCTACTGCAAGTACTTGCTATGGTTGGGATGGAGCCACCAGCACAGATCAACGCAGACTCAATGCGTGACGAAGTCGTTAAAGTATTGCAGTGTCTTAAACCACTCGATGAACACGACCTACGTAATAACTTGGTACTGGGTCAATATACTGCCTCTGATGTTCGTGGTCAGTCACTACTTGGTTACCGTGAAGAACCCGGTGTTGCAGAAGACTCCCGCACCGAGACATATGTTGGCCTAAAAGCGTATATTAATAACTGGCGCTGGAATGGCGTACCATTTTACGTACGCACAGGTAAGCGCTTGCCAACGCGTGTGACTGAAGTGGTTATCCACTTTAAGAGCACTCCGCATCCTGTTTTTGGTCAAGACGCTCCTGAAAACAAACTGATTATCCGTATTCAACCAGATGAGGGTATTCAGATGAGCTTTGGTCTGAAACAGCCAGGCGCAGGTTTCAAAGCCAAAGAAGTAAAAATGAACTTCCACTATGCTGATTTGCAAGAGACACAAATGTTGACCGCTTATGAGCGCTTGTTGTTGGATGCATTAAATGGCGACGCTACACTGTTTGCCCGTAGTGATGCAGTGGAAGCTTGTTGGCAATACGTTCAACCGATTCTTGATTTCAAACAAGATCCTCAATCACTGTTTGGCTACGCATGTGGCACATGGGGACCAAAAGAATCGGACGATTTACTACAAAGAGATGGTCGCGCTTGGCGCTACCCTTGTAAAAACCTTACAGACACGGATTACTGTGAATTATGATCAACCATAAGATCTTTGACACCGCAGAACAGGTTGTTGAAAGCCTAGCAAACGATATGAAAGCTTACAGTGAGCTTAACCGCCCTGTTCATATTTCTCTATCAGGTGGCAGCACGCCTAAAATGCTATTTAAACTATTGGCTAGCCAACCATTCGCAGACTCTATTCAGTGGCAAAACCTACACTTCTGGTGGGGTGATGAACGTTGCGTAGCGCCAGATGACGCTGAAAGCAACTACGGCGAAGCAAACGCCCTGCTGTTTAGCCAAGTCGCAATCCCTGCGGAAAACATTCACCGTATTCGCGGTGAAGAGCAACCTGAAGCGGAAGCTGTACGTTTTGCTCAAGAAATGGCTGACGTGATCCCATGCGAAAATGGCACGCCAGTATTTGATTGGATCTTACTTGGTGTTGGCGCAGATGGTCATACCGCGTCACTGTTCCCGGGTGTCACTAACTACCAAGATGAGAATCTATCAGTGTTAGCTTCTCACCCAGAATCTGGTCAAATTCGCGTCTCAAAAACAGCAAAGGTTTTAGAAGCCGCCAAACGTATCAGCTACCTTGTGCTTGGCGCAGGCAAAGTTGATATCGTAAACGAAATTCATACTACTCCGGCGAGTGAACTGCCTTATCCAGCAGCAAAAATCCAGTCTAAAACTGGCGAAACCGAGTGGTACTTAGATTCAGACGCAGCAGCAAAAATCGCGTAACGCGAGCGTCGTACGACACAATTGGAGAAATACAATGAAAGGTGATATCGGTGTAATTGGCCTAGCAGTAATGGGTCAAAACCTTATCCTAAACATGAATGACCATGGCTTCAAAGTGGTTGCTCATAACCGTACAGCTGCGAAAGTAGACGACTTTTTAGAAGGCCCAGCAAAAGACACAAACATTGTTGGCGCATACTCGCTAGAAGAGCTCGTTGAGAAGCTAGAAACGCCACGTAAAGTGATGTTGATGGTTAGAGCTGGTGACGTGGTTGATACGTTTATCGACGCGCTAACACCACTGCTAGACAAAGGCGACATTATCATCGACGGTGGTAACACTAACTACCCTGATACTAACCGCCGTGTAGCTGCGCTACGTGAGAAAGGCATCCACTTTATCGGTACTGGCGTATCTGGTGGTGAAGAAGGCGCTCGCTTTGGTCCATCTATCATGCCTGGTGGTGCTCCTGAAGCATGGGAAGCGGTAAAACCTATCTTCCAAGCGATCTCTGCAAAAACTGACGCTGGCGAGCCTTGCTGTGACTGGGTTGGTAACGACGGTGCTGGTCACTTCGTTAAAATGGTACACAATGGTATCGAATACGGCGACATGCAGCTAATCACAGAAGCTTACCAGTTCATGAAAGATGGCCTAGGTATGTCGGCGGATGAAATGCAAGCCGTGTTTGCTGATTGGAACCAAACTGAGCTAAACAGCTACCTAGTAGAAATTACCGCTGACATCCTTGGCTACAAAGACGAAGATGGTGAAGCGCTAGTTGAAAAGATCCTTGATACTGCGGGCCAAAAAGGTACCGGTAAATGGACAGGCATCAACGCTCTAGACCTTGGTATTCCGCTAACGCTTATCTCTGAGTCAGTATTTGCTCGTTGCCTATCGGCACTTAAAGATCAACGTGTTGAAGCTGAGCAACTATTCGGCAAAACTATTGCGCCAGTTGAAGGTGATAAGCAAGAGTGGGTTGATGCACTTCGCCAAGCACTACTTGCTTCAAAAATCATCTCTTACGCACAAGGCTTTATGCTAATGCGTGAAGCATCAAACGAAAACGGCTGGGATCTGAACTACGGCAACGTTGCTCTTATGTGGCGTGGTGGCTGTATCATTCGCTCTGCATTCCTAGGTAACATTCGTGATGCTTATGATGCAAACCCAGATCTTGCATTCCTAGGCTCTGATGCTTACTTCAAAGGCATCCTACAAAATAGCCTAAGTGCTTGGCGTAAGGTTGCAGCGAAGTCTCTAGAAGCAGGTATCCCAATGCCATGTACGACTTCTGCGCTAACTTTCCTAGATGGTTACACAACCGCGCGTCTACCAGCTAACTTACTGCAAGCTCAGCGTGACTACTTCGGTGCTCACACTTATGAGCGTACTGACCGTGCACGTGGTGAGTTCTTCCATACAAACTGGACAGGTACAGGCGGCAACACAGCGTCAACGACTTACGATGTGTAATCGCTAACTCAATTGAGCTTAAAAGGTCGATAGTTAATATCGGCCTTTTTTATCTGCGCCTTGTCTGTCATCCCCTCTCCTCCTACCTTCTACGCCGCAAAAAAGTTTCTAACGGATGATGACTTTATCAACAACATTCCGTATTCTCGCCGACTCGATAACTTTGCATACATACGAAACAAGCATACATTGAGGTTGTTTATGAACGTTAACAAGTACTTTGTATTTGTTCCTCAAGCGATTGAGGAAGATTTTGAAACGGACATTCAATTAATCTCAGAAACGGAAGCTGAACGTCAAGCTCTGGTCAAATTAGCCCAACAGCAATTTGACGCTGACTAATCAATAAAACAAAGCCCAACCTAGCGTTGGGCTTTGTCGCATCGATCATTCATTCCGGTGAGTTAACCACGAAAACCCCACACAGCATCAATTAGCTTAACCATGAGTTCTTTTGATACGCCCGTCGAGTCTAACTCTGGTAAATATTCGACAAAATCAGCACCAACAAACTTGGGGCTGGAGGTAATGGTATGAACCAAATGAATAGCTTCACGTGCTGATATTCCACCAACACTTGGCGTAGCACACGAGCGAAAAATGCTGCCATCAAGAACATCATAATCAAACGATAAATATACTCGGTCAAAACGTCTGTCAACTTCATCAAGCAGTTCTGTCAAAACACTCTGCATACCCACGGTATCAAGATGAGACATATCGTAATTGGTGACCCCACCCCTTTGAATAAACTCATATTCGCTTGGCATATAGTCTCGAACACCAATATAAAATATTTGCTCCGATGACAGAGCTAACTCTTCAGGCACCGACCAACCATTGTGGCAATATTCATTGGTCAACATAGCTAAGGGCTTGCCATGCAGATTGCTTTCTAAGCTGCTATTGCAATCAGCATGAGCGTCTACCCAAACAATAGCGACTCTTTCATTACGCTGATTTTGATAAAAATCTAACGTTGCAAGTAACGTTCCGACCGAAATCGAATGGTCACCACCGATAGTGATTGGAAAACGCCCGGATTGGTAAGAGTGCAAAACTTTGGACTTTAATTGATTTGAATACTCAGCTAACGCCTCTTCATTTCGCTTCTGTGCAATGAAATCAATAACCTTGTTGTTTGGTATTACATCCCCAACATCTCTAATTTCACTTCTCCAGCGGCTATTACGCACATGAATCCAGTCAGAAAGTCCCACCCAAGTCCGCTCATCCATTCGTCGCAAACCCTCCACGGTATTTTCTGTGGTATTGAAAAAACCAAGTTGATTGAATGGAGCTCCGATAATGTCGTAACGTCTTGCCATAGCAACTTCCCTAATTTGCTTTTCACATAACCAATAAACCAATTCCCCCCTCTTGAGGAGCGACTAAAATAATACTCAGACTATCCGATACCTATGTTATCTATCAGCCGGGTGATTGACACCATCCATGATTTCAATAGCACCTAAATCATATGGGTTTACGCCCTCTAGACAGCCAATATTATAACCATATTCACTCGGGTCTGAACGTCTCTGATGATGGGTATAGATACCGCAGTTTGAGCAAAAATAATGTTTAGCCGTACCGGTATTAAACTGGTAGAGCTTTAGCACGGATCGACCCTTTAAGATTTTAATGTGAGCCAGAGGAACAGAACCAACTATCGCGCCTTTTCTTCGGCAGATTGAGCAGTCGCAACGCCTTGGCTTTTCGATGCCATTAGGCAAATACAGCTCCAACACAACAGAACCACAATGGCACGAAGCAAGATGCTTTTCTTTAATTTCCGTCTGTCCAACTTGTTTGATCATAATCGACGCATCCTCCTGCTTCTTAACAAATGATATTGGATTCCTTAGCCATCAATTATCTCGCAAAACACTCGCTATGTAGGTAGCTAAGTAGCTCTCTTTATTTGGCTCGTAAACTCATAACCCACCACAATTATTAGTGACATTAACAACCAAACTAACCACTTAAATCCATTCTGAACAACGACGACATGCAAGGGGTTTCCAATTACATAATCCATTAATGGCTGGCGAATAAAGGCTCCATGAATTGCCATTAATAGTATGGAAAAAATGACGACTGCTTTTGTTCGCCCTGCTTTTATCAGCCTATCTCTTGCTAGGGCGTAGATAAAAGTTGCCCCAAGACCGTACTCTATTGATGTTATTAATGCCACATATCGAACACTCCATGATGGCTGAACTGATATGCCCTGTATTTGAGATGCAACCCAGCTTGGTCACCACTCTGCAGATATTACATGTACAATAAAACTGCTTGTTGAGGCAATAATTGCTACCACGAGAAAATAGATAAACCGCATATACTTCCTTGTAAATAATAACTTACTAACGTGTGTAAACACGTAGTATCGCACCGAATATAAACATTATTTTTGGTGACAAATCTAACAATGGATTGATTGTGGCGGCTATAACAGACCACAGGCAAAAGAGAGACCGAAATAGGAGTTATTGATATACGTTATATTGAGACTACGCGACTATCCAACTTTCCACACTTATCGCACACAACCCTACCTTTTTTAATGCTACTTAAGCAATTTTGGCATGCTCGTTCTGGCAACCCAGGATCATAGTATTTCTCAAAACTTTGTATGTCATTGTTCCCCTGCGCTGATTGGCTGTCTGTTTTGCTTTTTGACGCAGCAAAAACGATCAATAAAATCAGGCCAAAACCGGCTAAGAACAAAAAAACCAAGATCGCTAATGGCAAGATTCCCGACATAGCAAGAAACTCTATAATTCCCTGATATTTATCCATATTCCCTCTATTGACTAGAGTTTGATATCCACAAGATATCTCCCTCCTCCACAGAAACTGCCACGCTTAAGTGGTATGCACTTTCACCAAAGCCCGCATATCTGATTGACAACTACCCCCAAGCAAAAAACACTGACAATGCCAAAAGTTAGCTGTCATCCCAAGCAATTGTTAGCTATATACTGATAGCTTGAACGCTAGGCTCTGTTTAATCGAGGGCCATTCAATATTGATGATGGAGAATACTACCGTATCTCGATAGCCACCATTGGGCATTTTCTGGTGATTTCTAAGCACTCCATCTTGCTTTGCCCCTAAACGTGCAATCGCAGATCTTGAAGCATGGTTATGCCAACTGGTTCGAAACTCCACTGCAATGGCATCGAGGCTTTCAAATGCGTGAGTTAAAAGCAGCAACTTACACTCTGTATTACATGATGTGCTTTGATAACTTTTACTATACCAAGTGTAACCAATTTCAACTCTTTGATTTATAAGGTCAGCATTACAAAAACGAGTAGAGCCGATAACCTTTCCGCTTGATTTTTCGATAACAACAAAAGGTAAAGCGACGCCTTTCGCTTTCTGCTCCAATGCTGTCGAGATATAGCTAGAAACATTTTCAGGATTGGGGACAGATGTGAACCATAATTCCCAAAGTTTGCCGTCTGTTGCCGCCTCTGCCAATGCTTGCTTGTGCTCCATTGTTAAAGCCACAAGTTTTACATTTTCAGACTCTAACTCTACGTCTTTAAACCACATTTTACTCTCCATGTAGGTTATTTCTGCGGGATTGCTTAGCTCACAACCACTTTAGTATTGACACTCTTGACCAGCAAGACCAAGTGCTACTTCATAAATTCATCACTCTAACCTGCTGACTAGACTAGCAAATATACCACCTATGCGAATAGGTCTCTAAGCGTGTGGTGGTGCGCATTATTGGGTGTAATTCGAACATCCGCTCCTTGAGTGTTCAGTTTTTACTCTCTGTGTAGCCACACGCGACAACGAGATCAAACTATGCGTTTGTCGTTCGCAATATATGATGAGCAAAATAACAACACAAAATCGGGGACTTCGATATTTAAAGGCGCTGGCTGCGGGCGCAGCCAACAGAACGATATTGCCTATTAACAGGCAGAAGGTTTAAGTGTTTTTACGCCGTTGATTTTTTGACATAAACATCTGAACGCTCGACAATTTTACCTAAGCGAACTAACCTAGACGCAATAGAGCCTTTTGTTCTTTTATGGCATTTTGACAGTTCATCAATACTTAAACCTGAGTCAAACCCTTTAGATAGCATTTCATCTTCGTCTGACTTCCATGGTTTACCAGCATTCTCAGGTAACTCGGATTTGCGCTTATCAGCAGCAATTGATGCTTCAAGATTTTGCTTTGCCACACACAAAGCTCGAATTACTTGTGGTTGGTTGAAACAACTTTCATTCGATAAATCTTCACCAGTTTCAGGATTAACTCCGTCTGATAACGCTGAGATAATGTCTAAAGCTTTCATCATTTCCATAATTTTTCCTTTAGTACGAATGCTATGTAACAACTAACGAATAACATTGATTTAGCTAAAAACACTTCTTTAGTCACCCGCTCTAAGCTACTGACTACAATAACAAATATGCCACCTATGCGAATAGGTCTCGAAGCGTGTGATGGTGCGCATTATTGGGCAAGAACATTACATTAGATCGAATTAACTCGATAAGGCAGATCACATAAGTTATGTCCAAACCCTCTTGCTTTGATTAGCCGCTTCATTGGTGCGTATCCATAACAACGAACAGCAAAGTTGCTTACACCTTGGCTGAGCCTGAAGATAACTGGAAAATAACTCTTTAACCTTTTTTGAATCGCGCCTGTTGATGTTACCAACAAACTCTAAAGGGACGCCTAATCTGATCCTATGACAGCTTGCACAGCTTATTTAACACTGAATACATACTCAGGATACTCATTGTTAAGCGTTTCCACTACTTCCAACCAAGCACTTTTTTCGAGTAATCGAGGGGCAATAGCTTCTGGCATTAAAGACCAACTCTTTAAGTTAAAACCCCAAGACACCCCGCCAACTGGATAGAACACCCCTCCTATTTCAGCTAGTCCAAACAATTTTCCATTCCAAGTTAAAGTGATGTGGGGAGCCGAAGTCCAACCTGGATTATCTCGAAAGACCTCACCCAAACTATAAATTGGATTACTGCTATCACGCTTCTCTTGGCTTCCAACATCTACAAAGACCCAGTGCGGACCAAAGTTACCTAAGGACGCATGTTTGCCAGATAACTGTACATCTCCCGATGTTTCTACAATGTGTAGCCAATGTGTGACTTTTGAAGACGATACCTCTATTGATGGAAATTTTGGCGCAAAACAATGAGCATTACCTGATTCAACAAACCGAATATTAAAAACGTCCTCTTGATTCCACAAGTCAATACTGTATTTCATTACTTTGGAATCATTGAGACACGCACTATAGCTACCATTTTCAATGTTTGTTGAGAAAAAAGAGTTCCTATAAACACCAAACGATAAGTAGGCACTAAAAACAACTATGAGCAAAAACAACGAACCAAAAATATATTTTTTCATACCTTTTAAGTTTGCCTCCTTTGAAAGCACAGAAGGTACAACCTGGATTACCCTTCCTGGGAAACATCGTTATCGCTACGCTTTCCGGATTGGTTGACATGCAAATAGCAAGAAAGACACACCAAATGCTAGCGCTGCTGCACTTAACTCATTAAATTCACATCGATTTACTAAAAACGACATCACTATCGGTGCAGCAAAAAAGGTGCCGTAGTAGCAGATCTTAAACGGTTTCAACTTATTATCGCACTGTGCACAAGTTATTGGTTTATCAGGGAAGAAATTGAGTTTGTCTCTCACGGTCAAGGACGTTCCGCAATGTGGGCACTTAAACATATTTGCTCTCCGCTGACTATGTAAACATGACAAGCTAACCGCAACAGTCTTCCTAGACAAAACTGCAAAGATATAATTCGACAGAGATCATACCGTTACTAAGCTATACGAATGACATAGATTCCTCCTCCCGAGGAACTACCCCTTTCAAGTGGTCCACATTAACTCCGGGGGCACCATGTCTGATTGTTTATATTTCTGCGGGATTGATTTAGCTAAAAAACATTTCATCAGCCACTCAATCTAAACTGCTGACTACAATAACAAATATGCCACCTATGCGAATAGGTGTTGAAGCGTGTGATGGTGTGCATTATTGGACAAGAACATTACGTCAATTCACACATAAACAGCAAATTTCTGACACCTCAGCGGAGCCTAAAGATAACTGGAAAACAACTGTTTAACCTTGTTTGAATAGCGCCTGCTGAGGTTAACCGATATGTGTTAGGGGGGCGCCTAGTCTGACCCTATGACAAATCATAGGCAGCGGCGAGACCGCAATAAGAGATCCTCAATATGTGTTTGTCGTAAGCAATGCTTGATGACCGAAATGACAAAGCGAAGTAGATAACTTTGTTGTTCGAAGAGCATTGGCTGCTCGCGCAGCCAACAGAATGTTATTGCCTATTGACAGGCAGAAGGCTCATATGTGTTAGCAAACTTTATTGAGACAAAATACTTTCAATCTTGTTGCCAAAAACATTAATCAGTCGCATTTTTTGAATCGGTGACTCACTTAGATCGGAAAGAGCTTCTTTTAATGCAGAGCCTTTTTCATCACTCAAAAATTCTACAATTTCGTCTTGTATTCTACGAAATACTTCTATAGGGTTGTTGGATTTTATATATTGCATCCAATCATCTTTACTATATACACTTAAGTCATCTTCAACAAAAGCAAATCTAGAATGCAATGCTTGAAATAAGCACCCTGAAATAAGACTACAAGTTTCATCTAAAGCTATATCATTAGCTTCTACAGGTTCATCTTTTTCTAGTGAATTATGATAATTAATAACAATATCACGCACTTCACCATCATTCAGTATATTAATTAAGTCATTGATGAAAAAATCACTTTTTTTATCTTCGCCTATCCAACTTTCTACAGCGGATTTAGGTATATTCTCACCTAACTTAACAAGCAATACTGACAATAAATGTTAATTGACTTTCATTCAGCGAACTTCCAAGGATAAACTCATGAGATAGTGAAATAATTTTATCCGAGTTATCTTCAAATGTGCTTTCAAAAAGCTTCATGATTTCTTCAAACTTTTCATTATTATCATTAGTGATTTGAAAATTTATAATAGAACTGATTTTTTGTTGGAAGAAGTCATCGTTAAAAATCTGCGAGTCTAGGTATGAATTAATTAAACCATTAAGCAAAAAATGTTTATCATATCTTCTATATTCATCCAGTCGATTATCATCAAAATCCTCACTGGAGTAATACTTAGAAGATAAACATAAACAACTTACCTTTAATCTCTGCAAGTTTTCATTTGTTAACCCCTCTGCCTTATCAACAAAAACATTCATAACATGGCTAGCTTTTATAATAACTCGTAAATTAACCACTTTTAACTGACTAAAAACAGTTGTCGCAAGGTTCTTTATCCTCTTGAAAAATTTTATCAATTATATTATCTAGAGTATCTTTAATTCTTACTTCCCTGTCGGTTATCTTTTCTTTCAATTCCCATATTTTTTTATCTTTAAGTTGCTTATCATTTAGAGCTATAACCATCTTAAATGGCGATGTGTTTTTCAATCGGTCTACATATCCAAAAAACATTTGTAGGTCTAAAGTCATTCTCTCAATATCATCAAAGAAAATAACAAATTTTGTAAATGAATTTTCCATTGAAATTTCATCTAATGAAGGTAACTCTTTCGGTATAAACTTTGATATGAAAGGTACTGATGCAACCGTTTTCCCGAATTTGCTAATAGATGGTGATATATAATTATTAATTAGACTTTCAGATACAGCTCTACTTAAGTCCTCAATATTGTCAAGACCAAATAGGGAGACCTTGATGTATTTATATTTTTCTTTATTTTCTTCTAAACATTGTTCAATATGAAATGTTTTACCAACCCCCATTGCCCTTTCACCAACAGAACGTTTTCAGTTGGTTCATCAAGAAAACCTAGAAAAGAACTTTTAAATTTATCAGTATTCAAACGACACTCCTAATTTGATAAATCTTTGTTTGCTAACGAATGACATGGATTCCCCCTCCCGAGGAACTGCCACACTTAAGTGGTATACATTTGCACTGGAGGCACCATGTCTGATTATTCTTATTTTTGCTGGATTGATTTAGCTAAAAACCACTTCAGCATTCATGCTGTTGACCAGCACGGCAAAGTTTTACTTCATAAATCAGTCACTCGCTCTAAACTACTGACTACAATAGCAAATATGCCACCTATGCGAATAGGTGTCGAAGCGTGTGGTGGTGCACATTATTGGGCGAGAACATTACGAAAACTCGGTCACGATGCTCGTATTATGGCGGTCAAGTACGTCACACCTTATCGAACCAAAGGAAAAAATGACCTCAATGATGCGGTCGCTATATGCGAAGCCGTACAAAGGCCCACTGCTCGCTTTGTTCCTGTCAAATCCCCTGAGCAACAAGCTATCTTATTGGTTCATTGAATGAGAGAGCATTGGGTGCGTGAACGTACCGCATTGATGAATCGTATCCGTGCACTACTTTCTGAATTTGGACTAATCATCCCCGTTGGTCGCGCTTCGTCAATGAGGCTAGTACCTGACATGCTTGAAAACCCTGAGAACGAGCTTCCTAACTTAGCACGTGCAACGCTAGCTGATGCATTCGAGCACCTTAAGTCTCTCAGCCAGAATATCGATAACACAGAAATCACTTTCGATGCGTTCGCTAAAGTCAGCACAAACGTCCAAAGAATAATGAAAGTAAGAGGCATCGGTCCTCAAACCGCCACTGCTATCCTCGCCTCCATCTGCAATGGGGCTCAATTTGATAAAAAGTCATCAGGGTCACGATGTATGCGAATCATCGATAAGCAGACCGAATGTAGAGCGGCAGTCCAAAACCCATCACTTGAAGTTTAGCGGATGTTTGACAACCGGGGAATCCATGTAGCCTTGCTAAGGTGCAGCTAACTGCCACGAACCCAAGCAAAGCCACCGTAGTCACTAAACCCAACCGAACCAAAAATGCCAAATGTTAGCTGTCATTTTTGAGCGTTCTGTTATACAACGACTATTTTGAGAACTCTATTAGAGCGCTACCAGACAGTCGATAGTTAACCCATTCATCTTGAGGTTTTGCACCAATAGACTTATAAAAGTTAATTGCTGGCTCATTCCAATCGAGAACGCACCATTCAAAACGACCACAACCATTTTCAACTGCTAGCTTCGCCAAATATTTGAGAATTACCTTCCCTGCTCCCAAACCACGATATTCCGGGGAAACATACAGATCTTCCAGATACAAACCGTTTTTGCCCAACCATGTAGAATAGTTATAGAAGTAAACTGCAAAACCGACAGGCTCGCCTTTAACCTCACAGATAATTGCATGAGCCGTAGACTGAGGAGAGAATAAGCTGGACTCAATATCTAGGAGAGTAGCTTTTACCTCATGTTCCGCCTTTTCATAGGTAGCTAAATCTGTGATAAATCGAAGTATCGTTTCAGCGTCACTCTTGTCTGCTTTCCTAATTTTAATTTGTTCCATATCCCCTCCTTGGATGTATTAGTTGTATAACGAATGACATGGATTCCCCCTCCCGAGGATCTGCCACACTCTTGTGGTCACTATTAACACCGGAGGCACCATGTCTGATTACTCTTATTTCTGCGGGATTGATTTAGCTAAAAACGACTTCAGTATTCATGCTGTTGACCAGCACGGCAAAGTTTTACTTCATAAATCAGTCACTCGCTCTAAACTACTGGCTACAATAGCAAATATGCCACCTATGCGAATAGGTATTGAAGCGTGTGATGGTGTGCATTATTGGACAAGAACATTACGTAAATTCACACATAAACAGCAAATTTCTGACACCTCAGCGGAGCCTAAAGATAACTGGAAAACGACTGTTTAACCATTTTTTTGAATAGTGCCTGCTGGGGTTAACCGATAGATGTCTAGTGACCCTATGACAAATCATAGGCAGCGGCAAGACCGCAATAAGAGATCCTCAATATGTGTTTGTCGTAAGCAATGCTTAATGACCGAAATGACAAAGCGAAGTAGATAACTTTGTTGTTCGAAGAGCATTGGCTGCTCGCGCAGCCAACAGGATGTTATTGCCTATTGACAGGCAGAAGGCTCATATGTGTTAGACCTACAGCTCATCAATTTGTGTCTGAATTCGATCAATATCGGCTTGAAAAGATTTCTCCAACTCTTCTAAAGATTGATCTATCTTCTTTCTGTTTGTTTGCAATATCCATAACTCTGCTGACTTTATTGCTGAATCAACAGATAATTGAGTTCTATATTTAGGTTGAAAAAAAGGAACACGACCACGAAGTGAAAGTTGCAACTCTTTTAAGTCCTCTCTGTTTTGCGATTGGTAAAATCTCACAAAATCTAACCTAATCACCTCATAAGCACTTTTTCTTTCATTTAATTCATTGGTCAATAGTGTACGCTTTGCATCTATTTTAGCTTTCTTCAGTTCATTAGAATGCGATGACTGTAAAAGGAGATATTGAGAAACTCCTGTAATTACCGCCCCAATAAGAGCCCCAAAGATAAGTTGCTTCCAATTAGCTTCATTTCCCATGTAATATTCGCCCTTTCCTAAGCTCATAGATCAATGTAACTATAGCTTAAGAAATTCAATATACACGAAGGTCTAACGCCTTGCTAACGGGCGATAACGCCATACCACCCAACTCAAGATTTGTGCCCTAAACACTGAGGCTGATTTGAATGAAAGTGGCTAAGCGTTAGGAGTCCCTGTTAAGCAATTTGATACTCATTGAGCCTTCTCCTCCAACTTAGCCTCTCGACTAAGCTGGAAGGCGACGAAACCCAAAATGGAGAAGACTCGATGAGATTCTATAACAACCAGCATAACTATTACTGTGGCATTGATCTGCATGCTCGCTTACTTTACGTCTGTATTCTCGATTCACTTGGCAATAAAGTCCTGCACAAGAAGATTGATGTCGATCCCGATGCTCTACTTGAGTTAATTACGCCTTACCAAGATAACATCGTTATCGGTGTCGAATGTATGCATTGTTGGTATTGGGTTAGCGATCTTTGCCTTGATTATGCGTTTGACTTTGTACTCGGCCATGCGCTGTATATGAAAGCGATCCACGGTGGTAAAACGAAAAACGATCGTATCGATTCTTTCAAAATCGCCTCACTGCTTCGCGGCGGTAATTTCCCTATCGCCTATGTTTACCCTAAAGCGATGCGAGCAACACGAGATTTGCTGCGACGAAGAACCAAAATCATGCGCCATGGCGCTGACCTCAAAGCTCATGTTGCCAACACCTTTAGCCAATACAACCAGCAAAGCCACAATGTTCAACTGCGCTACCCATGTGCTCGTGAACAAGTACGCAATCAGTTCGATGAGCCCTCAATCAATCGAAGTATCAATATGGATTTAAATGTCATCGCCTTTTACACCAAGGAATTGGCGAGCGTCGAACACTTTATTGAAAAGACAGCCAAGCAGCACAGTGCTCAAGATTACAACCTTATCCAGACTGTACCTGGTATTGGCCGTATTCTCGCCCTCACCATCTTGTATGAAATCGGCAATATTGAACGCTTCCCGTCGGTGCAAAACTTCGCTTCTTACTCACGGCTAGTCAAATGCAAAGCCGAATCAGCAGGCAAACAAAAAGGAACCAATGGCAACAAGATTGGTAACGCCTATTTAAAATGGGCGTTCTCGGAAGCGGTAGTTCTCTATTTACGCGGCAATGAACCCGCCAAGAAATACATTCAACGCTTGCAGAAACGCATGAGCAAAGCCAAAGCACTATCAGCGTTGGCTCATAAACTAGGGCGATGTGTCTACTTCATGTTGAGGGACAAAACGGTGTTTGATGAGAAACGATTTTTACCCCAATAAGTCGCACAGTGAAGTGAGCTGAACGTCTAACTGGTGCTGAGTGAGAACACGTCACTGACTCAAATTTACTGGGATTAAAGCCCGAAAAGGTCGGTTGTGTCAGGTAGTCCAAGCCCTCTTGCTTTGATTAGCCGCTTCACTGGTGCGCACCCATAACAACGAACAGCAAAGTTGCTTACACCTTGGCTGAGCCTGAAGATAACTGGAAAACAACTGTTTAACCATTTTTTTGAATAGTGCCTACTGAGGTTAACCGATTGATGTCTAGTGACCCTGTGACAAATCATAGGCAGCGGCGAGACCGCAATAAGAGATCCTCAATATGTGTTTGTCGTAAGCAATGCTTAATGACCGAAATGACAAAGCGAAGTAGATAACTTTGTTGTTCGAAGAGCATTGGCTGCTCACGCAGCCAACAGGATATTATTGCCTATTGACAGGCAGAAGGCTTATATGTGTTATATTTTTATTTCGCTAATACTTCTTTCTTGTGATGATAAATCGGTATAACCTTTTCATATAGAGCATGGATTTTTTCTTCAATACAATCTAAATAAGCCGTTAATTCGCTTTGCTTAGTATTCAAGTACGCTTCAACCATTAAGTTTAACTGTCCCTTAGCTATCAACTCATCCTTGCCGGAAGCTAACGACATATGATTAGCATCTAAAATAAGTGTGAGATTATCTAGTGCCTCTTCACTATAGCGGTCATGATGGATTACTTTATTTCGAATATGTTTGTACTCACCACACACTTTATTCACTGCTTTTATAAGTGAAACAAGACCATATCTCTCGACATGATCATTTGTCGTGATTGAAAGGTGAGAAATGCCTTCATTGTGAATACCGAGATCTAATACTTTGTTCACAAAGATTAAAACGCGATCATAAACTGATTGAACACGGATGATTGAGTTTTCTACCCAAAGCTTGATTAGCTCACTTTTCTCAAGGTCATCTTTAGCAATAGCATTTAGCGTATCTGACTCCAAGAGAGATAGTGAAAGTCTTGCTTTGTTCAAGGCATTATCTAAGTTGGTCAGAGCCTTAGCTGACGAAAACATGTAAAAATCTTGATATTTAGGCAGATCAAACTCGATTCTGCCCTCTTCAGTTGAAAACTTCTTTGTTTGTAAAGGGTTTTCTGGATCGAGTACGATCTCGTTCATTATTTGATGCATAGTTTCTCTCAAAAATATAACAGTGTATTAGACGGAACTCTCACTAAGTTCCTTTCGTCTTTACGCTTTTTTGCGTTACTTTACTAAGAACATGTCATTCTAATCAACTAGTTGCATTATTTAATACTGTCTCTTGTCTCTCTTTCTCTAGAGACAAAGCGAGAACTCGCATTTAGTGAGCCTCTATAAAGAGTCGACTATGTGTGATAAATCACGCTTTATCATAAGCTTATGAACAATGATTGGGGTCAAAAAGAGAAGGCTAGTCTCGTATATGTCCTTTAAATTTGGCAGTTTTTACTTCTGTTGATTATAACTGTACATAAATACAGTTATATGAAATGGAGATTAAAATGGCAAAGTCAGTGTTTATGGAACAAGTTCGAACCGAGATTCGTACTAGACAGTACAGTATACGTACCGAAAAGACCTACATGTACTGGATAAGGTATTTTATTCGCTACAAGGCTGTTTGAGAACGGTACTGATATACGCACAGTTCAAGAACTACTCGGGCATGCCGATCTAAAAACCACGCAAATCTATACTCATGTGATTGGACAACGCAGAGCCGGAACCAAAAGCCCTGTCGACTTTATCGTTTAGTTAGAGGAAATTTGCGCTCCGTCCGTAATTAAAAAGTGATAAACTTGCAGGAATAAATGATCGAGCTTAAAACTGCGGGATTTACCGACAGCTTTTGAGTCGAAATAGGTGTGAACCTCTTGTAGAGGGTTATTGGGTCTATCCCATCCACACTTAAAATATCGAATTGAAGGTAATAAATACAAATGGTTAATAACTCTATCCAATGGTTTCCGGGCCATATGCACAAAGCGCAAAAGGAAATTGCAGAAGCGATTCCTCAAATCGATGTCATTATCGAGGTGCTTGACGCTCGTATTCCATTCAGTAGTGAAAACCCAATGATTTCTGAGCTACGTGGCGAGAAGCCAGTAGTAAAAGTGCTTAACAAGCGCGATCTTGCTGATCCTGAAATGACGCAACTGTGGATTGAGCACTTAGAAAAAGAGAAAAACGTAAAAGCAATGGCGATTACCACTTCTCAACCGCAAGAAGTACAAAAAATCCTTGAGCTTTGTCGTAAGCTTGCTCCTCATCGCGAAGAGATTGGTAAAAACATTCGTACCATGATTATGGGTATTCCGAATGTGGGTAAATCAACCATTATCAACACACTTGCAGGCCGAACTATTGCGGTTACAGGTAACCAACCTGCGGTCACTCGTCGTCAGCAACGTATTAACTTGCAAAACGGAATCGTGCTGTCAGATACCCCAGGGATTTTGTGGCCTAAAGTGGAAAACCCGCACAGTGGTTTTCGTTTAGCCGCCACTGGTGCGGTTAAAGACACGGCGATGGAATATGATGAAGTGGCGTTTTACACCGTAGAGTACTTAGCACAGGCTTACCCTGCGCTTCTCGAAGAACGTTACCAGATTGAAGAACTTCCCGAGTCAGATATCGAAATTATGGAAGAAATTGGCCGTCGCCGTGGTGCACTTCGCGCTGGTGGTCGAGTTGATTTACACAAGGTATCTGAAATTCTGCTGCACGAGTTGCGCGGCGGTACTTTAGGGCAAGTAACTCTTGAACGCCCTGAGATGATCACCGAAGAACTCGTTCAAGTCGAAATTGAAGCAGCGCGTCGCGCAGAAGAAAAAGCGAAGAAAAAAGAAGAACGCCGCAAGCGTTACTTAAAGAACAAGCGCTAAATCAAACACGAACTAAAAACAAAGGGGACCTTGTGTCCCCTTTACTTTTATGACTTAATCCCAGCCAGTTTGAGTAAGATCTCTTCAAGCTGATCCCACGGCATCAATTGCGAGTCAATCACTTCAAGTCGTGATTCAAAGCCCGACAAACTCATTTGGTTAACTGACACCACACCGTTGGCAACGTTAAAGGCATAACAACCTTGGTCTGTGTTAACCACCGCTTTTACGCGTTCAGCAGTTAACGCTGACAACATCGAGAACAGTTGGTCGAAGTTAAACTCATACTCTGCACCAAACAACCAACCGCAACTGAAGTAGCCCTGTCCTTTGTTCTCACGGCGGATAAAAGCTTCGCCTGGTGGCAGCTCAAACTGCGGTTCCATACTCGCATGATGATGGTGATGATGTTCAATATGGCTTGAAGCACTGCCAAACACGCGCTCAATATCCAGCACTTCCAGTGGTAGTTCCCCATTCTTGACCAGTTTATGGAAAACTTTCGGTGGCTCTTGCACCGTGACCCAACTACCAAACACATCGATGTCTGAAGATTGGCAAAGGTCTACCTTGTTACCAATCACTACATCTGCACTATCAAGCTGATCGTTAAAGTTCTGGTTTGTCGTGTACTTGGGATTGGAAAGATTGCGTGGGTCAACCAGCGCAATCGTCGCTTTAAGATCCACATACTTCTCGTACTGTTCCGAAGTTAGGGTGGCAATCACCTGTTTTGGATGGCCTAAGCCCGTCGGTTCGATGATTAGCCGATCTGGCTTTTGACGCAGCAAGGCATTAATGCCTACTGACATCGGCACGCCGGCAGTACAGCACATGCATCCCCCAGGTACTTCTTTGATCATTGCACCTTGGTCCGTCATCATCGCACCATCAATACCAATTTCACCAAACTCATTGACCAGTACAGCCCAGTTTTCATTCTGCGGTTTGTTTTTGAGTAGGTTTAAAATCGTGGTGGTTTTACCCACACCCAAAAAGCCTGTAATAATGTTGGTAGGGACTCTCGCTGTCATGGTACTTCTCCAAACTCTGTGTACCCAAGTGACTTGGGTGAATAGCGGAAGTATATCGTTGAAGGCTAAGTGGCGTCGAGATGCTAAACGACAAAAGGCGCACTATTAAAGCGCGCCTTCTTCCCTCGTGACTCAATCGTGAGTTTGCGAATCAGAATGTCTCTAGATGCATTCCGATATAATACGAGGATTTCGAAATGACTTTTTGTTGAATCCATCCAAATTGTAGGTAAGGCTGCCATTCCTCCATGCGAGTTGATTCAGATTGCCTTACACTTTAAATATGGTCCAAAACAGCAAAAGCGCAAGTAATTTATCTCGGTAAGCAGTGAATAAAACTCGATATTAAGCAACTCGTCACACTTTTATCTTTTGGCATATTTGCAAGATTTGTAGTGAATAAAACCAATTTTGGAATTCAATATTTCATTCTTATCGCTATAGTTATAGCTATAGAGGCGTATAATTTTATTTCCTTTCAAACTACTGGCTAAACAGCCATATCCGCAGAGGTATTTTTCCGAATGACCAAAAGAGAGAAAATTAGACAATCATTACTCGCCAAAGTACCCAAAGACGCGATTAATCAGTTTCTCTCTAAAGACAAAACCCCAGTATCAGTACTCTTAATGTCACTGTTGGTTGGGGTGTTAGCGGGCATAGTCGGAACCTACTTCGAACACGCAGTTCAATTTGTATCGGAAACTCGTACCGAATGGCTCAAGTCCGAAATTGGCAGTGCCGTACCGCTTTGGTTAGCGGCTTTTGTGATTAGTGCTGGCTTAGCATTTATTGGTTACTATCTCGTTCATCGTTTTGCTCCTGAAGCCGCAGGTTCTGGTATCCCAGAGATCGAAGGGGCAATGGATGGGATTCGTCCTGTTCGTTGGTGGCGCGTACTGCCAGTGAAGTTTTTCGGTGGTATGGGCGCACTAGGTTCAGGTATGGTGCTCGGCCGTGAAGGCCCAACTGTGCAAATGGGCGGGGCAATTGGTCGCATGGTGACAGATATTTTCCGCGTTACAAACAGCGACACCAAACATTCCCTACTCGCATCTGGCGCTGCAGGGGGATTAGCCGCTGCATTTAACGCACCACTAGCGGGTATTATGTTTGTGGTTGAGGAGATGCGTCCTCAGTTTCGCTATTCGCTTATCTCAATAAAAGCGGTCATCATCTCTGCGGTTGCAGCAAATATTGTTTTCCGACTTATTAATGGTCAAGCCGCGGTTATTACGATGCCGCAGTATCAAGCACCTGAATTGTCGGCATTGTGGCTATTTTTAGTATTAGGCGCACTATTTGGCATGTTTGGCGTGGTATTCAACCGCTTGGTCACTATCGCTCAAGATTTGTTTGTTCGCCTGCATCGAAACACTCGCAAACGTTATTTAATCACTGGTTCTATGATTGGCGGCTGTTTCGGTATCATGCTGCTTTATATTCCTGAATTAACTGGCGGCGGTATCTGGCTAATTCCTAATATCACAACCGGTGATTACGGCGCAGCCTTTTTGCTGATGCTGTTTGTTGGGCGTATTTTTACCACCCTACTCTGTTTTGCCTCTGGCGCACCTGGCGGTATCTTCGCTCCTATGCTTGCGCTAGGTACTCTGTTTGGTTACGCGTTTGGTCTGATAGCTCAGCAGTTATTTCCTGAACTGCCTATTACTCCGGGCATGTTCGCCATAGCTGGCATGGGAGCGTTATTTGCAGGCACCGTTCGTGCACCGATCACCGGTATCTTGTTGGTGATTGAAATGACCAACAACTACTATCTGATTTTACCGCTGATCATCACCAGTTTGGGCGCCGTTATTTTTGCTCAGTTGCTTGGCGGTCAGCCAATTTATAGCCAGTTGTTACACCGAACCTTAAAGAATGAGAAATTAAGGCAAGAAGACCTGCCCAATGATACCAATTGACAATTGCCAGCACTGAGTAGGAGTTGATACTATTTGCGCCACCGAAAGAGGCACGGAATGCCTCATGTCACTCAACTCTATTTTGGTTAGGAGCTCAGCTTGAACTGGAGAAGGCTGATACAATTTCAAGGCGTACCACCATCACAGGCCGCATTAGCGCTGGGGGTCATTGGTCTTGGTCATGCATGGGCACTGTATGTCCCCGCTATTGGTGAAGTCATTCGCCCCTATATGGCTGGCCTTGGCGCGCTTTTGCTCGCGCCAGTTTTGATAAAATACCTGACCAACATTAACGTTTTTATTGCCGATTTACGTCATCCGCTTAGTGGTAGCTTAATGGCGCCAATGAGTATGGCGTTATTGATCTTGTGCGATTATCTTGCGGTTATTTCCCCAATCATCGCCTATCCAATTTGGTTTGCGGCAGTGTGTTTGCATATCACCATGATGGTACTGTTTTTTACCTTCCAACTGACTAACTTTAAGATGTCGAACATTGTGCCAAGTTGGTTTCTCTATCCGGTTGGATTAATCAGTAGCTCATTGGCAGGCACACAATTTGGTCACACGGTATTTTCCGAAACCTTGGTCAATACCTGTATTACCATCTACTTCTTTATGTTGCCATTGGTGTTATATCGCTTGGTGTTTGAGGGCATGCTGCCAAGGCGAGCGCGTCCAACCTTGGCCATTATGGCGGCACCAATCAACCTAACGTTGGCCACCTACTTAGTTAACTTTAAACACCCAGACCCAATCTTAACGGGTGCTCTTGCGGGAATCGCTATCACGATGACGGTGATGATCTACTTATGTTACTTCCGCCTATTGCGACTAAAGTTTCAACCATCAATTGCTGCGGTTACCTTCCCGTCAGTGATCAGTGCCGTAGCCATGCATCGCTTAACCACGTTTTTTGAGCAGTACCATCCACGCTGGCACTGGCTGCATGACTTCGGTTTCCTTGACCTTATGATTGCTACCATTTTGGTGGTTTGGGTGTCGTTTGGTTACGTAAAGATGTATTTCCCAGAAAGCTTTAATCGCTCAGCAAGCCAAAACCAAAGTTAGCAAAGAAAACTTAAAGCCACTGGACAACTTTCCTCATCAAGTCCTCACTGTTAGCGGGTTTGATGAGGTAATCATTAATCCCTGCACGATAAATCAAATCCGCCATTTCTAGCGAAGAGTCACCGGTATAGCCAATGATTGGCAGTGAAATAAACGCAGAGTCCTCTTCGCGCATCATTTTTGCGGCGGTCAAACCATCCATCGTCGGCATCTCAATATCCATCACCACCAAATCTATTGGTGACTGATTCAATATATCCAGCACCTCTTGACCATTTTGCGCCTCTACCACCGAGAAGCCGTATTTTTTCATCAGAATTGCCGTATAGGCGCGAATAGAGTGATTATCATCAGCGATAAGTAACGTTTTGCCTTGATAATACCCATGCCCCACTTCTAACTTGCGACAACTTGCTGGCGACTCAAAGCACAGCATATCAATCACATCAGAGCACTGGCTGATAAATCTCACCTTATCAATCGGAAAAAACTCTACGCTGCGCTCTAGGTCGTAGCTGTAAATTGACTCTTTATCATATAGATAGACAATACGACCTTGAGTGAAACTGAGCTTTTGTTCGAGCCTGTCGAACAGTGACTGATTAGCAATGCGGTGATCCAAATCAACGATGATCAAGTCGCACTCAAATTCAAACTCCTCTCTTTTTAACGCTTGGTTAAGGCTGATATGCGTTAGGTTAAAGCCGAGGTAAAATTCGCTATCATCAAGCGCTCTAAAGCGAGAATTTAACTCACCAATATAGAGCACCGTTTTGTTTTTCAGCATATCGAGTTTGATTTTGTTGACCGCTGAAGATTGGTACGTAGGAAACGTCAACGTAAACTCAGTAAACTGATTCAACTCTGAACGACAACGGATCTCACCGCCCATCGCTTGCATAACTCTCATGCAAAATGGCAAACCTAAGCCGTGACCACTCGCTTTACCCTGAGTATAGAAGTCGTCAAATATCTGTTTGCTCACCTCAGAGCTCATGCCCACGCCATTATCACGCACAATAAGTTGGTTAAAGCCGTTGTAACTTACTAACTCGATGGAAATAGCAAAGTTGTCTCGCTTACCATGGAAATAGGCATTTTTCAGTAGGTTATATAAGGTGTACTTAACCAAGGTATCACTACCAAAAAAGAAGAAGTCTTGCTCTAGATTCGCGTGCACAAACGCGTTGTCGCCCCGACTTGGATAGGAAAAGCTTGTGAGTGCCTCTTCGACTACTTGCTGCATAGAATGCTTACGGTAGCGAGCATTAGTGATACGGTTTTGATCGATTGAGGTTAGCAGAAGATCAATTGTTTCCGTGCCACTGCGAATCGCTTCATTGGCCTGAAGGATGACTTCGTTTGCCATATCGAGCGCTTGGGAATCAATAGCATGCAGCTCATTCTGATTTGCTGAGTTAGTTTTGTTCGGTAATAACGATTCAAGCACATCGAGTGATGCTTTAAGTGCGCTCAAAGGGTTACGCATTTCATGGGCAATTGCGGCACCAAATGACTTCGCCAGCGAAACTCGAACCTCATGCTCACTTTGGCTACGCAGATAAAACAAGTTACCAAACAGATAAGTAAAAATAAAAATCGCCACATAGGGCCATATAACGTGTTGATTGATAACCTCAAAATTAGGGCCGTAGACAATCAATAGTGAAGCAGACACCGCGACAAACGTCTGCAACAGGAGTAACCCCGTTCGATAGACAACCAACACATGAATAAGTATCGACGCCAGAAAAGACATCACCCATACTTCTGACCAGCCATTTTTAAACATCATATAAGAAAAGAAAAACGGCAGACCGATAGGAATGCAAAAAGCAAAATAGAGCGGTAAGAAACGCTGAAAATGCGCAGGGATAAATTGTCTAAGTGCAATAACCCCAAAAATCAACGCGCAAAATATGCGTAAAGGTAGTGATTCATAAGGCTGCGGAAAGAGATGATTCCAGATGTAATAATAGCCCGGGTAACCAAGAAACCCCATCCAACCTATCACGGTCAAATTTGGCTCAGCGTACTGATATACCTTACGAACCGATTCCATTTAGTGTCTCAATTATAATTAAGTGTGCGAGTGCAACATCTAGCCATGAACCTAGTTTAATTGATAAACATCACAAAATGAAATGCAAGCAAAGCAAAATAAGATTTAAATCACTCACTCAAAGTCTCACCTGAGAGCGAGTGATCATTTCAACGCAATGACGTCTAAATCGAACAGCCTTGCAGTTGAATGTGACTACCGGTGCGATCCGCATGAACGTCAATACGAAGCGGCATTTGCTCTTTGAGTTCACTCACGTGGGAGATCAAACCTATGGTTCGTCCTCCTTGTTGTAAGTCAATCAAGGTCTGAATCGCTAAATCTAATGATTCAGGATCCAAACTGCCAAAACCTTCATCAATAAACAGCGTGTCCAAACGAATGCCACCACTGTAGGACTGAACTACATCTGACAAACCTAATGCTAACGCCAGTGCTGCCATAAATGACTCACCACCAGACAACGTCGCCACATCGCGCAGCTTGCCTGAATAGCCATCTTCCACCATTAAGTCCAAACCTGAGCCAGCGATACCTTTTGCGCGCTCCTCTTTACGGCGCAGTTCGTAACGCCCCTTACTCATAACGCGCAAACGCTGTGATGCTTGAATCAAGACATCATCAAGCAATACGCCAAGCACAAATCGGTGGAGACTGACTCTCGCTCCAGTGCGCCCATTGGCGATATCACTAAGCGTGCCAATCACTTGGTACTCAGCTTCAAGCGCTTGGTTTTGCTGATACAGTTGCTTCAAAATGGTCGCAACTTTATTGAGATTGTCCAATTGTGACTGCAGTTTGGTTACAGCATCTAACTGAACTTGGTGAGCGGTTTGCGCATCATCAAGAGACTGTTGCAACACGCCGATATCTGGCAACGCTTGTTCTGCTAACTCTTGCTCTAGTGTTTCAAGCGCACCATTTAGTGTTGATGTACGCTCTGCAAACTGTGCCAATTGCTGTTCAATCTCTTCAATTTGCTTCGGCTCTAAGCGCGCGTCTAAATACGCTTGCTGGTGATCAAACTGACTCTCTTGAAGTTGTTGCTGCCATTGTGTTTCAGACGACTCCAGAATACTTAACGCCTCATTAAGCTGCTTTTCATTTTCTTGCTGCTGCGTTTTCACCGCGACCATCTGAGTATGCAAAGCATCGCTCTTTAGCTTGGTTTGCAGCTCTGCTTGTTGCAGTTTTTTTATTTGGTCATCAAGCTGGGCAATCATCTGTTGAACATGTGCACCGTCTTGCTCTTGTTGCGAAAGGTCTTGTAGCAAGTTGGCTAAGCTTCCTTCTAGCTTAGCCACCAACTGTTTGGCATCAAGCCACTGTTGATTGGCTGTTTCATCTTGCAACTTTAGGTTATGCAATGATTGCTCTGTAGCTTGCAACTGCTGAGACACCTGCTCAACAGCATTAAGATTCAGCTCGGCAATCTCTTTTTCTAGCTGGATGACTTGTTGCTGCACCCAATCCTGAGGCTGCGGATTTTCACCCAACTGTGCCAGCCAACCTTTAACGGCTTGCTCGACTCTATCGACATCTCTTTGCGCGGTTTGAAGTGCCAATGACGCTGATTCTTGCTGATTAAAGCATTGCTGCTGCTTGGCACGCGCATCATCGACTTGCGCTTTGCTGACCTCTTGCTCAGTAAACTGAGCGGGCTGAGGATGCTCATGACTTCCGCACACTGGACACGGCTGCCCCTGCTGAAGCGTTTTTGCCAACTGGGCGGCTTGCGAAGTGTGCCAATAGAATTCTTGTTGATCAGCAAAGCGTTTTGCTTGCTCAAACTGCGCTTTAACTTGCTCAAAGTCTGTCAGTTTAGCTTGATAAATAGTATGAAACTGCTGCGCTGCCGATTGGGTATTAGCGAGCTCTTGGTAGTTTTTCAACTGCCCTTGTAATTGCTTAAGCTCCGCTTGCTTGGCAGGTAATGTTGCTAAGCTGTCTTTTGCCGCTTGCAGTTGCAGCTGCTGGTTTTTGTACGCCTCTTCAAGCAAAGCCAACTGTTTGGCGTTTTGCTGACGAACTTGCTCAAACTGCTGCTGAGTGCTGAGCGCTTGGGTTAATTTAGCTTGCTCTTGATCGCGCTGGCTTAGGCGCTTCGCAATCTCATTGAAATTGAACAGCTGTTGAGTCAACGCAGGCACAGCTTGAGCATCTAAACCGGCTTGATCCGCAGCGGCTTTCGCTTGATTAAACTCTGCCGACACTTGGTCCAACTGACGCACGCCCTGCTCAAAAGCGGCACTTGCGCTCACTTGCTTTTGCTTAGCTTGTGTCCATTGATTGAAAGGCAAATGCAACGCTTGTGCCTGCTGCGCAAGTTTTCGTTTTGCCGCCAACGCGTCCATTGCTGGTCGCTGCGCGAGATGGTCATTGCGACTTGCCACCAGCTGGTCGCGCTTAGTGATTTTAGCTTGTAGATCGTTAGCCGCTTTATATTGCGCTTGTGCCGTCTCCAATGCATTGCGAACGATAGACAGCTGCTGATTTGCCGCAGCGATTTGAGGGTGCACCTCTTCGATCTGCTGATTGAGCTCATCTTCCGTCGAGACTCCTGCAACATCCAATGCGCCTTTGATCTGATTGTCAAACTCATCTTTTGCGCGGCGTATATGAGCAGCTTTATCCAACAACGCTTTTTCAATGGCGACATAGACATGTGTTTGAAACAACTGACCAAAAATCTGTTCACGCTCTTTTGAGTTAGCGATGAGTAGCTCACGGAACTTGCCTTGTGGCAGTACCATCACTTGACGGAACTGCTTTACATCTAAGCCAATTAATTCACTGATGGCTTTGGCGACGGGGCTTGGCTTGTTTGCCAGCAATGCCTCTTGCTCGTCAATGCGATATAACACCGCCGTATGCTCTTTTTTGGTTAAACCATCACCACGTTTTTTGGGTAACATTTGCGTTGGCGAGCGTTCAATACGGTATTGCTTGCTGCCCAGCGAAAACTCGAACACTACCTCTGTTGGCATATCAAGCGGGGCATGATCACAGCGCATTTGCTCGCCCGTGCGCTCGCTGCCTGTAGTCTCTCCATAGAGAGCAAAGCAAATTGCATCAAGAATCGAACTTTTTCCTGACCCCGTCGGGCCATTAATTAGAAACAGTGGGGATTGACCTAGCTCGGTAAAATCGATCACCTGTCGACCAGCAAACGGCCCAAAAGCTTGAATAGTGAGTTTTAACGGCGTCATCGACTAGACCTCTTGCTGGCGAGTTAATTGTGAAATAATGTCACTGACTGCCGACTCTTGATCAGCAGTGAGAGGTTCCTGTTTGGCTTCAAGAAAGAAGTCTCTAAACATATCTAACTCGCCACGCGCCAAACGCGCTTTGCCCATCTGTTGATCCACACCAATCAGCATGCCTGGCTTTTCAAGATGTAAAATGTTGGGGTATACCTTTCTGAGCTTTTCCATCGGGTCAAGAATCGCGTGCTTATCCGTTAAACGAGCCAAGATATAATCATGGTTATTCGCATCGGTTTTACCTTGTTCGATTAACTCTTCTAACTGCCCTTCGATAATACGCATTTGATGCGGCGCTGTTAGAGGAACATGAGTGGCGGATTTAAAGCCGTGTTCGTCCAACTCGACCAGTGTCATACCTTTGGCTTGGTGCTGTTCAGAAAAACTGTACTTCATCAATGACCCGCTGTAGCGGATATACTCCTCGCCTTTTTTCTGTGGTTGATGAAGGTGCCCTAAAGCCACATAGTCAAATGGTCGAAAATGCTCATGACTCACACGGTCAGAGCCGCCAATCGAAAGTGGGCGTTCTGAGTCAGACTCAATCGCGCCATCAACAAAACAATGACTTAGCAATACATTTTTCTGCTCTGGTTTGAACTGTTCAACGATAAGCTGTGACAACAGTTGATGCGCTTGATCGTGGTCTTTAGCGGGCTGTTTGGTATGGTGGCGAACCAACTCAGGGTCGTTATAAGGCATCCCATAAAACGCAACCTCACCAATAGAACTATCGATAACCACTGGCTTAAGCATATCGTCAAAATTAGCAATAATATGCAGCCCTGAAGCTTTCATTTGGCTTGATGCAAAACCAAGCCGCTGCGCACCATCATGGTTGCCCGGAATCATAATCACCGGTAAAGAAAGCTCTCCACACACGGTTTCGATAAATTGGCTCATCACCTCAATAGCAGCGGTAGGCGGCACACTGCGGTCATAAATGTCCCCAGCAATGACCAGCGCATCCACAGGATGGGCTTGGATATAGGTAATAATCTGTGCCAGTACGGCTTGCTGATCTTCTAATAGAGATATGTTGTGAAACTGTCGGCCTAAATGCCAATCTGAGGTGTGAAGGAACTTCATTTGCGCCCTAGCTTTGCTGACTGAGTAATGGTCTTCTAATCACGCAATTTTACCACTCCTCGCAAAGAGTCACTATAGCTATACTCGCGCTCGCTTCAAACTTAGTCACAGAGATGCGGATATATCGACAACTCCATGACCAAGTATTATGCGCTTAAGTTAAACGGGTTTGTTTTTACACTGTTCAATCGCGTAAGACAGCAGTTCAAGCGCACTGCTGTGACACTCGCTTAACTGCGCGTCACTATGATTAATCGGTGTAACACGCTCACCCCACTTAATGTGGCCAGCCCCCCAAGTTAAGCCTGCGCCAAACGCTGCCAAAAGTAAGTTGTCACCGGGTTGAACTTTGCCCTGCTCAAGTGCTTCGCACAACGCGATCGGAACGGTCGCTGCGGATGTATTGCCGTAATTTTGAATATTAACAAACGCTTTCTCTTGGCTAATTCCTGCCATGTCACACAAGGTTTGAATAATACGGATATTGGCTTGATGAGGGATGACAACATCCACTTGCTCTGTCGACAAACCACTGCGAGCCAACACCTTGTGAGCCGCCGCGCCCATGCCTTTCACTGCGCGTTTGAAAATTTCTTTACCAACAAAGTTAAATTCCCAGTAACCATTGTCAGCGGCAAATCGCTCCATTGAAGTACCAAATTTAGGCACGGCAAGGATATCACGTCCTTGAGAGTCGCAGCCCAACTGCGCGTGTTGCAAGCCAACAACCTGTTCGGTTTTGCTCAGCACCACTGCACCAGCACCATCACCAAACAACACGGCAGTGTCTCGCTGCGTCCAATCGATATAAAACGAAAGACGCTCTGCACCAATCACCAACGCGTGATTGTAGTTACCCGCTTGGATAAGACGCGTTGCAGTCTCAAGCCCGTAAACGAAACCCGTACATGCTGCGTTTAAGTCAAATGCCGCAGCACCTTTGATACCTAGGTTTTGCGATACTTTTGACGCAATATTTGGAATTAGTGAGTCAGGTGAACACGTCGCGACAATGATTACATCAATTTCTTGGGCGGTAATCCCCGCACACGCTAAAGCGTGCTGCGCGGCAACGGTTGCCATTTCAGAGGTGTCAGCATGGCTAATACGACGTTTTTCAATACCCGTTCGAGTTCGAATCCATTCATCAGAAGTTTCGAGGAAGGTACTTAAGTCGTCATTTGAAAGTTGGGCCGGAGGTAGGCACTTACCCCAACCGCTTATTTCTGCGTAATAGTTGGTCATTATCTGCCTTTATGTTTTTATTTTAACCTAGTTAGTATACCCAAGTCGCTTCAAGAAGCGAGTTCCAACCTATGTCATTCACCATATACTTGTGTGAAAAACAAAACCGCCACACCCAGTTCAAACGTCTTCATCTTACTGTGATTTAGGTATATAACTATACTCAAGCACCTTGAGGTTATTTGAGGATGTTCACTCAAGTCACCCAATGTGATTCGGCAAGTTAAAACAAAATCAAAAGAGAAAGCGTCATGTCTACATTCAACACTCGTTGCCCTTCTTGTCAGGGCGTTAATCGCGTTCCAAGTGAACGTATCGGTGAAAGCCCAAAATGCGGTAAGTGCCAACAGCCACTACTTGATGGTAAACCTGTGGAAGGAACTGAACTCAATTTCACCGCGCTGCTTAACAGTGACCAACCCGTTGTCGTTGATTTTTGGGCGCCATGGTGCAATCCATGTGTTGGCTTTGCCCCTGTGTTTGAGCAAGTCGCGCAGGAGTTAGCCGGTCAAGTTCGCTTCGTAAAAATCGATACCGAAGCCCAGCAAAACCTTGCGGCTCAGTACCAGATTAGAAGTATTCCAACCGTTATGGTGTTCAAAAACGGTCAGCGAGTTGATGTTATCAACGGAGCCCTACCAAAAAGCCAGTTTTCACAATGGTTAAGTGCAGCGGTACTTAAATAAGCCCTTGCCACAGTCAATATTGAACAAAAAGCATAAATTTATCTAATCCGAACCACTTAACAACATTAACGACTCAGCTCAGCGAAATTCGTTGAGCTGATTTTTGTCTACTACGCTTATCTCGATAGAAAGCGAACTCTAAAATCGCGATCGTGTGGAATGGAAAATCTGTCAAGTCACCTAAAGAGTTCCCACGGCTAATTCGGTAAATCAATCAGCTAAACGTCACTCACCAAACAAGATAAAACACCTACTAGCCCCTTCACTGGCAAGATAACCACTATTTCCTAGGATTAATTTTACGAAAAAACCTCGAACTCCTTTTATCACAAAGGATAAATCTATCTATCGACAATTCATTTTATGCAATAAAAGAAGAAAATTTGCATGTATTTTCGGCTTTTTGCATATAATTATCTACCTAGGATAACGATAGATTTATTTTGTCGTAAAGGACAAAACATTTCATTTTACGCCTGTTCAAAAAATCCCCATAGTCCCGCCCATAAACCACCGATTTTCCACCCAAATTTTTAGAGGACACTACATTGGAAAACACTCTTGCCACTGCTCCTAAAGCTCGCATTTCAGTCCCTGTGATTGCGCTGGCTCTGTATGCGGTTGCGTCTGGCTATTTAATGAGCCTAATTCCGCTAATGCTTCCACACTATGGTTTGGATAGCTCGTTAGCGAGTTGGTTAGCCAGTGTGTTTTATGCCGGTCTTCTTGTTGGTGCGATGGTGTTTGAGCCAATCGTGAATAAGGTTGGTCACCGAAAAGCATTTATCGGCTGTTTGATCGCGTTTATCGCTACCATTATTGTATTGCCTACTGCGATCTACACCTCTGCATGGCTTACCTCTCGTTTTGTTGCAGGCGTCGCCGTAGCTGGTGTGTTCGTGATTGTTGAGTCTTGGCTGCTTCACGGCGACGAAAGTGCGCGTGCAAAACGCCTTGGTCTATACATGGGTTCGCTATATGGCGGTAGCTCATTAGGTCAACTGGGTATCGGCTTCTTGGGTATTACTGGAAGCATTCCCTTTATCGCGATCCTAGCGTTGTTGACTCTGGCTATTTTGGTCTTGATGTTTGGTCGTAGCGATCAACCAGAAGAAGGCCAAAGCAGTGCACTATCGCTTAAGCAAATTAGTAAATTAAACCATGCTGCGATCATCGGGTGTATTGTTTCAGGTCTAACATTAGGCGCTATTTATGGCCTAATGCCAGTTGAACTACATAACCGTGGTATCGCCAACGAAAACCTTGGTGGCCTAATGGCGCTTGTTATCCTTGGCGGTATGGCGGTGCAACCTCTTGTTCCTTGGTTCTCAAAGTTCTTGGGTCGTACTTTGCTAATGGCGATGTTCTGCTTGTTGGGCGTGGCATCTATCAGCATGGTTGCGATGAACGAGACTATTCACGTACTTGGCGTGAGCTTGTTTATCCTTGGTATGGCGGTATTTGCGCTTTACCCTGTGGCAATCAATTTGGGCTGTGACAAACTTGACCCTGCATACATTGTGTCGGTCACTCAAGTGATGCTATTTAGCTACAGTGTCGGCTCAGTTGCAGGTCCTGTACTGGCTGATAGCTTTATGATGGGTGAACAAGGTCTATTGGGTTACCTATTTGCAGCGCTGCTAGCAACGTGCATCTACATGCTACTTGCGAGTATCAAAACTAAGCGCCAAGCAATGGCAGGCGAATAAACGCCACAAAACATGAATCTTTTGATAAGGGAGCAACACGCTCCCTTATTTTTTGCCTCGCTGATGACGGTTTGATTGATTTGCAGCAGGCTTCGTCGTGGGTACTGGTCGCCGTTCATGCAGCAGATGACGAATCGCTAAAATGGGATGAGGCAGCAGCATTCTCGGCCCAGAAAAACGCATAACCGCTTTCATATCTGCTTTTGGCTCTGGTTTGTAACAATGAATTGGGCAACGATTGCAGGTTGGTTTGTTTTGACCGTAGGGGCATCGGTCTAGGCGCACTTCTGCGTAATCAAGCAGTTGCTGGCAGTCCGTACACAACTCCTCCCCCTGCTCGCGCTGATGATGGCTCTGACAATAGATCCTCATCATGTACGCCACCGTTTGATACTCTTTGAGTAACTCACCGATTAGGATGTCTGATTGGGGCTTGGCCATTGTTCTTTACGCTTACTATCAATCTCTTCTTTTATCTATTTTATCACTAAGCTGACGGCGAGTGTCAGTTTTGTCCTCCCCCTAGGCGCAATGACCACTGCTACATTGCACTATACTGTTCGTATACAAGGAGAATGAATACCAGTAGTGATGTAGGAACTTTATATGATCCGCCTAATCATTTTTCTCGCGTCTATCGTCTCTGCAACTGCCTTTGCCTATCCGTACTATGGGCAACATTGGCCTCATCGCAGCGTCATTTATTTTGCTCCCTCGCAAGATGAGCATGTTGCGCAGTTTGAACTTGAGACACTGCTCAATGACTGCGCCTTATCCAGCCGTGACATTGTCACTCTTGTTATTACGCAAGATGGTTATACGCAACCAGAATGGGTAGAGCAGCAGTTTGATTTAGGCGCACTATTTAACCTTTATCGAGTTAACCCCGATGAGCATACCGCGATTTTAATCGGCAAAGATGGCACTGAAAAACTACGTTGGGGAAAATCCACCGATTGGCCGATGGTAAAACAAACGGTCGACGCCATGCCAATGAGACAGCAAGAGATGCAAAACAAACAAGACCCATGTTCAATTTAACGGAAGTGACGCGATAGCCAATAGCAAAGAAGAGCCATTTGGGCTCTTCTTTTATTACTGGTAGACATGTTAAATCTGCTTGCTCACGTCAGAAACCGTCAAACTTAGCGCTTGGCTTAGCGCCGTCACTAACGCGGCATAGCCATCCTGATCTAAAGCCACCGTGTGGTTAAACCCTTCACCTTTGATAATCTCGCCTGACTGGCTCAGTAATAGCCATTCGCCAGAAACTTCGGCATTTCCCGCGACACTACCGTTAAACTTATCAAGCTTAATTAAAAGCTTAGGCTGATCGGCTAGCTTTAATGAAGGATTAGGGTCAACCGGCCAATATTGGCTTTGCATCGTTCGTAGCATCGCGATCACTTGGCGCTGAACCATATCACCGGCATCCATCGCCCATGTGTTTTGCTTCGCTTCGACAACTTCGGTGCTCGATGTTCGATAAACGATGCCATTCACATCTAAGTAGGGCGCAAGTTCGACCTCCACCACGAGCAACGGTGCGCTGCTCGTGACCAGATTGGTCTGGTTTACATCAGGCAATAAATAGCTTTGATGGCTCATTGCCGATTGACCAGCACACCCTGCCAGCAAAAACACACACCCTAATAATACTCTTTTCATTTTGTGCTTCCTTTTTGTGGCAGAGGATCTGCATTGTTATCTTCACCAAAGATCAACACGTCCGGTTTTTGATCAATTTTTTTCAATACTGGCTGCAGAGCCTTCATGGTTTTTTCTAGCTCGATTAGGCTATCATCAAGGTTTTGATAAACGCTCGAATTTGAGTTGAAGCTATCGAGTGTGCGCTGCAACTCTTGTAAACTCTGCTTCACTTCTTGTGGTAAAGATTGCGTCTCATCGCTCTCAACCATAGTCCGAATGCTATTCATGGTTTTCTCAGCAGCGATTAAGGTTTTTTCCAGCTCAGACAAGGAGCGGTTTAACGAAGACACACTCTCACCCAATGGCAGCTCGCTCAAGTTATTGAGGATTTCCATCATCTTGGTTTGCACCTCGGCCAGTTCACTTTGCATCGAAGGGAACACGGTATAACCATCGATTTCTTGAGTGACAAAATTGGCTTCAGGCTCAACGTAATCCAAATCAACATAGAGCGCGCCAGTTAACAAGCTTCCGGTATGCAATTTCGCTCTTAGCCCATTGGCAAACTCTTGTTTAAACAACGCTAACAGTTGAGCTTTCTCCAACGAGTTATCGTGCTCAAAAATCCGTCTCGGTTCGATTTTGATTTTGACGCCAATCTTACTGACATCCAAACCTTCATCTAATTGAGCTCGCTTCCAAGGCACTTTGGTCACTGTACCGATTTTCAAACCTCGAAACTCAACTGGTGCGCCGACTTTTAAACCGCGCAGCGAATCAGAGAACATCACAACAAACGACAGTGACTGGCGGTAAATGCCTTCTTCAGCATCCCCCTTATCATCATACAAAGGATATTCTTGGTAATCTTTTTCAACCACAACACCTGGGTTGTCTTTTTCAAGTGTTCCGAAACTCACCCCACCACCAAGCAGAGATTCAATCGAATCAATTCGCACCTTGAAACCTTCCGCGTTCAGTTGCAGATCGACCCCTGAATTTAGCCAAAACTGACTCGCCGTGCGCACAAGCGCATCAAACGGTTCAAAGATAAACAGTTGATAGTTCGCAATGCGTTTCTCGGCATCTATGGTCACTTTCTCTACTCGTCCGGCGGTAAAACCTTGATAGATGACTGGGTCACCAACGTTAAGTTGCCCTGCTAACTCATGGTTAAGAATAACGCGGATACCTTGTGCATTCGGTGGTGCAACGGGCGGAACATCCAACACCTCGAAACGTGTTTTGCGTTGCTGTGACTTACCCGGTTGCAGCTGGATATAAGCACCAGACAACAAGGTTTCCAATCCAGAGATGCCTTCTTTGCCTACTCTTGGCTCAACAATCCAGAACTGGCTATCTTCACGCAGCATGCGTTCTGCGTCTTTATCCATCTGCGCTTTCACTACGATGTTTTCATAGTTCGCCCCCAACTTAACATCGGTGACAACCCCTACTTTAACGTTGAGTGACTTGATTTGCGTCTTACCTACTTCAATACCCGACGCATCTGACATGATCAGAGTGACTTCGGGTCCAGTACTGTTGACGTATTCAAATAGCATCCAAATACCGATACCCAGCGCGACCAAAGGCACGAGCCACACAGCAGAAAGATTGGTTCTCGAACTGACATTCGCTTGAACATCATTTTGATCACTCATTGGTTTGACACTCCTTAACAGTGCTGGTGTTGATCCAAAGGCTTCTTGAATCAAACGAAATAGCAGAAAGCATGGTTAATATGACAACCGCTGCAAACGAGAGCGAGGCAGGTCCAGGGGTGATTGCCATTAAGTTATGAAGTTGAACTAAGGCGACAAGAATCGCCACAACAAATATGTCTATCATCGACCAGCGACCGATAAACTCAGTAATTCGATAAAGTTTTTGCCGTTTAATCGCGCGAGCGTAAAGGAAAGCCTTTGGCCGTTTCGCATTCCAATAGATCCATGCCAAGGCGATCATTTTTGCCATTGGTATAAACACGCTGGCGATAAAGATCACCATCGCGATAGGATAAGAGCCGAGTTGCCACAATAAGACTACGCCCCCCATGATAGTAGATGGCGTCTCACTACCTAAACTTGTGGTGTACATAATTGGGTAAAGGTTAGCGGGAACATAGAAAATAATCGCCGCAACTAAATAGGCCCAAGACTTTTGCAAACTGCCACTAAGATCATATCGATGAAGTTTGCTTCCGCAACGTACACATTGGCTCAAATGGCTTGGATTGATTTGATGACATTGGTGGCAATCCAAATGTTTCCCACTTAAATGGTCTTGCCCTGCAGTGACGCCCTCCACCGCAACCGTCGGCTGTAACTTATTCCACAACCAAAACCTGTCAACTAATGAGATGGCTTTAACAACCAGCACGGTATAAGCGCAAAACGCCCAAAAAGAGTACCCCATACCAATATCTGCCATCGCAGCAATTTTAATCAGGCTCACCAAAACGCCAATAAGAAATACATCTGCCATCAGCCAAGGTTCAAAACGGAAAATCCATTTACACATCAAAATCGTTTTGGCACTGATCTTGATCGATTTACCTTGTGACTCTTGTTGCCAGATACGTAAGTAGAGATAAGTCACCGTGACTAGATACACCGCAGGCAGCGCAATCACAGTGAGTAAAAGAAGCAGTGCGAGCGCACTCTGTTCAAATGCATCCAGCATTGCGACGGTATTGATCAAGAAAATTTCTTGCGTAATCCCTTTAACACTAAATGACATAAACGGGAACGACAGGCTGATCAACAGCATGACTAAACTTGCTGAAGCGTAAGCAATCAATGTTTGGCAAGGTTGGAGGCTAATACTGGATAGCGTGTGCATGCATCGGGGACATTTTGCAACCTGCCCTTCCCTAAGTTGAGGCAATTGGGAGACCAATCCACACTCTTCACATGCGATAAGTTGCTGCTGTTGTCTGATTTTAAGCACTCTGTGCATTCTCACTCGTTAGCGTCCATCGAAGGTAATTTTAGTTCGATAGTCCGCTTTTAACCTGCAAAACGTCATTGGTTATGACTTTATACTCAAGTAACGGAAAAATAACGTCATAATTTAGCAAAGATTGCAGACGATTTTACTGTAACCAGATAAAGGAATTGATACAGGAAATACAGAGCGAAGAGAATGTAAAAAAGAATGGAGGCGCCTCCCGGAGTCGAACCGAGGTCCACGGATTTGCAATCCGCTGCATAGCCACTCTGCCAAGGCGCCTTAAATTGTGTTTGATGCTTAAAGAAAATGATTTAACTTATGCATCTGAGTTTGATGATGGTGCCCCGGGCCGGAATTGATGGTCCGACATTTCGGCCGGCCGACACGAAGGAGAAATTTTAATCTCACACATCTTCAATTTTATGATGGTGCCCCGGGCCGGACTTGAACCGGCACAGCGCGAACGCCGAGGGATTTTAAATCCCTTGTGTCTACCAATTCCACCACCAGGGCAACGCAGTTAAGCGATGGAGACACCATCTATTCTGACGACCTTTGCCGTGAGAACGAGGCGTACTTTACCGGAATAATTTTGCGCGTCAACACTATTTTCTTAAATATCAATCGCATGGTCACTTTACGCCCATAACGATCGCGTTTTGACCTTTACCGCCTATTTCCTCAGCAACACGACGCCCAATTATTTACTCACAATGAGCCTTAGCTAGGTGAAAAATAAAGGCTCCCCGATATCTACTACCTAAAGTCTAATTAAATTAGCTCGAAAATATTAGAATAAAAAACCGATTGTTCATAATACGTTCATCATATTGATTTACATCATATACTTGTTTTCTAAACCTTTCTTATGATTGCGTGTGAAAAACTACAAGAACAGATAAAACCGCTTGTTGTCCAACTTATGGAATGAATATGAAAAAGAACAACGCCAATGATGCGCCGCAAGATGCGCATTTAAATAAGGAATACAGTCACACCGTCAACCTGATTTCAACCACTGATCCCTCGAGCTACGTGACCTACGCGAACCACGATTTCTGTGAAATTGCGGGATACAGCGAAGCTGAGTTGCTCGGTAAACCCCATAATGTCGTTCGTCACCAAGATATGCCTAAAGCAGCCTTCAAACAGATGTGGAGCTACTTAAAGTCAGGCAAAAGTTGGATGGGACTGGTAAAAAACCAATGTACTGACGAACAACATTATTGGGTTTCAGCATTTGTTACGCCAATTAAAGATGCTGAGGGCAATATTATTGAGTTTCAATCGGTTCGCTCTAAGCCGGATAGTAGTCAAATAAGTCGCGCTGCCGCGCTTTACAAAAAACTACGCGAAGGGAAAAAAACCAACTTAGTTCGCTTTAATTATCACAAATTATCGCTTGGACTCGCTGCCCTTTTGCTCCTCAGCGCTTTCGCTTTGTCGGTGCTCACACAACACTGGGCTGCATTCGGCGGGCTTGGAATCGCTTTACTATTGCTAATCATTCAGGGGATCCAATACAAGCGTTTTACTTCACTTGAAACGATCGCAAAGCAAGCCTACGACAATCCTTTGATGGAAAAAGTCTACACCAACAAGTTTGATAGCTACTCTCAAGTTGAACTGGCGCTAATGATGCGCAAAGCAGAGCTGAGAGCCATTACAGGACGTGCGACAGAAACGTCTGGTCATATCCTTATCTCTGCTGAAGATGAGTTTGGGACGATTCAATCAATGGGTCAAAGCCTCAACCAACAATGCGCTGAAACCGAACAAGTCGCGACCGCTGTTGAAGAGCTAACTCAATCAATTGCCGAGGTGTCCAACGCTGCCTCAGCCGCTTCAATGATGGCAGAAGAAGCGAATGAACATTCGAGCAATGGCTTAGCTTCCATCGACTCAACGATCTCAGAAGTGAACATGCTGGTGGAAGAGTTAACGAACTCACAGAGCATTATCAATCAGTTAGCGCAAGATACTCAGAAAATCGATGGTATCTTAGAGGTGATCAGCGCTATCTCGGAGCAAACTAACCTCCTAGCATTAAACGCAGCAATTGAAGCGGCTCGCGCAGGTGAAGCTGGCCGTGGCTTCGCCGTAGTTGCAGATGAAGTACGTAACCTTGCCTCGAAAACTGGTTCGTCAGCAAACGAAATTCACACTATGATTCGTCAGCTCCAAGAAACGGCCTCAACTGCGGTCAGTGCCATGGACAAAGGACTAGAGCTTTCTGAGCGCTGTAAAGTTCGCGCCGACGAAACGGGTGGCATGCTGCGAAACATTTCAAACCAACTTGATAATGTGAACGACAGTAGCCATCAAATTGCTGCCGCGGTCGAAGAGCAAGCCTCTGTCACGCAAGAAATTAACCGTAACATCGTCAACATTAAGCAACTGGCAGACGAAACCTCAATGACTTCCCACAGCTCTATTGAGCGCACTCGTCAGCTTGTGGACAGTATCGAAGCATTACAGCGACTGATGGAACAATTCCAAGTCAAAGAGGCTGCCCACTAAATTTCCTTAACTAGGTAGGTTCGCAGAGAACCTACCTCCTCTTCTTTTTTTTGCAACTTTCCTCCATAAAGACACTTTACATACAAAATAAAAAGTTATAAGTTAACTTCATTAACGAGATATTTACGCAGGAGGTAGTTCAAATGACAGAAAATAAAACTAGTCTATTGACGCTTGTTGCCGCTCGTGTAAACCAAATTATTGTAGCTGTCATTATGGTGATTATTCGCTAGGCTGACGGCTATTCTCCGTCAGCCGAAGCTGGCGGAGAGGCATCCTCTATTTTCTTCTCTTGCAAGCTTCACTGACGGTCTTTTAAGCAACACAACAAAAGACAGGAAAAGACAGTGAAAAAATACGACTTATTAGCCACAGGGATGATGACCTTCGCGCTCTTTTTGGGTGCAGGTAATATCATTTTCCCACCCTTGTTGGGACTTCAAGCTGGAACCGCTCTACCTTTTGCAATGCTTGGTTTTCTATTAACAGCGGTTGGCTTACCTGCGCTCACCCTAATCGTGCTGGGTCGACTCAACAGCAGTGCTGCACTGACCAGCAAACTACCACTTTGGATTGGGACAGCATTTTGGGTTCTGCTACTCACAGCAGTAGGCCCAGCATTTGGGATGCCACGTGCCGTTACCGTGGCTTATGAGATGGGGATAGCCCCTTTCTTTACAACCGATATGCTATTGCCATTTACCGTCGTATTCTGCATCCTAACCTATCTTCTCGCCTACAAGCCCGGCAAACTCGTCGATTATATTGGCAAGATCATTACCCCAGTTTTAATCCTTATGCTGGCCGCCCTCGCCCTTTCAGCCATCATCAACCCACTTGATGCAATCCAACTCCCGAGTGGCGATTATCAAAGCAAACCATTGGTGAGTGGTCTTATCCAAGGCTATATGACGATGGATGCCATCGCCGCAGTCGGCTTTGGTTGGGTCGTGATCCAAACGATTTCCAGTCGTGGTGCCTCCACACCAAAACAAATCGCTCACGCAGCAACGCGCGTTGCAATCATCTATGCGGTATTAATGTCTGTTTGCTATATCGCGATGGGGTATATGGGCGCAACCTCTACCTCTGTTGCAGCCAATGCGACTCACGGTGGTGTTATTCTTGCCAACTATGTTGCTGTTACATTCGGAGCTTATGGTCAATGGCTACTGGCTGGCATCATTATACTCGCGTGTCTGACCACAACTGTCGGTCTTACCAACGCGTGCGCCGAGTATTGCCAACAAACATTTAAAGCACCAGTGCCATTCACCGCTGCAATTGTTGTCACTTTAACGGGTGTCATTGCTAACTTTGGTTTGGAGCAAATCATCGCAGCAAGTTTGCCTGCTATTTTAGTGCTTTGCCCGGTAGCCTTGTCATTAGTCATTGCATCACAGCAAAAAAGTGGCCAAACAACTTTAATGGTGATGTTAACCACTCTGATTTTTGGCATCGTCGATGCGCTCAATATCCTAGGTAAGATGCCAGAGGGCTGGAATACTGTTTTTCAAGATAGCTTGCCGCTGTATAACGCACATGCCAGCTGGCTACTACCTTGTGCATTGGTAATGGTAACGGCAGTAGCGAAACGTCGCTTGACCCCTGCCGCAGCGTACTAACTGCTAATATTCATGGGCAAAACATGAATAAAATTACCAATACGTTTTGCCCATGAAACTTTCTGATCAGAAATCAGGGAAAAATCACGATTACGTCTAGACGCTCATGCTGCTCTGTCGTAAGGTATTGAAACTCATCATTTCAAGAACATAGGAAGTTCAATGAAGCTGCAAATTCCAGCGGATTATCAACCGCTCCTTGATCTACGCGATACTGAAGTCGCAATCAAAAAACTTAAAGACTATTTCGAAACTGCGCTCGCTTATGAGCTCTACCTTACGCGGGTTTCCGCCCCACTATTTGTCAAACCAGAAACTGGGCTTAACGACAACTTAAACGGTACAGAACGTCCGGTGAGCTTTGATCTGCTCGATGACAATGGCGCCAATGTTGAAGTCGTCCATTCATTAGCAAAATGGAAACGCATGGCGTTAGGTCGATATGGTTTTCTCGAAGATGAAGGGCTCTACACCGATATGAACGCGATTCGTCGCGACGAAGAACTCGATAATATTCATTCGATTTATGTTGACCAATGGGACTGGGAGAAGGTCCTTAATAAATCAATGCGTAACGAGGAGTATCTGCAAGCCACTGTTGAAAAAATCTATAACGCGTTTCTAAAGACCGAGAACTACATCTATCAGGAGTACCCTGTTCTTAAGAAGCGTTTGCCGGCAAAAGTGACTTTTGTGACATCGCAAGAGCTACTCGACAAATATCCAGATTTAGACGCAAAAGGGCGAGAAAACGCGATATGTAAAGAGTATGGTGCAGTGTTTATCCAAAACATTGGACACGCGCTTTCAAATGGCGAAAAACATGATGGTCGCGCACCAGATTACGATGATTGGCAATTGAATGGCGACCTGCTGTTTTGGAACCCTGTTCTCGACAGTGCATTAGAACTCTCTTCGATGGGGATTCGTGTCAGTGAAGAGAGCTTGAAGCAGCAGTTAGCACTGGCTGGCTGTGAAGATAGAGCAACACTGCCATTCCACAGTATGGTTCTTGACGGCTCACTACCCTACACCATTGGCGGTGGTATCGGTCAATCTCGTATTTGTATGTTCTTTTTGCAAAAAGCGCACATTGGGGAAGTTCAATCTTCAATCTGGCCTGATACGATGATAGAAGAGTGTGAAGCGAACAAAATTACGCTGCTTTAGTCGCTAAATAAGTACTAAGATCGTGGTTTAAGCTCTGGCCTATGGCTGGGGCTTTTTTATATCAGAACGTCGAAATGCTGTAATGAAGGGATAAGTAAATGGAGGCGCCTCCCGGAGTCGAACCGAGGTCCACGGATTTGCAATCCGCTGCATAGCCACTCTGCCAAGGCGCCTTAAATTGTGCTTGATGCTTAGAGAAAATGATTTCACTTAGGCATCTAAGTTTGATGATGGTGCCCCGGGCCGGAATTGATGGTCCGACATTTCGGCCGGCCGACACGAAGGAGAGATTTAAATCTCACACATCTTAATATTCTAGATGGTGCCCCGGGCCGGACTTGAACCGGCACAGCGCGAACGCCGAGGGATTTTAAATCCCTTGTGTCTACCAATTCCACCACCAGGGCACACAAATCTAAACTTGTGAGGCCTTTACTGAAGTAAGTAAAACACCATCTGATTATCGATTTTAATAAATCGCTAATTTTAATTTGGAGTGACTCGGCTGGATTCAGTCACGAGGTTCCTCGTGCAAGCCAATCATTCCAATAAAATCTGGAGCGACACACGAGGTTCGAACTCGTGACCTCAACCTTGGCAAGGTTGCGCTCTACCAACTGAGCTAGTGTCGCAAAATGGAGGCGCCTCCCGGAGTCGAACCGAGGTCCACGGATTTGCAATCCGCTGCATAGCCACTCTGCCAAGGCGCCATTTTGAAACGCTTAAGTTACCCACCGCTGCGTTCGCTGCACACTTTACGGATTCTCCCACTGGAGTCAAACAAATTTATCGAAACTGAGTTTGTTTGCTGATATTTAGCGCAGATGGGCGAGTCTTTGATCTAATTGCTCAATTTTTCTCAATCCGCCACTACTCAAAACCCAATGCCACACGTTCGAGTTTTTTTAATCCCTTCACTACTAAAGCATACGACTGAGTGCAAAGGTCCTCGATAAGAGTGTCTTCCACATCACCTGGATAGTAAACCGTGATCCAATGTCGCTTGTTAGTGTGATAACCAGGGGTAATATCAGTAAACTGAGATGTTAGCACTTCACCGTCTTCGGGTTTTACTTTGAGAGTGACATAGTCTCTACCCTCACGACGCGCCAATATGGCGAACATTTTGCCTCTCACTTTATACACTAAGGCATCAGGTCCGAACGGATAATCAGCTTGCGCTTCGCGAAACTTATCAAGATATGCGGTCAGTTCTTTGTTAGTCATCTCTACCCCTTATTCAAATTGCCCCATCCACTCAGCGAGCATCTGTTCAACGTTTTTCCTCATCTTTGGCTCTATATTGGCGATCAAGGATTCTTGCAGCTCGCTATGCTGCGGAAGAATATCATTGATAAGACGCTTTCCCTGCGGCGTCAACTTAACCTTAACACTTCTTCGATCTGTCTCGTTATGCGTTCGTTGTATTAAGTGCTTAGCTTCTAGTTTATCAAGTCGGTTGGTCATCGCTCCGGACGTCAATATCATTGCATTGATAAGTTCACTGGGAGTGAGACCTTGGGGGGCATCACTGCGATAGAGAGAAACTAGCACATCAAACTCGCCAGGTTTCAAACCAAAAGATTTATGCAAGCTCGCCATCTCATTCTCAAGATGCTTAGCGATGCGCAACACTCTGCCAATAATCGCCAGAGGTTGTGTATTGAGTGAGGGTTGAACATTTTGCCATTGTCCAAGTGCTCGATCGATAGTGTCCATAGCTTGGGCATCCAATATATCTTTATATAAAGATACTTTACATAAAGCTAATCAGCTTGTAAATTTGTGACGAGTTATCTTTACGTGAAGATATTTTTATGTCGATTTTCTATGCCATGATCCCCGCCTTTTTCTGGGGAACCACTTATGCTGTGACTCAGTTTACCCTCGAAGGCTGGCCCGCACTCCTTCTTGGCGCGTTGAGAGCCCTTCCTGCAGGATTACTGCTACTTCTGCTCAGACCAATGTGGCCAAAAGGGAAGCAGTGGCGACAACTGGCAGTTCTCGGTTTAATCAATATCGGTATCTTCTTCTCACTTATCTTTGTGGTTGCGCTCAGTTTGCCGTCAGCGATATCGGGCGTTGGAATGATCTCAGTCCCGGTCTTTGCGATGATATATCATGGTGTTGTGTATCGCCGTATGCCAAGCAAAGTCCAGATGTTAAGTGGCGCGATGTTGATTGTTTTGGCGTGGATGCTGTTTGACCCGAATCAACTTGTCTTAAGCCCAATTGGCTTAGGGGCACTGTTGACGGCAATCTTTTGTATCATTATCGGTAGTGATATTACCAAACGACTGGGCGTCACTATGCATTGGTGGCAAGTGCTGACATGGCAGCTAATTTTAGGTGGTGTGTTCCTAGCGATTATCTCTTGTATTCACGCCTTAGTTGACCCTAGTAAGTACCTTTACGCGATTGAACATGTCAGTGCGTTCAATGTTGCTGGTATCGCATGGCTATCACTGCTTAACACCGCACTAGGCTACGGCTTATATGTTTTCCTACTTCAGCGTATGAGCGTAGTAGAGTTCACTTTCGGAGGCATTGCAAATCCAATTGCAGGTATTGTATTTGGTGTGGTGCTGGTTGGAGAGAGTTATACCTTGGGGCAATATGGGTTAATGGCCGGTATGATTTTGATGTCTCTGATGCCTCAACTTACCCAATCAATCAAGTCTGCCCGAAGCCATCAGGCCGACTAATAGACTCAAGTCACCTCAAGATGCAGAATTCAGACTCGCTGAGCCAAGCACCTTGAGGTTGCCTGAGTAGCATGTGAAAAGCGGCTTACCATTTACGCATCAAACGTCCAACGAGGTTCGGATGGTAAGCCCAACTGTGGTCAAACATTCCTAACAAGTCTGGATTACCATACTTAGAAAGCGAGAGTGCATGAAAACGGTTGGAGCATTTTTTGAGATCGCGTACTTTCTGTTGGATCTCTTCAACAGGTAACGGTGCGATAAAGTCCGAAATCACGACCGTATCGGCATTTTTATATCGCTCACCCATCATGATCTCAACGGTTTGTGCCAACACTGGGCCAAGATCAGTCCCCCCATGAAAGCTATAGCTTAGAAAGTCACTTGCCTCTCGAAGCCCATCTTGCTTTGTCAGTTCATAGGTGATGACCTGAGTAGAAAACAGCATCACATAGCAATCTCTATCTTCTGCTAGTGCCATCTGCATTAATGCATAAGCCATTGCTTTGGCACACTGTTCAGGAAAGCCGTTCATCGACCCTGAAGCATCAATACAGACAACAAATGGGCCTTTTTCGACTTCTGCTTTGCTGTGGTCAGCCTTTTGCGCCCTGACTTTTCGAAGTGTGCGAGATTTACCCTGAGTTTTATAGTTCATCAAACGCTTATCAACTAAGTGCTTGTAAAACACAACTTCAAGTTCAGGGTACGCCAAAAACATCGTTTCATTAGGCAGCAGTTTATTTAAATCATCGCCTTCATGAACACCGACAATATCGTCGGTAGCCTCATCAGAGGTTTCTTCAACCACTTGAAGCTCTTCATTAGGCGTGCGATTTAAATCGGGATCGTCCACCTCGTTAGCCATACGTCCCAGTTGCTCAGCAATATCCTGTAAGGTTTTGTTCTTTTTAAGGAACTCCGCATGACGCTTCATCACAGAGAGATCGGTCTTGGTTAACTTAGCGGAGGCCATATCCCATAAGCGACCTACACTATTTTCATCCCCTTCCTGCGTCACTTTTTCCATGTTTTTCATGGTTTCCATACGCTGGTAAAGATCTTTCAATACTTTTTCTTTGTTCGCTTTAAGCTCGGTTAACTGCGCTTGGCGAATTGCATCCGATAGACTCTTATACCATTGGTCACAAAAATAGTGCGGGAACATTGGGTTATGCACCCCTTTGTTCTTTTCAATCAGACGGCGTGCTTCAATGTAGAATGCGCTATGCCATTCGAGCTGTTTTACCACCGCAGGAATTTTTTCAACAAACTCAGTTTCATCCCAATGAATCACTTCTTGATATAACGCGAGTTCTTGTTGAAAACGTTCAGTTTCACATACTTTGGTAATGCGCTTTTTTACGCTACCACGCCACTTAAGCAGGTGATTTTTTACCGAGGTTTTCATGCCTCGGTTCTCCGCCATCACCATTACTTGAGTACGAGCCATCAAATCATTGACCGCGCTGTCAATCATTCCCGAATCTGCAATCATAAGTGCAAGGTTAAGACCATCTGCTCCTAACATTGTCACCTCCTATGAAAAGAATTGATCAAGGTTTTTGAAGCGAAAGACGGTCCGTTCACACTCGCTTTTGGTCGTTTCTAGTTGTTGTTGTAGTGACTGCAAACTCGATTCCATCACTCGAGGGATTTCTGGATTAATAAACCCATGAGGCAGTGCACCATGAAAGTTTGATTTCACTTTACGTAAATGGTGTTCAGCTTCTTCAAGTTGACGTAGTGCATTCTCAGCTTTCTCTAACCATTGTTGATACACATCGCTATCAAGCCCTTGTGTCGTGACGACTGAAACCAGCACAGCTCGATTAGCAATGTCTTTTATTACAAGATTATTTGCAGCGTCCATCTCAAAGCGTAAGCGACACAAATTCGTGTTTTGGTTAACATAACCATACACATCGCCGCAGCCTTCTTTGATTACCCGTTCCAACTCATTCTTTGGCACGTATACCCAACGGCTATCCCCTTTTTCTGACTCTGAGACCGACATGTTACTTTGCAGTAGCACCAGTTTGACCAAGTCGCTCGCCGCCCCGACTCGGTAGGATTTGATGCCCGAGAGGTTGTAGTGGTGAACACTCTTCTTGATCAGTCCGGTGGTCGATTCCATCGAAAGCGACATAGCAAACTTCGTTTCGAGTTCATCTTGCACGTCGGCTAATTCTTCACGGCAAAACGTGATTTGTTGTTCAACGTCTTGCTGATCAAAGGCGTACTTCAGCGCAAACTCTTTGATCACTTGCCATACAATTTCTCGAGATTCAGCACTGTTCCATAAACAGTCTTGCAAAAGGATTAAATCGAGAGGGTTGATTGAATCTCGTCCATTGAAATAGGCACTTGCTTTGAGCAGTTTTACTGATTTTTTCCAACGTCGGTCAGAGACATACATATCCGATTGGGCAAACTCTACGCCTGCTTGCTCGGCTTTTTGCTCTAGGAGTGATTTTAGTTGGTAGAGCTTTTCGAACACATCATCGGTGAGAGGGAGTTTATCGAGCTCTTGTTGCCACAGGTGGTACTCTTGATCGGTAATGGCCAGTCCAGCAGGAATTTTCGCTTCTTGTTCTGTGCCTACCGTCAGCATGGATTTAAAATTCTGTTTGTCTTGAATTCTATTGACGAAAACACGCACAAGCATACGGTCATACAGTGCATCTAAGCCGCTATCTTCATCAGGTAATTCGTTCGAAGCCGAAACAAGAAGACGCATTGGCACTTTCTCAATGTCACTGCCATTTTTAAACGTTTTTTCGTTCACAACGGTGAGCAAGGTGTTCAAAATTGCTGGGCCGGCTTTCCATATTTCGTCTAAAAACACAACTTGAGCTGTAGGTAGATAACCTTCGGTCAAACGGACATAACGGCCGTTGTCCTTGAGCTCTTGGATACTTAAGGGACCAAACACCTCTTCAGGTGTTGAAAATCGCGTCATTAAATATTCAAAGTAAGATGAGTTGTCGAAAGCTTGGATAAGGCGTTTAGCGATGAGGCTTTTTGCAATGCCGGGAGGGCCTAATAAAAATACGCTTTCGCCTGCGAGAGCAGCAAGAAGGCACATTCTTATTGTATCCTCCCGTTCATAGACGCCGTCTGACAGTGCTTTAGCTAGTTTATTGATACGCTCTGATAACAAAGCTTTATTTGAATAATTCACTTGGGAAAGTAACGTCAACGGTTTGCTCCTCTGGAAAATTCATAATTTTACACATGAGTTAATACATTGTTACTATTTTGTTATATGCGAAATTATACGTTAGAGCAACCCTTTATAGCAGATAGAAATTTTCAGACGCACTTAAAAACTATGTTTTCATATTTGTGATATGCATCAATGTTCAATAAATCATTTTATGTGCACTTGGTTTTATAGTGCTTTTATTTCAACCCATAAGTGGTTAAGGTAGCTAGCATTTCCCGCCCCTAAGCATGGTAGTTAACTTTTGTGATAGAGAAAAAAGTGATACATCAGTGGAAGCGTATTTCACTGGTAGAAGAGCGCGTTGAGTTACCCAATGGTAAGCAAATTACCCACACCACAATTGCGCACCCTGGCGCCGCTGTGATCTTACCCATCGACGACAATGGCAATATTGTTTTCGTCAATCAGTACCGCCCTTCTTTGCGTAAATGGCTACTTGAGCTACCCGCAGGGACGTTGGAAAGTGACGAGCCAATTGAAGTTTGTGCCGCAAGAGAGCTCGAAGAAGAGACTGGCTACAGTGCAAACGAAATAATTCCACTCGGTCAAGTCACACCTCTGGCTGGATTTTGCGACGAGATTCAGTACCTGTTTGTCGCAAAAGGCTTAAGCAAAACATCACGCTATACTTGTGATGATGACGAAGTGATAGAAGTGCTACACATATCTCTTGCCGAAATTGAGCAAATGATCATTAATGGCAGCATAAGCGATGCCAAGAGCATGGCTTGTCTAAGCAAAGCTAAGTTGTGTGGTTATATCTGACTTGCTCAATATAATCTCGGCGATGGACTACAGTAGGATTAATGATGGATTTTCGTTCTGATACGGTTACAAAACCGACCGATGCCATGCGTAAGGCGATGGCAGAAGCAGTAGTGGGTGACGATGTTTACGGGGATGACCCAACAGTCAACGATTTGGAACAATGGGCTGCGGAGCGACACGGTTTCGAGGCTGCAATGTTCACCACTTCAGGTACTCAAGCCAACTTACTCGGATTAATGGCACACTGCGAACGCGGTGACGAATATCTGTGTGGTCAGCAAGCTCATAACTACCGTTATGAAGCAGGCGGTGCCGCTGTATTAGGTTCAATTCAACCTCAACCGATTGAAAATAATCCTGACGGAACGCTCCCATTTGATAAGCTTCAGGCAGCGATTAAACCTAATGATATCCACTTCGCTCGTACTCGTTTATTGAGCTTAGAAAACACCATCAACGGTAAAGTGCTGCCACTAGAATATCTGGCTCAAGCGCGTGAGTTCGTCAACCAAAATGGACTTGCTATGCACCTTGATGGCGCTCGCGTATACAACGCGGCGGTTGCATTGGACATCGACGTAAAAGAGATTGCTCAATATTTTGACTCAATGACAGTGTGTCTATCTAAGGGGCTTGGTGCGCCAGTAGGCTCACTCCTACTTGGCTCTAAAGAGTACATCGCCAAAGCGCGCCGCCTAAGAAAAATGGTCGGCGGTGGCATGCGACAAGCTGGTATTCTTGCGGCGGCGGGTAAACTCGCCCTCACAGAGCAAGTCGTTCAACTTAAGCAAGATCATATTAACGCTAAGCGACTAGCCGAAGGTCTAAGTCAGATCCCTGGTTTTTCCGTCAACCCTGAGTTTATTCATACCAATATCGTGTTCACTAAGATCGATGAATCGATTGATGTCTCGGGTCTGGTCGGCAAATTAGCGCAAGATGGCATCATCGCGACCGCGGGAAATCCGATGAGATTTGTTACGCACAAAGACATCTCGGCACAAGACATCGAGACGGTCTTGCAAAAAATCGCTGATTACGTCTAAAAATACAGCGATTGACTCCTTGCACTATTGAGCTTCCCCTTGCGGGAAGCTTTATTATTCCCGCCTTATTAAATTCAAATATATCTGTTATTTTTATGCGTAAATTGCTCATTCTTGGTCTGTTGTCTTTAGCACCTTTGGTTCAAGCTAAACCTTTTGGCGATGCCGAGCTTGGTAAGGTAAAATCGCCAAGTTGTGTATTTTGTCATGGTCAAACTGGCAAAGCGACCAACCCTCGTTACCCAAGCCTCAATGGACAAAATGCCGCGTATCTCTATCAAGCGATGCTAGATTACCAGCAAGGCAAACGTACCTCACCTATGGCACAAATGATGGCGGCTCAACTGCGCCAACTTAACGATCAGGATTTAAAAGACATCGCAGCGTTTTACGCAATGCAAGATTAGGTTTGTATTGCTTAGTCAAAGGAGGCTCAACTCGCGCAGCCTCCCAACCATCTCTGAAGACTAAAATCAGCTCTTGATCTAGTTTTCATGTCTTCATTAATCAGTCGTCTTTATCATTTTTGCAGACAAAGATGCAATTTTTGTATAAATCTTTGACAGACCCTCGCAAAAATTCATTAGTAATCAATAACATTAATTTTAGTGTGAATTAGATCAATATTTTAGTTTGTGATAGTAACAACTTCGATATAGACTGCGCGCCCTTTTAAACGAATTGTAAACAAATGAAACCTATCGCTCCGGTCTTTAAATGGCAATATCTCCTCCCGAACTATTGGGGGACACTGCTCCTTATTGCGCTGATGTATTCGCTGAGCTTGCTGCCGTTAAAACTTCAAATTGGACTTGGAAAGCGTATTGGTCGCTTGGTGTTAGGGCGAATGAAAAAACGCTCAAACACAATTCGACGTAATCTTGAGCTCTGTTTCCCTGAAATGGAAGCCTCACAGATGTCGTTGCTGACTGAGCAAAATATTGAAAATACAGGTATCGCTCTTTTTGAAACCGCTATGGCATGGTTTTGGCCAGACAAACGGGTAAACAAACACGTCACCATCATTGGTATGGAACGCTTAGAAGCCTTCGAAAAACAAGGTAAGGGCGTGCTAATGCTTGCCGTTCACTCGATGAACTTGGAGCTTGGCGCGCGCGCATTTGGTATTAAGAAATCGGGAATGGGCGTTTATCGTCCCAACTCCAACCCTTGCTTTGATTACTTTCAGTATCATGGTCGCTCTCGTTCAAACCGTACTCTAATCGATCGCCGTGACGTGAAAGGCATGATCCACGCACTGAAAACGGGCAAACGAGTTTGGTACGCGCCGGATCATGACTATGGTCGTCGTCGCTCTACTTTTGCGCCACTGTTCGCAGTTGAAAACGCCTGCACAACCACAGGTACGAGCCTGCTGGTCAACGCGACAGATTGTGTCATCGTGCCCTTTACTATGGTTCGAGGCAGGGATAATCACTACACCCTAACGATTCTTCCTAGCTTGGATGAATACCCGCGAGAGTGTGAAACACTTGCTGCCGCCTATACCAACAAGGCGATTGAAACATCAATCATGGCAGAACCGAGTCAGTACATGTGGTTACACCGCCGCTTTAAAACTCGCCCTGACGGTGAAGCCTGCTTATACGCAGTTTAGAATCACGCGGTGTTCAGATGCAAAAAAGGTCAAGCAAATGCTTGACCTTTTTCATATCAATCAGATATTTATCTTATATACGATGCAAGGCTTCAACTCCAAATTGAAAAGCCGATTGCAACAGTTACCTATAACTTCCTTATATTACAAATCAAACTTATAGTCGTGTTGACAAGTAAATTTATCTTGCGTGTCGTTTCAATTATGGCTTTAATCCGCCCCCAATTTTTTGACTATAAATACTGAGAATAACAATGAAAAAATTCGCTTTAGCTGCTGCTATCACTCTTGCAGCTACTTCTTCTTTTGCTGCAGATACAAATACAAATACAAATACAAAAGAGTGGTATGAGGGCCTAGGCTTAACGCTTGGCTATGCTGCTGTTGACGTTGATGGTTTTGATAGTCCAGATACTGAAAGCAACTTTACATTGGGCGCTAACTACACTTTCGAAAACGGCTTGTTGGTCGGTTTCGACTACGCGCCAGGTCTTTTTGAAGATAGTGCAAGTGCTTTCGCGCCAGGAGCTTCCGCTAGTATTTCTCTAGAAGCTGATGCGCTCACTACATATGTAGGTTATCAAGCAGTTAACGGTGTTAGAGGCGGCTTAGGTTTAACGTTCGTGACTGTTGAAGCGAATGCTAGTTTAACAAATGCTTTTGGTTCTGCTAGTGCTTCTGATGAGACTGACGGAACACTTATCACTCCGTTTGTTGGATACAAGTTTGCTAACAATATGACTGTAGACGGCAAGATTGCTTTCGGTGATGTAGACGGGACAGATATGGTCATAACTTCTATCGCTGTAGGTTACGTGTTCTAATCATTCATAAGAGGGCAAAACGCTCTAATACCGTTCACTTTTTACTTATGTATTAGGTGATAATGACCAAGTACTAGCGGTTTACACCAAGCAAGGCTTCGAGATTATTGGTATAGCAAAGGAGCAAGCCATAAAGAACTATAGATACATTAATGGAATACTAATTGAAAATATATTGTAGAAAATAGTCTACTTTCCTGTAGTGGATCATAGTTGAAAGCAAAAAAGGTCAAGCAAATGCTTGACCTTTTTCATATCAATCAGATATTTATCTTATGTGCGGTACAAAACTTTAACCACATGCCAACCAAATTTAGTCTTCACCAGGTGAGGAACGAGTGTCTCGCCAGAAAAACACACTTTGTCAAACTGCGGTACCATTTGACCACGACGAAACTCGCCTAGATCTCCGCCACGTTTACCTGAAGGACAGTTAGAATATTTCTTTGCCAAGGTTTGAAACTTCGCACCTTTTTTCAGTTGCTTGATAATGTCTTCAGCTTGTTCTTTGTGTTTTACCAAAATGTGTAAAGCTGCTGCTGTATTTGCCATAGTTACTCTAATTGACCCCGTCTTTAACTGCGCATGATTGTACCTAAGATTAATGAGATCTTCATCAAACCTTTTTACTACTAATCATCTAGATTAATAATGTTTATCTAATCTCTGATCTGTTTCAACGAAATATCGTTTATTTCTAATAACATAGTTTAGTGTTTAGCCCATAATGACCTCAGACTTTAGTCATAAAATCGAGGTTGGGTTTAGTTCTTTTAAAACAGTAGGTATAAAAATGGCGGTACAGAGTAAAGCAAACCAATCACAAGGCATGTTGATGTTTAGCTTAACGGCAACCCAGCAATTGTTTGCAATCGGCACTTTAAAAGTGCGTGAAATCGTACCTTACTTGCCAACGACACAGATCCCCTACTCACACCATCATGTTATTGGCACCGTGACCATACGTGACCTTAACGTGCCAGTGATCGATATGCCTGCAGCGATTGGCTTTCGCCCTATTCAGCCGGAAGAGTACTCCTCGTGTTTTCTGATCGTCACCGACTGTTTGCGCACTGTGGTGGCTTTTATGGTGCGAGGCATCGAAAAAATCATTGACTGTGATTGGCGTAACATTGAGCCATCACCACCAACCGCAGGAAGCAATGTCTTTGTCACCGGTATCACGCGTTACGAAAATGAAATCGTGCAAATGCTGGATGTGGAGCTATTGCTATCCAAGATTTACCCGCTATCAGAAGCAGCCAGAATTCCGATTCTGACCGACGTGCAGCGTGAGAAACTTAAAGCACTGAACATTCTGTTGGTGGATGACTCAACCATTGCAAGGCGTCAGCTTGCCACGGCACTAGACAGTATTAATATTCCTTACAACATTTGCACCAATGGCGTGGAAGCACTGTCGTTCATGCAAGATGCGGTGGCACAAGGACGCGCAGTTGATTTGCTAGTGAGCGATATTGAAATGCCGGGGCTAGATGGATACGAGCTAGCCTTTGAAACACAGAGTTCACCTGAGTTGCGCCATGCCTACATTATTCTCCACACCTCGCTTTCAAGCGAGATTTGTGTTGACCGCGCGAATCAAGTTGGTGCACACGAAGCATTAGAAAAGTTTAATGCCGGAGATTTGATTAAAGCTATGTTGCGCGGGGCGGATCAGGTGACCAAAGATAAACAACAGTTAATGACTAACTCTTAGCGATAAGTTAATGTAATAGAAAATTATTTCACAGTTTACGCTTTGAAGAACAAGTGAAACTGTACCAAGGATGTTGGATTGGTTATCGCTTAGCCAGTCCAGCATCGAATTAAAAACAAGCGTGCTAGCAAAGCACCCTTAAATTGTCTGATGCAACGATTTCGTAAGCTGCACCTTATTTGATTGACATAGTAAAATGACAGAAGACGTTTTTAAAAAGTCGACCGCAAACTTAAAAAAAGCGGTTCCCTTGATGATGAAGAATCATGTCGCGGCAACCCCAGCGAACTACGCGCTGTGGTACACCTACGTAGACAACTCGATGCCCAAGCTTAACCTTGAGCTAGAAAGCGTGATTGAAAACTATGGTATTTGCCCACCAGGGGCTGGAGAGCGGCTTTACAATAAGCACGTTGCCACTCAATCCGAGACTAAGCTGAGCGATTTACGCGCCAACATCGAGATATTAGTCAATGAAGTGGCTAGCTCGATGAACGATACCCTCAATGATACCTCGCAATTCTCAGCGATGATTGACAAAAGCTTCAAAAATTTGGAGCGCGTGGAAGATGAGAGTATGTCGCTAGATGACGTGATGGCAGTTGTTCGCCAACTCGTCGATGAATCTCGAGATATTCGCCACTCGACTAGCTTCCTGTCTAACCAACTCAACACCGCAAGCAAAGAAATCAGCCGTTTAAAAAACCAACTGGCTGAAGTACAACGCGATGCATTATTCGATAGCTTGTCCGGGTTGTACAACCGCCGCTCATTTGACAATGACGTACACACTCTTTGTCAAAGCGGGCAGAATTTCTGCCTGATCTTAGCCGACATTGATCACTTCAAACACTATAACGACAGCTACGGTCATCTGTTTGGTGACTCAGTCATCCGTGGACTGGCAAGACGATTGCAATCCAGTTGTCGCGATGGGATCACCGCCTATCGTTTTGGTGGGGAAGAGTTCGCAATTATCGTTCCCAATCGCAGCCTTCGTGTCGCAAGACAATTTGCAGAAAGCCTGCGTCGTGCTGTGGAGAAGCTCTCGATCAAAGACCGTCGAAGCGGGAAACAAGTGGGTAATATCACTGCATCATTTGGGGTCACTGAGCGTCATGAAGATGAATGTGCAGAGCCATTAATCGAGCGCACCGACCAACTTCTCTATGAGGCAAAACAACTCGGTCGAAATAGAGTCATGCCGGTGTAGGCAAGTTGCCAAAAACTCGTCTATTCTTTAGCCGTATACCTTGGCTGGAGATAAATAATGGAAAAGAAACGAGTTTTAAAGACATTTTCACTTTTTATAACCGCAGCTTCTTTAGGAGCTATCGTCGGATGTGCGGGGGACAACTCGCCTTATAAAAAGACTGAATACCAAACGGTCTCAAATCCAGCCGCCGTATATTGTGTTCAACGCGGCGGTGAGCTTGAGACCGTTTCAGAAAACTCGCAAAGAGTCACTTATTGCCTACTGAGTGACGGAAGTCGCATAGAGCAATGGGAGTACTACCGACAAAATCACCAATAAACCGAACAAAGCAACTAAACGTGTTGTGACTCTGGATCAACTTGGCGGTTTAGCCATCGCAAAATTTGATTAAGCTCCTCCAGCAGCGGCACAACATCCCTCACGGGTGTCGTTGCTGGCGTCAACTCGATAATCGTCCGTATTCTTTTCAGTTCATGCTGATACTGCACCCCAATATCCAATACCATTAAATCCTGCAAAGCTTGAATTGCTCGCTGATATGGTTCTCGTCTCACTTCAGCAAGTGGGCGCTCAAACACCTGCCCTTTCACTCCCTCAAGGTAGACACGATAAGTGGTTAATTGGTCGATAAGCAAAAAAGCCTTTCCTCGTTCACATAGATGCGGATACGTCGCGGCGATATGCTGCTCGGGCTCTAACGACATGTCGATAGCCAACCCAACCTTGCTGGCGCGGCGTTTAAACTGCCCAATTAGCCCTTGCTCTGGCATTAACGCTTCTATCTCAAGAATGCGTTCAATGTGGTAGTCGCAAGAAGCCAATCGAACCCTAACACGTTCACCTTTTTGACATAGTTGGCTCACGATCAGCTTATCCGCAGCGTTAAGCAAATTCTCCACACTGGTTGTCGACTGGTCTTCTATTAGTAACTGCTCTGTTTTTGCCCACCTTAATGAATCTGGATAGTGACTGTCCAAATACTGAAACATCGCCGCAGCTTCTGAGATATGTTGCTCCGCCAACTTCCCACCACAAAACATAATCGCCATCTTGTTGTGTTGCAACTTTGGCAACTGAGCAGCGAGTTCATCAAGGCGCGATACCCCTTCTGCTGTTAACTGACTACTGACAAGCCGTTTACCCAACACGATAACGACGTCGGTCACACTACCTAATGTTAAATCGCTCAATATTGCGCTTGCCACTGCTTTCTATTCCCTTACTGACTATAGTTATAACAGAGTGAACTCCGCTCTGAGTGCATTTGTCCTAACAGACACTGAGATAGCGAAACAACCAAGCAATGAGGTTTATGAGTGTTACTCAACACCTCTGCCACTGCAAGCGACAAAGCAGCCTGTGTCGCATACACGAGGATACCGTTATGTTGTCGATATTCGATATTTTCAAAATAGGCGTCGGCCCATCAAGTTCGCATACCAATGGTCCAATGTTGGCTGGTTTTGATTTTTCAAAACAGCTACATGAAAACCGTCTAATAGACAAAACTGAACGAATTGAAGTCAACCTTTATGGTTCACTCTCGTTAACAGGTATTGGTCATCATACCGACCGCGCAACGATCCTCGGGCTACTTGGCAATAAGCCTGATACCATCAAAATTACGGGTGTAAAACAGACCCTGCAGAACACAATAGAAAATCAGCAATTGCTCCTATCTGCCAGCCGTACCATCCCTTTCGACTACTCGGCTGATATCGTTTTTCACCAAACGAGTTTACCACTTCATGAAAATGGCATGTCTATCATCGCTTTTGACTCCGAGGCAAAGCCCATTTTGCAACAAACTTACTATTCTATCGGTGGTGGTTTTATCGCGACTGAAAAAGAGATGCGCGAAGGGAAAGCTGAGCAGGCAGTAGAAGTGCCATTCCCTTTTACGAGTGCAGAACAACTACTGAAAGACGCAGAGGCACATGGCTTAAGTCTTTCAGCATTGGTATTGCGTAATGAGGTCTGCTTTCAATCAATGGCGAAGATAGAACAACGAGCGGATCAAATTTGGCACGTAATGCAATCTTGTATGCAGCGCGGATTTGACACTGAGGGGATCTTAGAAGGCGGCTTAAATGTTACCCGACGCGCTCCTAACCTGCAGAAAAAGCTTCAGTCTAATCATGAACTTGAAACGGATCCTATGGCGGTAATGGATTGGGTCAACCTGTTTGCTTTCGCCGTCAGTGAAGAGAATGCCGCCGGTGGACAAGTCGTGACCTCACCCACTAACGGGGCGGCTGGGGTGATTCCAGCGGTTCTGATGTATTACCACAAGTTTATTCGTCCGCTCGACACCAAACAACTGTTGGATTTCATTGCTGTCGCCGGCGCAATTGGGATGTTATACAAAATGAATGCGTCGATATCCGGCGCAGAGGTGGGCTGCCAAGGAGAAATTGGCGTCTCATCTTCCATGGCCGCGGCTGGGCTTACATCATTACGAGGTGGCAGCAATGAGCAGATTTGCATTGCCGCAGAAATCGCGATGGAGCACTCTCTGGGCATGACATGCGATCCGATTGGCGGCTTAGTGCAAGTCCCCTGTATCGAACGCAACGCGATGGGTGCAATTAAAGCGATTAATGCGTCAAGAATGGCACTAAAGCGAACCAGCAAAACGCTTATATCGCTCGACAAAGTGATCGAAACCATGTACCTCACAGGAAAGGATATGAATAGGAAATACCGCGAAACCTCACTTGGGGGATTAGCACTAATAAACTTGTGCCAATAAGTGCGTCTTGAGGTTACCCCATCTTACGAATACATTGCTAAAGTAGCCAAGTGGATACTAGCACGGTGGTGAGCACGGGTATTCTAACCAAAAAGAACACGATCTAACCGCCAAACAAAGCAAACCTCATCAAATTCTCCTGCTCGATGATGAGGTTTGTTCTAACCAAACACCCTATCAATATCCCCCTCGCATCCCGACTTTATAGACACGTAAAATTGCCAAAAACGGTTGTTACACGCGTCCTATGTATCTGACGGTTTCATTGGATTCTCGACACGTTGTCTCCCTCTCTACACCCAGCAGATAAACCGAGCACCACTTCTAGTGCGACGCACGTGTGTTGAGGTTCAGTAAGAATGCGAGTCGTTATTAATTTCTAAACAGTATCATTAACATTTACGACCAATCAGCAAACGTTTGCCAGTCAATTCAGTATAAAAAACCACCAAAAAGCAGGGAAAATTAGTGCATTTAATCGTTTTTCTGACATAATCGTCCGCCTTTTATATATTTAAACGAGTTCACAAGAGAAATTTATGTGGAATAGGCTTAATAAGTCGATGATGTTCTGCCAAATGATGTTTGGCTTGTCATTCTACGGTGTCATGGTAATCCTGAGCCGCTTCTTCCTCGAAGATCTAGGTTACAGTGAAGCCGACACTATGATGGTTGTAGGTGCATTCTCTTCAATCGGCCCACTTTTCGCAATTGCTGGTGGTTTTATTGCGGATAAGTTCTTAGGTGCGTATCGCTCACTCACCATTTCATACTTCACCTTTGCAACAGGTTATTTGCTACTGATCATTGGCTCTTCAGCCACTAACGTACCGATGAGCTTGGTTGGTATCGCCCTTGCTAGTTACGGCCGCGGCTTGATGTCACCTTCCTACCCAAGCTTGTACAAACGTACATTTGCGACCCAAGAAGACTTTGAAAATGGTTACCCAGTTAACTATTCAGTGAACAATATTGGCGCACTACTTGGCCAATATCTTTTCCCAATGATTGTACTGGTGATCGGTTTCCACGGTAGCTTTATGTTGACTGCTGTGCTTGCCTTGCTCGCCCTTGTGACACTCGTGATTTTCAGAAAACCACTGGTTAGCGTTGCAGCAGAAATCGATAAAAAACCTGTTGGTGCGGCAAACTGGATTGCGTTTATCGCTCTTTCAGCTGCAATGATTGGCTTAGTATTCTTTATGTTCTCTAACATGGATGTCGGTCAAAACATTGTTTATGCCATCAGTGGTGCGGCTATCTTGTACTTTATCTCATTGATGTTTAAGTCAAGTAAAGCCGTAGCGCTAAAGATGGGTACGATCTTGATTATGACCGTGCTGACCACTTGCTTCTTTGTCTACTACGGTCAGATGATGACCTCTATGACCATGGTAACCATTAATACCATGCGTGGTGATTTGTTTGGCTTCATTCCAATCGCACCAGAAGCTTCAATGGCGATGAACTCTTTGTGGTGTATCCTTGCCGGACCAGTGATCTCACTGACATTTTCTCGTCTTGAAAAATTTGGGCTTACCCTCTCTACCGCGAGCAAAATTGGTATTGCATTTATCTTTACCGCGGTGGCGTTTGGTATCTTGACCATGGCAGTGAAGAGCGTTGGTGCTGATGTTATTATTCGCCCAGAGACATTCTTAATTATTCACATGTTCCAAGCCTTTGCGGAAGTGATTGTGGGTAGCTTAGTGGTTGCCTTTATCCTGTCAGTTGCACCTAAGCACATTGAAAACTTCTCAGTTTCTCTGTTTTATATTGCCATGGCACTCAGTGGCATTATTGGTGCCGTATTCTCTACCTCAATCGCACTTGAGAAAGGACAACAACTAACACAAGAAGTGGTACAAACCGTCTATGGTGACTACTTCTACATGCTGACTATTCTGGCTTTAGTTATGGTGGTGATTGCATTTATTTCGTCGTTCATCGTACGTAAAATGCTTGAAAGTGCTGAGCGCCAAGAGCAAGAGCAGCAACAAGAGTTTGTTGAAGCGGATACCCCAGCTTAACGCCTCAAAACACCCAACAGAAAGCCCCAGCCATCGCTGGGGCTTTTTTCAAGGCGCTGTAACATCACAGCGAAGATCCTTGTTTGCAACGTTAAATCTATTCGGTGCTAGCGAAAACAGATTTAATCGCGGTCTCTCGCACGGTATTCATAGCTTACGCTAATTACTGGTTGATAAGCGATTGCCCCCTCACTGGTCACAATCTCTTCAATTTGCACTTGAGAGTTCAACAGCTCAAATGAATTTAAATCTACTTGGTCGTTAGTACTCCAGAACACATTACGGCTGAGTTCTAGAGAGTCCATGCGGTTAACATCAACTATCATCATTCGACCAGACTCTAACGCAGCGGCCTTCGAGTCGTATGCGTTACCTGCCATGGTGCTGCTTTTGATTAATTTTGAGTATGGACCACTACCACCCGCCATCGCGACAGAAGTGAACAAAACCACGCTTACTAAACCGGCTAACTTAATCATAATTATCTCCTTTACTTACCAAAGCTCGGACTCCTTCTTAGCTGCCCGAGTACCTAAATAGTACGTTAGAGATGACCCATCGGGTTTTAAATAAATTGCACGTGTTGCTCAATTTTTTTGACCTAGTAACCAACTCACCTATTGACGAAATCGAGCGAGTAATCTGGTCTAGATCCTGCTTTTAGACCGAAACTAATGATTTTTAACTGTTAGTTTTATTCGCGAAGCAAACCATGTCTTGTTGTTGAAGGAGGGGCTTTAGAGCTAATGGTTATAATGGAGTGATAAAGTCTTCTAAAACGAAGAGCCTTGATGACCGAATAACCCACCTCTTGAAGTTCATGCAATTCGCAAATTTTCCTGCTATGATTCGCGCCCAGCAACAATAAGGGTGCTCGCATGAACCGTAAAAAGCGTATTAATCAAATTTTGAAAGCTAAGCAAAAGAAAGCGAATGCTAAGCTACATAACAGCAACAAGCCCCGCTATATTTCGAAAGCGGAACGAGCCAAGATGGAAGCTGAGCAGCAAAATCAAACTGAGCTTGAAAACCAAGCGACAGAACAGTTTGAGTCTAGCAGCACTCAAGACGCGTAGAATAGCAGCCTCATACTCCTAGCATGAGGCTAATTCTCGATAACTTAACGCTGAATCAGTAGTTCATCGTCAATCGCGACGTAGCGGTCACAAACGTCAATCAAGTTTTGTGCAGTTAAATCCGCTACCGAGTAAACATCAACCTTAGTATTAAAACGTTGTTGTACTCGCTCCACCAGCATTTCAAAATCACCGTCGCCGGAAAGCAAAATCACACGATCAACACCACTTGCGGCCTCATAAACGTCCAAAGCAATCCCAACGTCCCAATCACCTTTTGCACTGCCATCCATACGTTGAATCAACGGCTTGAGGCAAACCTTAAAACCGATACCGCGCAATATATGATGAAATTGACGTTGCTTAGGGTCTTGAGTAGCGATGGCATATGCATGAGCGGAAGCAATATCAAACTGATAATTCACTTTGGCCCAAAACTTGTTGTAATCGAAGTTCGCTTGAAAACGTTGTTTGGTGGTGTAGTAGATGTTTTGCACATCAACAAATATCGCCACTTTTTCCATAAGTACTGCTCTGTAGAAAATTTACTGGCTATCTTACCAGCCTGAAGATATCCGTGCACTGCAACAATATCGAGTAGAGCAAAAACAAAGGCAGCCAAATGGCTGCCTCAAGAGTCGTTGAGTTGGTTTACTCTTCATAACCCCAGTGCTCTGGCTCCGGATACTTATGGATCACTTGCTTGAGATACTCTTGCTTATAACGCAGAGCATCAACACATAGTGCATCGAGCTTCCCTTGCTGCACCATCTTTTCAAGTTCTAACAAAGCTTCGGTTACGGAGCAGGCTTGTTTATATGTCTTATGCGTTGTCATCGAGTCAAAGATGTTCGCAACTGTCACAATACGTGCGGCGAGAGGCACCTCTTCTTGACGGAAACCGTATGGATACCCACTGCCATCAAGGTATTCATATTGAAAACGCATAATCTGGTTGAGTAAGGTGATGCTAGGATGACTCGGATTCCCGACTGAGGAGACGATCTCATCCATAATCTTAATGCCATTATCAATATGAGAACGTGCGGACATCAGCTCTTGCGAACCAAAAGGCTTAGTGTCGTACATTAAACTCTCTGGCAACTGAGTTTTGCCAATATCATGAATTTGGGCAAAAGCGGCGATGGCTTCGACTTGCTCATCATCTAGGTTGCGATGTTCAGCAACATATTCTGCTATCACCTTGGTATAGGCTCGCATTCGTCGACCATGGTAATAGGAATCACGGCAATAAACCGTGCTACCGGTGCGTAAACGGTCAGCAAACTCAACTATCGTTTTCACCACCTGACTATGGGATTCCACCGCAAACTGCAGCATTTCAATATAGGGGGCGAGAGAAAGTAGAGACTTGCTATCAAACACATTGGGTTCGTAAGCGTTCAAAAAGACAAAACCGCTAAAGCGATGATTTTGGAAGCAAGGAATTGCCGCCGAAGAACGGTAACCTTTATGGCGCAGAAACGCTAAGCGGTCGCAATGCGTTAAGTACGCCAGATCATCAATAATACGCGGGACACCCATCGCCGCGGAGCGTTTTAGCTGATCAAGCTTGCTCAATCGCTTCTCATGATGGAGCTCACTCCATAGCTGGAACTCGCTATCTGCATAGGTAACCAGTGTGTCTCTATCGCGATTGTACTTTGCGTACGATACACGAGCGATCTTTGGCGCATGTGCGTGCATTCTGTGCATCAACTGCTGCAGTTGCTGGTTGAGCGGTTTCGCTGTTTGAAAATAGTGATTGTTCATCTTATCCTCCAGCACCTCATCCAAGAGGTACAGTGGGCAAAGAAATCACACTCGCACAGCGCTACCTTAATTTAAGGTTCTCATTTGCCTGACGAATGTGAGTCAACTTCTCTATCAAACATACAAAACAACTGCTGGTTTCAGCCAGTACAAACGGTGAAAATTCATTCATCTCGTGATCATAATCAAATAGCGCACCTTACGGTTAATGATTGATATTGAACCACTCTAACTTTTCATGCAGTGATGTCACACTACCGACAACGATCAATGCAGGACTTTGTGCTTGTTGTGCCATTGATGGCAACTGAGCAAGGCTACCACGTAACACACGCTGTTCACGGCGCGTTCCATTTTCAATAATCGCGCAAGGCATATCGTCGGACAAACCATGGGTAATGAGCTTATCGGCAATATAGCCACTCTGCTTTAAGCCCATGTAAAAGACCAGTGTTGAATTGGACTGTGCCGCCGCGTGCCAATCAATCTCTTTGCCATCTTTTTGAACGTGACCAGTAATAAACTGTACCGCTTGGGCATGGTCACGATGAGTCAGTGGAATACCAGCATAAGCAGTGGCGCCTGCCGCCGCAGTAATACCAGGAACAACTTCAAAGCGAACCCCTTCTTCCGCTAGCTTCTCAAGCTCTTCACCGCCACGACCAAAAATAAACGAGTCCCCCCCTTTAAGGCGCACAACACGCTTACCTTCACGGGCTTTATCCACCAAAATTTGGTTTATCTGCTCTTGTGGTACGCAATGGTAGTCCAGCTTTTTACCTACATAGATCATTTGCGCCTTTTCATTGGCAATGGCTAAGATTTCTGGCGCGACTAAGCGGTCATAAACCACGACTTCAGCCTGTTGAATAGCTCGATACCCCTTGACGGTTAACAGATCGGGGTCACCCGGGCCAGCCCCGACCAAAGAAACAAAACCTTGGTCTAAACCTGAGTTGAAAGAGGTCAATGTCGTCATCATTATGCCTATCAAAAATTTGGATATAAAAAGTGATTCTGAAGGCAAAATCACTTGTTATTGCCAAACTACCCCGCCGTAGCAGCGGGGTAATGCTAACAAAGGTTTATTTGCTTAGAGCAGGTTGCCCATGCATTTCTGCATCAGTATCGGTCGTTAGACCTTTCGCTGTTTTGGCATGCGTTAGGTATAGCGGAACACAGGTAAACAGCAGACCACCGACAATGTTGCCCAAAATGGTTGGAATCAAGTTGTAGTTCAACCACGTAGCGATACCAAAATCTGCACCAAGCATCATTCCAAGTGGGAACAAAAACATGTTAACGACAGCATGCTCAAAGACCAAAGCAAAGAAGATGAAAATCGGCAACCACATTGCAGCAATCTTACCGGCGACAGAGCGTGCGGTCATATTGCCAATTACACCCAAGCATACCATTAGGTTACAAAGAATACCGCGTACAAAACAGGTAATCCAACCGTCGAAACCAAGATTCTCAAACCCTACTGTGCGCGCCGTCGAAACCTTAATAAAAGTTTGACCGACAGCATTCGGCTCAACGCTGAAGTTCATCGTTAAAGAAAGAGCAATCAGGAACGCCACTAACAGTGAGCCAATTAAGTTGCCTAGCCCAACCAAACCCCAGCAACGCATAACACGTGCCCATGTAATTCCAGGGCGATTGTCAAACTGAGCTAAAGGAGCCAGTCCAAAGACGCCAGTGACTAAGTCGTAACCCATTAAACTTAAAATACAGAAACCGACTGGGAACACTAGCGCACCAACAATACCAATTCCGGTCTGCGTTATCGTGGTAATCGCCACCACGACAGCAAGCGATAGAATGATCCCCGCCATAACACCGCGTAAAATCAAATCTCGCGTAGAAGTGCGGACTTTTGCTTCGCCGGTCGCGATCATGGTTTGGACAAATTCGGCTGGTTTTAAATAAGACATCATGTCTCTCCAAAAAGTGAAATTAAAAATCAAATAGTGAAAGGCTCCCTACCCCGCTTTATGCCCCCGCAGAGGGGCAGGAAGCCTTTAATCTATTTAATCTCTCTACTAAGCGGCGATCTCCACATCGCCATTAGTCACGCGAGTTTGATAAGCACGAACGTTAAATCGCTCATCTTCCATGCATTGACCTGTCGTTAGGTTAAAGCGCTGTTTCTTGAGCGGGCTTGCAACCCAAAGTTCACCTTGGTGTTCACAAATTAAACCGCGTGAAAGTACGTTGGATTGAAAGAACGGGTCGGTATTGCTGATGGCGAAAACTTGTTCGCCATCGGTTGGACGAAATACCGCAACTTGCTGACCATTCACCAATGCACAAACACCCGTGCCCGGCACGATATCGTTGATGTGACAGATTTTTTCAAATGACATAATCGACCTACCTTAATCCGCAATCGCTACATGAAGAATGTCGCCTTTTGCTTCCGGGTGCTTTTCCGTAAAGGTCGCTGGGCGATGTTGCTCACGCTCTGGAACAAACACGACATTTTCGTCACGCTTGTCTGAGTTAATAAAGTGAGAGAAACGAGTCAATTGGGACTCATCGTTAATGGTCGCGGTCCATTCACACTGATATTCGTCAACCAGTTTGGCAACATCCGCTTCTAGTTGCGCATTAATACCAAGCTTGTCATTCAGGATCACTTCACGCAGGTAATCAACGCCACCTTCCATGTTTTCCATCCAAACCGATGTGCGCTGAAGCGGCGCTGCTGTGCGGATATAAAACATCATAAAGCGGTCGATATACTTCAGTAGAGTTTCTGTATCTAAATCACTCGCCAATAGATCTGCATGGCGTGGCTTCATGCCACCATTACCACAGACATACATGTTCCAACCTGCATCTGTGGCGATAATACCTAGGTCTTTACCTTGCGCTTCGGCACACTCACGGGTACAACCCGAAACACCAAACTTCATTTTGTGCGGGGTACGAATGCCTTTGTAACGGTTTTCAATCAATGAACCTAAGCCGACAGAATCTTGCACCCCGTAACGACACCATGTCGAACCAACACACGTTTTCGCCATACGCAGTGCTTTGGCATAAGCTTGCCCTGTTTCAAAGCCCGCTTCGATCAGCTTGCGCCAAATCTCTGGTAAGTCGTCTTTTTGCGCACCGAACAATCCAATACGTTGCGCACCAGTCACCTTAGTGTAAAGGCGATATTCTTCAGCGACTTTTGCCAACACGCCTAGCGCTTGCGGTGTCACTTCACCACCCGCCATACGTGGGATTACTGAATAGGTTCCGTCTTTTTGGATGTTGCCTAAGAAGTTGTCGTTGGTATCATGCAGCTTCACCAATTGCGGCTTAAGAATGTGTTCACCCCAGCAAGAAGCAAGGATAGAGCCCACAAGTGGCTTACATACCTCACAGCCATAACCTTTGCCATACTTCTCAAGTAACTCTTCGAAAGTCTTAATTTCTTCGATACGAATAAGATGGAAAAGTTCTTGGCGCGAATAAGCGAAGTGCTCACACACATCGTTCTTCACTTCAATGCCTGATTTCGCCAGCTCTGCATTCAGCACGGAAGTCACTAGCGGAATACAACCGCCACACCCCGTTCCTGCGCCGGTCACCGCTTTGATGTCTGCTAGTGTGTGGTGACCATCCGTGACGGCTTGAGCAATTTTGCCTTTGGTCACATCAAAGCATGAGCAAATCACGGCACTCTCTGGCAATGCATCGGCACCTAATGCTGGTTTTTCAGCGCCCGCGTGGGCTGGCAGAATAAGCGCGTCAGGATGCTCTGGCAGATCAATCTCATTTAGCATCAGTTGCAAAAGATCGCCATAATCAGCGGTATCGCCAACCATCACCGCGCCGAGCAGTTTCTTGTTGTCTTCAGAGACAATCAGACGTTTATAAACTTCTTGCTCTTCGTTTTGATAAACATAGCTTTTGCAACCCGGAGTACGGCCATTGGCATCACCAATAGAACCCACTTTGACGCCCAGTAGTTTTAACTTAGCCGACATGTCGGCCCCTTCAAACTTACTCTCGACCTTACCTAGCAAGTGATCAACGGCAACCGTCGCCATCTTGTAACCCGGCGCGACCAAACCATAGAACATGCCATTCCAAGAAGCACATTCACCAATCGCGTAGATATCTTGATCCGAGGTTTGGCAGTGGTCATTAATGGCAACACCGCCACGGGTAGCAATATCGAGATCCATTTGTCGAGCGAGCTTGTCTTGTGGACGAATCCCAGCAGAGAAGACGATAAAGTCTGTCTCTAACTCCGTGCCGTCAGCAAAACGCATCACATTGCGCGCATCTTTGCCTTCAGCCGCAATCTCAAGGGTATTCTTTCCGGTATGGACGTTAACCCCCATTCGTTCGATTTTCTGACGAAGTTGGTGACCACCCGCAAGATCAAGTTGCTCTGCCATCAGTTTCGGCGCAAACTCGACCACATGAGTTTCCATACCCAATGCTTTTAGTGCACCAGCCGCTTCAAGACCAAGTAGGCCGCCACCAATGACGACGCCTGATTTGCTCTTTTTCGCCGTCGCTTCAATCGCTTTTAGATCTTCAATAGTACGGTAAACAAAACAGTCTTTGCTTTCATTGCCTTTAATCGGCGGCACAAAAGGGTACGAGCCAGTGGCGAGGATCAGTTTGTCGTACTGAATCTCACGACCTGAAGAAGAGTAAACAATGTGGTTTTGGCGATTGATGTTAATTGCACGCTCGCCGAGTAGAACTTGAATACCGTGTTTCTCATAGAACCCTTCTTTGACTAAAGAAAGCTCTTGAGCGGTGTGATGAGAAAAGTAAGAAGAAAGGTGAACTCGGTCATAGGCGACGCGCGGTTCCTCACAGAAAACCGTCACTTCAAAATTCGATATATCGGTTTTCTCAACGAGATCTTCGATATAGCGATGTCCCACCATCCCATTACCGATGATCACTAGCTTGAGCTTGCTCATAATCAATTCCAGTGTTTATTTCGTATCTGGGTGGGATTTTTATTTATGAAGAAAAATTAATACATGATGTAAATCAATTACCAATTTAAACTACCCTAAAGGGGTAGACTGACTACTTTAGGGTTAGATATTGCCAATACCTCGTCTATTTTGGTTATTTTATTTCACAAATAGTCGCAAAATTACGAATATCAGTGTGATAATGTTAAAAAAATAGGCGCATGTTGCGCCCATTTCTACCCTTATTATTTCATCGCTATGCTGTTGCGAGCAAAATTGCTTTTAGCTCAGATAAGCATTTAACGGTATAACTTGGCGTAATGTCCTGACAATGAGGTTGTTCTGCCGCATTTAGCCAACAGGTATCGATGCCGAAGTTTACCCCACCAAGCACATCAGAATGCAGATTGTCCCCAACCATTAGCACTTTGCTCTTGTCTGGCAATCCCATTTTTTCCATTGCATGGCTAAAAATACCCACATCCGGTTTCGCCACACCAACTTCTTCAGAGATGATAACGTGCTCAAACATATCGCTCAGCCCCATTTTGGCTAACCGTACATCTTGTAACTCGGTAAAACCGTTAGTGATAATCCCTAACTTCGCTTTGCCTTGTAACGCCTCCAACAGCTCGCGTGCTTGAGGGATCATGCTACAAATATCTGCCATGGCATCTAAGAAAGCACTGTTAAGCTCGGCGGTAGTAGTATTGAACTGTTGAGCGTAACCTTTAAAGCGCGTGTGTTTGATGTCTTCCGCGCTAATAGTGCCGTTTTGGTAGTCGACCCATAATGGCTTATTGACCTTTTGATACTGCTCAAAGTCTTCACGCGTGTATTCAACACCCATGCGTTGAAACATTAACTGCATACCTTTAAAGGCATCAAACTTAAACAGCGTTTCATCCGCGTCAAACAGAATCCAGTCGTACTTCATGGCTCTACCTACAGAAAAGAGAAGAAAAACAGCCTTTTGGCTTCAACGGGGACGCATTATAGCGCCAAAGACCAACAAAAAGCAAAAAAGGGGCATTACAATTTACATTGTAAACCCCTTTATATTCATCAGGTTAACCACTGTTATTTATAGAAGATCTTTCCTGTTTGAACATTTAGGTAGATCTTGTTCGCTTGCTTTATGCCACCACAGTAAACAAAGTACACGTCTTGGCTATATTTTATCGACTTTACCCAGCCTTTGAGCTCTTCAAAATCTGGGGGGAGGCAAATGCCCTCTTTGAGTAAGTCATCCGTCGTTTTGATAAGGATATCGAAATGTTGTTTAAAGTCATCAGACCCTTCGATATAGCTACTGATGGTTTTTATCCGTTCCGCTTGCGTAATGGTTGGTGGAACTTCAAGTAATGCACTCATCGGCACCCACTCTGCGACCTCCGGCTCCCCTTCTTGATAGACATAGTAAGGAGAGATACGCCCCCAACCATCTCGCTTTTCAAGCACATGAACCTTGTCACCACGATACAGAACAGAATCAATAAACGCGCTTTTATCAGGGTGCTCTCGCACGCCTAACTTCTCTGGGCTGACATAGTAATCGGTTTTCTCTACCACAGGTATTGGCACTGGCTTCGGTGTTTCTTCTTTAACGACTGGCTCAGGTTTGTCCACTTCTTGCTGCGCAAGCTTGGCAGCGGCATCTTGCTCGGGCTTGAGATAGAACATGTAATAGCCCCCACCCGCAAGCGCAATGCCAACCAGCAGTAAAACAACCATCAGTATTTTTTTCATGCGCTATTCCAAGATCATGCGTTGAGCCTTAATCCATTTTATCGGCAATAACGCGATTTCTTTAGCAAAAAATACGCACTTCCCAATCACCTAATTTAAGGTTCGATTAAGTCACATTTTGCTGCGCAGATAAAATCGTTCTTATGTAACCCCTTAATCGAGTGGCTCCACCAAGTCACCGTCACTTTTCCCCACTCAAGCAAAATAGCGGGATGATGAAACTCTTCTTCAGCAAGTTCCGCTACTTTATTCGCAAATGCCCAAGCAGATAAAAAGTTGTTAAACTTAAACTGCTTTTCCAACTGTGGAATGCCATCTCGCTCAATCACCTGCCAGTCTTGAACGCTCTCCAACATGGCTTGTTGTTCATCGTAGCTCATTGGGGTCGCATCTGGGGTACATGCTTCGCATCTTAACTCATTCAACATGGTTTGCTTCCTTTGCTGCAAATAGAGGTGGAAAGAGCCCAAGCTCTGTAGCTTGGTCTATATGTGAAATTAGATCGAGTTGGCTTAATTGGTAAAGTTGCGCAATCTCATCAAGAATAAAATAGATGGGCTGCATAATATCGATCCGATAAGGCGTTCGAAGCACTCGAGCGATATCGAACTGCGCTCGCAGTGCCTGCGGAGAGTCCAAAGCATATAATGTCTCCCCCGGAGAAGAGAGGATGCCACCACCGTAGATCTTCAACTGATCGTTTTCCTTCACCAAACCAAACTCAACACTAAACCAATAAAGGCGAGCTAGGTAACTGCGGCGTTGTGGGGATGCGGCGTAGCCTAACTGTCCATAGACGTGAGTGAAATGGGCAAACTCAGGGTTGGTCAGCATCGCGCAATGACCAAAGATCTCGTGAAAGAAATCTGGCTCTTGTAGGTAGTCAAACTCCTCCCGTGTTCTTAGGAAGGTCGCAACCGGAAAACATTTGTTGGCTAATAATTCAAAGAAGCGGTCAAAACTTATCAAAGCTGGAACGGGAACGACCTGCCAACCAGTCTCGCGCATCAGGATTTGGTTAATATCTAGCAGTTGGGGAACGCGATCTTGGGGTAAGTTGAGCAATTCTAATCCGCGTAGATACTCTTTACATGCCCGAGATTGAACAAGCTTTAGCTGTCGCTCGACAAGATCGTGCCATATTGCGTTCTCTTCATCACTCCACGCTACGAGACCATCCTTATCAACAGGGTTTGATACGTACTGCGTCATCACGCCCTCCTTACATGTTTTACTCAGCGATGTTTATCATTTAAGCGTATTGAACTCTGAGTAAACAGACAAAGAAAGCACGACGATTTGCGCTGATAGTTATGTAACAATTAATTTACATAATGGCAAATGGAGCCCGTAAATCCATGCCAAATCTCGCGCTCGATTACAAAGCAAAAAGGGAGCTAACGCTCCCTCGAATTAATGGATTACAGGCCTAATCACTATTTAACGGCAACCGCCATCATGACTTTAAACACACCTTGCTTGGTGGTAATTTCAAATGGTACCGTCGTCTCTACTTGCTTAAAACCGATCCCCAGTAGAACACGCTCTACGTAATCTGGGTCCATGGCCATCTCTTCTTCGGGTTCCACTGCTAGCCAATCCCAGTGAATAAAATGACCACCCTCTTCAAGCAGTGAATAAACGATATCGCAGGTATCAACGTAGTTAGTTAGAAAACCACAGACAGAAGAAGCAACAACCAAATCAAACTGGTTGCGAAATGCTGGATGAATTGCAACTAAGCCACGAGTCAAAGTATCAACCACAGCCTCAACGTTAGGCAGTGCTTTATTGTCGAGTTGCTCAATCATTGCTTCAGAATAATCTAATGCAACAATGTCTTTGGCTTCAGGTGACATCTTTTGGCTCAACAACCCGGTGCCACAACCAAAGTCGAGCACGTGCTTGCCTTTGATGTTAAAAGTTTTAATTAGCGAAGAATATGCTTCCTCTGCAAAGATAGATGTCGCTTCATCTGTATCCCAGTGTTCAGCATGTTCATCCCAATTGATAGCCATTGTGCTCTCCCTAAAACTGCTTAAAAAAGCATAAAATCTGAAATCTATACCGAAGTAGCCTCAAGGCGTACGCCTAACCGTTAAGCAAAAAGTTACTTGGGTATAGCCCTGCCATTATATGTCACCCATAGCTATGTGAAAACAGACATTTAAGATAAATTACATTAGTATATTACTGGCTAACATTAAACACGTGCCGTGTAACGGATAAACACTACTTCGGTGCTAACCACAGAAAAACCTTATGAACTTGTCGCAAATTGAAGCATTCTGCACTATCGCTGACACTGGCTCGGTTTCCGAGGCAGCTCGCCAACTTGATTGCAACCGTACCAAACTTAGCATGTCGATTAAAGCGCTCGAAAAAGAACTGTCGGTTGAACTTTTTAATCGTTCTGGAAACCAACTCACGCTATCTGAAGCGGGAAAAGCGATTTATCGGGATAGTCAAAACCTGCTTTTTACCGAAGCTCGCATTCGACAAACGTGTGCCCAGGTCTCGGGAGAATTTAGTGCTGAAGTATGGATAGCGCGCGATGACTCCTTGCCCGATGACTTGTGGCAAGATCTCTCACATCGTCTAAACAGCGACTTTCCCGCCACCTCATTTAATATTGTGCTCGCCTCATCCGGCGACCTTGCCAACCTGGTTGTCACAGGCCAAGTCGACTTTGCTTTTGGCGTCGATTATGAACGAACGGATGACCCACACGTCACCTATCAGCCATTAGGCAAAATCCGCATGATGTCGGTATGTGGAGCAGACAATCCATTAAGTAAAATGCGACGAGTCGCAGATAGTGATCTGCGCAATGCAATGCAAGCCGCGATGGTTTATCTCAACGAGAAAGACAACCCTGAGTTAAAGCCCCTTTCTCTGCGACATATTGGGTTTTCAAGTTTTGACTATATGCTGAATTCGATTCTGACTGAAAACGCGTGGGGAGTGCTTCCCGAGCCCTTAATTCGTCATCACTTACGCCAACAAGAGCTAGCGGTTATCAAACACACTTATGGTTTAACCCAAGAAGATTACTGCATGTTTACCCCTGCGGGCATGCAAGAGCACCCCGCGATGACATGGCTAGCGGAACAACTCAACGAGTATTTATTCGACTTTTAACAATTAGAGAGTACAACAATCAGTCAGCGTCATTTATATTGACAGCACTAAATATCTCTAACCAATTGTTTTTGGTGCATTATTTCTATTTTCACATTTTCCACTCAGGCACAAGCAAAGATCTCATTTGAAAAAACCGTTAGAACTCATAAAAATAGAGGCAGTTCTAAGGAGATTTTTAATCATGTGTGCCCAAACTAGTTTAAACGAAAAACGGATTCTTTCCTTCTCAGCCCTTTTAGCATCTGGGTTTGCTGTAGGTGGGCTCGTCGTTGGTGTTTGGATGGGCTCACTGGTTATTGTGTTTGACGGCGTCTACTCTCTTGTCAGCTTGCTGTTAACTTTATTGTCACTTGCAGCTTCACGTTACATCAGCCGCCCATCAAACGGTCAATTTCAATTTGGTAAAGCGGTGATTGAGCCTGTCGTTATCGCGATTAAAGGCAGTGTCATTTTAAGCATCGTACTTTACTCTTTGTACTCGGCAATCACTTCAATGTTTACTGGTGGCCGAGAAGTGGATACCTCAATCGCATCGCTGTTTGGGCTGGTGAATGTCATCGGCTGTGGTTATGGTTGGTGGTACATCCATGCCAAGTCAAAACGCTTTAGCTCAGGTCTTATTCAAGCAGAGAGCAAGCAGTGGCAAATGGATACCCTGCTTAGTGTCGCGGTCACTTTAGGTTTTGTTGCGGCATACGGTTTGACGTTAACACCCTACGCCCACTACAGCATTTATGCAGACCCAATGATGATGATTTTAATGTCGTTTTACTTTATTAAAGTACCCGCTGGCATGATTATTCAAGCCGCTCGCGAGTTACTAATGATGAAACCTGACCGACGAATCCATGACCGAGTTGATCACGAGGTCGCTCAGGTCAGTCAACAATTCGCACAGGATATCGAACTCAACGGTGTCGCAAAGGTAGGACAAGAACTTTGGGTCAATATCGATATTCACAGTGACTCGCAGCAACTCGATCTTGCTGAAGTTGAGAAAGCGCGACATTTGCTTAAGACAAAACTCGCGTCTCTCAAGCTCGATCTGCAGCTCACCATGAACGTTGCTATCTAGTTTGATAATGCTATAGAGTGAGGCCCGCAACTGCGGGCCTCAACTTTATGGTACTGATCGAAATGGCTTATATGAACGTAGTGGACTAATATGTAATATAACTGTCTCAAATTGCTACGCTTATATTGTCGAGGGCTCACTTGCGAAAAATCAACACGAGTTTCCTAACATCACTAAAAGTACTTATTGTCGATGACTCAAGTACTGCTCTGCTATTGATTAAGCAGCAGCTCGTTAGCTTAGGAGTGTTACATGAACATGTGGTTAGCGTTGAACGTTATCAAGATGCCATTAAAGCAATGGAAACACACCAGTTTGATGTGTTGATTTTAGACTACCATCTTGAACAGCATCTAACAGGGTTTGAACTAGCGATGCTTTTACATCGCAACCGACTCATTGGAGATTCGACAGGCGTACTGATTATTTCGGGCGATGCGCGCCAAGAAACGGTACTCACTGCCCTGTCTGGAAAAGTGCGTCACTTTATTACCAAACCCCTCAGCAATACGTCGTTGCTTGATAAACTGCATACCATTCATCGCGAAACACAGAAATTGGCGCAAATAACAGAAGCGCTCCAACGTCAGCAACCGCTTTCTGCGGCAACCATGTTTGAGCTTATTAATCGGTCTGGTTTTAGTATTAGTCTTGAAGCCTACCTACTCGAACATTTGATGACAGGCAACCAATGGTCGTTTCTTGATGCCTACATCACCATCTCGTCAACACCTTGCCATGCCTCTAAAGTTTGCGCGATTGCAAGAATACTTCATCGCGAAAACAATTCTCGTCAAGCGCTTGAAGAACTGCATAGCTTTATGAGTGAGAACCCTCTCTCTATCCGTGTCATGGATACCATTGCCGATATTTACGCCGACTGTGGGTTCATGGAAAAGGCCGCGGTGTGGGCAACAAAAGCGTTTGAACTGACACCAAGCATTGGTGAGAGAGCAACAAAAGCCAGTACTCTCAATACGCAAGCAAATAAAAAGGGCCAACTATTAAAAGTTGGTGCTACGTATGCCCAACACATGTCCCTTGCTGATACGAACTGGCTGAAAACAGTGATCGCGCACTTCCATTGTTTATACTCTATCTACACCCTTGCTGAGAGTACAAAAGCAAAGACCGAGCTTATGCGCCATGCGAATAAGTTTGTGCGGTTTGCCAGTCGCAAACTAACACCCAAACGGCTGCAACAACTACAAGCGGTGCTGTTACTTGCGCAGTGCCAAGTACTCATTTATGAAAATAATGACAAACTGGCTCACCAAAAGCTTCTGCAGTCTCTATCATACTTCTACGATGAGCTACATGAGACGCCACTTGTTCTTTTATCGGAGTTTCTGCCCGCACTGGAACTCTTTGGCGAGCATCAAATACATACCGCGATTACCGGCTTAATTGAAGATCGAGCAGGGGTGAAGCCTTCCAAAGCCGTGTCGATGTCGTTTCATCCAATTGATCAAGCGAGTGCAATTCCAGCGTCGCTTGCAACCGCTCGGCAGTTTGTTGAACGCTACCCTTGTTCTTCAGAAGCCAAGATTTACTTTTTGTATCACGCAGCCCAGCAGCCAAAGGAGACTTTAACAGCAGATATGGGCAAGTTGGTGGCAGAACTGTCTGTACTAACGTTACCACCAAACTGGCATAACTGGATTGTAACTGGTCGACAGCATGGTTTTTCAGTTGCACCACCAGTGGCATTTTCATTCATAACATCAAGGAAAAACAGTGTGTAGTGTTCGAACATTAACGTTAGTTATTGAAGGATGGTGAAAAACGCCATAGAAACAGACAACGATTTCTTTGCAATCGACTTCGGGGGAGGCGACCATGAGAAACCAACAGTTAGACGTAATTTACCAAATGATAGACTCGCTTTCGAATGAAGATAAGCAACAAGTGATTGGCTATCTCGGCGAGAGTGTTCAGCGAGAAGGCTTGCGAGAAGTGATCACTCAAGAAGAGCTTGATTTAATCTATTCAACACTTAAGCAAGACTATTCAACGTTTACGCAAGACCGAGCAAAGTAGTCTAAACGCCTGTATCGCCAGAGAAACCGCTAGCTCTGGCGGTACTGTTGTCATCGGCTATACCTGTTGAGCATGCATCGCTTTTGTGCTCATAATCCAGTTACGCATTGCTTTTGGTGACATCGTTTTCGGATTACCCAATTCTTTATCGGACGCGCTAGCCAGCTCAGGTGGTAGCTTATTAATCAGTAGTTCTAAGTCTTTGTGCGATTTAATTTCAGTGGAAAACACGTCCGCCATTTCCTCACTGTACGTCACTTCTCTCGCTTTGGCGGCCTTCACTAAGCCATCAAGTAAAACGTACCATGTTGTCATGGGCCCTTGTACAATTGAGGCCGACTCTGCTGCCGAGTCAATAAACGCAAATGGCGTTGTGGCAATCGGTTGGTTCAACTCCATCGCGGCAAAGATCCAGTCGGTATCGAATGAAAAGTCATAAACGGTCGGTTTCAATAAGATTTGCTCTAGTACTGCCCGTCCATACAACTTAAATGCCGCTTGCGTATCTTTAATCCCTCGTTCGAAAATCTGCGCACCAATCATACGCTGCATATGGCGTAAGGTTTTGATCCCCACACCCCAGCGCTCCTCTTGCTTAACCAAAATAGAGTCAGGATGCTTTCTATTGCCTAGTACGACTTGCTTGTTTTGCGTGACAAATGGCTCGAGCAAAAGACCAATCTGACCAAGATGCACAGAATTATCGGCATCGGTATAAATAACTGCATCTGCATTCGCCGCAAGCGCCCGTTCACAACCAAGTATGATTGCACCACCTTTACGCGAGTCATCAACATGGTCAAGGTATCTCAATGCCCCAACACTGGTTGGAATGGCTGTAGACAGCTGCAACACATGTACTTTATCGTTGATGTAACGAGGTTGCTGATGAGCAATACGTTTGGCGATATGCGCACTTTCGTGAGGGCAGCCATCGTCGACACAATAAAGTTGCCAACTCACATTGGAATCCGCAGTAATCCATTCCAGCTGCGCTATTTTGGTTCGCAACGAATCTTCCCCATTAGGATTCGATGAAGATTTCTCTTGTAAACGATTGTGTTCACCCCACATCGCAAATACAACGCCTACCTTGACGGGTTGCGCAATCGCAATCACTTTTCGGCGCGATTCAACGAGCTTTAACGCAAGCCTAAACTCCAATGGCGCGTCCTGTTGAATAGCCATCTGTTTAAGCTGCTCATCTGATATCGTGTCCAATGCCAAAATCTGCTCTGCGAGACGTAATAAACGAGACTGGTGTGCTTGATTGGTCAAATCGAAGCTGGTGCTAGAATGATTCAGCAAGTATGCCAGGCGCGAGGTCGGTGATTGCATGTTGATACCCTAGATTGACGTTGTTTTCTTCTCTTTTCTTTATCTAAGCGTAGTATGCAATTTGTTTTATACAAACAGCCTTTATTGAAAGATCATCCGTCGATTAATTTTCTCTTTGGAGTTCAGAGACATCGTGATTCTGGAGTAAATGAAAAATTTCTATATCGAGCACTGTAACGATTAGGGTTATCGATGTTAAAGCGCCCCGCCCAGTTTGCCACGCCATGATCCACCGCCCAAACATTTGCCATAACACGAAGTTTAGAGTGTTCCGCATTAGGTATTGGATCAAAACGATTATTGCGAACCTTCAAAACCGATTTGCCATCGACAAACCACTCTAGGAAATCTTTACCCCAATAAATACCGTAGCGGTGAAACTGCTGCGAAGCATCAAAATCCAAGAAAATCAGCGTTTCATGGGTATTGGCGTACTCATCGTCATCGGTCCAAAAGTTCAGTTGAACCATATTGGTATTTGAGCCTAAGAATTCAATATCGATTTCATTATGCTTGCCACTACCTCCAACGGGTTTGTCGTAAGGACCCGCAAACAAGAAAAACGACGTCACTACGCCAGGTGCTTTGATTGGTTTCATTTCAACTTCATAACAGCCGTAGGAGTAATAGTCGTGACTACGCAACTCTCCTGAGAAATACGTTCGTTGCCCTGCCTCATTTAACTTGCCATCGGGGGCTAACTCAATGGTCATGCCTTTAGAACCAAAACTGATGGCGTCAGACTCCCAACGGCTATAAAACGGATAGCCATTTTGCCAACCATCAGCCACCTGCCAACGGGCAGGGTCAAGATTGACCAACTGGTCTTTGAACGCCGTAGCATTCGAATCTAACGAGACAAACATAAACGTAATACAAGCCGTACAAACCGCGCGCAGCGGCGTATTGTTGAGCATAGGTCTATCGGTATTTTCGAGTGATACTTTAAGCCTAACGTAAAATCCTTACTTTGCACGTTTAGAACCATCGTCTCACAAGAAACGTCGAATACCCCATGCGTTTCGCTTTAACTTCAAGAGCAAAGCAATTATTTATGGAGTCGGCTCGTGGCTATGCCAGTTTTGTCTATCGCAATTTGTGTTTTATCTGGACAGAGATTGGCAACCGTGGCGAAGAGACAATCGACTAAAGCGATCTTAACCAACCTTGCCGTGCCATTTTTCCCCAAAATCGGTTCTGGTGATGCTGGCGCAAAAATAGCGCAATCAGCTAGAGAAGTAAGTTTGGAATTGTAGTTGTTGGTGATGGCTACAACCGCTGCCCCAGATTTTTTAGCTTCATTTACCGCATCAATAAGATCGATAGTTTGCCCCGAGTGCGAAATAACCAAGATCACATCATCCGATGACATCAGGCTAGCAGTCATGATCATCATATGATAATCCTTAGGTACATAAGTATGTATACCTATTCGTAGCAATTTGTGGTGAAAGTCTTCAGCGATTACGGATGTCCCCCCCACGGCAAACAGAGACATTTTTCTCGCATTGATCACCATACGAGCAGCCTTTTCTATTTTAGGCACATTTGAAAAAGACAAAACTTCTTGCAATGAATTCAATGAGTTATTCAACACCTTTTGAACAATCTGCGCGCAGTCATCATCCCTATTTAGTTTTTGATCTGGCAAATATTGCTTTTCATTTTCAACCATTAGCAGTTCAGCTTTGAGCTCTTTAAATCCGTCATAACCGAGCTTTTTAGCAAGCTTAACGATCAGAGATGTCGATACACCAAGTCGATCTGCAACGGCATTGATGGTGACTTCCTTACGCATTGTCCTTGGCGTCAGGAAAAATTCCGCAATGCGCTTTTCCGTGTTGGTCAGAGAAGGCATTGTCATTCTGATGCGAGGATAAACTTGATTGGTACTAAAATTCATGAGGTTCTCGATAACAATGGCCCCTTACGGAGCCATAAGTCTAACTGCGATTTAGTGCCTGCAATGCTGCGCCCGTTGCCCCGTTAAAAGAAGATGATGTCGCTTTCATCAGGGTGAGTTCTTCGCTAGGAAGCGGTTTACGTACATGCTCAAAGATGAGTTGTCTTAATTTGCCAAATGGAAAACCTTCCATATCCATCACTCCGCCACCAAGTAACACAATATCTGGGTCAAAAAGGTTTACCGAAGTCGCAATAGCCTTCGCAGTATGTTCGACAAATAAACCTGTGAAAGTAGCGTTACACTGTTGGCTAAAAAAGTCTTTAATTTCGTAGTCTGCATTTTGACTATCGTACTCTGCTTTTAGCACTACGCCAGAAACTAAACTTTCAAGACATCCACTGTTGCCACAACCACATCTCACGCCGTTACGACCATAAGGAATGTGCCCCAGTTCACCCGCAACACCATGCGCCCCAGTGTATACATCACCGTGAAACCAAATTGAAAACCCGAAGCCGGAGCCCAAGTAACAACCAAGAACAATTTTATCTTCGACGTGCAAATGATGGGTATCGTAGGCAATTTGCAAATTAACATCCCTTTCAAGCTCGACTTTACAATCAAACTCATGTTTTAGGGTTGGCACCAGACGATTAAAATCCGACTGTTCGACACAAAGGTTCGGAGTAGAAAGTACGCTCGTGCGGTCTTTGGAAATCGTTGCTGGTAATCCGATCAGCAGCCTCGCAACCTTCAGATTGTGTTCCTCAAGTTCATGCTTTACTACACTAATCAATCCATTAACCACATCATCAGCAACAATAGCGTCTGTCTTATATTTTTTGAGAACCTTTATATTCTTCTCTTTGTCAATTGCACAAAGACGAGTATGTGTCGCACCCATATCGATACCGATAAAAACTGAGGTTTGATTCATTATGCCACCTCTAGCGCTGCTACTTTGATGTCATCCATCATCATGCCCCACGCAACTGAAAGCTCAGGGTGGTTATTGAACAGACCAGACGTACCCACAATAAGTACATCTGCACCTGCTGCGAGCAAAGTAGAAAATGTTTTCTTATTACACGAACCATCGATTTCGATTTGAAACTCAAGTTGATGTTGCTCGCGGAACTCTCGAAATTGACGAATTTTATCAACAACCTCAGGAACAAAAGATTGACCAGCAAACCCCGGGTCAACGGTCATTAGCGTTACTTTATCTATATGCTTCAAGTAAATTTCAACGTCCTGTAATCGCGTTTCTGGATTGAGTACCACTCCCACTTGCATGCCTTTTTTACGGACATCTTCTATTAAACGAAATGCTTTTCCGTTGACGGTTTCCGCATGGAAACTAAACATAGCAGCTCCTGCTTCTGCAAGCATATCAACGTACTGTTCTGGATTAGTGACCATTAAATGGCAATCCATCGGTGCGGTACTAATTTTCTTTAACTGACTAACAAAGAAAGGCGAGAGCGTTAAGTTTGGTACGAAATGACCATCCATAATATCTACGTGGTAATACCCCACTTTGTCGTCAAAAAACTCAATTTGCTCAGCTAACTTAGTTAAGTCCATGCACATTAGCGAAGGGGCGATCAAAGGCATCTTATTCATTATTTTTTATCCTTACGAGCGAAGAATTGATCGAGTGCTACCGCGGTGATAATAAGACCGCCCATAACAACGAGTTGATAGTAAGTTTGAACTTGTAGGATGTTCAGACCATTATTGATGGTACCGATGATCAACCCACCTATAACGACACTGGTGATACGACCTTTCCCTCCAAAGAACGAGGTTCCACCAATAATTGCAGCGGCAATTGCGAAGGTTTCAAAGCCAGTACCTGCTAGTGGTTCAGCTGAACCAATACGAGCCGTTGTAACAATACCCGCGATACCGGCACAAATACCCGAAATGATGAACACAATCATGGTGTGCTTTTTCACATCAATACCTGAATAGTGTGCAGAATCAGCATTACCACCCAGCGCGTAGATGTTTCTTCCAAGGCGTGTTTTAGTTGTCAAAAACCACAAGATAGCCGCTACAGTAAGAGCGATAATGACTGGTGTCGGGATGCCGAATAATGTACCTGCGAAGATTTCGACAAAATCATAAGAGAAGCCATACACGGAATTAGCATCAGAGATGATGAGCGTCGCACCACGGAAAATCGTGTTAGTACCTAAAGTAATAATAAATGGGTGTAAACCTGTGTAATTGACCAATGCCCCGTTGATGGCCCCCAATGCTCCGCCGACGAACACACCACCAATAATTGCCGCGAGTACTGGGTCTAGCCCAGCTATCATTAGTTTGGCTGTCACCATCCCAGAAAACGCGAGAATCGAACCCACCGACAGGTCAATACCTGCAATCAAAATGGCAAAGAACACCCCCATACCAATCAATACGTTTACAGAAGATTGGGTAAAAATCTGTGTAATGTTGTTACCCGTTAAAAAGTACTCCGGAGAACTCAGACCGAAAATAATGATCATTAAAACTAAAATCGCAAACGTGCCATAGTTTTCCCACAACTTACCAAAGTTGACTTCTTTCTTCGGAAGATTTTGTTTCTCTAGTTTGGTAGCGCCCATTGCATTATTTCCTCTTCAGTAAGATTGTTATTATTGAGAACTTTTGAAATACGTCCCTCTTTTACTACTGCCACTGAATCAGACACAGATAATATTTCTGGGAGTTCGGATGAAACCATAATGACCACTTTGCCTTCGTCACATAATTTGCGCATAATCTTGTAGATCTCTGACTTCGCTCCAACATCAATTCCACGTGTGGGTTCATCAAAGATGATGATCTCAGGCTGAGATGCCATCCATTTGGAAATAATGACCTTCTGCTGATTACCTCCAGACAATTCAGTGATCTTTTGATGAATGGAATCGCATTTAATCGAAAGCAATAACTTAAAATCTTCAGCCATTAGGTTTTCAGCATCAACATCAATGACACCGGCCATTCCGCAATACCCACCATCTTTTAGCGAACGCGCAATAGCGATGTTTTGGCCGATGCTAAAATTATCGAAGAAGCCATTTTGTCTACGAGCCTCTGTGACATAAGCCATACCATTGTTAATTGCTTCTAATGGTGATTTGGGCGTAATGTCTTTGCCATTAAATATAATTTGACCTGACGCTGTAGCATCAACACCAAACAAGCAGTTCATAATTTCTGTTCGTCCCGCGCCAACCAAACCCGCGAAGCCCATAATCTGTCCTTTACGCACATCGAATGAAACGTCTTTTACCGTTTTTCTATCCCGAGAAGTCAGACTTTTTACTGAAAAGACAATATCGTTATTTTCCGTCGAAACGCTCTCGTCTCGGCTGCGACTATCGATTTCTCTTCCAACCATGAGACGGATAATTTCATCATTTGTCGTACCTTGTACTTTTCCGCTGCCCATAGAGCTACCGTCACGTATAACAGTGTAGCGGTCACAAATTTGATGAATCTCTTTAAGTTTGTGAGAGATATAGACCACTGCTGTGTTTTTCTCTCTTAACCGATTAACAACAGAAAACAGTTTTTCTACTTCTATCTCTGTCAATGATGACGTCGGTTCATCCATAATTAGGACACGAGCTTTTGTTGACAGCGCTTTCGCGATTTCGACCATTTGCTTATATGAAATGGAGAGGTCTTCAACTTTCGAATCTAGGTCGATTTTCATCCCGAGTTCACCCATTATCATTTCAGCTTCATCACGCATCGCCTGCCAATCAACTACCTCAATACCGAGTAGTTTTTTGGTTTTTAAGCGACCAATAAAGATATTTTCTAGAACAGATAACTCTTCAATCAAGCTCAGTTCTTGGTAAATGATACTGATACCCAAGGTGGCAGATTCTTGATGTGTGAAGTGGTGATAATCTTGGCCATCGATGGAAATCACACCTTTCGTAGGCTGATGAATACCTGAAAGCACTTTCATTAGTGTGGATTTTCCTGCACCGTTTTCTCCTAAAAGAGCGTGCACTTCCCCCTCATAAATACTCAGGTCTACATTATTCAACGCTTTGACTTTACCAAAGTGTTTGGCAATGCTTCGCATCTCAACAATTGGTTTTTCCATAGTAAATCCCTTGAAGGTTTAGCGGCAGCTTTGCTACCGCCACTTAGTCAGTATTCAGTCAATCAATACAGCGGGTACCATCGCGGTTTTAGGAGGAGTATCAATAGTAATTAAATCACCACCATCTACCGATTGAATTAATATTTTCATACCTTCAACGCCAATTTGAGCCGGGTCTTGGGCAACGGTCGCAGACATTTGGCCATCTTGAACCATTTTGCGTGCTTCCGGCGCACCGTCAGTACCAACCACTAAAATTGAGTCTGTCTTGCCTGCATTTCTAACAGCCTGAGCAACACCCATTGCCATGGTATCGTTAGCACAATAGAAAGCTTTTAGATCGGGGTTGCGTTGTAGAATGTTGGTTGCTACATCAAGTGCTTTCATACGATCCCAATCAGCAGGTTGTGAAGCAACTAGCTTGATATTCTTGGTCGCATCAAACGTTTTTTGGGCGCCAGAGCGACGAGCCTCACCGGAAGCGTTTCCTGCTTTACCTTCAACGATAGCAACTTTGCCACCCTCGGCACCAAGTTGCTCGATGATATAGGTCGCACCGGTTGCCCCCACAGCAACGTTGTCAGTGGTGACAAAACCTGCTACTTGAGCTCCTGATTTGTTCATCCCTTCAATGTCGACACGTTCATCTAAGTTAACTAGATGAATACCTTTTTTGTATGCCTTTACGGCGGGGAAAACGAGGTTGTTTGCACTAAGTGGAGCAAATGCAATACCTTTGTAATCACGATTTGTAACGTCTTCAAACAAACGCATCTGGCTCTGCATATCGCCTTCTGATGCAGCAGCATAAATATCAACGTCGATATTATTTTCTTGAGCGTACTTCTCGATCCCCTCTTTCATTTCCACCCAAAATGGATTATTTAGCGTTTTTAGTATCACTGCATAATCAGTTGCCAAAGCTGAGTTAGCAAATATACCCAACGCCAAAGCCAGAGAGCTGCTTTTAAGTATTTTTTTCATTTTTTCACTCCAAGATAAAGTTCACTTCCCATTAGTATTTCACTTTGTTTCACGAACTAATCCTAGATCTTAAGATTAACTAAAAACGATACAAATATCACAAATAAACACAGTCAAGTAAAATCAAGATCAACCAAAACTACATTAACTCTATATATTTCAATTAATTATGGCTATTTTTCATTTTAATAAATTGTTCAATAAGCGATCATAGTTCACAGTTAATGCGTTTTTTGTAAACATTAGACCTGTAAGATGGTATAACAGAAATTAGAGAAATATTTTTTCGCAGGAAGTTTTATGATTAGAGGGAATAAATCAAATAGCAGCGCAACATTGAAGCTAATAGCGCAAACCTATATTTAAAAACGATGTTTATATTGGCTAATGAAAATGACAAAAAACATGAGGCATTTATTTACAAAAAGGGTAAAGCCACATGATTTGAAATTCTATGGACGGTAAGTCAATTGAAATGGTGTAATTATTCAGGTGTAAAAGTTCGCCGTTGGGTTGCACTGACTCCTTGAGTACTACCGGCGTCTAAATTGGCGCGAAATTGACTGCTCTCCTCAACCTCTTCGGATGACGGTGAGCTTGCTTGCTGAGCGTCTCCTGTCTGCTCTCCAGCGTGGTCCTGCTCAACAATCGCTCTTGGCGGACTAAGCGGCGAAGTAATGACGACGGGTGACGACTCGATAACTACTGGCTGTGATGAGATATTTGCTGGGTTAGGAGAGACCGAGCGAGCACGAGGCAATTCCGTAGAGGCTTTAGGTTCAAAAGTCTGTCTATTGGTAAACCCAGAATCTAAGTTGAGTTGATTATTTGGCACGTACTGACGTAACTGCGCTCCCCTTTCTGGCAAAGGTTGGCTCTCTTGACCAGTCAACGCCTGCTGCGACTGCGTAACTTGAGTGGCTAAATCGGCTGATGGTTGGCGATAGTAAAAATAGTCTAAACGCTCTTGCCATACCTCAACTATGGAGAACAGCTCTAACCATGCATTATCAACGGCAACACCGCTATCACCAGGTGACATGCTGACCTGCAAACGACTATTCGATTGCTCATACTCCTGATGAAGCTGGGTTTGCAACGCTTGCCAACTGCTCCCTGACATCAAAAAGTAACGCACGCTATTAGCCCAGTACTCATAAGCCATTGGGTCTTGGTTTTTCTCTGCTGCTATCGCTGCTAACCCTTCGGCTAAACCAGCTACCTGCCACATCAACTTGGTGCCAAGTTTCCTTTCTAGCGTCAAAACTTGGGTGCTTTGAGCATGAAAGCTATCCGCTGCTTGAGCGTATCGCCCTTGACCGAGAATTAGCGTAGGCGCGACTAAGGCATCAATAGCTGGCTTTGGCAACACCGTTTGTGCGGCGCACGCTGCGACATAACCGATTAATCCCAGAATGATCAGTAGCACTCTTCTCATCGGAAAGTCTCCACTAAGCAGTGACCAGGGTGGCTAAAACGCGAGTTAAACTGTACGTCACGGTACTCTTTACTGTCGCCATTTTTGTATAGCTTACCCTGCTGTTTGTATAACAGCGCTTCCAGCACCCCAGCATTTGTCTTTAAGCTTAAGCTTTTTTCATAAGCACTGGTCATCTCGTAACGCCCTTCGTACCAACCTCGTTGCGGATCATAGAGCTCTTTGACCAATATCATCAAACGGTCGGTATAGTCCGTTTTCCATAGCGCCCACATTTGAAATGCAACACGAGTTGAAACTAACGCTAGATGGTCATGCGACGAACCATCTTCTGCCAGCGTTATCCATGGGGTACCCAGCCCATAAATCGCATCGTAAACAAAATAAGGCTCGCCAGAGACAACATGCTCACCACGAGCGGTGTAAATACGCTCGTTTTCCCAGCGCAGTTCCTGAACTTGATATATCGCATCAGCCATCGCAGACAAGGTATCATTGCTATGGCTGGCGTCACTTGAGCCTGTGTCACCAATATCATCCCAGTTAAACTCGAGCCCTAACCAGAGATAAGGCGTGGTATAAACCGGTCTTAGCACATTGAAAATACGCGGGTCTCGCCCATCAAAAATAAGATCAACCCCATAAATAGTCGCGACATCATAAGGTTCGATATTAAAGGCTTTTTCCGGCACGATATGCCAGTCGAGATAGCCGTAAGATGTATATTCTTCAATGCCAAGGCGCCCTTCTTTGTAACGATGCACTTGCCCATCATGTACCACCGCGCCATATAGTTCACCATCTTCACTAACCAACTCACAAAAGTTCCAACGCAACACCGCTTTATCAATGTATTCCGTAAACTCAGGTGAGTGACGCTTAACGATAGCCAAGACAATCAAAAGCCGTCCCATATCTAGAGAAGACCAACCAATGTCTTGAGGTTGATTGCCATAGTTAACCATCTGGCCATGTTGAGTACTGTATACCTTATTTGGAACTTGGCCCTGACTCAGCGGCATCTTGTTCAGAAAGCTCAACACTAAAGAGAGTCGCTCGTCATACTCTTTATTGGTTATAAACTCGAACTCTTTCGCTGCCAGTAACGCAACCAGATAATCGGCAATACCAGACATATTGGTGGTCGGATAGTTATCTAAGCTATTGACTAAGCCTGTAGATAGTTGAGTGTTGTTGCTAACGTATTTCCATGCCGTCGCAGCCCAAGCTAGCTCTTGCTCGGTCAACTCACCATGCCGCCCTTGACGTAACATTTGCGATTGGTTTATCGCCTCAATGCCATGATTTACGCCTTGATATACCACCCCACAGGCGGTCAACAGGTAGATGCTTGCTAAAACAACCCAATTCTTTAGCATTGGCAATCTCACTATTCTACGGGTTCGATTTTTTTACGTGGTAAGCACTGCCCTTCATAACCAAATGGCGATTCAAGCGCCTTTTCCCATACACTTGGAGCGGGGTTATCTTGATATGTCAGTAATTTACCTTGTTTTTTGTACAGAAGAATCTCCAGTGTGATGCCGTTATTATTGGAGGTAAAAGTATTGATTAGACCCGTTCCGTTCTCAAAAATGCCTTCATAGAACCCTTTGTCTCTATCGTAGGCGGTAGAGACATGGTCAAACAGCAAATCGGTATATTCAGTGTCCCACAAAACCCACATCCCCATAGCACCTTTGATCGCTACTGCCGAATATTGAGGTAAGAAGTCCCCTACTTCAGAGATGGTGTTCCACGCAAATCCGTCGGTATAAATCGTGTCGTAAACAAAGTAAGGGGCACCAGCGAGTTGGTGCTCAGTACGTGCGGTAATAATGCCTGTCTGTTTGTATCTTTCTTCTTGAACACGATAGATCTGCAAGGCGAACTCAGCCATCCAGTCATGGGAATAGTGATCGTCATGAGCAGAACGGTCTGACACCACATCCCACCCAAGTTCAATCCCATCGAGTACATAACTTTCCGTTACAACGTAACTATGCGCTTTTAATTTGCGTGGGTCGCGGGTGTCATATGGCACATCATAACCGAACAGGTTAATGGTTGAATAAGGCTCAGGCATAATCGCTTGGGTGACGTTAAAACCCCACAGCTCAAACCCCTTCGCTGCGTACTCTTCATAACCTAGCCGACCTTCCTGCAAATACTGAACTTCTTTGCCCGGCTCAAGCAATGCGCCAAACATGGTGCCGTTCTCATCAATCAGATTACAGAAATTCCAGCGCAATACCGCAGAATCAATGCTCGGTCCAAACTCAGGGAAGCGGTTTTTGACTATGTGTAGCCAAATCATCAAACGCCCTAAGTCAAGAGCTGAGTAGCCAATCTCACCAGGTTGGTTACCATAGTCCACCTTCGCCGCCGTTTGGGTATTGTAGGCTTTATTGGGTAACTCACCACGGAATAGATCGAGCTTGTTTAACGTGGCAAGAAAACGGGTTAGACGTGAGTCCAGTTCCTCTTTTTCGATAATGCCAAGCTCATACGCACTCACCATACCCGCTAGGTAAGAAGCGGCATCCCACCACGTCACTGATGGATAATTGTTTACCGCGTTCACCAACCCAGTCGATTCTTGGTAGTTATTCTCAAAATACTTCCACGCAATTCGAGCCATATCCATTTCTTGCTCAGTCAGTTCCCCTGAGCGAGGTTTGGGTGTGTTCCAATGAGATTTTCTATCAACAATATCGTCTGAAAACTGATTGTACTTGTTACCACAACCAAACAGAGCAAGCGTAATTAAACCTAAACAAATGCCGCGCATACAACTATCCTTAGTTATTATTATTTCTCACCGATTGTCAGTAATGGACCATTTTCAATATAAGCTAATGACTCCAGCACAATGCCATTGGTATTGGCCGTGATGGCTTTATTCGTTCGACCATCGAGTTCGTAGCGTCCCGAATACCAGCCTTTCTTATTTGAGTACAGCTCACCTGCCTCTTGAATTAACAAGTCGGTATACTCCTCTTCGTACAATGCGTACCAGCCAAATGCAGCCTTGGTCGAAAGGGTTTTCAAATGAGCTTGATCTTTACCGTCATCTGAAATCGCGTTCCACGTTTTACCGTTGGAAAACACCGTGTTGTAGACAAAGTAAGGTGACTCATCAACGTTATCTTCACTCACCGCAGTCAAAATGCCAGTTTCGTTATAACGACGCTGTTGAGCTTGATAAACGCGGTGGGCGAAAATTTTCGATACACTATCGGCACCAAATTCAATACCATCCAGAATATAGGACTCACTCACCACGTAGTTGTGGGCATGAAACTCCGCAGGATCCCGTTTATCGGTAGGGATTTGTATTCCATAAACATCAACCATTTCTAGGAAATCAATGTATTTCATTGAGTTAAATACATCTCGCCCCATCAGAGCCAATGACTTAGAGGCATACTCTTCATAACCAATACGCCCTTCTTGAACCAGTTCCATCTGATTATTATTAGCACTTGGTCTGGCACCAAACATATAGCCATCAATCAGCATTTCACTGACTCGCCAATGCACAAGTACGTTGTTTACTTGCTGATTAAATTGCGGATACTGCCAAATCAATACGTTCATTGGCACCAAGATACGACCAATATCGATCGCCGACCAACCGATACCATTTTCTTTGGGGTTGTTCTCATAATCCACCATTTGCAGCGTTTGGGTATTGTAAGCTTTGTTTGGCAACTTACCGTTGACCAAAGGTAGACGTGCCAAGGTCGTTAGCGCCTTTTCCATGCGCATATTGAATACGTCACTTGATATCACATTCAGTTTTTCAGCAGCAATCAAGCCCATTAGATAGGAAGCGGTATCCCACATAGTGGTTGAAGGATATCCATCAACCGAGTTCACCAAGCCAGTGTTTTCTTGGTAGTTGTTTTCAAAGTATTGCCACGCAATGTTCGCCCACTCATACTCTTGCGCCGTCAGAACGCGACTTTGCTTGAAAGGGATTTCTTCTGGGGCTTCAAAGCTGATATTGCCAAGCACTTGTCCACTTTCACGGGTTTCAATAGCGAAGGCAATCACCAGCGCGGTCGCTAAGCCTAAAATAAACACGATGTGGTGACGCGCATTAACTAATGCTTGCTTAAACTCCATATTTTAACTCCTCTGCATCCGTTGCCGCTTGTGCATCTTCATCGGTCGAAGGTGGCGTCCAGAAAGCCGCAGCCATCATGCCCCACATCGCCATCATGTTATTGATAATCCAAAATGTGTTAAGAACCAGTCCGCCAAATGAATAGTTACCCCAAGAACCAAAACTGTACCCTACCCATGCGAAAATAAGCGCAAATAGGCTAATAAAAAAGACCATTGCCTGCGGGATAACCAGTTTGAAAAAGTTACCGGTTTGACGTTCTTTTGGGGTAGTTGGGAAGCTGATCTTGCGCCCGCGCAACACCGTCCATAATGCTCGTAAGTTGACCGGGAAAAATGACAAGAAATTCGTTTTGCCCTTATAACCCGCAACGCCCCAAGTTCCTATCATCATCGCCAGCTCGGCGGTGAGCACATAAGGTAAAAAGTGCATGTAAAAAGTGACGTCATAAGCACTGACCGGCGCGATAGAGGTGAGAAAGTAGACAATCGGACAAGCAAGGAAAATGATGTTCCAGATCGCCGATAAGTTAGACCAAAAACTCGCGCCATACATCAGCTTCTGCTTTAAATTAAGCCCTTTACGAAAGATGGGATTGTCGTTCATAAAGATATCTATCGACCCACCGGAATACTTAAAGCGCTGTACGGTCCATGTTTGCAGATCTTGTGGAGAAAGCATTTTACTCTCAACTCGAGGATGCAACACCGAACGCCAGCCTCGCTCTTGGTCAGCATGCAGCACAATCGATGTATAAAGGTCTTCAGAAACGTGAAACTTATAAGGCGTGAACTCGGTATCAAACAAGATTTCATTGCGTAAGTTGTCTGAGACATCTTTATCAACTTGCTTTTCTTTGGTTAAACGACGGATTTGTCGCTCAACTTCATCTTGTTCTTTGGTAATTTGCTCAGCATAAGCACGCAACGCGGCCTCCATCACCGCTTCTCGGCGGTGAATTGAACCCGCTCCGCAACAAAACGACGCATTAGCCCAGTTGCGGCGACGTTGAATCACGTCATAAAACATCTGCGGGTCATTTACAAAAGGGTCTTGCCCTAGTGTGACTGGGCCGTAAAACTTTTCAAATCCTGCTCCAAGCGATGCAGCCCAAGCACCAACTTTACGTTGTAAAAAGGCTGGTAAACGCTCCCCTTCAGGCAAATCGAAAAACCACTGTGGCGTCTGCACCCAAGCTACTTTTGGATCTCGGAAATAACCTAACGTGTTCTCTAGGATAGTAGGAAATGGGCGGGTATCGGCGTCACAAATAACCACGAAATCACCCGATGTTCTTTCCATCGCATTGCGCAAGTTTCCAGCTTTGAAGCCAATATTGCCGTCTCTAGTAATATAACCAACGTTCATTTCTTCGGCCATCACCTTCATTTCAGGGCGATTGCCATCATCAAGAATGTAGATTTTTATCTCAATATCATGTGGGTAACGAATTCGTTGTGCATCGAGTATGCTGAGTTTCACTAACTCAGGCTCTTCGTCATAGCTTGGGAAAAACACATCGACACTGATTGGTCTGTCTTCATCTGTGTCGCTCACGCACTCAGCAATTTTAAATGGTGCTTCACGCCGCGGTTCATCCTTCACTTTCCATAGGTTGTAGGTAAACAGCATTGAACCAATAAAAGCACATGACTCCGCAAACGCGAGCGGAAGAGAGAACCACAATGCGTCGTAGTTAAGTGCATAAGACCAACGCCACCATAAATACCAAATGCCAAGCGTCAAATTACAGGTAGCAAGATACTGATACAGTAACTCTCGCGGAATACTATGTGGTACTGGCTCTGGCGGAACACGATGCTCGAAAGCCTTAAAATAGTGATCCATCCTTGTTCTCCCTATTCTTATTGTCTTTATCTAGCCAATCTGTTTCATGCTTGAACTAATCGATTTCCGAAAGCTCTTTCTTCATTACAAAGGTGTTTTTGTCACCTTCCGTTTTGAGTTCCACTGAGTCCATCAAGCTCGACACAATGATGAAGCCACGTCCGGATGTCGTCCAAGTTGTGTCGTCATCAGGATCTGGCTCGATAAACTGATTGTTCAACTTACTGTCTAGCTCTTGCTGCGACATCGCTGAGCCGCAGTCAGACACTGACAGAGTTAAATAAGGCGTTGAATCGGTAAACAACTCGCATACTAGCTCTATTGGTAAGCCTTCTTGTTGTTGGTATGCGTGCAAGAAGGCATTATTCATCATCTCAACAATACAAAGTTCAACTTGCGCAGAAACCGCCTCTTCTATTCCGGTAAGTTGCCAAAACTTGTTGAGCTCAGCACATGCATCACGCGATGCATCTAATGAGCTAGGATAAGTACTGCCAAAACGCCGAGTTGGGCTATTGGTCATCCTTATTTCCTTTTTATATCGACTTGAGGGCGTCAGACACTCGCTCTTTGGGACTGGAACGCAAATGTTGCCAACGCTGATCCTCGCAAGGTTTGCCATCGTGCCCAATACAGTAGTTGCCAAATATTGTCTGCTGCTCAACCACGGCATCAGACTCAACGTGAATATTGTCGAAAATAAGCGACTCTTGCACACGACAGTTGGCATCTAGCTCGCAATTCGCGCCAATCAACGCGGGACCAATCACGGATGCCGTATCGTCAATTTTGCAACCACTCCCAATCACGACTGGAGGTTGGATATTGCACTTATCCAAATCAACCACGGTATTAATGCCTAACCAAATTCCCGCTCTGATTTGCGTACCGGGAATACGATAACCTGGTACCTTGCCATCTAGAATATCTCGCGTCACACCCCAAATATCATGGATATTACCCACATCTAGCCATTGAAACTTCAAATCAACCGCGTAGAAAGGAAGACGTTTTTCTACCAATAGAGGAAAAAGCTCACTACCGATGTCGAACTCTTGATCTTTGGGAATGTAGTCAAATATCGCAGGCTCAAAAATGTAAATCCCGGTGTTGATTTTGGTCGACAACGCTTCTTCTTTGCTCGGTTTTTCTTGGAAACTGGTGACCTGACCACGGGAATCAGTCACAACTACACCATATTTTTCTACGTCATCAGGCAATACGTCTTTGGTGATAATCGTGGCAATCCCACCGAGCTTTTTATGGCGACGAATCGCTTCCGTTAGATCCAGGTCGATCCACGCGTCACCACAAACTACGACGAAAGTTTCGTCAAAAAATCCCGAAAACTCTTGGATTTTTTTCATCCCACCAGCCGAGCCTAAAGCCTTGCTGACGTATTCGCCATCAACCAACTCGCCTTCGTAGGAATACGACAACTGGACATCAAAATGATGACCATCACCAAAATACCCTTCGATCACCTCTGCAAGATGACTGGTGTTGACCATAATTTTACGAACATTGTGTTGCGCAAACAGCTCAATCATCGACTCCATGACCGGTTTTCCCAAAATAGGAATCATTGGCTTGGGAATAGACTGAGTTATCGGTCTAACGCGAGTTCCTTTGCCAGCAGCGAGAATCATTCCTTTCATTGCTAGCTCCTCACACTTGTGCCGTTGTCGCCGATTCAACACTGTCGTATGTTTTAATCAAACGATCCATTCGCGTCAGTTTAAACAAATCTTGCACTGGCTTTTGTGGGCAAGCCACACTGATTTTTTTATCACGCAGCAGCTTATAAACACCCATAACGGCGCCCAGACCACTGCTATCCATAAACTTCACCGCACCAATATCCAGCACCAAATGAGGAGAAAGCTCACTCATTACGCTTTCGATCTGCGCACGAAACTCCGGAGCTAGTTTTGCATCAAAACGTTCTTCGTCTATTCGAAAAACGGTGCAGTCGCCGTCTTGGTTAACTTCATATCGCATACGTTTTCTCCCTTATTTGAACCTTTCCATTCCGCGACCAAAATACTAACATCATCGTCGAAGCTATCAGTTTGTCGCCAATCTTGAACCGACTTGACCAACACTGATGTCTGCTGTTGCGTCGGGTATTGATTGAGGTTTGAAATTAAATCTCTCAGACCATCTTCTGAGAACTGCCCTGTACCGTTATCAGCCTCTGTAATGCCATCGGAATAGAACCAAATTCTATCCCCTGCTTGCAACTGAATAGACTCAGACTGATACTCAATATCTTCAAAAGCGCCCACTACAAAATTATCATGGCCAATAAGCTCTGCTGTCGTGTCACTGTCGCGATACCACACTAGTGGAGGATGACCAGCACAGCAGTAAGAAAGCACCCCAGTTTGGGTATTGAGGACTGCGTAAATCATGGTGAAATAGAGCATATTGCTCGATGCACTGGCATATATTTGATTAAGTTTTTCGACCACTTTTTCCGGTGGCACAATTTGCTTACCCTGTTCCGTTTCACGGAGCAAAATTGACGCATCTGTACTGACATTGGATAAGCTTTGCTGTACTGAAAACGACATCAAGGCCGAGGAAACGCCGTGTCCCGCAACATCAATTAAATAAAAAGCGACATTTGACTCATCTAGCTGCATATAACCCAGCATATCCCCACCAATTTGTGCACTTGGAATGGAGATATAACTTAACTCAAGGGCTGGGAAATGCTTCTGCTTGGGTAGGATTTGCTTTATGAGGTCACCAGCCGAATCCAAGTCACGCTTAATGGTCTCATAAGCCGTATCTAACTCCTGATTCTTTAGTACCACTTCATTGTGTAGTGCTAAAGTTCTAAATCCAGCTCGTACACGAGCTTCGAGTTCTTCAACTGAGGTTTTCTTGTCGATAAAGTCATCGGCGCCAGCATCAATACCTGTCACAATCGATTCTTGGTCGTTTTTGGAAGAGAGGAGAACAAAGAAGATATAGCGTCCAAACTCGCGATTTTTCAGGGTTTGACAGAGTTCAATACCACTCATGCCTGGCATCAACCAATCAGATAGGACAAACTGAATAGAGTCCTGCTCAGCAAGCACCCTTAAGGCCTCCTCACCACTTGTTGCGGTAAAGACCTTAAATCCTTTCGACTTCAAGACCGAACCCATATAAATCAGGATGGTTCGGCTATCATCCACCAGCAGAATTTCCTTCATCCCTAGCCTTTTGATTACTTTTAGTTTTTATTCTTCGCTCAATGTTTTTCAGTTAAGAAAGTTTAACTGGATCACTGATCGACGCTTTATTTAGCAAGCTCTATAACTTTAGGTTAGACTCAATCAGTGGCAATGCAAATAATTTGGTATATTTTTCTTTGCCTTAGGTCTTATTCTTGACCTTGCTAACACACCTTCACAATCAACGTTATGGAAGATGTAAAATTGGTGAAATGGCTAGCACGTTTGGTACTGATTTCTCCCTTGGCCTATCCAGGGATATTCGCTTACGCGGATACCTACCACGCCAATACAAGTCCCCATGCAGTCAAACCTTCACCACATGTACTGACTCAAACAACGCCCTCCATACAACCAGAGGTAGAAGACACCACGTTTGATGATATTTGGAAAGGCGTCAGCAGTTCATTCGATTTTCCTTATCAAGAGTGGGAGAATCGCACTTTTCTCGATGGTTTAAGTGGCAACATCGGCTATCACCACCCGCTTGCAGAGACAGAATCCGCCAATCTTCCACCGGGAGCGACTAGCGGGCCAAGCAACAACAATACGACGTCCACCCTGTCGCTTAAGTACTCAATCGCTGGGGCTTGGTTTATTTCAGGCACGGCTTACTACTATTGGGATAGCGATCAACAGCAAGCGTGGAACCCAGACTTTACCTATGTATTTGGTTACAGTGACTGGCGACCTTATACATTGAGTTTGGTCTATTCAAATTATGGTGGGAATCGGTTCAATCCTTCAGAGGGCGAAAAAGTCACCAACTTCAAACAAGGGACTTGGTCTCTTGGCTGGAAGTTTCCGATTACTAACCCGGTCAAAGACTGGTTAACCTTTACCCCGGATGGCGCAATTGGTTGCCAAGTCGATTACAACTACACACCGGAGTTTTTTGACCTCGACTCGACCTCATATCAAACAGGCTTGCAAACCATCAGTCTTGGTTGCAAGTATTCGATTTTTGGTAACTGGTATATCAACGGCACCGCGTTTTATTATTTTGACAAATCACAACAGCAACCATGGAACCCCGATTTTACCTACGGTTTTGGCTATTTTGATTGGCGACCAGGTACCATCACTTTGCAATATAATAATTATTCTGGGAATCGCTGGCGCTCCTCCGAACGCGGTGAAGACACTGGACGGTTCAAAGACGGCACGATTACCCTCGCCTATAGCTTCGCATTTTAGCCTCTTTGTCATTGTTTTCTCTGCATAAGTAAACTTTCGTAGCAAATTCCTCACCAAAGTCTAATCTTAAAAAATAACCATAAATTATGAATCTGGTATCACACTTGCTTTAGTCAGATTCTACACTCAGGCTAGGAGAAGACTCATGGAAGGAACAAAACACGACGATCTGATTGTTGGTACAGAACAAGATGACGCAGTAAACAGCCAATCTGGTAATGATGAGATTTCCACGCTTGGCGGAGATGATTTTGTCACGGCTGGCGAAGGCAGTGATAACATCAAGTCTGGCGATGGCGCTGATACTGTTCTGGGTGACGTTGAATACGGTACCAACGAGGAAGAATCCCAACCGACAAGCAGTGATGATTCATGGGGAACTGCCGCCACAGTCTACGAGTACTCTCCTGAGCAAGGCGAGCAAATTAGTCACTCTCTTAGAGTCGACAAGTATATCGTCAATCAAGCTGTGCAAACTTCTACTTCGGCGTCGGGCTTTGAGCAAGGCGAAGAGATAACCATCGAAATTAGTGATGAGAAAGGCGCGGTAATTGCGACGCAAGCTGCAACCGTGGACGAGAACGGTGAAATAAAGGTAGACATTGATATCCCACAAGCCAAGCTCCCCGACGACGGTAGCGTGGTGATTACGTTTATCGATGAGGAGAATCAGCCTATCTCGCAGCTCGACGACATGAGCGTACAGGTTCGTAATATCTATAACGATACCATCGACGGTGGTGCGGGTGACGATATTCTAAAAGGACAACAAGGCGATGACACCATTTACGGTGGGGAAGGAAACGATTTTCTCGATGGCGACATCAACGATGACACACTGTATGGCGGCACTGGCGATGATGTCCTAGTCGGAGGTTCGGGCGATGACACCCTGTATGGTGGCGCCGACAACGATACCCTTCTCGGCTCAGATGGTGATGACTCCCTTTATGGTGGAGACGGTGACGACCTTTTGATGGGTGAGTTAGGCGATGACTACCTTGAAGGTGGCGACGGCAATGACACATTAATCGGTGATGACGGTCAAGACACACTGCTTGGCGGCGAAGGTGACGACAAACTATTTGGTGGTAAAGGCGCTGACCAACTTGAAGGCAATGCGGGGGCAGATGAAATTCATGGTGAGGAAGGCGACGATACTATAGCTGCTGGTGCAGGCAATGACTTTGTACTCGGCGGTCAAGGGCAAGACACGATTTCCGGTGGAACTGGCGCAGATTTACTTCTTGGTGGCGACGGTGATGACATCGTTAGTGGTGACGAAGGCCATGACACATTAGTCGGCGAGTTAGGCGACGACCAACTCATTGGTGGTGAAGGCAACGATACCCTTTACGGTGACGCAGGAGACGACACCCTACTCGGTGGTCAAGGTGATGACCAACTATTCGGTGGCGAGGGTAATGACACCATTGATGGCGGTGATGGTGACGATATTGTGCATGCCAATGAAGGCATTGATAACATCACCACCGGTTTAGGTGATGACCAAGTCTATGCAGGCAGCGGCGACGATATCATCGACACTGGTGCGGGCAACGATACCGTATTTGGCGAGACGGGTAACAACACCATCGATTCCGGCAGTGGTGACGACACCATTTACACGGATTCTGGGCACGACGCGATCACCACTGGTGAAGGTCACGACACCATCTACGCGGGCGATGGTGACAACACACTCGTGACAGGCTCAGGTGATGACTTAATGTACGCAGGCAGCGGTGCTGACACCATTACCACCGACTCTGGTCACGATACGATTTTTGCTGGCGACGGTGACAATATCGTAGATTCAGGCACCGAGCATGACACCGTCTACACGGGTAGCGGGAGCGATACTATCACGCTTGGCAGCGGTCACGACAAAGCATTTGCTGGTGAGGGAGCCGACACAATTTACTCCGGAGAAGGCAACGACCAAGTCTTTGCTGGCGGTGGCGATGACCAACTATTCGGTCAACAAGGCAACAACCAATTGTTTGGCGAAGCCGGAGACGACCAACTCACTGCTGGGCTTAATGCCAGTGAACTCTATGGAGGCTCAGGACAAGATACTCTAATCGGCTCAGAGGAAAGTGACAAACTGTATGGCGGTGCCGATGATGACACCATCACAGCAAATGGTGGCGATGACATTATCGAAGGTAACGACGGTGATGATTCGATTTCTGCAGGTGATGGACATGATACGGTATTTGGCGGTCAAGGCGCCGACCATATTTTGGGTGAGAAAGGTAACGACACCCTAATCGGCGATGGTGGTGACGACACCCTGCTTGGTGGTGAAGGTGACGATATTCTCGTCGGTGGTCAAGGCGCTGATATGCTTGATGGCGGCTCAGGTCGCAGTGAAATTTACGGTGAAGATGGTGATGACACACTGATCAGTGCCGACCAAGCAGACTTGCTTTCTGGCGGTGCGGGTAATGACACCATCACCTCTGGTCTTGGTGATGACACCGTGTTTGCGGGTAGCGGCGATGACCAAGTGGATACTGGAGCAGGCAACGATACTGTTTATGGTGAGTCCGGCAGCAATACGATCCAAACAGGACTGGGTGATGACACTGTCTATGGTGGTACCGATGCCGATACTATCAACAGTGGTGAAGGTAGTGACCAAGTGTTCGCTGGAGATGGCGCTGACACCATTGACGCAGGTGAAGGCGACGACCATATCGACGCAGGCGATGGCAATGACCTTGTGATGGGCGGTAAAGGCAATGACGCTCTATTTGGCGGGGCTGGCGACGATGAAATTATTGGTGGCGAAGGTTTCGACTTTATTGCTGGCGGAGCGGGCAACGATACCATTCGTGATGACGGCCAAGACACCATACTAGGTGAACAAGGGAACGACACGCTCTACGCAGCACAGACAGGCAGCCACAATATCTTTGGTGGCGAAGGCGACGACACGTTAATCGGTAGTGATGTGGCTGACACGCTTTATGGCGGAGCTGACGATGACACCATTACTGGTGGTGATGGCGATGATGTGCTGTTTGCTGGAGAAGGCACCGATACTATCGATGCGGGTTTAGGCGATGACGAGGTATACGGTGAAGCTGGACGTAACACAGTGAGCCTTGGCGAGGGACAAGACACTCTCTATGGCGGTGCTGGTAGCGATATTGCTCGTGGCGGATTAGGCAATGATACATTGTATGGAGCCGCTGGAAACGACAACCTAAGTGGCGAGCAAGGAGAGGATTTGATCGATGCGGGAGAAGGTAATGATACCGTCTCTGGTGGTGAAGAGAACGACCTCATCTTTGGCGGTGCTGGTAACGATACTTTGTCCGGTGATTCGGGTGACGATGAACTCTACTCAGGCACAGGTAATGATCAACTGTTTGGTGGTGAAGGTCAGGACAAGCTGGTTGCTGAAGGAGGAACCAACACCCTGTCAGGCGGTGCAGACGATGACACATTGCTTGGTGGTAGTGGCGCAGACACTCTTCTTGGCGGTGAGGGGGATGATTACATCGAAGATGAGTCAGATAACAATATCGTTGATGGCGGTGACGGCAAAGATACTATCAAGCTATCGGGCGCAAACAATACTGTATCCGGTGGATTAGGCGACGATACCATCGAATCAAGCGGAGCGGGTTCTAGCACCATTGACGGTGGTGACGGCGCGGATCTTATCAAAGTCTCTGGCGATAACAACCAACTGTCTGGTGGAGAAGGCAACGACACCATTCAAGTTTCAGGCAGTGGTTTCAACCAAGTTGATGGTGGCGCTGGTAACGATTTGATTACCGCACAAGGCGGCGCCAATCTTATCTCTGCTGGCACAGGTGATGATGTGGTGACCGTATCAGGCGGAACCAACACAATCGAAGGTGGCGAAGGTCGTGACCAAATCACTACAGGCAGCGGCGTTGATGTTCTTCGCGGCGATGCAGGTCAAGATACCTTGAGCGCAGGTGACGGAGCCGACACTCTCTACGGTGGTGACGACAATGACAAATTGTATGGTGGTTCCGGTGACGACACGCTCAGCGGTGATGATGGTGATGACTCTATTTGGGGGCAAAACGATCACGACACATTGGCTGGCGGTCTTGGCAACGATTACCTCTCTGGTGGCTCTGGCAACGATACACTTAGCGGTAACCAAGGCAACGACACGCTACGTGGTGATTCTGGCGATGATGAGCTTTGGGGCGGCGAAGGAAATGACAATCTAGGCGGCGGTGGCGGCGCTGACAAACTTTACGGCGAGGAAGGCGATGATACCCTTTCCGGTAATGGAGGCAATGATATGCTGTACGGAGCACAAGGCGATGACAAACTTTCTGGTGGCTCAGGAGAGGACTACGTTTCTGGTGGCGAAGGTAACGACACCTTAAGCGGCAATGACAACGCCGACACGCTTGATGGCGGTCTGGGTAATGATACGCTTTCTGGCGATGCTGGTGACGATACGCTCTTTGGTCAAACGGGTGATGATCTTCTTGATGGTGGTAGTGGCGTCGACCAACTATTCGGTGGCGCAGGTAATGACACATTAGTGTTTGATGCCGACGAGATTTCCGCAGGCGAAGGTAATATGGTTCATTTCAGTGGCGGAGCGGATTTCGATGTTCTGCTGGTTGAGAATGACAACCAAAGCAACATGATTGATATGAGCCACAACGCTTTTCAAGAACTGGAAGGGGTTAACATCAATTCAACTGATACCGAACTGGCACTCGCATTAGACAAGATTGCCGCGAACAATACCGCTGGCGAAACCGCGGGTCAGTTTGTTTGTACCGGCGCAAGCAGCATTGAGTTGAGCGGTTGGGGTTGGCAGTTAACCGAAAGCAATATTGAAATGAGTGACTCACTGCAAAGCATCTATCAAGCGAGCAATATCGACACTGGTTCTCTGTATGGTTACCGTTTCGAAAACGAATCCGGGCAAGAGGTGGTTCTTTGGAGCGACCTCGATAGCAATGAAATCAACTTCCCAGAAACTAACGATGTGTAGATAATCAAAGCTGTTGATAGCCAAAGCTAAAGCGGCGCTATGCGCCGCTTTACTGTTTCCCCCAACCCTGATAGCCGCTTCTCTTATCCAACCAGAACTATGCTTACCTCACCGTTACTGCAAAAGTGGTCGCCACCACTCTTTGACTATTGTTACACCAACTGCTTATAACATTTTTGCTCACAGTTCGGGCAATAGTATGCGTGCCGATCAACCTTAGCGGCACAGTGAGGACAGTAGCCGTGCCGTCTATCTCGGCTACACAGCATTAAAACCAGACCTATCGGGCCCAGCACATAACCGAGTAGAACGCCTGCAACGGTATTCTTTTTGTGGTAGCCGACCAACGCGGATAGCAGCATAAAAAAGCCGTAAAAGCACAACCAAAACAGCATTTCATCCGTCATTACACTTCCCTCATGGCTTTAGCTGCGCCAACGATAATTGGGCTAACCAAGTAGTCCCACAACGTGCGCTCTTCACCTAAGATCAACACCTCGGTAAGCATTCCAGGATAAAGCTCCACTCCGTGATGCTGTGTTAAGTTCTCGATGGCTTGAGCATCAAAACGAATTTTAACTAAGTAACCTTGGGTTGCTTGTTCATCGCCCCCTTGTACTACCCTATCGGCAGAAACATGCAACACATGCCCTTCCACAGGCGGTGTATTGCGAGCACTGTACGCAGTTAACCTTACTCTGGCGGCGAGCCCCGTGCGCACCACATCAATATCTTTCGGTGACACCACTGCTTCTACGATTAACTCGTCACTATCAGGTACGATTTCCATCAGCACTTGTCCGGGTTTTATCACCCCACCAATACTCGCGATATTCATACCCACAACTTTTCCGGCAAACTCGCTGCGGATCACTATCCGCTCACGAACATCGAGTGCTGTTTTAATCAATTGCTGTACGTCTCTTAACTCATCATTCACCGCTTTAAGTTGGCTTGAGTACTCACGCTTTAACTCAAGTTTTTGTCTTTGATGGCTCTGATGTAACGATTCTAACTCCCTTTGAGAGACATCAATTGTCAAACCAATTTCTGCCAGTTCAGCGTCGATGCGCGCCTTATGTCGAAGCAGTTCAAGCATACGCGTCTTAGAAACATAACCCTTATCAACCAGCCCTTTAGTCATCGCTATTTCTTGTTGAACTAAGTCTCTTTGGGTACTGATCGCACGCTTTTGAAACTGATTACCTTTGATCTTTTCTTCAAACAACAATTGCTGCTGCTGATATTGGGAATCAAGCAGTTGCTGACGTAGCTTCGCTTGTTCAAACTGAACCCCTTCACTACGTAACAAGGCTTCTATCACCAACGCTTCCTCACCTTGTAACAACAAGGCCGGCCAATCAATCGTGTCACGTTCATCATCTAAAGCAATTAGGCGAGATTGCTGGGCGAGCAATGAGTAGCTGCGGTAAAGAAAGCGGCGGTAGTCGGCGTCTGCCTTAGTATCTGATAACTCGATCAACGGTTGGCCTATCGCAACTTGCTGTCCTTCCGTGACAAAAACTTGCTTTACCCAACCGCCTTGCAAGTGTTGAATTTGCTTACGTTTACTTTCTACCACTAGGCTACCTTGGGCCACAGATGCTGAGCTTAGAGTCATCGACATCGACCATACGAGAAAACCTCCCACTGTCATCAGGGTCATCAGAGTTCCAATAACGATAAGACGTTTGGTGCTAAACATTTCCATATTAACGCCTCCCTAAGCTGTCTTCGCGGTAGATTTGGTATTCGACTCACTTTCAACCTGCAAGCCAAGGAACTGCTCACAAGTGCCCGCTTTCTCGACTTTGCCGTCGTTGAGTTTGATCACCCAATCCATTTGACGTAAAAACCCTGGACGATGGCTGATCATAATCACGGTAATTTGGTTTTCTTTGCAGTACTGCAACACGATAGCCAGTGCCGTTTCCCCTTCTGGGTCAAGGTTTGAGTTAGGTTCATCGAGAACAAGGACCTTAGGGTTGGAATAAATAGCACGAGCCAAACCAATGCGCTGCTTCTGCCCACCCGACAACAAGACGCCCCCTTCCCCTATGTAAGTTTCATATCCCTCTGGCAGCGCCATAATTAACTCATGAATGCATGCCAGCTTGGCCGCTCTGACCACGGCATCGTCATCCCCAGCGGTAAAGCGACAAATATTCTGCTTTACCGTTCCGGCAAGCAGCCCAACATGCTGAGGAAGGTAACCGATATACTGACCAAATTGATTTAAGTCCCACTTTTCAATGCTGGCACCATCAATCATAATCTCACCCATCGTCGGCTGATATACTCCCATCAATAATCCTGCCAGCGTTGACTTGCCCGATCCGGAATTACCCATAACCGCCAGCGCATTCCCCGCCCCTAGTTTAAAATTGATTCCCTGTACGGTAGGTTTGCGTGCGTTAGGAAACTTAAGGCTAACGTTGGTAAACTGAATTTCGCCCTTCGGCTCCGGCAAAAGTGTTTTATTAACTTGAGGAGCTTGTAGCACCGCATTGTTTAGGTTCTGCCAAGCTTTTAGTGCGCTATACCAGGTTTTCCACCCGCTAACGGCACTTTCAAACGGATTGAGTACACGCCCAATCAGTATCGAGCTAGCAATAACCGCTCCGATACCAATCTGTTGACCTAACGCCAGATAAACACCACAAGTCAATACAGCGACTTGGAGCAAGGTGCGAAAATAGCGACTGATCGCCAATAGTAAGCTTGCACGTGAGTTAACCAACCATTGCAAATTGAGCACTTTCGCATTGGTCGCTTGCCAAGATTTACCCACATTTTCACTCATCCCCATCGCTTTCAGTGTGGGCGCATTACGCAAGTAATCATTCAACTCCATGCTCACTTTGGCAGTCGTCTCTTGCGCTTCAGCGCTCAACTTTCTGCCCCCCAGCATCATCAGCACCGCCAATAAGGCAAAAATTGCCACGCCCACTAACGCAACCATTCCAATATAAGGGTGAAACACAAACAGCAGCAGTAGGAAAAATGGCGTAAATGGCAAGTCAAGCAGAGAGCTGGTTGAAGGGGAGACAAAAAAGTTACGTAAGGTGGTTAAGTTTTGCAGCGCGAGTTTTTCAATCCGATTTGCTTTAGAGGAAGCCGCGATGCTTTTCGCCAATAGATCGCCACTTAGTGTCGCATCGAGCTTTAACGCCGAACGTTGCATCAGCATGGTGCGTATATGTTCAAGTAGAGCCTGCGAGGTAACGAGAAACAGCGTAATCAGCAGTAATGCAACCAATGTCTCAATGCTGGCGCTGCTCATCACCCGATCAAACAGTTGTAAACTGTAAATCGGCACGGCAAGTACCAGCACGTTGATAGCCAAACTAAAACTCAAAGCGGCCCACACTTCCTTTCGCACCGCATCGAAAGGGTTCTTATTCCCTAGATCCATTCTCTAACCAACTTAATTGCATATAATTATACAGTTAAGTATAGACGGTGAGCACTTGCTTGCTAGTTAAGCCAATTGATATTTTTGACTGACTTGCACGCCACTAAATAGTTCCCGATGGCTTTCTTTAATTACCCAATTAATCGGGTTTCGCACCCAAGGCTGCGGGTCATCAAATGGAAAATGATTCACGCCTCTCAGGGCGACGACATCCAAACCTAGTGATTGGCAGGTCTCGATACATCGTTTGGCATGCCACGCCTGCGCAACAACCACAACACGTTGCCCTAACCCCAGCAATTTCGCTTTTTGCGCGACATCAAAGGTTGTTTGGTAATCTTGGCAACTGATTTCAGTTGCATTAGATAGATTGGTATGTTTTGCCACTTCTTGCTGCAAACACACATCTAATTTTGGATTGCTGTGACAAACCAAATCAACCACATTGGCGAGTTTTTGGTTGGTTGAGTCACTATCACCAAACGAGAATGCCAACACAAAGTCTCCCTGATCTATGTGACCAAAATCATCGAGATAGAGGGTGTGGTGTGTCATATAGTCACGTAGTCGCCCCTTAGACTCCTCATCAAGCGCATAGGTTTTGGTTACATGATGAAAGTCTGGCAACAGCGCTGAGCTGAAGTGCAAACTTGGAGGAAGCGTAAACCCGATTGAGTGTACAAAATCACGGAAATGTCGCATACGTCGTTACCTAACTAAATATAAGTCCATTTAGCCAGTACTGTCCGTCGTTGTTAAAAAGATTAATTATCGTGTTGAAACGTGGTTAGCATAGCAATTAAAACGGTCGTTTTTCAAACAATTCTCACTAATTTTCTCCCTCGTTGCAGACCTTTTCTGCAAGACGCGCTAGTTTTGTCACTTACATCGCTTATTGCTGTTAAACGCAACATTCATAAGCAGATATTAAAACTTGTATTATCATTATCTTAGGACACAACAGATATGGAACAACGCCAATAGTGCCGCGTACTCTTTTATTTTCTCTGATTTTGAGCGCTTCCTTACTCTTGCCATTCGCCGCAAGCGCAAGTGACCAGACGCCCGCCGAAGCCGTGAGTTTTTACGGTCAGCGCAGTGTCGCCGCACCAATCACGGAATCAGCAACTCCCCCCGAGTTCTACCGCCGTGTTATTGCTCCCCCGATTGTTCAAACAAATGACCTTGAAGTAGAGGCAAGTAAGAATGAGCAACCCACTGAAACACCTCGCGTGCCATTAACGCGTAATGAGCTGCTATTAGCGAAAAAAGCACAGCATTACATCAAAACCAATCTTCGCAAAAACACCGGTCTTTGGGACTCGGTACAAGGCTATTCCCACACAACTATGTGGGATGTTGGCAGTGGAATTGCCGCCACACTAGCGCTTGAAGCATTGAACTTAAAGAGTGATGAAGAGGTTAAGTTGGAGTTAAGTAAGACACTGCATACGCTCAAAACCTTACCCTTATATAATGGGATTCTTCCTAATCGAGAGTACAACACGAAAACAGGTCTTCCATCAGGAAGACTTAGCAACACACCGACTAACGGCAACGGATGGTCGGCACTCGATATCGGACGGCTATTGATCTGGCTGAAAATTTTGACCCAGCAACATCCAGAGTTCGCCGATCCCGTAGAAGACTTGCTGAATCAATGGCAACTCGATCGAGCAATCCACAAAGGGACGCTTTACGGAACCAAACTCTATCGCGGCAAGGAGTATTACCGCCAAGAAGGACGGCATGGTTACCTACAGTACGCCGCCTCTGGCTTCAAGATGTTTGGTTACCCTCTGCCACTCCCCGATTTAGACACCTATCTCACTGATGTTGAGATTGATAACGAAACACTGAAAATTGATGCTCGCAATGTGCCTTTTTTTACCAGTGACCCGTATGTCCTAGCGAGTTTGGAGTTCAGCTCTGGTGCAGACTGGAATCAAATTGATACCCTTTATGCACTCCACAAAAACAAATCCGCTAAGCAAGGTAAGCTTTACAGTTACGCCGAGGATGCTATGAGCAAAAACCCTTGGTTCGCATACAACAATCTCTATTACTACGGAAAACCTTGGACGAGCGTCAGTCCTGCTGGAAAAGTAATTGAGAATCCACAAATTCTAAGCCACAAAGTCGCTTTTGGTTTTAGTGTGCTCTATGACGATGAGTACGGCGAAAAGCTCTTCCAAGCCGTGCTTAACAACAGTTTACACGCGCGAAGCATTCCCACTGGCGAATATGAAAACGGCGGACTCAATACCGCATTTAATATCAATACCAACTCTCTGATTTTGGTCGCGCTCTGGTACAAACAAAATGGTCGCCAACCCATATATGTTGCGCCACTGGCGCAATAACATACTTTCGCTTTTGTAAGTGATGTAAGGGTGCGCTCACAAATTCCATCTATCCCGTAACGAGCAAGAGAAAATCGTCTAGGCTTTAGATATCAATAACTAAAAAGTACTACGTCATGGCAACCATTAAGCAATCTATTCGGCTCCAAATGCTGTTGGCGAGCGCGCTAATCGTCGGATTAGTCGCTACATTTGCAGCCTTTAATCACTATTACAAACAGCTTGAAGCTGAACTGCGAGAGCTGCAAGTCTCCCTTTCCCAATCAGAATCTTTGATGTTAGAGGTTCGACGCAGAGAAAAAGACTTCCTTAGCCGAGTGGATGAAAAATATATCCAAGAGACATTGCAGCAGGCTAATGCTCTCAAAGAAAGCATCAGCCAAATAGAGAGCGGTTTTGCCAAACATCAGTTTGATGCCCAGTTTTCCACCCAAGCATTACTCAGATCCATTGACAACTATACCGAAACCTTTAATCGCTTAGCCCAACAAAAGCTCGCCATTGAAGGGAATGACAACACAGGGCTGATTGGAGAGCTAAAAGATGCGTGGTTTAAACTAGAGATGACCATGCTCAGCAGCAATGATGAGCGCTATCACCAAACCATCATCGATTTACAAGAGAGCACCTATTACTTCTTTCGCACATTTAATCCAGAGCAGTTACTCAACGCGCAAAACCTACTGTTCAAGCTCTCTTTTCTTTCCTCGCAAGATAACCAGACCGTGCGCGATGCGATACTCAGCTATCAACAAAAATTTAGCCAGTTGCAACAAGCCTACCAGACGCTTGGCTATAATCATGAGTCTGGTTTACATGGCGCATTGCGTCAGGAAATCCACAACGTAGAGTCACAACTGGAAGTGATGCATCAGCAAATTCCAAAGCAAATCCAGCAAAGACTAGAGGGTATCGATCAAAACACTCACTTGGTAATGTTGATACTCACATTGTGCCTTCTGGCGATTCTTACATATGCAACCTGGTCAATTGCTAGACTGGAACATCGCTTAGTGGCATCTGAAGCCAACGCCAAAACATCAAACAAGGCAAAGAGCACCTTTTTGGCCAACATGTCTCATGAGATTCGTACCCCGCTTAATGGCATTATCGGCATGTCACAAATTATTGCCGATACCACACTAACACCCAATCAACGCGATTATTTGCATGCCATTGATACTTCATCCCAAACCTTATTAATGCTAATCAACGATATACTGGATCTTTCTAAAATTGAGTCCGGTCATATCGAGATCACGGCCTATCCATCCGATGTACGTGACGCGATTTATGACACCGCAGCAATGATTGCCATCAAAGCAACGGAGAAAGACGTCGCGATTGAACTCAATATTGACCGTGAAACGCCATACAGTGTTAAGGTCGATGAGCATCGGCTACGTCAAATACTGATGAATCTAGTCTCCAATGCCGTCAAGTTCACCCAACAAGGCTCGGTGACTATCGGTGTTGAAGCCACGATGGTCAGCGGTACTTGCCAAATGACCTTCTCAGTTAGTGATACTGGCATTGGTATCGATGCGGCTAAACTTGATGATATTTTCTCCCCATTTAAGCAAGAAGACAGCTCTATCACTCGCAACTTTGGTGGAACTGGGCTAGGACTGAGTATTAGTAGCCAATTGGCAAAACTGATGGGTGGAGAACTAAAGGTGGACTCCATCAAAGGAGAAGGTAGCCGTTTCTATTTCACTATTCCAGTCGAAGTGCTGGAGCGAACGCCTCACAAAACAACCAGTGTCGCTGAACATGCATGTATTCTGTGTGAAGAAGATAAAGTTGCACTCGATCTTGAGCATTCTCTCCAGTTCTACGGCATTAAAAAAGTCACGCGAATAAGCAATGTTTCCCATAGCGTCGATTCGGATATTTTCTTTTTGTACCATGGAGAGAGCCAGAAGGTACTGGACAACATTGAAGCCTTGCAGACCCTTTCCCCCACTACCCCTATCATCATGGTACAAACCATGCATTCTGAAGAAGTCGATTATGAAGATAGAGTCGATGGAATTATCAAGTATCCTATTTTAGGATCACGCTTAATCAGTACGATTGCTCAGTCTAAAGAAGCGCTACGAGAGCGCATGTTGCATCACAGTGCCAAAATACAGCAGCCCACCCCAACACCCCAAAACTGCACTAGGGTGCTGATTGTTGAAGATAATCGAGTTAACCAGCAAGTGGTGTCGCTATTTTTGAAAAAAGCACAATATGACTATGACATCGCCAACAATGGACTGGAAGCACTCAACAAAATCAAACAAGGCGAGCGATACCAAATTTTATTGATGGACTGCATGATGCCTGAAATGGATGGTTTCACGGCGACTCAAGAAATTCGCAGCCATGAGAAGCTAAACAACCTACCTTCAACGCCAATTGTCGCTCTCACTGCCAGCGTACTAGACCAAGATATTAAGCGTTGTTTGGATGTGGGAATGGATGATTATTTATCTAAACCATTGAAAAAAGATAAATTGTATTCCGTTCTGGACAAATACACGCAGTAACAAAAACCAGCACAAAGCTCTATCTTTACCGAAGCTACTACCAAAGTAGTAGCTTCTTTCTCTATTTTAAACTCAAGTACCAGCATATCAACAATGTAACTCGATACATTGTAATTTACGATTTTGTGCGAGTCACATTGCTAATTGTTTTTTTCCACCAGCAAAATAAAACGAAATTGGTTAAGAGGTTTTACACCGCCAAAGAAGAGTAGTATTTTTAAATGAAACCAATAACTAATACCTTCGCTTGCCGACTGGAATTCCGAGTAATTTTGCTGAAGCTCGGAGTAAAAAAAGAGCCGCTTTTAGCGGCTCTTTCTATCTCAAAGCTATCGACACTAAACTGTCGCTTTCTGTGATTTTTTCGACTTTGGTCTTGGCTCGTCCATCAAACCTTTGATTAACGAGACTGTGGCTACCAATAGCACGATAGTAAATGGTAGACCTGTAGTGACAGCCATCGCTTGCGCTGCGGCTAAGCCACCACCTAGCAATAGTGCAATCGCAACTAAGCCTTCAAACGTACACCAAAATACACGTTGAGGTGTTGGCGCATCCACTTTACCACCAGCGGCAATAGTATCGATAACCAATGAGCCTGAGTCTGCAGAAGTGATAAAGAACACCACGACAAGCACGATGCCGACAATAGACGTAATTTCTTTCAATGGCATAACGTCTAGCATCGCAAACAGTTTCAGCGGCAATTCAGCATTAAATACCGCTTGGTAACCATCATTCACGTATTGACTGATCGCCGTACCACCGAATGCCGTCATCCAAAGTACACAAACAGTCGAAGGGATAAGGATCACACAAACGATAAACTCACGAACTGAACGACCACGAGAAACACGAGCGATAAACATGCCCACAAATGGTGACCATGAAATCCACCATGCCCAGTAGAATGCCGTCCAGCCTTGTGAGTAGTTAACGTCTTCACGGCCAAATGGCATTGAGAGCGCAGGGATGTTCGCAAGGTATGCGCCGATGTTTTCGAAGAAACCAGTGAAAATTGCCAGCGTAGGACCAACAACAATCACAAACAACAATAGTAACGCCGCCAAACCCATGTTGATCTCAGACAAGCGCTTAACACCGCTATCTAAGCCAGCCACAACAGAAACAAGCGCGAGCGCTGTGATTATTACGATCAATACGATTTGCGTCGTATCCGTCATTGGCACGCCGAACAGGAAGTTTAGACCTGTTGCCGCTTGCGATGCGCCGTATCCAAGTGAGGTCGCCAAACCAAATACCGTCGCAACTACCGCCAAGATATCAATCACGTGACCAACCCAACCCCATACTCGCTCACCGAACAGTGGGTAGAAGATTGAACGCATGGTTAAAGGTAGCCCTTTGTTAAACGAGAAGATCGCTAAACCAAGTGCCAACAATGCGTAAATAGACCATGGGTGTAATGCCCAGTGATAGATTGTCGCCGCCATACCTAGCGCTGAAGCCGCTTCGGTATCACCGATAGCCCCACCAAGAGGTGACCAGTCAGTACGCACACCGTTCTCCATGGTGACGCCATTTAGCGCCGCGCTAAAGTGCGACATAGGCTCTGAAACACCAAAGAAAACCAGACCGATACCCATACCTGCGGCAAACAGCATTGCCAACCAACCAGCATAAGTGTAGTCCGGTGTTGCTTCTGTACCACCGATTCTAACGCGACCAAGTGGTGTAACAATTAGAATCAAACAGACTAGTACGAAAATGTTACCCGCAGAAAGGAAGAACCAATCTAGGTTTGAAGTTAGCCAACCGCGTAAACCAGCGAAAAACGGTTCAACATGTTGTCTAAATGCTAACGTAAGTACCACGAAAAGTACGATTGCCATCCCAGAGATAGCAAAAACGCGGTTGTGAATGTCTAGACCAAATGGGCCTACTTTTAAAGCAACGTTATCTTGACCAATTTGATAATCAGTATCGATAGCGTTTACTTTACCGTCGGGACGTTGAATCCCGCCATTATTGTCAGTGCTCACGAATTATCTCCTTAAAAACGTGACCATGGAGCAGTTCTATTATTCTTGTTATTAAAGTAAGTGGCTCTTTTCTGACCCAATCACTCAGAATGAATGAAACTATTTGTATATATGTCAATTATAAGACGCCAAGATAATAAGCGGATGCGCCTAACATTGCACTCTATTTTTCCCTACATACGACGTAACTTACTGCAAAATAGCCGATAATTTTGCATTTTCATCCAAATGATACTGAATCTGTGCCTGAAGCAATTCCGCGGTCGCTAAGGCATCGGTTAACGCGTGATGAGGTTGGTAGGCAGGTAGCCCATATCGCTCTCGAGACTGACCCAATCGAACTGACGCTGGTTTTTTGCGTTTGACCCAGTTGAGCCAGCCTTTGCACAACTCACGTTGAATTGCCCACTCAATGTCGAGCGTATCCACCACTGGAAACTCAATGCCTTCACCAATACAGTTCAGCAACGCTTGATTAAAGAATTGACGTTCGATGTTTTTGTAGTGCACAACCACGACCTTACCTGCCAATGCATTCAGCACCGGCTGTAAGATCTCTTCGAGTTGCGGAGCATTTCTAACATCAGAATCGGTTATACCATGTATCACCACCGACTCTTCGTTCAATTCTCGATTCGGGTTAACGACCCAATGTGCCGAGCCATTGCAATAGATCCGATTGAGGGTAAACGGCACCAAACCAATCGTGAGAATCGCGTCTTCTTCCGAGTTTAACCCGGTGGTCTCAAAATCTAAGGCAACGAATGGTACGTCAGTGAGCGGCGTATCAGCACTGACCGCTCCCTGCTGATAGTATGCTTTTAACCGCTCATCTTTTGCCTGCTTGGCTAAGTGCTCAAAACGTGTTGTCCAATTAGGTGTTTTGGTTGTATCAATATGCATGTCAGTTCCTTGCTGAAGAGACTAAGCGAACCACTACTTGGTGCTACGTTGATAACGGAACTTAATAAAGCTCTGCGCATTGCTCAAAATTTGGAAGGCCGCCTTTAAGTTGCGACGTTCAAAATCCGACATATGCTCAGGCTCAATGTTGTTATCGGGCTCATCACCATTCTCAATATCTAATGCCTGATGGCGAATACGAACCATATAAATCAGCTCCATCGCATCACGCAAGTCCATCCCCCGCCCTTTCGGCAAGATACCCGCATCGTTAATATCATCTAAGCGTTCAAACGAGTTTTGTGCTCGAGAACCTATCGCCAAAGCATGAACACGAATCAAATCTGCCATAGGGGCAGTACCGCGACGCTTCAAATTGATCGAGTTACGATGGCGACCATCTTTCTCCATTACAAAATCTTTAAAGAAGCCCAGTGGCGGCGTTCGACGAATCGCGTTATATGCCATCGCCGCTAGGAAACGATTGTTGCGCTTCGCTCGGCGAACAATAAAGCTACTCAACTGCTCCGCCCATTTAACACGGCCATAAACCCCCAACAAATCGAAGAATATTGAGCTGTTGAGCAGGCGCTCTGGGTTCGGGTTATCAATCCAGTTGGCAAAACACTCTTCCCATTCTGAGCGTGTTTTACGCCACTGCGGGTTAGTCGCCATAATGTCGCCAGTACAGTAGGTGTAGCCACATGCCGCCAAGCCATCACACACAAACTTGGCAAACTGAGCAAAGTACTCACCATGGATTTTTTCATCATAGCTATTGTCGAGGATCAGCGCGTTATCTTGGTCTGTCACAATCAGTTGCTCATCTCGCGCCATCGAGCCCATCGCAACCAAACAATAAGGAATAGGCGCTGGACCAAACTCTAGCTCCGCAAGCTCAGCCAAACGCTGCTTAAAGCTACTGCCGATAACAGACATCGCACGTCCCACCATGTGGGCATTAGCATCTTCACTCACCATGCGCACAAAGCAGTCTTTCACTTGCTTCGCCACAAGCGCCAAATCATCGACCGTGGTTTGCTGGAAAATAGAACTCACCAACAGCAGGCTGTTTTGTGATTCATAACGAACAATGTCCGTCATACCTATCACGCCCACTGGCTTTTTGTCTTTCAAGATTGGCAAATGATGGATGTTGTAACGCAGCATCGTAAGCATCGCCTCAAACACGTAGGCGTTGTAATCCAGCGAAACAACGTCGGTACTCATCACCTCACCGACGGTAATATTGGTCTCAATGCCTTGAGCAATCACACGAATACAGAGGTCGCGGTCAGTCAAGATACCCAATAATTGGTCGTCATCTTCTTCAGTGATATCTTCTGCCGGGCGAACGATAAGAAGCGCTGTGACATTCTCATCAGCCATTAAATTGGCGGCTTCTTGGATCGTGGCGCTCGCTTCAAGTGTCACGGGTTCACGGCTCAGAATTTTGCGTGCTTTCGCGGTGGTAAAATCATTCTCATCATTCGAGTTGGAAACAGCCGTGCGCAAACGAGCGCTATCTTCGAGTTCCATATAGTCGGCGAAATGTTCCGACTCTTCGCACAACTCGTTAAATAACCTTTCAGGTATACAGTAGACCAAGGTATCAGCGATGGCTTTAACAGGCATACGAACGCGGTTGTTCATCAACAATCCCATTTGCCCAAATAGCCCACCGGCGTCAATTCGGTTGTATAGCTCCCCTTTCCGGCGAAAAACTTCCACAACCCCGCTGCGCACCATATACAAATCTCGGATGTCATCGCCAAACTTGAGTACGTCAGTACCTTCTCGGTAGTACGCGACTTCAACGTTGACTGCGATGTCTCTCAAACGCTCTTCTGGTAGCTCATCAAACGGTGGGTGTTGGCTGATGAAATTGAGTACTTCTAATTGCTCAGCTTCCATTCTCTAAAGTCCATAAATTGCCGATATTGCAGAGATAAATAGCATCATGTTTCTGGCTAGGCAACCATATTTTCACCCAGTTTGCTTGATATCCGCAGTCTTTGATCAACATTTACACAACCAGCTTTTGATATGCAGCATTGCACTTAGTCAACAAAACATCTACGTTTTAATACAGCAATAAAAAAAGTGAGTGGATTCAGCGATGTTAGATTTTAATACTATCAAAGCGATGGTGGATAACGACCAAGATGTCATCATGGTTTTACTGGCAACCTATTTGGAAGATTATGGTGATTGTGTAGACAAAATCAGCACCTTGGTTGAGTCTCACGATTGGCATGAACTGTTTCTGTTTAGTCACAGCCTAAAAGGTACATTGAAAATAATTGGCGAAGATAGCGTGACTCAGCGACTGGAAAATATAGAACATGCCGCGCGTCAAAACCAAGCCCCTTTAAATGAAGATCTGGATCATGCAAAGAGTGAACTGGCAGCGATTCAATCACAGATCCAACACTACTTAGCCAATGAAAACGCCTATGAATAAGGGAGCGAGCGGATAAATTGATTATTAGACTGGATGGAAATGCTTACCCAAGCGTGCATGATTTCGACCATTCGATTTCACCGCATATAAGGCATCATCTGCACGTTTCATCGCCTGCATAATGCTATCTTTCGGCTCAGAAACCAAGGCAATACCAATGCTCACTGTCACCTTTGGCTGCTGTGAAATAGTGGTGATTTCATGGCATATACGATTCGCGATTCGCAAGCTGACGGTTTCATTTGCTCCAGGGAGCAGCAAGGCAAACTCCTCTCCTCCAATTCGGCCTAACAAATCACTTTTACGCAGTTTGTCTTTGGTCACCGATGCAAATTTTTGCAGTATTTCGTCGCCTTTACTGTGACCATACTGGTCATTGATCTGCTTAAATTTATCTAAGTCCACCACCAAAAGGCAAAAGGGTTGGTTGTTGACTCTTAAATTGAGCATATGCTGCTCCGCCAAATGCAAAAAGTAGTGCCGCGCATAAACCCCGGTAAGCCCATCGTAATACGCTAGACTCTCCAATTCACTCTCACGGTGTTTGTGCATCGAGATATCGGCGATACTCCAAATAATCGTATCATTCGATGCCTCTTCACTATTCACTTTGGTCGCAGAAAGCTCGCACCACCCCTCGAGGTTTTGGTTTTTAAAACGGCAATCGAGTGATATCTGCTTACCCGACTTGATGTAACGAGAGAAAGTTTCCATATGCAGTTTTGAGACTTCATCAAAAAGCACGCCTAACGAAACTCCGGTCAAACTTCTCACTCGTAAGATGCGATGTGCCGCGGCGTTAGCATCTTGAATGATTAACTGATGGTTAGTAATGACAATGCCAGTTGGGCAAAGGTCAAACACCTCTTTAAAACCTGAACTTTCCATAGCTATCACCCATTAGATCACTTCAGGTAATGAATCGCGTTTGGGGAGCACTCCAGCAACACTCTGAGTAGATGTTTGATTAACCAGTGCAACGGCTTCTTTTCGACAACGAACACCCATCTTTTTATACAGCTTGTAGATATGAGCTTTGATCGTACTCTCGGCAACAAAAAGCTCATCGGCAATTTGCTGATTTGAGTAGCCTTCTACAATCCGTTTGAAGATTTGCTGCTCTCGCCGAGTCAGCATTGAATAAACCTCATGATACGCTGATACACTAATAAGATGGTGTTGCAACATACTTGACATAAATTGCCGAGGCAGCCACATCTCTCCTCGGCACACATGCTCAATACACTTAATCAAATGGTCGGGCGGAGAATGGCAAAACAGCATGCCTCTGATGTTGATGACATTGATGAGTCGGTCTGCGTGGGTCTCGTCAGGTATATTAAACACAACAATCCCAACATTTGGTGAAATATTAATAACTTGCGGTAGATATTTAAACTCAACAATCAACAATTCATTATTTGACAGTCGACGCACACAACCCTTATTAATATTATTAGCATTTTCCAGTTTAATATCGAGACATTTAATCTCTCTAAGCAGTTCTATTATCATTCGATTCTGCATGCTTAAACTAGCAAGTAACTTAGCGTTCCTTTTTTTCATAAAAACCACACCAATCATCCACTGACTAAATAATAGTAGGGTCAGTTACTACATATTCAATAATGCACTTACAAAAAACAATGAAACTCATCACGGAAAACTTTTTAAGTTCCGTAATAACAATATGTTACATTAACACAATACTCATAAGCAAGAATGCGCATAATAAAAAATCACGCCGATTAGCCTAAGTTATTAATTTTATTATTAATGAGACAAAAATACACTCAACCCCTATTGAGTTAACTAATCATACCTACAAAAAAGGCATTATATGGCATCTGATAGCCAGTCAATTTCAGTTACTACTTTAGAATTAGTTACTCATCTTTATAAAACACTTATTTAGAACTTTTCAGCGTTATTTCTTCTTTATTATTTCGAAGTCTTTCTTTTGTAAAGGCATCTTCGATTCAGAAAGGGACATAATTATGAAGAAAGTAGCAATCACAATCGCGATCCTTGCGGCAACTGGCAGTGTGGCAGCAAATGCAAACGTAACGGGAGCATCAACAACACTGACCAAGAATATCACTCAAGAATGTAATATCGGCCTATGGGCGGTAGGTGATGACGGTTCAGTAGGAACGCCAGTGTCTGAAGTTGGCAACGAGTACTTCCACAGTGAACTGAACGACTTTGAACAAAACGGTCAGCAAATCACAGGACGTGCGAAGTGCAACTCTTCCGGCGGTTACGAAGTTCATGTTACCGCAACCAATGGAAGTTTAAACAACAACGATTCCAGTATCGCTCGTGAAGTCGAATACACACTTCAGAAAATTAATACATCGCCAAACTTTAGCGCTCATGCCGACTTCAACAGCCCTGTTGATATGCCTCAAGGCACCGCGAAGTTATTAGGCTCAGGAACTGACACCGAACTGGCTGAATTTAAACTAAAAATGAAGTTGGCTCCGGGCGCGAAGTTCACGTATGCCGGACAGTACACAGAAACTCTCACTTTTGATCTCACTCCTCTGTAAACACACTCATTAGGGGGAGAAAATCTCTCCCCCTAATTTTTCATAGAGCGAGATTCAAGGAGGATATCATGCGCCTAGTTATTATTTTGCTAACCAGTTGGTTTTCATGCCTAGCCTATGCCAACTTTAATATATCTCCACTATCGCAAGGTATCGAGTCGACACAAAAATCCGCGAGCTACACCTTAGAGAACATGACGACGAAAAAAGCCGCTTATGAGATAGAAGTGTTTAGTCGTTCAGTTGAACGTAATGGCAAAGAAGTACGGGCGACAACAAAAGAGTTGCGCGTGTTCCCTTCCAAAATCATTCTCGAGCCCAAGCAGAAAAAACGCATCAAAGTCATTTATCTTGGTAAAAAAAATATTACCCAAGAAAAGGCCTATCGCGTCGTCTTTAAGCAATCTGATCGCAATGTTTCAGAAAGCGACCAAGGTGCGCTGAATGCGAAGTTTAATTTCCATACCGCGTTTTATGTGACGCCTAAAGGGGCGGAAGCCGACGTGATCACTGTGCTCTCCAGCAGCACAAATGGCAAGCAGTTGTCACTTTCCAATCAGGGCAATAAACACATTATCTTGCAAGACTGGCAGCTCAAACTGCACCGAGACAATCAAGAAACCATTTATGGGCACCCATTGCCAGATATCAACTTGTTGGCTAACAGCGAAATTGTCATCCCGCTATCAAACCAAGCCAATGCGTACCAAACCGCTGAAATTCTGACTAAATAAAGTGCCGTTATGTCTCGCTTCAATGCTTGCGCTTGCTTCGTATTCTATGGGCTAGCATTTCCGCTTCATGCGGCGGAGATGCAGATCCCTATTGATGTCAGCATTGTCGGACAACAAGTTGAAATCACGGGATACTTAGATGATGAAAAAGAGCAATATTGGGCATTGGACGGTAATGAACTGATCCCGATTCTCAGTCAAGCCGTTGCCGCAACGCGCTTAGAGGAGCTCAGAGCAGCCCTGCAGAATAAAAAAGTGTCTCACCTCGACTTTAAAGCTCTAGGCTGGGAAAGCCATTACAGCCCCGATCAGTTATTGGTTGAACTTGGTGTTCCGGTAAAAGAGCGTAAGTTAGTTGATATCGCTCTTGAGCCAAGTAGCTTCGGCAAAGCACCGACCTCCCTACCTCACGTTAAACCTGCGCTGTTTAGCGGGGCATTAAACACCTATTGGGCACACACTCATAACTTGAACGACACCGAATTTTCAGTATCTCAAGTCGCCTTGAGAGCAACCGCCGCAATAGGAGCTATCACCGTTGAAGATGGCCACACTTACTCCTATAACCACTTTACGCATCAAGGACATTGGTTAAGAGATCGTACGCGACTGATGGCGAACTTACCGAACAATGGCGGCTTTTTGCAATTTGGTGACTATGAGATCGACGCCCAAATAACGCCCTTACCCAGTGGTGACTTATTTGGGCTGTCTTACTCTTATCATCCTGACTACATCAAGAGAAGCGATAAACCCAACTTGGTTCCTCTCAGTTTAGAGACCTCTGCCTTGGTCTCGATACGCATCAATGGAGAGGACTATCGCACGCTGCGTTTAGCATCAGGACAATATAACTTGCGCGACTTACCTCTAGAACAAGGCGTCAACGAAGTTGAAGTGAGTTATGTTGATCAAAGTGGTATTGAGCAAAAACGATTCTTTAATCTCGTCGATCATCCTCAATTACTGCTCAAAGGCGATATAGAAACGCAACTGGTATATGGTGCTGAACAAATTTACCAAGACGATGGCGATAAAGAAATCAACCGCGATAACCTTAAAGGACAAGGCGTCGTCTCTTACGGACTCACGGATTGGTGGACAGCATCAGCAGCAATGGAGTTGGCTGACACCGCACAGCAATATTCACTTGAGCAGAACTTTGCCATCGGCGATTTCTTTTTCAGCCTCGATGGCAGGCTAAACGAATACTCTGACTCACGGAGCTACAACCTGAGTAGTCAACTCTATGCCAGCGAACTGCTTGACGCACGGCTCTCTAACTTTTCGCTACGATACGGTGTTAACCGAAGTTCAGAAAAAGACCCGTTGGTGCATACTGTGGGGATAAGCTCAGGGATAAAAACCCCTTTGGACATCGGCTACCTAACTGTCAGTTTAGAGCAGCAATTTGATGCGCAACAAACACTGCGGCAAACGGCTTCAATCAATACCAGCTATCGAATCAACCAATACGTTACAACCACTCTAAATATGCGCTGGCAAAAATACAACGACACCATCGATCGAAGCCTTTATTTCACCCTCTCTTTCCCACTACGTTGGAACAATGTCAGTGTCGCGACTCGTACCTCATACGACAGCAATAAGAACCAGTATGAGAGCCAAGTTTCCGCTTCGCAGTATGCCAATGATTACTATTGGCGAGCATCAACTAAATTTGTCGATCAACGTTATGACGGGTTTGACGGCTATGGGAAAATCTACGGGCAACGCGTGACATGGAATGGTCGCTACTCTTCGAGAAACCTTTCGCAAAACCTTTCGCAGTCCACCAGCAATCGCACCTTAACTCTAGGGGCCGATACGGGCTTTGCATGGGCAGGAAATCGCCTACTTTGGAGTGCGCCAATCACAGGGAGTTTCAATATTGTCTCTCTGCCAGACGCGTTTGATGATGCCTACGCATTGCAATATGATCAGTATCGACGTATTGCTGTGGTACCTAAAGAGCAAGGGGGACAACAGAGCCTACTGGTCCCCGTCAAAAATGATGGTTATCGCGTAGTCAAAGTCTCAGGGGATAATCTCGCCTTCAACCAAGAGCTCAAACAGAGTGAGTTTGTGGCTTTTGGGGGGCTCTATAGTGGTTCTTATCATCAACTGGAAATTGCTCAAGGCTTCTTTGTCAGTGGTTTTTTCTACAACCAGAATCAGCAGCCATTGGCCGATGTGGTCGGAGAGTTCCGCCATCTTCAATCAAAGCAGAGCTATCCTTTCTTTACCGATCAACTCGGTAATTTTGAACTGGACGTGTTACCCGCCGGAAACTATCAAGTGTATTTCTACGATAATGTCGCTCATTCGATTGAAGTCCAAGTAAGTCAAAAGCAAGTGGTCGATGATGTCTTTATTGACTTGGGCACGATATCAGTAACCAAGATCTGAGCCACTCACCCGTCGTGAGGATTTGTATTTTTGAGTAATCCATCAATGAAATGCAAGGTAAAACTGTTTAGGCTCAAGGTACTCATATAACCACTGCATTTTATAGATTTGCTTGCGATAAAATTGACGTGTCGACGTTCAACCGCGCTCCTCCAATTAGTGCATAACGAAACTCAAGGGAAATAATAATAACAATGCCTCACTCCTCGGTAAGTACGTTGTCTGCCGAAGACACTAAACAGAAATGGGATTTCTTCCAAAAACATCATTGGGTTTCTCCTGAGTTTTCCCTTACACCAGTTCTGCAATCATGGGAGCGCTGTATCAAGCAATGCAGCCCTTATCAATGGTCCAAACCACATATCGCTTCTGGGCACACCCTATCATCGTTGATGAAACGTAATCAAAACGTCGTCGGTTGCGCCACCACAGTGATTGAAGATACGTATGACCTGTTGCAAGGTGACCAGCTTGCATTATTTGTCACCGACGATAACGGCTGTATGTTGCATAGCGTGGGTTGCGAAACCATTCTCGAAGAAATGCGTGAGCTTGGTTTTAAAAACGGTTGTTTCTTTTCAGAAGGTAAATTTGGTACGAATGCCATCAGCTTGTGCCTTGCAACACATGAACCGAGCGAAGTGTTTGCAGCGCAACATTTCAATCGCCACCTTCACCCGTATGCGGCCGCCGCTGCACCAATTTTTGACCCGTTCGGCAAGTTGCGCGCGACGGTCTGTTTATTGAAGAAGTCTCAGCACTACAGCAAAGAAAGTCTGGTTATCATTGCCTCTTGTGCCAAAGAGATCAGTTTACAGATCCAACTTCAATACGAACAAGATTCCATGAATCGCCTGCACAGTGAGCACAGTGCGACCTTAGAGTGTATGGACGATGGCATATTGGCGTGGAATAGCGAAGATTTAATTACCATGACTAATCATCAAGCCGAGCAGTTACTTAACATTGATGGTAGTCAGGTCATTGATAAAAACATCTTATCTGTGATTCGCTTTGCACCCAATATCATGGCAAGTGTCGACTCGCGTGATGTGATTCGACGCAAGCAGACAACCGTTGAGGTCAATGGCGAGTTTATTGATGCTATCATCACCTTACGCCCTCTTGTTGACGGTTCAACATTATTGTTTGTTCATCCTATCGATAAGATTCGCGAACTCGCCCAACAACAACTTGGTGGCAGCGCTCGTTACACATTTGACACGTTGCCAGCCGAATCTCGCAAGATGAAACACGTGATTTCTGTCGCCAAACGCGCAACGAAATCAAAGTCGCCGATTTTAATTACTGGTGAAGAAGGTGTCGGCAAAACAGACTTAGCCATGGCGATTCATAATGAAAGCGAGAATAAATCTGGCCCATTTATCATTTTAAATTGCCGAGCGATTAATACCGAGCAACTGATCCAGCAAACTCTGGGCTACGATGAAGGACGAGGGCTCCCTTCCAAGTTTGAGTTGGCACATAACGGCACGCTCTATCTCGAAAAAATTGAGTACCTTTGCCCTGAACTGCAAGCCGTACTGCTTAAAGTGCTCAAAACCGGTCTGATCAATCGTAGCGACAGCCAGCGATTAATTCCGGTCAAGTTTCAGCTCATTACCAGCACATCAGCGGATATGAATGAGTACGTAACACAGCAAGTTTTTGGAAGACAACTCTTCTATGAAATCTCAGCCAACGAGCTTCATATCCCACCACTAAGGCGACGACCTGAAGATGTAGAGTTGATGATTAAAGCGCTGCTGGTAAGCTATGAAAAGCGCCACAATATTTCTCTCACACTAGAGAAAAAAGCACTGGAAACCTTGGTCAACTTTGCTTGGCTAGGCAACAATTCGGAGCTACGCAACAAAATTGAAAAGCTATTGCTAAACCGCAACGGCAACCTCATTCGCCTCGACGATATCCCTAGCGATATTATCAACGGACAAAACCGTCTTTCTGCCGATCAACAAGGCCAGTTGTTAAATCTCGAAGAAGTGGAGAAACGAGCAATTCTGCAAGCATGGGAAGTTTATGATGGCAAAATGCAAGATATGGCCAAAGCCCTCAACATTGGTCGCACCACCTTATGGCGCAAAATCCAGAAATTTGGTTTAGACCAACCAGAGTAAACATCTGAACATGCTTGCTGCCCCCTGATTGGTATTCGTAAAGCAACGTCGTTTAGCCGAAAAAAACAAAGCCCCTAACCGAGCGGTTAAGGGCTTTTTACATCTCGATGGTTATTTCCGCTTACGCTTCAATAGCTAAGTTCAGCTTACGTACTTGCTCCTTAAGCGCAGGCAGTAAGCTCGCACTGGCGCTAAACTTTCTCAGCCCCAACTTAAGCAGCAGCTCGGTAGCCTTGATATCGCCTGCCATTTCGCCACACATACTAACTGGGATCCCAGCTTTGTTAGCTGCAATGCAGGTCAGTTCGATGGCGTTAATAACCGCAGGCTCAAAGTAGTTAACCAACTCGGCAACCGCAGTATTCCCCCGATCCGCAGCCATCACATACTGGGTCAAATCATTGGTGCCGATTGAGAAGAAATCCACTTCCTGAGCCAATGCATCGGCATTTAACACTGCAGCAGGCACCTCAATCATAATGCCGACAGGCAAAGTTAAAGCGTCAATGCCTAGCGCTTTCGCTTCACGAGCAATCAGCGCTTTGACTTTACGCACTTCTTCAACCGTCGCGATCATTGGAATCATAAGCAAAATATTGCTTTGCTCTTGATGAGCCCTAAGCACTGCACGGATCTGAGTGGTAAATAATGCCTCATGCGTCAAGCATAAGCGCACGCCTCGCAAGCCAAGAAACGGGTTTTCTTCAGATGGCATCGGATAAGCCGCTAGCGGTTTATCCCCACCGACATCTAAACTACGAATCGTAAGTGGCTTGTCACCAAATGACTGGGCGATGTCACGGTAGACTTCAAACTGTTCATCTTCTGTTGGTAGTTGATCACTGGTTTGGAACAAGAACTCGGTTCGAAATAGCCCCACACCTTCAGCGCCATTTTCTAAAGCGTAAGCCACATCTTCCGTTCCACCAATATTTGCGATCACTTGCACCTCAGTGCCATCGATCGTTACCGCTTTTTCTTGGGCACTATGTAAAGCAGCTTGCTGTTCTGCCAACCAATCATCACGCCTTTGGCTCAGCTCTGCCTGCATCTCTTCAGAGGGTTCCAACCACAAAATACCGCTAAAGCCGTCAACCGTAATAGCTTGCCCCGCTTTGACGCTATCAAGGCAACCTTGCGCTTTAACGACCGCCGGAATCCCCATTGCTCGCGCTAAGATTGCGCTATGCGATGTTTTGCCACCTTCACTTAAGCAGATCGCCAGTACTTTTGCTTTATCCAAACCCGCAACATCTGAAGGCATAAGATCACGAGCAAGCAAAATACTTGGCTGCTCAAGCACCATTGCGCTTGGTTTAACACCTGTCGCGGCGCTCATGACTTGGCGGGCAATGTCGTAAACATCCGCTTCTCGCTCACGCATGTACTCACTTTCAGCAGCTCGATAAGCAGACGCGAGATCTTCTATCGCCGTCATCCAAGCTTGCTCGCCAATTTGATTATCATTGATATGCTCTAACACGGATTGCCAAAGCTCTGGGTCAGACAGCATCATCAAATGAGCGCCAAATATCTCGCCATGCGGTTGCTTGGCTTGCAAAGCCAGTTGCTGCTTAACCACTTCAATAGCTGATTGGATATGCCCAACTTCAAAATCAATCGCCACAAACTCGCGCGAAGGAATAGCGGGGATTTCGTGGCTAAATAAAACCGCAGGTGCCGTCACTATGCCGCCATTTACACTTAACCCCACAATCGCGCCATCGATCTGTTGTTGAGTGCTTGCTGCCACTTGTGGCTCTTGGTCGATTACACCATTCTTAACAATTTCTGCTTCACCAAAGTGCTGATTTGCCAACTCGGCAAAAGCATCAACGGCAACTTGTGCATCTTCACCGTGAGCAAGGAAGGTGATCTCATCCCCTAAGCGAACCCCAAGTTTGGCGATGCTATTTAAGCTCTTCGCGCTGACGCGTTGGTTATCTTTTTCTAACCAGACATCACAAGTAAATTCAGCCAGTTTACCCACAATCGCGGCGGCGGGACGAGCATGAATACCATGTGGATTTTGCACCAACCAACGGAAGGCTAGTGCGGAATCATTCACATCATCAGCCTGGTCCTCACTTATGGATGGTGTGATTTCTTCCCCCAAATGTTCACGCTTAACGTCCAAAGCACTACTCGCTTCGGCCACAACCGTTTGAATATCCAAACCCGCTGCTGCGGCAACCGAAGCTGCCATCGTCCCTTCAACAATTGGGGCGGCAACCAGACGGACTTTTTCACGAATTTCATCATCAAGCAGCTCAAGGGCCATTTCTGTACTCAATAACGCACTTCCTAAGTCCATGAGAACGATAACACCCTGAGCGTCACAGACTTGCTCAATCGCGCCCATCACCGCAATTGCGTCAGTGCCAATCGGGTTTTCTGGATCATCGACACCAGCCGCAATCGCAAGGTTTACCTTACCTTGCGTCATCTGGGTGGCAAGCTCTGCCACCCCTTCAGCAAGGCGTCGGCTATGAGAAACAACTACAATACCGACCATGTACTTAGTTTCCTGCTATGGCTTGACGCAGCGCTTTGATCATCAACAGAGATGATGTTGCACCAGGGTCTTGATGACCGACACTACGCTCACCTAGATAACTTGCGCGGCCTTTCTTCGCTTGCATTTCAATTGTCGATACTGCGCCTTTCTCCGCTAAATCCACCATTTCATCCAGCAAATGATCCGCGCTTGTGCCGCTTTCTAATAATGACTTAACCGACGTAAGCATTGGCAACCAAACGTCACACATGGTTTTATCACCCTGCTCTGCTTTTCCGCGAGAAACCACCCCATCAACGCCACTTTTCAACGAGTCAATCAACTCTTCGAAGCTAAGTTGCTCGCGCGTGCCAACCGCAGCGGCAGTGCGAATAAACAGCGTGCCATAGAGGGGACCACTGGCACCACCAACACTGGATAGCAACGTCATGCCAGTATTTTTAAAGATGGTCGAGATGTTTTGTTTTTCAACCGTAGGCAAGGTTTCTGCTACCTTTTTGAACCCGCGATTCATGTTTAGACCGTGGTCTGCATCACCAATATCTCGGTCAAGATCAGTGAGAAAATCTTGGTTCTCTTCGTAAGTCTTCGCGCAAAGTTCAAGCCAGTTGATGATCTGTTGTTTTTCGATTTGCATGTGAATTCTCCTCGCCTTACCACTTAATTGCTGCTGTATCGACTGGAGCATCGAATAGATCGATCATCTCTTGGTCGGCTTTTAGTAACGTAATTGAGACCCCTTCCATATTAAGGGAAGTACAGTAGTTACCCACCATGTTACGCACTAGACGGAAACCCGCTTGCTGACAATTTTGTGCAAGGCGGCGATACACACCATAAAGTTCAGATTCAGGTGTCGCTCCCAAACCGTTAACGATAGCGATATAGTCTTGGTTTGCTTCGAATGCTTCGATCGCCGTTTCTACTTCATCCCAATCACTATCTTCACGGTTCCAAATACGTAAAGTGCGTGAGTAAGCGATGTTCTCTTTCACCTCAAGGAACATCTTGTCGACAAGCTCATCTGCTGTTGTATATTTAATTCGTTCAATACCCGGCTCGCCATGGATACCAACACCAAATTCCACTTCATCGTCAGCAAGAACAAAAGAAGGCTTACCCGCCGCAGGAACTACACATGCGTTCAGTGCGACACCAAAAGAGCGGCAGTTATTATTGACGCGACGCGCTAACTCTTCACATTGCTCTAGTGAATAACCTTTATCAGCTGCCGCACCTACAATTTTCTCGACCAACACGGTTCCCGCCACACCACGGCGACCTGCAGTGTAAAGGCTATCTTTTACTGCGACGTCATCGTCAATTAGCACCGAGCCCACTTTTACGCCATCAGCATGAAGCAGCTCAACCGCCGTTTCAAAGTTTAATACGTCACCCGTGTAGTTTTTGATAAAGAACAGTACGCCCTCACCACTATTTACCTTGTTGCCGCACTCATACATTTGATCTGGAGTTGGCGATGTAAACACTTCACCCGGGCAGGCACCTGTCAACATACCTTTGCCAATAAAACCCGCATGCAGAGGTTCATGACCGCAACCACCACCAGAAACCAATGCCACTTGCCCTTTTGACTCTTCGTGCCACATATAACGAGGCTCGTAGTTCACTTTTAGTTCTGCGCGAGATAAGGCCAAACCTTCCATCTGCTGTTTCACAACATCTTCAACACTGTTAATTAGCTTTTTCATCATCCGTTTCTCTTGTAATTCGAAATTTTTCGTAGGGGTTAATCGCATATTAAGTGGGCAAGCGTTGTTCTCAATGAAAAAATATTCGTTTCAAGTTGAAACGTTTCAAGCAATAAAAACGTTCCAAATTGGAACGCAAAAGCTGCAAAGATTAACTAACAGTGACCGCGCCCAAAGTTTGTTCCACAATGGGATTTTGAAAATCGAACCTTTGTCACCGCCTTCATAGTTCTGCTCATAAAGCGAGCATTTTACTTCATCAACCTGACGTAAAATCCTAGGATGATTGCAACGTTGAAACACTTCAGTCTCTACTTATAAAAGGTCTAACAATCATGGATAAAATCATTATCAGCCCAAGTAAATACGTACAAGGTGAGAACGTTCTGGGCTCTATTGCTGCTTATGTAAAAACGCTTGGCACTAACCCACTTGCTATCGCTGACGAGTTTGTTACGGGTCTAGTTGGTGACACTGTAAAAGAGAGTTTTGCAAAAGAAGAACTGCCGCTTGCAATGGACATCTTCAACGGCGAATGCTCTCGCGTTGAGATTGAGCGCCTAACCGATATTTGTGCGACACAGAAAAGTGATGTGATCATCGGCATTGGTGGTGGTAAAACACTTGATACAGCTAAATCTGTTGCCTTCTATACTAAGATTCCTGTCGTGGTTGTACCGACTATCGCATCGACTGACGCTCCTACATCAGCACTCGCCGTGATTTACACGCCTGAAGGCGAGTTTGCTGAGTACCTATTGTTCCCGAAAAACCCTGATATGGTGATCATGGATACGGCGGTTATCGCCAAAGCACCAGTGCGTCTGCTGGTTGCGGGTATGGGTGATGCGCTGTCTACTTACTTTGAAGCGCGTGCAAACATGACTTCAGGTAAAGCGACAATGGCTGGCGGCGCCCCTACGCGTTCAGCACAAGCGCTTGCAAAACTTTGTTATGAAACACTGCTAGAAGATGGCCTTAAAGCAAAAATAGCGGTTGAAAATGGCGTCAGCTCAAAAGCGGTAGAAAATATTATTGAAGCCAACACCTACTTAAGTGGCATTGGTTTTGAAAGTAGTGGTCTAGCGGGTGCACATGCCATTCACAATGGTCTAACCAAATTAGAAGAGTGTCATCACCTTTACCATGGTGAGAAAGTCGCATTCGGCACATTGGTTCAACTCGTGCTTGAGAACGCTTCAATGGAAGAGATCAATACGGTAATGGGCTTCTGCCGTTCTGTTGGCTTGCCAACAAACTTGTTTGAAATGGGCGTGAAAGAGTTAAATCATGCCAAATTGTTTGAAGTAGCTGAAGGCGCAACCGCTGAAGGCGAAACGATTCACAACATGCCATTCCCAGTAACTGCAGACAATGTTTACGCAGCAATTTTAACCGCTCACCAGCTTGGGTTAAAATAATCTAACCACCTCCTCTTAAGTTTAAGCAGCCACCATTGGCTGCTTTTCTACTTAACAGCGGATTACCATTTTACAATACCGAGTGTCACTTTAACGCCCCCCACAAGAGTCGAGCCGCCATAGTCTTTCGCTAAGCGAAGCAAAGTGTCATGAAAGCCAAGGTTAGGGAAAGCTTGCTCGACTTGCTGAATATGCTCTTTGCTCATTCCCTTGCGCACCGCACCTTTTGTTGCATCAATCCAATCGGCTTTTCGACAGGCTTCTATCACTTTCGCATGTGGGCCTTTGTATGGCGAGATTTTATGGTGCCAATGAATGGCGCCGCGCAACGCATCAGGGTCTAAGCCCCATTGATGCTGAGCATTATCTGATAGTGCGAGTATCTCGGAAGGCTCTAAGTAGGCCAGTTCGCGATCTGTCCATAAGCCAATGTCATGATAAACAAACGCCGTTTCGACTAGCTGTTCATATTGCTCGTCGTTATCAAGAAAATGCATTGCATAGGTGATGGTGCGATAAACATGGTTGCGATAACCAAGATAGTCATCACCAATCACCTCTTGATACTTAGCAAACAATAACTCTACACGAGGTCTTTCTAGTTTTATCTCTATCTGCGACATTCCGTTTTCCTTATTGTCACTTCGATATGTACGACAACTCAATTTTACTTGCAGTCTTAGATAAAGATAGCAGCACATCTGGCGATTTTTGAATCATTGAAGATTACCGCCAAAGCGCCTGATTACTCACTCAACATATAGATATATGCTTCAACAACACCACCTTCATCTAAATGAACTGTCGTAGCAACGCGTTCGTATTCGCTGCCCTCAAACTCATCCAGCTTATGCCAGTTTTTCGCTAGGTTTTCTGAGGTAAAAACAAAACCTCTCACCTGCTCACCAGCGTCATTTAGCTCAATACCTGGGTAACCCATCTCAGAGCCCCAGCCTTGGTTTTTCAAAAAACCAAGCACATAACCTTCACGCCACTCGCCGCCTATTGCGGTCATCACATGCTCATTTGGGCGTCCCGGACCAAGAGTGCCATAGACAAATAACTTATCTAACATCGTACTTCCTTTCGGTTCCATTAATGTTTAAGACAGCATAATATAAAAAATAGCCGCAAAATGCGGCTATTTTCCTCGAACTAAACTAAGTTTTGGATTGGTTATGCAACGGCGTTTTCCAGAATTTGGCGCGCTTCAACTGGCGTGACCGTTTGGTTTTCCGTCAATGCGATCATGCCGTGCCCTTCTAAGCGCTCTATCACTAGGTCAATCGCTTGCTGCTTACTGACGTTATGCTCCGTAAGTTTGGTTGCGACACCCAGTTGGTTATAAAAACCTTCAATCGCATCAATAGTGCGCTCGGCAAGATCACTGCTTTCTTGTAGAGCAAAAACATTGCGCCCCATCTGCTCAAGTTTCGCACGCTTATGTTCAATCTGATTGCGCAATAGTGCAGGTTGGACTATCGCCAGAGAACGCGCATGATCCACATGCCACAGCGCAGTTAGCTCATGACCAATCATATGAGTCGCCCAATCTTGTTCAACACCAGCAGCGATAAGACCATTGAGTGCTTGGTTGGCTGTCCACATTAAGTTAGCTCGCCATAAGTCATTGTCACGCTGGGCATAGGTGTCGCCCAAGGTTTTTAGAGCGCGCAACAACGCCTCTGAGTAGCCGTCTTGAACGAGAGCGCCGGATGCTTTAGTTATATACTGCTCACAGACATGCACCCAAGCATCCACAATCCCATTCACCAGTTGCTTCTCTGGTAGGGTTTTCATTACATCCGGATCCATCACGGCAAACAGAGGTTGTACACATGCCGCTGCAAAAGGCAGCTTCTGTTGAGTTTCCGCTTTAGTAATCACGGAGTTGATGTTGGACTCCGAGCCTGTCGCCGGAATCGTCAAGATCACGCCAATCGGTGTCGCCACTTCAGGCTTGTAATTCCCAGTTAAAATGTCCCATCCATCACCATCATAGTGGGCGGCTGCAGCGGCATACTTAGCGCCATCAATAACCGAGCCACCTCCAACTGCAAGTATAAAATCAACGGATTGCTGCTTAATAATCGCAACAGCCTTATCCATGGTTTCCTTGGTCGGATTCGCCTCGACACCAGAGAATTCAAGCCAGTTATGATTTTCTAACGCCTTCTCCACTTGCTGGTACACGCCATTCTTTTTCACTGAGCCACCACCATAGATGACCAGAACTTTCTTCGACGTATCGATGGCTTGAGTGATGCTACTGATTTGACCTTGGCCAAATAGGATTTGTGTTGAATTTTGATAAGAGAATTTCATGTTGCCCTCTGTGCTGATTCTTTTTAAAAGTGTATTTCGCCCGGGATGTATGCATAATAGTATTGGAAATTACGATTATGAAGGTCAATTAATCCAAATAACATGACTATTCCTACAAAACACTCAGAGGTAAACATGTCACTTAAATCTCTCATGCAGCGCTTTGTTGATCTAAACAACCTGCATAATTTCGAAGGAAACATGGCAACTAAGCTCGACAATGTGCATTTTTACCGTAGTCAGAATGGTCATCCTCGCCAGTCAATGATGTATCAATCAGGTATTGTAGTATTGGGACAGGGACATAAAGCTCTCTATGCCGGAGGGCAAAGGCACACTTATGGCGAAGGAGATTGCTTAGTTATGGGGGTTCCAATGCCACTCGAATGTGAGGCTTTCCCTAATCACAATTCGCCATTACTTGGGCTAGGTATTGAAATATCGATGCCTTTACTGCAAAAGCTCGTTGGAAAAATTAAGCTTCATCACCCAGAGCTCACTCACCCTACTTCACACTCTGAGATGAGTATTCGACACGAGCCTATTGATGCCAACTTGCTCACCGCCTGTGAGCGTTTAATGCAAGCACTGTGTGACGATTTACAAGCCGATGTTCTAGGCCAAGCCTTGGTTGAAGAGGTCCTCTTCTTTGTGCTGTTGAGCAAAAGTGGGGATACTTTGTTCAACCTTGCAGACCAAGAAGGCCGCTATGGTCGAATTGCTGCGGTGCTACAAGAAATCCACACAAATTACTCCAGTACATTGAATGTTGCTGATCTGGCTAATGCGGCAAACATGAGCGTATCATCTTTTCATACCGCATTTCGCAATGTTACCTTGGAATCCCCAATCCAATACATTAAGAAAGTGAGACTCAATAAAGGACGTGAGCTTATCTGCTTCCAAGGAAAGCGCGTCAATGAGGCCGCAGATATGGTGGGTTACTCTAGTGCCGCTCAGTTTAGCCGTGAGTTCAAACGCCAGTTTAATCTCGCCCCTAAAGATGCCGCACACCAAGCAGCCTAGCACCACAGCTCTGTGCAGTGCGGATATTTCTGCACAGAGTTACGGTGAGCGGTAGTGAGGCTTTAGCGCTTTAGTAACCCCTTATCATGCAAATAACCGAGAATATGTGGGCGCGACTCTCCAGCCAATTTAGTCGTCACTTCGGTCGACCATGCGCTCTGTTTTTGATTACTTGAACGGCTAGCATAGTACTCTTGCATCACTTGATCGTATTGGGCAATTTTATCGAGATCCAGCGGCTGATATTGGTTTTGATGTACCACGACATCAATGGGCAAACGTGGCTTCACTTCTGGATTTTGGTCAGGGTGACCTAAGCACAAACCAAATAGAACGGCGCAGTGGGCAGGTAAACCCAGTAGCTCATCAACTTGTTTGGCATTGTTGCGCAAACCACCGATATAAACCCCACCCAGCCCCAAAGATTCTGCAGCAAGAAAACAGTTTTGCGCCATAATACCTGCATCAATCGCACCAATTAAGGCTAACTCCGCAAAGTCACTTTGCACCTTAGGGTTGATAGTCTTATGACGTTGATAATCGATACAAAAGACCAGAAACTCAGCAGCATTACTCACATGAGCTTGATTGCCCGCCATTTTTGCCAACTCATCTCTTTTATCCTGCTCTGTCACTCGAACAACCGACACTACTTGCAATAAGCTCGAAGATGATGCGGCTAGCCCCGAGCGTAAAATAAAGTCCAGTGCTTCAGCATCAATCGGCTGATTGGTAAATTGGCGAATTGAGCGATGGGCTAAGATAGTATCGATAGTGGAGTTCATTGGTCACCTTCCTTGCTTATTGAGTCTTTCTATCTGAGCATATTTTGCTAGGAAAGATAAGCGCTATTGCGCTTATTTGTAGCAAGCAACTCATAGACAAAAGAGCCGCATCATGCGGCTCTTTCTTGCTTCTAGCAAATTATGTACTAATCGATAGCTCTAGCGATTAAATGCAAGTTTTTTGTTTGCCTGCTTAGGCTTTAACAAATATCCAATAAACAAGACACTCAAACCACATAAAGCAAACAGTACTCTGCCCCACAAGGGATTTGGAATTAGACACATTAAAAACAATGCGCCTCCCATCATAAGAGTAATATTGCCCAGCTTAGTGCTTTGCAACTTATCAAACTCTTTCTGCTTGTCATCGCTAACGAACTCCGTTTCTAAGTCAACAAAGAATTTTTCCACTTGCTGTTTCTCTTGTGCAGAGAATGACTCTGGACGATAGAAAAACTTTGTTGCATAGAAAAAACCACAAGTGAGCAATAAATGAGCAGCAATGGTAATAATGGTTCTTAACTCACTCATTTCACGCTTTGTAAACGCGATGTCTAGCAGTTCACCTAACGCTTGTGGTGTGAAGTAACTAATACACATCCAAGAGACAAACATACCAAATACGACTGTAGCCCACGCAGCCCATTTCGGTGTGTTTTTGACAATCACCCCCATAAATAGAGGTACCAGCAGTGGTACTTGTGCCAAAGTTGAGACCGTCATCATTAGTTCAAACAAACTCATCTCTTTTAAACTGCTAAATAGCAGCGCAATCAAAATAACCAATAAACCGTTCACGATACAAACGAGTTGACCAACACGAAGACGTGATTGCTCAGAAGTCTCACGACCTTTGCAAATAATAGGTGTCCAAAAGCTATTAACAAAAATACCCGAGTTACGGTTTAAAGCTGAGTCCATTGTCGACATCGTCGCTGCAAAAAGCCCTGCGAGCAATAAGCCTATCGTTCCAGCAGGCATCGCTCGCTCAGCAAAGACTAGATAAACCGCATCCGACGCTTTGCTACCTAGATTCGAAAACTGCTGAGCAGCATCTGGATAAAGGATCGCTGATGCCCATGGTGGAATAAACCAAATAAGTGTACCCACAGCCATCAAACACATTGCCATTAGCGCTGCTTGCTTAGCATTTTTCGAATCTTTCGCGTTAAGGAATCGATAGGAGTCCTGCATGTTATTGATTGTTTGGATCTGCTTGGCAATAAAGAACACTATAGAACCAAGGATTATCACACCATAGTTCATATCCGGCCCCATAATAAAGCCCGACGGGAACTCGGTGATAATTCGTCCAGGGCCCCCAACTTCAACCAAAGCGACAACGGCACATGCTACTGAGATGACGGCGACGATCAAGGTCTGGACAAAATCTGATGCTACTACCCCCCACGCCCCACTTAGCAATGAAATAACCAATACAATCAGTCCTGTAGTCCAGATTGTAATCGTCATATCCAAGTTAAATACCGCACTGACAAATATCGACAGCGCATTGATCATGACGCCCGCATTTAAAATGCTCAGCGGAATAATTGCCCAAGTGAAAAACTGTTCGTTCTGGTTGCCAAAACGATTTCGAATCGCTTCTGTCGGCGTATCAACGCGAGTTTGTCTAAAACGTTCCGCAAACCACCAATATGCAACCCCGTAGCCAATAGTGTTAGCGATAAAAACAGCTGCGACCATAAACCCATCGTTAAATGCTTTACCAGCGGCTCCGGTAAAGGTCCATGCACTAAACTGAGTCATAAACGCCGTTGCGCCAACCATCCACCAAACCATGCGACCACCGCCACGAAAGTAATCACTGGTTGATGAACTGGCCATTTTTTTAAACGCAAAACTTATGACGATCATCAGGATAAAATATCCTGCGATCACGAGAATATCGATGTTCATTATGTCATTCCTTTTGTTCTTAGATCAGTAAACTCCTGACTGGCAAGGGATATTAGAAGAATATTCACCAGTCAGGATAACGAGTTACCAGTTCCAGAGCGTGCCATCTTCTAGGCGGCTAACAGGGAGGTAAGAGCGCTTGTATTCGTACTTCTTCATCGCTTCTTCGTCTATGTCGACGCCCAGTCCCGGAGCTTCACTTGGTAAAAGCATGCCGTTTTTAATATTCAATTCGTATTTGAACACTTCATTGATTTCATCGGTGCCAAATCCAACGAACTCTTGAATACCGAAGTTTGGCGCCCATGTATTGATATGGAGATGTGCCATGGTTGCGATTGGAGAGAGATCCGGAGCGCCGTGTGGAGCCATACGTACGTGATGCATTGCAGCGAAATCACTCAACTTACGCATTGGCGTAATACCACCACCGTGAGATACCGCTGTTCGGATATAATCAATAGACTGAGTTTCAATCAGCTCTTTGGCATCCCACACAGTGTTGAAGATTTCGCCGACTGCTAAAGGCGTAGTGGTATGTTGACGAATCTGTGCATACCCTTGCTGGTTGTCAGCTGTCACACTGTCTTCAAGGAACATCAGGTCATATGGTTCAAGCATCTTGCCAAGCTTTGCCGCTTCGATCGGTGTTAGACGACTATGCACATCGTGCAGAAGTTCAATGTCGTAACCAAATTGCTCACGTGCTTGTTTAAATAGCTCTGGGATAAAGTTCATGTACTTACGCGTACACCATTCATTCTCTGGTGGTAGCGGACGGTTACCTTGCAGTTCGTAGTAGTTTTTCTTTCCTTCAAGCGTGCCGTATGTGCCTTTTTGGTTTGGAATCGTACATTGCAAACGCACCGCCTTGTAACCTTGGTCAATAAACTGACCTAAGTTAGTCAACACTTCCTCGATTGACTCGCCATTTGCATGAGCGTAAACCGTAACGCCATGACGACTCTTGCCTCCAAGCAATTGGTAAACTGGCATATTGGTGACTTTGCCAAAAATATCCCAAAGCGCCATATCAACAGCGCCAATCGCTGTCATGGTTACAGGGCCTTTACGCCAATACGCACCTTTAAAAAGGTACTGCCAGACATCTTCAATTTGCAGCGGATCTTTGCCAATCAAACACGGAGCAATATGCTCTTCTAAGTACGCAGCTACTGCCATTTCGCGACCATTAAGCGTGGCATCACCAATACCGTAGACACCTTCATCAGTTTCGATCTTTACGGTGACAAAGTTACGTCCAGGACGACAAACCAAAACTTTAACGTTAGTAATTTTCATTATGGGATCTCTGTATAAGTAAATCGGTTTTGTAAAACGATTTAGTAAATCGGTTTACTAGAACGGTTTACTTGCGAATATAACTCCAACAGGTAAAATGTCAACGATCGAAAATCGATGAAGTTAACAAAAATAAAGGTCTCTATGGGCAAGGTAAGGATTATTGATGTTGCCAACCACGCTGGTGTATCAAAAAGTACCATCTCGCAGTACTTAAACGGGCGTTACAAACACATGGCAGAATCGACTCGGGAAAGGATCAAACTCGCAATCAGTGAGCTAGATTACGTCCCTAACCCAATTGCACGAAGTTTAAAAACGGACAAAACCAAAACGATTGGCGTCGTGGTTAGAGATGTGGCGGGATTTCACTCAAGCCAAGTCATTCGCGGAGTAGACGACTACTGTAAAAAACATGGCTACAATGTGGTTATCTACAATACAGACTTTGCCCCTGAATCAGAGGCTCAATCACTCAAGTCACTCAAAGAGATGTGTGTTGATGGCATTATTATCGCGTCATCGGGCAAAAATCCGGATCTTCTAGATCAATACCGACAACAAGGCTTCCCGCTGGTTGAGTTCCAAATCGAATATCAACCTAGCGACAAGTACGTCGTTGTCTCTGACTACGAAAAAGCAGCGTTTGATGCTACTGAGTATTTGATCGAGCTTGGACATAAAAACATATGCCTCATTACTCAAACGTTTGAAGGCATTCAATCGCGTCAAGAGCGTATCCAAGGGTTTCAGCGTGCACTAGATAAACACGCAATCAAGCATGATCAATCAAACATTCTTTTCTGGTCAAGAAAAGATGGATTTGAATCATCACCGTCCGCTTTGCTTCGCAGTGCGCAAGCTCCGAGTGCCTTTTTCACTCAACACCTTGCCATTACGACTGAACTGCTTAAGGATCTTGAAAGCAACAAGGTGACCGTCCCAAATGATGTCTCTCTACTCGGGTTTGATGAACTGCCAATGGCTGAGTTTCTTAAGGTCCCCGTCACCGTTATCAAGCAAGACCCTCACCGCATCGGTGTCGAGTCAGCAAAAACATTGATGGCACTGATTAACAACAAAAAGCCACGCACCAAAAAGATTATCGTGCCCTGTAAACTGATTGCTCGTCAGTCTTGCCAAACCAGATAAAGCGCATTTTCATACTCGCGTTATATGAAGCAAAAAAATCACCCATTATGGGTGATTTTTCAGTTTAAAGCGGCCTAACCGTTGTTGGTGTCAGCTAACACCTTGGGGCGTGTATTGCCTTTGGCAGCATTGACCAACAGCACACCGACAGATAGGACGATAGAGCCACACAAGATAAACAGCAGTCGACCAGTTGGTTCATTCGGAATCAGTGCCATTGCCAAGATACCAAAGCCGGCAACACTGATCAGTTTACCCAACATACCACGTTGTTTTGTATCTAGGTTTTGCTGTTCTTCACTGTCTGCAACCAAAGGTGTGTTCCAGTTTTCAAACAACTGATCCACTTCCTTTTCACGCTCTGGCGTCAAGCCTTTGTAGAAACGCGTTGTTAGTAAGAAGAAACCACCGGTGAAAATCACATGCGCAGCTAAGCTCAAGCCTACTTTCAAATCAGCCCATTCACGTGCAGTAAATGCCTGCTCAAGACCAAATAGACGCTCGACATCCTCCGCTTGCAACGAAATACCGAAAATATAAGAGACAAAGCCACCGACGATTAGCGTAGCCCACCCTGCCCAATCAGGTGTGCGGCGAATCCACATACCCAGTAGAACAGGAATCAACATTGGGAAGCCAATAAGTGCACCAACGTTAAGAACAATGTCGAACAAGCTTAGGTGACGTAGTGAGTTAATAAACAAACCGATACCAATGATGATGAAACCCATCATAATCGTGGTTAACTTACTCACCACTACCAACTCTTTTTGTGACGCTTGCGGGCGCACAATAGGGCTGTAGAAGTTCATCACAAAAATACCAGCGTTACGGTTTAGGCCTGAATCCATTGATGACATCGTGGCAGCAAACATCGCCGACATAAGCAGACCAACCATACCTGCTGGCATCACATTCTGTACAAAGGCTAGGTACGCAGCGTCTCCCCCTACCGAACCATACTGGTCGATAAAATCAGGCATAAAGGCTGCAACATACCAAGGTGGCAAGAACCAGATAATCGGACCGACAATCATAAGCACACATGCTAAGCCGGCTGCTTTACGAGCATTTTCACTGTCTTTTGCACATAGATAGCGGTAAGCATTGATGCTGTTGTTCATAACGCCAAACTGTTTGACAAAGATAAACACCACCCACAACACAAAGATGCTGACGTAGTTGAGGTTGTTACCCAACATAAAGTCACCTTTGAAGTTCGCGACAATGTTACCAATACCACCACCTTGGAAATAAGCGGCAACCGCACAGGTAATCGTAACAGCCATGATAACCAGCATCTGCATAAAATCTGAAGCAACAACTGCCCATGAGCCACCTGTTACTGCCATTAACATCAGTACCAAACCAGTGACAACAATGGTCGCTTCCATCGGGATGTTGAATACCGCCGCAACAAAAATAGCGAGACCGTTGAGCCAAATGCCTGCAGAAATCAAGCTGTCTGGCATACCTGCCCAAGTAAAGAACTGCTCAGAAGTTTTGCCAAAGCGCTGGCGAATCGCTTCAATCGCCGTCACTACTCGTAGTTGACGGAACTTTGGCGCAAAATAGAGATAGTTTAAGAAGTAGCCAAATGCATTGGCTAAGAAGAGGATGACAACAACGAATCCATCGCTGAATGCGCGTCCTGCGGCACCTGTAAACGTCCATGCTGAAAACTGTGTCATAAACGCGGTGGCACCCACCATCCACCACAACATCTTACCACCTCCACGGAAATAATCGCTGGTAGAGGTGGTGAACTTACGGAACATCCAACCAATCGCAATTAAGAACAGGAAGTAGGCGAGAACAACAAGAGTATCAATAGTCATTTTTTCAGCCTTTTAAGTTTGATCATTTTATGGGTCTTAGCTTACTCCGGTTATCTTTTTATTTGTACTACAATAATCTTTTATTGTGATCTCAAACATAAGTTATCGTCAAACTCAAAGACCAGTCAAATCCTTACTGTACATAAACTGAGACAATGGATGCCAATAATATCCACATCTAAAACTAGGATATATTGTAATACAAATACACAAATACTCTTTATTCAATTATGGTGTATGTTAAGACTATCTGCCCATATGCGGCTATAAAAAAAGCGAGCCAAAGCTCGCTTGATAGTAACCAAATATAATTTGTTTTTACTGTCAGTCAGTTACGCGACGTGATTAACAGCATCACGCACGAGTTGACCCAGCTCGTCCCACTTTCCTTGATCAATCAGATCTGTAGGCACCATCCATGTCCCACCACAAGCCAATACTGAAGGCACCGATAGATATTGGTCAACATTTGATAGACTGACACCGCCTGTTGGCATAAATTTCACTGGATAAACTGCCGTCAATGCTTTAAGCATTGCGACACCACCTGATGGCTCAGCTGGGAAAAATTTAAGCGTGCGCAGCCCCATTTCCATCGCCTGTTCCACTAGACTTGGGTTGTTGACTCCCGGAACAATCGCCACGTTTTTATCTAAGCAGTACTGTACCGTACGAGGGTTAAAGCCCGGACTGACAATAAAGTCCACGCCCGCGTCAATCGCTTGGTCGACTTGCTCGTTGGTGAGAACAGTACCAGCACCGATCAGCATTTCTGGAAACTCCGATCGCATTGCACGAATCGCTTCAACGGCACATTCAGTGCGGAAAGTAATCTCAGCGCAAGGCATACCATTTTCAACCAATGCACGTCCCAAAGGAATTGCATCTTCAACCTTATTGATAGCAATAACAGGGATCACTTTTAACTGTTCGAGTTGTTGGTTTAAAGTCGTCATAATTTTCTCACAAAAAAGAAAGTCCGTTCCCACAAAGGTGAGTTCGGACTCATTAGAATCAAAGTTGAATGTTAGGCATTACGTCTAAAGGAATGATGGCGCCCTTATGCTGGATAACAGAGCCTGCCATACAGTGTCCTGTATATGCAGACTCACTCGCATGACCACCGAGCAGTCTTTTGGCTAAGAAACCGGCACTGAATGAATCACCTGCAGCAGTTGTATCGATAACATTATCAACACGATTAGGGGCAACATATTGCTGCTCATCAGCGGTCACTACTAAGCACGCTTCGCTACCACGCTTGATGACCACTTCATTCACACCCAATGAGCGCGTTCTCTCGACACATTGCTCGATATGCTCATCGCCAAACAGCAGTTGGTCATCTTCAAAAGTGAGCAACGCGATATCAGTGAGTTTGAGGATCTTTAAGTACCAAGATTGTGCTTCTTCGCGATGCTTCCAGAGTTTAGGGCGGTAATTATTATCAAAGATTACCTGACCACCCTGTGCTTTGTAGCGCTCTAAGAAACCGAAAAGCTGTGTTTTCCCTTCGTCAGTCAAGATCGCTAGAGTGATACCACTCAAGTAGACCGCCTGATAATCATAGAGCTTATCTACCAGTTCCGGAGATTCATTCTGCTCAAATAAAAACTTAGCCGCAGAATCACTACGCCAGTAATGGAAGTAACGTTCGCCTGATCCATCGGTTTCGATGTAGTAAATACCCGGTTGCTTCTGATCAACCGTTAACACTAAGTCAGTATCAATACCTTCTGCCTGCCATGCTTCAAGCATTTCTTTACTAAAAGGGTCATTACCCACTGCGGTAACATAGCTTGTTTTAACCTTGTGTGCCTTTGTGAGACGAGACAAGTAAACCGCAGTATTTAATGTGTCACCACCAAACGTTTGACGGAGCTGACCATCCTTTTTCTGTAGCTCAACCATACATTCGCCAATGATTGCAATATTGATATTTTTCATATAGTCACCTTAGCAATATGGGTTGACGAGCAAGTTACTTAAGGAAGTCTTCACGAGCTGGATTAAAAATATCGAGTAACACACTGTCTTGTTCTAAAGCGACAGCTCCGTGAAGTAGGTGCTTACGTGCAATAAACGCATCCCCTTTTTTAAGGATTTGCTTTTGACCATCAACTTCAGCGGCAAAGCTACCATTCACAACGTAACCAATTTGATCGTGAATCTCATGAGTATGTGCGGTGCCGATTGCACCTTTGTCAAAGCATACGTGAACGGCCATTAAGTCGTCAGTATAAGCAACAATTTTTCGCTTAATACCATCTCCTAGCTCTTCCCATGGTTGTTCATCTGCAATAAAGAATGGATTCATTGTCTTACTCCTAAACTTGATAGTGGCATTGCCCTCTTTGCTCAACTTTTCCAAGGTGCAATGTTTGGCACTCTGCTAATTGAATGAGCAAATCATATAGGAACTCTTTTATTTGTAATACAATATATCTATAAATGTGTGACATAACGCAAAAACCCGTAGTGATACAACCGACGAACAAATGCTATGAAACATTCTTTTACACCCACCACAGCATTAAAATACAACAACTTACAACAACCAGTGTGACATTCATCTCCCTTTGGCTGGATAAACCTTAAAATAAAGCTCTTATTGTATTACTTTATATCGAGATAAGAACATAATCCGACTCATTGAGGGTGGTAATTTTAATGACAACACAACCGATTTTGTTGAACACCGCAGAAATAGCGTTATTACGAAAGGAAATCGGCAAGCCGAGTTTGATGGGTAAGTCTATTGAAGCAAACCGCAAAGAACTAGAAACGTTTATGCGCTTGCCTCTGGATGTACCTGGTCACGGCGAAGCTGGCGGCTACGAGCACAATCGCCACAAGCAAAACTATACCTATATGAACTTAGCGGGTCGCTTGTTCTTGATTACTCAAGAAGAAAAATACGCGCAGTTTGTGAAAGATCTCCTCGCCATATACGCAGAGAAATATCTGACGTTTGATTTCCACGTTCAGAAAAATACCAACCCTACCGGTCGCCTTTTCCACCAAATCTTAAATGAGCATTGTTGGTTAATGTTCACTAGCCTTGCGTACTCTTGCGTGGCTTCAACAATGACTGAGGAAGAGCGCACAGCTGTTGTTGAACGCATCTTCGAACCAATGCTAGACATGTTCACAGTGAAATACGCGCACGATTTCGACCGCATTCACAACCATGGTATTTGGGCAGTTGCAGCAGTTGGTATCTGTGGCCTTGCAATCGGTAAACCTGAATATCTTGAGATGTCGGTTTACGGTCAAGATCGTAACGACACAGGCGGCTTCCTTGCGCAAATTTCTCAGCTATTTGCACCTTCTGGTTACTACATGGAAGGCCCTTACTATCATCGTTATGCTATCCGACCACTATGTGTATTTGCTGAAGTTGTCCATCGTCACATGCCTGAAGTGGATATCTACAACTACAAAGACAAGGTGATTGGCAACACGGTACAAGCAATGCTGGCAACGGCTTACCCGAATGGTCAGTTCCCTGCTCTAAATGATGCGTCTCGCACGATGAGCATCACCGACATGGGCGTACAAGTTGCAGTAAGCGTATACAGTAAACACTATGGCTTAGACGACAACATTTTGGGTATGGCGAAAATCCAAGATGCAGTTTGGATGCACCCATGTGGTCTAGAGCTATCTCAAGCGTTTGATAAAGCGACAGCAGAACGCGAAATCGGCATGCCTTTCTGGCCAAGCGTTGAGCTTAACGAAGGTCCTGACGGCAACAGCGGTGCACAAGGTTTTATCCGTATGCAGGATAAAACTGGCGACGTTTCTCAGCTAGTGATGAACTACGGTCAACACGGTATGGGTCACGGCAACTTCGACACACTAGGTATTACCTTCTTCAACCGCGGTCAAGAAGTTCTGCGCGAATACGGTTTCTGTCGTTGGGTAAACGTAGAACCTAAGTTCGGCGGTCGTTACCTAGACGAAAACAAATCTTACGCACGTCAAACTATTGCGCATAACGCGGTAACGATTGATGAACAGTGTCAGAACGGTTTCGATGTTGAGCGCGCAGATTCAGTGCACGGCCTGCCACACTTCTTTAAAGTCGAAGGTACTGAAATCAACGGTATGAGTGCGTTTGCAAACGACCACTACCCTAATACTGACATGCAGCGCAGCGTATTTATGCTAAGCCTTGATGAGTTAGAAGCGCCGCTACTGCTTGACCTATACCGCATCGAAGGTGAAGGTGAGCACCAGTACGACTACTCACATCAATACGCAGGGCAGATAGTACGCACCAACTTCGATTACCAAAGCGAAAAAGAACTGAATACACTTGGCGACAACTTCGGTTACCAACACATCTGGAAAGTAGCAAGCGGTAAAGTTGAAGATACAGCGTTAGTGAGCTGGCTTCAGAACAACACTTACTACACTTGGCTCGGTACAAGCAACAGCGCGAAGCAAAACGGTGACAACGAAGTTATCTTCACTCGCACTGGCGCTAACGATCCAAGTTTTAACCTACGCAGCGAGCCAGCGTTTATCCTACGCAGCAAAGGCGAATCTACCCTATTTGCTTCTGTACTTGAGACTCACGGTTACTTTAACGAAGAGTTCGAGCAATCAGTTAACGCTCGCGGTAAAGTAAAAGACATCCGTGTTATTGGTTACAACGCAACTGGCAGCGTAGTAGAAATCACAACTGAGAAGTCTCGCATTACTGTAATGATCAGCAACGTATTTGATGCTGACGACCAAACCGCACACAACGTCGAAATTAATGGCAAAACATACAGCTGGAATGGCTTCTACTCACTAGAGATTACTGAAGCGTTCGAGCAGGAGAAATAATAATGAGCTATCAACCACTTTTACTGAACTTTGAAGAAGCGGCAGAATTAAGCAAAGCACTTGGCACGGATAGCCTATTAGGAAAAGCATTAGCACGAGACATCAAACAAACTGACGCGTACATGGCGCAAGTTGGTATTGAAGTCCCAGGCCACGGCGAAGGTGGTGGTTACGAACATAACCGCCACAAACAGAACTACATTCACATCGATCTAGCGGGTCGCCTGTTCCTTATTACTGGTGAACAAAAATACCGCGATTACATTGTGGATATGCTAACAGCCTACGCGAAGGTTTACCCAACGCTAGAAAGCAACACTAGTCGCGACTCTAACCCTCCAGGTAAGATCTTCCACCAAACTCTTAACGAGAACATGTGGATGCTATACGCTTCTTGTGCCTACAGCTGCATCTACCACACGCTGGAAGAAGAGCAAAAAACACTGATCGAAAACGACCTGTTCAAACAGATGATTGAACTGTTCGTAGTCACTTACGGCCACGACTTCGATATCGTTCATAACCATGGTTTGTGGGCAGTCGCGGCAGTGGGTATCTGTGGTTACGCAATCAACGATCAAGAAGCGGTAGACAAAGCACTGTACGGTCTGAAACTAGATAAAGTCAGTGGCGGTTTCCTAGCTCAGCTAGACCAACTGTTCTCGCCAGATGGCTACTACATGGAAGGTCCTTACTACCACCGTTTCTCGCTACGTCCAATCTACCTGTTCGCAGAAGCGATTGAACGTCGCCAACCAGAACTTAAGATCTACGAGTTCAACGACTCAGTCATCAAAACCACATCTTACGCTGTATTTAAGACTGCATTCCCAGACGGTACACTGCCTGCGCTAAACGATTCGTCTAAGACGATTTCAATCAACGATGAAGGCGTAATCATGGCAACATCGGTATGTTTCCACCGTTACGAGCAATCTGAAACACTGCTAGGCATGGCTAACCACCAGCAAGATGTGTGGGTTCATGTTTCAGGTAAAACACTATCTGACGCAGTAAGCGCAGCAGACAATATCAAACCGTTCAACTGGGGTAGTCTGTTCGTAACTGATGGCCCTAAAGGTGAAAAAGGCGGCGTAAGCATCTTACGTCACCGTGACGAGCAAAACGACGACACTATGGCACTGATTTGGTTTGGTCAACACGGCTCAGATCACCAGTACCACTCAGCACTGGATCACGGTCACTACGACGGTCTACACCTAAGCGTGTTCAACCGCGGCCACGAAGTGCTACACGACTACGGTTTCGGTCGCTGGGTAAACGTTGAGCCTAAATTTGGCGGTCGTTACATCCCAGAGAACAAGTCTTACTGTAAGCAGACTGTTGCGCACAACACAGTAACAGTTGATCAAAAGACACAAAATAACTTCGACACTGCTCTAGCAGAAACCAAGTTTGGTTCTAAGCACTTCTTCAAAGCTGATGACGAAAAACTGCAAGGCATGAGTGGTCGTATTTCTGGTTACTACGATGGCGTAGATATGCAGCGCAGCATCATTCTAGCTGAGCTACCAGAATTCGAAAAACCGCTTGTGATTGATGTTTACCGCATCGAAGCAGACCAAGAGCACCAATATGACTTGCCAGTCCACTACTCTGGTCAAATCATTCGTACTGACTTCGACTACAAAGTTGAAAGCACGCTCCGTCCTCTTGGCGCAGACAACGGTTACCAACACCTATGGAATGTAGGTTCAGGCAAAGTTGAAGGCAGTTCTCTAGTGAGTTGGCTACACGACAGCAGCTACTACTCACTAGTGACGAGCGCAACCAAAGACAGCGAAGTTTACTTTGCTCGCACTGGCGCAAACGATCCAGACTTCAACCTCAAGAGTGAGCCTGCGCTGATCTTGCGTCAGTCTGGTCAGAACCATGTATTTGCATCTGTTCTTGAAACACACGGCTACTTCAACGAGTCAATCGAGGCATCTGTTGGTGCTCGCGGTCTAGTTGAGTCTGTATCGGTAGTGGGTAATAACGAAGTAGGTACAGTCGTACGTCTACAAACGACGACAGGCAACACTTACCACTTTGCTATCTGTAACCTAGACGAAGATAAGCAAAACGCGACTCACAGCGTAGAGTTCGACGGTGTGACTTTCACTTGGGAAGGCGCATTCGCACAAATTTAATTGCTGAGTATCATACGCAGCTTTTAATGCACATGGGAAGTAAGTCAAAGCCGGGCGCAAGCTCGGCTTTTTTTGTGCCATTTCGCCCGTTCTTCCATCACACCTTCCCCGCCCGCTACACCCACGAATAATGGATACCAACAACTCACATAGGAATAATATAATAATACATAGATTACATTTATCAGCATTATGAATTATCAAATTTTAAAATAACTGAAACATGATCAACCGCACTAATACAAATCACTACAAGTGATCTACCTTACATTTCGTCAATTGATTAATACCCAGACAATAAATCATACAATATTATTCTTTATACGAATTCAAACTCTTCAAGGACAGCGTATGAGAAGCCATATTGAAATCGCTCAGGATGCCATAGATTTGGTGATGCCCGCCATTAGCAAACTATTTGAACGCACCAATCGTCAAGAGTTGCATATCGTGATCATGGACCCAAGAGTCAAGCCATGGGAGGCTTCTTTCGAAGAGGCTATTTTGTATCAAGCTTCACTCGGTAACCCTAATCAGTGGACAACACCATTTGACGACTTTGCCAGAAACAAAGCACGTCAGGCATGGCGAAGCTCTACCTCCAACATCGTTGCTCAAACCTTGCACACCTCGTCCCTATCTGATGATGACCTGCTCTTCTACGGCTCATTCACTTACGGTGACGTTGTTGTGGCATGCAGCGGTGTACAACAATGGTATGACATGCTCATCAGTGGCTGGATCGCCCTAGCATTTGAGCAAATTTGCATGAATGAGTACCAAACCAGCAAATCTTCAAACCCTACAAAAACATTAAGAACAACCCGTTAAGAAAGGTATCGAACATGAATAAACTTCTAAAGTCCCTACTTATCGCAGCAGGTATCTTAGTATCTGCCACCGCTATCGCTGCTGATTACCCAAGCAAAAACATTCGATTGGTCGTTCCTTTCGGAGCTGGTGGTGGCACAGACGCCGTTGGCCGTGCGCTCGCAAACTCAGCAAAGGATGTACTTGGCCAAAACATTGCCATCATGAACCGTACAGGCGGCGCTGGCGCTGTGGGTATGAGCTTTGGTGCCCAGCAACGTCCTGACGGCTATACATTGACTGTCGTCACTCGTGAAATTGCTTCTCTTCCTCAGATGGGGCTGATGCGAAACGATGCTGATGATTTTCGTATGATCCGCATGGTCAACCTCGACCCCGCCGTCGTTCTGGTCCACAAAGATAGCCCGTTTAACACCATTAATGACCTCATTGCTGAAGCGAAAGATGGTGACGGGAAACTGAAGTTTGCCTCAACAGCGGCACCTAACTTCTACCTAATGGCGCTGGAGAAGAGCCAAGACATCAAACTGAATGCTATCCCGTACAACGGTGCGTCAGAAGCAATTCCTGCGGTATTAGGTCACCATACTGACGTGACAATGGTAACGCCAGGTGAAGCGATTGCACAACTTCGCTCCGGTCAGTTAAAAGCACTGGGTGTGATGTCTGAAGAGCGCATTGCCTTTATCCCTGAAGTACCGACATTGAAAGAACAAGGAATTGATGTGGTAACAGGTACATGGCGAGGAATTGCAGCACCGAAAGACACGCCAGATGCCGTTATCGAAACGCTAGGTAAAGCATTCGACGAAGCGATGGCAAACCCTGAGTTTGTTCAGTTCATGGAAAAAGGTGCGATGACTATTCACAACCTTAATGCTCAAGAGTTCACTCAGTTTGTTCAAGAAGATACCAAAGCACTTGGCTCTCTAATCCAGTAATATCAGCACCAAGTCCTAGGGTGCAGAGCTCTGCACTCTAGGATCAACAGGGAGATAACTATGCTAAACAGACACCTTGTTTTTCCTAGTTTAATGATCGTTATTAGTACCTGTGTACTCTATATCATTCAACATTTCGACCAACCCCACTTCCAAGATGCCAGTGTCAATGCACAATTCTTTCCAACCGTTATTGCGATTGCTCAAATTGCTATTTGTATTGCTCTGATTGCTCAACACAAGCTGAAGAAAACCAATACCTCTCTCGTCACGCCACTGTTCACAAAAATGTCGCTCTTTGGCATTGCGTTTTTAGTGGTCTATGCCGTGGCAATTAATATCTTCGGTTACTTACTCGCCAGCTTAGTGGCATTCATTGCCTACTTGGCGATCTTCAAAGTAAAAAAGCCTCTCTACTATGTCGTTGCCTGTACGTTTGTCGTCAGCGTTTTCTACCTATTTAGTGAAGTATTTTATATCGCATTGCCTCAAGGCATTTTTTATTGAGGAATAAGCTATGTTGGAACATCTAATTAACGGACTGGCCACCGCATTCAGCCCAGATATTTTGCCAATCTTAATCTTCGGCGTTGTTGGCGGTACCGTACTCGGTGCATTACCCGGCCTAACGGCGACGATGGGTGTCGCGATATTATTACCATTCACTTTCGGCATGAACTCAACAGCTGCACTCGTGATGTTAATTGGCGTCTATATCGGCGGCATCTATGGTGGCTCGATTGCCGCTATTCTATTAAAAACACCCGGAACACCAGCGTCAGCCGCAACAGTGCTAGACGGTCATACGCTTGCCGCCAAAGGGCAAGCTGCTCGAGCACTAAGCATCTCGGCGGTCGCTTCTTTTGTTGGTGGTCTACTCAGTACTATTGTTTTAATCGCTATTTCGCCATTACTGGCTAACTTTGCTCTGCGATTTAATGCTCCAGAATATTTCGCCCTCGCACTGTTTGGTCTCACTATTATTGCCAGCGTATCGTCACAAAATATTCTCAAAGGGTTGCTCGCTGGTACCATTGGATTGCTCGTCTCAACCATTGGCCTTGATCCCATTAGCAGCGTCCCTAGATTTACCTTTGGCATCTTAGACTTGTACAGCGGAATCAACGTTATTCCGGTTTTGATCGGTCTATTTGCGTTGTCTGAAGCAATCAACCAAATTGAAAAAGTTCTCAAAGAAAAACAAGCCACTGTTGCCAAGTTTGACCATAAGCTGTTGAGCAAACAGGATCTTAAAACCATTTTACCTACCTCGGTAAAAAGTGGCTTAATTGGTACGGCTATCGGCTCCGTTCCCGGCGCAGGTGCCGATATATCAGCGTTCGTTTGCTATAACGAGGCAAAACGCTCAGCAAAAGATCCCGAAGAGTTTGGTAAAGGCTCACTGCATGGTTTGGCAGCAGCCGAATCTGGGAACAACGGCGTAACGGGTGGCTCTCTTGTCCCACTATTAACCCTAGGCGTACCTGGTGATGCGGTCGCCGCAGTGTTGTTAGGTGCACTCATTGTTCAAGGGCTCACTCCTGGTCCCCTGCTGTTCACTCAGAGCCCGGAAGTCGTTTACGGCGTGTTTAGCTCAATGTTAGTTGCCAATGTCGTCATGCTGTTGGTTGGCTTACTTGGCATTCGTTTTTTCTGTCGGATTATCGAAGTACCAAAGATCCTTATGATTCCAATCATCATCTTTTTGTCTGTGGTAGGAGCTTATGCTATCAACAACTCGATGTTTGATGTCGGTATTGCTATTGGATTTGGTTTCTTAGGATTCGTACTCGGTAAACTTGAGATACCGTCATCACCGATCCTCCTTGCAATCATCTTAGGCCCAATGGCAGAAACTAACTTACGCAAAGCCTTGCTTATGTATGACAACTCATGGTCATTCCTATATGAACGGCCAATTGCGTTAGGCTTTGTATTGCTTGCGATTTTCTCAGTGTACTCAACGCTAAAAATGAAGAAGAAAGCCAAACTGAGCGAAGCACAAAGCGCCACTGATACCCCATAGCTCTACCTAAAAAATGCCACCGTGTTTTGCAAGGTGGCATTTTTGCATCACATTAATTAACGACGAACCTCAACAACTAGTCATACATCAATGTTTCCGCTTTTTTCATATCAAACTCTTTTAGTGATTTTCTTGCGATGTACCTAAATGGCAAGGTTTTTACTAGTTCTTCAATCGGCATTGCAGCAAATGCCCAAAAAATCGGGCCATCAAAGTAAAATATAATCACAGCACAAAGGGGAATAGCCACCAACCATTGGCCTGTAAAGTTCACCTTAAACACCTCTGTGGTTTTTCCTATCGCACGTAAGATATGCCCGTGAACCGTGTTGTAACCACGCACAATAGGTAACGCAATGTAAAGAGGCGCAATTGCAGACAGGGCGAGATACGTTGACGCATCGAGATCTGGGTAAAATGACGGCAACATTAAGCTCAGGACTAAAAAGAACAACGCGGAAACAAAAGAGATCGCAACGGAGACATCAATACTCACATCAACATTCTTACGCAAATCACTTAGGCTTCTTGCGCCAATCGCTTGGCTAATGGTAATCGCGGAGGATAACGCCCAAGCCGTGATAAATTGTGTCCCCGCACGAATCCACGGCATAACAATAGTAATGGCAACATAGGCGTTAATTGAGAGCTGTGAGTACATCAACATATATACTGTCGCCCCTGCTTGTAGCATAGTCATATTGACCGCTACTGGGAATATCTCTTTGAAATGGTTAATGATGTTGCGCTTAAGCGATGAGTCCAAAGTACGTAACGACAAGTTTAGCGCTTGATCATAGTGCATACACAATAGCAGATAGATCATTCTAACAACGATGGCAATTAAGCTGCCTACAGCCGCCCCTTGTACCCCTAGCCCTGAGAACTCTGCTATCCCGTGAATTAAGATATACGAAGCGATTGCATTGACCGGCAGTTCAATCAAGTACCCCTTAAATGGCACTCTGGTTTTCGCTCGGGCATTAAATAGAGCAATCGCTACTTGTGTAATCGCATTAAATACAATGATGTACTTGGCAATCGAGAGATATTTTTGTGTCTCTGCTGACAATACAGAATCACTGGTAAGCCAGGCAATTATTGACTCGCCGAACACGCTCAATAAACACCAAAATAACACTGCAACGGCACCATTGATAAACAGCCCAGCCCAAAAGCCGCGATTAACAGAGGTTGAGTTTCCCGACCCCACTGCACGACTGAGTACCAATTGGGAACCATTGGCAAAAGCCATTTGAATACCGAGTACAAACGAGACGATCGTTGAAGCAATCCCCATCGCAGCAAGAGATACTTCACCTAACGGGGAAACAAGATACACATCTATCATCAGCATCGATTGCATCAAAAGTGCATTGAGCGCCAAAGGCCATGCCAATGAAAAGTTCTTACGAATATAAGGTCGGATAGACATCAGAAGGTTGCCTAATCAAGAATTATGATGGCAGTTTTACCGACACGAAACTCAGCAAAACTACCTAAAAAACCAATCAACCGTTTACAACTTGAGCAAGTCTCTGGTTTTCATCATTCAACAACAGATGAGAGGCTGAGCGAGCTTTTTCACTGTTGCCCGCCATGATGGCATCATAGATTGCTTGGTGTTCCGCTAAGCAGAAACGACCACCTTCAGCGGAATGATCAATAAAAAGTTTGAAAATAGTTGAGAGAATATTGCTAAACGGAATATAAAATTGGTTGCCCGTTGCTAAGAAAATGATTTGATGAAACAGATGGTCATTCTTACTCCATTCGTCATAATCAAACCGATGTGCCGCCCACGTCATTTTTTGGAAAATGACCGACAACTGTTTGCGCTGTTCCACGCTTGCGTTAACTGCCGCTAATGCACATGCTTCAGGCTCTATCGCCTTTCTCATCCCTAAAAACTGTGCCAAAAACGGTTCGGTATCTTCGAGGTCTTGAATCCACTCTAACAGTTGTGGGTCAAGAAAGTGCCAATGATTACGTGGGCGAATTGAGGTCCCTACTTTCGGCTTAGATTCAATCAATCCTTTAGCTGAAAGCAGTTTCGTCGACTCTCTTAGCGCCGTTCGACTTACCCCAAATGCTTCACACAAAGCCATCTCACTGGGTAGCTTCTCTGTTGGTTGTATCTCTCCGGATAGAATTTTACGGGCGATTTGCCTGGCAACCTGAACATGAAGCTTACGATGAGACTCCTCTACGAGTGAAAACTCTGCCATTTGACGTTCCTTTATAGTTATAAAACTAAGTCGCACTGTACTTAGCCAACCTCATATTCGACTCTCGCAGTCCCTTGTCGCGAGTAAACAGAGGCTTAAAGACCAAAAAAGCCAGACGAAGCTGGCTTTTTTGCTGCAGTGTATTCGTCTTAAACGAAACGACTTGCTCTATGGCGCCATTTGACCGCCGTTCACATCTAGCACTTGACCAGTGATGTAACCTGAACATGCATGTGAAGCAAAGAAAGCAAATGTTGGTGCCACTTCTTCGATACGACCAAAACGACCCATTGGGATGCTATTCGCGATTGCCGCTTTTAGCTCGTCTGTTTTGCCATCATGGAACGCAGTATCAATTGTACCCGGAGAAACAATGTTGAAACGGATGTTGTCTTTAGTGAACTCTTTCACCCAGTTGCGATGAATATCGTGCAACCATGCTTTAGATGCCGCGTAGATACCTGCGCCAACACCACCGCCTTCGCGAGCAGCAATTGAACCTGTGCTGATCACACAAGCCGTTTCGCCAGATGCCGCCGCTGAAGCGCGTAGGTGAGGAATAGAGAACTTGGTTGTCATTAGTGCAGAACGAGCATTCAGATCCATAACACGGTTATAAAACTCGTCGTCGATGTTCTCTAAGTTTTCACGACCACCAAGACCACCGGCGTTATTGATTAGTACGTCCATGCCACCGAAGTGTTGTGTAAACTCGTTGACTAGCTTCTCACACTCAGCCGTTTCCATTAGGTTGGCTTGAAAGAACTTCACCTCACCACCAAGTGCTGTAAGCTCAGTGACTGCAGCATCAGCCTCTGGACCAGAGATGTGGCTGTTAATACCAATTTTTGCGCCATATTTAGCAAATACACGCGCGGCTGCAAGACCCATACCTGCTGTAGAGCCAGTAATTAGAACGCGTTTACCTTTAAGATCGTTAAACATTACGGTTTACCTATCGTTAGTCGTTTGTGTAATTTCAATTAATAATACAATAAGATTTTTAATTAACAAGTCAAGACAGCCTAAAATGCACAGAACTCGGCTTTTGGCGTCTCTATTTGTGATTCTGGTCAAACAAACTAGACAGACCTCATTCATTTGTATGAATAATTAACGAGCAATTCAGATGGTCATTGTTATGAAATAGGCGCAAATGTTGCTATTTTGGAGCTAACACAAGGCAAAGAGGGTTGTCTATTATTACGTTAACATCTGCTTGGTGAGAAACCGAGGGAGTGTTATAGTAAGGCTAAAATAATACATATTTAACCAATAAGTGAGTTTATGTCTGGCGAATTTCTTTCAATCTCTGGCTCAAAACGCAGCCTGCATGTTCAGGTAGCCCGAGAAATAGCGCGAGGTATCCTGTCAGGTAAGTTACCGCAAGGCTCGATCCTCCCGGGTGAGATGTCTTTATGTGAGCAGTTTGGTATTAGCCGAACAGCGCTTCGTGAAGCCGTTAAGCTGCTAACCTCTAAAGGTTTGCTCGAATCACGCCCTAAAGTTGGTACACGAGTGATTAACCGTGCTTACTGGAACTTCTTAGATCCGCAATTAATCGAATGGATGGACGGACTGGCTGATACTGACCAATTCTGTCATCAGTTCTTAGGTCTTCGTCGCGCGATTGAGCCTGAGGCTTGTGCACTAGCTGCACAGCATGCAACGGCCGAGCAACGCATTGAATTATCTGAAACCTTCCAACAAATGGTTGAGATATCAGAAGCCGATGAGTTTGATCAAGAAAAATGGATGAAAGTCGACACACGTTTCCATAGTTTAATTTTCAACGCAACAGGCAACGACTTTTATCTCCCTTTTGGCAATATTTTGACGACAATGTTCGTTAACTTTATCGCTCACTCTTCTGAAGAAGGCAGTACGTGTATTAAAGAGCACCGTCAAATCTATGATGCAATCATGGCGGGTAACGCTGATAAAGCGCGCCAAGCATCAGCGAATCACTTATTAGATTCTAAGCACCGCCTCGCATAGTGGTGATTTTTATACCCTACCAAGAAGCACGCTCTCAAGCGTGCTTTTCTTTTTCTTGACCAGTCATACCCGTAAATTTGCAAAGATTGTAGAATACATAACGAAAATTTGGATATATAATAATACAAATATTTCACTACTGTAATTTGCAATGACTGACTCTCTTCTGCCAAACATCCTGCAATTTCTCGGTTCTGTCGATCCTTTTGATAAGATTCCCAAAGTTGCCTTGCGTGAAATCGCCGCTCATGTGCAAATCAGCTACTTGGGTAAAGGGCAAAGCATCGACTTATGCAACCCAAGTAAAGAGAAGTCGCTTTATGTCATTCGTACTGGCTCAATAGAGCAACGCAAGTCTGATGGCGTGCTTAGAGCCAAACTCGGCCCTGAAGATTTATTTGGCTTCACAATGCTGGGAGCAACTGTCGATAGTAACCAAGGCTACCATGCTATCGCGATTGAGAACTCCTTACTCTATGTCATTCCTCAACGAGTGCTCACATCCTTGTTTACCACCTACCCTGAGTGTGCCGAACATTTCGCATCTCAGGCTCAGTTGCGCCTTAAGTCAGGCTTAGACGTGGTGTGGTCAAACAAAGAAAAAGGCTTGTTCATTCGTCGGGTCGATGAGGTCGCGAGTGGTCACGTAGCAGTCGTGACAACCGAGCAGTCTATTCAGGTTGTAGCCAATGAAATGTTGAGTAAGTGCTCACCCTGCGCGGTGATTTACCAGCAAAACCAGATTGTCGGCTTAATCACTGACCGAGATATGACAAAGCGTGTCATTGCGCAAGGTATCAGCACAGAGCGGCCTATCTCTGACGTCATGACACCTAATCCAATTACCGTAAAACCGGATGATCTGGTGTTGCATGCCGCCTCTTTGATGATGCAACACAATATTCGTAACCTGCCTCTGGTCAAAGACAACAAAGTTGTCGGTGTCTTAACCACCTCTCACTTAGTTCAGAACCACCGCATGCAAGCCATCTTTTTGATCGAGAAAATCAAATATGCAGGCAGCGTTAAGTCACTTTCAAGCTTTACGCCGGAACGTCAAGCCATCTTCGAAGCACTAGTTGAAGGACGAGTCTCCCCTGAAATCATTGGTAAAGTGATGACAATGATCATGGACTCATACACGCGTCGTTTGATTCAAATCGCGGTTGACAAACTGGGGCCACCACCTTGTGATTTCTCGTGGATAGTGGCGGGTTCTCATGCGCGAAGCGAAGTGCATATGCTTTCAGATCAAGACAGCGCGATCGTTTTGAGTGACCAAGCAACAGAAAATGATCGCATTTACTTCAAGCATTTAGCCATGATTGTGACCAATGGCTTGGCAAGTTGTGACTACCCTCTGTGCAGTGGGAAGTATATGGCAGCGACACCAAAGTGGTGCCAGCCATTAAAGGTTTGGAAACAGTACTATAAAAAATGGGTCGCCAACCCCGAGTACGAACGCCTGCTCAATATCAGCGTATTTTTAGAGATTCGAACGATCTATGGCAATAGAGCGTTTGAGAACGAACTGCGCGATGAACTCCACAGTAATATTCGCAGCAACCGAGAATTCTTGGCATCACTGGTTAATGATGCTGTGAACACCAACCCTCCACTGGGGATTTTTAATAGCTTGGTGTTAGAGAAATCAGGAGAGAACAAGAAAACGCTTGATGTGAAGAAGTATGCGATCAACCTTATTATTGACTTAGCTCGAATCTACGGATTGGCGGTGGAATGCGATCTAAGCGCCACAGACGAACGATTCAAAGCGGCCAACGAGCAGGGAGTATTGAGTGAGGATGCTTATAAAAATATCCTCAATGCGTATCAGTTTATCCTCTCATTCCGCTTCGCCCATCAACTTGAAGCATTAAAACAAGGAGAAGAACCCAATAACCATATCGACCCTAATACGTTTGGTAGTTTTGAGCGCCAGCACTTAAAGGATGCATTCCGTATTATCGCAGACTTGCAAGAAGCGGCAAAAGTACGCTTTGGGAGTCGCTAGTGAAACGTTTGTTGAATTACTTTCACCCTTGCACCCAAATTCGCCGTGCTCAGGAGCGCTACTTAAACCAAGACACCATCCCCAATGAGATTCGAGATCTCGTGTCTTCAACGCCAGTTGCTGCAACGCAACTCGCCTGCGAAAGTGACTTCATTGTATTGGATCTCGAGACTACTGGTTTAGACTGCGAAGAAGATCTGATCCTTTCTATGGGATGGGTACTGGTGCGTAAAGGAACAATCGACCTTGCCACTAGCCAACATATGTACATCAACAGCGATTCCCAAGTAAAACCTGAGACCGCAGTGATAAATCACATTACCCCGCAGATGTTATCTGAAGGAGTATCGATTCATCACGCCATGCAATCGCTGTTCTCAGCAGCACAGGGAAACGTGTTTGTCGCTCATGGCTGTATGGTTGAAGCTCAATTCATCAACAAATATCTCGAGCGAGTAATGAAAGTATTGCCACCTCCCCTGCTCTGGATTGACACTCTAAAGATTGAGAAGAAGCTGCAAAAGGCTGTGAATGGTCAGCCCGATAGCGACGTAAGACTTTCTACCACTCGAGAGCGCTATCGCCTTCCAGAGTACAATAACCATAATGCTCTGGTAGATGCAGTTTCAACCGCAGAGCTACTGCTCGCACAACAACACCGAATTACCCCCGAAGGCAACACGACTATCGGCACACTTTATCGCCTCAGCGTCTAACCAAAAGATTTACTCTATGACCCAATCAAATGTCACGAAGGCCATCCTACTATTGGTGGTTGCCAATCTCGTCGCGTCTTTATCTGACGTCTGTCTAAAGATGCTCAATGGAGAAGTACCAACTTTTCAATATGTACTTATTCGCCAGATTATCAGTCTATTTTTCCTTCTACCACTTTGGCTAAGGCTCAATAAACCCGTCAGAAGAATGGGATGTGATTGGATAACATTTTGGCGTGCGCAGCTAATTTTAATTGGCAGTGCTTGCGCCATGGTCGCAATCACCCATCTTCCGTTGGCAACGGCCAACGCGATCTTTTATGTTGGGCCATTATTAGTGCTTCCGCTCTCAGTATTGTTTCTAAAAGAAAAACCGACACGAGGAAAAATCATCGCGACCATGATTGGCTTCAGCGGTGTGCTGGTTGTATTGAGACCAGAGCATTTTCATTGGGCTGCGATCATCGCACTTGGTAGTGCGTTAGCGATTGGAGTAGGCAATGTGCTAATTCGTCGTATGCCCCAAGAACAGCCGCTTATTTGCACACTATTTTGGACCACACTTATGACCATTCCGGGAGCGTTATTGTTTGCCTTCCCACAATGGCAGCCAATAAGCTGGACACACGTGATGTGGATTGTGGCGATCAATATTTTCGTTTTAGCCTATCATGCACTGGTTGTTAAGGCGTTTCGTCTCGCTCCAGCTAACCAGATAGCCTTGGCCGAATACTCTGGGCTTGCTTTCGTCACCCTCTTTGGCGTGATGTGGTTTAATGAAGTCCCAGATCTCCTTACTGTGTTAGGCATTGCACTGATCGTGTTACCGATGATGCCCGTTCAATGGCGCAAACTACTGCGAGGTAAAGGCGGTCATAACGCTGACATACTCAATAAAGAGCGCGCAGAGCAAGCTTAGCCTTGCGTGTTGCTCTCCATCTAACCTAGGCAAGCTCGGCAACTTCATCGCTTAGCTTGCTTGTCCCCTTGCAACACATTGACTAAATTAATACTACAATTAATCATATACCAGCGTTATCCAATTATGAACATCAACATAAGCTCTAATCGAACAATTAAAACCATAAAATATAAAACAATGATTAATAAGAAAAAATAAACTTACCATTGATAATCTGCAAGATTAAAGTGTGCTCTGACGCAAAATTTACCAAATCACCCATTCCATTTTATTTGTATTACAATATACTTAATACAAGTCATAAGTAACGTTGTTACTTTCGTTTTCTGACGTAAGCGTGTTTACGTCAACCATTCACTCTTTGATTCACCGTTATGGTGAGTTAAAGAACATACGTCGGTAATCAGCTCAAGAACACTTGGCTTATCGAACGTTGGATTACATTGAGGAACATATTGATGCAAGATTTTGCGTGGAACTTCCAAACCAAGCTGGTTTACGGCCCTGGTAAGTTGGCAGAAGTCGGCCAAGTTGCAAAAGGACTAGGTAAAAAAGCGATGCTTGCTACTTACGAAGCTAACGCTACATTTGCACCGGTTATCGATAAAGTGATCAGCTCTCTTGCCGCAGCCGGTGTTGAAGTCGTGACATTTACTGAAATCGAACCAAACCCTCGTGCCCACACTATCGATAAAGCGATTGAAATCTTCAACGCTGAGAACTGTGATCTTGTGATTGCTCTTGGTGGCGGCTCAGTGATTGACGGCTCTAAATACATTGCAGCGACCTCATACAGTGGTGGTTCATGCTGGGATTACGTTGTATTAGGTGACCGTACACCACGTGAGTATACAGGTGCATTCCCAATTATTTCGATTCCAACTGTTGCCGCATCAGGTTCTGAGTGTAATGCAGGTGGCGTTCTGACTAACTGGGAAACGAAAGAGAAAAGCTTTAGCCGCAGCGAGTACCGTATCCCTAAAGTTGCGATTTTGGATCCGGAGTTGCATACGTCATTGCCAGACTTTATCACTAACGAAAGCTGCATTGATATCTTCTCACACCTAATCGAACATTACCTTTCAAGCGATGCTGACTCAGGTTTCGCAGACCGCTTAACTGAAGGCATGATCTTAAACTTAATGGATAATTTTGAGAAAGTTCAAAAAGATCCAACTAACCTAGACGTTCGTGGACAATTAGCGCTTTGCTCTATCTTCGGCTGGTCAGGTATTCAAGCACTTGGCCGTTTGGGATCCATTCCAATGCACTCTATCGAGATGCCATTGTCAGCTCATTTTGATGTACGCCATGCTCGCGGAATGGCGATGGTTGTACCACCATATCTAGAGTTCTTTGCCGATGTACGTCCGGATCGTTGGGCACAACTTGCTCGTCGTTGTTTCGGTGTGGTTGAACAAGACGATCAAGTCGCAGCAAGAATGCTATCAGTGAAAGTGAAAGAGTGGTTTGAGCGCACCGGTATGTTAATTACGCTATCGGATGACAACATTCCTGAAGACAAATACGAAAAAATGGCTGACGACGTAATCCGTATGTTTGCGATGCCAGGAACCAACACGATAGCAGGCGTGAAGCCAATTACCAAAGAAGAGATCATTGAAGTCTATAAGCTAGCGAAGTGATCTCGTTACACCTAACAATAGGTGAAATCAAATAGCGATATATAACGACATATAGCGGGTTCAATTGTCTTGTCGATTAACTGACAAACGGATGACGACGACACTTTATTTGGCGTGGTTAGAGCCAAATAAAGACCTCGCATCCGTCTCCATGTTGGCGGCTCTACATCTTTTGAACTGCACAGGTAAGTACTGCTCACCCATCAAGTATCTACCTTTTCACCCGAGAGTTACAGGCACTCTCGGGTGTTTTTTTATCTAAGACCTGCCACAAATAAACAAACCACTCCGTTTAGCATAACGCCACACTATTTTAATATACTGCTGACTAGTGGCTGTCGATGCCACATCTTCTCGTCTTCGCTCTGTTGTTGCCACATTCTGCATCGCTTACACACCACTCGGCTGTCGTTTCTGCTCACTCCTCGCAGGTCAATTTGTATGATTTATCATGAAAGCAGGGTAATTATTAACCACTCCAATCCTATTTTGACCTTCAGAAACCCGATAACCGGCAGTTCTTAAGCTCCCTACTCCACCATCACATTCAAGCCATAGTTTTCCAGTTAGTGATAATAATTAATAAGTCTCATCAATTTCGCTGCACATTATTACAAACACACCCCCATTTAGTGATGAATTTCGCCATAAAGATGCAAATAAACCGTGAAAAACAACAAATGAAAAATCATACAAATAAGCAAAATGTATAACAAATATTTCGATTGGTCTCGATAAAATATATTTCTCACCAAAAGTTCAATCTCCACAAATTCAACATAAGTTATTGTTTAAGTTAGTCTTTATGTCTACACTTATATCAATATACTTTTAATCCACTGCTAATGCGTTAAAAGATGGATTTTCAGTATTTATCACCCCATCACACATTTGAGTTATTGTACTACAAATAAAAAATTGAACGGATAATATAAGCCTCAGAAATTAATGACTAAGAGAAGGTCTAAAAATGGAACTCAACACGGTTATTGTCGGCGTCTATTTCCTATTCCTTATTGCGATAGGTTGGATGTTCCGTACATTTACAAGCACAACTAGTGATTACTTCCGCGGGGGCGGTAACATGTTGTGGTGGATGGTAGGTGCAACTGCGTTTATGACTCAGTTTAGTGCTTGGACGTTTACTGGTGCGGCTGGCAAAGCGTACACTGATGGTTTTGCTGTTGCGACAATTTTCCTAGCTAACGCGTTCGGCTACCTGATGAACTACCTCTACTTCGCACCTAAGTTCCGTCAGTTGCGTGTTATTACACCTATTGATGCGATTCGTATGCGTTTTGGTAAGTTTAATGAGCAAGTGTTTACTTGGTCTGGTATGCCAAGTAGCGTTATTTCAGCAGGTATTTGGCTAAACGGCCTTGCGATTATCGCCTCTGGTATCTTTGGCTTCGAAATGAGCACGACTATCTGGATCACCGGCTTGGTTGTGTTGCTAATGTCAGTAACAGGTGGCTCATGGGCAGTTATCGCTTCTGACTTTATGCAAATGGTCATCATCATGGCGGTAACTGTTACGTGTGCGGTGGTTGCGATTGTTAAAGGCGGCGGTATCACTGAGATCGTGACGAACTTCCCTGTACAAGAAAATGGCTCATTCGTTGCGGGCAATAACCTGAACTACTTAAGCATCTTCGGTATTTGGGCTGTATTTATCTTCTTGAAGCAGTTCTCTATCAACAACAATATGCTTAACTGTCACCGTTACCTTGCAGCGAAAGACTCAAAGAACGCGAAAAAAGCTGCACTACTAGCGTGCGTGCTAATGACCATGGGCGTGTTTATCTGGTTTACGCCGTCATGGTTTATTGCAGGTCAAGGTGTCGATCTTGCGGCTCAATACCCTGAAGCGGGTTCTAAAGCTGGTGACTTCGCTTACTTATACTTTGTAGAACAATACATGCCAGCAGGTATGGTAGGCTTACTGATCTCTGCAATGTTCGCTGCAACCATGTCTTCAATGGACTCAGGTTTGAACCGTAACTCAGGCATCTTTGTAATGAACTTCTACCTACCCGTTCTGCGCCCAAATGCGACGGAAAAAGAGCTGATGTTCGTTTCAAAAATTACCTCAACCGTATTTGGCCTTGCCATCATTCTTATCGCACTATTTATTAACTCGCTAAAAGGTCTAAGCCTATTTGACACCATGATGTATGTGGGTGCGCTAATTGGCTTCCCAATGACTATCCCAGCGTTCTGCGGCTTCTTCATCAAGAAAACGCCAGACTGGGCAGGTTGGGGAACACTTGTTGTGGGTGGTTTTGTTTCTTACTACGTCGGTTTCATTGTCACTCCAGACATGATCCAAAGCTGGTTTGATCTACAACCTCTAACCGCACGTGAGTGGTCAGATCTTAAGGTTGCAGTGGGTCTTGTTGGTCACCTAGTGTTTACCGCTGGCTTCTTTGCACTATCGACTCTATTTTACAAACCGCTCGAAGAGAGCCGTCAGAAAGACGTTGACCGCTTCTTTGATAACCTAGCAACTCCACTAGTGTCAGATTCAACTGAACAGAAGAAGCTAGATAACAAACAGCGTCATATGTTGGGTTCTCTAATCGCCGTATCTGGCGTGGGTGTTGCATTGATGGCTCTGTTACCAAATGAGTTCTGGGGAAGAATGATCTTCGTATTCTGTGGTGTAATCGTACTTGGCGTTGGTGTGCTGCTAATGAAAGCGGTGGACGCAAAAGTCGACAAAGGCCCAGTCAACGTCCCAGCGACTGACAATGCTTAACAAATATAAACGACGAGGCGGTTGATGATTCAACCGCTTTTTTTTACCCCATTTTCCTCTATTAAAGTAAGGACAACTTGTGGTTTAATTGTATGACAAATTAATATCACTACCCCAACGGAATGATTCATGGATGTCGTTTTAAACCAACTGCAGTTTTCCCTCTCTATCACAGGTCCAATTTGCTTAATGCTGATTTTGGGCGTGATATTCAAACGAATTGGCTTAATCAACGACAACTTTATTGAGATCGGGTCGAAGTTGGTATTTCAAGTGACACTGCCAGCAATGCTGTTTCTCAGCATCGTTACCGCAGAACATGATTTCTCAGCCGCCAGTCACTTTATTAATTACGGCATACTGTCTGGCATTGCCTTCTTTATCCTCACCTTTATCTCCGTCAAACTGCTGTTTCGTGATTCACCAGATCAAGGGGTGATTATTCAAGGTGGGTTTCGTGCGAATACTGGTATTATTGGTATCGCTTATGTGGCAAATGCTTACGGCGCTTCGGGAGTAGCACTGGGTGCATTGTATGTCGCTGCCACTACTTTCCTCTACAATGTTCAGGCCGTTATTTGCTTATCGCCAAAGGGCTCAGTGTCGGGAACTCAGGCACTCAAAGTGATGGCGAGAACGTTAACCAAAAACCCGTTGATTATCTCAATTGCGCTTGGCATGGTGGTCTATGTACTTTCTATCCCTGTTCCGGAAGTCATTGTCGATGCCGGTAACTATCTATCGAAAATGACTCTGCCTTTGGCTTTGCTTTGTACCGGAGGATCACTTGATTTAGGGACGCTAAGAAAGGAGAAAAGCGCATCTTGGTTTGCTAGTAGTTATAAACTCGTGATGGCCCCTTTGCTGGTGACGATTGGCGCCTATCTTTTGGGTTTTCGCGGTTTAGAGCTCGGTATATTGTTCTTTATGAATGCCTCACCCGTCGCGGCAGCCAGTTATGTGATGGCGCGCTCTATGGGGGGCAACGCGACACTCGCTGCCAATATCATTGCTTTTACCACTGTACTATCGACCGTCACTTGTACTATTGGTGTGATTGTTCTGTTGAGCTTGGGTTTGATGTGAGGTTTGGTAAACCTCTGACTATTGACAAAAAATAACCCCCAATAGCGACCGAACACTCGGCGAAAGCTTATTGGGGGCAGTCATCACTAAAACAGCTTAATAAGACGTTAAACCTTACAGGCTAAGCTTCTTAGAACTGGTAGTTCATACCAACAGACATGATGATTTCGTTTTTGTCGTAGAAATCAATGTTTGAGTCTGTGCTACCAAAACCAGCAAATGAGATGAATGACCAATCTTGCCAATCCATAAAGTTTGCGTACTCGTAAGCAGCAAATAGGCTCATTTCGTCATCTTCACGCGTTTTGTCAAACGCCACGTTAACTGCGTCGTAGTCACGAGTATTGAAACCAGCGGTTAGCGCAAACTGATGACGGTTTAAGAACTTGAAGTAGCTCAACTCAACGCCGTAGCCTTTGAATGAGTTTGCGTCGCCATCGGCATCTGAGCTAATGAAAGTCAGACGAGGTTTAAGCATCGTGGTTTGGTCTACCATGTATTTGTAGTCAGTTCTGAAGTAGAACGCATCTGCATCACGACGTAGACTAGGTTCAATAGCGCCTAGTTGGTCATTCTCAACATCTTTCGTTGCGTATGCCATATCTACAGAGAACTTAGAACCAGCGATGTTTTCCAGTTTAAGACGGTAAGCGTTGCCATCTTCATCCGTTGTTTGACGATCAATCGCTTGATATGGGTTAGCCCACACTTCGCCAGACATAATAGTTGGCAGAATAGATGCGTCGATGATCATGCCTGAAGCAAGTTGGTATTTGTAACCCATTTCGAACGCAAGCGTACCTGTCGCGATATCTTCACGCGAGGTACCCATGTAGAACTGTTGATTCAGACTTTCACCGAACGTGTAAGCTAGGTTACCTAGAGGTAGTAGCAAACCACCAGTAACAGCGTCGTTCGTTTGGTTTGGATTGTTTGGATCTTTTAGGTTTTTGTTGTCATCGTGAGTATTAAGGTTTGACTCGATAGAGTAAAAACCAGTGCTCAATGACACTTCACCAGAAAAACCTGCTGTTTCAGCAAGCTGAGCGCAAGCAGAACCACTCATTAGCGCTAGAGCAACTAGCGAAAGTTTAGTCTTCATAATTTCTCTTTTAATAGATAACCACTGGATAGACGCGGATACTATTTGCGTGCTATCGGCGCTAATTTTATTTAATTTTGCGCTAAAGTAAACTTTTAAGTTTACCCTTGAATAAAGGTTTCTATTATCAACAAATTTGCATTATCCACAGCACAAATTGTTTCATTTAACTGTAAATGCATACGCCGTTACCTGATTGAAAAATCGAGTAAATTGCAAAAAGTTGGGCGATATATTACTGATTCGCAGTGTTCGATCTGCTCCGAACTTACCCAACCACACTGTAACTACTGAACCCAAGTTCGTTTGCACAGACTGCTTTCCCATCTTCGTCCACTAAACTCTGTGCTCATGTGACGCTGCTCACTTGCGTTTCTGATCCAAAATCTAATACACTCTATGCATCATCTTTCAAGGAGATTACGCCAATATGAATAACTAAGCCTGTCATCCATTTCACTCTTATTTTGGATCCACAGGGTTAGTAGGCGTAGCTCACTTTCCGATTTTCCTTCGCAGTAATAACCGCTTGTCTTTTCACGACAATTAGAGTTACGCGATCGACATGTAAAAATGCTACGGCTGTTGTCCCTGTTAAACAGGAGGCAAATTATGCCAATATTAAACGCTTTCAATATCAGCCATCAATTCGATAACGGTGAGTTACTGTTCGAACACCTCTCTATTACGATGAACACTACACGCGTAGGATTGGTCGGAAAAAACGGAGTGGGCAAGTCAATTCTCGCTTCAATGCTCACAGGTAAGATCACCCCGTCTAGCGGCTTGGTCAATCGACCTAACTCCTTTGCCACTTATCATCAGCAACCATCTGAGCTGCTCTCGAATGATCTGAACATAGCTCAGTTTATTGGTAAAGATCGTATCCTAGAAGCGCTTCGTCAAATTGAAGCTGGTAACTGCGACAGTAGATGGTTCGATTTGATCAACGATGAATGGGAGTTAGAAGCTCAGTTAAGCAAAGAACTTTCCAGTATCGGGCTCCCACAAGATCCATACTTCCCTTGTGCGAAACTAAGTGGCGGGCAAATGGCACGCTTGCAGTTATGGCAACTGTTTAATAAACGAGTTGATCTCCTTATTTTGGATGAGCCATCTAACCATCTTGATAGAGAAGCAAAGCAATGGTTAATCGAGTCAATGAACCAGTTTGATGGCTCAATTTTACTCATTAGTCATGATCGTCAACTACTACAAGAAATGGATGAAATATGGGAGCTTAGCCGCCTTGGCTTACAGGTATTCGGCGGTAACTATGACTTCTATGCAACGCAAAAGCAGACTGAAAGACAAGCCGTTGAAAGACAACTCGCCAGTGTGAACAAACAGCAAAAACGTTTGGAGGAACAATACCAGCGAAACCAAGAAAAGGCAGCGCAAAGAGCATCTCAAGGAAACACATTACGAAAAAATGGCAGTCAGTCAAAAATACTCCTCGATGGTAAAAAAGAGAGTGCGGAAGGACGCGCCTCTAACCGAAACAAAAGTGCTCAGTTGCGCCAAGCTCACCTAGAGCGAAAAGAGCTTGCGTTGAAGTCGAGGCAAGAACAGCTATCGCCCCAAAAACTCTATTTGCTTGATACCCATAACCGTTCGCGTAAAGTGGTTTCAATTTATGATGGCATCCTTTCATTTGGCCGCAAACAACCGATCACATTGCAAATCTTCGCCAATGATAAGATGCATCTCTTAGGTAGAAATGGGAGTGGCAAGTCGACACTGCTCAAAACCCTACTAGGCAACTCAACCCTCTCTCAAGGAGAGTTGCAAGTAAGTACGCCACTGTATTATCTCGACCAACACTTTGGAATCATAAAGCACGAGCTATCTTTGTTGGACAACTTACTCGCACTTTGCCATGGAATCAAAATAAGTGATGCTCGTACTTTATTGGCCGGTATTGGCTTTCGGCGTGACAGTGTGCACCGCCTTGGTCAAACACTGAGTGGCGGGGAGAAAATGAAACTGGCGATGCTGATAGCCAGCCATCAAGCAACTCACCCCTTACTGCTGCTTGATGAGCCAGACAACCATCTAGATCTAGACTCGAAAATCATGCTCGCAGAGGCTTTGAACGCGTATCAAGGTGGATATGTTCTTATCAGCCACGACCAAAGCTTTGCCGAAGAGTCAGGAGTTAATCGTCACTTTGATTTAGATTAGAGGCTTGGTAGGGTATCGAGTACAACTGTTAAAAATTGATATGTAGGCATTGTATTATCGTATCTTGGTCGCCTTTTTATGCGAAATATAAATTATATGAATTAAGTAAAGACGGAGTGACATATCGTCACTCCGCTTTGTCTCAAAAAAACAAAAATTCATGAGCAAAACGATTAAATATAGAGGACGCTATAGGAGAGTCATCTAGCACCGTTGCCTGTTTCACCTGAACGGCGCCGAATCTCTCAATTCTCATCATCAATAACGCGTTGAAGAACACCCCACTAAATTCCGGATGGGCCTGTACTGTTAAAACTTGGTTTTTATACCGTGTAATATAGATTGGGCAAAACTCACTGCCTGCTAGTACTTCAAAACCTTTACCGGGTTTGACGACTTGATCTTGGTGAATGGCAATTAAGTTCATTCTCTGACCAGCCTTCAACTCACCAATATCTTGTTTCAATTCCACATCATAGGAGCCAAGCCCCCAGCCTTTCTCTGCTTTTTTCACCTCACCGCCCAACGCATGATTAATCACTTGATGTCCAAAACAGATGCCAAATAGTTTCCGCTTGGCATAAAAGGCCATACGAATATACAGAGTAAGGTGATGCACCCACTCCAAGTCATCATTAACTCCAGAGGGACTTCCACCGATAACATAAGCATCGCACTCATAAACATCTTCGGGTAACTCATGCTCTTGATAAACATTCCAGACCTTAACTTCGCCATACCTGTCTAAGTTCAACTGAGCTTTCAAGCAATCAGCGTAGTTTCCAAACTTTTCTATTAGCTCAGGGGCGACATCGCCACACAGTAATATTCCTATTTTCATTTTTTTGGCTCCCTAAACAACAATGGCCGAAAAGAGAAAACCTCCAGGCCATAAGGTCAAAGTTAAATTACATATTGGAATAACACACCAGCAATGACAGCAGTGATCATAACGATGCTAACAAAAGCAACGACCGCTTTAGGTTTAAGAACGGAAGAAACCAGCGCAATTTCAGGTAAACTGGCGCCTGTACCACCAACAATAAGTGCCATGGCAGGACCTAAGCCCATGCCTTTAGTGATCAGTACGGTAAGGAGGGGAATCGCCATTTCAATACGAAGATATAGGGGTACACCAATGACTGCCGCAATAAAAATCGACAACATATTGTCGCCTCCCACGTACTTCTCAACAAGCTCAGATGGTAAGTAAGCAGCAGACAAACCGCTGATTAATGCACCAAGCAATACGTATGGAATGATCTTCTTAAACAGAGCCAAAGCGAAGCGAAATGCATTTTGTGTTTTGCTTGGTTCAATATCTTCCATTGTCAATGTACCCGTTGAATCACACTCAACATTTACGCTTGAGACCTCTAATTGAGACTCTGCACTGCATGATGCAGTCATTGGTTGAGAAGCGCAGTTAATTGTGACAGGAGCACTACCACATGCAGAAACTTGTGGTGCTGCAGAACTAGTTGGCGCTTTCTTCTCTTCGAGTTCTTCACCACGTTTTATTTCATTTCGCCATGGTGTTTTAGTGATAAGCCATCCACCGATAACTGCAGAGCTAAAAGTCAGTGCTAGATAAGTCACGGCCACTTTAAAACCGAACGTTACGTATACCATCGCGAGCACCACAAAGTTACACAATGGAGCAGAAATCAAGAAGCTTAAGACCGTACCGAGTGATACACCCATGGTAGCCATACCCATGGATACTGGCACGACAGAAGCACTACAGAACGGCGTTAGCATACCAAACAGAGCCCCAAACAGTGACCCCCACCTTTCATGCTTAGTCAGTTTCCTCTGCAATTTGTCTTGAGGAATGTATTCACGCATAAAGCCCGTCAGTATCGAGACAACCGTAATTACAATGATCAACGCACCGCCCACGTGAATAAACTCGTCTAATGCGATTGATAGTTTGTCCATGTTCACAACATCACCTTCTAGTTTATTAGCAAGTACTAAAATTAAGTTAGCTGATGAACGATACGATCAAATGCATAAATGCGCAAGTGTGTATTTATTTGTTTTTTTGTGTATAATCTGGCCATCAAACATAAATTCGAGAACGTGAAAAATGAAAGCCACAATAAATAACTTAGCCAAGTGGTGTGCATACAGCCATATGTTCAAGGTCTTCAGCGCCTTAATAAATGGTGAAGATATCTCAGACCAAACCCGCGCCGGACGTAACATTGCGTTACTCGGATTATTTTGCCCCTTCTTCTGGTATGCATTGTTTACTGGTGCGAGTAAGGCGGAGTTAGCCTTCCATGCAACACACTCCGGCGTAGTATTTTTGATTGGTATGGTGATAATGTTCGTGAGCATGAGAAAAAAGAAAGGATGATAAATGGACGCACAATATCTTGATGCATTAAAGGCGTTGGCTGAGCCTCATCGGCTAAAATTGTTTTGGCTGCTGATCCATGTTGATCAAAAAATCACTGTCGCGGAAGCAATGGACGTGACGGGTGAAACGCAATACAACGTTTCTCGTAATCTTAAGATGTTGTTTAAGGCAGGATTGTTACTTCAAGAAAAGCGCGGGAAGTGGGTTTACTATACGCTCAAAACACACAACGACATGTATTGGATATCACTCGTGAATTCCGTGCGTCACTTGCCGGCAATTGAATTCCGAGATGTTACCCAGCGTTGTAAACTAAGGTTAAAGATGCGCGTTGATGGCGAGTGCGTGGTAGGACCAAGCAGTGAAGAGTGGGCGCGGTTAACCCACAACAATTTTGATTAAGATTAAAAACCATCATGATGTCGTTAGACTATCTAGACAGTTAACAACTTCAAACATGTGAGTTGATATAAGGCCCTTGGACTCTTGTCCAAAGGCCTTAAAAGGGAGAGCGTTTAATTAGGCTTTTGCCTTTTTAGTTCAGCTCAGTCAACAGCTCCTCAATCGCAACCCTTAACTGAGTATCTTTGTTTAAGGCTGCATCTTCAGGTGAGTTGTAAACCAAGACATCGGGTTTCACCTCATTGTTCTCAAACCATTCACCCTGCTCATTTTTAAAACCGAGTTGAGGCACGCCAAAGTCTAACAATGGTTCTTGCTGATTTTCCCAAAGCACGTAGGTTCCAGTTCCAGGAACACGTTCACCCACCAGCTTTCCAATTCCCTCTTTCTGATAGAAATAAGGTACCACTGAACCATCTGAGTAACTCGAGGCATTCGCTAACATAATACTTGGTTTTGCCCAACGACGAAGTGGAAATAAGCCTGCTGAATAGCCGTCTCTCGATACCGCGGAGCTATGTCTTACTCCAGATAATACGTTCATTATTTGATCATGTAAGTTTCCGCCGACATTGTATCGAACGTCAATGACAACCGCTTCTTTGTCTCGGTATCGACCAAACAAATTATTGACAAGCTGACGATATGAATCATTACCCATTTCTGGGATATGAATATAACCTATGCGCCCATTTGATAACTTATTGGTCAGCTCTTCACGCTCCGTTATCCAACGTTTATACGAGAGTTTCGCTTCCTCAGACAACGAGATTGGCTTCACAGTGACGGCTATCGCTTTCTTGTTTCCTGGCGTAAGGACAGATAATCGAGTGACCTTACCTTCAAGGTTATTAAGCAATGGATAAATATCCTGACCGGGTAGAATATCTACCCCGTTGACGGAGTATATAATGCTACCAGCTTTAATCGGATTGCTCGTTAAATCGGCTGGCCCATCGAGTAATACACTGCGGACTCTTACGCCTTTGCCTTGATATTTATCATCATAAATAATGCCAAGGGATGCTGGTGATGCCCAGTTACTAGGATGTCCGCTATACGTAGAGCCTGTATGAGATGCATTGAGTTCTCCGGCAAACTCACTCAACAGTTGTGCAAAGTCGGTATAGTTATGTATGCTGCTCAAGTGTTTGGCATAGGCATCTCTGTACCAATCCCAGTCCACACCATGTAAGTTCTTGTCGTAGAATTTCGTCTTGGTCAATCGCCATACATGGTCAAACATGTACTGCGTTTCTTTCGCAAAATCATATTCAGCATCTAGGCTAAAATGAACGCCATCACTCGCGCCATTTGCCAGATCGATTTTCTCTAGTTGTCCATGACCAACAAGCATTAAGAACGATCTATCAGGTGTGACCATCATGGCTTGAATATCATCTGCAGAGCGCGTGAACATCACTTCGTGCTCACCCGTTAAGAGGTTTAAATGCACAAATTCGATATCATCACCTCGTTGATTGGCTACAACCATTTCAGTGTTATCAGGAGAAAGGTAGCTCTCCAAGACAGACATAGAATATGGCGTTAAACGATGAATTCTGTCTTGAATATCGGCGACATCGACCAAAGTTTTTGAGTCTGGTTTAGAAGCTTGCTTTTCTTGCTCTGCTAACCAAGCTTGGTCTTGAGATAGGCTCAGATTCTCTTCCGTTTGTTTATTTAAAACAACCGCGTATACGTCACCATTAACGATACTGCCATCCAACTCTGTCAATCCGTCTTTGTCTGAAGTCCAATAAACCACCTGACCATCGTCGGAGAACTTTGGTTCAAACTGAATAAATCCGCTGTTGCTCAATATAATCGGCTTTTTCTCGCCATTACTATCAAGCAAAACAATATTATTGGCACTCAACGTACTACCATCACGAGATACAATATACTGCCCATCTGGTGACCACTGATAACGCCAATCAGAATCGTCATATGAGTACATAGATTGACTATTCAGGAGTGTCGTCGTAGCACCATCTTCAAGAGTCATCACTTTCAACGTATTTCTCGACTCTCTAAATGCGATACGTTTGTCGTCACGGGACAACACAGGTTGGCTCTCATCGACAGGTGTATCCGTGAGTTGCTGCTCTGTTAGCTGGCTTGCCGTCAGAAAGCTCTTATCTTGATCACCGATATGACTTGCAAATAAATCCCAGTTCCCCGCACGCTCAGAGCCATAAACCAATGTCATTCCATCACTAGAGAACGAAATGTTCCTTTCTGCTTGCGGGGTATTGGTCAATCGACGTGACTCGCCAGTCAACGTGGAAATTACAAAAATCTCCCCTCGTGCCACTACTGCGACTTCAGGAGCTGTTGGTGATACCGCAAGTTCAGTAATTTGATAGGCAAAATTAACGTTGCTCGTACTTGTATCACTTCGTGCTTTACGAATTTTGATGTCAACTTCGTGCGCGTCCTTATCGCCCTTCTTCTTCAGCCAAATCCCACCGTCAAAACCATAAGCTAAATCACCTTGTTTACTAATCGATAAAAACCTCACGGGCAACTTTTGATGATGAGTCACAGCAACCGCATCATCTTCAAGCCCTGTCAAAGATTGCTTCCAGATGTTGAAACTACCTGAACGTTCAGATAGGAAATATAATGACTGATCATCCTCAGACCAGACAGCGTCGCGATCTTCCCCTCTAAACGTAGTTAGTCGCGTATGTTTATGAGTTTTGACGTTATATTTCCAGATATCCCTTGCTGCATCGGATTGAGCGCCTTTGCGCCATTGTTGTTCAGTATAAGAAGGTAAATCGGTATACAAAGCCTGACGACCATCATGAGAAATCGAATAACTGCTCACGGAGTTCTCTAACACGACTTGCTCTCTTCCGCCTGCTGCTGGAACTTTGTAGAGTCGATATGAACGACCAAAAAAGCCGTTATTTAGTTCGCTATCACCGTTACCAATCCGACGAGATTGGAACAATACTTGGCTTCCATCCGTGCTAAAGGAATATGGGGTGTCCTTACTAGCATGGAAAGTTAAGCGCTGAGATCTTTGAGTGTTCATATTCAAAACAAACACATCACCCGGACCGTACTGATTAGACTCGTATGCCAACGATTGTCCATCAGGAGACCACACTGGATTCGAGCTATATACCGCCTCACTTGTTAGTGGAATCGCATCACCACCTTTTGAACTAGCGGCCCAGATTTGACCACCGTAGGTAAATGCAATTTGGTCACCGTTAGGAGAAATCGCGATATCTCTATACCACGACGAACCATCATAGGGTTGGGCAATAAGCAAAGAAGAGTAACTTGCAGTTAAAAGGACAAGACCCGTTCGGGCTAAGTGTGAAAATTTCATGGATTTCCTTTAATGATACGTTTTTCCATAGTCGCGCGGTTTAAAAGCAGCAAAATTTATCTGGTAATTAAGAAAGATTCATTATTAGTATTAAAATACAGGAGCTGCTTGGTGCCGTTTAAAAATAAGCAGAAAGACATCTTACTAAGCAATATCAATAACTTAATTAGGGTAAGCTTTAGCTAGTTTTGGTATCCAAATTTTCTATGATACACACTAAGTCTCAACCACATAATTCATAAAAACCAAAAATAATATTTCACTGGCATAAACAATGAAAGTGTATCATCTATATATGACGCAACAGACTAAGCCGAAGTAACTTAATTAGAAACCTATAATCCATACACTACACGCCAAAGCCTATTACCATTGAAATATCAGGACATGTACCTTTTGACAAATAGCCCGCCTTGTATACTACGCGTTGTGAGCCACTGTCGTTCTTGTCTTGTCACGATTCACCTTATTCGTCATGGCACTCAGTATGCAAAACTGACGGTGTAGTTGCGTTTTTCTCAAAGTGCTCAATTAAAAAGTCTAAAAACAAACGAAGTCGCTTAGGTTGATATTTGCGGCTAAGGTAAATTGCATTCAAATCAGCGCCTGCTGAAGAAGTCGATGCGTTGAAATTCTTCATGTAGCCATCCAACACCGTCACTAGGCGACGCTGTTTGATGTCTTCTTGCACATCTAGAATTGATTTCAACGCGATACCCGCCCCATCCAACGCCCATTGACGAATCACTTCACCATCATCAGAAAAACGCTTTGGCACGACCGTAATAACATTGTGTTGCTCGTCATCCTGAAAATGCCATGTTTTTAGTTCTTCATTGCTGCGAACCATGGCTAGGCAATCGTGCTGAGCTAAATCCTGTGGCGTGATCGGCGTACCATTCTTCATCAGGTATTGAGGAGACGCACAAAGTACTCGACGACTGGACGCCAGTTTACGAGAAATAAGGTTGCTGTCCGCTAGTTCCCCATATCGGATAACGATATCCAAACCAGATTCTGCCAAGTTTGATAAGTTATCGTTTAAATACAGATAGGGAATTACATCAGGATAAAGCTGGCTAAACTCCGACACAATCGGAGAAATGTATTGCTTACCAATGTCACGAGGAGCGGAAATTTTTAGCGTCCCGCGTACTTCTTTATTTCCAGTTTGGAGCAAGTTTTCCATCTCTTTGACGCTGTCGATAATTTCCAGACACGCTTGATGGTACATGGCGCCAGAATCGGTTAACGAAAGATGCCTTGTACTACGATTGAGCAGTTTCACTCCATAACGCTCTTCCAGTGACTGCAATCTCGCCGTTACCGTTGCGGGTGATAAACCTAGCTCTCTGCCTGCCGCTGCCAACCCTTGATTCTTAACAATACTGGCAAACAGCGTCATATCTGAAAATTTGTCCATGCGATTCCCTCACGCAACATCATTCGGTATATCTAAATAATCAATTCAAATTTTACCCAATTATCAAATTTCTTCTAGTGAATATACTGGCGACCTTGAAACGAAATTTAAGGAACCGATCATGAGCAAACTTTTTGAACCTGCACGCTTAAAAAAACTGGCTCTACAAAACCGCGTTGTAATGGCCCCAATGACCCGAGCTCGCACTAGCCAACCGGGGAATATTCCAAACCAAATGATGGCGACCTACTACAAGCAACGTGCAACTGCGGGCTTGATCATCTCTGAAGCAACACAAATTTCTGATGATTCTCAAGGCTACTCTTTCACGCCAGGTGTATACACTGATGAGCAAGTAGCTGGCTGGAAAGCCGTCACTCAAGCGGCAAAAGAACAAGGTGCAGCCATGTTTTGTCAGTTGTGGCATGTAGGTCGAGTATCGCACCCAACTTTCCAAAAAGGACAACAACCTATCGCACCATCGGCACTAAAACCGGTAGAAACTCAAGTGTGGATTGCCGACGATCAAGGTAACGGCAGCATGGTCGATTGCGTAGAGCCAAGAGCCATGACACAAGCCGATATTGACCGTGTTGTGAGTGATTTTGCCCATGCCGCTAAACGGGCGATTGAAGCTGGCTTCAACGGCGTCGAAATCCATGGCGGTAATGGTTACCTGATTGATCAGTTCTTACGCACCAACTCAAATCACAGAACCGATAACTACGGTGGTAGCCGCGAAAACCGTATCCGTTTTTTATTGGAAGTCGTCAATGCGGTAAGCGATGCTATTGGTGCCGACAAAGTGGGAGTGCGACTTGCGCCTTTCATCACTTTTAAAGACATGAACTGTCCAGATATTGTGCCGACCATCCTCGAAGCATCGAAACAACTTCAAGCTCGTGACATAGCCTACCTGCACCTGTCCGAAGCCGATTGGGACGACGCTCCGATTATTCCAGAGAGCTTCCGAGTCGAACTCCGTAAGCTCTTCACAAATACGATTATTGTCGCAGGCAGTTACACCCAAGCACGTGCCGATGAAGTACTTGAAAAAGGCTATGCAGACTTAGTGGCGTTTGGGCGCCCGTTTGTTTCTAACCCAGATTTGGTTGAGCGCTTAAAGCATCAACAACCGCTGGCCGAACTAGATGGCTCAACGCTGTTTGGTGGCAATGAACACGGTTATACGGACTATCCGGCGCTCGGTTAACACACTTGGGATTTGTGATAATCAATTCTCTACAAACATCGCTTCACAGCAAACGGGTTATAGCTTAATTAATGATATTTCTATTGATTATCACAATGAAAGACAAATAAATGGCTTATATTTCAGCCCTTTAACAATGCAACGTAACGTCGCCGCTAATTTATACTAAATAAGATACTGTTATGAGATTATTTTACGCAATGCTCGCACCTCTCCTTTGGGGTACGTGTTACGCGACTATTTCAGCTTACTTTCGAGATTGGTCACCGTTTGTACTCGCGACTTGGCGAGCCTTACCTGCTGGTATTTTACTGCTGTTGATAAAACCAACATTGCCAAAGATTCATGAGCTACCTGCGATTGCGTTAGTTGCATTCATTAACATTGCGCTCTTCTTTACTCTACTGTTCAAAAGCGCCTTAAAACTGCCAAGTTCACTCGTTGGTGTTGCAATGCTGGCTTTGCCAGTTGTTGGCTTATTTTTTATGCTGACGGTATACAAAGTAAAACCTTCTAGAGTACAACTTGGCTCATCGGCAATCCTTATTACCAGCTGTGCCTACCTATTCCAAAGCAGCGCATCCCCTATCTCAGTCGATTCCGTTATCTACCTTATTTCAGCCATGGTCGTATTGATATTTGGCAGCATAATTTCTAACCGAGTGATGAAGAAAATCAACTGGTGGAAATTGGTGACGTGGCAACTAATTTTAGGTGGGTTATTCCTACTGCCTTTAGCATATTTTAATTTTCAATTGTCAGGAAAAGGATACGCAAATCCATTTGTCTTCGACAGTATTGGGCAGATGCTCGCTCTAGGCTGGCTAATCATCGGGGTGACCTCTATCAGCTATGCTGTGTACTTCTACTCAATTCCTCTCGTCACAACAAGTGAACTGAGCTTTTGCGGAACATTAAACCCTATGTTGGCAATGTTTCTGGGTGTCACGCTAATGGGTGATAACCTAAACTCGCTGCAGTTATTGATTATGCTCATTATGGTGATATCAAACATATCCACCCAGTACTACCAATATCGAAAAGCCAAGACAAACCAAGCAACAGCGTTAGTAACCGCCGAAAGCACGTCTAACCTTTAGTTAATCGCTGCATTATTTGAGCCATATTTCTGGGCTGGTGAAAATATGGAAAAAAGCGATTTAGGATAGACACACTAACACGCCTTTATATAACAAAAATTAGTCACACAACTTGGAGTTGAGGGCGTATGTTCTACTTGAGTGTTTCAAGGATAGCTCTCGATCAGCGGTACATTCGACGTAACTTGATGTTTTTATTCCTTGCCTTAAAGCTGCATCCATATAGTGACCTATTAATGCAAAAAATAACGATCCTAATAGCATTAACCTTAAAGTTAACCTTGGAAGCTGAGCACCAGTAATTACATTAATCAATGCCATTGGTATAGAGGGTAAAAAGAAACCAAACAAGACAAATGAGGACGTATTGTTAAAATATCCTGATATTTTTATAACAGGCTCAGTTCCCACACCTTCTACAACATTGTTAAAATCATATATTCCTAAGGCACACCATAGCACAACAATAACTAGGAATATCAAAGCCGCGATTTTTCTAATAAATTCCAGCATATTAATCAATTAAAGACTCAACTTTTTCTTTCATTGGTTTAGTGAACTCATACTTATCATCTAAGTCAGAGATATATCCTCCGATCTTGAATGCGGAATAAGCAAATAAACCTAGCCCAATAGCTGCGGGTAAAGAAAACCCAAACAACACCCCTACAGCAGCACGAGACGCCAAAAGAACTCCTTGAGCTGCTACACCAGCTACAGCCCCTTTTACAAAATCCGCCGAGAGTTGCCCTAAAACTTCACCCAACGTCTTCTCATCATGCAATATATAGTCAACCGTATTAACCGCACCACTAAACACAATTTCTACATAAATATTTCCACGTAAGAAGCTAATGTTACCTTGGACAGTATTCAATGCATACCCAATCTTAAGCATCTTGGGAGTTGCTTCTTTCCAACGAACACCTAAATCTAGATACCGAGGTTTGTACTTCTCGATTACAATATTCATCGTACCATTTATGTCTACTGCTTTAGCTGTTGCCCCCCATCCACCAAGCTCCTTAGAAACTTCATAAGCTCCTTTAAGCCCCATTCCAACGCCTGTGTAGTCCTTACCTCTAGAAAGCTCTCCGTGTGTGTCTTTGATGAGTAAATCGAGATACTCGTTCGCCTCTGCAACGGTCAGTACTGCAATGCTAACGTTCTCTTGCTGAGACGTATCCCACTGATATTCTCTAGCTTGATTTTGTAAATCATCACTCCATTCTTTTTCTGTTAAATCATAGGCCTGTTGAGATAAACTGCGCTTAATCTGTTCCCATTCTTTATCTCGCTCCTGATATCTTTCTTTTCTTTGCCTCTCTATTTTTTCTTTTGGCGTTTCTTTTCGTACTTCTTCTTTATAGACAGCTCGCTTCGCTGGTATTAAAGAGCCAGTTGGAGCAAAGTTTTTTGCGATTGCACGTTTTAACGCTGCATCTGATTCGGCAAAGCGCCGAGCTTCATGACAACTTGAACATGGACATGTTTCGGGATTTTGATGGCCTATGGGACATTCATGAAGTTTATTTTTGTTAAAGACGTCGTAGAGCATTGATTTTAAGATAATAAAAACTGAATACATAACAGCATATCAGAGAAATCGTCGGGGCAAAAACTTGCTCGGTGCTCCCCATTTCTTGCAAACTCATTTCTAGGCAGAAACAACTTGCGACACAACTTGTTTTATAGTTGTGTCGGGTCCCCCTGCAAATAGGCCATTGAAGTTTGCTCAACTGCCTATTGGATTATTTAGGGCAGCAGACTATTTCCTTAATGTGCAGCAAGCTCTAGCGTGATTGCTAAGATAATTTCAGTCTATCACCTGACCTCAAAGAAAATGTGCTTAAAAACACTTTGTGCAATGTAAAGGTTAACAAAGTACCAATACTAAAAAGTCTATAGTTCCCGCTTCGACTGGATATACGACTAATAATCCGAACATTCAGATACAACCGCTTTCTTAATATCTCCGACATGATAAATTCCCCTCGCATAATAATTTTGTAAACAAGGTGCACAAATCAGATCATTAATATAACCCGCCCTACCTTTGTGACAGAGGATACAAAGCCCATCAGGAGAGCATATTGTTATTCGAGATTCACGAGTTGATTTCGCCGTCTTTCTTGCTTGATTGGAGACTTGACGAATGACGAGGGGCTCTCAGGTGGAGGAAGTTCGTTTGACGCCTCGACTAGCTCTTTTAATTTAGCTTTCAGTTCTTTTTTACGAGATGCGTATCGAATATGTGTCAGCCAATTTCGAGAACCAACCTTGAATACATAGTCCATAACCAGTTCTTTAAATGACTCATGGCTTTTCTGAGTAAAGTTCGCATAAAGCGCTCTAAGCGGCTCAAGATCAATATCGATTAACGATAATTGTTCGTCCTCTTTAGGAATGTAACAAGGGCGACCGTTATAGCTAAAGTGGATACCAACGGGATAACCACCAATATAACAAAGCACATCCAGATCGTTATATGGCGCTGAAGGTTCCACTTCAAATTGTTCGATCAGCAGTGTATGCGACTTGGTCGCATATCCGGTTACTGTTTGCGTTCGACCAAACTGATCATTTTTATGTAGTTCGATTTTCCATTCGGGAAATAGCATCTCAAATGAGGATAACTCTCGAATGCATTGCTTAATGACCAGCCTTGCAACTACACAAAATGAGTAGTCGCATTTTATTTTTTCCTCTTGGTCTTCTTTGGCTTTCTTATCATGAGCAAAGTGGTGAATCTTTTTCTCAGGATCCCCTTTCCTTGCAACAAGCGTTTGTTTGCAACTCGGGCAAATACACCCGCAAGCTCGACCACGCTCCACTTCGCTCACGTCATAGAACTTGCCTTGCTTTAAACCAAAAGGAATCAACATATTCACACCCTGAAGTCAGTTATGTAATACAAAAGGATTGATACAGCGAAATGCGAGCACAAAGCAAGCTGCTCACGATTAATATGAGAAACCATGCATAAAATACTGGTTGAAAAAGCCTAATATATTCAGGCAAAAAAAGAGCCGCTAAAAGCGACTCTCAATTATTCAGTTTTTATGTTGAAACAACCATAAATTGATATTTTTGTGAATCATCCATTTCAACTAAACTTCATCAGTAAGAAAGTTACTTTCAGCAATGAACTACAAAAAACAAACTGGCTTCAATCAAATTAGTTAGCCATACAAAGCCATCAAACTAACAGCCATCATTTGATCATATCTAATCGTTCAGATGTTCGGTCGATGTAGTCCTCAATATCAACTTTATCAATCTGCTCTTCCTTCATGTATTGATGGGCAAAACGCTTATAAATTCCAGAAGTAAGGAAGAGTTCAAACAACTCTTTGTCTAGATGCTGATCTTTTACCATGAAGTGCATGATTTTGAGTGATTCAGATAACGACTTGGCTTTTTTATAAGGGCGATCTGCACTTGTCAGAGCTTCAAACACATCAGCTATCGCCATTACCCTTGCAGTTAGAGGCATCTCATCCCCTCTCAATCCCATCGGATAACCTGTTCCATCAATTTTTTCGTGATGTCCTCCAGCTATTTTCGCTACATTCTGCATATGTTTGGGAAACGGTAAAGACTCTAAAATAACAATAGTTTGTATGATGTGGTCATTAATAATAAAACGTTCTTCGTCTGTTAGAGTTCCTCGACGAATGGACAGATTATAGTACTCACCCATATTGGCTTTATGCTGAGTTGGTTTGAGTGAAAAGCGCGCTTCGTTAGTGGGAGGGAAATCCCATTCAACGATATGTTCGGGCAAATCACTCAGTAACTTCTCTTGTTGCGGTAATTGCTCAGCACCAGTAAAACGCTGCTGCTCGACCCACGAAATACCTATCCGCTTACTAAGCGTGCGAGTCCAAGGTATATCACCAATTTGTTTTAAGCGTTCAAGATCAGAATCACTCACAAACTCGCCACCAATATTAAGTTGAGCAACAAACGCAAAGTCATTGTCCAAAGTCTCTTGTTGTTGTCGTAAAGAAACTTGTGATGTCTCGGGCAATTCACCATAGAGCTGTTTAAACACCGCTATTTCTCGATCTCTTTTGAGTACTTCAAAGCGCATACGTACTTCGTGAATGCGGTCGTAAATCGCCTCTAGCTTGGTCGACTTATCGACGACATACTCTGGTGTTGTGATTTTTCCACAATCATGTAACCAACTCGCCATTTTTAACTCTTGCCACTGTTGCTCTGTCAAACTGAAATCATCGAAAGGCGCGTGTGTTGAGTCCTGCGCAGCTTGAGTCAGCCATTGCGTCAATATCGGAACTCGCTGGCAGTGATTCCCTGTATACGGCGATTTTTTATCCAAAGAGCCCGCAAACACTTGAATAAATGAATCAAGTAATGCTCTTTGCGCCTCCATCATTTCATGGGTCTCTATGGCAACGGACACATAACCAAGGAGGATTTCAAGGTAATCTTTATGCTCTGTATGCACCTCTTCGCCAACGGTGTCTTCATATAACAAGGCGAATGACCCGATAACCTGACCCTCCCTATTTTTCAATGGGATACATATGACTTCACTATCAAGGTTGAGCGACTCTGGCACAATCAACTTTGGCATATCGGCTAACTTGAATATTTGCGCTTGTTTATTGATAAAAACCTGTTGAATGAAATAGGTCGCTTTACTCACTGGGATTGAACTCGCGTTTATTTCACTACCTGAACGCTGCCATACAAAGCGCGGGACAAGCGCTTTCTCCTCAGCGTCCAATAAGTAAAGAAATACGCCATCTGCACTCACTGACTCAGCCGTATTTCGACACACCAATTCAAGCATTTTATCGAGATCTTGCTTTCTGGCGATGCTATCGGTCAGGGAAATGAACCGGCTAATTGTTGCCTGTGTCGACATTTGCGCATGGTTGAGCTCTTGGATCTCTTTAATGTAACTATGAGGTAAAGAAGCATCATCAAAACGAAAGTTCTCTATCTCTTTTGCTTTGTTGGTGGCTCGAATAATTGGCTTAGAGATCAAATTAGAAACGAGATAGATGCAAGGAAGTAGAGTAATCAGGAACAACAAAGAGGCATAAATTGTTTGCTTCTTGATGAGTAGCCCATCATCAAATAGGTCATTCGCTTTAGTCGCAATAAGCAGATGAATATGTTCGCTGTTTAAAGGTTTCAGCGTCACAATATGACCAAACCACCGTTCACTGCCAAATTCGAAAAGACCCAATGTCCCTTGCTGGTCATGATGTTCGATAGCATGAGACACTACCGCCTGATTTAACTCTTCTAAACGATACACTGCTGATTGGCTAGAAGCTTGGGTATCTATTCCCTGGTTAGTTGTACCGTCGCTAAACGCAAATATTGAACCATCATCATTGTACAGAACCCGAATTGATGACGTATTTTCTAGTGTCTCATTCAAAGATAGCCTTAGGTCATCTAAACGCACGTCAGCAAATACCAGTAAACCTTGTTCACTTTCACGATAAATATGGATTCCCAACGCATTTGAATTAGGCAAGGTCGTCGGTTTGGAGATAATATTTTGACCTTTTTCTCCCCCAGCAAACTTCTGATACGCTTCAAACGACAACGCACTTTGATTTTCTAGATTGTCCTCTATCAACTCTAACTTCTCACTCAGAGTAAAGACACGATTTGAACCGTTGTGATGATGCGTTACCAAAAACTGAGCTCGAGGATCTTTGATAGCCACATTGCTTGATAACTCGTTATCCATACGCTTGACAATAATGGCATCACCGTCGGGGAAAACGAACGAATACGCGAGAATATGAGGAAACTCACTGAGTAGATGTACAACCTCCGGAAGAACTCGAATCCGCTCACTTGCTGCGGTGGCATTCAAATTATGACTTTGCGTAAAGCTCCCCAGAGCAGTGAACGCCGTACTGTAGTGGCTATTTAGCTGATGTTTGGTCTCCGTTGCAATGCGTTCAAACAACCTGCTATTAGCTTTGGTGATGACTTCCGACAACGAGTTGTTAGTTAGCCAAATTTGAATACCAGAAGCTAACAAAACTACAATGATGATAATCGTGGTTATGTGGATATGTATCGGGAATGACCTAGCCGTGAATTGCATTTTAGTCCCTTGTTATTTTTGACTCTAATACAAATATAGGCATATCTACTCTTTAAAGATAAATTTACACCGTTTTCAATATGCTCTTCCCTGTTAACTGCAGTTAACTTTAACTCTCTCCTTGTTGTCGACTTCCCACTCACTTCAACAAGATCTAACATCTCAAAAGCTAATAATTTTAATCAGTTACTTAGCAAAGTAATGAATTTTGTACTTAACTGAGAGTAGGTTTATTTGATCTAAATAGGGAACGTCAATGGCTACTAGTGACAAAAAAGAACAACACTCTGTTACGCAGACTAAAAGCAATTTAGCCCAAACAAAAAACAAAGCATCTAAAACAAAGATAAGACTGTTTTCCCAAGTCAATATTAACGTTCCCTTGCCTCGAGAGATCGCGATAATCCTGCCTTCGTTCGCAAAACAACTCGAATCGGATCCCACTATCTTAAAACAAGAAAGTGATACATCTAGTTTACAAGCCGACAATCAAAATGGTGAATCGTTATCAAGCGAGCATAAAACATTTTCGCCTGTCAGTAAGATTGCAAACCAAGAAACCCAGCTCAAAGACGAAAAAGGTGAGATAAGTGACAGTATCGAAACGTCAGTCAGCCTTACACCTCATTCATCTCACCACTTATCAACGCACTATCTATCAACCAAACTGCATCCGATTGTTCATACTATTTCTACTCATTCATCACTCTCTGCGGTTACTTCGACTCCGTCAATACAACCAAACGTTTCTCATACCACACCTAACACAACGGCAGGTCCATCATCACACACGCCTCCCACCTTTGTTGATGAAACGATACAAGGCAAATATGGCACATTGCATGTAGGAGCGAACGGTCAATATACCTTTACCTTAGATCCCAAGTCTCCTGCTTATGTCCTATTACAAAAACAAGAGCTGGGAACGGATACATTTACTCTGCATCTTTCCGACGGAACAAAAGTCGTCGTACAAATTCCCGTTCACGGTACGCAAGACAATCCAACAATATCCGGAGACTTAACCGGCAGTGTGACTGAGGATCACAACGTCGACTCACAAGGATTTATAACCACCGGTGGAAAAATCGATGTTGTCGACCCCGATCATGATGAAAGCTCAGTACATGCAGAAACGCTCAACGGCAAATTTGGCTCTTTGACTATTGATGCAAATGGGCACTGGCAATATCGCGTTAATAACTCACTCACCAACATCCAAGCTTTGACAAGCCAAAAAGCGCTCCATGAATCGTTTACTATTCACACCAAAGATGGGACAGCCCAAGTCCTCAACATGACGATTGGCGGCTCCGATGATCAAGCATCTATCTCTGGTGGTTCAGGGGCAGTCATTGAAGATCAAAAAACCACGCTCAGCGGCGCGCTCTCTATCCATGATCCAGATGCAGGTCAAGACAGTTTCATTGCACATCAATACCAAGGGCAATTCGGACATTTAGACTTTAATAAAGATGGCACATGGCACTACGCTCTCGATAACAACAAATTAGAGGTTCAGCAGCTCGGTGGATCGGAAAGACATCATGACGTCTTTACCATCCAATCCGTCGACGGAACAACTCACTCGATTAACATCGAAGTAAGCGGCACTAACGATACGCCCACGATACACGGCCAATCTCATTCACTAAGTGAAGATGGTGCCATGCTTTCCGGACAGATGCATGGCAACGATATTGACAACCACGCCACTCTCAAATACTCCATACAAAAATCGGTGGCAGGACTTACATTTAACTCCGATGGCAGTTATACCTTTGATCCCTCGCACTCTGCCTACCAACACTTAGCTCAAGGTCAGTCTGAGACAGTGACGATTCCTGTCACTGTGACTGATGAGCATGGTGCCAGCGCTACCCAAAACTTAGAGATAGTGCTCACGGGTACTAATGATTTAGCGAAAATCTCTGGCGTCGACTCCGGTGACGTTCACGAAAATCAGGCGGGGCAAGACATGTCGCCTGACCATGCTCAACCGGGTATGGCAGTGCTGGGACAAAATACACTGACCACCAGCGGTAAATTGAGCATTAACGATCTCGATAACGGTGAGTCCGTATTTGATACGAATGGAGGAACATACTCCTACAGTGGTCAATATGGACATTTGCAACTTCATCGTGATGGCTCGTGGAACTACAGTGTCGCGGCGGGCACACATGATTGGCACCAAGGAAGTACGCCAACCACTGTTGGTTCGACGATCGACAAGCTCGGGGTTGGTGAAACTCTCACCGACACAATCACTGTTAGAACCAAAGATGGCACAACTCACGATATCGTTGTCACTATTCATGGTGATAATGATACACCTTACGTATCAAGTGAAGTGCAACTCAATTCTGGCAAAGAAGACACCATCCAAACCCTTACCGCAGCGGATTTACTTGCCAATGCGATTGATGTCGATCATAACGACCAAGGTCAACTTTCCATCGCAAACCTTATTGCCGATCATGGCTCTATTCGAGACAACCAAGACGGAACATACACCTATACCCCAGAGAGCAATTATCACGGCAAAGTACACTTTAGTTATGACATCAATGACGCCCACGGCGGCTCAACGCCAACAGGTGCCTCACTCGATCTCGCATCGGTAAATGATGCGAGTGTTCTAGCGGCAGGACAAGATTCAGGCTCGGTGACAGAGGACCATTTACGAGCTGGCACCACTGACCAACTCTGGTCTGGCTGGAGCAACTTGGATGTCACCGATGTAGACGGCACTTCCGAAGCAGAGATAGCCTTTATTGAAGTCAATGGTGTTAAGCACGCAGTACCGACAGATTTTGCGATGAATCTAACCGCTAATCATGGCTATTTCTCCACCACACACAGTACCGATGGTCACAACAAATGGAGTTATACCGCCGACAATGCCAATCCTGATATTCAGGGACTTAAGAGTGGACAACAGCTTCAAGACTCGATGGTGCTTATTACAAAAGACGGCACTCGAATACCTGTAACTGCCACCATTCAAGGTCAAGATGATCATGTCATCATTGACACACCAAATGCCCTAACAGCAGCAATCGGAACGGTGGTCGAGGATATCAAGACCACGGTTGCTGGCATGCTTCAAGCGCACGATCTCGATAAAGGTGATCATGTCACTTTTGAATTGGCAGGCTCAAGCTCCTCTCAAGCGGGTAGCTACGGTACCTTCTATGTTGATCGCGACGGACATTGGCATTATGACTTGGATGCTGCAAAAGTTGACTCGCTACTAAGTGGAGATGGCAAAGCTGAAACGTTTAACATTGTCGCGATCTCTAGTGATGGTTCACGCGCGACGCAGAAAGTAGAAGTGCTTGTTAAAGGTACCAATGATGCGGCAACCATTACCGGCGTGGACACCGGAGATGTCTATGAATCGACCTACGCTGATCGTTCTCCTGACTATCAGCGAGGTAATATTTCTCATCTTTGGAATGATCATATCCATACGTCCGGAAAACTCGATGTTGTCGACAGTGATGCTGGAGAAGCGCACTTCGATAACAATGCGCCAGCGTATCAATACTTTGGGCAGTATGGACGTTTGATACTTCAACCAGATGGAAATTGGAGCTATTACGCAGAGGTGGGGGATAGCGCAGTTGGACGTAAGATAGATGCACTCAATAATGGAGAAAATCTAACTGACACCATTACTATCCGCAGTGCCGATGGTACAACCCATGATGTCGTCATCACTATCCATGGCGACAACGACGCCCCTTTCGCATCCGGTGAAGTGCAACTGCAACCCGGCAAAGAAGACCAAACACAAATCTTAACCCAAGCCCAACTATTGTCGAATAGCATGGATGTTGATAGTAGTGATGCAGGCAAATTACACATAGACAATCTTCATGCTGACCACGGTTCGATTAGAGATAACCAAGATGGCACCTATACTTTCACGCCAGAAAAAGACTACAACGGTCAGGTCCATTTTACTTATGATGTCAAAGATGCTCATGGGGGCACGACAACCACCGGGGCGAACTTAGCTCTCGCGGCGACTCCTGATAATGCTCAAATTAGCTACGCCAACAGCGATCAGCATCAACTCGGCGTGACCGAAGATCGCAATTACATAGATACCCATGACAACCTACATTTTGATGGTAAATTGGACATCGTTGATCCTGACCAAGGGGAAGCGAAATTTGATATCAACCTCGGATCGCAAACCTATCAGGGTATTGGTTATGACACCAAACTCGGTGGTCATATCCTACTTATGCGAGATGGACGTTACACCTACACCATTCGGGACCATCAACCATTAGTACAAAATCTGAAGCAAGGTGAAACCATCACTGATGAGTGTGTGGTTAAATCAGAAGATGGCACTCTATTCACCATAAAAGTCAACATACACGGCACGAACGACGCCCCCACTCTAACCGCACAGCACCAATCAGTCACCGAAGACGGCGCAGTACTTTCGGGACAGATGATTGGGCAAGATGTCGACCATGATGCCACTCTTACCTATACGATTAACCACCCTATCGATGGGCTAACGTTTAATAGTGATGGCAGCTACACATTTGATCCGAGCCATTCGAGCTACCAACAGCTTAAAAATGGGCAGACTCAAACAATCACAGTCCCTGTAACGGTAACCGATGAACACGGGGCTAGCACAACACAAAATCTAGAGGTCAAGATAACTGGCACCGAGGATACCGCGCAAATCAGCGGGACCGATACCGGAACCCTTACCGAAGATAGGCATGTTCAAGGCGATGCTCAACACACCATCTTTACCACAGGTGTTCTAAACATAGTGGACGCCGATGCAGGAGAAGACCATTTTAGAGCAACACACAATGCCCATGCTCTCCATGATCCTTACGGTGGGACACTTACGATAGGCAAAGCTGGCGATTGGGCTTACAGTGTACCAAATGGAAACGTTCAGCATTTAGGGCAAGGGGAAACTCAGCAAGTTCAATATGAAGTGCAAAGTTTAGGTGGCGATAAACACATCATTACGCTAACCATCCATGGTACCAATGATGCTCCGGTGGTTTCCGCTGACGTGCAGCTCAGTGCAGGAAAAGAAGATACCACCCAAGTCATCACCTCTTCGGATCTACTGAGCAATGCCACGGATATTGATAACAACGACATCGGTCATCTCTCCGTGACCAATCTCGCCGTCGATCATGGCTCAATACTGGATAACGGTGACGGTACATTCACTCTAATTCCTGAAAAAGACTACAACGGACCGCTACATTTTCAATATCAAGTCAATGATGGACATGGTGGCACTGCACCTGCCTCAGCCTCGATGTCAGTTGCAGCAGTCAATGATCGCCCAATAGTCCAGCCAATTACGCAACAATTAAAAGAAGATTCAACCAATCATCATGTTATCGATCTACTAACAGGGGCTACCGATAAGGAAGGTGACACACTGTCGATTGCTCAAATCAGTTACTCCGTGGATGGTGCAACCAAAACAGGAAGTTTACCGGATGGGTTTACCCTTGGAGCGGATGGACATTCATTAGTCATCGATGCAACTCACTCTACTTTCCAGCACTTGGCAGTCGGTCAAACGCAGCAAGTCGTAGTAAACTATCTTATTGATGACGGGCACGGGGGACAAACTCCTCAAACCGCGACCTTTACCATTGAAGGCACTGATGACAAAGCAGTTCTAACATCCAACGTCATTCAAATGTCGGAATCAGAAGCATTAAGTAGTAAAACATCCATTTATCATGGCAACTTACAACTGACCGACCCAGATACTGGCGATCACACGCAATTTGCATTCAGTGGTCGATACATGGGGCAAGGCTACGCCCCGGGATCTTTGACCATCTGGCCTGATGGCTCCTATCAGTTCCGATTAGAATCGGCTTTCAACCGCCATGCTGACGACTTGGTTGACAGTTTACTCAAAGGCGAGTCGCTAGAGTTTCCCTATCAGGTACGAACAAGTGATGGGCAAAGGCTCAACATCATCGTTAAAGTTGTCGGTGAAGACGACCAAGCTCGAATTGAAGTGGGACAATATTCTACTTTAGACAATCATGCCTATGAGGATAACTTGTCACCAGGAGGCACTCCGAACCAAGTATGGAGTGGTGGTAACTTACATGTCGTAGATCCAGACCATGGGCAAGCAGGTTTCGTCACTCAAAACTTTGATACGCCAGAGGGTGGGCATTTCTCTATTAATGTTCGTGGTGGATGGCAATACACGATAGACAATGCAAAACTCCAACATCTTGGTGCAGGGCAAAGTTATCAAAAAACGTTCAGCGTCGAATCCATCGATGGCAGCGCACACCAAACGATAACCGTCACAGTGCATGGCACCAATGATGCGCCAGTAGTTACCTCATCAGTCGTTCTCACCCAAGGTCGAGAAGACACCCCTGTGATATTAAATGCATCAGAGCTATTAGCGCATGCTAGTGATGTTGATGATAATGCTCAACTGACCGTCAGCCACTTAAGTGTCGATCACGGTCAGGTTACCGATAACCATGACGGCACATACACCTATACCCCTGAGAAAAACTACAATGGTGCGGTACAGTTTAACTATGAGGTCACTGACGAACATGGTGCATCTGTACCAACATCAGCAACCTTAACGCTCGCCGCAGTCAATGACGCCGCAACCTTCACTGGCGACTCAGGTAACATCACTGAAGATAGCAATGTTCGCCATAATTTGCATATCACGGGCTCCCCGATCATACAAGATGCTCTTATGTGTCATGGGCATTTAGTCATCACCGATGTTGATGGGCAAGGTGAAGCGTCACTCGATTTACATGGGCAGCGCAGCTTAGCCCAAGATGGCACTTACGGACACTTTATCGTTACAGCGAGTGGTTCATGGGTTTATGCTGTTGATAACAACAATAGTCACGTTCAAGACTTAGACCGAGGACAAACTCTCACTGACAGCATCGAAGTCACCTCAAAAGATGGCACCAAACATTCAATCACAGTGACGATTAATGGCACAACCGATGCCCCTACCTTGCATAGCCTAAGTGATTCTAGCGTTCAGCATAGTGGAGCAATTGAAGGAAACCTCATTTCTGGTTTAGGCACGCACGAAGGAGTAAGTGGAGCTGCAACAGACACAGATTCCAATGCGCACCTGGTACTACAAGACATTCAAATAAAAGACCCTATTTCGGGCTATGTCACTGTTACCCCTGGTCATCCACATACGATGAACGGCATTGGTACCCTTGCCATAGAGGCGAATGGCCATTACACCTTTACACCCGATCCTGGCTTTACGGGGAGCGTACCAAGTATGATCTACCGTGTTGGTGATGTTGGCGGTCACTCAGTGAGTGATTCAGCTCAAAATCGGCTAACGATTGAAATCACACCACCAGCACAACATACGCCAACCGTCACCCCACAAGCTATTAGTAGCGATGAAGACCAAACTCATACATTTACCGCTGCTGAGTTTGGCTACCAGGATGCTGACCATGATGCGCTAGATCATATAACGATCACCCAATTACCAGCACATGGCGTCTTAGCCCTCAATGGCGCTGCTGTCACGACCAATCAACAAGTGTCCAAAGCTGACCTAGATGCAGGACACTTAACCTTTACACCACTCCAGAATCAAAATGGCGTGCATTATGCCGATTTTGAATTTACTGCAAATGACGGGCATCAAGACTCAGCTAGCGCATCCATGATCATTGACGTTAACGCCGTCAATGACGCGCCAAAAGTTGGCTCTAGCTTTACCAGTTTACTTGAAGACAATCAGCATAGTTTTAGCCAAGCCGACTTTAAATACACAGATGTTGATGGCGATTCACTGCACCATATCACCATTACCAATATCACGCATGGCACATTATCGCTCAATGGACGAGCAATCAATGTTGGTGATGACGTCGCCGCTGCCGATCTCTCCTCTTTGGTTTATACCCCGGCACTCAACTATCACAGTGTTGGAGCCAGTGGGTTAGGCGGCATTCAATATACCGCTAACGATGGACACACTGACTCTAAAGAAGGAATGTATATCATCAACATTGTCGCAGCACCTGATCCAGCGGTCTTTACTGGTGATTCAACAGGTCAAGCACAAGAAGACCTTCACACTCAAGTCACTGGCACTCTAAACGTAGCCGACCCGGATGGCACACAAGGCTTTATCGCCGTTCAGGGTGGCGTAGGCATTGTCGGTAGTAAAGGCTATGGACACGCGCATATTGATGGTTCTGGTCACTGGGTCTATAACCTTTACAACAACCATCCAATCGTCCAACAACTCAAGCAAGGAGAAACTGTCACTGAAACCATTACTGTGCAGGCAAAAGATGGCACAAGCCATGACATCGCCATCACCGTAACCGGCACCAATGACATTCCAACGGCTGCCGAAAAGAGACCCGCTAGCCACACAGTGACAGAAGACAGTCATCAAGTCTCTACTGGGCAGCTAATCACCCAAGATACGGACGGTGACACGCTCAGTTTAAGTGTCGACCCCAATCACGGTGCGAGTTTTGGCTCGATACAATTAGATAGCCACACCAACACTTGGACTTATCAACTCGATAACGCAAATCCTCAGGTAGACGCGCTTAATGACGGCGATGTTCTGCATGATACCTTTACGCTGCTCATTGATGACGGGCATGGAGGACAAACAAGCCAACAAATCACGATGACAATAAATGGGCATACAGATCCTGTTCCTTATACGCCACCAACCATCAGTGTATCGGTTGATACGCGCCATGCCCATCATGTTACGCCAACCATAACGGCACAAACTGTGAGGGATTTTGCCCAAAGTATCGGACAGACCGCGCACACGATGAGGGGTAACCATGAGATTAGTGGACATGATCATGCTGACATTATTATTGTTCAAGGTAGGTTAACCGAAGAAGCTGAGCTCAAAGATGGTAATGATATTCTCTTCATTGGTGGTCGACTTTCAGATGAAGAAATTGAAGGAGGACATGGTTCTGACACATTAATTTTAGGCGCCTATACCAAGCAAAATGCGCCACGTTTGCATGATCATGGTGAGAAACTTGGCAACATGGAGCTCGAAAGCATCGAGAACATCATTTTAGGTGATGGAACTGTGCTTAAAGGGCATCTACCTGCCAATTTCCCCGTAGCTAACCAAGATCATTACGAGTACTCTGTCGCCATTCACTCTCAACTTTCGTCATCAGACGAGACCGTTGCAGAAATTCGACTCACACATCTAGAAAACGGACTGAGCTTAAGCGACAACGGACAAGAAATCCACGCGAATCCAGATGGCAGCTATACGGTCCCCTCTGATGGACACTTTACTTTGGTATCAAACCAGCCTTTAACTGGAGCACATCCACATTTTGCAACTGAAGTGACGACTCACAATTCAGTCACTGGCGTAACAGCGGTAACCAGTGAAGATCTCCAAGGTCAGCTACATAGCCATATAACGCCACCGCCTCCTCCTCCGCCACCAGCATTCAGCCAGTCTGATGAAATACAAGATCCTGATGGTATTCAAGATGATATTGCGCTACTGGCAGATGACACCAATCCAGAGCAACATTTACCAGCGGAGCACCTCTCTGCCGAACAAAACCCAGCAACGCAAGATGACTCACAACACGGCGTGGCGGCTTACCTATCCGCACTAGGTCTTGAATCCTCTCAAGCAAATAATGATCAATTCGCTCGTAGCGAACTACCGGATGATATTGATATCGTTCTATCTGATGAGGCAACGACGTTTGATCCTTTACAGCCAGATGCTGATGGTCACGCAGACGTCGCCATGGACAGTGATAGTCTTGATGAAAAACATGATGACTTGATTGCCCCTGACGAGCATCATGATCATGGAGACCCGAATAACTTAAGCGACCCGTATTAGTCGAGCATGCTAATCGCATATAGAAAAAGCGGGCAGCCTATTCGCTGCCCGCTCTCTTTTAAACCAATTAGGGAATTGAGCTACCGTTCCCCAAAAGCAACACTGATATTTGAGTAAATTGGCTTCCATAAATATTGGAACACTGACTTTTCACCAGTTGTGATGTCAGCCTCGCCAGTCATACCGGGTAAGATTGCAAACCTCTCTGGGTCGTCATGGAAATAGGGTTTATCCACTGAAATCACCACCTCATAGAAGATTTCGCCTCGATCATTTTTACTCGTCGATGGCGAGATCTTGATGACTTCGCCCTGCAAAGCACCAAAGCGGCTATAGTCAAACGCATCCACTTTGACCCTTGCAGGCTGCCCTTCACTAACAAAACCAATATCTCGAGGTGAAAGCCTTGCTTTGAAATCCGCATTGCCAGCCAAAGGAACAATTTCGACCACAGTACCACCAGGCTGAATCACCCCACCAACTGGTGTGCTTGGCACGCTTTGTACTAACCCTTTGAGTGGAGAAGTCACAATAGTATTCGATACTTTTGCTTCACTCGATCTCACTCGAGCATTCAGAGCCGCCAAGTCTGAAACGGCTTTCGAGCGTTCATCACTGACTTTTACGCGTGCTTCTGCCAGCAACTGCTCGATTTTTTGCTCATTTGCCGCCCCTTGCTTCTCAAGCACTGACCGTTTACCGGCAGCTTCGGCAATTTGCTGCTCTATACTTGCCAGCTTTTGCCTCATTTCTAACACTCGCAAACGAGATATGTTGCCAGCCTTAAAACCTTTCTCGAGAATATTCAGCTCTTGTTTAGTGGCGAGTAACTGCTTCTCATAAGATGGCAGTGCTTTTTTAACCGCACTTAATTGCTCAGCAATCTGCTCACTCTCTTTTTCCAGAACAACTCGTTGTTGATAGAACAAGGCTTTCTGCGCACTAAGCTGCGCCTTCTGCTCACTGACTAACTCTGGATACTCCACAACATAGAGAGAAAAATCAGGCTCTCTTTGCTCAAGCAGTGCATTCATTCTCTCCACACTGAGTGTCAATGTCACCTGCTGTGATTTAAGTTCGTCTAGTGTGGTTTTCTGGAACGTTGCGTCAAACTCAACCAGTGCTTGCCCCGCTTCAACAACATCGCCTTCATTCACTAAAACACGTTTGAGCTTCCCGCCGATTTCACTTTGTAAGACCTGTCTTTCACCTTCAGGAATTACAGAACCCTTCGCTTTGGCAATCTCATCAACTTGGGTAACCAAAGACCAAACGACAAAAGCGAGTACACAAACAGATACAGCCCAAGTCGCGATGGAGAGTGACTTAGCTACGGCTTTCGACTCTACTAATTCGCCATATTCATAATTAGCCATTGGACACCTCTTTTATTGTATTTTCATCATCCTTTTCCCCGCTCTCTAGCGGTCCTGAATAAGCAATCGCGCCTTCATTTAATATCACGACCTTATCCGCTAACTTAATTAAATCTGGATCGTGAGAAGTAAACACGATGGTCGACTGGCCGCGCTTTTCCTCCACAAATTGGCTAAACACCCGTTTGGCTAGTGGGTTGTAATCAGGTACCGGGTTATCCATCAACATCAATTTGTAGTCGTATACAACCGCTTTAGCATCAATCAGCACTTGAGCGACGGTTCCCGACAAAATGTCAAAGAGACTGTCAGGGATCAGTGAACTAATCACGGTATCTAATCCATTGGGTAGTGAGTCAAACCAAGCTTTCCCTCCTACTAAATTCAGCGCATCAATCATCTGCTGCTCCGTGACTGGATTGCCATCGGCTAACCACTCCCGTACAGAAAGCGATAGCAAATCAGGGTAGGCAGCACGAATAAAGCACCAATGACGGAACAATTGCGAGTCGTACTGTGACAAGTTGACCCCATCAAGCTCAATTGCCCCGTTTTGTGCTAGTTGTAAGCCAGCCAGCATTTCAAGCAACGTCGATTTACCGCTACCTGAAGGACCGGCAATAGCGATAATCTCACCAGGCTCAACAGTAAAACTAACAGCAGAGAGCGCAGGTTTAACCTGCTTTGGGTACCTAAACGTAAGTTGATCAACCTTGATAGAAGGTGCTTGCTTTGGCAAGGGATGGTGCTGATAACTAAAATCGCGTTCTGATGGTTGGCTAAGAAGGCGATTAATCTGAGTTTTAGATTGATTAAAACTAGCAAACCTTGTCGCACTATTTGCTAGCATTTGAGCTGGTCCTGTAATGCGAGAGATCAGCATCATCGAAGCGATCAAGCCACCTGGAGTCAGTACATCTTCGAATATCAGACCAATGCCTAACCCCATAACAGCAATCGTTGAGCATAATGAGATAGCATAATAAATCGACGTATATTTATGCTGTTTTGTTGCCTGCTCAAAGCCAATTTTAGACGCAAGGAAGTTCGCTTTCTCAAAGCGTTTCAACCAATAAACCGCAAAGCCAGAGCTTCGCAGAAAAATCAGTTTATCTGACAGTTCGTTAACTAGGTTTTGTCGGTTGGTTCCTGCAATCGTTGACTGCATCGAACTTTTTCGCGAAGCTTCTATTGCTCGTTGGGCAACAATGGCAAAGATAATAAGAGCAACAACAGGAACAAGTACTAGCCAGCCCGCTAATATACCAATCGCGAGAATGAAAATAAGCACAAACGGGATATCAAACAGCGCGCTTCCCAATGGGCCGGACAATACACCCGATATCCTTTCTGAGAGTAAGACTTGATTTTGTTGGTTTGAAACGGTTGATTGCTGATTTTGCGCATAAGAGTTACTCAGCAACTTTTTGATTAATGCCTGAGAAATCTCGCGACTCACCCTATTCGCTAAACTGACTAAAACCCGACTTCGAAGTGTTTTGAGCAAGCCCATCATAAAGAAAAGCAAACCCGCGCCAATGGCAATCCCCATTAACTCATGAGCAGCATCTCCCCCAATCACGTGATCATAAATCGCCATAGTGATAAACGGAATACTCAGCGCAAACAGATTAATAAACAGGCTAACAAGCATAAGCTTAGGCAGCATCGCCTTAAAGATACTAAGGCGTTCCCCGACCCAATCTGTTGCGTACTTTTCTAAGGGGACACCCAAAACCACAACATAAAAAGCGGGATGAGTACTGGAGTCGTCTAATGGCGAATGACCAAGCACTTCGATCGTCTCATCACTAAAAAATGCCAAAGCATGCTGTGATTCATGCTCGGTAAGCCGCTTAGGCACAACCTCATAAGGGAGATGGATGCGGTCAAGTAAAGAGAGCAACTCATCTGTATTATGGATGCCGTTTTCCTCAATCCACTGCTTGGCAAACAACTGAATATTGGTGCTCACTTCCATGTTTTTTAGCAGCGTGACACTCGCCAACTCGTAACTGTTCATCATAGTGAAGCTCCTTGCCCAGTTTTGCTCACCAACACCGTATTGCTGGCGAGAGCCACCAGCGTTGGGTTATGTGATACAAGCAAAATAATACGACCTTGGTCTTTCTCTTCTTGCAATACTTGAGCAAGTGCAGCTAAACCATCTAGATCTAACGAGGCATCAGGTCTATCCAAAACTACTACGCTTGCAGGAGACGCTAGCTGAGCGGCAATATTCAAAAGCTTGGTATTACCCATGCTCAATGCATTAACAGCGGTGTGACCCACTTTCGTTTCCAAACCATCATTCAATTGAGATAGCTTCCGCCACAGACCTAGTTTCTTAGCATAACCCGTCGCCCTCTCTATACGTCCTGCATCAAAACCACATAAGTTATCGAGCAGTGAGCCACTGACCAATTGCGCTTTAACGCCTACATAAGATGTGTAGAACTGGAATGATTCCAGCGGGATCTCTTGCTGATTAATGAAGACCGTGCCACTTTGACTCTCGTCCACACCCGCTATAACTGCAGCAAAAAAGCTATCAATATGGCGCTCATCACTCGATATAAGTACGGTGCTGCTTTGTTTAACATCAAAAGAGGCATGGTAATCAACTCCAAAGCGCCGAGCTGTCAGCTTATCGACAGAAAGACTACTGATACTTTCCGAACTGACTGACTCTGAGTGCTGTTTTGGCAAAGTCTGTATGTTTTGAATCGCACGATTGGCTGAGTGAATGGTATTCAATTTTACACGCATACCAATAAGAGCACTGAGAGGGGCAACAGCGCGACCAGACAAAATTGAACACGCAGCCAAGCCACCAGTTGTGAGTGCTCCATCTAAAACCCATAGACTCCCGGTGACCACAATCACGACTGATGTCATCAACGACGCTAGCTGAATAAACTCTAATGCAAACGCATTCTGTTGCTCTTCACTCGATTTAGACAAATACCGAGCATCATTTGCACGTTTAAACTGGCTATAAAGCCGTGACTCTACCGCTTGGCGTTTTATGCCTTGTATAGTTTGTCCAAGTAGCAGCATAAAGCCTTTTCGTTCTTGGTCTTTCTCAAGAGCAATATCACTGAGTCGTTTAGATTTAGTCGACACAATAAAAACCACTGCACAAGCCGTCACCCAAACAGCGATAGGCACGAGAACAAGGCTACCACCGATGTAATAAACCAGACCGAGAAACAGCAAAGCAAAAGGCAGATCGATAAAGCCAGAGATTATTCCACCGGAATACCACTCTCTCACTTTAACGATATTTGAAAGCCCATTATCAACCCCTGCTGCGCCAAGATTACGCAGGGCATTGGGTTTCGATTGGGTGATGGCAGTGACAAGCTCAGCAAAAGTTGTATTTTCAGTATTACTCGCAGCAGCCGAAAGCAGCCAACTTCTCACATACCGAATAAGCGCCTCCAGTATGACCGCAGTGCTTGCACCACCAATCAGCATTGTTGCCGTGCCGTAACTTTGATTAGGAAGAATTCGATCGTAAATCTGTAAAACCGTTAATGGCACGGCGAGAGACAAGAGATTGATCAGAATTGAAGGAAGCATCACCTTCCCGATAACATCCTTATTAACCGCTCGTGTTATTTGCATACCTAGCCCCTATTTATCCTTATAGATTAAGGTTGGTACACAGTTTGTAGTTATTCAAGTTAAGGTGCTGAATATTCGGTTAAATTTTCTAATACTGCGATAATCAGTCAGCAGCGTCTCACTCAGGAAAATTAGCTCAAGCTTTTAATGTTTTATTCGACAATGAGAAATACAGACGATTAAGCAGTGCAATATCAATAAGCCTACCTCACTACACTCGTTACTTATTGCTGCCCTAAGCTAAGCACCTATTTTCTTTTTCGAAAACATAATCTATCAATTTGCAGAAATCCTGTTCTATAGCTCTATCATTCAAAGCAGAATCATTAACCAATGAGAGTTCCAAACTATCGACTACAAAACGTTTTATCCAAATCTTGTGCGTATAGAGAAATAGCTCGCTGATACTCTTTAATAGCACTACTATTTGTAGTTGATACCAAAAGTTCAAGCAGCAATGATGTCGCTTCTTTATGGCGTCCCAAATTGTAAAGACACATAGCGTAGAAAGGCTGAACTTCGATGCAATTAGGATACTCATTTAAAGTTTGCTCGAAATAACCTAACGCTTCTGAATACATGCCAAGGCTTCTATAGGTGCTCGCCAACCCAAACAAAGCATCAAACCTTTCTGCCAACGAAAGTAAGCCTGAAAGAGATGATAAATAGTGATTAACTGCTTCTTGCTCCTTTCCCTCATTGTCATACGACCAAGCAATTTGTAAATGAGCTTTAGCATAATAACTCTCATTATCTAAAAGTGCGGTAAGCAAAGCCCTCGACTCTTGATACTTAGCCTCTTTTCGCAACGCTATTGCTTGTTTTATGATAGTTTCCATAGTTTCCCTCGGAGCTGACAAGACCCAGTTAAGTTGTACAGCATGGCTTTACAATTACAACTTTATACTAACTTAACGACTCATTCTTACATATAGTAAATATACCGCACGTGGCCAATCACTCTTTGAAGATTTAATACTGATCATATGCGTCCTACTACAAGAATCGCCGCAGCCACACAGCCATATCATCGGTTACTCCAACCACATGTTCACCAGAGACATAACCCCCATATTGTTCGTTTCTGTGCCATACAAGTTATCTGCTCGAGTTACGGTGAAATGGTTGCGCCAGAGAGGGCAATAATAATAGTTTTGGATAAGCCAATCTTCCGCTCGATAAAGCTTGTGTAGAAACTCCTCACTATTGCTACTTTCCTGCATAAGCATATCAATAAAGAATAGTAGGCTTTGCTTTCCACGTTCAGGTAAACAGAGTCTAAATACATTGCCGCAAAGTAGCCACTCGTAATACTGGAACGTCAGATCGTCACCAAAAACGTAGCAGTCATAGGAAACATCAATAGCAGTATTTTGAGACTGTCCTCGAATACATACCTGCCAAACAACCCCTTTTTGAGACAACTCATCGAGCAAAGGCTTTAACTCACTCATATGGCTATCTATCACTTCAATGACCACCGGACGAGTCGGTAGTTTCATATCGTGATTGAACAAGTGAAATCCCTTATCTTGATGGCAATCCATTAAGCTATTCGCGACTCTTTTTTGGCTACCTAACGAAAAACGCCGACTATGATGAACAATCCAAGCTCTTTCTTGAGCGGATAATGCGCCCACATGATGATGAAACTGCATCACAGCACACCCGCTGCGGTCGATTTTTTGAGGCTGAGCGGGTTGGGATTCGCTGTAAATCAGTTCTGCTACATGCATAGGTGTTTGAGGTTGAGCATCGCCACACCAAAACTCTACTCGTTCAATATGGCCCCCAAAACCAAAATAATGGTTATTGCGAACCAAACTCCAATATTGTTTTTCCAAATTTTCGACTCGGTATGCCCCGCACCCAATGGGACTTGAAGCCTGATAATCAAAAATCGCACTGTGTGAGTCAGCTAACAGATGCAGGAAAATGGGGTCAGATTGACGCATAGAAAAAATAACCCACTGCTTATCTATGTCGATACGCTCTACATGACGAAATAAAATTTGGTATGGATGCGGCGTCGTGAGCCGCATTTCGATATTTTTTTTGACAAATTCCGGTGTCAGCGCCTCTCCATTGTGCATTACTATGTCATTGCGGATGCGGAGACGGATTTGCATGTCACTGTAATGAAACTGGTGAGCGATATGAGGCACAATTTCATTCTGAATAGGATTGTATCGAACTAAAGTATCAAAGACGCTTTCGATGAGTAAAACAGAACGAGCGGACTGTGCCAAATGAGGATGCCATTCAGGAAGAATATAAGGCACCAAATACATTAAAGTGTTCTGCTTTTTCAATTCTTGTTGCGCATCTCCTAACCAAAGAGGTAAGTGATCTTGAAACAGGTGACCTTTGCTAAATTGAGTAGCTAGTCGAAACGCCTGATTCATCCTGCCAGACCGAGCCATTCGCTCTAGTTGAGTCAGTAGTGAAGCTTCAAAACTTTGTAGTAGTGTCAGTTTCGAACAATGTCCTCGCCCCTGCCCCGGAGCCCAATGAAGAAGCCCAAAACTGTCAAAAGAAGCCATTAGCTTACTCACGTACCTTTCTGAACAGTTCAAAATTTCAGCAAGAGTGCCAATATCAACATCATAAGTTTCACCGCGAGAAAAATGTTTCTCGAGCTGTTTTAAACGCTGTAGATGACTCGCAGACAACACCTGAGAACCTAGCATATCGACCTCAAAAATATATTTATTAGATACAACGGCTCACTCTGATACTTGACGACCGAACGTAATATTGTTTTTTCTCTTTTCACGAATCGAGATTAATAGAGATGTACGATCTGACCAACTAAGAATCCCACCAAAAAAACTAAACCTGACAAACGTGGACGGCTTCGGCTTTGAGCTTGTACCACTGTCAGCGTTTTAGGTGGTTCTGGTAAGTACTGCTTCGCATTTAAAGTATAGAAGGTATAGTCTAAAGGGTTCATGGTGTCGCTCACACTGCAATGGGGTATGCCGCTATTATTAGCGAACATACACGAAGTAATAATGTCCTGTTGAAAAAAAACAGTTCACCTTTTTTGTGAGGTCTTTAGACGTTTATTAACAATTGAGACATTACTATAATCTCAACGCCCTCTTTTCGAATGTAAGCATATTCTTCTAGGGTTTGTTCTAACTTTATGACGCGTAAATAACTAAGGGAATTGAATTGCAGCTCATTCGATAACATATAAACACTGTTCGACGATTTGTTCGCTCATTAATGAGAAATGGAGCTATGAAAATATGAGAGAAAACAACATCACCGCTTCCTATGTGAATGAAGATGGCGAAGAGATAAAAATTAGCACTTCAGAGTTGAATATACACTTAGATAATGATCAAATTTTAACCATTGCAAATTCTCGCAGGCAAAGTGGGAATGGTATTTCAATATCTGATCATAGCGCTAACGACGAAAAACGTAGAACATACTCCGTACTACAAGTAACACCTTGTGCATGTAATGTTATAGAGTTAACTTCCATAAAAGAACTTTACAAGCATTCAGAATAAGGGAGTTAGATTGTGCAGTCTGGATATCAAGTTTAGTTTTTTCGGAAACTGATTTCTGTCGGTGATAACGCTGTGCGTCTGAATTACCTACGTGACCGACTTTCAAACTCATTGTGAACAAGTTGACCACAACAACACTAACTTTTGAAAAGAATAAAACCCCGAATAGTCAGGGTTTTATTCTACAAGGAAATAAGAACACTTACGAATTAGCTATGGGCGCCATTCCACACGATATCACGGTAACGTGTTGGGTTGGTGTCACCTTCAGTACTAAAGATCATCACAATCGAGTCAGAACCAAGTCCTAATTGGTCAGCAAACACCTTGCCTTCATCTGTTGTCATTAGTCGGTACAGAATACCCATTGTGATGGCGCCAGATTCGCCACTGATTACTGCTTGGTCACCTTTTAGAGGGTTACCTAAGATACGCATACCTAGTGCTGCAATGCTGTCGTCAGCCGATACGCAAGCATCAGAGCAGTCTCGTAGGATTGGCCAAGTAACTGGGTTTGGCTCACCGCAAGCAAGACCAGCCATGATAGATGTTAAATCGCCTGTTACTGGCGTCATGTCGCCAGCATCAGCTGAACGGAAAATGCAGTCAGCAGCACTTGGTTCACCGATGATCGCTTTGAAATTGTCAGCACCTAATACATCAGCAAAGTAACCGAGAACACCGCCTGCCATCGCGCCCACACCAGCCTGAAGCATAACGTGTGTTGGCGTCATATTTTCAGTTTGCGCTTGTTCAAGTGCCTCATCAGCCATTGTGATGTAGCCTTGTGAAATCCAAGTTGGGATAGTTTCATAACCTTCCCATGCAGTATCTTGTACTAGTGTCCAGCCATTTTCATCTGCTGTTTGGCTTGCTAAACGCACGGTGTCATCGTAATTGACGTCAGTAACAATACACTCAGCGCCTAAGCCACGGATTCGGTCAACGCTTGCTTGGGGTGAACCTTTGGGCATATATACTACCGCTTTTTGTCCCATTTCACGAGCCGCCCATGCGACACCAGTACCATGGTTGCCAGCAGTCGCAGTAGTAAACACAAGAGGTTTGGGTAGTTTTTCTGATACTGTTTTTAAGTCGATTTCGCTGATATCCATATTTAGGTGATCGGCGAGTAGGCGACCTAGTGCGTAAGAGCCACCAAGAACTTTAAACGCGTTGAGACCAAAACGTTTTGATTCGTCTTTAACTAGAATAGCTTTTACACCCAAGTGTTGCGCTAATGCTGGTAGAGAAACGAGTGGTGTCGGTTGGTAACCGTCAATTTGTTGGTGGAATGCGCGTGTTTGCTTAGCGGCTTTATGAGTAAATAAAGAGCTAGTTTCACCGTTATAGTTTGAATTCAGAGATAGTTTCAACATGGCAGGCACTTAAATTAAATTGTGTGGATGAAGGGCGATAGCAATCGCCCCGAGCGTCATTATTTGATATAAGCGATCGCTTCTACTTCGACTAGAGCATCTTTTGGCAGGCGACCTGCTTGAATGCAAGAACGCGCAGGTGCACAGTCTGTACCAAATACTTCAGTATATACTTCGTTGAATACCACGAAATCTTCCATATTAGCTAAAAAGCAGGTTGTTTTTAGAACCGTATCGATACCTGCGCCACTTTGCTCAAGAATCGCTTTTAGGTTCGCTAGTGATTGACGAGCTTGTTCTCTAATTCCACCTTCAGGAAATGCCATAGTCTCAGGATCTAGAGGCAATTGGCCTGAAGTAAATACTAGCTCTTTAAATGCTAGAGCTTGTGAGTATGGGCCAATAGCTGCTGGTGCAGATTCAGTATGAATTTGAGTTTTCATATATTTTTATTCCATTATTCCGATTTGTATTCACGAATGTATTTGTAGATCGCGTGACGTGTGATGCCAAGACGCTCAGAAACAAATGCAGTCGCCTCTTTCAGTTCAAAAATGCCGTTATCAAGTAAAATTTTGGTAATGGCTTTGTTTTTACCTTTCAAGTTAATCGTTGAGTCACTCTCAACATCTTTGATTGCATGTTCGAGAGCGTGCTCTATTACCTCTGTCGGTGAAGAGCCAAAGTTCTCATGCATGCCAACTTTGGCAGTATCTGGCATTAGTGTTCTGATGATTTCCGGAAATGGATGTGAAAGATTCATATTGATACAGAACAAACCAATAGGCTTGTTCTCATCACCTGCTACAACACAAGTTGTTGATTTGAGCAGAGAGCCATCTTTGCTTGTAGTAAAGTAACTTTTAGGGGTGACCTCGCCAGTGCTTTCAAATACTCCAAGCATTTTTAATCCCATATCTGTAATCGGTGACCCGACTTCACGACCAGTATGATGACCATTGACGATTTTCACTACTGACTTCTCAAAGCTATCAAATGAGTGAATAACGACCTCACAATGTGGACCGATGAAATCAGCGATCGTATCAGCTAAGCGAAAGTACGCCTGCAAACGCTCTCTGTCACTTTCTGTAAACTCTACATTAAAAGATTTGTATTTGGTTGCATTCATTGTAAGGACACTACAGTTAACTTTACTTCAATCCATTCTCTGTTTTTTAGTTGGAAAAATCAACTAACGCCGAACTTTAAGATTAACTTTATGTAACTATTAAACCACCACCATTTGAACTTCTCAACGCAAAAGTTAACTATTGTTTACTAAAAGTAGATCCAAAGCACACTTTTACTCGAAAAAAACGGCTCTTGGTGCACGATAGTTAACTCTATGCCTTGGGTCACATTTTTTAACTGAAAACTAGTTAATACTTCGCTCCATAACGTAAACATTATTGAACTATAGAGAACGGAGTTTCTCTCCCTACAAAAATGATAGAGGTCACTATGCAAAACTATTTAAACCGTGGTTTTGAACAATCTGAATTTGAAATGCGTACCCAGCGTGCTCAAAAAGTCATGCACGAGATGAACTTAGATGCGATGTTGTTTACAACAGAACCAAATGTTCGCTACTTCACAGGTTTTCACACACAGTTTTGGCACAGTCCAACTCGTCCTTGGTTCTTAATTGTTCCAGCAGAAGGTAAGCCTATTGCGATTATTCCAGAAATAGGGGCAAGTGGTATGGCCGGAACTTGGCTCGACACCATTATGACTTGGCCATCGCCACGCCCTGAAGATGACGGTATTAGCCTAGTCGCAAGCGCATTAAATAGCCTTCCTTGTCGCCATGGTCGTGTTGGTGCAACTCTAGGTATCGAATCGCATCTGCGCATGCCAACCAACAACTATTTAAAACTTACAACGCTAGTGAAAAAAGACTTCGTTGACTGCTCCCTTGCGATGCATGGCCTTCGTCAAATTAAATCTCAGGCTGAAATCGAGAAGACTCGCGAAATCTGTCGTATTACAAATGTCGGCTTCAAACGTGTACCTGAATATGCACGCGCGGGTATGACAGAACGTGAAATCTGTAAGCAGTTCCGTATTGATATGTTGTTAGAAGGTGCTGATGAATGTCCATACATCATTGCTGGCTCTGGTCCTGATGGTTACGACAGCATCATTATGGGCCCTACCGACCGCGTTGTTGAAGAAGGTGATGTGCTGATCATTGATACTGGTGCAGTGCGTGATGGTTACTTCTCTGATTTTGATCGCAACTGGGCGTTTGGTCACGCGAGCGAACAAACCAAAGCAGCATACCGTGCAACTTATGAGGCCACTACCGCCGGCTTTGAAGCTGCAAAACCGGGAGCTACAACCACAGATATCTACAATGCCATGTGGAAAGTACTCGAAGCAAATGGCGCACTAGGTAATGACGTAGGCCGCCTAGGCCACGGTCTAGGTATGGAGCTAACAGAACGTCCTTCAAACACAGCAACAGACAATACCGTTCTAGTACCAGGTATGGTTATGACGCTTGAACCAGGCATGGTTTACGCTCCAGGTAAATCAATGGTACATGAGGAAAATATTGTGATTACAGAAGATGGTGCAGAGTGGCTCTCAGAGCGTGCTGAACCAGAACTGATCATAATCAACTAATTTATAACTTCATAATATTGACTAAGTTGGCTGCGCTCACCGCAGCCAACCTTTACAAAGGATTAAAACAATGAGTATATCAAGTAAAGATACGTTTTTGGGGTGGGTAGCAGCGATATCTGTAGCAGTTATTTGGGGGGTCACAGGTGTTGTGTCTAAGCCTCTTTCAATGGCTGTTGATCCAATGACTTTAGTGTTTTTCCGCTATGTAACTGCGGTGATCGGTCTTTCTATCATTTTCTTTTTTACTTCTCGTAGTGAAAGCTTAAGTACTGATTTAGGTTCATCGTTAAATATAGATAAAAAAGACATTCTGAAAATAGCCTTGTGCGGTATTGTTGGTCAAGGTGTTTTCTCTCTATTTAACTTCTTATCGTTGTCCCATATTGGTGCGACGGAAAATGGTGTAATTCAAGGTATGCAGCCGTTTGCGACGGTATTCTTTGGTATGATGTTTATGAATTTCCGCATGAACAAAATCCAGTGGGCTGCATTTATTGTATCAGCGGTCTGTATCTACGCAATGAGTGTTGGTCCAACTAACCAGATCGAAGGTGGCACGCCAATGCTGGGTTATATTTATGTAACAGTTTCTATGCTTTCTTTAGCTTGGACTGCACACTTACGCGCAAGTCTTGCTGATAAGTATGGTTCCGTAGTATCAATGCTTTATCAATACATCTCTGTTGCCATTATGGGTTTTGTGGTTGTATTGATGATGGGGTTAGACCTGAGCCAGATCTTTATTATTCTTGAAAGTCCACTACTAATTGCCTTGCTTGTATTCTTAGGTACAGGTATCTCAGGTGGTAGTTACTTAATTCAACTTTACTCTTTCAAGCGTATTGGCGTTGAAAAATCAACAATGGCTTTAAACTTAATGCCATTGGTTGGTTATCTAGTTGCAGTATTGACGCTAGGTGAGCAAATGGCGATGGGTAAAACAATTGTTGTATCTTTGATTGTGGTTGCTCTTTACGTATTTACTAAATACGAAACAAAAGAAGAAACGCAAAAAGAACCTGAACTAGCAACAAAAAATGTATAAGTAAAAAAGATCCGACGTCGACATTATTTTCGACGTCGGATGGAGTCTAATATGTCTATCGAATTTAAAGCCATCGAATGGCGCCATCATATCCATCAACATCCTGAATTTGGTACAGAAGAACATCAGACTGCCGAATTTGTTGCTACTAAGCTTGAAGAGTTTGGTATCGAAGTTCACCGTGGTATTGGTGGAACAGGTGTCGTTGGTATTCTAAAGCGTGGTAAAAGTGACCGTTCGATTGGTCTGCGCGCAGATATGGACGCGCTGCACATTCAAGAGGAAAATACTTTCTGCTATGCATCAGTAAATGAAGGAGCGATGCACGCTTGTGGTCACGACGGTCACACCGCAATGTTGCTCGGTGCAGCCCATGAACTTGCGAACAATGGTAACTTTGACGGTACGGTTTATTTTATTTTCCAACCAGATGAAGAGCGTGGTACTGGCGCAAAAGCAATGATTGCTGACGGTTTATTTACTCGTTGGAACATCGATGCAGTATACGCTATGCACAACTTACCAGGTATTGAAGCAGGTCACTTTGTTACTCGTCCACATTCTATCATGGCGAGTGAGAGTAGCTTTGAAATCGAGGTAATTGCGACAGGTGGTCACGCAGCCATGCCTCATATGGGTACAGACCCAATCGTAGTAGGCGCTCAAATTGTTACCGCGATGCAAACTATTGTATCTCGTAACTTGAGTGCGATTGATGAAACAGCGGTGATCTCCATCACTGAGTTTGCGACCAACGGTACCGTTAACGTAATCCCAACCAAAGTGACGATCAAAGGTGATACACGCAGTTTTACCGATGTTGCATTGCACAAGATAGAAAAAGCGATCGAGCGAATCGTCGCTGGTCAATGCATGTCTGCGGGTGTGGACTACACATACAAGTTCAACAACAGTTTCCTATCTACGATCAATACGCCTGATGAAGCGGCTTATGCTGTAGAAGCTGCGACTAAAGTGGTTGGTGCAGAGCGTGTAAATGGTGCATGCCAACCATTTACCATTAGTGAGGACTTCTCATTTATGCTTCGTGAAGCGAAAGGTTGTTACATCCTTGTGGGTAATGGTGTTGGCGAGAGTGGTGGAACGGCATTGCATAAGCCTCACTATGATTTCAACGATAACATCATTAAAGATGGTATTGGCTTCTGGAAGACATTAGCTGAGCAACAATTGAGCCTCTAATTCTCCTCTGGAAATAATGCCAGTAGGATAAGTATTAACGCTTGTATCGAAACGTGTGTTATGTAGGGATGAAAAGGACTGAACTGGGATACGTTCGGTCCTTTCTTTTGTTAGGCAAAATGAAATTAAGTTATTTTTGCTTTTCCTCATTTGCTTAAGCCTGTGCTCAGTAGAGTTCCATAAGAGCTTAGTACTAAGCAACGTACCTGGGTATCTATCAATCAATATTGACCTTCAAAACCAGTAGCCCGAACAACTACTGACCACAATACTCAGACATAACTGCTTTCTTAATATCTCCGACATGATAAATGCCCCTCGCATAATAATTTTGTAAACAAGGCGCACAAATCAGATCATCAATATAACCCGCCCTACCTTTGTGACAGAGGATACAAAGCCCATCAGGAGAGCATATTGTTATTCGAGATTCACGAGTTGATTTCGCCGTCTTTCTTTTCGCCTTGTATGGCTTGATTGGAGACTTGACGAATGACGAGGGGCTCTCACCGTGGAGGAAGTTCGTTTGACGCCTCGACTAGCTCTTTTAATTTGGCTTTCAGTTCTTTTTTACGAGATGCGTATCGAATATGTGTCAGCCAATTTCGAGAACCAACCTTGAATACATAGTCCATAACCAGTTCTTTAAATGAATCATGGCTTTTCTGAGTAAAGGTCGCATAAAGCGCTCTAAGCGGCTCAAGATCAATATCGATTAACGATAATTGTTCGTCCTCTTTAGGAATGTAACAAGGGCGACCGTTATAGCTAAAGTGGATACCAACGGGATAACCACCAATATAACAAAGCACATCCAGATCGTTATATTGCGCTGAAGGTTCCACTTCAAATTGTTCGATCAGCAGTGTATGCGACTTGGTCGCATATCCGGTTACTGTTTGCGTTCGACCAAACTGATCATTTTTATGTAGTTCGATTTTCCATTCGGGAAATAGCATCTCAAATGAGGATAACTCTCGAATGCATTGCTTAATGACCAGCCTTGCAACTACACAAAATGAGTAGTCGCATTTTATTTTTTCCTCTTGGTCTTCTTTGGCTTTCTTATCATGGGCAAAGTGGTGAATCTTTTTCTCAGGATCCCCTTTCCTTGCAACAAGCGTTTGTTTGCAACTCGGGCAAATACACCCGCAAGCTCGACCACGCTCCACTTCGCTCACGTCATAGAACTTGCCTTGCTTTAAACCAAAAGGAATCAACATATTCACACCCTGAAGTCAGTTATGTAATACAAAAGGATTGATACAGCGAAATGCGAGCACAAAGCAAGCTGCTCACGACTAATATGAGAAACCATGCATAAAATACTGGTTGAAAAAGCCTAATATATTCAGGCAAAAAAAAGAGCCGCTAAAAGCGGCTCTCAATTATTCGATTTTTACGAACAGTGACCAAATCACTCTTTACCGTAAACGTTGTTCTCTTGCTCTTGTACGCGGATGAATGTTGTACGCTTTGTTAGCTCTTTAAGCTTTGCTGCGCCTACGTATGTACACGTTGAACGTACACCGCCAAGGATGTCTGAGATGGTGTCGTGTACTGTACCACGGAATGGCAATAGTACGGTTTTACCTTCAGCTGCACGGTATTTTGCAACGCCGCCAGAGTGCTTAGCCATCGCTGATTGTGAAGACATGCCGTAGAACTTCATGAACTTCTTACCGTCTTGCTCAATCACTTCGCCGCCTGACTCTTCGTGGCCAGCTAGCATACCGCCAAGCATTACGAAGTCTGCACCGCCACCGAACGCTTTCGAAACGTCACCAGCACAAGTACAGCCACCGTCACCGATGATCATGCCGCCTAAGCCGTGCGCTGCGTCGCCACACTCGATGATTGCAGAAAGCTGCGGGTAACCAACACCGGTTTTAACGCGAGTCGTACAAACTGAACCAGGACCGATACCCACTTTAACAATATCAGCACCAGCTAGGATCAGCTCTTCACACATATCACCTGTCACCACGTTACCAGCAGAGATGACTTTGTCTGGGAATGCGGCACGTACTTTTTCTACGTACTCGACAAGGTGCTCTGAGTAACCGTTAGCGATATCCACACAGATAAAAATAAGATCATCAGAAAGCGCCATAATATCTTTGGTCTTCTGGAAATCTGCGTCAGACGTACCGGTTGAGACCATTACATTGTTCAACTCAGTTGAACTGGCACCCTTAACAAACTCTGCCCAATCAGCAACAGTGTAGTGTTTATGAACCGCCGTCATTACACCATGTTCAGCCAGCGCTTTCGCCATGGCAAAACTGCCCACAGAGTCCATGTTTGCAGCGATGACAGGTACACCAGACCATTGACGACCGCTATGCTTGAAGGTAAACTCGCGGGTTAAATTTACTTGAGAACGGCTTTTTAGAGTTGAACGCTTAGGGCGAAACAGTACATCTTTAAAACCCAACTTAAGTTCTTGTTCGATACGCATTGTGTAATTCCTTGATTCATATGGCTATGTGTCACAGCAGAGTGCGTTAGTAGTAACGTTGGCAGACGTTATTACTGTTTCTCGGACACAAAAAAACCGGAGCGTTGGCAGACGCTCCGGTTTTCAGCATTATAGGTCGGGATTTCTTTCTCGCAAGACTGATAATTCTATTTTTTTTGTGATACAGTTAGGCGAAATTTGCATATCCAGCACTATCAAACCACCACCTTCACCACATAAAATCATTACTTTTCATTAAGTTAGTTAAGATAACACGCACACGCTTGCGCAATGGTTTGCGTTAGTAGTGGGACTGATTTTAGTAACAACTTATTCCAATGTGATTTATATCACGCAAAATTTGCCTCAAATCATCTGATTACCCCCCAGAAAATGGAGCGCTTTTAGGTCATTTTCCGAAAAAAACGCTTTCAGTTCGATTAACGCTGCTCAACAAGCACCGGAGAATGAATCGCTGAGCGCAGACTTTCAATCACATCAGAGGCAGTGAGCCCGATTAGCCCATACTTTTCCACGTTTAGATCCGCGGCGTAGCTATGTAACATCACCCCAATCCTCGCCGCCAAACTCAGCTCAATACCTTGCGCCAACAACGAAACCAAAACGCCAGTTAATGCATCCCCCATTCCGCCTGTCGCCATTCCTGAGTTTCCCGCGCCGCAGACAAATGTCGATTTACCATCATTGATCAGTGTCCCAGCACCTTTGAGCACAACGACGCCGCCATAACGCTCTTGTAAACGTTCAACTGCATAGTAACGGTTACTTTCCACTTCCATAATCGAGCACTCGAGCAATCTCGCTGCCTCTCCCGGATGAGGCGTGATAATCCGCTGTGAATCGTAGTTCGGTTGTAGCGACAACAAGTTCAGAGCGTCGGCATCCAACACTTTGGGCTTATTAATGCCCATCACGGTTAAGAGCAATTGCTGAGCATGCTCACTTTGCCCAAGTCCGGGGCCTAATGCCAAAGCATCACACCACGCTAAACGCTGTAGTACCTCGGTTAACTGCCAAGTTGAAAACATAACTTCCGGTGTTGCCACTAAACCCGCTAATGTGTTTTCTGCACTGGTTAGACACGCCGTTAAGCCTGCACCTGATTTTAAACAGGCACGAGCGGCGATCAGTATCGCACCACCAAGTCCCTGCTCCCCACCAATCAGCAGTGCTTTTCCTTGGCTGCCTTTATGCGCACATGCATCTCGGGATTTCAATTGCTCAATCAACAAAGGCGAATCCCAATAGGCACTTGGCTCTTGCTGCGACTCAAACTCCAGTTGAACGCCCAAGCCTGCGTAGTGAAGCGTTCCGCTATAGCGCCGCGCTTGACCTGTAACCAATCCTTGTTTTATACCAATAAAGCTGACCGTGTCAGTCGCTTTGATAGCTTGACCAAGCGCACGCCCTGTATTGCTGCACAAGCCTGAAGGTATATCGATAGCGAGAACTGGCACCTGTGAGGCATTCACTTGCATGATCTGCTCGGCGACCTCTCCTCGCACTTCACCATTCAAACCGGTACCTAGCAGAGCATCCACAACCACATCAAACTGCTCTATCACAACATCTGAATCTATAACACTGCCACCAGCTTGCACAAAATCAAGATAAGCTTGCTTGGCATCTCCCACCAGTGTCGAAGGCTCTTTCAACGCCTTAACAACCACCTCAATTTTTCTCTCCAAAGCAAGCTTAGCAACAACATAGCCGTCACCACCATTGTTGCCACCACCGCACAAAACTAGCACCTTGCTCTGTTTACCATACCGCTGGATCAAGTGTTCAAAGACGCATTGACCCGCTGAGCACATCAGTTGATACATCTCGATTCCCGCATTTTTTGCGGCAACGACTTCCCCTTGTTTGACCTGCTCAGCTCGATAAAGCGGTGTAGCTCGATACATGATAACTCCTTGTTTGATCGAGAGCGGATACAAAAAAGGCTAGCACAAGCTAGCCTTTAATAGTGTGGCAACAAACCCATTTAGCGGGGTTTAGATGCCAATGCTTCAGCGGTGGCATCTTGAACAGATAAGAACAGTGAACGAATTTCACCTGTAGGCGTTCTCATCGGATTCAGTGTGATGTTTTGATACATAAAATCCGCTTGCTGCGTTACTGGACGCACGTTGCGACATTTAAATAGGTATGGTCGCTGCTGCCAAGTGATAAAGCTACGGCAACCCAAATCATAGACAGGCTTCGTTTTGAGCTTAAACCACTCAGATGGGATCTCTGGGAAGAGTTCAAACAGAGACTTACCAATTGCATCATGAGCTTGAATACCACTGTGGTGGGTCATAAACCCATTCCACACCTGCACATTGTGGTCACGATCTAACACCACCAGACCCAAGTCGACGTTTTGCACCATATCGACCATCCAATGGAACTGCTCAAATTCAGCGGGCAAATGTAACATTACGCATCCTCCATGAGATATGACAGTTTCGTATCAAGCAGAGGGAGTGACTCATCAACAAACATAAACAATAAATCGCAGCGAATCGAGGTATCAGCAATCTTGTAGCTGACTTCGAACGTCATAGTTTTCTTAAAGCTACCCTCGGTTGACTTAATCACCGAATCAATCGAGATATGTTGACCTAATAGCACAGGAGAGCTTTGGAAAAAGCGCACTTCGACCTGCTGACCTAAGCCATTTAAGAACGAGCCAACCAAAATGTTCGAAACGTCCATAAGCAGTTCAAGTTCTTCCAACTCTTCGCTATCGGCAGGGATCTTCATCAGTTTCTTCAGATCTGCCACACTAGAATCGCTAAGTAAAACCAGTGCTTCTCCGGCAATACCCTCACCGCTAAACCCTTGGCAAACACCAGAAACCTGGTCATTACTCGAAAGGTCACGCAAAGCCATATGTAACTCGCTTACCTCAAATATATTCACATTTGGCAGCGGTAAGTGAACAAACACATCAAAGTGTCTTGCTAAGGCGTCTGCAGCGCGACCAATCGCCACGTTTGCCACTTCCATATAAATATCACGACGGCGCAGCGCGGGAGCCATCACAGGCGCAACAGGAATATAAGCAGCTTGGCTTCTCTCTTCTGGTTTGACTAATTCACTAAGAACCGTTTTGAGCACTTGCTGATCAATAGGCTTCTGAATAAACGCCTTAGCGCCCAACGCCATAACGCGTTCTTTTGCCTTCGGCTGAATATCACCAGAAACCACAACGACATTGATTTGAATGCCGCGTTTTTGAATTTCTTCTAATGTACCAAAACCATCCAACTCTGGCATGGTAAGGTCAAGAAACATGATTTTAAACGATTGTTTCTCTAACTGTTCTAATGCGTCAAGACCATGAACCGCAAAAGAAATATCTGCGTTTAGTGACGCGGGTAGAGAACGAGCCATCTGCTTACGAGCTAGCGCAGAATCGTCACAGATTAAGATGGGAAAAGACATCGGTGCACCCACTGCTATTGGTTTAGTTATCGTCAAAGTGTAACAGATAGTTTCCGTCTCAGGTACGGTTAAATCACCTAATTCCTAACTGATGAAACTTGTCCGACCTTAGGTCTATTCCTGATTAATGACAGATTATTTTGATACGAAAAAGCCAGCAACTTGGCTGGCTTATGGATTCGATAAAAATGGTTTAAATCGCCATTTTAATTAGAGACTTACCGAACAGCCACTCCAGTTCTTTGGCGCTTTCTGGACCAAACTTAACTTCAACCGCTTTGTACAAGCGTTCGATGCCGTGGGCTGCAAACTCATGTGCATTCTCCGCCGTTACAATGTGGTGGTAGAGCAGGCGCAAAATGGCGAGGAACTCACTGTTATCCAGTGCTTTAACCCAACTCGCTGAAAAGTCGTTTAAACTTCCATCGAAGTCGAGGTGAGACACAAACATTTTAAAAATACGGCCATCTAACGCCGCGGTAAAATCGGTTTTCTTAGGGAAATGGTGGCTAATACCCGTGCGAGAAACTCCAGTCTGTTGACTCAATGTTGTGTAAGACATTTTGTCATAACCAAGACGCAAAAGTTGATCAACAACGGCATCCATGATTTTCTGTATCGTGATTTCGGTATCTTCTTTACTACGCTTCGGCATGTTTTGGCTCTTCTATATTTAAATCCGTTTGACTCAACATGAGTCTTAAAGTCAGGATTCATAACAACTGTCTGACTGACTGTTTGCCACGTCATTTCGCGTGACCGTAATTATTGTTAAAGCAAATAGTACCATGTACGCTACCTATCGCTCGCTCTAAATCAATGAACTAAAGAAGTTTTCTCACTAATGATTCAGTCTTAGTAAGAATGTTAAGCGAAATTGTTCACAATACGGGCGATATTATCTGCGGTATGGATAGTGTTACAAAACTAGAACACTTACAACTAAACGCTCAGCGTTCTGACGTTATAATGACACTTTATTTTTAATCTATTTGAGCTACGTCACACAAAGTTTGTTAAATTAAAAACAAATATGCAATAAATTTTCTACACAACAGTTTGCAAACTAGGTTGTTGTTGATTCTTATAGGGTTGCTATTTATATGGATAATGTTCAAATATACCGATAAAATGCCTGTAATTATTTGAATAGGACATAGCTATGAGTATCGAACAAGAACCTCAAGTATGCGAAGCATGTGGTTGCGCGGGTGAAATGGGCTTCATTATCAAAGAAGGTGATGATGTAGCTGAAGTTACAATTTTCGCTCAAGGCAAAGCACTTCTTGAATCAGAACTCGCACAGTACATTGAGCTTGCTAAACAAGTTTCTGCTGAAGTTCAGTACGAAACTACAGAAGTTGCTGAAGACGCAACTGAACTGACTGCTCGTTTCAAATTTGAAGTCAGTGCTGAGAAGCTAATTTTCGAATTGAAGACTCGCTCTCTAGCTAAGTAAACAACCAAAGCGGGCAATAGCCCGCTTTTTTATCACCTGAAAATACGTAATTAGTTGACCAAGCATATCGCCTTGGGAATACTGAGCTTAACGCCATCTATTACGCCTAGTTTATGCCACGCTTTCCGCTCATCCTATTGCTGTTATGCGCAACCACCGCCTCTGCGCAGGTGCTGGATCACTATCGCATGCTCAACCACCTAGACAACTATGGCAACCTTGATCTACGCAACAAACCCTATTCCGAACTTGTCTCGGGAATAGAGATAAAGGGAAACCTGAACATATCGAAAACGCAAATCAAAAGCTTACCTAAAGATACAAAAATTGAGGGCAGTTTGATTGCGTCCAACAGCAGCTTGAGCAAGCTGGGAAAAGGAACCAGTATTCGCGGCTATGCGAATCTACTCGGTTCACAAATCAAGCGCTGGCCAAACGGTATTAAGGTCGGCGGCTACATCAATCTCACCGATACACCATTGACACAACTCCCTAACCGCATGAAGGTCAACGGTGATCTCAGCGTTATTCGCACGCCACTGCAAAAGCTACCTGAGGGTTTAGTCGTAAAAGGTAATCTCTATATCGGCGGTTCTAAAGTAACCGAGTTTCCAAAAACGATGACGGTCGAAGGCAATATCTTCCTTGGCGGTAATCGCATTCAAAAATGGCCCGAAAACTTAACGCTTGGCGGAGCGGTTGCACCATAGCCTCAATTGCCAGGTAAGAAAAAGGGCAGCTTTATGCTGCCCTAAATATAAACCTGTCTCTAACGATTTTCGCTGAACAAACGCCTTATCAGCGGTTATTAACTGGGTTGGCGTAGCTCGCGATAAGGTATGGATGCGCGCCGTGCGGGAGTTGCTCAAGCTTGCTGTTTAATATCGCTTCAACTTGCTCACCAACACTTTTGTCCCCTGCAGCCAATAAGTTAATCGGGAAGAGTTTGTAATTTTGGTGAATCTGACGGTCAATCTCCGCCGCTAACTCATCTGGTGTGTTAAACGGCTGGTCAATCACTTCACCAAACGCAACGTGCACACGGCCTTTATCACCAATAATACCTTGAATAATGCTCTCGATATCCTCAAACTCGCCTTTCTCATACTTACCGTTTACGGCTTTCTCATACAGTTCACGAGCTTTTGCCACATCGCATGGGTCATTTTCGTAAGAGATTGAGACAGGCACAATCTTCAATGACTGGATGTAAGTTGGAAAATCAATTTTCTGGCGTCGACCTTCAACATGGAACATTTTCAAAATCGCAGGATCGGTAAAGTCGTTGCCGTCTTTCGCACGCCCCTCTTTCTGCGCAATCCAAATTGAGTTCCCTGTATCAAGCGAGTGTTTGATATAGCTCGACAGCGTACCAAGCGCTTTCATCATCTCTCGCGGTGCTTTGGCTGAACGCTTAACAATAAAACTTTTATTTAACCGCATCAGCTCGGTAGCACATGGTTTCTTGAGTAGATTGTCACCAATGGCAATACGCATCGTTTTGTGATTGTTCTGGTGTAAGCCATAGTTCACCAGCGCAGGATCCATCGCGATATCACGGTGATTGGAAACAAATAGGTAAGCCGTTTGCTTATCTAGGTTTTCTAAACCACTGTATGTCACCCCACGAGTTGTACTCGCAAGAGTTTGCTGTAGGTATTTTTTCACTTCCAGCTGAATCGCTTCGGTGGTGCTAAGTTTCGACCACTTATATTTGAGGTAAACTTTGACAAGCGGCGTCATAAGCGCCTTAAACCAAGGAGCGTGATTGGAGAAACGATGTTGTAGAATCGCTCCGATAAATTCATCATCTTGAATCAAGCGATCAATTGCAGCAGGAATTTCATCGTCGTTGTATGGACGGATATCAATATATGGGTCTGTACTTGTAGTCATTTTAATTTAAATCAGAGACAGTTCGCGGCTCATTCTACGCATAGAATCTCTTCTTGGCAGCTAAGATACGCACATAATTACTAAGGTCAGACCAGAGTAATCAAAGAGTATGCGCGCGTCGGTTGGACAAATATGGCTTTTTGCGCTGAGACACGCTACTCTTAGCGCCCCAAAAATATCGAGTTATTCCATGCACTACGCTATCTCACTTAAGACAACAGAATTTGGCTTTTTATCAATCACTCCAAGAAAAAAGCTACTGAAACACTGCCTTTTGCGTGTTGAAGACGGTTTGGCTCTGGTGAGATTAGGCAAGCATGAGTACGCTATTGAACCGGGTCAAGCCATGTGGCTACCGTTTGATTGCCTCACGTCGACGACCTACTTCCCGAATACGACGATCTCTATGGTTGAGGTGTCTAGCCGCGTACAACAAAGCTTGCCAAAGCAAGCTGGCTTTGTCGACTTTAATGAGTTGACGACGGCAGTGATTAACCGTTTGGTGGCCGCCGATGCTCAAGCTCATGAAACAAAACTCGATCTCTATCGTGTACTTCAAGCAGAACTTGCCTCATTACACCCTAAGCTAAGACCTTCAACACTAGGAAATGCGGTGTCACAATGGTCACCAGAAAAAGACTCTGAGTTAAGCAAAGAAATTCAACTTGTTCTGTTAGTTCGAGAAGCTCGCCGCCAAATACTGTCAGGCAGTAAACCTCAAGCCGTAGTTGAGCAACTGTTCGCGGGAGATCAAGCCAGTTTCATGCTGATGGTCGAAAGCATATGCGGCAAGCCAGATTTCAAATATTAAACACTCTATTTCTGCGCTTCCTTTTCGTTCACTGTACCTTTCAAAGCACCAGCTATTCACACTGTAAATTGTTGGTGCTATACCCAACTATCAACCCCGTGCTTGTGAACAAGCTAGCTCGAACGGCAACAATCTTTGCGAAGTTCCGACAGTCACTGAATTTTAAAATATGATTGGTGCTATACTTGGTCGACGCGATTAAGGAGTGATGCCATGAAAACGGTTCGTATTGATGTCGTATCAGATGTTGTTTGCCCATGGTGTGTCATTGGCTTTGGGCGGTTAAAACAAGCGCTATCCAAACTAGAGCAAGAGATCAAAGCCGACATTCATTGGCATCCTTTTGAGCTCAATCCAGCCATGCCATTGCAGGGACAGAACCTCCGAGAACATTTGGCAGAGAAATACGGCACAACACCGCAAGCAAGCGCATCCGCCAGAGCAACCCTCACCCAACTCGGCAGAGAAATCGGTTTTGAGTTTCACTTCACCGACGAAATGCGCATCTATAACACTCGACAAGCCCATCAATTATTACTTTGGGCACAGAGCGAGGGTAAGCAACACGCCTTACAAGCAGCATTATTTCACGCCTATTTTACCGAGAACCGTAATATCGCGGATCAGAGTACACTGTTAGACATCGCGACATCCGTTGGGCTAGATAGCAGCACTGCAGATGTGGTAATAAATGACAACGCGTGGGCGCAATCGGTCGCGAAAACGGAGCAGCAATGGCTTGAAGCAGGCATCTCTGCGGTTCCCGCTATTGTGTTTGAGCAAAAACACTTGATCTCAGGGGCGCAAAGTGTCGAGATATTCGTTCAAATGCTGCAAGATGTCGTCGCGCAGCAGGGTTAATGCACCAAGCAGAAATCCTTTTGCATCAAGACTATTCAGTCGCTATGCTTGCCAAACGATAGGTCAATAAAAATAGTCACCATGAATACAAACGCAAGCTACCCAATTGGTACCTCTGGTCAAAAATGGACCGAGCAAGATCGCCAAGCATGGCGCGAAAGCACTCAAGTTAAACGTCTTTACAGTGAAGAAGTCCTGCCAAAGATTGAAGCGTTAAGCACTCGTTTCATTGTCGAACAATACGGTGCACTCTCTTATGATGCCGAGCGTTTCCCATTGTTTTCGATTAAGAGTAATCAGTGGGATGAACACAAACCAACGGTGCTTATCTCTGGTGGAGTACACGGATATGAGACCAGTGGTGTGCAAGGCGCACTGCTGTTTGCAGATAAGCATCTAGAGACTTACAGCAAGCACTTTAATATTGTTATTGCGCCATGTGTCAGCCCTTGGGGCTATGAGACTATCAACCGTTGGAACCCTTTAGCGATTGATCCTAACCGCTCGTTCTACGCCGACAGCCCTGCAGAAGAGTCAGCAGCACTGCAATCTTTAGTCGCGAGTATTGGTGATGTGCTAATTCACTTCGATCTACATGAAACCACCGATACCGACGAAACTGAGTTTCGTCCTGCGCTTGCAGCGCGAGACGGCGTTGACTACGAAGAGGATATCATCCCAGATGGTTTCTACACGGTAGGCGATACAGAGAACCCACAACTGGCGTTCCAAGCTGCCGTCATCGACTCAGTTGCCAAAGTGACCCATATCGCCCCAGCAGACAGTAAAGGCCAAATCATCGGTTCTGATGTTGTGCAAAACGGCGTAATCCTCTACCCAATGATCAAGTTGGGCTTATGTGGCGGCGTTAGTAATTGCCAGTACCACACTACAACAGAAGTGTATCCTGACAGTCCGAAAGTGACTGACGAGGAATGTAATCGAGCGCAAGTTGCTGCAATACTCGGTGGCCTAGATTACGTGTTAAGCACGCGCTAAGCAAAGCTAACCAATCCCGTTAAAAGAGCACGCTACAGACGTGCTCTTTTCTTTCTACTCGGTCGGCACAAATACACGCACAACCTACTCTAACGTCACTCCCATTTGCGTAGCAAGTCACACTATAAATTCATGAAAATGCTATAATAATCATTAGGTAGCCTCGAGAAGCTTGGTTCAGCAAAATAAGGGTTCTTCCTTTAGTTTGCATTAGACGACTCGAAAACCGACGACGGCGCATCGTCATTACTTACATAAAATCGCGCGATAAATTTGAATCCGGCATCTCGAAGTCACTTGGGTACTTGCTGTTAATTGGCATTGTGAACCACGAGGTGATTTATGCTGAAAGACCGACTAGAGAAGCTCAATGCTCTTAGAAAGCAGGCGATGAAGTCTGATAGATTCCTCCGCTCAGCGCAAGAGCATGAAAAAGCGATAAAAGAAAGCACCCCGCAACCCAAACCCGTCAAACGACGCAAACGCAACAAATCTCAAACTAAACTTTCTCAACAATACCGCGGTGTGGATTTTGCCACCCAACCATACGCAACCTAATCCTCTTTGACACCGTCGAAGAAACACTCCTCTTCGACGGTAGTCCAATATCACTATCGCGTTATAAGCCGCTTATTGCGGAGAGGGAATAGCTAGAACATAGTGGCAATTACTGATGCTGGTTAAAAAAGCGCTCTGCTTTTCAGTTGAATACAAATTGGCCTCAATACTGAACGGAGCATAAGCTTAAAACACCGGCGAAATACCATAATCTTGACCACTAAACAGCAGCAACCCTATTACGGTCAAAATTAATCCACCACACAATTGCAAATAACTCCCTGCTAACAGCAGTCGCCCCGGACGATGGTGGCTACCTGCGGTTAAGTATCGTTTGATAAAGTGTTTACCAGCTAAGGTTAGCATCGCTATCATCGAGGTTGTCAATGCGGTTCCTGCTGCCATTACTACCGCACTCATCACCCCCATCCAATACAATCCAACGACATTAGCAAATAGCAGAACCATAATCGCTCCCGTACATGGGCGAATCCCGATGGTTGCCACTATGCCAATGTACTCTCGCCATGTATCGGCTTTATTTATCGCACTTGCGTCAACAACATGTTGGTGTCCACAACCACACAATGAACTATGTGACTCAGTCTTAGGGGCAACCTGCCCTACCATTAACGAGTGACTAGACTGCCAGCGATGATTAGGCGCTTGCACTGAGGGCAATCTTCCACTCTGAACAAGGGGCGATAAAGCAGCAATTTTAGGCTTCTTCGAGCGCAATGCGTGATACAATTGTCTGACCGCTTTCCAGCATATCACCGCTCCCAGTATGGCGACTAAGCCATAGCTCATTGAGACAAATAGCATCGATTTTTCGTTAACTTCTCGCATCGAAGCACTAAAAAACCACAGTAAAATACTAACCAAAGCGATCGCAACCAACGCCTGAATTAATGCAGACACCACGGTAAGAATAAGACTCGCTCTAACCTTAGTTGGATGTGTTGCTAAATAGGTGGTGACAATCACTTTTCCATGCCCAGGGCCGAGCGAATGAAGCATCCCGTAGATAAAACTGAAACCGACTAAAGAACTGCCGACCACCAACGGATTGCTTTGCGCATCATAAAGTAAGTCGGCAAGCTGGGTGTTCACCTCACGTTGCCACTGAATACTAGTGATCACCAGTGAGGGCCACATTAACCAAAGTTGGTACAGGGAAAATGCCACTAGCAGGGCAAAAGTCGCCGCAAGTATATACCGGTGAGAAACTTGTTTAACTTCAGTCATGGCTGTCAACTCTAGCAGGTAAAGGAAATAACAGGGTTTTATTGATCATCAGCTTGAACTACACCTCTGGCACCACGGCACATTGAATTTCAACACTTTGGGTAAACAGTTGCCCTAACGTATTATCAGGGTCTGCGTCAGGTGGAAGCGACATGGCATAACTCATTTGCTCCGGTGTGGGATTAGGCTCGATAACCTGCAAGTGACACTGCTTAGCCAGATCAGCGGAGAGAACAATATCGCTGTTTGCTTTCCATGCCATGTCCACGTAGTAGCTTTGATCAAATATCAGCAGTCGCAAACTATCACGCGTCACAGGCTTAGGTTTGGCAAGTGGCAGCTCAAACGCTAGCACTAACTTTGAGCGGTCTCGTGTCAGGGTGTCATTGCGGGCAACTTTGTAACGAATAGGCGTCTCACCATCATAGAAATAGGTAAAATAGTGCTCATACAACATGTTCTGCAATACAGATGCCGAAACCTTGCGGAAGGTCTCTTGCTCGTTTTCCGGCGAAAGGTCTTCTCCGTCGAGCATATAAGCCGATGTCATTGGGTCAAACGACCACTCCATTTTGAATCCGGTAATCTTGCCATTTTCTCCTTGAATGTAGGTTTTCATATCAACCCAAGAATGGGGGTGTGCTTGCACCAATGGCGCAAATATCGCTCCTAGAAAACACAGGCAAGAGATGCCCCCTCTCATCGAAAAAGACTTAGCACGCTCTAAATTTTGGCAGAGGACTCTCTTAAACAAACTCAGCAATCGTTGGCTCTGTCGGGTATACAGCTTTGACATGGGTGGTAAATTCTCTCACTTTCTAGATTTAGATTCGTATAGAGGTGCCGAGAGAGTCCCTTCATGACCCAGCAAAACTACAACGAATGTGGTTGATGCAAACAATTTAGTAATTCGGTTTCGAAACGCTGATTGATGCTCTCACCAATTAACTCAATTCGACTCTCGGTACAGTCATCCAACTCGACCTCAGATAACCCATCAGCTGTTAGGTTATAACCAAAGATTCCGCTACTTGTGACAAACACAGCCTTGAGTCGTTCAACATTTTGTTCAACCAACAAAGGAATGAGCTTTTGTCTATCAAAGAGCTTCTCTGGCGAAAATCGCCACCCGACGCTAAGGAAGCCTTCCCCTTTATTAACGGCTTTGACGATACCACTTTCGGGCATCTCGGTATCAGCAGCGAGTGGCTTGCGGTGATAATGATGCTCTGAATGAGCTTCAATTGCTGTTGAGCCTTCAAACTCTCTAGGTGGAATTTCACCATGCTCGGCGAAGATAACTTTAGCTCCAAAGCGACCCACTTGAGCGACATAACGAATCAAGTTTTGCTTATCTTCATCCTGATAAAGGTCGAGCTTATTGCCCACCACAGTATCTGCAATCGCAATTTGTTGGTTAAATGTATCGTGGTCAGTGTAGCGAGGATCAGAAAGTTGGCGTGCATCCACTAAAGTGATGTTCTTTTGCAGTGAAAGAACTTGACGATAATGTTCCGTGGAGAGCACCTGCAGCACTTCTTTGGGATGACCAAGCCCCGTAGGTTCAATCAATAACCTATCCGGTTTTGCCTCTGCTAATAACTGATTAAGCGCAATCTGCATGGGTAAACCCGCGGCACAGCACATACACCCGCCAGGTACTTCTCGAACAAATACTTGTTGAGTCGCGCTTTTTTGCCCCTGAACCAAACTTCCGTCTACGCCAATTTCTCCAAACTCATTGACTAACACCGCCCAACGTTCATTGTTGGGTTTATGTGCCATCAAGTTGAGAATCGCTGAGGTTTTTCCAACGCCGAGAAAGCCCGTAATAATATTGGTTGGCACCCCGAGAATCGTTGGTTGCTTAGTACTCATGGTTCTTTGTCCTCACAATGTTCCTTTCGATAATTGCCCACGTCAGCACTGTATTGGGCATGGCTAGGTGTTCTTTTGATTGTGCTGTGGGTTGAAATAAAGCGGCTACTTCAATGTAGCTGACTGCGAGCAGTGATCGCATAAACAGTTGATCTCTAGCTGCGGTTTATCCACGGTAAATCCCTCCTGCTTGGCATGTAATTGCAAACCTGAAATTATTTCAGGCTCAATGATTTTCTCACTGATTTTGCTGCATTCCGAACAAATGAAAAACTGGTGAATGCCTTCACCAGAAGCAGTAAGAATATGGGCACAAACAATATATTTGTTCGAAGTATGCAGCTTATGCGCAAGATTTTGCTGTTCAAGAAAATCTAAGATGCGATATACCGACATAGCTTGAATATTCTCAGCAAAGTGCTGCTGACAATATTCAATCAGTTCATAGGCTGACAACGCTCTATTCGCATCAACCAATGCACGTAAAACCAGTTTACGTTTCGGAGTGAGCCTCTTCCCTTGGGACTCACAACGTTGCTCTACGTGATCAATAATCGCCTCTAGTTCCATCACATTCATCCCTCACTTTTCATACTCGCTTTCCATAACAGAGCCTTTTTCACGTTGCACTTTATCCATCACTTTCCATAGAACACTCGCGATCACAAACAAAAGCGCTGCGATGCACACCATCGTAGGGCCTGTAGGGGTGTCAAACACATAAGAGGTGCGAAGCCCGACAAGACTGGATGTACTACCCAGCACTGCGGCAAGTAGTACCATCATTTCTGGTGTGCGACTAAATGGGCGCGCAGTAGCGGCAGGAATAATCAGCATGGCGACAATCAACAACACACCGACGACTTTAATCGCAACCGCCACCACAACCGCAAGCGCAATGGTTAAAATCATTTGCTCCCGTCGCGGCGAAAAGCCACTGGCTAGTGCTAACTCCTTGTTTAGCGTCGATAACAACATGCCAGACCAACGCATGCTGATTAGCGCAATCACCACCAAGGCGCCGCCCCAAATAACAAGCAAGTCTGTTTTGCTCACTGCGAGTATGTCACCAAACAGATACGCCATCAGATCAAGTCTGACACCGGACAAAAATGATACCGCAACCAATCCGATTGCGAGGGCTGAGTGCGCCATCACACCAAGTAAAGTGTCCATGGCATAACCTCGTCCACTGAACGAGGAAACTGTAATCGCCATTAACAGAGCAACACACAGTACACCGGGAAAAATCGGCAAGGAAAACGCAAGCGATAGCGCCACCCCCAACATGGAAGCATGCGCAGTTGCATCACCAAAGTAGGCCATACGACGCCAAACGATAAAACAACCAAGTGGCGCTGCAGATAATGCCACGCCTACCCCCGCTAAAGCGGCGCGCCATAGAAAATCATCCAACATTAGCCATACCTCGAAGTGAACGCTTTGCGGTTGGTTGATGCTGATAAACGCCCAACACATCATCGTCATCTAAGCCAAACAGTGCTTTGTACTCAGCCGACTCGCTCACTTTTTCAGGTACCCCTTCACAACATACCTGACCATTAATGCAAATCACCCTATCAGTGCGTCTCATAACGACATTAAGATCGTGGCTCACCATGATCACGGCACATCCTGTTTCATTTCGTATCGCTTCTATTTGCTGATAGAAGTTGGCAGTTCCACGATGGTCAAGGCCTTGAGTCGCTTCATCCAACAGCAATAATGTCGGTTCTTCTAGTAGTGCACGAGCTAAAAGCACACGCTGTAACTGCCCGCCGGACAAGGCGTTTAGTTGCTGCTTCTCCAACCCTTGAACACCCGCACGCAACAACGCTTGCTTGATAGCATTTTGAGACCGACGCAACGGTAGGTTTAAGAAGCGATTCACTGTCATTGGCAAGGTTTCATCTATGTGGAGACGCTGTGGGACATAGCCAATTTTAAGCGCTGGCGAACGCTCTACTTGTCCAGAAAAAGGAGAAACAGCACCAATTAATGTCTTCAATAACGTCGATTTCCCCGAACCATTGGGGCCAACAATCGTCACAATCTCGCCTGGATTCACGGATAGGTTTATACGGTCTAGCACCAAATGATTGCCAAACTTCACGCATAACGCCTGTGATGAAATTAACATCGCTTTCTCTCATTCGTACTGCAAATTGGCAAGTTTCTGAAATAGATAAGTTGCCAGTTACTAAACAATATTGTTATGTTATAACATAACCAAACAACTTGCCACTTTTGATATTTCTACATGAAATCACACATTATTTAGGAGATAAGATGTTCTCAAGGACTCTAGCCAGTGCCATTCTAGGCTTACTCGTCACCACACAGGCATATGCACAAGCACCCAAAGTTGCGGTGGATATTGCACCTTTGCATTCGTTAGTTGCACAAGTAATGGATGGCGTTGGTGAACCTGATCTATTGATTCGCCCAGAAGCTTCACCACATTCATACTCTCTGCGACCATCGGAAGCGAAAGCCCTATCAGATGCTGATCTGGTATTCTGGATTGGCGAAGGCTTAACACCTTGGTTGGAAAAGCCGCTAGAAAATATTGCTGGCTCTGCGACTAAGATTGAAATGATGCAAGTGGACGGCACCACACTTTACGACTTCCGTGAAGGAGCAACATTTGAAGCTCATAGTCATGATCACCACGATGAAGATCATCATGACAAACATGAAGAGCATACCGATCACCACCATGGAGACCATGATGCTCATCACGACCACAGTCATGACGACGCTCATAAGCACCACGAAGAGGGTCATGATCACGCAGAGCATCATCACGACGGCCACGACTGCGATTGTCATCACCACGATGGTCAAGATCCTCATGTATGGCTTGACCCGAAAAATGCGCAAGTATGGCTAGCATCAATCGCCGACGAACTGTCTAAAGTTGATGCACAAAATGCACAGACCTACCAAAGTAATGCCAAAGCAGCAATTGCACGATTGGATCAACTGACTAAAGAGATTGAGCAACAAACAAGTGATCTAAAAGAAATTAAGTTCATCGTATTCCATGATGCCTACCAATATTTCGAGAAACGTTTTGGCTTGCAAGCCGCTGGCGCCATCTCTATCTCTGACGCATCTGACCCGAGCCCAGCTCGAGTGGAAGAGATACATCAAACCGTGCAAAACCTAAAGGTAACTTGTGTCTTTACTGAACCACAATTCAACCCTAATTTGGTAAACACCGTGTTTGAAGGCTCATCAGTGACGGCCATTGGTACGATGGACCCTCTTGGTGCCAATATCGCGACAGGCAAAGAACAGTACACCAATCTGCTGAAAGGCATGCTGAAGAGCGTTCAACAATGCCAACTGTAACGCGTTAGACCTTCCCCCTCCTTTGCCCATTGCCTCACAGCAGAGGAGGGATTTCCTTCCGATTTCCATCGCCAACGTTGGCTAGCGAAAAATAATTGAGCACATCATAGCGTAAATGAGAGCTAAGCCCTTGATAATATAAATTTCATCAATAAACTTGCCGAAAATAGTGCATATCTCAATACAATTGACTGAATCGGCTCCATGAATACTCGTTTACTGCAATGTTGTTCTCCTTTTGTTCGGTCTTTGTACTCGATCATCACGCTCATTTTTGGCGTTGTATGCACCTCATCAACTCTTGCACAAGAACAGAGCTTTAAACCTGTTGTGATTTACCAAAGTGAATTACAACATGACTCTTATCTCGCGTTAATTGATGCGGGCATACGACAGTTTGAGGAAAAAACACAAGTTTCTGTGATGCGCCAGCATGTGGGTGACAAAGGTTACGTGCACTCACTTCGCCAAGCAGCCGAACAAGGCTACACCCCAATTGTTGTGGTTGAGTCAAACTCACAGCAAGATTTTGCCCAAGTTGCCACAAGCTTCCCTTCAGTACATTTTATTTCGCTCGATGTCGCATACCATTTACCCAATGTACTCGGCTTAACATTTAATCATGCTGAGGGCAGTTATGTGCTTGGCTACCTTTCAGGGCTGAAAACCAAAACCAACCGAATTGGATTTATTGGTGGGTTAGATATTCCAATTATCAATCACTTTAAATGTGGTTATGAACTTGGGATCAGAGATGCGAATCCCGAAGCAAGCCTCATGACGCAATATATCAACAAAGGGCTTGCCTCGTGGGATGACTTGAACAGCGCCCAAGCCATTGCCAATACGATGCTTGCACAACAAGTGGATATTATTTTTCCTGCGGCAGGATATGCGAGTGTCGGTGCCATGGAGGCAGTAAAAGTTAACGGGCATGCATTGAGCTTTGGGGTTGACCACAATTACTCAAACCTTTATCCGCTGACCAACCTAGCATCTCTTGAAAAGCGCGTCGATATTGCCGTTTTCGCTTCATTGATGCAGTTAAAAAACGCCATTTGGAATGGTAATCGTAAACATTTTGGCATCAAACAAGGGGTAATCAATGTCGCAATTAACCCACATACGCCAAACCTAACTGACAAAGAGAAGCAACTGATGGCGAAATTGATGCGCGATTTCAAAGGCAACAATACCGCTATTTCTCAAAAAGTTGCTCGGTACTGCCCAACACAAATATGAAAAAACTCTCTTCATACATTATTTCAGTGTTTCTGACGCTGACAACAATCCCGATCGCTCTGTTTGGTGGCACCTACATCATTTACGACCTTCTACACCAACATGAAGCGCAAACGAATCAGTACGAGCAAGTGATTGCCCAGCAGTTGCTCGACTCAAAAATAGCGCTCACGCAGTTCGATCTGCTTCAAGCGGAGTTGGTTGCGACTAAGATATCGCAGCTAGACTATATTGTATCGGTAAAGCTCGATTCTCTTGAATACGGTTTGACCTTAGCTGAGGTGGTGAATAGCAAAGCACAACGGGATAGCATGACCTCTCTCCACTACCCGATTAACGACCAAGAAGGCGACGTCATTGGACAGTTGACCGTAAACAAAGATGAAACTGCCTTTGTTTGGAACATTGTAAAAGCCACGGCACCAAAACTGTTCAACCTCACCTTAATATTGGTTGCCGTATCGTTCGCGTTTACCCACACGATTCTGGCGGCGTTGAACCGCCCGTTTACTGATCTTCAAATCGTCGCGTTTCAGATCGCTAATGGGGACTACCACACCCCGTCAAAAACTGACTCAAAGTTTCTGGAAATCACCACTTTGTTTAACGCGCTAGATACCATGCGTCGACAATTAAAAAGCACCATTTCAAGGCTCAAAGACAGTGAAGAAAAACACGCAAGAACGTACAACCTCACACAAGTGTGCCTGTTTGTTATCAATATCAAACAGCAACGAATAGTTCGTGCAAACTCAACGTTTATTGATGTGTTTAGCCCGCTGGCAACGCCTCAACGAAAGCTTGCTATGGTCGACTTTCTCGAGCGCCTGTCCGCCAAAGAGACCGAAGATAGCTTTAATTACTCTATTGTGATTGGCAATCAGACCCGATATTTCCAAGTGAATCGCAGCCAAGTTATTAACAACGAAATCGAATGTTCTGCACTCGATATTAGTGAGTTAATGCAAGCAAAGTTGGCAACCGAACTGTTGCTAAAAACAGACTCACTGACTCAAATACCCAATCGCCATTGTTTTAACTTAGCGATTCACGACATAGAGAAGCAAACGAACCCTGATATCGGCGTACTCGTCATGGACTTAAATGGCTTCAAAGCCATCAATGATACCTATGGTCATATTGCTGGAGATGTCTTACTTGTCGAGGTTGCCAGACGCCTTAAAGAGGCGTTAATGGATTCTCCTGCCACCTTATATCGCTTGGGGGGTGATGAGTTTGTCATCCTCGTTGAACAAGCATCTCATCCTATCGCGATTAATTCGATAATTGATAAAGTTGTAGGCGTATTTGTTCGCCCTGTGCTTTTTGAGCAGACGCAATTTCAGGTATCAACCAGTATTGGGGTGGCCCATTACCATGGTCAGAACAACAACATCACAAATACAATGAGACTTGCTGACGAAGCGATGTACAAAGCGAAGACCTCAGGCGTGAGCGTAGCCTATGCAGAAAACTATATCGATCAGTGCGCAGTTTAACTTGGCGCTCTATTTGAGCGCCCTAAAAAATATGCACCACATTAGTTTTGTGTATGGGAAAATACCCACTCATTAAAAGCTGAACACCGCACGGACAACTGTTCCTATTTATACGCAGACCAATTGAACATACTAGTGACATTCAAATTTTCGAGGTAATTACTATGAAAGGTGTCACAAAAGTAACATTATGTCTGCTGTGCTTCTCAAGTGCGACATATGCCAATACATTTACAGATTTATTCAGCGGTATCACAATCGGCGCAGGTTATGCCTCTGACATTACACAAAATGCCACACTTGGTGGATACACCATCTATTCCCAAGGCTACATTCTGCCATCAATGAAAGATTACTTGTTTACTGATTTTAGAATGTCATCGACGTCCAACACCGAGTATTACAGTTTCGATAACTCTCTCACTTTCGACAAATTAGACGTAGATTTAAAACGTTACCAAGCCTCCATTGGTATGGGCTACCCTTTTGAAGTCGCCGACTCAATTATTGTAAAACCTTATGTAACGGCAGGCTGGTCATGGGACAAAGGAACCGTAAACAATGACACTTATCACGAGAGTGCAACCTACCATGACGATAGCTTTCTCGCTAGCGTTGGGGTTCGAGGGGAGTTTGGCGAACATGTGGTCGCAGGTGTCGGATACTCTAAAGAATCCAGCGGGCTTGACCTTGGCCAATGGACACTGGATGTTGGTTACCGATTCTAACAGTATCAACAGACTCGACTTATAGGACTCACGCAGTCTTCATCATTTGGGGGAAGGGGCAAACACCCCACCCCAAATAACGACACAGACTTCGCGATACCCTTTGGCATAACTTACCAACTGATTAAGCCGTTACCTCTTATCCAACCAAATGTCTGCCAAATTCATCAAACCATAAGAATGAGGGTGGTTACCCTTGATTGATGGGTGACATTTGTAGCGTGTCGCTTTTCTCCAAAGCGGTAAAATGCGGCAATCGGCAATACAACTGCGCTCTAAGTGATCAAACAGTTGGGATAAACAAGGGTTCATTGCCAGTTTATCCAACCATTGTTGAATCATCATGACGGGTAAAATAAGCTGAGCATAATCACTAAATAGCAACCAATAATATTGACCTAGGAGTACATCTTTACCAAAAGAGTAATCTCCTATCCAGAAATCTGCTTGGTTAAAGGTAGAAACAGGCTCCAGTCTTACCCCTGCATTACGCAAGTAACTCAGCACGGGTTGGATCATCGCTTCGTCGTCAACACAATAACGCAGAGTTGAAAACTCAAGGGTTTTGAGTTGCTCTAGACTCGGTTCGCTTGACTCACTTTCATCAAACTCGGATGCGTTATCATAGCCAATCAATGTCGAACAAAAGTTCCTCGGTTTATTACCGTTATCTCGAAGCTTTGCTTTAAAAATTAGGACTAATAACTCACGTATATCCTGCGACAAACGCTGATGAAAACAGACAGCGTTACATCCATTAATTTGAATGTCATTACTCCCTAGAGCCTCTGATGTGTTGATGCTTTCATACTCGATAATGTATTGCTCACTGTGTATTTGCTTTGCATCTACACGCCAAAAATCAGCCCGCCGAACAATTCCATGAAGCCCAAAATAGCGCTCATTTTTGACTAGTGTCCAACAGGATTCTGAGCGCTGCTCCCAACTGTAACTGCCAGTGCCAATAGGAAAGCCTGACTCTGCGTCATTGTCGAGAAAAATCGCGAAGTGAATATCCGCGAATAGATGCAGCAACATAGGATCATCGCGATTCAATCGCATCTCTACCCATTGCTTATTCACTTCAAAACTATCCACGGCAGATAGTAGCTGCTGGTATAACGGACTGTGATTTCTTAATCGATTTAAATGCTCACAAACCAACTGCGGGGTGAGTAATACACCGTTATGAAAGTGCACATTGGGGCGAATTCTAAATGCGATACCAAACTCTGTTGTTTGAAATTGATGAGCTAAATGGGGCTGAAAAGTTCGGCTTGCTGGGTCAAATTTGACCAGTGTATCAAACAATACTCTCGCATACAGACCAGAGTGGATATCAAATAAATCAAGAGGATGACAACGCTCTAGAGGATACGGAATTAAGAAAATAACATCATCTGAGTTGTCTCGATTTTCAGAAAAGGTTTCTAGCCATTTGGGCAGATTCTGTGTGAACCATTCCTGACAATGAAACACCTCGGCAATCTGATAGGCGTCGTTCAAACTGCCCGTTCTAATTTTTGATTGTATTTTACTAAGCAACAACTCTTCAAAACTGCTGAGAATAGCAAAGTGCGACTTGTTACCTCTCCCCCTTCCAGCTGACCAATGAATCCAATCTAGCGTCTGAAGTTTACTCATTATTTTGGACACATTCCGCGTCGAACAAAATAAAACCTCCGCCAGCTCAGGAATGGTAACTTCAACCTCACCATGACCAAAGCTGTCTTCGAGCTGCTTTAGGCGCTGCAAGTGAATAGTGCTGATAAGCTCAGACATATGCTCCCTTGACGTCAAAGAGTCTTTATCGACTCTTGATACACATCCACTAATCTTAGCAGTAGTAGTAGGTCAATAGGCAAAGATGGGGTTAAGAGATCAACGTTTGCATCACTCATAACTTTAGTTTCCTAAACGTATAATCTTGCTAACACACGCCTAATCGAAGTAAACGTTCAAACATTAACCACGGAAGCAGTTGATCATCGAATTTGATTCCCAATTGGCGTGATATAGTTCTTGTTTTGCTCCACCCGCCTGTTATTATGTCGCGGTAAACCCTTAATCAGTAGAGGCGCGCTGCCTAATAGTAACCGAGCGGAGGATGATCCCGATGATGCCGGAGAAAGGAGTCAGCGCCGAAGTCACTTGAGCCGTCATGCTCAGTGGCTGGGTCTGTGTCGAATAGGCACAGAACTGCCATAGTATTATGTCCTATGGAGCGCTACCTGAAGGGGTAACAAGTCTTTTGTCATTTCTTCAGACGTCTTCGTTACACCTCTTTTCGGTAGATCTCCACCTTATAGTTGTAGGTGTAGAGATTATGAACCTCATTAATTTTTCAGACTCTTTGATGTCTGTGGTACCGCCCCTTCTGGCGGTGATTCTGGCAGTCACTACGCGTCGCGTATTGCTGTCACTTGGCGCTGGTATTGTTGCTGGTGCTTTAATGCTCAATCAGTTTTCGCCGTTAGAGACTGCGCATTACCTGTTCAATAAAGTGATTCATTTAGTATGGGCTGACGGTACGTTGAACAGCGAAAACGCCAACATGATCATCTTTATGTTGCTATTGGGCGCACTCATCAGCTTAATGAGTGTCTCTGGTGCAACACAAGCGTTTGCCGATTGGGCTGCAGTACGTTGTAAAGATCGCCGCAGCGCCAAATCTCTGACCGGTCTGATGGTATTCATCTTCTTTATTGACGACTTCTTCCACAGCCTATCCGTGGGTGCGATTTGTCGCCCAGTGACTGACCGTTTCCAAATCTCGCGAGCCAAGCTAGCTTACCTGCTCGACTCAACGGCGGCACCGGTGTGTGTATTAATGCCAATCTCTTCTTGGGGCGCTTACATCATTGCCCTTATCGGCGGTATCATGGCTGCGCACCACGTCACTGACCAAAGCCCAATTTCTGCATTCGTAGAAATGATTCCGATGAACCTCTACGCAGTGTTTACTTTGGTGATGGTCGTGTTTGTCATCGCATTTCAGCTTGATATTGGTCCAATGCGTAAACATGAAGATTGGGCGCTAGAAGGTAAGTTGTGGGACGAATCTCGCGGACGCCCTGTTGGTTTGGATATCGAAACGCCGGAAAACAGCAACGGCGGTATGATTGATATGGTGTTGCCAATTCTGACTCTGACTCTAGCAACCGTGTACTTTATGATTGACTCAGGTTCAGCAGTTCTTACAGAGAAAGGCTTGCCATTTAGCGTCATTGGTTCATTTGAAAACACAAACGTAGGCTCATCATTAGTTTACGGTGCTATCTGTAGCTTGGTTGTGTCTATCGGTCTAGCACTGCGTTTGAAACTCAGCGCCAAAACATGGAAGGAAGCAGCCCCGCAAGGTATCAGTGCGATGATGCCAGCAATTGTAATTCTGTTCTTTGCATGGACAATTGGTGCAGTGGTACGTGATATGAAAACAGGTATGTACCTAGCCTCGATGGCAAACGGTAACATCCCAGTTGAAATGCTGCCTGCGGTTGTGTTCGTCCTCTCATGTGCAATGGCGTTTGCAACTGGCACGAGTTGGGGCACATTCGGTATTATGCTGCCATTAGCGGGTGATATTGCTGCGGCAAGTGATATTCAGATGCTACTACCGATGCTGTCAGCAGTGTTAGCCGGTGCAGTATTTGGTGACCACAGTTCCCCAATTTCAAGCACCAGCATTTTGTCGGCAACAGGGGCTGGCTGCCATCATATGGATCACGTGCTAACTCAGTTACCATACGCAACGTCAGTGGCATTTGGTGCGCTGCTTGGTTATGTGGCAATTGGTTATACCCATTCGGCATGGATTGGTGTGGCGGTGAGCGGCGCTTGGTTCTTGCTATTCTGTCTGTACGCGATGCGCAAAAATCAAGTCAGTATGGTTTTAGCCAAAGCGTAATAAGCCATATACACAAATAACATAAGAAAAGCGCCTACAGGCGCTTTTCTTATTTGGGTTTCAGCAACTCTATAAAGAGCGCGATAAATTTGACTAGCCCAATTTAAAACTGGAGAGATAGTAGGTTCAAATTCAGTTATTGCTAATACCATAAAGCATCGAATCAATTAACCACGTTTCAATGAGTTAGATGCAAGGTAAATTAAAATATTAAGAATAATTTAAGTACGGATGTTACTATTAATTTGCTATTCCTCAATAATCAAACCAGAAAGATCGTAAAGAATAATGTTCACTTTAACGTCATTTTCATACTCTTCAGTAAAAGTTGGCTTACCATTTTTTCTATAATAGCTAAACGCACCATTTTTAACCCCATGTTCATATTCTTCGGTGTAGCTAACTTGATTGCTGTCTTTGAAGAAATAGTAGTTAATGCCATCTTTTAAACCATTTTCATCGTAGGTTTCCGCTGCGACTTTATGACCCGAATCTAAATAAGCATTCCATGCGCCAACTCTTTTACCTTGGTGATAAGAGCCTCTCCAGGTCATTGAGCGATCTATGCTACGGTATTGCCAATGACCATCTCGCTTTCCATTAAGATATGAGCCTACGCTTAATAGCATGCCTGCTTTAGAATGTGATTCACTATGCCCATGTAACTTACCATTATGATAATGATTCAAACTTAATAATTTATTATCTTTTCGTGCGGTCGATTGACCATGTTTACTACCGTCAGAATTGTAGTTATCAATATAGTGTATCTGATCATAATAATATTCCCAACGACCAGTTTTGTTTCCATTAAAGTATAGCCCCTTAGACTTTACAAACCCATTTTCATCGATTATTGAATATACTCCGTGAAGAACTCCATGAGTATAGTTTTCTTCTCTAACATTATTGAGGATGTCCACATGGACTTGTCGATTGTGTTCCTTACCATTGAGCTTTTCATAACGTGAATATAGTTTTCCCGATTCATCAAAATGTTCGACGATCTTTGAATCACTAATTTCATCAATATGCTTGTTAAAAATAACTACAGAGTCTTTGAATTTCTTTTCATCACTCACCACTTTTTGATCTGTGTAGGTAGCTACGAAATCATGGATAAGTTCGCCATCTATCGTAAATTCCTGAGAAGAAACTATTCTCCCTTTGTCATCATACTTAGTAGTCGCTTTAATCACATCGGCACTATCATGATATTCAAGCTTACTACCTTGTAGTTTACCATCGACATAGTTTACTCTTGATTCCAAAAGACCAGATTCATAATATGTTGTTGATTCACCAGATTTTAAGCCATTTACAAAGTTAGCCTGAGCTTGTAATTGTCCATTTTCGTCAAAATAACTGGTCGTGCCCTCGGTTTGTCCTTTGTCATTAAGATGTATTATCTGGGACAAATTACCATTCCGGTGATAATACTTGAATATTCCGACCCAGATTGAGTTAGAGAGATCAGTTCCTATCTTTGTTCCTTCAAAAGCAACGGTTTTTCCACCCACATAGTAGGCCTTAAACTGCAATAATCCATCTGCCTGTTTTATTTCCTCAGTAATGTAAAACGCTGCTTCTGTTTCAGATGTGACAAGCTCGCCTTTTGTGTTTAGCCACATGGGCTCAGTCTTAGCAAATGGGCTAATTAGGATACAAGCTAATGTGAGCACCAGTTTGGTTGCAATACGCATCTTATCTTTCCTTGAACTTACGTTTAGTGGTAATGCTCTGAACTCTGCATGGGGACGTCACTTATTATCATGTATTTAAAGCAATATTAATAACTCTAAGCAACGTAATGTGTGCGAGATGGTAAACACTATTTTAATGTAAAGTTCTAAGTTACATATAATCCACTCATAATTTATCCACACCCAAGATTATGCGTAAACTGTCAATAGCCACCTATCAACCATTGATATTAGAACTCTTAAATTAAGACTATAGGTGGCTCTATACTCTCTGTCCTAAATGGCGGAATAAAAGCACTCTACAATGTTTAAATCGTGTTGGTTTTAAATTCAAACGTCACTGCGTAGGCCACCCATTTAAGGGAACTTAATGACTTGAAAGAGGATCGGTTAATATTTTATTTAGACAGAGTATGGTTTCATCGATAAGCATATTTCACCCATGAACCCGGTCGCTGCTCAGACGATTCTTATACTGCTCGGGGGTCATGCCGGAGTACTTTTTAAACATCGAGATAAACGGGCTGGCTTGGTTATAGCCCAGCGTAAACGCTACCTCTTTGACAGATTGTCCCTTTTGCAGCAATTCCATTGAATAGAGATATCGAACGCGCAAACGCCACTCGGTAAAGCTCATTCCTAAGTCTGCTTGGCAGTGTCTAGCTAAAGTACGCTCGGTAGTATGCACCCTCTCGGCCCAGTCAGACAAACTGGTTGTATCGGTTGGGTCTTCTTCTACGGCTGCGAGAATAGGTGCCAAATATTTGTTGTCCGTGGATGGCAAAAAGTGATGCTGAGTGTCTCGGGTTGCGAGCTGATCAAGTAAAACTTGTACTAAGCGCTTATCGGCTTCTGTTTCTGCAATATTGATGCGTCTTGCGCGAAAGTCGTCAACAATCGCGGAGGCGATTGGTGTCACTCGGATCAAACTGGTCTTGTCTGGGAAGCTCGCCGTAAGCTCAAGAGCAACGTTAAGTGAGCAGTATGAAAGTGGCTTACGGTTATAGCTTTTGTGCATAACACCTGGCGGAACCCATATCGCGAGATGTGGCGGCGCTAGAAAGCGGGTATCTTCCACTTCCATTTCAAGGATACCGCCACTGATTAACTGAACTTGCCCCCATGGATGGCTGTGAACTCGCGTCTCTGTGTTAGAGAGAAATGCCTCAAAATTCATAAACACATCGGATGGTGCTTTATCAATCGATAATGAAGGGTGAAGGTGTTTTGCAGATTTTCTCAAACTTGTCTTCCTAGAACGCATTATGTCGCTTTAGAGATACATACTATTATATAGACCTGCGACACTAGCCGCCACTTTTTTAAACTGCGATGAAGTTCACATGATTTACCTACTGCCGTTATTTACTGTTTTCATCTGGGGCATGAACGCGATTGCCAGCAAAATGGCAGCATCAATCATCGAGCCGAGTGCAATGAGCTTCTATCGCTGGTTATTCGCAATCGTTATTTTGACGCCTTTTTGCTTAGTCAAAGTGATCCGACTTTGGGGAGAAATCAAACCAAACTTAGCCAAACTGGCATGCCTTGGTTTGTTGGGGATGGTGATCAACCAATCTTGTGGCTATTACGCAGCGGTGACGACGACGGCATCAAACATGGCTCTAATTAGCTCGTTAGTCCCCCTTATGGCGATATTTTTAAGTGTGCCGTTATTAGGCAAGCCCATTTCCCTAAACGGTATCATTGGTGGAGCTATCTCTTTAATTGGTTTGGCATACATGCTTGGCAAAGGCGATATGCTGTTCTTCCTATCGCAAAGCATTACTCAAGGTGATGGGTTAATGGTTATAGCGTCATTAGCCTACGCGCTATACTGTGTTCTGCTAAAACGTTGGAAAATGCATCTACCGAATACTATTTTAATTTACATGCAAGGTTTCTGTGCAATGGTCATGTTGGCGCCAATTTGGCTCACCAGCGATCAACTACTCCCCCCTGTTGATTCAGTGCCAATTATTCTGTTTGCCTCTATCGCAGCGTCAATTGCTGCGCCTTGGATGTGGATCAAATCCATTGATGCTATAGGTGCCGACAACAGTGCCATGTTTATGAACTTACTCCCTGTTGTAGCGGTAACACTTGCCGCCACGACGCTTGGGGAAACCATTCACATCTATCATCTGATTGGCGGCATCATGGTAATTAGCGGGGTTATTTTGGCGCAAATCAAGCGTAATAAGAAAAATGACAATATTGAGCCAACTATTTTAAATAACGACCCGGCGCAATAAGGCAACCTTAGTAGTAATACTTCAGTTGCACTGACTTAAGCATAAAAAACCAGCTTTTTTACAAGCTGGTTTTTTATTACTTAGTAACTGACTTCTATATCTGTTTTAGGCACTGCGCAACACGCTAAAATCTCGCCACCAGCGGCATCAATATGCTCATATGCGGGCACATCAGGGTGATTCACCTCACCATCAACAACCTTAACTCGGCATGCTCCACATAAACCAGCACGGCAACTATTCGGTATGTTGATCCCTACTTCTTCCGCTTGCTCTAGCAAAGAACGCTGATTATCAGCGGTAAAGTGCTGTCCATTGACGCAAACCTTCAGTTCTTTTTGTGCAGAGATGGTGTCAGATGTTGCAGAAAAACTCTCACTAATTCGCTCGACATAACGTTCTTTCTGCTTATATTCAAGCACTGTAATCTCGTCACCGACTCGAATTAAACCTTCATTTTTTGCCACCAAATTTTGACCAAAAAACACACCACCAGCGTCGTTCGATCTAAACTCTGACAGCGTTTTTAAGGGCTCTTTGCTCGGGCGAAACTTGCCACTTTCTACATCAACTGTCGTTAATATGCAGCGTTCACATGGTTTTACTGCCTCAAACTCCACCTCGCCGATGCGTATCCGTTTCCAGCTGTCCTCGATAAATGGCTCAGTACTCGCCGCGACCAAGTTGGTCCGAAACTGATCCATCGAGTGTACTTCTCTACTGCGGCGATTAAGTTCATCAAGCGATCCCTGGCTGATCAACAGCAAAGGATAACCATCTGCAAAACTTACGTTATGACCGAGTTTTTCTCGCACTCGTTGTGATTGCTCTCCGGTAAACAGTAATTCAACGCGTTTCCCGAGTACTTGGCTAAACCAATCATCGGCTTCATCCAGCGTGGTGTATGCTTCAAACGCATCTCCCCATACTTTCGCTGGTGTTGGCTGCATCTTAAAATCAGCATAACGAATTTTTAGCGGCGGTCGATTAGGCGCGCTGAAAATCAATCCATCGGGGGTTAGTACTGACGTCACTTTCACCATGTGTGGGTATTTGCGTGCGGTGACCATTGCCCCATCGGCAAGAGCCAACATAAAACGACGGTCAAACATAAGTCCCTGTTTTTCAACCCAGGCGTTCGAGAGGGAAACGCCACCTACCGACTTCACCGGATAGACGTTAATTTGAGAAAGTGTTGAGGCTGTCATTGCTATTCCTTTTTGTGTTATACCCAAGCCACCTCTTAGTGCTGATTCCCCTAAGATGACTTGGGTATAACGTTTTTAGTATATCGTTTTTCATTGCCAATTGGCATTGGCGGAATCACGCAAACGTTTGGCTAATTGTTCAACAAACGCAACTAACGGGTAAAAAAGTGGGTGAAATCCTCACCGCTTTCCTCTATCATCCTGTCGCCTAAGCCTATGTGTTTTTCTAAAAATCCGTAGTTTAGGCTCCAATCAGACAACTTACTCATGGTGGGAGCAAACATGACAACTATTACGATTACTCGTCCGGATGACTGGCACGTTCACCTTCGCGATGGCGAAGTTCTAAAAGATACCGTACGAGATATTAGCCGCTACAACGGACGCGCGCTGATCATGCCAAACACTATCCCACCGATTACCAACACTGAGCTTGCACTAGCCTATCGCGAACGCATTATGGCAGAGAAGCCAAGCGAGCAGTTTGAGCCGCTAATGGCGCTTTACCTAACAGATAACACGACTGCAGATGAAATTCGTAAAGCGAAAGCATCAGGCAAAGTATTCGCTGCTAAGCTATACCCTGCGGGGGCAACCACAAACTCAGACTCAGGTGTGACATCTGCTAAAAATATCTACCACGTTTTAGAAGCGATGGAAGAAGTTGGTATGTTGCTGCTGGTGCACGGTGAAGTAACCCACCATGATGTCGATATCTTCGACCGTGAAAAAGCGTTCCTTGAAACCGTACTTGCACCTATCGTTAACGATTTTCCAAATCTAAAAATCGTACTTGAGCACATTACCACTGCTGATGCTGCAGAGTTTGTCGCTAAAGCAGGTGACAATGTTGCGGCAACAATCACCGCTCACCACCTAATGTATAACCGTAACCATATGTTAGTGGGTGGCATTAAGCCTCACTTCTACTGTTTACCAATTTTAAAGCGCAATACCCACCAACAGGCATTAGTTGCCGCGGCAACCAGTGGTAGCAAGAAGTTTTTCTTAGGTACCGATTCTGCGCCACACGCTAAGGGCAAGAAAGAAGCAGCCTGTGGTTGCGCAGGTTCATACACAGCTCACGCAGCACTTGAACTCTATGCAGAAGTATTTGAGCAAGAGGGCAAACTGGAACACTTAGAAGCATTTGCTAGCCACAACGGTCCAGATTTTTATGGTCTACCTCGCAACGCAGATACCGTGACACTGAGTAAAGAGTCTTGGGACGTCCCTGCAAGCATGCCATTTGGCGATGATATTGTTGTGCCAATTAAAGCCGGTGAACAAGTTACTTGGACAGTAAAATAAGCCTTTGCTTGCTGCGCAAAACAGCGTAAAGCAAAAGGGCCCGATATCTTTGTCTAGTGCTATCGCTTATTAAAACAGAACCCCGCTAAAAAGCGGGGTTCTGATCTGATATCTCTATCATCTTGTCCACGTTTTTACTTACAAATAAGCATGTGGACCAAACACTTCATAATGAATACGTTCGCGTGCTACGCCAAGTTGCTCAAGCTGCTTAACGATATGCTCCATAAAAGCAACCGGACCACACAAATAGAACTCCGCCTCATTCACCGCTATTTGCGACACTTGAGCGAGATCCATCACGCCATGTTGATCTCGATACCAAACTTGGTGCTGCCAGTTATGTTGCTTGATAAGCTGCTCAGTTTCTTTAGCAAAGGTATGTTGCGGCTCAGATTCACACGCATAGAAGTAGCTCACATTGCTTTTATTCTGCTCTGAAAGTGTTTGAGCCATAGCTTGAATCGGTGTCGCCCCAACCCCTGCGGCAATTAAAACGACTGGTTTTTCCGTTGCTTGATAGAAAAACTCACCGGCAGGTGGATACACCATTAAAGAGTCACCCACTTGTAACTCATTGTGCAAATAGTGGGAAACTAAGCCTTGATACGTCGCTTCGCTTTCTTGCGCCCCTTCTTTCTTGACCGAAATACGGTAGCTTTCACCGTTGGATGCTTGTGACAAGGAGTACTGACGAATTTCGACATGCTCGCTAGCAGAAGGTTTAACTTCAATACCAAGGTACTGCCCCGGGGCAAAATTGGCGACAGGCTTGCCATCAAGGGGTCGTAACTCAAAGCTAGTCACCAACGCTGATTCTGGTGTTTTTCGCTCAATAATGAATTCTCGCGCACCACGCCAACCACCATCGGTATTCTCATTGGCTTGGTAGATTTGCTCTTCACGATCAATAAACACTTGAGCTAAAAATAGATAAGCGGCAGTCCATGCTTCTTCCACCTCAGAGGTAAACGCATCGGGCACAAGCTCACGAAGTGTCTCAATCAAATGATTACCCACGATTTGGTAGTGCGCGGCTTGAATGTTGAAACTGGTGTGCTTATGAGCGATACGCTCAACCGCCTGAGTCAACGCTGCAAGGTTTTCGATGTTTTTTGCATACGCAGCAATGGCTTCGAACAACGCCACACTCTGACGCCCAGTTTTTTGGTGCGTCATATTAAAAATATCTTTCAATTCTGGGTTGTGGCTGAACATGCGCTGATAAAAGTGTTGAGTTAACGCAGGGCCTGCGCTCTCCAACAAAGGAATGGTACTTTTAACAACTGCAATATGGTTTTCGTTGAGCATAAGAGCTTTTCTCCTGATTATTTTATACCCAAGTGACAACTTAACTTGATGGGTATCGCTCGCTATTTTGAGAGCTGGCTGGACAACAGCAGGAATGATGCCAAGTTTGAAAACACCGAAATTACTAGTATTTCAGTCAGTTAACCATCTTACTCATGTCATTTTGACCTCTTTATTTTGAGTCAAATTGACTCTAGAATAGGTAAAGCACTCATTTAAGGTTAGCTCATGCAAGATATTTCGATTTCAACACTGCTGGATATGACAGCCGGCTTAGCAAGTGGTCATAATGATCAAGACCGTTTTAATAAGTTACTCGATGCGATTCGTAAAGCAGTACAATGTGACTGTGTCGCCCTATTGGGTTTACAAGGCGACACCTTAGTACCGCTCGCCATTCAGGGTGTCACCCGAGATACCTTAGGTCGCCGCTTTAAAGTCAATGATCACCCTCGCTTTGCCCAAATCTGTGCCGCAACCAGTGTGATTCGCTTCGATGCTGACTCCCCGCTTCCTGATCCTTTTGACGGGTTACTTTTGGACTACGATGGCGAGTTGCCGATGCACGCCTGTATGGGGCTTCCTTTGATTTATGCTGACCAATTGCTTGGCGTGCTTACCTTTGACAGTTTAACGCCCAACGTGTTTGATGCCATTCCACCACGGAGTTTAGAGGCGCTTTCTGCGATTGTCGCATCGCACCTTAAAGTAGCGTTAACTGTTTCTCAACTTGAGCAGCAAGCGAAGCAGACCCAACAGAAATTGGAAGAGCTCAATCAAGAGGTGTGGGAACGCGATGGCGGTGAAATCATCGGTAATAGCAGCGCAATGCAAGCACTCAAACAAGATATTTCTGTCGTTGCCCCCTCTGATTTTACGATTCTGATCCATGGCGAGACTGGAGTTGGCAAAGAGTTGGTCGCACGAAGCCTGCATCATCAATCAGCACGCAGCAACCAACCACTAATCTATGTCAACTGCGCAGCCATCGCTGAATCGTTGATTGAGAGCGAGCTATTTGGTCACGTTAAAGGCGCCTTTACTGGCGCAGATAAAACACGACTTGGCAAATTTGCCCTCGCCGATGGAGGTACACTGTTTTTAGATGAGATTGGCGAATTAAGCTTAACTGCACAAAGCAAACTGCTTCGAGCGTTGCAAAACAATGAGATTCAACCTGTGGGCCAAGATGCTGTTCAGAGTATCAATGTGCGTGTGCTCGCAGCGACCAATCGAGATTTGAGCAAAGAAGTAGAGCATGGTCGTTTTCGGGCAGACCTTTATCACCGCTTGAGTGTTTACCCTCTCGCGGTTCCTCCGCTACGCGAACGTGAAGAAGATGCGATATTATTAGCAGGTTATTTTTTAGAACAAGCACGGAAAAAACTAGGCATTGTACAGCTCAAGTTCGCGAAAGATGCGTTGATACAACTACCTCGCTACGACTGGCCCGGAAACGTACGCGAACTAGAGCATGTGATTAATCGGGCAGCACTGAAAGCGCGCGCGAACAGCCATCAAGCCAATACGGTTTCTGTGAGTGCTATAGATCTAGCATTAAACAGCAGCGAGAGCCCGAACAGTCAATCAGCGCTTACAAACACCGCCTCACCAGCACAGGTAATTGAAGTTAAAGACCTTCGACAAGCAACTGATGAGTATCAAGCCAAACTGATTATCGCCGCACTTGAGAGTGCCAAGTTCAATTGGGCGCAAGCCGCGAGGCAGCTCAAAGTGGATCGCGCCAACTTAGTTCGATTAGCCAAGCGTCTCGGAATCCAAGTTACAAAACAACACAAGATTGATTACTAATTTTGTTTATACAATGTAGCCTGATTGTTACAATACCAGAATAATTAGTTGAACTAGATAGGAATGTTATGAAAGTCATCCGTTGGATTTTAGGTCGAATTATTCTGGTACTGGATTTTGTCTTTTCGCCACGCGGCGTAAAACGCTCAACAGAAGCTCAACAAGCAATCGATGAAAAGGCTGCACAAATGGCGCTATATCAATTTGAAGCGTGTCCATTTTGCGTCAAGGTACGTCGTGCTTTAAAACGTCAATCGGTTAAAATCGATTTACGTGATGCGAAAAATGACCCTCAACACCGTGCAGACTTGGAAGCGGGAGGTGGCAAAATCAAAGTGCCTTGCTTGCGCATAGAAACCCAACAAGGCGTGCAGTGGATGTATGAGTCTGCTGATATTGTGGCTTATTTAGAAAAAGAATTTGCCTAATTCATACCAAGGCAACTATCTTGAAATCATAGACATAGTGCCCCGCATTAGCTTTTAAAACAGGAAATGGACACTGTTTTGCGGGGCTGACAATAGGAGCACAACGCTAACGTTTTCAACCCAATAAGTGTCAATAATACGCTTAAGTAAGTGACTAGGAGTGTGATTTTATGGATAAACTCACCGTCGTACCGTTTGAACCACAACACATTAAGGCGATCGTGTTTGATCTTGATAACACTCTCGTCAGCTCTGATATGGACTTTTTCTCGTTGCGCGAAGAGATCGGCTGTCCTTTTGATCGAGATTTGCTGACCTTTACCGATGAGATTACCTGCCCAACATTGCGTGCCGATGCTGAGCAAATGATCCTCGACCATGAACTTGAGGACGCCAAAAGCTCCCACCCAATGCCGGGTTGCGTCACCATATTGCGCTATATCGAACGCAAAGCGTTACACACCGCGATCATTACACGCAACTGCTTTGAGGCCGCCTCCGCCAAAGTAAAACACAACAATCTGAATATCGAGCGAATAATTAGCCGAGAGCACTTTGCACCTAAGCCCGCCCCTGATGCCCTCAACTCTCTTGCAAGTGAGTGGCAACTTGCTCCCAAACAAGTTCTGTATGTCGGTGATTACTTGTACGATTTACAGGCCGCGTTCAATGCCAACATGCCATCATGCTTGGTCAATCATGGTATAGAAAAACCGTTTGAACATCAGGCATCCGTCGTTGTACCTCATCTAAATGACTTAACCCAGTTGCTTACCTACGGCAATGCGAGTAAAAATAATAAAGCTATGTAGCTTTTCACCATAAGTTACCTAGGCATAACAAATTCAATAATATGGTAGGAAGCCAACTATGCCGAAAAACAAAGTGCTGGTTTTGTATGCTCATCCTTCTCAGCATCGTTCTGAGGTAAACCAGCCCCTTTTTGATGCTGCACAAAATATTGAAGGTGTCACCACCGTCGATCTCTACTACGAATACCCAAGTTACAACATCAATATTGACCGCGAGCAACAGCGGTTACTCGAACATGATGTGATCATTTTCCAGTTCCCACTTTATTGGTATTCCACCCCTGCAATGCTCAAAGAATGGCAAGATCTCGTCTTGGAGTACGGCTTTGCTTATGGTAGCCAAGGCACGGCCCTCAAAGATAAACGCTTTTTATGTGCCTTATCTGCTGGCGGACGAGCGGATGCTTATCAAACCAAAGGATACAACCACTTCACCATTCGCGAACTTCTTTACCCTATCGAGCAAATGGCCGCATTGACGGGTATGAAATACATGGCACCTTTGGCTCTTTTCGGCGCACGTACAGCAAAAGAAGAAGGCAGAATTACTCAACATGTTCAAAACTGGAGAAATTTGCTCAACGCTCTGGTCAACGATCAGTTCGATTATAAGCGCGCCTATGAGGTAGAAAAACTCAATCCATACCTTAATCAACTGATTCTAGGAGATAAAGAATGACCAGTTACTTTCTGCAAGCCTTTATCTACTTAGTTGCCGCGGTGATTGCTGTGCCCATTGCCAAGCGGTTGGGGCTAGGCTCGGTACTGGGTTACCTGATCGCTGGTGTGGTGATTGGTCCTATTATTGGGTTGGTGGGTGAAGAAACCACAACCATCCAGCACTTTGCCGAGTTCGGTGTGGTGATGATGTTGTTTTTAGTGGGGCTAGAGTTAGAGCCTAAAATGCTGTGGAACATGCGCAACCGCTTACTCGGCTTAGGCGGGTTACAGGTTGGTGCGACCGCAGCGGCTGTTATGGGCATTGCATTATTGTTTGAACTGCCATGGACTATTGCCTTAGCAATAGGTTTGATCTTTGCCCTCTCATCGACCGCTATCGTATTACAGACGTTTAACGAAAAAGGGTTAACGCGGACTGAAGGCGGGCAAAATGCGTTCTCAGTTCTACTCTTCCAAGATATTGCCGTCATCCCAATGTTGGCATTTATTCCACTATTAGCATTACCAGAGTTAGTAGAGAAAGCACAAACCGCAGCCGCTAGCGCGGCGGAGCATCATGAAGAGTTGAGCCTAGTTGCTGGCCTGCCTGGTTGGGGCTACGCGCTAGTGATCATCGTTTCAATTGCTGGGCTTGTCGTGGGTGGTCACTATCTCAGTCGACCACTATTTCGCTTTGTTGCTAGTTCAGGACTGCGCGAAATCTTTACCGCAACCGCGCTAATGTTGGTGGTGGGCATCGCAGCCTTGATGAGTCTGGTTGGCCTCTCTCCCGCTCTCGGGACATTCTTAGCTGGCGTAGTTTTGGCAAACAGTGAGTTTCGTCATGAGTTAGAGTCAAACATCGACCCATTCAAAGGGCTACTGCTTGGTCTGTTCTTTATCACCGTTGGCGCTGGAATTAACTTCGGCATCTTGTTCGATGACTTTTTCCTCATCATCGGTTTAACACTGGGCGTGATGCTGCTTAAAGCCATTATTCTTTACCTGCTTGGCTTCTGTTTTCGAATTCGTAAGAGCAATCGCTGGCTGTTCACCCTCAGCTTGGCACAAGCCGGGGAATTTGGCTTTGTCCTGTTAAGCTTTACCACCCAAAATCATGTTATCCCGCTGGATATCGCCCAAACGTTATCGCTCGTTGTTGCGCTATCAATGTTCCTCACTCCGGGGCTATTTATTCTGTTCGATAAGGTCATTTTACCTCGTTATGAGCAAGCATCGAACGACGGCGAAGCGGATGAAATTGATGAAAAAGGCACCGTAATTATCGCTGGTATTGGGCGTTTTGGTCAGATAATCAATCGCTTGTTGGTCGCCAACGGTATCAAAACCGTGGTGCTGGATCATCAAGCAGCGCAGGTGGATATGGTTCGCCAAATCAATACCAAAGCCTTCTTTGGTGATGCAACCCGCCCAGATTTGCTCCATACCGCCGGTATTGAAGAAGCGGCAATGGTCGTGGTCGCGATTGATAATAACGACGCTTCATTAGAACTGGTTAAATATATTAAACATACGTATCCGAAGGTGAAAATACTGGCACGTGCATTTGACCGAGGCGACAGTTACCTGCTACGTCAGGCGGGTGCCGATATTATTGAATCAGAAACCTATCACTCTGCATTAGAGCTTGGTGCGCACGCTCTACGAGAATTAGGCCATCATCCGTTCCACGTTGAACAGCAAAAAGCCAGCTATAAACGTGTTGAGGATAAAAAGTCAGATATGCTCTATCAAGCATGGCTGGATGATGCCTCTGGTGAGCGTTTTGACAACAACTACCGACAGTTGTTTATTCACCTAGAAGAGCAGATCAAACTGGCGCTCGCCACCGACCGAGCTGATAAACACAACAACGATGAACGTGGTTGGACACCACCACCAAAAGGCTATGCCGAAGATTTTAAAGAAAATGTTTAAAGTGTTTTAACCCATAGCTACTCGATTTAACTCATATATCGAGTAGACTATAGCCATGTAATCTCAACAGGCTTGGTTTACCAACAGCCAATTGAGTATATCTATGATACCAACCGGAATTGGCATGCGCTCTACCTTACTAGTTCCGATTGGAATAATCCTAAGCCGAGGTACGCCTCGGCTTAACTATCTAACGCACCTGTATTTATGACGACCACCCAGACTCCATCACTAGCAAAACAACTTTTCAATATGACTTGGCCAATGCTGTTTGGCGTTTTGTCATTGATGAGCTTTCAACTCGTCGACAGTGCCTTTATCGGGCAACTCGGTATTTTGCCCTTAGCAGCCCAAGGCTTTACCTTACCGATCCAGATGGTCATTATCGGTATTCAAGTCGGGCTTGGTATCGCCACCACAGCGGTAATTGCAAAAGCAATCGGCGCCAATCAAATTCGCTATGCTCAACAGCTTGGCGGCTTAGTAGTGGTAATGGGCTCGGTTGGTGTCGCGCTGTTTGGGCTACTTATCTATCTGATACGTGAGCCTTTACTATCATTACTTAGCGCGCCTGACACAGTATTGCCAATCATCGATAGCTATTGGATCTATTGGCTGATCAGTTCTTGGACTGGGGCACTGCTTTATTTCTTTTATAGTGTTTGCCGAGCAAACGGAAATACGATGTTGCCGGGCACATTAATGATGGTTACGAGCGTTATCAACCTAGCCTTGGACCCACTCTTTATCTTTACTTTCAATCTAGGTATCAATGGCGCGGCTATCGCTACCATTGTTGCTTTTGGGATTGGCATTCTGGTCGTGGCCCCTAAAGTTGCCCGTAAACAGTGGATTTGTTTTGATTGGCACGATCTCGATTTACCAGCCAGTCTCAAATCGATTGGCAACATTATGGGGCCTGCGATGGTGAGCCAACTGTTGCCTCCCTTGTCTTCGATGTTGGCAACCAAACTGCTCGCGGGTTATGGCACGGCAGCGGTTGCCGCATGGGCGCTTGGCTCTCGCTATGAGTTTTTCGCGATTGTGTCTGTATTAGCTTTGACAATGTCGATGCCTCCTATGGTGGGGCGTTTACTCGGGGCAAACAAAATCAACGAGATTCGCCAACTCGTCATCATCGCCTGCAAATACATATTGGCCTCTCAACTGGTGATTGCCTTAATTACTCTAATTAGCAGCGGTTTTCTCGCTCGCCTAATGACGAGTGATATAAAGGTAGAGCAAATTTTAGACTGGCACTTGATGATCGTTCCATTTAGCTTGGGGCCACTTGGTATTTGCATGCTGATGGTTTCCATCAATAACGCACTGGGAAAATCTTATACCGCACTCACCATTTCTGCACTGCGCCTGTTTGCTTTTTTCCTACCATGCTTATGGGTCGGCTCAAGGTTAGCTGGCATTGAGGGCATCTTTTGGGGTGCATTGGTAGGTAATATCGCGGCAGGAACATGTGCATGGCTGATGTATCAAAATGCTGTCCGTCAGGTAGAGCTGCGCATCATTGTGAAATAGGTTGCATCACTTTTAACCATTAGTTAACCTAAACGCTCACTAATAAGGACATTGGCAATGCCGCTTAACTTTACTTACCTATGGCTCCTCCTCTTAATACCTGTAGCCGGTAGGTAGACTAGTGCCTGGCTACGAGTAAGTAGCCAGTTTGCATTAACTCGTAGCCGTTCATTCATCCACAAGGAACGAGTTAATGAATCAATCATTGAAAACTTTGGATTTCTCCGTATCCCAACACCATGTAGGCCTTATTTATGCGTTTATTGGCTGCTTGCTGTTTTCGCTTAAGCCCATTTTAGTCAAACTTGCTTATCTAGCTGGGGGAGATGCAACGTCTATCATGGCATTACGTGCATTGAGCTCGCTCCCACTCTATTTGGTTACTCTGGTCTACTTATGCAGAAAAGCATCCAATCGTAGTAAAGCTCGACAGTCCGGCATCGCGGCAGCGGGAGTTGGTGTTTTGGGGTACTATCTTGCTAGTTATCTCGATATCTCTGCGCTAGCGTTTATTTCAGCGCAACTAGAGCGACTATTGATCTTTCTGTTTCCTTCATTCGTTGTATTGATTAGCTGGGTAGTCTTTAAACAAGCCCCAAGCAAAAACGTAATCTTGGCAACTTTTGTCGGATACATCGGTACTGCTTTGATCTTGGTGCATGACTTTCAAACCCTTGGTCATTCCGTCGCTCTAGGAGCCTTACTTGCTGTCGCTTCAGCATTCGTATTCGCAATTTATTTAGTCGCGAGTAAGCCCTTAATTCACCGACTAGGTAGCTCCATGTTTACCAGTATTGGAATGGGAAGCGCCGGACTGGCAATCATCACTCACTTGCTACTCAGTGGGGTTCAGATAAGTGAATGGTCGTATGAATTAATCACCATCGGCGTCATACTTGGCATCGTTTGTACTGTGTTGCCTTCTTACTTTGTAGCGGCGGGTATGGCTAGACTAACCCCTACTCAATTGAGCCTAACCAATAACGCGGGGCCCGCTATCACCGCGGCATTTGCCGTACTATTACTAGGGGAAATGTTCACAATTTGGCATGCAATCGGCATGATTTTGGTCATATTCTCAGTTGTTATAATAAATCGTTCAAAAAATTAGAGAGTTCAGAGGAATTAAGTCGTATGATCCGCAAACCTTTTTCGAGTTTCAGTTTATATGAGCAATAATCACCACCCAATTCAAGGCGCAAGCTGGATGTTAGCCGCCGGCTTGTCTTTCGCAATCGTGAATAGCTTGGCGCAAGTTGCCAGCATTAACTTTGGTTTGTCATCGACTACCGTTGCTTTGGTGCAGTACGCCATCGCTTTAGTGGTTATCTTGCCCTATTTGAAAACGTTGGGTATTCGCCAATCTTTGCGGACCCAAAAACTTGGTTGGCATATCTTCCGCGTCTTCTTAGCTGTCATTGGCATTCAACTTTGGTTGTGGGCACTCGCTTATCCCGTACCGATTTGGCAAGGTATCGCGCTGTTAATGACTTCACCACTCTTTGCCACCGTTGGTTCCGGTCTGTTTCTGAAAGAGAAAGTGGGCGCGGCTCGATGGGGTGCCACGTTGACGGGCTTCGTTGGCGCGATGATCATTCTCGAACCTTGGGCTGATGATTTTAGCTGGGCAACATTACTACCTGTAGGCGCAGCTTTTTTCTGGGCTTGCTACTCATTGATGGTCAAAAAACTCTCTTCGAATGATTCGCCATCAACCATGGTGGTGTACCTATTAATTCTTATTACACCCTTCAATATTTTGCTCGCTCTACCAGAATGGCAAATGCCTTCTGGCGCTACAGTGTGGGCCATATTAGTGGCGGCTGGTATCGCTACAGCATTGGCACAATGGGCGATTGCAAAAGCGTACTCCGTGGCCGACGCCTCTTTTGTTCAACCGTTTGATCACGCCAAGTTGCCATTGAACGTCTTAGCAGGTTGGATGGTTTTTGGATGGGTGCCTCCGGGTCGCCTTTGGCTTGGTGCCGCTATCATCATTGCTTCCGTGGCGTTTATTACCCAATGGGAATCGCGCAAAGCCCGTGTAAAAAAATAGTTTTTTGAAAGAAAACCTCAAGATAGCCGTTCTAATATTTTAACCATCCACGACGAGATACTGCTAAAGTTGAAAGTAATTAGCAGGTCTCTGGATAAGTCAAAAATTAGCGACGGCTTGGAAACACAACATGATCCCAAGCTGAGTCATCAACGTGAGGGAGCTCGCCATGACAACACCAATAAAAATCACTTTATATCGCTGGGCTGGCAGTTGGGGACCATTCAAAGTCAATATCCCTTGTGGCGAATGCACCCTAACCAAAGATATTCTGCAAGACACCTTTGATAATGAACTCGCAGGTATTCCTATTGAACTAGAGGTTAAAGATTGGTTATCTCATTGGTGGGAACCTTTAAAGCTCGGCGCTTGGCATGCTCCTATCCTCGTTGTTGAGGGCAAAGTGATTAGCCAAGGTGAGGCACTAAATCGTGGTGTGTTGGTTCAGTCTGTGATTCAAAATTGGACATTGCGTGACACACTCAAAGGCAATATTGTCTACGGTAAAGCAACTTGTCCTTTCTGCGTAAAAGCCAAGAAGATGCTTGATGATGCAGGCATTGAGTACCAATACCATGATGTAGTCAAAGAGAGTGCCGCTCTCTATCGAATGATCCCTGAAGTCAAAGCCATCATTGGTATGAAAACTCCCGTTACCGTGCCGCAGATCTGGCTTGATGGTCAGTATGTCGGTGGCGCAGACAACCTTGAGGCATGGATTGAAAAAAAGGGACTAAATAAAGTACCTGATAACGTCGTCAACCTTGAGGCCAATCAGGGCTAGCTCTATCAAAAAGCCCCAGTGACTCACTGGGGCTTTGACTATATGGTCTGCAAATGGGCGACTAACTACGCTTTGGTTGCTGGTAAGTCTTACCGGCAGCTTGATATGTATCCTTGCGTTTTACTTCAAACATCGCGTCGAAGAACCAAGCGACAAATCGGATCACGTCATCGCCTTCATTCATTACGTGCTCGACGAACTCCTGCTCTTCGCCTTGCTCGTTTTCTTGAACAGTCACATGGTAAATGCGCTTTTCACCCTCAACCTCTGCCAATGCAAATTGACCCGTTAGTGATTCCGCCACCTCTGCGACTTCTTGCTCTTCACATGCTTTTAAGATCGCTAATGCTTGAGGCAAATTCTCTTGCTGGCAAGCTTCTTTAACCAAGGTTTCAAACTGTTTGTGTTCCATAATTTCACCTAAATCACACTGTGTGTTTTGCTGGGCGGCATTGTAACCGAAGCGGGTCAATTGCGAAATAAGTGATAGCTTCTCGAAAGCTGTGCCACTCGCCAAAAGAGATCGCTCTTTTAACTCAATAACTTGTGCCCTTAAATAGAGTCTCGATAGCACTCTATCATCGTGGTTTCTGTTACCACAGTACAAAAAATCAATCCCTATCAGCAAAAAGTGCTAATTAAGGCAAAAATGTGGCGTTGGTTTGAAAAAGTATGCACTGTGTACCATATTTAATCCTGAGACAGACAATTCTAAGTGACAGAGATCACAAGTGTCAGGGAGATGTCAGATGGCCAAAAAAAGTAAATCATCCTCATTATCGATAAATGTGGAGACCATCAATCGTATTGTTGCGCTCGAGGGACAAGAGCTTTTACATCAAGTAACCATGCTGCTGCACCGTGAGTTTGGTAGCCAATGCACCTGTATTGTTGAGTTAGACAAACTCAACTTCTTTGCCCAAACCTTATCCTATGCTTGCCAGAGGAAAATCCAGACGCCATTTTGCTACTCAATGGTTGGCACTCCTTGCCATGAAGTGAGTAAATCCACTCAGCTTTTCTGCTTATTCAGTGAGAAGGTCGCGCAGGATTTCCCACAAGACTCTTTTCTGGCGGAGAATGAAATCGAGGCTTATCTTGGCGTGCCTTTGCGCGCTCAAAATGGTGAGAACCTAGGTATCTTAATTTCAACCTTTACTTCCCCCGTTAGCCAGTTAGATGAAGAAAGCAAAAGTCGATTAATTTATTACCACACTTTTCTTGCCAATATTGTCGTACATAGCTTGCGCGCAAAGTGGTTTTCAGCGCGTTCTGATAGCCTCGTTAATCAGTTGAGCCACGAAATCTCTCATGATGCTTTAACCGGACTGCTTAACAGAAGCCGCCTTTCTGGCATGCTCGAACACTATGACGACGTCGTTGATGAGCCGCTCACGCTTGCGTATATCGACATAGATAATTTCAAATCCATTAATAACCTATATGGCAACTATATTGGAGACCAAGTTCTCAAGTTTGTCGCAATGACAATAGAAGAAAGTTTACCAGAGCAAAATCACGCGTTCCGGATCTCCGGCGATGAGTTCGCATTTGTCACCTTCTCAAGTGACCCATTCACCATCTGCCAAAATATCATCGTCAAGCTTCGTCAGGGCTACCGTGATTCATCGCATAAGATTAAGCTCAGTGCCAGCATAGGGTTAGCGTGCAAGTCTGAAAAGAGCCTATCCGCCGATCAACTCATGCTCAATACCTCTTTAGCTCTGAAAGACTGCAAGCAGGTAAGGAACAATCATATCCAGAGCTATGATATCCATCTCAGTAATCAGTATTATCGGCGCACAATGGTTATTGATGCGTTACGCAATGAGTTGGACCGCAACAATACCGAAGAGAGTGAGATTTATGTGGCTCTGCAGCCGATAGTCTCGCTTGATAACCCCACTTGGGACTACTTTGAGACTCTGGCACGCTGGAACAGTAAAACCCTCGGTACTATTTCACCGATGGAGTTTATCGAAGCCGCGGAACAGTCAGGTTTAATTGTGGAACTAGGCGAACGTATTGTCGCCCTCGCCTGCAAAGCGAAAAAGGAGTTAGAGCAAGGGCTAGGCTACAAAGTGCGCTTAAGCCTCAACTGCTCTGCCCATGAACTCGCTGATTCAACACGCTACATGAGGCACCTCAATGCTTGTTTAAACAAATATCAGTTTGCGCCAGATGAATTTACGATCGAGTTAACCGAGACAGTGTTGTTATCACAAACCAATGAAGTTCGTTACATTTTGGACAAGCTCAGAGCACTGGGGTTTACCGTTGCGCTGGATGATTTTGGCACTGGATACTCAAGTTTGAACTACATTCATAGCTATCCGATCGACACCATAAAAATTGATGCCACTTTTGTGCGTAACATCCTCTTTAACGAAACAGCGGAACGTGTTGTAAACCTGATTATCCAATTAGCCAAGCAGCTAAAAGTAAACCTGATTGCCGAAGGGGTGGAAAACGAGGATGAACTGAACAAGTTGTCCACAATGGGTTGTAAGCAAATTCAAGGTTACTACTTTGCACGCCCTGAGATTCCGAGCGTGCTTATCAAGCACTATCTTAAAACGCAAAATAGTGCCGAAGAAAAAGTCGTTAACCGTCTAGGCTAAAGGCTTAAAACGGCAACTCGACTTGCATCATAACGTTGTTTTTTTCATCGTCATGCCACATATAGTCGAGCCTCACTCTAGGCTCGCCATTTTTTTTCTCGCCAAAGCCAACACTAAATTGCAAACCATGATTCAACAGCCATTCTTGAGTGGTCAACTCATCCTCACCATCGAGTTCATCTGGCGACCATACTCCAATACCAAAGTAACTACTGGAATAGTTTTGGCTGAAAAAGGGATTGGCATCAGATTTTAACACCCAGTCAGACCAATACTCTGAATAGTCTTTGTCGTTAGATTGTGAGAGCAAACCATAATCCAATGTTGAGCCTTGTTGATGGCTCAATAATGGCTTATTTGATAAGCAGTCTCGGTATAATGAAAACGTTTGTGGTACATCTACGTGGCTTTTAAACCCGTAATAGTTATTCTCGCAAGCAACAGCATTCGCCGCAAAAAGACCAAAAATAAGCACAGCGCTCATCTTCGTCATAAATACCTCAAGCAAATTAGAAATTGTTATAGTTTTCAGCGTTGAAACTACTTTAAATCTCCATTTAGTAGTAGCGATTCTCCGTCAAGATTTTGCAAACTTTCGCCGTAGTTAAGTGCTCAATAGAGCGATTGTCTGCCAAGGCAGCACGTATATCAGTGCTGCGTATTGCTACCTTTTCAGGACAGGCCATCACGCTCCAACGCTTGACGATCTCATCCGCTTTATAGAACTTGCTAAAGCTAAGCAAGTTGTCTGGCCCTAATACAAAGGTTAGTTCAGCATCGGGAACCTGTCTCTGCAGCTCTGAAAGCACCGCAAATGTGGTCACTGCCCCACCTTGAGATTGTTGGAATAGATCTTTTTCAAGCGTACAACACTCTAAGTTTGAGAGTTGAAGGTCTTCAATAAATGCGTTAACCAGTTGGACTCTGAGAGAGTAGTCCAACATCTCCTTTCCCCACGCATGAGCAATGCTTGGCAGCAACAATACGCGGTCAAAATGACCAAGAGATTCAACGGCACTACGATGCCCCAAACTTGGTGGGTTAAAAGCGCTACCAAATACAGCGATCTTTGTCATTTTTTATCCTTGTAGCGTCCGAAATTCGTGATCTCGGTTTTCTATTTAGCAGTTTTAGGTATGATACTCACTATACCCAAGCAACTTCAAGAACAAGGATGCACTGTCAAGTTGCCAAACTGAATTACAAGGTTGTTTTGGTATAAACCGAATTCAATTATCACTGCTGCAGGAAGAATACTAATGGAACAGTTGATTCGCGATGAAATGCGCGTTCTACCATCGATTGACCCTCACTTTGAAATCACTCGACGTGTTGATTTCATCAAACGCAAACTGACTGAGTCAGGCTGTAAAGCACTCGTGCTCGGTATCAGCGGCGGAGTTGACTCAACAACATGCGGTCGTTTAGCTCAACTCGCCGTTGATCAACTTAACCAAGAAACTGACGGCGATTACCAGTTTATCGCTGTACGTCTACCTTATGGCGAACAAAAAGATGAAGATGAAGCTCAACTCGCGCTTCAATTCATTCAACCGACTCATTCAGTTTCAGTCAACATCAAACAAGGTGTCGATGGCTTGCACGCAGCGTCACACGTTGCTCTAGAGGGCACAGGATTAATTCCTCAAGACAAAGCCAAAGTCGATTTCGTGAAAGGTAATGTCAAAGCGCGTGCACGTATGATTGCTCAATACGAAATTGCAGGATATGTAGGTGGACTCGTGTTAGGTACGGATCATTCTGCAGAAAATATTACCGGTTTCTATACTAAGTTTGGTGATGGCGCATGCGACATGGCACCTCTGTTTGGCTTAAGCAAACGTCAAGTACGTGAAGTTGCGGCCACCTTGGGCGCACCAGCACAACTCGTGCAAAAAGTCCCAACAGCGGATCTTGAAGAACTCGCACCACAAAAAGCTGACGAAGATGCATTGAACCTTACCTACGAGCAAATCGATGACTTCTTGGAAGGTAAACCGGTCTCGGCAGAAGTGTCACAGCGCTTGGTTAAGATTTATCAAATGACCCAACACAAACGCCAACCAATCCCAACGATCTACGATTGAGCTGCCAATAAATTTTAATGATAACTGGGCAGGGTCCGGCTCTGCTCAGTACTCCTAATATCAGCTTAAGATTTTGTCTTGCTACTCTCAGACTAATTGCTACGCACTCTCATATTGCGCGAGTTGAACTTAACTGGCTTAACTCCTCAAGCTTACTTGGCTGTCTCCGATTCCAAATATATACCGGTGTCATGCACGCACAATCATTACAGACAATGTGCAGTTCCTGATGCTTGTCGTTCCATGCGCTGGCTTTCATTTCCACCGACAAATGATAGCTACCACAGAAAGGGCAGGACTCTAATTTCATTCAGTACCTCAGACTAAAAATGTAAATAGGAAAAAATAGCAACAGCAGCAGATAGAAGTTTCGGCTTCAATAAGCTAACTCCCACCAAAAAAGTGTTAAACAACGAATATCGCAGCAGCATTGAGTTAGTCACTGATACATGCGGAGATTTAACCGCTTCAGTGTATTTTGTAGACTGAGTTGAAACGTCGTTCTTTATTGAGCCATTGTTTATCGTCGATTTTAACGGGCTCAAACCTAACTTCTCTACCGCAGCGATGAACTCGTAACCAAATTTCGGTACTGTTTTTATGTAAGTTGGGAAGCGAGTAGAGTCCTTTAAGGCTTTGCGTAATGTTGACACCGACTGAGTTAAACTCGAATCGTCGACAAATATATCTCTATCATTCCAAAGTACCGATATCAGTTCTCGACGTGACACCGCCCGCTCACGATTATCAATTAAGTACTGTAGTAAACGAGTTTCATTAGAGCCCAGCGTACTCACTTCAGCTGTATCACTCTCATCAACCAACAAATTAGCTTTGGGATAAAACAGCAGCTTTTCACCTAGCTTAAACTCTCTATCCATCACTCCCTTTCCTTTTTACCCAACAAGCATTACAAACGTTCAAATTCTGAAATGTATCGATGATCACGTTGATCTTTAAGAACTTTCTATTTCTGCAAAAGCCAAATGTTTGCTCTTATTTTATTAATCTCGAACATCGTTCGAATGATATTCGAATTCTATTCAATATTCATATCATGTCAACAAAGTGAGATTTATTGAACACTCAATGCATCTACGACATTTGGTTTTTTATGTTTAAAAACATAGTGATAAGATAAAGCAATAAAAATAAAATTTATTATTTTGACAACTTAAGGAAACTAGTAACAGTAGTGATAAAAATTGACTCGACTATGTTGATTGACTAGCATAGTCGAGAACAAAGTAAGAGAAATCGTATGCCGGCCCCTAAATACTCATTTGCAGATGAAGAACAATTGATCCTTGATGCGACAGTTAAAAGCATTCTCGATTCTTCATTAATCGACTTCAAAATGTCTGAGATAGCAAAAAATGCCGGAATATCAATGGGTTCAGTTTACAAGCATATTCAATCAAAAGAAGATGTTCTTGTTGCCCTAGCCGTTCAAATGACGCACCAAACACTCACGGTGATTAGTGATATCCTAAAACTTCCTTACTCCTTATCTTCCAAGATTGTCGCATTAAACTTGGCTTCCGAAGAATCGATGTACATCTATCCATTTGGATATCGACTATTCACAATGCTAAATTCTTTAAATCTGCTTAATAAAGCCTCTCAAGGATGGGTAGATAAACTAGCGACGGTGTCACTGCAAATTCACGATTGCTTTGAGAACGAGCTTTCTAACGCCATTGAGCAGGGTGAGCTAATTCTTGGCAGTGATAATAAAGACTCGCTTATTGAAGAGTTCATGTTGACACATTGGACGCTCAGTGTCGGTTTTCCATTAGTCGTTAGTCACTCATGTAATCCAAATCTGGCAAAGGAAACATGCAATTTGAGCAAGCCTATTTCATTAGATCATCCACTTCTCAAAGGCACGATGAGAATTACTAATAGTTACCCATGGAAAAATCCGGCCTCTATCAATGAGTTGATTGAAATTGAGAAGAACTTAATATCACTTGGGTATCGCTAGTATCTACAAACAACAAAGGGGAGCAATATGCTCCCCTTTGTTATTTATTCACACCCAATTAGCACGTCTATACGCGCTCCTCTAAACCAATGTTGTTGTTTGCCCAAAGCAGAGCTTGCAAGCGGTTCTTGGCATTAATCTTCTTAAAGATATTGTGTAGGTGTGTCTTAACTGTATTCTCACTCACAAACAACTCATCAGCAATTTGTAGGTTAGAGGCACCATGACCAAGCAAGCGCATGATCTCTTTTTCGCGTTTGGTTAGATTTGCATAAGCTTGTGATGTGGTCACAGTATTCGCGCAACGGAAGTGCTCGATATAGTCTTGAGCGACCTTACGGGACAACCACATCTCATCTTGCATAATCTTTCGCATGCCTTTCAGCAACAGTGTAATCTCATCATCAACGTAGAACACACCCACTAGGTTACGCCATTTGAATAACTCTGAAGATGAGACCTCTTTAGGACAGTTGATAACAATCTCTTTCGCACCGGCATTAGCAGGCACACGTAGCTGGTTGTATTGCTCAAAATTAACGTCATCAAAATAGTTATAATCGATCAAAACGTAATCGCCCAGAACTGCTTCTGTTTCATCAATTACTCGAGCTAGCTCGTCTATTGATGCTAGGTCAACATCTAGCTCTATCCCTCTTTCAAGTGAGTCTTTAAACAACTTCGACTGCATACTAACATCAGACAGCAGAGTGATTTTGGGTTTGTGTTCAGGGGTCATGTACTTTTCTCCAGCTTTGCTTGGGTGCTAATTTAAAACTATCGTTTAGTCACAAATAGTCAACATACACATAGATCACACTTTTTATAATGATGATATTTTTTGCTTTAAAAATAGCCACTTAACAGTGGATTCTTATTTTTGAGAAGAACATTGATTACTTGCCCTTAGCGAAACCATCTGCTTAGAGATCCCTTGATTGTGTAACGATCTACATACAAAGTCTTACTTATGAGCTACCTGTTTCAAGAGTGAAGCGAGTTATAAATAGATCAATCATTAGTACCATTTCACCAAGCTCACTCGTGTAATCCTATCCCCAAAAGCCGTCCCCTGAATCCTGCACCTTAAAATCACTTGAGTATCACCAACTAAAAAAAAGCCTCTAATCCGATAACCGATTAGAGGCGAAAGTATGCAAAACGGAGTAATGAGTTTTTTCTTAACCGCGATAATAACGTTGCGGAACGAACGGCATTTTTTCAACAGTCATTGCAAGCATTTTGCCGCGAACTTCGGCAAATACCGCCGTGCCGACTGCTGCAAACTCGGTTGCAATATACCCCATTGAAACAGGTTTACCGGCATTAGGGCCTGCCGTACCACTGGTCACAATACCAATCTTGTTACCATCGGCATCAAACAGTTCTGCTCCCTCACGAACAGGCGCTTTTGTCTCTCCAACTAAACCGACTCTTTTACGAGTTACTTGCTTAGTTTCAATTTGCTCTAGAATAATATCGGCCCCAGGAAATCCACCTTGGCGCTCACCACCTAAGCGACGAACCTTTTGAACTCCCCACAACAAGCTGGCTTCTACTGGCGTCGTAGTTTCATCAAGATCGTGACCATAAAGACATAGGCCACACTCCAAACGCAACGAATCTCGCGCTCCTAAACCAATCCATTCCACTTCTTCTTGCGCAACTAAATTCTCAGCGAGTTCCGCAGCCTTTTCATTGGGCACGGAAATCTCGTAACCATCTTCACCGGTATAACCACTGCGAGAAATAATGCACTCAACCCCCAGCAACTCATATTTTTCGACATCCATAAACACCATATCGGCGACTGCTGGTTGCAAACGCTTAAGTACCTCAACCGCTTTGGGGCCTTGCAATGCTAACAATGCGCGATCAGTGATCACCTCAAGTTCAACACCTTCAGGCAAGGTTGCTTGCAGATGGGCGATATCTTGTTTCTTACACGCTGCGTTGACAACAACAAATAGGTGATCCCCTAGGTTTGCAACCATAAGATCATCCATAATCCCGCCTTGAGGATTGGTGAAAAAGGCATAACGCTGATTACCAACTGGCAGGTCAACAATATCGACTGGCACCAATGTTTCTAGGTATTCGGCCGCCCCACTGCCCTTTAATCGCAGTTGCCCCATATGGGAAACATCAAACAAACCCGCTTGCTCACGTGTGTGTAAATGCTCTTTCTTAACGCCAAGTTTGTACTGCACAGGCATATCATAACCAGCAAACGGCACCATCTTTGCCCCGGCTTCAAGGTGTAATGCATGCAATGGCGTGGTCAATAGCGCTTCGTTCATGTGATGTCTCCAATATCCGTTTCGAGTTCTGCTTGAGAAAACATGTTTCCGATAATAAACATGATAGGGCAAATTTTGCACGACTAAACTTTAATCACAACGTCAAAGTGTGACATTTAACATTTTTAGAACATCACTTAGAGGCTGACACTTCTAGTGTTTTGCTTACACAAACAAAAAAGAGCTGGCCAAAACCAACTCTTTAAATAATGCTGCTTACCTGTTTTCCAATTGGAAACAACTGGGCTATTTTGCCGTTACCCATAAAATATGGGCATCTTCTTGGCTAACTGATACCAACATATGTCCCATATTGGCGTCGTAATAAACGCTATCACCCGCTGCCATTTTGACTGGCTCATAAAACTCAGAATAAAACGTGACTTCACCAGACAAAATCAGCAAGAACTCTTCGCCATCATGCCTTACCCAATCACTATACTCATCAAAACTGCGCGCTCGTACACGGCTTTTAAAAGGCATCATTTTCTTATTGAGTAGTTGAGTTGCCAGCAGCTCATGCTCATAAGTTTGGGTGGGATGCGGCTTACCCTGCCCCTCACGCGTTAAATCTCGACGCCCTGTTGCCACCTTTTTCTCCGGGGGTTCAAACAACTGTGGCATATCAATTTGCAAGCCATGCGCCAATTTTTGCATCGCTTGAAACGTTGGGGAAATCTGCTCATTTTCAATTTTACTTAAGGTAGAGCGAGCAAGACCTGTGCGCTGACTCGCCTCTTCCAGAGTAATGCCAAGCCGACTACGAATATCTTTGATTCGCTCCCCTAGCTTCAGCGGCGCAATAGATTGATCTTGGCTCTCTTTTGCCAAAGTCAACGACGGGTATTCATCGTAGATCTCTTCTGACATGCATCCCCCATGCGATTACAACTTCCTGTCTTTATCTCATTGTGCAATAACACATCGTAATAAAAAAGGATAAAAGTTCGCCAATTCGTGTTGCCGTTAACAAAATTTGAAACTAAGTTTCCTATAGGAAATTTTTGGTTGATTGTTTTTACATCAACCGCTATGTTACCAACTTGTTAGTTAGCGAGATGCTATTGCCATCAATTCTAGAGTCAGATAAGCGACCAGTTAAGATGGGTTTACCCACTTTGGGATGAAATTGAACGTGCTGCCAAACTCAACTGAGTAAGTAGAGAAAGTCATTTACAGAAGCAAGTTAACCCTTGCCGACCATTAAGGAAGGTCACTGATTATGAACCACCGTTATCAAAATCATCATCTAGAGAACTTCTTCTCCACTCAACTTTCCGCCACCGATGATGCCGTATTTGCTGGCATTCAAGCGGAGTACACACGCCAAAATGAACAGATAGAGCTGATCGCTTCTGAAAATATCGTTTCTAAAGCGGTTATGCAGGCGCAAGGCACTTGCTTAACCAACAAATACGCAGAAGGTTATCCTGGTCGCCGCTACTACGGCGGCTGTGAACATGTCGATACCGTAGAATCTATTGCGATTGAACGTGCCAAAAAGCTATTCAATTGTGACTTTGTTAATGTCCAACCTCACTCAGGGGCTCAAGCTAACGGCGCGGTCAAACTCGCACTGCTGCAACCGGGTGACACCATCTTGGGGATGTCTCTTGATGCGGGCGGTCATTTAACTCACGGGGCAAAACCGGCACTATCCGGCAAATGGTTTAACGCGGTGCAATATGGCGTTGACCGTAACACACTGGAAATAGACTACGAAGCCGTGCGCCAATTGGCTTTAGATAACCAACCAAAGATGATCATTGCTGGCGGTAGCGCCATCCCTCGCACGATAGATTTTGCCAAGTTTCGCGCAATTGCAGACGAAGTTGGCGCACTTTTGATGGTCGATATGGCTCACATCGCAGGGCTAATCGCAACAGGCGCTCACCCAAGCCCATTACCACATGCACATGTGGTGACAACGACCACACACAAAACCCTACGCGGACCACGCGGCGGGATGATCCTCACTAATGACGAAGCGATCATAAAGAAAATCAACTCAGCCGTATTCCCGGGCCTTCAAGGTGGGCCGCTCATGCATGTTATCGCCGCAAAGGCGGTGGCTTTTGGTGAAGCTTTGGGACCTGAGTTTAAGACTTATATTGATTCGGTGATCGGAAACGCAAAAGTTCTTGCGGAAGTATTGCAAACTCGCGGATGCGATATTGTAACCGGTGGCACCGATACACACCTAATACTGGTTGATTTAAGGCCTAAGGGGCTCAAAGGCAATCAAGCAGAACACGCTTTAGAGCGTGCCGGTATCACATGTAATAAAAATGGCATCCCTTTCGACACAGAGAAGCCTATGATTACATCGGGGATTCGCTTAGGCACCCCTGCAGGTACAAGCCGCGGCTTTGGCGTAGAAGAATTTAAACTGATCGGTAATTGGATTGGAGACGTGCTCGATGGGTTAGTTGAGAACCCAGAAGGCAACGCTGATGTGGAACAACGTGTTCGCAAGCAAGTTAAAGAGCTCTGTGCTCGCTTTCCGCTTTACCAATAAAAAATTAAATTTGGAGATTTAGCAATGGACAAAACCCTGAAGTTTACTGATAGCCACGAGTGGGTACGTGACAATGGTGACGGTACTGTCACTATCGGTATTTCTGAACATGCACAAGAGATGCTAGGCGACGTGGTTTTCGTTGACCTACCAGAAGTGGAAAATACCATTGATGCTGGTGACAGTTTTTCACTCGTTGAGTCGGTAAAAGCGGCCTCAGATATCTATGCACCAGTTTCTGGTGAAATCGTAGAAGTAAATGAAGAGTTAGAAGACAGTCCAGAGCTTATCAACGAAGAACCGTATGACGGTGGTTGGATCGCAAAAGTTAAGCTGTCTGACCCAGCAGAACTCGACGATCTAAAAGACGCCGAGGAATATCTCAGCTCGATTGAAGAAGAGTAATTAAGGAAACAGCAAAAGCTGCCCGTGTTAAGTGGGCAGCTTTTTTTAAAGGTTCGTATTAGTCATCGTGAGGGGTACTCAACGCTTTCGCAGAATACGCACCTTATAAGAAGGTAAAGGACAATGACAACACTACTTCAAAGCCTCAGCACGCAACACGAATTCGTTGCTCGCCACAACGGACCAAACCAAGCAGATCAGCAATCAATGCTGACAGCGATCAATGTTAGCAGTTTGGATGAACTGATCGCCCAAACTGTGCCTGCGCAAATTCGATTGGAGCAACCACTTAAACTTGCACCAGCGCAAAGCGAAGCCGATATGCTTACTGCCATGAAGCAGTTTGCCCAGCAGAACGAAATCAAGCGCACTTTTATTGGCCAAGGTTACTACAACACCTTTACACCAAACGTCATTCTGCGCAACGTGATGGAGAACCCCGGCTGGTACACCGCTTACACGCCGTATCAACCTGAGATATCTCAAGGTCGATTAGAAGCGTTGCTTAACTTCCAGCAAATGGTGATGGATCTCACCGGTATGGAAATCGCCAACGCCTCACTGCTCGATGAAGCAACGGCGGCTGCAGAAGCAATGACGCTGTGTAAACGCGCAGGCAAAAGCAAGAGCAATACGTTCTTTGTCGCGTCAGATGTGCACCCACAAACAATTGAAGTGGTGAAAACGCGAGCCAAGTTTATTGGTTTTGACGTGCTTGTCGATGAGCTTGACTCTCTGCCTAATCACGATGTATTTGGTGCTTTAGTTCAATACCCATCAACCACGGGCGAAGTTCGTGATATCAGTGATCTTATCGCTCAAGCCCAAGCCAACAAAACCGTGGTTACTGTTGCCACCGACCTACTCGCCAGCGCACTACTCAAACCAGCAGGTGAAATGGGTGCTGATGTGGTGATTGGCTCAGCCCAGCGCTTTGGCGTACCAATGGGTTATGGCGGTCCGCATGCCGCATTTATGGCAACCAAAGATAAGCATAAACGCACAATGCCTGGGCGTGTGATTGGCGTGTCGATTGATGCCAATGGTAACCAAGCCCTGCGCATGGCAATGCAAACTCGTGAACAGCATATTCGCCGCGAGAAAGCGACATCAAACATCTGTACTGCGCAAGCACTACTCGCCAATATGGCGGCTTTTTACGCGGTTTATCATGGCGCAGAAGGGTTGCGTACCATTGCCCGTCGCACGCACCATATGACAGCTATCCTCGCAGCAGGCTTGACTAAAGCAGGCTATGAACTGGCTCACAACAGCTTCTTTGATACCATCACCATTAACACCGCAGGTAACACTGACGCACTGTATCAAAAAGCACAATCCGCGGGTATTAACTTACGCCTACTCAAAACGAGCCAGCAGCTTGGGGTAAGCTTTGACGAAACAACAACAATTAGTGATGTTGCCGCATTGTTCGCGATTTTCGATGTGCAAGAGAACGTTGCAAGCCTTTCAGCAGACATCGAGAAAAACGAGTTTGCAGCAATTCCTGAAATTTGCCGCCGCGATTCCGATTACCTAACTCATCCTGTGTTTAACACTCACCACAGTGAAACACAGATGATGCGTTACCTAAAACAGCTTGAAAACAAAGACTTCTCGCTCACTCACGGCATGATCCCACTCGGCAGCTGCACCATGAAGCTCAATGCAGCAGCTGAGATGATCCCCGTTACTTGGCCTGAATTTGGCGCATTACACCCATTTGCGCCAATCGAGCAGGCTGCTGGTTACAGCGCACTAGCAAAAGATCTTAAAGACAAGCTGTGTGAAATTACCGATTATGATGAGTTCTCACTTCAACCTAACTCGGGTGCGTCTGGTGAATACGCCGGTCTTATTGCGATTCAGCGTTACCATGAAAGCCGTGGCGATGCCCATCGCAACGTGTGTTTGATCCCAAGCTCCGCGCACGGCACGAACCCTGCTACCGCCTCAATGGTTTCCATGAAAGTGGTCGTAGTGAAATGTGATAACGAGGGTAACATCGACCTTATTGACCTAGCCGAGAAAATTGAGAAACATCGCGAAAACCTCTCAAGCATAATGATCACCTACCCTTCAACCCATGGCGTATACGAAGAGCAAGTGAAACAAGTGTGCGAGATGGTGCATGAAGCTGGCGGTCAAGTGTATCTAGACGGAGCCAACATGAATGCGCAGGTAGGATTGACCACCCCTGGGTTAATTGGCTCGGACGTGTCTCACCTTAACTTGCACAAAACTTTCTGTATTCCGCACGGCGGTGGCGGCCCAGGTATGGGGCCTATCGGCGTAAAATCACACCTTGCCCCATTCCTACCCGGCCATATTGAAAATGGTGTGGAAGGTGAAGACTTTGCCGTGTCAGCAGCAGACCTTGGCAGCGCCTCAATTCTGCCTATCTCATGGGCATACATCGCAATGATGGGAGAAGTGGGTTTAACAGAAGCCACTAAGGTCGCCATTCTTAACGCCAACTACGTGATGGAACGACTACGCCCACACTACCCTGTTCTTTATCGTGGAACGAATGGCCGTATTGCACATGAGTGCATTATTGATATTCGCCCACTCAAAGAGGAAATTGGCATCAGCGAAGAAGACATCGCTAAACGCTTAATGGACTACGGATTCCATGCGCCAACCATGTCTTTCCCTGTTGCGGGTACACTTATGGTAGAGCCAACGGAATCTGAAGATTTGGAAGAGCTAGACCGCTTCTGTGATGCAATGATCGCCATTCGCCACGAAATGGACAAAGTGAAAAATGGAGAGTGGCCGCTCGACAATAACCCGTTGGTTAAAGCACCACACACTCAAGTTGATCTATCAGCGGATGAATGGACGCGCCCATACTCACGTGAAATTGGTTGTTTCCCTTCTAAAGCGACGAAACAGTGGAAATACTGGCCGACGGTTAACCGCGTAGACAACGTCTACGGCGATCGCAACCTAATCTGCTCATGCCCAAGCATCGATAATTACGAAGATTAGGTTTTGTAGTTGAGGGTAACTAATTAAGTTGGTTAACTTCTAACAATTCAAAAGCGAACCCTTACAGGTTCGCGTTTTCTTTTAGTTCGAATTGAAGATGATAAGCCACGGCGAAACAGAACAAACTCTTATACATCGTAATTGAAACTCATTTTTGGACAAAAATGAGCTAGATGTAGCATTCGCCTTTTCTTTACAAGAATACGAGAGTGCATAATTCGCACCCTCATGGCTTTAAATTTAAAGCACTTTCTCACATTCCGTTTTGATCCACTCTGGCGTGCCTTTCGTGCCACCATCTAGCGCAAGGATTTGTGGGACAACATAGTTCCAAGCTCGATTACATTGCTCATAACTTGGCAATGCTTTAAGTCTTTCAATCCATGCAACAATGTTGGGGTATTGTTGGATAATGTGCTGATAGTTTGAGTCGATTTCTAAGGCAAAAATATCTGATACATACAGTAAATCAGCAGCACTTACCTCATCACCACAAAGATAAGGCTTTCCTTCTAGCATTTTATCTAACGAGCTAAACATTGTATGTATGGCTTCTAGTTTACTTATAATTTCAGCTTCTGATGGTCTGTCGAAACCAAGGTATGCTGGCATTAGTAGCGCTGGTAGGAAGTAGTCCAGTGTTAGCACTTTGCGTAAGTTGGTGTGATACCAAGAAAGGTGCTTATTCATAACTGCTTTGGATTTCACATCACGACCAAACCACTTATCACTACAACCATTAATGTCTGTTAAGTAGTTCATTATCGCTGTTGCTTCTGAAAGGCAAAAATCTCCGTGGCGCATAGCAGGAACTTGATGCAAAGGGTTCACTTCTAGAAACTCTTCCGACATATGATCACCACGTGTTAACCATGTGTATTGCACTTCAATATCAATGCCTGCCTCTAGTGCTAACCAATAAACTGCACGGCTTGGCTCTGAGGTTGGATCGTGAAAAATGATTACTTTATCGCTCATCATGTACTCCTACTTTATCGTTTCAAGGTAGGCCATAGCGACCTGTTTGGCTTCTTCGTTCTTTGTAATGTTCTCTTTCACACGCATTTCTAAATAGATTACAACGCACTGTTCAAGCGCAGCAATAAGAGAGCCCTTCTCTAACACCGCGACTGTTTTAGCGAGTTTTGAGGCAAACTCAGGTAGCCGTTTTTCAAGTGTACGTACACCTGATGGCGTTAACCCCGCCTGTTGTAATGCTAATGGTGAGAGTGCCGTAATGCGTAAGAAAGAGATAAATTCTAGGGTTTCAAAGAGTTCACCACGAGCAATCTTCGTTGCGGCATAATGAACCCAAATCCACATTCTATCCTCAATCCACTGCGCATCTGGTTGTGGGTACTGAGGCTCTTTACTAGCAAAAGCATCATGCAAACAACTTCCTCGCTGCCACAATATTTGAGTATCATCTACACGTTGTGCTGCATCAGGTAGAGCAACGAACTTAAAGTCAACATGAATAGGGTTCGTGCCACCAAACAGAGAAACAACAAGCCTTGGTTCACCAACATGCTCTCCAGTGAAAGCAGCAACTAAATCTTCAAACTGGTTCAGAATCTCAAAACGTTGAGCCATAACTTCTTCATGGTGTTTCGGTTCAACAGCAATAACAAAATCGAGGTCACTGAACTCATCCATTGAGTCAGAAGCATAAGAACCGCTGCAACCGACTCCACAAATACGTGGGTCTTTAGATAACAGAGCGACAATACGCTCTAGTACAGCTTGATGACAAGTAGGAAGGGATTTTGGAAATTTCATTTTTTACCTTAAATCTGGTTGACGAATCGCAACTGCTGGTGCGGTAAAATTTACGCAGCATTATAAAATCTCTAAATTACTTCCAAAAAGCAACAAAAGAATAGATAACTCGTTTTGGGGCAAAACCTCCTTAGCTTTTTACTCTTCGCTATCTTGCTTGGTTAAAACAGGTAACTGGAAAGAGAAAGTGACTCCCTCCGTATCGTCATCATCTATGTGGCGAATCATCTCGACCAAATAGCCATTCACATCTAACTGCAAGCCTTGTTGCTTAACCACATTAAACAGCGCTTCTAAGGCTGTGCTGTAGGCAACATCCGACACCAGATAAACATCGCTACACAAATAGTATCCCTCTGGAATGGTCATATCGTAACGCTCTTTAGCAACTTGCCAGTTGCCAATTTCAACGTCGATATCATCCCACTTGTTTCTCATCTGCTTAATCGGTGTCGCACCCATCAGTTGTGTTGATTTCTGGCCGTACATCTCAAACACTGTATCCCAATCAGGGTCGTCTAGCTTGAGCTTCTGCATACCACGCTCTGGATACCAAACCAATTCTGTTGGCATCGACTTAACCAGTTCTTTTTCAATTGAAGACTGCACACCCGGATGCGCTAATCTCTGGATGAACTCGGCGGTCTCCTTGGGTGTCGCACTGTAGCCCATTTCACGAATGTGCTTTGCCGTCACTCCTAACTCACGCTTAAGCGCCTTGCCTAGCGACTGTGACGATGAGAATCCACAATACTGAGCAATCTCAATGACACTCCATGGCTCGTCATTGATCAATAGGCTGACAGCTATCTGTAAGCGTACTCGGCTTAGGTAGCGCCCGGGGGTTTCATTAAACAATTCAGTAAACTGGCGATGAAAATGGTATGGAGATATTGCGCTCTCAGTCGCTATCTCTTCCCAAGTACGACGCTCACCCCACTCTTCATGCATTAAGCTAAGCGCGTGGCTAAAGCGCTTTTGAAGGTGTTCCGGCAAAGACTCCACCAAGGCAATCTCTGGCACCAATTTAAAACCAGGTACTGAGTGATAGTCAGGCTTGCTCTGTTGCGTCATACGGTCTTTGTTTTCAGGCATAGAATCTTGTGTCTGTCGGCTTGATTGAATTTGCTCGCTTGGTTTCACTATCGTCGTTGTCCTTTATAAAATCAATCACGAGCGTTCCAAAGTGAGCTGTGCTGATAAATGTGGTTCTTGTTCGATCGGTTCTTTTTCAATTAGGTCTTCAACTTGAGGCGGTTTGCGGCAAAACAAACCAAGCAACACGGGTATCAAAATCAGCGTTACCGCTGTGGCAAATAGCTCACCAAACACCAACGACACCGCCGCAGGCTTTAAGTATTGTGCCTGCTCCGCGGTTTCGCTTAGTAACGGTAACAAACCACACACTGTGGTAATCGTGGTTAAGAAGATCGCTCGCAAACGGCTGGTGCCCGCAATCACCAACGCTTTCTGTAATGGCACGCCTTGGCGATATTCAGCGTTAAAACGCGTGATCAGCACCAACGAGTCGTTAATTACGATGCCCGTCATGGCCATCATGCCGAACATTGAAAGAATGCTGATTGGCAAATCCATCATGTAGTGACCAAAAATAGCACCTGCGAATCCAAATGGTATTACTGCCATGATGATCATTGGTTGCCAGTAGGATTTCAAAGGCACGGCCAGCAAGATATAAATCATCAACAACGTCAAAATCATTGCTGATTTAAAGCCATCCGACACTTCCCCTATCTCTTCAAACTCACCACCCGCTTTAATCGTCACACTGGGATATTGTAGATGTAGAGATTCAATCGAATCTTCGAGTTGTTCACGTGTTTTCTCTGGTGATTGCAGATCTCGGTTTTGCTTCCAGTAGAGGTTGATCACTTGTTCTCGGTCACGGCGGTAAACCACTTGCGGCTCTTGCTCATGATGGAAATCAGCGATATCGCCAATCATGACACTACCACCGCTTGGCAACATGATAATGGCTTGTTGCAGCTGAGCTAAGGTTTTGCGCTCATCTCTTGGGTATTGCAGCAGCACCTTGGTCTCTTGTCCGTTTTCTAATAGGCGATGAACTTCCCTTTCCCCAAACGCTTCACCTGCGAGTTGAGCCAGCGTGGCTTGTGTTAGTCCAAGCTGTTGACCATATTGATTCAACACCAAACGAACTTGCGGCAAGCCATCTTGACCATCATCGTAAACATCCGAAACGCCTTTTAACGACGCGAGAGTATCTGCTAGCTGTTTACTGACACGAGACGCCAACTCACGATCGTTAGAAGAGATGGTTAAGAATGTGCCACCAGCTGGCTCCTCTGCCGCGCTGAATTTAACCGAGTAAGCCCCTTCGATTTGCCCTGTGCTTTCGCGCCATCGCTTCAACAGTAAGTTACCGGGCAAAGAGCTTAAAGATTCATTGGTGAGCTCGGCAGTGACTTCAATTTCACCATAACCATCAGACCAAGCGAGTAGGTTTACCACAGGCTTTTGTTGCAGCAGATAATCTTCCATCAAGCCTTTCTCAACCTGAGTCATCGCTTGCTCTACCTGCAACAAAGCTTGGCGCTGAAGTGGCAACGGCGCACCGTCTTCTAACTCAATAACCGCTGTGATGTAGCGCCCCGGAATCTCAGGAAACAGAGCACTTCGAATCGCACCATTTGACCACATGCCATAAGCCAATGAGATAAGTGCTACAAACCCAAGTAAAGACGCCACTTTATAGCTAAGTGCGAACTCCAATACTGGCTTATAGATATTGAGATTGAACCACTGCAAACTGCCTTGCGCGGCATTCTGAACCTTGGCGAAGATACTTGTAGATGACTTTTTCACTGAAAGCTGAGCCAAGTGTGACGGTAGAATAAATTTGCTTTCAATAAGCGAAAAGATCAAAGCGAAGATCACCACCGCTGAAAACCCAGCAAGCACCTTAGCTAACTCATTGTTAATCCAAAGCATTGGCGAAAATGCCGCAATGGTCGTCAGCACACCAAACACGGTTGCCACCGACACGGAATGCACGCCCTGCCAAGCCGCAGTTTTTCCATTTATCGTTGAGGAGCCATTTAGCTTTGGGCCACCGGAATGACTAGGATTGCCAGTCCGTTTTTCGTGAATCGCTTCCCCTACCACAACCGCATCATCAACCAACACGCCAAGAACCAAGATAAAACCAAATAGGGTGATGTCGTTGATGCTGTAGTTAAAAAGCTGCATTGCCGCGAGTGTTCCAGTAAGCGCAATCGGAATCCCCATCGCGACCCAAAACGCGAGTCTAATCTCAAGAAATATCCCGAGTAAGATCAGTACAATTAACAAGCCTTGCCACGCATTTTCGCTCAAACGAAACAGTTGCTCTTCGATATAAGGCGCCATATCTGCCATGGTATTCAGCTCAATATCCGAAGGAAGAATCGCGCGTTGCGCATCCAATGTTTCGCTTATCGCTTCACTGACTTTAAGTAGATTATCGGTTTGGCTAGTACTGACCAATAAAGCAATGGCATTAGAACCATTGTTACGCACGATAGAGCCGCTGTATTGGTAGCCACGGCTAAGCTTGGCGATGTCTCCCAAGTGTATTTTTCCGTTGCTTCCCGAAATCACGACAAGATTATTTAGCTTCTGCAAATCATCGGCATAGCCGTCACCACGAATCACCATTCGGCCTTTGTCACTGATAAGCTCACCACTACGAGACTCTAGCGAACGCTGCTCTACTAAACTTGCGAGATCTTCCAAGTTCAACCCTAATGCTCTCAGTTGGTCAGGATCAGGCTCAATAACCAACTGAGGCTTTCGAGTTCCCCAGTTTGATACCTTTGAGATTTGAGGGTTTTTCTTTAACGCTTGTTCAAGTTGCTTGGCAATTGGTTGTAGCTCATCATCGGTTCTTGGACCGGACACCACCACAAACGCCGCTAAATTGGTAAATTCGTTACGCACCACTTTAGGCCTTTCCGCACGTACTGGGAAACCATTGATGGCGTTGACTTGGTTACGAATGTCATCCAACAGTTTGTCTAAGTCTGTGTTGCTGGTTTTACGCACCACGACTCGTGACAACCCAGCACTTGATTGGCTAGTGATCTGTTTGATGCCTGCAATACCACTGATCGACTCTTCAATTCGTTGAGTCACGCTCTCATCGATCTGTTGTGCGGTACCGCCCGGGTAAGCCACGGTAATGCTGATTGATGACGGTGCAATTTGTGGAAACGACTCGACACGTAACTGCCCAAATGCCAGCACACCGCTGATAGCGATCGCCATCATCAACAAATTGGCAGCGACTGGGTTGTTAATAAACCATTTTGTCATCCAACTCATTGGTTTGATTCCTTAATCTGTGCTGCATTAGATTTTCCAGCGAGCATTGCTTCAACATGGACTTCATTGAATCTAGGCGCGACTTGTTTACCAATTAACATTGAAGAAAGTGGATATTGCACCACTCGGCGTGCCTTATCACTTTGATCATTGAAGCGAATATCTAATTCTTGGCTGCCTTGACCAATAAGCGTTACCGACTCTTTTCGCAAACGGTCGTTGATATCTAACGTCCACACGTATCCATCTCGTGTCATCGCGCTAAGAGGCACACTTACCACGTTTTCCTGCAACCCAAGACTCACTATGGCTTGAACTTGCTGATTAGGGAAAAGCCTTGGTTTGTTTTGGTAAGGATCTTCAACCGATAGCACCACTTGCCTTTGACGAGTAACAGAGTCGACTTCAGGAGACACGTAGCGCACCTTAGCCGGCCATGTATTTCCAGAACGGCTTACCACATTAATACTCGGTTCAACCAATGCGGCTTGCACTTGCTGCCAGTGCATTTCAGAGATCGGAAGCTCAACATCAATTGAGTCGCTGGCAGCTAACTCAAAAGTCACTTGCCCCGCCTCTACCCACTCTCTCGGGCTAATGTGGCGCTTCATGATGACAGCATCAAAAGGTGCAGTGATAACCGACTCTTCCAATAGCTTCTTCGCACTTACATACGCCTGTTTGGCTTGTTGCAGGTTGGCTTTTGCAGCGAGCACTTGGGGCTCTCTACGCGCAAAAGACGAACTTTTGCTTGGGTTGAGCATTTTGAGCGCGACGGTTTGCTCATGCTTAGCTTGTTTCAACTCAAGCTCCGCTTGCTTTAACGCACTCAACGCTTGCGCTAAGTTCGCATCGACAGCGCTGGTATCTAACCTCGCCAACACATCGCCCTTGTTAACTAAATTTCCCGGTTCAATGCTTTCATTCAGCCATTTTAGTTGCGCACTTGTCGACGCTTTCAGTTGAATTGGCCAACGAGCAGCGGTTAAACCTAATACCGTTAACGTCGATTCATGTTGCGAAGGTGTCACCTTCAACACGGAAACCGGTGCCAATACCGCTTGTTTCTTAACAGGCTCTACCGACTCGGGTTCCAGTTCATCGACAACAATCAAGGCAACAAAGATAGCCGCACAACCGACTAATAGAGAAAACGGCTTTTTAAACTTCATAAGGCATCTCCTTGGTAGCCTGTTGGAGTGAGGTATGATTGAGTCGCTGACTGATTTCAGTAAGACGAGAAAGGGTTTGTAGCGTAATTGGTAGCATCACTGCGGTTTCAACAAACTCCAGTGAATAAGTAACGATGGAGAATACTTGCCCAGCAGTCGGCTGAACAAGCTGACTCACCATCCACAAATTACCCACTACCGAGCCAAACAACACAGTAAAAATCAGTCCGTAAACAATGGCTTCAGTATCTGAAAGCTTGATTTCACACTGTTTAAGTCGCTCAAAGTGCCAACGAAGCGCTGACAAGCGAACGCCGCTCAACAGTTGAACCTGCTGCTCAAGTTGGTCGTTAAATTGGCCATTGAGTCGCGTGAAGGTTCGGTGGAACAAACCATAGATCACGAGCATCAACAGCCCTGCAAACAACATGCAAAGCGCCAATAAAAAATGGAATGTAGAGAGAATCACCACCGTCGCAACAAGCTGAACCACAGCCGTCATCAAAGCAGGTAAATCATCTTCTAAGAAATCAACCAGTTCGCGCGACATAGTTAGCCGAGCACCTTTGGTTGAGACAGACAACCCTCGCAGGTTTCGCTCAACGATATTCGCCAGCTTTACACGAATCGCCCCATAAACGCGGGTATCGTAAAATCGACGCACTACACTGAGAATTACCAATACAAAGAAAATCAATGCCAGCATCACTAAAGGCTGGAAGCTTTGGTTTAACACACCGTCAATGGCATAACCAATAAACAGTGGCATCAGAATAATCATCACGTTTTCAGCCAAAACCATTAACCAGGTCGCAGCGACCTTTAATGGGTGAAGCCGAACAACCGTCAGCAGAGAGATGGGATATTTGAATAGCATTATTGAGCCCACAAATGAATATGGCGTAAGTATTACCAATTCCGCATGGGAAAAAGTGTCCCAGATTGCTGCATTGAAAATTACATGCAATCCAAAGGGCACAAACTCAAGAGACGACGAGCTTAATTACAATTGTTCATGAGAAGTTCAGAGTGAAAGAGACTTTGGTGTGATGGACGTATGAATAGCCACCGGGTTAGGACAAGTCTCTTGAAAACTTAAACGCTTGCTAGATGTCTTGGTTAAACCTTATCCGCAAAGTAAGCCATGATTTCTTCTGTAGTCATTTCTTTGGTCTCGTTAGAAAAGCAATAATAGCTCGGGCGCATATCAATAAAATATTGCATGTCCATTTCCAAACCCTCTAAATTTGGAAATAGACCTACTGGCATATTGTATTCACCTGTTGCTTTTAACTTGTAAAACAGATGAGTGCCGCACTCAACACAGAACCCCCGTGAAGCCCAAGATGATGACTTGTACATTTTCACTTTGTTCTCACCCTCGATTTTCACCTGAGTTCCACATTTAACTGCAAAAAATGGTGCTCCACCCCAAGTTCGGCACGACTGGCAATGACAAACAGTGAAGCTAGGGTTGATGTTTTCTGCGGTAATTTTTACCGAACCACACAGACAACGAGTCTCTGAATAAGACATTAGAATTCTCCTAAACTGATAAATAATTTTTAGACCTAAGACGTTCTGAGCCTACATTGTGACTGCTTCAATTTTGTTTCCATCCAGATCTCGAATAAATGCAGCGTAATAGGCTTCACCATACTCCGGTCTAAAACCTGGCTTACCTTCACATGTGCCACCGAGTGCGATGGCAATAGCATAGAATCGCTCAACAGACTCTTTAGAAGGAGCATTGAAAGCGATATGTAAGCCATTACTTGACGTCGCTTTTCCTTCGTATGGGCTACCCACCCAAAACTCAAAGTTTTCACCATAAGCAGCAGCGACATTTTCTATATAGTGAGTACGCTTTATAGCCAATGTAGACAGAAGCGAATCGTAGAAATTAACGGCTTTCACTACATCAGAAGTACCAATTGAGACGTGATTTAAAATCATTCGAAGTCCTTTTTATTGTCAAAAACTCAAGCATCCAAGTGCCGAAGATTTCTATCAAACTCTAACAGCGCCAATAATTACTGTATATAAAAACAGTATTTGTTAATCTTTTAATGGGAGAGAAAGCACATAACCTTCATTGGAGAAAAATTGTCGCCTAATCATGGGAGTACAACTGTATTAACCAAACTGGATAGGTTTTGCAGGGCAAGAGCTCACGAATAGGTCGTGAATAAAAGCTCTTGCAAGCTGAAGTGTCCGCTAACGACAAAGTCTCGCTCTGTGTCGCGCTGAACCGCGTTAATTAAAAATTCTCAGGTTCAACTGGCGCTAACCTCGCGCTTTCAAACTGCATCGAAAACAAATTCAAAAAAGTGTGCATCCTTTTTCGCCCTCAAACGTGTTAGAGGTAAATCGTTTTGAGAGTGCCACTATGTTAGAAGTTTTTACTCATTTTGCCGATTGGCTGACGTATTCCATTTTCAACTTACAAGCCAATACTTCGATGGCAAAAGGCGTTCATTTCTTTATTGAGGACACCAGCAAGATCTTGGTCTTATTGGTTGTGCTGATTTATCTCATCTCCGCAATGAGAGCCAGCTTGAGCGTGGATAAAGTTCGCCAATATCTTCAAGGTAAACACCGTGGCGTCGGTTATTTCCTTGGTTCTCTGTTTGGTGCAATTACGCCATTTTGCTCATGCAGCTCTATTCCGCTATTTATGGGCTTTGTCTCCGCAAGAATTCCTATTGGAGTGACTATCGCCTTTCTGATTACTTCACCGCTGATCAATGAGGTGGTTGTCATCATGCTTGGCAGTGTATTGGGGCTGAAATTCACCATCATGTACGTCGTCATTGGCATGCTACTTGGCATTTTTGCAGGCTTTGTGCTTGATATGTTTCAAGCTCATCGCTGGTTGCAGCCTTTCCTTGCCAAAGCGTATCAAAACGCAAATGAGTTAAATGCGTCGCCAAGCGTCGCGCTAGAGCCAACACAAATGACGGTTAAGCAGCGCCACGAATTTGCTGTGAATGAAACCAGTACTATCTTCAAGCGCATTTGGGCTTGGGTCATTATCGGTGTGGGTATTGGCGCATTTATCCATGGCTTCGTTCCCGCAAACTGGTTCGAACAAAACCTTGCACACGGCCAGTGGTGGACTGTTCCGCTCGCGACATTAAGTGCTATTCCGATTTACACCAACGCAACGGGGATTGTTCCAATCATGGCGTCCTTGATAGACAAAGGCATGCCACTTGGCACCACTCTCGCATTCTGCATGGGAGCTGTCGCGGTGAGCTTACCTGAATTCATGATGCTCAAACAAGTTATGCAATATCGATTACTCGGTGCGATAGCAGGCTACTTGTTGGTCGCAATTTCCATCACAGGTTGGTTATTTAACTTCTTCTATTAATTAAAACCGAGCAAATGCTCACAGGAGTCTATTATGAAAAAAGTCCAAGTTTATGGTTCAGGTTGTAAAAACTGCATAGTCACCGCAGAACGTTTTGCTGAGGTTGCACAAGAATTGGGGCTACAGGTCAACATTGAAAAAGTCACCAGTTTAGAAGCCATTTTTGAAGCGGGGATCATGAGCACCCCAGGTGTCGCCATTGATGGTGAAATAAAACATACCGGCTCGGTGCCATCTGTTGATCTAGTTCGCGATCTACTCAAACAAGATGTTATAGCGTAACGGCAAGGAAAGTACGTCGCGCTCGCTGATCGGCTAAGATTAGCACGCGCGACTATAATCGAGATTGAATAATGAAGTGTCTGATGAACGCATGGAACCATGCTGAACCCAGCCTTTATGGTTGGCTATTGAAACAAACCCAGAACCCGCATGAAGCGGAAGACATTATGCAAGAAGTGTTTCTTAAAGCGATGGGCAATAGCCAGCGTTTTTGCACATTACAAGATGGTAAATCATGGCTATTTAAGGTGACCAAAAACCACTTTATCGACCATCTCAGACGTAAGATTCAATCCGTCGAAGTGGACGAGTTTGTGATGCCAACGGAGGTTTCTCCCCCCATGGTGCAGCTTCAACGTTGCCTTCCCAAAGTGTTGGTAAAACTCACTGACCAAGAGCGTGATGTAATAGAACAATGCGATTTAAACGGTCTTACGCAAAGAGAGTACGCCGACAAACATCAGCTCAGTTTGCCAGCCGTTAAAGCACGTTTACGCCGAGCCCGTATTGAGCTTAAAACCATTTTGGTAGACGAGTGTAAAGTCGCTCAAGATCAAACTGGTGTATGCTGCTTTAAATCGTTCCAAACTGAGTAAATTACAGGGACACACACCATAACCATCAAGAACAAGCAAAGCGAACCCAACGTCTCACCTTTACTTGCTCAAACTGGATTTATCGCTCTTAGCGATTGCCTTATCGCAAGTATTAATGCGCCTTTGAGGCTGCGTGTTGCTCAACCATAAACGCAATTACCTCATCATTTAAGCAAGATTTGCTGACATATTGACGTTGCTTGCCCATATGAAGAATGAAACCTAACTCACTTTGCTCAAGTTGGTCGATTTCACTCCAAGCGAGTTGACGGTCAATTTTACCGCTTTTATAGCGCACACCTTCGGCGTTGATTTGCAGCACAACTTTGTTGCCACGGCTTGAGCTAATGGTTTGTCGCCATAGCCACCATGTGCGTTTGCAGTAGACGCTGAAGGCTTCAACTACGCTCAAGACGATAAAGAACCAACCGACATAACCGTTAGGTAACAACTCAAACTCCAACAAAGCCACACCAAAAATAAGAAAGAGTATTCCTTTCAAATACGCTTGTGGGAACTTAGCAGGCTGGCTAGTTTGGTCAAAACACTCGGCAAAGAAAGGCTTGTCGAGCGTATATTCTGTAGTGAAATCAAAATCGTTAGACATGTACGGTTACTTTTAGGTTTCTGTGAATGAGTATTCAAGATTGCAATCTTGCAACGCACGTATTGTATCCCTTCTCTCTGCTTACCTTTAGCTATTTCGATTCAGTTTTGTAAATCAATAATACCGAAAAAGAAACAACCACTAGCTGAAGCAAGCGCTCCGAACGCACGAGGACGATGAGATTTAAGCGATGCGTCTCAATGTGCAGCGCCTACCCACTTCACATTGAGAAGTAATGCACCGAAACAGTCACTAAAAACAAACAAGGCGAACCCATTGATTCGCCTTGCATCTAATCAGAGTTTTTACTTCAAAGGATCGTTATCTGGCAGCGCATTATGAATCCAAAGTGCCAGTCTGTGTTTAATGTTAGCCCCATCAAGCTTGCTATCAGGTAATGGCGTGATCTGTTTTGCATCGACTAAAAATAGGTAAATCGCTTTCACTTTTACCGGTTGCGGAGATTGAGGAAGTTCAAAGCCTTGCATCTTTGCCATCTTTCCGGCGATTTCAAGTGCCTTTTTTACCAGTTTATCTTCATTATGAAGCTTGGAGCTTTTTGACATAAATAGAATCCTTTTCTTGGCTCAAGCTAAGAATACATGAAGTATCACAAACAGCGTGTTAGTAAGCTCTCATATTGGTAACGCCACTTTAAGATGTGCGTCCCTTTTATTGAGCTAAATTGTAGTGTGTGTCCTTTCAATCAATTGCCCACCTAAAATCCGCGAAACGTCACGAGCCAAACTGATGCCAATTCTTAAGATCTAAGGTACGCAAGTCCAATATGCCCAACTCGGAAACATCTTGTGGTTCCAGCCGGATAACTTTACCATCCGCAATGCAACGCTATGCTGATAACATCAACTAATAAAGTGCCGACGACTTCATGACACTCAAAGACATTCTCCAAGTTCGCAACGTTCGTAACTTCCTAATATTTAGGTGTAGCTACTTTGCCCGCTTTTATTACCCAGTATTTACGCTTCTCTATTTAGACTACGGCTTAACGCTCTCGCAATTTGCCATGCTTAACGTCGTGTGGGCGGCGACTATCGTTCTAGCGGAGGTTCCCTCCGGTGCATTCGCCGATACATTGGGTCGCAAGAAACTAGTGGTGTTATCTTCAATTGTGATGTTTATTGAAATTGCGATGATCGCCTTTGTTCCAACCGGCAACCCTACTTTTGTCTTTGTGGTATTTTTAGTCAATCGCATATTGAGTGGCCTCGCAATGGCGCTTGCAAGTGGCGCTGATGAAGCACTCGCGTATGACACGTTAAAAGATCAAGGTAAAGAAGAGGCTTGGCCGAGAGTTTTGCAAGTTCAACTTCGTCTCTCTTCGAGTGTGGGTATTGTCGTCACACTCCTAGGTGCAGCCATGTACGATGTCAATTTTATGGCAAGCGTCTACCGCTTTATTGGCTTAGAAGCACCGCAAACCACTCAAGATATCATGCGTATTCCGGTGTATGCCACGTTGTTTGTCGCGATAATCGCGATTTATGCAGCACTGGGGATGCGAGAAGAGAAAAAAGTGCTCCCAAGCCATACTACCAAGTTAGCAACGACACTCGCCAGCCTAAAACTGACACTAAATACGGGGAAATGGGTGCTTTCGACACCTTACGTATTGTTTATATTGCTCTACTACAGCCTTTTTGAACACACTTCGCGCATGTTTTTAACCATGAACAGCCAATACTATCGCGCTATTGATATTCCAATTATCTACTTTGGGTTGATTGGTGCTGGGATAAGTGTGCTAAAAATTATTTTAGCAGGGCAAAGCCGCCAACTCGCAGAGAGCATGGAGCCAAAGAAATTCATTGTCATTATGGGGCTGGCAACAATGGCAACCTACTATTGGATTAGCCTTGGTTGGTCAATTTATGGCGTGATCCCAGCGCTGATCTTGATCTTTATTATCATGACAATGAATATCTTTATTAGTTACCATCTCAATCGAAAAACGGAATCTCACAACCGAGCAACTGTGCTTAGCTTCAAAGGGTTAATGTTCAACCTTGGGTACGGTTTGATTGGTATCTTGTATGCCTATTACTACAAACTGGTATCGCAGGGCTATAATGAAGAGCAGATTGCCCAACATATCGACTTTATCGCCTCACTCTCTTCATTCTTCTACTATTTTGCGTTTCTATTTATCGCCATTAGTGCCGCTTTCTATCTGATGAATAAGAAGAAACCGATTTTCTAGGCGAAACACCTAAGCGTAAAACATGACGATGTGTTCCCTATTATGGAAAATTGCTGTGATAGGGATAGCTCTCACTTTTTAACCTCAGATAATGTTTCGAGCGCGATTTACAACCGTCTTCGGCAACGGGTAAGGGTTAATCATGAGAAAACCTAGAACGGTAATGAGTCGGAGTAATTCCCACCACCTTCTTAAAGACTCGAGTAAAGTTGCTGACATCGTTATAGCCCAGTAAAAAAGCAACCTGCTCTACTGTCGACTTATTGATGTTCATTTCTCGCTTGGCGACATCCATTTTGTAGCTCAACCGGTACTGCTGCGGAGTCAGATTGAGTACCTTTTTAAACGCGCGAGTTAAAGTTTTCTCACTAACACAACAAACCTGCGCCATGGCTTTATTACTTTGTTGATCTAACGGTGTCTGCTGACAATATTGCTGAGCTTTTAATACCAACGCATTGCCGTGGCTAAAGTCTGGTAAAAAACGTTCGTAATAGGCTTGTAGCCGTCCAGAGAAATCAAGTAAGCAAATGTCAGCCACTTCCTTGGCAAGTTCAAAACCTGCGTAGCGTGCAATTAAATGCAGCGCCAAATCCTGAAAGGCAAATAGACCGGAGCCAGTAATAATGCTCCCCTCATCCACCACCATTTCATGGCGTTTAACATCAGCCATTGTTGGAAACTCGCTGGCAAGTTGATCACACAGTTTCCAATGGGTGGTTGCCGCTCTGTTTTCCAGCAAACCCGCATGTCCAAGCCAAAATACGCTAGCGCAATTCGCCGCGACTGTACAACCTTGCCGATGCCATTGTTTTAACGTCGCCAGTATTGCTTGGTCGTAGCATGCATCGGCACCAATTTTTCGCGGTGGGATAAACACGACATCTGGCACATCATGAGCCGGTAATGCTGAAGACGCAGCCTGTGTGACCACAAAAAATTGCTCATTTAGCACGTAGTTAGCAACCGTCAGAATATCGCTGATCCCTGCCGCCGCTGACTTCATTACATGCTCTGTTTCTAGGATCACGATCCTAACGCATTGCCTGTCCATATGTGACCTTATATTGTCCATTTAGGACATTATAGTCCGCCAATGCTGAGTGTAAAGTGACCATATCAAACCAAGGAGAACAAATATGACTAAACAAGCACTGATTCTTATCGATATCCAAAACGACTATTTTGAAGGCGGAGCAATGAGCTTAAAGGAGCCAGTAAAAGCGGCTGAAAATGCCAGAAAATTGCTCCACCACTTTCGCCAAAACGGCAAAGCGATAGTGCATGTTCAGCACTTAGCTGCCACGCCGGAACTGGGTTTTATGCTAGAAGGGACTGACGGTCAAAAGATCCACTCAAGCGTCACTCCTCTCGAAGGAGAGCCAGTCATTACCAAGCACTACCCTAACTCATTTGCAGCGACAAACTTAAGTGACGTACTGAATGAACTCGAGGTAACCGAAGTTGTACTCGTTGGAATGATGACCCATATGTGTGTAAGCAGTACTGCGCGTGCGACCATCGAATATGGCTTAAAGACAATCATCGCCCATGATGCATGTGCTACCTGTGATTTGTCTATTTTTGACCAAACAATTGCTGCGCAGGTTGTTCACCAAACCGCGTTAGCTGAAGTCGCTAATATCGCCGACATTCTCAGCGTCGAGGAGGTCATCCGCCGATAAACTATTTATCTCTCTTGCGCTCAAAACACCAAGAGGGACAAACTCTTTAACGCAGGCTATACTCCCCCGCTTTTACTCTATTAGAAGCGTACTCGATGAGAAAATTCTACGTTACAGAGGGCGATACTCGCTCAAAAAAGGACAAGATTGCCTATCCAAAACTGGCTTTGTGTGAAAAGTGCGTATCAAGCTATGTGGTGATCAGTGAAGGTGAGCGCACTTATCAAGAGTGCGCCAAATGCGGCGCGGATGACTAATTAATTTATGGCTTAATAAGTGCCAAAAAGGTTATTTTTGCTTTGGTTCTAAGCGAATGCGATTACACCGCCTTGGTCGGTCAAACCTTGCGTAACAAAAACCTCGCCTCGTTTGGATACCAGAACGGCTTCTATACCCGCTTGTTGATCAATATAGGCGCGCGCTTTAGCGACACTTGATAAGAAACCCGCCGTACTCCAAATTTCACCATCCACTGACTGCTCGGAAATAATGGTCAAACTCGCGATGTCCGTTGCGATTGGCATGCCTGTTTTCGCATCCAATAAATGGTGATAGCGCTGCCCATTTGCATCAAAAAATCGTTCATTAATGCCAGACGTCACCATGGAGAAGCCTTTTAGCGGCACAACACGTATCACATCGCCTCGCGCTGATAACGGGTTCTGAATACCGACATTCCATGCTCGGTTGCTGTTTTTCGGCGAGTCTCCAATAGTCAGCACATTACCCCCTAAACTGATAAAACCATGTTCAACACCTGCGTCAACCAACTGGCATTTAACTTGATCAGCAAAGTAGCCTTTCGCAATCGCACCTAGGTCAATCTCCATCCCAACTTGGCGCAAATAGACCGATTTTGTCGCATCATCCAATAGAATATTGCTTGGGTCGACCAAGCTAAGCTTAGCTTCAAGCTCATCTGGGCTTGGCACTTTGGCGTCTTTAAACCCGATTCGCCACGCTTTAACTAAAGGCCCAATAGCGATATTAAATGGGTTATTCACATCTTCACTGTGTGCTTTTGCCAGTTTAATCAATTGAAACAGATCATCTTCAACGACAACTGGAGCGATGCCCGCATTACGATTCACCGCCATCAGTTCAGAGTGAGGCTGATTGACAGTAAAACGCTGGGCGTAATGTTCAAGTTGCTGGTAGGCTTGTTTAATCAGCTGTTCACCACTTGGGTGGTAAACCACTAGATCGATAATCGTCCCCATCATCTGAAATCTAGCACGGTAATTGGTCATATTACTTTCTACTCAAACACTAACGAAAATAAGAAAAGAGGGAAGCATCGCTCCCCTCTATCATGACAACAGACTCAGAAGTTTAAATTGAATCCGCCGCACTCTCACCGGCAATACGGCCATAAGTAAAGATATCAATGAGCGCGTTACCACCTAAACGGTTACCAGCATGGATACCGCCTGTCACTTCACCCGCAGCATATAAGCCAGGGATTACGTTGCCGTCAGTGCCGATAACACGTGCCTTAGTATCAATCTTCAAGCCTCCCATTGTATGGTGAACTGACGGTTGACGTGGCGTAGCGTAAAACGGAGCATGATCGACCTTTAAGCCAAACGCACTCTTATGGAACTCAGGATCATGCCCTTGCTCTACATAGCGGTTGTACTGAGCAATCGTCGCGGTTAACTGCTCGGCCGGAACACCGATCTTTTCTGCTAACTCCTCAAGCGTCTCTGCTTGGATGATGATGCCTTCTTTGATTTCTCGCTCAATGGTTTCATCTGATGTGTTCGCCGCCGTTTGACGAATCTTCTCATCGGCAATCATGTAAATTAGACCACCATTGTCAAAGAACGCTGACGATAGGACATCACGGCTGCCACATTCATCAACAAAGCGATGACCTTGCTGGTTAACAAAGACAAAGTTTTCTGGTGGCACGATCAAACCCGTTAATAGCGCACCAGATTTAGGGTCACCCACTGGCATCAACTGAACGAAGCCCATACCAACTAGCTCTGCGCCTGCTCGTTCACCGATCTCAATCCCATCCCCAACCAAGGCTGGTGAGTTGGTGGTTTTGATATCGTCGGCAATCTCTTTCCAATAGGTATTGTACTTTTTGATCATTTGGGTGTTCGCACCAAAACCACCAGAAGCCAGCACGATACCATGGTTAACACGCAGTACGAGTTTAGTCCCGTTAGCTTGCTCAGCATGAATACCCACGACCTTGCCATCTTCAACAATCAAATCCGTGGCACGCGTGTCGGTAATGATTCGACCATTTTGTTCTAGAATGCGTTTTTGCAGTTTATCAACAAACTCTACGCCTTTCGGACGTTTTGGTTTATGAGCTCGACGCCATAACGCTCCAACTGGGATCTCTACCACGCTACGATCAAAGTCGATACCTTTGTCGCTCAACCAGTCTACTGACTCCATAGAGCGTGAGGTTAAGGTTTCGACCAGATCATACTGACCAAAGATAGGCTCACCATTTAAGTCGGTACGTTTACCGCCCAAGTAGGTTTGGATGCGGTGCAACTCTGTAGAGTCAAACAGGTACTGCTTACCTCCAGCTAAGTCGGTAAAGTAGTTGTCCAACTGAGCTTTGAGTACTTTAAAGTCATCAAGGTATTGGCCTACAAACTCACTCTCCGGTGTGTTCGCAAGTTGCATCAACGTCTCTTTTTCGCCCGGCAATGCAGGAAAATCATTTTGCCATTCAGGCTCAGTAGCATTCACCCAGCCACCGGTGCGCACCGTATTGCCACCAATTGCTGGGAATTTTTCGAGCAAAATAACCGATTTGCCTTTATCCAGTGCTGTAAGCGTCGCGCTTAAACCAGCGCCGCCACCGCCGACCACCACAATATCAACGGTCTCTTCGATGGTTTTTGATGACCACTCAACCGCCTCTTTTGCTTTGCAGCGTAGAGCCTCTGAATTACCACCAGCTAAATCAACCGCATTTGATACGCCATCAAGCACTGCTTGGCTACTGACCGTTGCCCCTGAAATCACATCGATGTTTAATGTCTGCCCATCAAGGATTTGCTGTGGAATACGCTCAAATGCAGGGTTGGCAATACCGTCAGACTCTTTTGAGGAATCGACAAATATCTCGAGGATCTTATCTTCTGAGAAAGTCACGGTCACTGGCAAATCACCGTTGTGGCCACGTCCGTAAGCAGTATATTGACCAGAATTAAACTTAATTGGCACATTTTGCAGCTCTTTGATGCGTTGGTGTTTTAACGCTTCAGCAGCACTGTCAACAATCATGTAATCCATAATTTCCCATAGTGGCGTTGGGATCTGCAATGCTTCTTGCTGAGCGATATCCGCAAACTCGGCACAAACAGTATTATTAAGAACTTTGCCAGCCCAAGTCGGCTCAACCAAATATCCTTTACCGACACTCACCATGTCATAGCCTTGTGCGAGCGCTTTATCAGCATCGGCACGTTGAGCGATTCCACCCACACCAATCACTGGCACTTGTGCCACGCTTTCTGACTGCATTTGACGATATTTGTCGATCAACGGTTGTGAGTCTTCCGGCGTCACAATCGAGTTACGTAACCAACTCCCCATTGAAAAATGGAAATAGTCGAGACCATGAGTTGCCAGTTTATCCAACAGATACATGGTGTCATCAAAACGAATGCCTGGTTGCTCTATCTCTTCAGGAGAAAAACGGTAGCCAACAATAAAATCGGCTGCACTATGCTGAGCGATTACTTGCTTCGTCTTAGCGAGAATCGCAATTGGGAATGTCGTGCGCTTTTCAATATCACCGCCCCACTTGTCATTGCGACGGTTCGAGTGTGGAGAAAAGAACTGCTGTATTAAGTATGTGTTCGCACCATGAATCTCAACACCATCAAAACCGGCAACAATTGCGCGTCTAACGGCTTCACCAAAACTTTCGATCATCGATTCAATTTGGCTTTCTGTCATCTCCAACGGTGTTTCTGCATTGTCGCGCAGCGCTGCTACTGGACTGGCTGAAATAGGCTGATGCCCACCATTGAACTCCGGATTCGCCATGCGTCCGGCATGATAAATTTGCAAAATAGCTTTCGAGCCTTTTGCTTTTATCGCAGATGCAAGCTTGGCTAAACCCGCAATTTTACTGTCAGTATCAATACCTAGCGCACCGGGAAAAGCGCGGCCATAGTTTTCTACAAATGCGCTTTCAACAATAATCGCACCCGCGTCACCAGAACGAGCAGCATAGTAGTTGATCATCTCTTGCGTCACGCCGCCATCAAAAAATGCCGACTGGATGGTCATTGGAGCCATCACAATACGATTGCTTAGTTTGACCCCTGATTGAAATACTATTTCATCGACTAATTGAGCCATAAACCGTTTCCTTATACAGATTAATTCTCATATGAAACGTACTTGCCGCTCGATAGGTCATGTCGCAAGTAAGTTTGATATGGGAACCAAATAGACGCTTTGATAACCCTAAAAATACTAGTGACTTGAGATTATGAGTAAAATGAATAGTTTGCATTTTCGGCATGCAGACTGCGCATTAATCTAGAGGTTGCTTCATCGTTGATACAAGCGTTAACGGTTGAGCAAACTCTCTGAAACAGTTGAAATAATCGACATCAAACAACAAACCAATTTAAGTGATTGTATTTTAATAATTAATTATTCAGCCACCAGCCAGAAGAGCAAACTCTGCGTAACAAACTGGGTGGCTGTTCACTGATAAATACCGCCAAAATCACAAGGCAAAATACGTGAAGTAACGCACATTTTTATGCCATCCAAAATCACTTGTGAATGAAAAAGGTTGTCTTTGCAGCGAGTTGCCAAATAAAAAACGCAAACACCTTTCCGGTATTTGCGTTCAAATCAGTACCTAGTTAATACACTTAAAAGCGACGATCAATTTCCACTGCGGCTTATTGCCTCTTTACCGTTATAAATCAATCGTGTTGACCATGGAATTGGGTTTCTTAATGCAAAATGCGCCATACAGCCGTTTTCTGCTTCATTCATCAGGTCTTTGATCTTCTCTTCTGGCTCAGGACTTTCAATGATCACATGGGTTTCGACTATATCGCAGCCACCATCGGTCATATAGCCATGGTCACGCATATGCCCAAGGTTAGTGCGAAATACTATACGTTGCTCAAGTTTCAACGAGTCCACTTTAATTTTACGTGCGTTAAGAATATCGGTTAAATGAGTCATTAAGCAAAAACCAATCCCAGCAGAGAAAAATGCCAATGGTGGCGGCGCTGTATCGTTACCCACCGGTGGCTGCTCATCACAGTAAAGTTTTACTGGACTAAAACCCGGAATATTCACAGAAACCACACCGGTTTTCTTTTGCATGTCGCCAGCTTCAGCAGTTAAATTCACCTCGAAACGATAAGGTTCTGGATGACGAGCCTTCGCAAACTTTGATGGTTCATATTGAGTTGGTTGTGGTTGCTCTGCGTTCAATTCACCCACGTGGAAAAACTTTTCTGTTGCCATAGATTATTCCTTGTTTTTATTAGTAAAGCTGAACTGATTTTATGCGAAAAGATGTGAATTTAGTCGTCAAAGTCGCCTACAAATCGATGTAATATGGCGGAATAGTTCATGGTTAGACATTATTTTGAAGGATTACGTCATGCTAACAAAACAAGACAAAAAGATACTTTCTCACTTACAAGAAAACGGTCGAAAGTCGATTGTTGAGTTAGCGAAAGCAACGGATATGTCTGAGTCGACGTGCTTACGACGAACCAAACAATTGGAAGAAAGTGGGATAATAAAAAAGTATGGCGCGTTATTAGATGCCGAAAAAGCAGGGTTTGGCGTGACCGCTTTTATTCAAGTCAGTATTGATCAGCGAAATGAGGCGGCGTTTGATGAATTTAAAACAGCCGCACTTGCTCATCCATTGATTCTCGAATGTTACTCACTCTCAGGTCCCTATGATCACCTGATGAAAGTGGTCGCACGCACCAACAAAGAGCTCTCGCAATTTATATTAAAGGAGCTGAGAGGCTTTCCGGAAGTTAGAGAGGCACAAACGCTATTTGTCCTTGATGAGGTAAAACACACCAGTGCTTTACCCATCAATATGCCCGACTAGCAGTTCTTTCTTATCTGCGTTTCACTGACGGGCGATTAAGCAATTTGTGCCAGATGCGCCCATCAATCGCTGATAAGCCCAGCGCAATTAATCCCATCCCAACGATGTGAATAGGCTCCAATGACTCTCCTAGAAAAACGACGCCAAGTAATATTGCTGAAACAGGCACAAGCAAGGTGACCAACAACACATTGGTCGCCCCTGCTAGTTGAAGAATCTTAAAATAGAGTGTGTAAGCAAATGCAGTTGAGAACACGGCTAAAGAAATCATTGCCAGCCAAGTATGCGTGCTCACATCAGCAAAGATCGCTGGGCTCTCTACCCAGAATGCGATAGGTAACAGCACCACACTTGATGCCGTCACTTGCCCTGCTGCTAACATGATCAAACTGATCTTCATCGCTTTAAAGCGTCGACCATGCACACTCGCAAATGCATAGCTGATACTAGCGCAGACAACCGCCAGCTCAGCTAACAACGGAGTGTCACCGCCTAGGGCCGGTAAACCTATCATGACGACAACACCAATAAAGCCAACCACTACCCCTAAAACCTTAAGCGGTGTCGCCTTCTCGTCAGGCAAAAGAGTACTGGCAACCACAACACCAAATATTGGAGTCGCAGCATTAATGATCGACGCCAACCCTGAAGCAATTTGTGTTTGTCCCCAGACGATAAGCAAAAACGGAATCACATTGTTAAGCAATCCCATACCAAGGAATGCCACCCAAATGCGGTAGTCCTTAGGCGGGCGATGCCCGGTTAACAAAGCGATAATCCATAGTGTGATAGCGGCTAAAGTCACTCGCAACGTCACAATAATCAGAGGCGGTAGTTCGCTTACTGCAATGCCGACAAAAAAGAATGAGCCCCCCCAAAGCATTGAAAGCAGAATAAGTAAGCCCCAAACTTTGGCGCTCATTTCTTGTGATATAGATGAAGGCATTAGCTGTTCCGTTACGAATAAATTCAATTAGTTATACTAACTTGCAGTCGCGGATCTTTCTAAGGCGAACGTCTCAGAAATATAAGCTTATACTAATGTTGCCCCTTTAAATGCACCAATTGGCGCAATATCATCGAGTTGACGTAAGGTCGCTGGGCTCAATTTAACCTCCAGTGCCTTTAAGTTCTCATCAATACGAGCCACTTTACGACTGCCCGGAATCGGGATGATATTCTCCCCTTGAGCGACCAGCCATGCTAAAGCCAGTTGAGCTGGCGTGATTCCATACTCAGCAGCGATCGCCTTGATCGCCTCTAAGCGTTGCAAGTTATCGGTAAAGTTCTCACCCTGCATTTTAGGGTTGTTGTTACGAAAATCATTTTCATCCAACTGTTGAACTTGCCCAGTAAGAAAGCCTGCACCTAGTGGGGACCAGCAAACCAAGGCTGCGCCGATCTGCTTAATTACTGGAATGATGTCGGTTTCAGCCTCGCGACGAAAGAGTGAGTACTCGTATTGAACAGCACTAATAGGATGAATCGCATTGGCACGGAGAATTTCATCTGCTGTCACATTAGAAAGACCGATGGCTTTCACTTTGCCTGCTTTTACAGCCTCAGCCATGGCTTCAATGGTTTCTTCTAGTGGAGTGTTAGGATCAAGATAGTGGGCATAAAGCAAGTCAATCGAGTCAACGCCTAGGCGCTCAAGGCTATTATCAATCGCGCGTGTTACATACTCTTTGGTTCCATTGATCGTCAGCGGAAATCCCCACCCCGTATCCAACTGGCTACCCGTCTGATCTTCTTCAAACACAATACCGAACTTAGTTGCGATAAAGGCAGGTTGGTCTGTGTGCGCTAACGCTTGCTTGATTAGGTCTTCGTTATGCCCAGCGCCATAAGCATCAGCGGTGTCGATCATCATGCCACTTTCAATCGCGTGCACCAAAGTTTGTACAGCCTGAGTGTCATCACTCGCGCCGTAGTAACCTTCAAGCCCCATCGCACCGTAACCAATCTGTTTCACTGCCTGAAATACTGAAGTTGTCATTGTTCGTTCCCCATCATCATCACGATTTGAATAAATCATCGCAGCAAGCTTTGAGTACTGTCTGCTTGCTCACTTAAATCAATCTATCAGTTGATTATAGGAGGCTTATTAAAAAGCGTTAGACTTAGAAAAATTAAAAGATTATTAGTTAAAAACTAACAATCTGCGCGAATAACTGGAGAATACAAAAAGCCTCAGCGTATCTTTGTTCGATACCGCTGAGGCATTAAATACTAGAATACTAGGTTAGTAAGTTGTCGAAAGACAACTTCAATCAGGTTTAGCGACTGTTCATCAAGCCAAATAGATCTTTAGGATTCGCCATTCGTGGCACAATTTCGATCTCTTGCCCGACGTTAAGTTCCGTCGCAAGGTCGAAAATGTAGCGCAATACAGAGAGGTCCTCCAATGCAAAACCTACCGAATCAAAGATAGTAATTTGCTCCGCACTATCACGACCTTGCGTTTTCCCTGCAATCACTTCCCACAGCGGATTAACTTTGTGCTCAGCTGGTAACTGTTGAATATCCCCTTCAACGCGTGTTTGCGGCTCGTGTTCAACAAAGATCTTACCTGCGCGCAATACATCAATATGCAGCTCGGTCTTTCCTGGGCAATCACCACCAACACCATTGATGTGCATCCCTTCTTCCACCATGTCTGGAGTAAGAATGGTCGCATAGGCCTTATCGGCCGTCACGGTCGTGATGATATCCGCCCCTTTTACGCATTCCTGAGCCGATTTCGCGGCGATCACGGTTAACTCTGGATAAGCTTGTAAGTGTGTTGCCAGCTTATCCATGGCTGCGCTATCAATGTCAAAAATACGTAGCTCTTTGATTCCCAATAACTTGTGAAAAGCAATTGATTGAAATTCACTTTGCGCTCCACAACCAATCAGGCCCATAACTTGCGAGTCTTTGCGCGCCAGCGCTTGCGCTGCCATAACCGAAGTCACAGCGGTACGCAGCCCAGTTGAAATCGTCATTTCACACAACAGACGAGGATACCCCGTCGCAACATCGGCAAGTGCACCAAATGCCATGACGGTGGAGAGTCCATACTTCGGGTTCGACGGGTGACCGTTAACAAACTTAAAGCCATAATTTTGCTGGTCTGCCACTGGCATTAGCTCAATCACACCCACTTCACTGTGGGCAGCCGTACGGGCAGATTTGTCAAACTCCTCCCAACGAGAAAAGTCTTGTTTCATATACGCTAGCAGTCCACCCATAAAGTTTTCACAACCTTGAGTTTTCACTAGTTTGGATAATGCATCTACATCTAAAAATAGGGTCATTGTCAGCCTCAAAAGCTTATTGTTTTTTATCGTGTTCAGCACCATTTTAAAGGCAAGTAGAGCCAACAAAAAGACAGACTAATGCACAAAAGTTTAAGTCTAATTAGCAAAAAGACAGATAAAAGTGTCATTATGCACATCATCAAAACCCAAAGAGTACAATCATGACCAATTTAGATGAAATCGACCGCCAACTTTTGGCGCTACTCAGAAAGAACGCTCGTATGTCGGTGGTGAATCTCGCGACTAAGTTGAAGGTCTCTCGTGCGACGGTGCAAAATCGCATCAACAAACTAGAACGAGAAGAGGTTATCCTTGGTTATACCGTCAAGCTCAAGCATGAAGCAGAAGTGGAGGCCAACACGGTAAAAATTATTATGAGTATTTCCGTAGAAGCCAAAGACGAAGCCAATGTACTCAAAGCGTTAGAAGCATTCCATGAAGTCATTTCGGTTTATCATACCAATGGACATTGGGACTTAATTGCCGAGGTGCAAGCAGAAAACTTATCGGTACTGGGGGGATTGTTAGTGCGTATTCGCTCGATTAAAGGGATAGTACAAACCGAAACTAACTTGCTGTTAGACCAGATTTTTTAGCGGTTACCCCCCCTTAATAAAGCAGTATCATGCCTTGGTACCCCCCAATTTCAATTTGATTGACATAGTTGCCAATATTCCCTTGGCCATCAACGGGTCTCATTGGTTGCTCTAAGGTGATCCTAATCGGCTCTGCCGAGTAATAGTCTTGATTGCGACCAAAGAAATCGGTGCGGTATAACACTCGTCCATTGGTGAACTCTCGCGCTAAAACCATCTCTTGCGGCCCACCCTGCACCACTTGTTGCTCAGATTGATAAAGAAAATAAACGTATGTCGGCAATACTTCGACCATCCCATTCGGCAGATCAGCATGAAACACTGCATTCGAAGTTGAGTCGCCAACAATGGTGTAATCTGCCGGAGCGGGAGTTTGTGTCGACAACATCAATGGAATCGGTTGAAAACCATCCGGTATTGCATTTGCGGGTTCGCCCAAGTCAATGGCTTGCAATGCTGTTGGCTGATAAGCGATATTTTTTGCGACATCACTTTGCCAAAAGTTATCGGCAGTTGTTTTTCCACTCCCGTAAATAAAACCGTTGTTCCACTGATTAAAGTAGCTCCGCTGAGGGTGATGATGCAGATAGTAAGCGGCTAATGTAGAGTACTGATCCTGTTGCCAGTTCGCTGCCGTATTCCCTAAATACTGCACGCGACCATAACGCGTGGTCGCTTGAAAAATCACTCGTCTTTCTTGTGCCGCTAAAGCTGAGTTGTCCCAAAATTTAGCAATGCCTGCATAGCCACTAAATCCTGTTGATGGGAAAAGGTAATGCTCCCTTAAATAAAGAGAGCCCGCCTCAATCAGATGAGATTGACCATTACGTCCATATAAATTGGCTGTGCCTATGTTTAGCCCAATGAGTGCTCCACTTTGACGCTCAGCAAGGCCGTTAAGAAAACCTGAAAATTGCTGCTTATAGAGTGCGTCCGCCTCTTCACTATCGACCACTAAGCCAAGTTCGGTGACTAAACCACCGGAATACACGGTAAATTGATTCGCGCCAATGAGCTTATTGGTGTCGTCATTATAAGCACCATTAAGCCCCTGCTCTGCCCAATCAGTATGGTAAGCGCTATGCATTGCATCTAGAAACTGAGGATGCGCAATGTTCGTCACGGCCCAAGAAGAGGCTTGATTCCACATACGCCCAAACGGTATCACTCTTGATTCCCAACGAAAACGCGCCGTCGCATTCTTATGGTTACGGTTTTTGAACTCTGTCCATGACAAATAGTTATCTTGGTTTAAGTCAGCCGTTGCATCAAAACCGCGGATCTTTCGCCAAGCATGAACTTCTCGACCACTCGGCGTATGGGTGGGGGCATCATCCAACTTAACCACTGAAAAGGTGTTTTTCAGTTTTACTTCCTTGAGTCGAGGGCGCGTATCTTCTTCATCACCTTGCCAGCGAATACGCACGACATACAAGCGCCCGCCATCTCGAACAAAAGTCGAACCAAAATATTGCCCACCACCGTAAGTCGCACCGGAGCCGTCATGAGTAGTTGCACGTATCCAGTCACTTGGCATATGCCAAATCACATTTTGATTTTTGGTCATATTGAGGGTTTTGTCTTTCTTAATATCGAATTTAGACCACTCGATGACTTGCCCATGGCTATCAACTGCAGACGGGTACTCAATTGAAAATTCACCGCCTTGAGCAAACTGACTAAACTTCAACAAAAGTCGGTCAAACATTTCAGAGTGGTAGACGTAGAGTGCACCACCGTTGTGATGATTTTCGAACACATCAGCGTCCCAAGGAGGAGACTGATAAAGCCAAAAACCCGCATGGTCACTATTGGCGGTATAGCCAACAATCATCGGTTTTCGATTTAATAGTGTGTTTTCACCATGGCTTGGATCGACTTCAGCGATAATGGTATCTTCGGCGAAATGCAAAAAGAAATCTTCGTAGTCAACATCATGCTCCTCGGCATAGTGGCGAAGTTGATTTTCAATATGCCCGCTGTTTAACTCCAGTTTCTGGTTGTACATATAGCCAACCGCCTGAGTACGCTCGTTATCACTGCGACTCGGGTAGGCGCCAAACACCAGTTCACTGTGTTCTATCTCCCACTCAATAACATCTTGAGCAGAAAGCGTACGCCCTTGCAAATCTAGACTCGGCTCATGAAGCCCCGGAAGCACCAGTGCTGACCCCGCCACCGCAGTCAATGTAGGAAGCATAACGCAAATACCACTGGCTAATAATGCTAACCGCTTGTTTTTCATTATTCTCAACTCAACACCAAACGAACAGTGGTCAAACCGATTCTCAAAATGAGAAGCAAAACCAGACTCAAAACACGAATGTAAGTATTGGTCAAAGAGCTCACCACATCAAGAAATGTGATTTTTATCACACAAAATATTCATGTTATGGCGGTTAACCTTGTGACAAAATCTCATGCAGCTGGATCGCCGGACTGCCCCTTTAACTCAAACCACGATATACTCTGCTGGCACTTATCAGTTAAAGGCTACTTATGAGCGATTCAACTCCTGTCACCGTTCCGCGCGATCCTATGGAACGCTTTAATCTCTTCTTCAAAAATACCGCTGAGTCCAAAAAGATTTGGTTGTTGATTGATGAGCATGGCAGCGTACTACTCAACACTGACGATGAAGAGTGTGTACCTGTTTGGCCAACAGAAGAACATGCCTTGCAATGGGCAACTGAAGAATGGGAAGGCTTTACAGCAGAGCCGATTTCAATTGCAAAATGGAAAAGCCGCTGGACACGTGGCCTTGAAGAAGACGATTTGTCTATCGTTGTCTTTCCTGATGCCGAAGGTGAAGGTGTGGTGCTCTACCCAGATGAATTTGAGTTTGAAGTCGTAAAACGCGAGCGTCGTTAAGTCGCACTTCATCATCCCCCTATTCAGGCGGCGCTTGCGTCGCCTTTTTCGTCTCAATAGCGCTTATCCGGCACATTGCCTTTCGCTTTTGCATTATTGCCAGCTTTGCTAGAATGCTCGCCTTTCGCAGCGAGTTAAGCTGCTTTTACTTGAGATTTACCATGATAAGCAACCTAGCAATAATCGGACTAATCAACCCTAAAAGCCCAGAAAATGTGGGTGCGGTAATGAGAGCGGTAGGTTGTTATCAAGCAAATGAAGTGCTGTATACCGGCACTCGCTATGACCGCGCGGCTAAGTTCTCCACCGACACCAAAAGCGTCAGCCAACACACTCCGCTCAAAGGCGTTAGCTCTATCCTAAACTCGGTTCCTGAAGATGTCAGCATCGTATGTGTTGAACTGGCACTTGGCGCGACACCGTTACCCCAATTTGAACACCCTAAGAGAGCGGTATATATCTTTGGCCCTGAAGATGGGTCGATTCCGCAAGAGATTGCCGACAAAGCGGATCATGTGGTTTATGTGCCAACGGTAGGATGCATGAATCTCGCCGCTTCAGTTAACGTGCTGCTGTATGATCGATTGGCAAAATCAGATGCGATTGTAACGGGCGATGAGCTTATTCGTTCTAGCCGAGATAATCGTAATAAGCTGCGCGTGAAATCCCCAGCGATGGAATAACCTTGTGCCGCTTTAAAATAAAAAAATGGGTACCAACGTTACCGTGAGTACCCATCTTAACCAATTAACCTTAATTCGGTTAAAAGTTAGCCCGTAAAGGCTGGCAACATACCTAACATAGCTAGAATGTGGAAGACTGCCGTTAGCACACCAAACACAATCACAGCAATAATCATGGCATTCCCGCCTGGCGCCATAAAGCCTTCATTGCCGTCCTTGCGTGAGCGTGATTTGTAAGCCAGCAATGCTGGGATGATACATGCCCATACTGTTGCCGCTGCACCTGCGTAACCAATCGCAATAACAAAGCCGAATGGGAACAACAAAGACATGATTAGAGGTGGTAAGAACGTCACCGCCCAAGACTTGGTACGACCTTGCTTAGTATCATCAAACTTAAACAAGTCAGCGATAAAGTCGAATACACCTAAGCCTACACCGATAAATGATGACAGTATCGCAGCTATAGAGAAGCTGTTGATCGCATTAGCCACTTTATCTGATGCAACCACAGAACCCAGTGCCGACAACAATACGTCTACGTTACCGCCTTGCTCAATAACAGGACCAAACTTCTCGCGTGGAAGGTTACCGTAGATTGACAACATCCATAGCAAGTAAAGAGAAAGCGCGATAACAGTTCCGCCTAAGATTGCGTATTTAGCGCGGCGTTCTTCACCATAGTATGCACGCATTGATGACACCGAGTGGTGGTAACCGAACGAGGTAAGCGCTACTGGCAGCATTGCCATCGCATAAGGTGCATAGCTGCTTTGCTTGTTAGCAGTATCGAATAGGATTCCAAGGTCAATATTTACCGCTAGCCCTGAAACACCAAACACGAAGCTTAAAACCATGAAAGCGATAAGAACAACGGAGATGCGGTCTACAGCTCGCGTTGAGTGCCAAACAAATGTAGAGAAAATAAGTACGAACAGAATAGAAGTGATTTTGCTGCTAATTCCCAGCATCCCTTCCAAGATAAGACCTGATGATGTGATGTAAGCGTAAAGTAAGATACCGCCCACAAAGTACACCGCCAAGTTGTTAATGTTATTGATATTTGAACCAAGCATATCCTTGGTTACAGTGTTAAAAGAAACTTTTAGATCATAGTGTTTAAATGCTTCTAGAAGCATCCAACCCGAAATGGTCATTATCGCCATTGTTAGCGTAATCGCAATTACTGACCATGTAGTCCACGCGCCAGCACCTGCACTTGGGAGCCCTAACATGCCCGCGCCTACACACACACTGGCGATAATACATGAGCCACCGAAGAGGGAGGGAGTACCTTTCATAGATATGTCTCTTTGTTATATTTTCACGTTATTGGATAAGACTGTTTCTTAAGCTAAATATGTTGTTGTGTTTGGTGCTTAAGATAAAGCGTGCCCCTTGCGGGGCACGCAAATCACATTAAGCTTCTGCTAGTTCTTTATTAGCAGTTGCCGCTTCTGGCTCAACTTCTTTTAGACGAGCAGTAAAGTGACGAAGTACTGCAGGCTCGTAAGTGAAGTCCAAACCTTTCACCTTATGCGCATTCTCTTTCACTTTTTGGAATGCTTCGATAACGAAGTCCATGTGTGTTTGAGTGTATGTTGCACGAGGAATAGTCAGACGAAGTAGCTCAGCTGGACATGGGTGCTGTTTACCTGTTGCTGGATCGCGACCTAGTAGCATCGAACCGATTTCTACTGCACGGATACCCGCAACTTTGTATAGCTCACAAGCAAGTGCATGTGCTGGGAACTGGTGTGCTGGGATATGAGGTAGAAGTTTACCTGCATCAACGAATGCAGCGTGACCACCAGCTTGTTGACAAACCACACCGATCGCTTCCAAACCATTTACTAAGTATTCGATTTGGTTGATACGGTAAGCAAGCCACTCTTGACGCATACCATCACGTAGACCTACAGCCAAACGCTCCATCGCGCCGCCTTCTAGACCACCGTAAGTTGGGAAGCCTTCTTGAACCACACAAAGAGTACGACACTCAGTGTATACATCCATGAATGATTCATCTTTGAAACAAAGTAGACCACCCATTTGCACCATTGCGTCTTTCTTCGCTGACATTGCTAGGCCATCCGCGTACTTGTATGTTTCGCGAGTGATCTCTTCAATTGACCAGCCTTTGTACGCTTCTTCACGTTGTTGTACGAAGTATGCATTTTCAGCAAAACGAGCCGAGTCCATGATGACTGGGATACCGTGTTTCTGTGCCAACTCGTAAACTGCTTTTAGGTTAGCAATTGAAACTGGCTGACCACCTGCAGAGTTACAAGTAATTGTACTTACGATGTAAGGGACGTTGTTAGGACCCGCTTCTAGGATAGCCGCTTCTAATTTTTCTAAGTCAAAGTTACCTTTAAAGTCAGCAGTTACACCAGTATCGAAAGCTTCATCTGTATAGACGTTTTTCGCTACACAGCAGTTAACTTGTGTGTGACCTTGAGTGGTATCAAAGAAGTAGTTTGATAGTGCAACCATCTTAGTGCGATCAAGACCGCGCTCTTTTTCTGCTTTTTTAATTAGAACTGGGATGTAAATCTGTTCTGCGCCACGACCTTGGTGAGTAGGAATAGTTAGCTCGTAACCAAAGATATCTTTTACTGCTTCAGACAGTGCGTAGTAGCTGCGGCTACCACTGTAAGCTTCATCACCACGTAGCATTGCTGCTTGCATATCTTGAGTGATAGAACCTGTACCACTGTCTGTTAGCAAATCAATAAACACATCTTCACTGTCTAGTAGGAATGGGTTCATACCAGCTTTTAGGATAGCTTCTTCACGGTACTCACGAGTAGTACGTTTTACTGGCTCAACAACGCGAATACGGAATGGTTCTGGTAGGTGTTTAAAGTTTTCCATGATAATACCTTTTATTTCAAATCGTGCTTTAAGGCACTTTATTATTTAAATATGATAACTCTCGGCTTAATATATTTATTTAAGGCGTAGAGGTTTATACCAAATTAATAAAATATAACTTGGCGATAAATTTAATTGGATTAGATATAACAACTAAAACAAAAGCTAATATAAAGCCGAATGCAACCAATTGGAGTAAATTGCACTTAGAATACGATTAGATTGTGATTAGTTGTTGCATCAGGCAAGCTACAGCCTGACGAGGCAAGGGCTGCCTTAGAAGCAATCAGAAGAAGGTAAGATAGATAGAGTGTGGTCGCGTGTGTACCAAGCTAACGATGTTAGCCATATTTCGTATTGCATATTGAGGCACATTTTCATCTTATGTTCCTTCGTTGAAAGCAATTGGTTAGTTGACGATTGCAGTATTATACAACCTGAAAAAATAATATACTCAATTAAACTCCAAATGTGATCTGCATAAAAATTAGCTCTAATTTAGAATTAAAGATGTCGTAAGTATCACAGTTAGACCTATTTTAGTGATATTGCGCACTTTTATTAAATACCACTAGAGAAACTAACGCTAATTCATTTGGTTATTCTCACCAGGATAGAATATTCCTTAAGTTATAACGTCAATTAGCCTCAGTTTGGTAAAAAAGGTGATATTCGTAAAAAGTAGAATCCCATTAGTACAATCATTTGATAGCAATAACTTATTGTGAGCTATCTATCTTTTTGCACTATCTAGAATAAACCTATAATTATTTATTATGTTTTGCGGTGCTGTAAGATTCTCCATTTATAAACCTTGATGCTTACACACGCTCCCCCACCCCATCACTCCGGCACATCTGCTCTACTGATTGGCGACACCGACGATTACCATGACTGGTCGCTGCTTTAACCGATAGTAAACCGAACACATATCTTTGCTATTAATAACTTTGACAGCTATCAAAGTTTTAATTCCCACCAATTTCTTTTTTTAAATCATTTAATTAAAACGTTATGGTTAAGAAAAAAGTATTTTGTTTGTCGTTATTTATCGTAGTCAGTATTTTCTGACATTAACCCTTTAAAAAACCGTCTTCCCTATCAGAAGGGAGAGTCTCATCACGAGAACGGGCTGTGATTTATTACTCAATACGGATGTAGAAACTAATGACTAAATCGATACCCAAATGGGTCACAACACTTTCGCTCAAAACACTTCTTCTGCTCCCTCTTACTATCACTCTTGTGTTATTTGCCAGCGTTCTCGTGTTGATGTACTTCAGCTTAGACCACGTGCAAACCCAATCGAATATCGTCACCGAGCAAGTCAAACGCTCTGAAGCAGCGAATAAACTCGACCATGGCTGGGCAAATGTGCGGATACTGACACGTGACATGTTAAGTGGCGACGTAAACAACATCTCCACACCAATGAAGAACATCGAAGCTGAAATCCAAAACATCAACACCATGATTAATGATGCGTTTCTAAAAAGCCCCTTGACCACTGAGGAAGAACGAATTGCGTTGGGACAGATTTCAGAATCAATGAGTGCTTACTTAGCGTTATTGAAGCAATCTACAACGATTTACCAACAGCTGTATGATCGCTGGTGGCTTGAAAACCCTCAGCTTTGGAAACCTTTGTTTTACATGGTGACTCAAGTCGATGACTACGCAGCAAACAATGCCGATCTTGATGCCTATACGTGGACTGTCGAAGGTCAAAAACTGGTCAATAACTTAGACTATTTCTACTCACGCCTCTCTCAACTCATCTCAATGCGCCAGTTGGTTGAAGTGGATTTAATCAAACTGTTTCACGACAATGTAGAAAATACACTGACGCAGTTTGAGTATGTCCCAGCAGTGGGTGACTTTAAGGCGTTTACCTTTGATGAATTCTCCAAAACAATGGAGCTTGCGACTACAGAGCTGGCAAAAGATGAGATGCTCAAACGCAATCGACAAGAATACGCTACCGCGGTGCGACAAGAGATTGAAAATGTCGTCAATATTAACCTCAAGCAACGTGACCTTGCCACTCAAGCGAGTTATGACGCAATAGAGCAATTGCGCATGATTCAAATCGCCGCTTGGTTCCTTGCTGCGTTGGTTGCGACTTTGATGACCCTCTACCTCGCTCATCATATCTTGAACATTTTCCAACGACTGTCTGGCTCACTGACCGCAATGTCCAACAAAGATTTCTCTCAACCTCTCGAGATTGATGGTCGCAATGAACTTGCTCAACTGGCACAGGATGTGAAGTCGTCGCTCGCGACCATCACGCAGGTTATCCAGAGCGTTCGTGATCAGAGTAATGAAGTCTCTTCATCATCAACCCAATTGGCGGCAGTCATGACAGAAGCGTCAGCAAATGCAGAAGAGCAAAGCGGCCAAGTCGATTTAATCGCCACCGCAGTCACTGAAATGTCCACTTCATCGGGAGTGGTCGCTCGCACCGCAAGACATACTGAAACGAAAGCATCATCAGCATTGGAGGCTTGCGTTGACGGACAGGGCATCGTAGAACAAAACAAGCAAAACGCAGAAATCTTAACCTCAGAATTGGACGAGACAGCAAAAGTAGTCGACGAGTTAAAGCAACGTTGTCATAGCATTGGTGAAATGGTGAGCGTGATTAATAGCATTTCGGAACAAACCAATCTTCTAGCGCTAAACGCAGCCATTGAAGCAGCGCGAGCAGGAGAATATGGGCGTGGATTTGCTGTAGTTGCCGATGAGGTAAGAGCGCTTGCAGGTAAAACTCAACAGTCTACCGGGCGAATTCAAAGTATTGTTGCAGAGCTACAGGCTAATTCAGATTTAGCCCAAGGTCGGGTGGAGAGTTGTTTAACACGTGTTGTCGCCGTTCATCAGTCATCGCAAGGTGCGGTTGATAGACTGTCGTCGATTCAAAAATCCGTTTCTGATATCAATAATAGCGCTGCAGAAATGTCAGTCGCAGCAGAACAACAGGCGCAAGCGGCAGAAGAAATAAGCAGTTCCTTAAATGGTATCAAAGAGGTGATTGAGCAGAACGTCGCTGGGATAGATCAATCTAGCCAAGCCTCAAACTTCTTATCTGAACTCTCAGAAAACCAAAGCAAACTCTTACGCGAGTTCAAACTGAGCAACTGATAACAGTAAAAAGGGTCTGATAGACCCTTTTCTTTTGCTCAATCAACTAAAAGTAATACTGGGTAAACAGTGACAGCGCACTTGCACTGGCAAAACTGTCTGATTGATAGCTATAGTTCAGCCCCACTCCCAACTCAGGCATCAATCGATACTCGATGCCTGCTGCGGCAATAACACCTAAGTCGCTGCTGGTTCGAGACTGACTAAAACGAGCATTTTGCCCCGTAAATTCATATTGGGCGTAGCTAACACCCGCTTTAAACTTGATGTTCCAATCACGATCATTCGTCAAAGAGATTGAGTAAACTGGCGCGAGATAAAACCGATCACTGTCTAAGGTAGCGTGCGTTCGAGTCTTGTCTGTCCCAGTATACTGATTTTGCTGATAACCCAACTCAAGAGCCCAAGTTTTATCAAACTGATAACCCGAGTAAAAGCCGAGAAATAGATCATTTGAATCGGGACTGATCACCGAACCATCACTGACCATTTTCATGTCATGATGAGGGATTGCATACCCCATCTCGATACCAACATAAGGCGCTGCAACCACTGGCAAAGAGCACGCCAGCAAAGGGAATAGACAATTTTTATACATATGATTAAACCAAAAACGGAACGGCAGTATTCTATTTATGGGCTTGAGCTAAGTTAACTATTTTGTCGTGCCGATCCTGTCAGATATTTCTGACGGACGACCTAATCGCATCACTAAGTATTGAGCAATGTTCTAAAGCTAACGGTTCATTTGGTGTTGATTTAATATATGAACCAAATTATATTATGAGCCAATACATCATATGAACCATCAAATCATGTTGAGGTACTATAATGACGCACTATCTCTACACTCGTTTTTCACCCAACAACCAAGCTTATCAGCAGCATCTGACCATGATGCTCGCCGACCTGCCTGAAGCAACGCATGTCGAAGATAAAGTACGAGGATTTGTCCCTCCGTTGGAAAGACCTGCATTTAGTCAACTGTTTGAGCAATTGCAATCGGGTGATACTGTCGTCATTTGGTGGCTCACGGCCTTTGGCAAAGACTTTAGCCAAGTCAATCAAACGGTAAAGCAACTCTTGGACAAAGGCGTCCACTTGCAGCTGATGTGTGAACCCTTACGTTTTTCACCGGATAGCCCACAAACTGACACCTTACTCAGCCTGCTTATCGGTTATGAAAAAGTGCAGACGATGCATCGCTTATTTGCTGCAGAACAAGGTCGTAAGGCACTCAAAGGCAACCCTGATGCTTGGCAGCAAAAGTTTCGCGGACGACCAGCCGATCGCGCAAAGCATAAGCAAATTGCGACGCTACTTCTTGAAGGTTACACCTTACAAAAGGTGGCGGAACAATGTGATGTGAGCCTTTCAACGGTCAAGCGTGTCAAAGCGAAACTAAAACAAATCGATGATGAAGGTGGCTTACGTCGCCGTGGTCGTTGCCACCAGCGTGGCGGTGATGAATCGTGAATAAAGCCTTTGAGTTTAAAACTATTTTACTTGCATGCCTGATCATCAGTGTTGGCCAATTGAGCATGGGGTTAGTCTTTCCCTCACTGCCTTGGATAGCCAAAGATTTCTCGATTTCACTCGACCAAGCACAACTGTTAGTCAGTATTTACTTACTCGGCTTTGGTCCATCGCAGTTCTTATACGGCCCGATTTCTGATGCCTTAGGCCGCAAAGTGGTATTACTGAGCGGGTTACTTATTGCCATGAGCGGACTTGTGATGATCATCTGCTTAAGCGACTCTTTTACAGGTATGATCGCTGGGCGCTTCTTACAAGGCTTAGGGACTGGGTGCTGCGCAGTGTTAGCGCGCGCTTCAACGCGAGACCGCTTTAATGGCCCAGACTTACCACTGGCAATGTCTTACATTGCAATGGCGGCCTCCATTACCCCACTATTTGCCCCAGTTATTGGTGGGTTTATTAACTTCCACTTTGGTTGGAGCATGGTCTTTATCTCATTGCTTTGCTACGTTTCATTGGCATGGACAATTATCGCTTTGCGCTTTAAAGAAACCATTGCTCAGCGCTCCAAAGTCCCTTCGCCTAAAAAAATGCTCGTGCAGTACCGTGAACTGGTTACTTCCCGTTACTTTATGAGTTTTGCCAGCATAGGTTGGCTTAACTTTGCCCTGATGATCACTACCGTCTCTGTGATGCCTTTTATTATGCAAAACCAAATCGGCATGACATCTGATGAATACGCAATGTGGGCAGTGATCCCTGCACTCGGCATGTTGGCGGGTACCAGCATATGTAATCGCATCAGGCCAATTATAGGCAGTAAAAAGATGCTACTCTGGACGCCCGTGCTTCATCTTAGCGCTGCAGTTTGGTTGTTTTTTTGTCCCTTAGAGCCTCTGTATCTGATGCTCGGCCAGTTAATGATGATATTGGGTAACGGTATCGCCATGCCGACTGCTCAAGCGATGGTGATGTTACCTTACAAAAAACACGCCGGTGCCGCCGCAGCGATGTCTGGTGGGGGGCAAATGGTCGTATCCTCGGTGGTCAGTATGCTGTTGATGCAGTTGGGGTTAAGCCAAGCTTGGCACCTTTCAATCGTCATCACGGTTTTCACTGCAATTACTTTCGCCAACATCATTCGAGGGTTCAGTTGCCCAGAACCTCAGGAAGCTTAAATAGAACTAAAGGCAAATCAGTTAGTTAAGTTTTAAAAGTGAATACTAGATCGCAATCACAGACTTCTCTGTTGATTTTGAAACATCCTTACGGATTTGCAATCATCAGTTGTTAACTCTAGGACACCGCTATGATTTCAGTTTCACTTGTTGACGACCATATTATGGTTCGCTCTGGTTTCGCCCAACTTCTCTCTTGTGAGCCCGATATTGAAGTGCACAGCGAGTTTGATAACGCCCGTGACGCCTACAGAGTGCTGTCAGTGTCCAATATTGACGTCGCTGTTATCGATATCTCGATGCCTGATGAAAGTGGATTAGTGCTACTAGAGAAACTCCGCCGTAAGCAACCGGAGTTAAAAGCCATCATGCTCAGTATTTATGATTCCGCCTCATTTGTGAGTAAAGCAATTGAGGTTGGCGCGTATGGCTATCTATCGAAGAAATGTGGCCCTCAAGAACTGGTGACCGCAATTCGCAAAGTCGCATCGGGTGATCGCTACCTTTGCACTGATGCGTTGGTGAATCTGAGCAACGCCTCCTCTTCACCTTCTGCGTTAAAAGAGTTAACCAAACGCGAGCGCGAGGTTTTTGATCATCTTATCCAAGGTCTCGATGTTAAAGAAGTGGGCAACAAACTTTCAATCAGCCATAAAACTATCCACGTACATCGCGCGAATATCTTAAGCAAGCTCAATCTTTCCAATAACGTCGATTTGATTCGTTTTGCCCTGCAACACAAACTGCTCAGTGATGAAACCGTATGAGTGAACTTGCTCGGCGAAAACACCTGCCAAAACTCATTTTAACCCACGGTTTTAGCTACACATTTGCCATAGTGGGTTACGTTATATGTTGGTTTTGCTTATGGAACGTCAGCCTCTATTTAGCTCCTGACGTACTGCTTGCGGGGCTATTGCTACCAACGGGTTTTAAACTCGCACTGTATACGCTCACCACGCGAAAGTTGTGGCCTTGGTTTACCATCGCGGAAATATTACTCGCATGGAGTCTAATTGAGTTAACCAACCAGCCAACCTACTGTTACTTGCTGATGATGTTTGCAGGTTTTAATCACGCTTTTGCGTTGGTATTTCAACAAATTTGGCGACCTCTGCAAATCTACTGGCAGCGTTTACTCGCTTTGTCTGGTCTTGCTATTGCCTACTCTCTTGCTTGTGGCTTTGCTTTACTGCTACTGACAAAGCCGTTTGCTCTTGGCGCGTTATACGCTTTACAAGGTGGCGTTGCGACGTTAACTGGTGGTCTATTACTCACTCCGTTTTTCTATCTGGTGTATGACTATCTGTTAAGACAAGTCTGGCAACCTCTTACGCCGACACTGATTCATCAAGAGGTGACTCTACGTGCCTCAGCGCTTATTTGGTGCTTGCTGTTCTTTGCTATCGGCTTAATCACTGAACTAACTCTGCTCGACCAAATGAAGCCGTTAGCCCTGCTAATCTTTTTGTTGCCCAACATTTTTATGGCGTACCGCTATGGTTGGCAGGGGGGCGTTCTTGCCAGTGTCATGAACAGTATTTTGCTGGCAGCGGCTCGTCAGGTGACCGGCTCTTTTGAAACCGATTTGGAACTACAGACGTTTATCTCAACTCAAGCCTTGATAGGCCTTGGACTCGGCATTGCCATCAGCCGCCAGTACTTCCTTGCGCAAAAGTTACATCAGGCCAATTTAACCTTGGAGAGAGAGTTAGCAAACAAACAGCAACTGGCTCGACAACTGGTCCATGTCGAAGAAGAAGTGCGTAAGTCCTTAGCTCGTGAACTGCACGATGAGATTGGGCAAAATATTACTGCGATTCAAATTCAATCTATGCTGAGCAAACGCTTAGCCAAAGATGAGCAGCAGATCGCGATTGCCAATACCACCAACGAACTGGCATTGCGTATCCATAGCTCGACCAAGCAACTACTTAAGCAACTTCGTCCCCATGCGCTGGACGAATTTGGTTTAGAGAGTGCGATTCGTCAATTAGTGACCGAAATGAAATTTGCAGAACGGGATATTGATTTCAGACTGAACTTCGGTATTTTCGCCGATCGACTCGACGACATCACAGCCGTCACACTCTACCGCGTGGTGCAAGAGCTGTTGAACAATACCTGCAAACACTCGCAAGCAACTCAAGTTCAGCTCTCTTTAGTTCCTGGCGATCGTTTCAGCCTTGAACTGCGGGACAACGGGGTGGGTTTACCCGAAAACTGGCGACACAAAGGCCAAGGGCTACGTGGAATCGAAGAGCGCGTTAGTGCGCTTGGCGGCACCATGAGTATTACCTCTAACTCATTGGGTAGCCGAATATTTGTTAACTTACCCACAAAAAACAAAACATCTCTGACAAACTAGGAAAATTTCCTAGTGATATATAAAACCGTCCAATTCATTGCCCTTATGGGTTGGTTACCATTCTTTCATGCCAAGGAGAAGAGTGAGTGTTAACTGCGAGCTTAACCCCCAAACAGATTGATGAGACATACCGTTACTGGCGACTTCACCTGATGATGGTGATGTATTTAGGCTACGGCGTATTCTACTTTACTCGCAAAAGCCTGAACTTTGCGATGCCAAGTATGATCAGTGATTTAGGTTTAGAAACATCCGATATTGGGATTTTGGGCACGCTGTTTTACATCACGTATGGGATGTCAAAATTTCTCTCTGGCATGGTCAGTGACCAAACCAAGCCTGCTTACTTTATGGGGCTTGGTCTGATCATTACCGGCATTATCAATATTGCTTTTGGTTTGAGTTCGTCCCTATTCGCGTTTGCTTTGCTTTGGACACTAAACGCATTTTTCCAAGGTTGGGGATGGCCACCCTGTGCCAAGTTGCTCACCAGTTGGTATTCACGCTCTGAACGCGGTTTTTGGTGGTCGATTTGGAACACCTGCCACAACTTAAGTGGCGCACTTATACCAATAGGCATCGGTTTTGCCGCGGTCACTTGGGGTTGGCGTTTTGGTTTTATCCTCCCCGGTTGCTTGGCCATTTTGGTGGGCATCGTGCTCTGCTTTCGCTTACGAGACAGACCAACCACGATGGGCTTACCAAGCGTAGGTGACTGGCGCAAAGACCAATTAGAACAAGCACATGAGGCGGAAGGTCTTGGGTTGCCCTTCTGGCAGGTAGTCAAAACTTATGTGTTAGGCAATAAATACATTTGGTTGCTTTGTAGCTCATATTTGTTGGTTTACGTGGTGCGCATTGCCATCAACGATTGGGGCAATCTTTATCTTACCCAACGCCACGAATACCAACTGTTTAGCGCTAATGCCGCTGTTGCCATGTTTGAAGTGGGCGGATTTCTAGGATCGCTGTTTGGCGGCTGGGGATCGGACAAGTTTTTCCACGGCAACCGCGCACCGATGATTTTACTGTTTGCTTTGGGGATTTTCGTTTCAGTGGCCGCACTATGGCTCACCCCATTAGATAATTTCATCATTTTATCAGGCTGTTTTTTCGCGATTGGCTTCTTCGTGTTTGGCCCGCAAATGATGATTGGTATGGCAGCCGCTGAATGTTCGCACAAAGATGCCGCGGGCACCGCGACTGGCTTTGTTGGATTGTTCGCCTATATCGGCGCTGCACTTGCGGGCTACCCACTCGCACTTGTAATAGACCAGTTTAACTGGGAAGGATTTTTCTCGATTATCACGCTCTCAGCAGCATTAATCGGGTTGTTGATTCTTCCTTTTGTTAAAGCTCAACAACGGGCAGGGATAGCAATAACCTAACTTAACAAGTTCCCTCTCGTTGTTTTTATACCGCAAGGACTTACCAACCCTACAGTTGGATACAACAAGAGGAAATAACATGAAAGTTGGAACAAAACGCAGCCTACTCTCTGCTTGCATCCTTGGTGCAGCAATGGCGGCTCCTCAAGCAATGGCAGATGGTCGTTTAGTGGTTTACTGTAGTGCGACTAACGCTATGTGTGAAGCTGCAACCAAAGCTTTCTCAGAAAAATACGATGTAAAAACATCGTTTGTACGTAACGGTTCGGGCAGTACTCTGGCTAAAATTGATGCAGAGAAGAAAAACCCACGTGCAGACGTATGGTACGGCGGTACATTGGATCCACAATCTCAAGGTGGTGAGATGGATCTTTTGGAAGCTTACAAGTCTCCTCAACTTGAATTCATCATGGATGACTTCAAAGACCCAGCCAAACGTAAAGGCAACTACTCATCTGCGGTTTACATGGGTATCTTAGGCTTTGGTGTTAACAAAGACCGTCTAGCAGAAAAAGGGCTTGAAATTCCTCGCTGCTGGAGCGACCTAACCAAACCTGAATACGCTGGTGAAATTCAAATCTCGGATCCTCAAAGCTCAGGTACTGCTTACACAGCACTTGCGACCTTTATTCAGCTTTGGGACGAAGATAAAGCATTTAACTACTTCAAAGCGTTAGATAAAAACGTTTCTCAATACACCAAATCAGGTGTGACTCCTTCACGCAACGCAGCTCGTGGCGAAGTAGCAATCGGTATTGGTTTCTTACATGATTACTCTCTAGAGCAATCAAAAGGTGCCCCACTTGAACTTATCTCACCATGTGAAGGTACTGGTTATGAGATTGGTGGCGTGAGTATCATTAAAGGTGCACGTAACCTAGAAAATGCTCAGAAATTCCTCGACTTTGTGCTTTCAAAAGAAGGTCAGGAAACAGCATGGAAGAAAGGTAAATCTTTCCAAATCCTCACTAACACAACAGCAGAGCAATCACCAAACGCTCTAGATCCTAACACGTTAGAACTTATCGATTACGACATGGAGAAATATGGTTCATCTGACGAACGTAAACGCTTGATCAACAAGTGGGTAAACGTCGTCAAAATGGGTCAATAATCCAACTATTGGGTGATGGCGTTAGTCATCACCCTATTCGCTCATGCATCTAGGTATTTATTATGAACGAACTCACCGCGCACATAAGCCCAGAATCTACTAAGCGCGATCCAGTGTTTTACTGGATAGTGAGCTTAGTAGTCGCTTTCGTCCTTCTTCCTACTTTTGCTCTTGATTATGGCTTGCTTGACTCGACGTCTGACGAGTTTTATGCCGCTATGGGCTGGAGTAGTTTCAATATTTCGTGGTTATGGTTCGCCCTACCTGCAGTGTTGCTGCTGCGTCCATTAAAAGCACAAAACAAATACGCATTGCGTCGCCATCAATTCGATATTGGCTATTCTGCATTTTGTATGTTGTTTGTGGTTGTGTCATCTTGGTACACCGAACAAGGGATGGGCTATGCCACTATCGCGTTGTTCATCGTCCTCGGCGCCGTAATGACCCTCGCCTTCTCTCGCCTTGAGTACCTCGGCGGAGACGTGTTTGTTATCGGCTCACTGATCTCGATCATTTTGCTGATCGTGGTCTTTATCATCTACCCAAGTTTCGCCATCTTCGTTCCGATGTTTGAAGATGAGATGGGTAACTTTGTCGCTTGGCAATTCCTCGATATCCTCACCCGCTCTCATATTATTCAGATCATCATTAACTCTGTTGGTTTGGGGATTTCCGTTGGTATTGGTGCGACATTCTTTGGCTTGATCTTCGCGATCTATACGACTCGTATTGCCGAGCGTAGCGCCTTTATTGCCCGTATTTTCTCGATTCTACCGATTGTCACCCCACCATTTGTGGTCGGTTTGGGTGTCACCCTAATGCTCGGTCGTTCAGGGTATATCACTGAACTGATGGTTGATTGGTTTGGTTTGCAGCAAACGAACTGGCTATATGGCTTTACTGGCATTTGGTTAGCGCAAGTGCTCGCCTTTGCACCCATGTCATTTATGATTCTTGATGGGGCGATGAAATCTCTGCATCCTTCCCTAGAAGAAGCGTCTTACACATTGCGTGCAAACCGCTACCAAACCTTCTTCAAGATCGTTATGCCGCTGCTTAAGCCAGCGTTAGCTAACAGTTTCTTGATCATTTTCGTCCAATCACTCGCAGACTTTAGTAACCCACTGGTACTGGGCGGTAGCTTTGACGTGTTAGCCACGCAAATTTACTTCTATATTGCGGGCGCACAGCTAGATTATGCCTCTGCAAGTACGCTTGGCGCTGTATTGCTATTGTTCTCACTCGCTATTTTTGTGGTGCAGTACTTATGGATTGGTAAACGCTCATACGTCACCATCTCTGGTAAATCTTACCGTGGTGATGTTCAGCCATTACCTGATGCATTGAAACATACCGTTTCTGGCCTACTCTACTTCTGGATGGCGTTTAACATATTGCTATACGGCAGCATCTTCTACGGCAGCTTCACCGTGAACTGGGGGGTTGATTACAGTCTAACATTTGCCAACTACATGAACCTATTTGGTAGTGGTTTAGGTGAAGGGGCATGGCCGTCACTGATCACCACCATGATCTACGCGGCGATTGCTGCGCCACTAACGGCACTGTTTGGTCTGCTTATCGCATACATCGTCGTACGCCAACAGTTCCACGGCAAAAAGGTTATCGAATTTGCCACTATGCTCTGTTTTGCTGTTCCGGGCACAGTAGCGGGTGTGTCTTACATCCTGGCATTTAACGATGCGCCAATTTACCTCACTGGTACAGCCGCAATTGTGGTGATTTCAATGGTAATGCGTAACGTGCCGGTTGGTATTCGTTCGGGTATTGCAGGGCTTGGACAACTGGATAAAGCCTTAGATGAGGCCTCTTTAAGCTTAAGAGCAAACTCGTTTAAAACTATCACGAACATTCTGTTACCACTGCTCCGCCCAGCGATTCTTTCTACGCTTGTGTTTAGTTTCGTGCGCGCGATGACCACGGTAAGTGCGATCATCTTCTTGGTAACACCAGAAACACGCGTCGCCACTTCATACATCCTAAACCGTGTAGAAGATGGTGAATACGGTGTCGCTATCGCATACGGTTCAATTCTGATCGTTGTGATGCTCGCCATTATTTTGATTTTTGATTTTCTTGTCGGTGAAGCGCGCGTTTCGCGTTCCAAAGCCAATAACCAAGAGTAGCAATTGGAGATTTAACTCATGGAAAATGAAAACTTTGTAGTCCTTAAAAATGTCTGCAAGCGCTTTGGGGATAAAACCGTTATCGGCAATTTAGACCTTGAGATTAAAAAGGGTTCACTGGTTACCTTATTAGGTCCTTCTGGTTGCGGTAAAACGACTGTTTTACGCTTGGTTGCGGGGTTAGAAAAACCATCGAGTGGGCAGATTTTTATTGATGGAGAAGATGTCACCAATACGTCTATCCAGCAACGCGACATCTGTATGGTGTTTCAATCCTATGCACTGTTCCCGCATATGTCATTGGCCGACAACGTTGGCTATGGTTTGAAAATGCTTGGGTTAGAAAAAGCAGAGATTAAACAACGCGTCAATGAAGCACTAAAACTGGTTGATCTCGAAGGCTTTGGCGAACGCTATGTAGACCAAATCTCAGGTGGTCAGCAACAACGTGTTGCCTTAGCTCGCGCCCTTGTGTTGAAACCGAAAGTGCTGTTGTTTGATGAGCCTCTGAGTAACCTTGATGCAAACTTACGTCGTAACATGCGTGAGACCATCCGCGAGTTGCAGCAACGCTTCAATATCACGTCACTGTACGTAACGCACGATCAAGCAGAAGCGTTCGCCGTGTCCGATACCGTTATTGTAATGAAAGATGGCGATATTATGCAGCAAGGTACACCGACAGAGCTGTATCAGCATCCTGCTTCCATGTTTATGGCGAACTTTATGGGTGAGGCGAACATGTTCACAGGTCATTTTGACGGTGAGACCATCGATATTCATGGTTATCGTTTAAAAGCCAAGCAAGAGAATGTCGCAAACATTGCAGCAGGCGAGTATGAAATTGGTGTTCGTCCTGAAGCAATCTTACTGGCTGAAGAAGGAGAAGCGTGTCAGCAATGCAAAGTGAGCAGCTTTGCTTATATGGGCTCAATGTATGAAGTGGTTGTGGAGTGGCAAGGGCACGAACTGTTACTGCAACTTAACTCATCGCAGTTTGATGCCAGCTATGCAGACCACGCCTATTTGACCATCAACCCTAACGGGGTGTTCCTATTACCTAACGCTAACCACGCTTAACGTTAAGGCAGACTTTTAACCTTGCCATTGGTATAGCCGCTTACACTTTAACCCTCAGTAAGCGGCTTTTTTTTACCATTTCACGCCTAACTTCCCGCTAAGTAGCCGCCCTTTTGGCAAAAAAAATGTCAATCTTATATTGATCCGAGAAATTGTTTGTTGTCTTTCTCATCAATCAGGATTAAATTTCGATTCTCTTACCACTTTGAACATACACCCGTGTTGCGTTTTCGTCCTCATATCGATTTTCCGTTGCTTGCAGCGATCTGTTTTTTGATCGCGGCGGGGACTATTAGCGTCTGGAGCGCTAGTGGTTTTAGCGAGCCTATTTTGCAACGTCATCTTGCCCGAGCAATGATTGCTATTGGCGCCTTGGTGGTGCTCTCTGCTGTACCGGCGAAAAAACTGTGTGATATCGCCCCGCCGCTGTTTGGCTTAGCCGTTACATTACTGCTCGCGGTTGTGATTGCGGGTGACGCGACCAATGGCTCAAAGCGCTGGTTAGCATTAGGCCCGATCCGTTTTCAGCCTTCTGAACTCGTTAAAGTTGCCGTACCAATGATGACCGCTTGGATGGTCGCGAAAGATCCCGGTTCGCCATCCTTTAGTAAAATATTAAGTTGCTTGGCTCTCACCGCAATTCCAGCGGGCTTAATTGTGGTTCAACCCGACTTAGATGGTGCGATCTTTACCGTTATTTATTCGCTATTTGTCTTGTTCCTTGGCGGCATGAGTTGGAAGATCATCGCGACAGTTGTCGGCACCGTCGCCACCGCCGTACCGATACTTTGGATGTTCTTTATGGAGTCGTACCAAAAAATGCGTGTGACTCAATTTCTTAACCCAGAGTCCGACCCGCTTGGTGCCGGCTATCAGATTATTCAATCCCTTGTTGCGATTGGCTCTGGTGGCATCCGCGGAAAAGGCTATATGAATGCTACCCAAGGGCAACTGGGCTTTATTCCTGAAAGTCACACTGACTTTATCTTCTCTACCTTTGCAGAAGAGTGGGGATACATGGGGAGTGTAGTGTTAATTGCCACCTATTTGTTTATTGCCGCACGAACGCTTTGGCTCGCCAGTCACAGTGACTCCGCCTATGGACGTCTAGTAATAGGGGCGCTTTCACTTAGCTTTATGCTTTACGCCTTTATCAATATGGGCATGGTTAGCGGCATCTTGCCAGTGATGGGAAGTCCTCTCCCATTTATCAGTTATGGTGGTACTGCGATGATCACGCAAGGGGCTTGTTTTGGCATCATCATGGCTCTTGCACCAAGAAGACGTAAAGCGGGAACACCATTCTCTGCGATGGGACATGCCCACTAGTCGCTAAGTGGTTTGATCAACCGAGCAACCCAAACCGTTGCTCGGTTTTCGCTACACTGACTTTAGTAATCTAACGTACCGCGAATTGGATAGTGATTATTAGGGTCTCGAATCCATGCCAAGCCTCGAGTTAATGCTCCAAGCTCAGGGCGCACAAATGGGTTATTCGAAATATCCACCACATGCAAGTCCCCATTCTCATTAACAACAAACAGACCCGGCTCAGAAAAATTGTGGTCAGTCTCTTGCTCTGAACGCGGCACAGAAATATACACGCCCAACAATTGCATCTGAGCTTGTGTTAAGCCAAAGGCGATTGGAAATGAGATATCTAACTTCTCAAGATGCTCGCTAAGCTGCGCTTTTGAATCCGCGCTCACCGCTATAATCCCCACTCCAGCGTCGGCAAACGCTTGTTTATAGCTTTCCAGTTCGTTGAGGTACTTGGTACACAGAGGGCAATGTTTACCCCGATAGACAAACACCGCCTGCCACGTCAGCCCTTCTTGAGGTTTTGCCAATTCTACGGTGGTGTTATCTAACAGCGTTGCGCTGATATTGGGAAATGCATCGCCCGCTTTCAACTTTACTGAATGTGCCATTGGTTCTCTCCTCAGTAGACATTTCAATTAAGCATCAATCAAGTTAAGCACAAAGTGGACTAAAAACAAGCAGTAAACCATTGATGAACTGACCACTGACAGAGCAGTATTATCTTCAGAATACAATAACAAATAATTATAAAAATAATAAATTATGATAATTTTTCATCAACATAAAATCGCCCTATCCTAACCCCAGTGATAAACACCCAATCCAACTTAGCATACTGAGCAACAGCCAATATCGAGGGATAATATGAAGTTTCTACACACCATGATCCGAGTTGCGGATCTCGACAAGTCAATCGAGTTCTACACCAAGATATTAGGCATGAGCGTACTGGATCGCTTTGAAAACCCAGAATACCGCTACACTCTTGTATTCGTTGGTGATCCAGAGCAACCAAACAGCGCTGCCATTGAACTGACCCATAACTGGGATACAGACACTTATGAGCTTGGCAACGCGTTCGGGCATCTGGCATTGGGCAGTGAAGATATTTATGCCGCTTGCGACAAGATAAAAGCGCTCGGTGGCAATGTGACCCGTGAACCTGGACCGATGAAAGGTGGCGATACTCATATCGCGTTTATCAAAGATCCAGACGGTTACCAAATCGAACTAATTCAAACCAGCAAATAGTAGGTGTTGTGATGAAAGATTCTATGTTTCAAACCATTCAACTTGGTGAACTCACTCTAACTAACCGTATTGTGATGCCACCAATGACACGCTCACGCGCTAGCCAACCGGGTAACGTCGCAAACCAGATGATGGCTGACTACTACGCACAACGTGCCAGCGCAGGTTTGATTGTTGCAGAAGGCACCCAGATTTCACCAATGGGTCAAGGTTACGCTTGGACTCCGGGCATTTACAGCCAAGAGCAAATTGCAGGTTGGAAGTTAGTCACTGATGCGGTTCACGCAAAGGGCGGTGCAATCTTCGCGCAACTTTGGCATGTCGGTCGCGTCACTCACCCTGATAATATCGGTGGTATGCAGCCAATCTCTTCTTCGGCGTTAAAAGCTGAGAACGTGAAAGTATTCATCGACAACGGCACCGATGAGCCGGGTTTTGTTGATGTAGTTGAACCGCGAGAGATGACTAAAGAAGACATCAAGCAAGTGGTTGCCGAATATCGTCAAGCAGCACTGAACGCTATTGAAGCGGGATTTGATGGTATCGAGTTACACGCAGCAAACGGCTATCTAATCAACCAATTTATTGATTCTGAAGCCAATAACCGTACTGATGAATACGGTGGTAGCGTTGAAAACCGCTTACGTTTCTTAGGCGAAGTGGTAGAAGCAATGACTGATGCTATCGGTGCAAACCGTGTTGGTGTCCGTCTTGCACCATTTACTTCGCTAAATGGCACAGTCGACAGCAACCCAGTAGAAACTTATACCGCTGCTGCAGCGCTACTTAACAAGCTCAATGTAGTTTACATGCATATTGCTGAAGTAGATTGGGATGATGCGCCTGATACACCAGCAGAATTTAAGCGTGCAGTGCGCGAAGCGTACCAAGGCGTCATTATCTATGCTGGGCGCTATGACACAGAGAAAGCAGCAAAAGCACTTGAAGATGGTTTAGCGGATATGATCGGTTTTGGTCGCCCATTTATTGCCAACCCAGATCTACCGAAGCGTATCCAAAATGGATACCCATTAGCGGCACACGACCCTGCCACACTCTTTGGTGGTAATGAAAAAGGCCTGCTTGATTACCCTGAATATCAAGCAAGCTAACCTGATTGATTTAGCGGTTTAACGCTTATGCTTTAGACTGCTGATTTCAATAACTCAAAAAGCTAGCACTCCCCCCAGTGCTGGCTTTTTGTTTTTACAAATCACTAACAACACGCCAAATATCAACCACTTTTCCCCATTTTTGGTTTGGTTTCCCATCGCAATAAATGCCCCTAATTTATTGATCTTGCTCCCTATTTACACAGAAAATTTCAGCCACTTAAAAACTGTCAAGTGAATTTCAGCCGACATATGGCATCAAGATCTCACATCTTGACACTAATCACACATTTCATGCCAATTTTGTAGGAAACATCTGTCTTGATGGATATCGGGGCTTTCTGTCTAATGCCGTACAAACAGTAGATTATTTGTTAATTAAATTAACAAATACCTATTTAATCATCTATTTAAGAACATTAGATAAAATGAAAAAAAGCACACTAACTCTAATGCCTACCATGCTAGCACTGGCTATCGGTATGGCATTACCAGCCGCCCAAGCTGCGGTAAGCACTGATGCAAACATCGTTGGTTCTGAAAGCCAATGGTGGAACACGTACAAAGTCACTCTTACCAATGACGGTGCTAAGCCAGTAGAACTGCGCGGCGCTAAAGTTGTGTTTAAATCAAACATCTCAATGTCAACACCATCTTGGTCTGCGCAAGGGGTTAGCTACCCAGGCATGCAGTTCAGCAGCAATGCTCAAGGTGACACATTTAACAACACGCTTGCGCTATCATTCGATACCGGTAGTTGGATTAAATCTCAGCTGCAAGCTGGTGACAAAATTGAACTCACACTGGGTGTGAGTGGTGTACTTGATCTAGCGCTACTTCAAAATACAGTTCGTTTAATCGCGGATGACGCCGAAGTGGGTGAACCAGAGCTCTCTATCCAACTGGCTTCTCCAGTCAATGGCGCTGAGTTCACTGAAGGCCAAAACGTGGCAATGCGTGCCAACGTAACCGCAACCAATACAGAAGTAAAAACCGTAAAATTCTTCGTTGATGGCGCACAAGTTTCGAGCCTAACTCAAGCTCCTTTCCAAGCAAACTGGAAAGCGACGGGCGAAGGCACTCACACTATTAAAGCGATTGTTGAAGACAAAACCGGTCTAACTCAAGAGCAAGCGGTCAACATTAGCGTAAAAGCAGATGTCGTTGAGCCACCAGTTGTACCTGAAGTGCACGAACTCACCTTCATGACACCGAGTCAAGGTCAAACTCTGACGGTTGGTGAAGCGACAGCTATCAAAGCGCGTGTCGATGGCGAACTTATCACTAAGCTTGAGTTCTGGGCGAACGACCGCAAGCTAGGTCAGCGTGTAATTAACCCTGAGCAAACTGTTTACACTCAAACTTGGACACCAAGTGAAGTGGGTAACGCGAACCTTAAGATTGTGGTTCTAGATAAAGACAACCAAATCGTTAAGCAAAACACACTTACTGTTGTGGTTGAAGAAGAAGAGAGCTTTGTTGCGCCAGAAGTACGCTTCCTAGCGCCGGCAACTGGCTCAAAGTTTGAAACGGAAGAAACAATCTCTATCTCGGTAAGCGCGACTGATGCAGACCAAGACCTATCTCAAGTGGTAGTAAAAGCGAACAACCAAGAGATCTGTAACTTTGATGCCAACACCACGCAAAACTTCCAGTGTCATTGGCAGCCAACTAACGCTGGCAACGTGACACTCAAAGCAATTGCAACTGACGCTCAAAACCTATCGGCAACCTCTCAAGTTCGCATCACTGTTGAAGAGACAGCTGTTGAGCCGCCACCAGTCACACCACCAGGTGGTCTGTGTGCCGGCTTCAACGTTTACCCAGATTGGACTCGTGGTGACCACGCTGGTGGCGGCGACATCATGGTACATAAGAACATCGCATACTCAGCGATCTACTGGACCAAATCGATTCCAGGTAGCGATGATTCATGGTCACTACACCTAAACTGTGATGGCACGGAGCCTGGCACTGCGCCACTACTGTCACTACCAAACCCAATGGACCCAGTACGTCTAGAAGTGGCAGGTTGGCCAAATACGTTTGTTGTGGCTAGCCCATCAACCGATGCTCCTGCAACTATGACAATTGCAGCAGCAAACAGTGATGCACTGGCTGATACTGACCAACTGACCCGCGCGTTTGTAACCATCATTGAACAAGCAGAACTAGCTGGCACTTCATCTATCATCTTAAGCAGTGATGTTCTCGATGTCGCAACGCTAGATAAAGGAGCCTCTTTTGGCAGTGTAGCCGTTAAGCAAGCACTGACGAATGCTATGGATATCACTGGCAGCCAAATCGATATCGACGCTATCAATGCACTGTCTGACGATCTAAAAGGTTGGGCGCAAGCGCATAACCTAATCATCAGCACTATCGCACCTGAAGCAAGCTTTGGTTGGTCACTAAGCATTGGCGACTTCGCATACGATACGCACTCTGGTCGTCAATCAGTATGGGATGAAGCATCAGTATTTAGCGCAGACCTACTAGCGACACTTGAGCTTTACAAAGCGGATGCAGCAAACAAAGCAGACTTCGTGGTATTCACTAAGTCAGCGTCAACGGATGCACTAACTAGCGATCAATGGCACAACGCGCTTGAGTACGTGAAGCAAGTTTCTGACTACGTGAAAACGCCAGCGATGCTTGCAAATATCCCTACTGACCAAGCATCTGGTTACTTTATGGGTGATTCTGCGGGCAAACCACAACTACGCAAAGCGGCATTCAGCAACGTATTTGCGCTAACGTTTGACCAAGATAGCCAAGCGCTAACGGCAAAAATTGAAGCTTACCAAGGCGCGAAAGTCCCACTTTACTACGTAGGTGAAGAGCTTGAGAAAGGTTCGCTAACTCGTATCGAAGCGCTGAACCAACAGTTAGCTGATGCGGAACATGCGATGGACAACGAAGCGTTCCTATACGAAACGCCGCAGTCACAGTGGATTCCATCAACTGTGTACAAGTGGAACGACTTCCTAGACGGCTTGAATGCCATGCACAACATCGGTGTTGCAGGTAACAAGTTCTGGCTAATGAACGACGAAGCAGACGATGCCACTAACATCACTTACGCTAAAGTCGCGATTGCTGCCTTCCTTGCGCAAAGTATGCAGGAAACTATCCGTTACAACGCATGTGACGAGAACAACTGGTCTGAAACTAAGTACGGTGCACCTGCGGATTACCCAATGACCGCGAGCTGTGGTCAGCTTGGTCAGAAATATGCTGACTACGGTGTTAACCCAGTCTCTGGCTTAGACCATGCTTACTCTTGTCCACGTGACAACAAGATGGAAGTGAGCGCGCTAACTCACGCTAAATGGTACGGTGCACCAGCGCCAGTATTCGCAGCACCAGATGCCGTTCTAGAAGAACGCGGTCTATTGGTTAACGGTGCAGCAGGTCGCTGGACGAACAACGGTCACTGTAACGATGTTCCGGAAAATGTCGATACATCTAAGCAAGTTTGGGAACGTGACAACTGTAAGATTTATGTTGGTCAAAAAGCAGGTAGCTTTATTTGGGATGGCAGCAGTGAAGAGAGCGTTGAAGGCTGTGGCTGGTGGGGTCGTGGTGTAATCCAGACAACAGGTCGTCAAAACTTCGGTACGCTAAACCACTACCTAGGTCGTTCACACGTTGACCCTGAAACTATCGGTAAGACCATTGACGGTGTGACCGTTGAAGCGCCACCAGCGAACCCGCTATACGCTGAACTTGATTTCTGTTCAAACCCAGGTTTGATCTGTAGCTCAGAAGAGAACAAAGAGATCAAGTGGATTGCAGGTCTATTCTACTGGGTAACGTCAGTACAGGCTTACAATGACGAAGGTGGTCAATACGCAGATTGGAACTACTACAACGAACTGAAGAAATACGTTGATAGCGGCCTGCAAGGCTCTCAGTTCATCGATGATGTATCAGGTATCGTCAACCGTGGCTGTCCTGACCTAACCTGTACCACTGGTGATGTTCACAACGTCAAAGAGCGTCGTGAGAACTTCAGACTAGTACTACAGAAACTGGGTCTAGATCCAAAATAATCACACTTAATTCAGTGCTTTCGAGCCCAGCCTAACCGCTGGGCTTTTTTATTTCTCTGGTTGTTCCAACCAACTTTGCCCTTCTTTTCCCTAAGAAATCATACACAAAAGCTCATTTGAAGAAAATTTAATTTGCAATTGAGCATTTTTGCGACTTAGACTTACTAGTCAGTATTTATCATGGTTAGCGTTCAATAACCAAAAGGAAACCATGATGAAACGCACTTTAATTGCTTCGGTTTTGCTGGCAACATCATTTGTTAGTTCAGCCATGACATTGACCAGTCAAGATATCCAAGAAGGCTCTCGCATGACCGATAGCTTTGTGTTTAATGGCTTTGGTTGCAGTGGTGACAACCTATCACCACAACTGAGTTGGAAGGATGTTCCAGCAGGCACCAAAAGCTTTGCGATTACGGCTTACGATCCTGATGCACCTACGGGCAGTGGTTGGTGGCACTGGGTAGCGATAGATATCCCAGCTAGCGTCAACGCGATTGAACGTGGACAAGCGACTCAAGGCTTTAATGGGGTGCAAATGAAAAATGATTATGGCATTGCAAGCTTCGGCGGCGCTTGTCCACCTAAAGGGGACGGAATGCATCGTTATCAATTTACTGTTTGGGCAATGCCGACAGAAAAACTTGCGATCCCTCAAGGCGCATCAAATGCGATCATAGGTTATATGCTTAATGCTAACGCGCTCGATAAAGCGACATTAACAGCGACCTATGTGAATGAATAATTAAGATTGGAAGAGGCGACATGAATAAACCACTAGTCCATACCGCTCACTACCGCGGTAAGCGTGAGCAACCACTCAACAATGTGTTTGTTCATGCGCCAACCATTATTTGGGTCGAACAAGGTTTTAAACAGCTTTGGTGGCATGAAAAAAGCTATGAGTTTAACCGCACTAACTGGCTGCTAGTTCCCGCAGGGCAATACCTGACTTTCGTCAATACTCCAGAGCAAAAGCAATTTCACTCTCGGGCGATGTCATTCAATTTCCAGCCACCAGCCGCATGGACAGAGCAAGCTGACATCGACGTGTCAGCGAGCAAACCTCAACTCTCGACAACACCACAGTTAGAGTATTGCTTTAACTTTATCAGTGAGATGAACACTCAAAACCTTGCTACTGAAACTCAGCAACAACTGCTGCTCGGCTTTTATGCCGAACTAAAACAAGCCAATGCGTTGGTAAAATTATTCCCAAGCCGTCATCAGTTAGTACGAGATAAACTCGCCAATTACTTAAACTCAGCACCTGGTGATGATCACCGTATCGAAACCGCTGCGCAGCACTTAGCAATGAGCCGAGCGACGCTCGCACGGAAGTTAACCGCAGAAGGTGCAAGCTTTCGCGATGTGTTGGCGGAAATCCGTATGAATCATGCCATCACTCTACTGCAAAGAGACTATAGCCAAATAGAGACTGCCCTTGCCTGTGGTTATCAATCAGAATCACGTTTTAGTCAACGATTTAAGCAGCAGTTTGGTATGACACCGCATCAGTACCAGCTCACGCTATAAAATTAAGCTCAACCAAGGCGTAGCGCTGCGGTAATGTTTGTCAGTTAGTTGTTTCTAATTGCTCTTGTCTCGATTAAGCTGAGTAGAGAATTTCGCTTGATTTATGGTAGGCATATATTGATCACCAACACCACCCTCACCTTAGCGACCGCTAATCTCTTCAACTTCATTGAGCCACCCAATGCCTTTTATGATTTTGAAAACATTTATGACACGCAAGCGTGGCATGCCAAATGTGAGTGGACAAAAAAGCAAATTCTTGAGTTAGATGCTGATGTCATTGGGTTGCAAGAAGTGTTCAGTATTGAGGCGGCGGAAAAACTGGTCACAGAGCTGGGTTATTCGCACTTTGCTACCGTCGCCATTCCACATATTGAGAGTGATTACATTCACTCACAGCCCGTGGTTGCAGTTGCCTCTAAGTACCCATTTAAGCATGTCGAGCCCGTAACATCGTCATCATTAATCGCTCAACACTACTCTATTGAGCCACCGTCGTTTAGTCGCCCACCCATTTTTGCTGTGATTGACGTTCCGGATGTGGGTGACATCGCCTTTTATGTTTGCCATCTCAAATCTCAACGCCCAACACAGAGCGATTCCGAGCAATACTCACACCCAATTATTGGACAGTGGCTCTCAACACAACAACGTGGCTGGGAAGCTGTAATGCTGCGCTTATTTATGGAGCTGAAATATCAAACGCACCCGATGCCTACCGTACTAGTGGGAGACATGAATCAGTCGTTAGCCCATCACGTTACCGGTTTACTGACTCACCCTGTAGACCAATCCCTGACAGCGCTTAATTTACAAGATAGTTGGGATATCTTTACACTGAATGAACCATTACGAGCACGCCCCGCAACCCACTACCATTTCGCTCAAGGTAACGTATTAGATTACATCTTAGTTTCGCAGGAGTTTCAGCCTAATTCGCCCCACTCCTTGGCTGACGTCAAACAGTATCAAGTGCGGGATAAGCACCTAATCAATCCAAATTACGAGCAAGATAAACAAGCGAGTGACCATGCATTTGTTGCTGTCACCGTTCAGTTCGTACTGTAAGAATAAAACGTCTACAAATCGTCACAAGAGACATAAGTGAGCTGCGACAGTGCCGCCAGTGACGTTTTGTTTAAAAGCGGATGCGCTTCAATCCCCGTCAGTAAGACAATATCGACGGCGGGCAGCGGTGGCATATTCTCTATAATTTTAAGCTCGTTATTGACGCTCATTCTTCCCATTGCGCCAACCGCCATGCCGGCGCTGACAATTGCTCGCTGAGCAGAAGCGGTATTGCAACAGGCCAGCAACTGATAGGCGATCCCACGCTTAACTAACCCATCAATTGCGGCAGCGTGGTATTTACAATCGCTCTGAAACAGCGCCAAAGGCAATGATGTCACGCCATCAATATCAAACTCAGGATGACAGATCCAAACCCCTTTATCACTTGCGAGCCAGTACCCTTCTTCGCTCTGGGGAGCGCGTGTCACTATCGCTGCATCCAGTTCTCCGTTATCCAGCTTTTCTCGTAAGCTGACACTGGGTTCACTAAAAACGTGAATCGAGCACGTCGGTTCGGCTTGCTGCAAAACTCGAATCACATTAGGTAAGAGGTTGTCATTGTAGTCTTCTGGGCATCCAAGACGCAGCGGACGTTTGTTTTCATAGCGCTTCACATTTTGCACCGCTTGACTATGCAGACCTACAATTTGCTCCGCGTGAGTTCGCAGTGCCAACCCAGCTTCACTCAATACTAGATTGCGCCCCTCTTTCTCAAACAAACTGACACATAACTCCTCTTCTAGCTTGCGCATCTGTGCGCTAAACGCCGATTGAGTGCGGTTTATTTGCTTTGCTGCACGCGTAAAACTGCCTGTGTCTACAAACGCAAGAAAGCTGCGTAACGCATCTATGTCCATTGCCGAAAGTCATCCATCGATTTTATTGAAGTGTGGTATTAAAACTATCCGTTAGTGGCAAAGAAAACAATCCGATATTGTAAGTAACCAGCAAGACCATCATGGACATTTCGTCACAAAACACGGTAAGGAGACATTCATGCACTTATACATTGCCAATCAAAATTACTCTAGTTGGTCGCTACGAGCGTGGCTTATCTTTTCTCACTATCAGTTAGACGTTGAAGTGACCAAGTTGAAGCTCTTTACAACCGACTTCTACCAGTCACTTGAGACGATATCTCCCACAGCTAAAGTCCCCACGCTGGTTGATCAGCAAGTGACTGTATGGGATTCATTCGCCATTTTGGAGTATATCAACGAGCAGTATTTACAGGGACAAGCATGGCCAAGTGATGTTGGAGAGCGCGCCCGAGCGCGAGCGCTTGCCGCTGAAATGCATTCTGGTTTTATGAATCTGCGTAACGAGCTGCCAATGAACATACGGGCACGCCGTAAAGTTGAGCTAAGCGAAGGCGCATTACAAGATATTGCCCGAATTGACGCCATTTGGTCAGAGCAAGCCAATCAATACCCTGATGGCTGGTTATTTGGTGAGTGGTCAATTGCCGACGCAATGTATGCCCCCGTTGCCTTACGCTTTCAAACCTATGGTATTACGTTGTCGCAAGCGGCACAAAAATATCAACAAAGGGTTCTTACCAGTGACTCTTTGCAACCTTGGCTGCACGAAGCAAGTCTTGAAACCGACATCGTGATCGAAGATGAGGCTGGCGTAGAGGTGTAGGCAGAGCTTGACCTATGAGAGGTTGAGACTAGACACAATTTAAACGGGGGTTAAAAACCTCCAGCCCACGCCTGAAACTCATCAATCGCATCAAGTTCTTGTTGAGTTTTCGGTAGTGGGTAAAAGGGTAGAGCCAAAAGCTTTTCAGAAGGGAGTAAGACCCAATCTGGCGTCATTTTTAGACGAGTAAGATTGGTTTCGCCCTCTTTTACCACATACATGTAATAGCCATCGGTGTGTGAGTTTGCATAGCTAGCAATTTTCGCAATCCCCCCCAAAGGCAACTTCACTTTTCTTCCCAACGGGTACAACTGATGCAGAGCAAAACTCACATGTGCGTCTTCTAAGTAGCCTTGCTTAAATCGGTACAGCCCAATTGCGGTAGAAGTGGTGCGCTCCGTCCACCCAGCGAGCGTCAGGCCTCGCAAAGAATCCTGAAACGGTCGACCTTTCGCTAGCCCTTCATTGCTAATAAACTGGACGACCACGACGTCTCCGGTCTGCTCTAATATGTTTAGAAACTGTTCGCCAGTTTTATCCGCTAGTAATTTCATTGCTTAACCGTTCTTCGTCCGCATTCAGCCATATGGTACTCAATACTCTATATCAAAACAAATAATCACCAATGATGATACAAAGTTAACTCATTTAGACCAATTTGCACTCCTCCCTTAATAACTCAGTTGCGGTCAGAATGGTTTATCACCTGAATAAGGTCGTGCTGACTCGGTGATGTACTTGATGGCTGTTGGAGAATAGAAATATTGCTAAAGCGCAGCGCTATACCGGTTGGGTTAGCTAGCTTTGGGTCCGTTTGCATATGATAGTGTAGGTGTGCACCATGCGAGTTCCCACTATTGCCACATTGACCTAACTCTTGCCCTTGGCTCACAACATCACCCTGTTTTACTGTGACACTTCTTTGTTTAAAATGCGCCAAGTAAGAGAACTCGCCGTTACCATGAGCGATCATCACAAAGTTACCAGACATGTTCTCCGCATCGGTCTTTCCCGGTGGATTATCGGCAAGGTCGCTCACCACTTCGATCACCTCCCCTCCCGCAGGCGCGATAATTGGCTCACCAAAACATGGGTATTGCTCAACTGAGCTAATCGCATTTTTAGCCAACCACTCTGTCAGATTAAAATTCTGATATTCGGCAACCTCATCACTGTCAGTAAGATCAACAGGTACCATATCGAGCGCATATCGTTGGTTGTTGCCACCGTGTCCCGTGCCATCAAGCGCGACAAAAGCCGCATGACGAAATGGCAATATCAACTCTGTTTGAGAATAAGGTGGTAGATCTTGTTGGGCAGAAACGAGCGATACGGGTAGAAGAAAACACAGTGTTAAGATACGGCAGAAAAAAGATCCACTTCCACGTAAAGAATCGAGTTGTGTCGTCATAATTGAACGCCCTTAATCGTTTGAGCTCAAAACCGTTATCCTACCTTGCACTTACCCGCTTCTCTGCAACAAGCATCACACTACCAAGCGATAATAATTACGTTATGTATCAATACTGTACTTAACTCAACGCCTCTCTTATAAGGACAGACACCATAGTCTCCTGCAAAATGATATAGCGGGTATACCGACAGCAAATAGCATCATTACATCGAGCCTATAAACGGGTAAACTAACCCAAAGCGACTTAATTTAATGCCATCATGTCACGCCAAGCCTATAACACCATTGATGTACCTTTTCACTTTCGCCATACCTGCTGGTTTTGTGGTGAGCCATCGTCCACACACTTAGACTTTCCGCACAGTTGTAATATTGCATCCAATTTGTCGCACCCGCTATTATCACTGCCCGCGTGTCGAGAGTGTTGCTCGCTGAGCTATCCTCGTCATGTTCGTTCTATTTGGTCATTGCGCGCGCACCTGAAGCAAGCCCTACTCACTAAATACACCAAACACATCGCAATTGGTGAAAACTGGACAGAGCAAGAACTGATCGAAAGCGAGTTCTCTGGTGCAATATTGGGCGGATTTGGCAAAAGCGCTTGGCAAATGTATCAAATCGCTAAACAACGAATTGCCTTTAACGGTTGGGCTCTAAGCATTGACGATCAATCGCTAGAAATTATCGATGACACAGCAAACTTTGAGTTTGATGGCACCCAGTACCTATCAATCACGGCATGCATCGATTTCTATGTCGAAGGGGTCGGAGTCGACAAAGAACTGCTTACTCAGTTAGTGGAGATCTTGACTCCGAATCGGTTTGGCTACGCCTTACAAATCGCAAAGCTGAATAAACGGCTTTCTCATACTAAACGCAGGCAAATCATTGAAGAAATCACGCTTCAAGAAGCGGAAAGCCAACAAATTGAACAAGAGCAACAAAGTCTGCTTAGCGTTCAATCCACCATTACTGATGTTAAAGTGTCTGGGGCCACAGCCCCTGCCTTTGCGATTCAATGGGCGATGCAAAAAAGAGCGCGAACACTCGCAGAGCTTTGCCAATTAGAAGATGATTTCTTTGATGAATTCGCAACTTTAGGCGGTGCGGCGGCATTTCATTCCTACCAAGGGTTACAACTTTACTTGCAAGCAAGAGAAGAGAAAACATGGGCGCAAGAGTGCGACCCAAACTACGCAGTTTGGTTGACCATTTAAAGTGAGGAACCTGCGCTTTTTACCCATCAATATAAGAGTCCTGAGTGTCACGAAACGATTAGCCCAATTTTAGAATCAAATATTTTCATTTAATTCATTTATCAACAAATAACATTTATGTAACATCAAAAGCACTCTACATCTGATGTTACACGATCTCTTATCGCTGCTTCATCAAACGACAACACAATTACAAGGTCTGTTTGCTCGTCAAATCGCAAACATAACAGACAGGAAGTATCGCTATGATTATCTCAGCCTCAACCGATTACCGTGCAGCAGCCAAAGCAAAACTGCCCCCCTTTCTCTTTCACTACATTGATGGTGGTTCGTACAATGAACACACTCTCAAACGCAATACTTCTGACCTATCTGAAATCGAACTGCGCCAACGCGTACTGCGCAATATGGAAGATTTAAGCTTAGAAACCGAACTGTTTGGTGAAAAATTGGCGATGCCAATGGCTCTTGCTCCTGTCGGTCTCACTGGCATGTACGCTCGTCGTGGCGAAGTTCAAGCGGCAAAAGCTGCGGAAAATAAAGGGATTCCATTTACGATGTCAACCGTATCGGTATGCCCAATAGAAGAAGTCGCACCAGCGATTGAACGCCCAATGTGGTTCCAGCTTTATGTGCTTAAAGACCGCGGTTTTATGCGCAATGTTCTTGAACGAGCGAAAGCGGCGGGTGTCACCACCCTCGTCTTTACCGTAGATATGCCTGTTCCCGGGGCTCGCTATCGGGACATGCACTCTGGCATGAGCGGTCCAAATGCGGCGATGCGTCGCGTATTTCAATCGATGCTTCATCCAAGTTGGGCGCTCGATGTAGGCGTGTTAGGAAAACCACACGATCTGGGTAATATCTCTACCTATCGAGGTGAACCAACCAAACTTGAGGACTACATCGGTTGGCTAGGTGCAAACTTCGATCCGTCCATTAGCTGGCAAGACTTAGAATGGATTCGTGATTTTTGGGATGGACCTATGGTGATTAAGGGTATCTTGGACACCGAGGATGCCAAAGATGCCGTGCGTTTTGGTGCTGATGGCATTGTGGTTTCTAACCACGGAGGCAGACAACTCGATGGCGTTCTCTCTACGGCAAGAGCGCTACCAGATATCGCCGAGGCGGTAAAAGGTGATATTAAAATTTTGGTCGATTCCGGTATCCGTACTGGATTGGATGTGGTGCGCATGTTGGCACTAGGAGCGGATTGCACCTTACTTGGCCGTTCATTTGTTTATGCGCTTGCCGCACAAGGCCAAGCGGGAGTGGAAAACCTACTCGACTTGTATGCCAAAGAAATGCGCGTCGCTATGACGTTAACCGGTGCTAAGTCGATTGACGATCTTGGTCGAGATTCCTTGGTTCAATTTGCTTAACTTGCGACAATAACGGGCACAAAAAAGGCGAGTGTAAACTCGCCTTTTCATTGTAGGTTTTATGTTAGCTCGACGCTGGGCTGGTGCTGGTTTTCGCTACTTTCAGCTCTTGCTGATGCAACATGTTATCCAGCTGATCTCGACGTGCTTTAAATGCCGCCATTTCTTTTTTCGGCACCGAGTTTGCCATTGGAATATTCGCTTTCATCGCATTAACAGGACGCCCGCGAACAATCAACTCATAGTGGATATGAGGTCCAGTAACACGACCTGATTTTCCAGATAAACCGATACGTTGGCCTCGCGTCACCTTTTGCCCTTTACGCACTAAGATCTTACTAAGGTGTAAGTAGCGCGTCTTATAAGTACTACCATGTTGAATCACTACGTAGTTTCCGGCGTAAGGGTGTTTACGTGTCATCACCACCACACCATCACCCGTTGAAACAATCGGTGTACCGACTGGTGTCGCCCAGTCCGTCCCGTTGTGCGGCGCAACTCGCCCAGTTACTGGGTGCTTGCGATGCGGATTGAAATTCGAGCTTAAGCGATAGTTACCGTTGACAGGTTTACGCTGGAAAGCACGTTGTAGGCTGTCACCATTTTTATCGTAGTACTGACCATCAGAGTGCAGGTACGCGGTAAATTCGCCACCACGATTAAATATTTTGATCGCTTGAATTTCGCGATTACCAGTCAAAAGATCATCAACGTACTGTCGAGACTGGACGACCTCAAACTTATCACCCGCACGTAAGTCACGAGAAAAATTAATCTTGTCTTTAAGTAATGAGACGATCTGCTCTACTTCGGTGATCCCTAAACCAAGGCGATTCACCGATTGAGAGAAACTGCCGTTGATTTCACCCACCAAAGGAAACTCTTTCCATACGCCAGGAATCTTCACATCGGTAAAGGTATACTCGCCATCGTCGGTTCGGGTATAAACTGCGCGCTCAACCAAACTGAATTCCAGTTCCATTTTACCGAGCGTTTTCGTCTCTTCATCACGCCAAAAGCGCAGGGTATTACCGGGTTTTAATGTATCCAAAGCAAGGTAGTTAAGGTCAGTTTCCATAATTTTCATTAGGTCACTGTATCCAAACCCGAGCTGCTCAAAAATAGAGCTTAGGTTGTCGCCAACACGAATTTGATATTCGTAATCTGGCATATCCGCAGATTCAACACTTTCTTGAAGCAGAGTTTCAACCAGTCCTGATTCAGGAAGGGAAAGATCAATAGTGCGGATAGTTGGTGAGTGAGAGCCAATCGATGTCATAGCGACGACCGCCACGAGTGGCAAACTCAAAAGCATCATTTTTTTCCGTTTCGACAAATCCGAAACGCGTGCTTTTATTGTTCTTACTTGCACAATTTGACCTTATAGATATTCGTATTTTTATTTATCCTGAGAATGAAAACCTTGATTTCCATACTTAAAAAACGGCTATAAGAGTACGTATTTATAAGCGACTTGTCACCCTAGCATCACCACTTTGCGATCAAAAAAGGCGCCGTTAGCGCCCCATTTATACAGCCATCGATAGTCACTAAACAGCAACTATCTGAATTTATTATCAATAAGTATTGACTAAACTATTATCTTCGCCGAACCCATTTGGTTTGTATTGGTCGGCCGCTGGGTCATTAATCCAACGCTCATCATCGACAAGATAACGAAACTCAAACTGTTGGTCCTTAGGCAGACGAGTTTTAAACTTGAATGACTTACTTTTGGCGACTTTTTTCATTGCAGCAGGCTGCCAATCCAAAAAGTCCGCGACAATCGCGACACTTTTGTCTGCGTGGTCTTGAGGTAGCTCAAACGTAACCTCAACTTCATCCTTCGTTTTAAAGAAACGCTTATTTATCATTTATTACTCCATCAACAACAAGAAAAATAACGCTTTTCAATATAGGCAATCTGTATCACACAAACAACCGTTTATTTATTGTGCAACAAAAGTGTCAAATCCGGATTGACCGTAACTAACTGCGTTTTATGCTGATTCGGCTCATCTGCCATCGCCTGATTGTCACCATGAGAACGATAGCTCAAGGTAACTTGCGCAGCATCATAACTTAGGTCATCAACCACAACACGATCGCCAATTAGCACGCTATCAACTAACACCATTCTCTTACGTTGAACGTCATAATTGAACGTCGCAAGATACGTAAACACGCCGCTACCTTGGTTGGAAACTGTCATCACCGATACATATTGATTGGTATCGACAAAGGTGAGCCATTGTGTGCTAACTGACACCTGTCCTCGCTCCACTCCCGAGTCATAGGCACCAAGGACGACTTGTCGTGCCGGATCAACTTGGTCAATGTAGGCAAATGCAGCACTCTCTGGCACTTCAATTGTCCAAGGATTGGGCGTTTGAATATCAAAGATTTGCTTAACAACCACATCATACTGCTGATGTTGGTTAGGGAACTTTGCCAGTATCTCTTCATCATCCATGCTAAAGCGATACAAACCTGCCACCACCACGATAACCAGTAGAACGATGGGAACAAGCAAAATAAGTGGGATGGGTAACAGACGTTTTTTCATATTCAGTCTACTATGTGTATCCTTATAAAGTGATCAACATATCAGTGCCTACGTGTTATCTCAAGGATCGACAATGAAACATAATGTTAAAGTTCGCACCGCAGAGTGCAGTTGTGGTCAAGTGAGTTTGATTTGCAAAGGTGAGCCAATTCGTACTGCCATTTGTCATTGCTTCGCCTGTCAAAAAAGAACGGGGAGCGTATTTGGGGTGCAAGCACGCTTTACCAAATCGCAAGTTACCTACAGTGGTGACGTCGTTGAATACACTCGTTTAGGCGACTCAGGCAATCAAGTCTCATACTCCTTTTGCCCCGCTTGTGGCAGCACTATGATGCTGACACTTTCCGCCCTACCTGATTTTGTGGTCATTCCTATCGGGGTGTTCAATAGCCAAGACTTACCACAGCCGAGCTTTGCCGTTTACGAAGAGCACAAACATTCTTGGCTAAAGTTTGCCTGTCAGGTATAGCCGCCATTCGAGTAACTTTTTGTACCGCGACAAGTTAAGTCACTGCTCTGATTATGCTTGTCTTCCATCAAGCTAGGTTTGGTCGGTGCATTTTCCTAGAGTTTTAACTCAACGCCCCTTTAAGCGAGTAGCGGTCAGCGCTATAATCGCCCCCTTGTTCTTGGGAGTAATATTGTGATTTCTCGACTACCTCGATGGGTGGAATACGGAGCGTTCCTTCTTGCCCTGCTGGCTGGCATTGTCAATGCGATAGGTTTACTTGGTTTTCAGCACCAAGCCGTTTCACACATCTCTGGCACCGTCACACTACTGGGAACCAGTATCGAATCACTCGATGGCATGACCAGCCATCTACTGATGATACTCGTCAGCTTTTTAATTGGTGCTGCACTTGCGGGCGCATTTTTCGAATGTACCGCCTTAAAGTTGGGTCGCCGCTATGGCGTCGCACTCTGTATCGAAGCGGGACTACTTTTTGCCGCTTATCTACTACTCAAAGACAATATCACCTCAGGTCAATACTTCGCCTCTGCCGCTTGTGGCCTACAAAATGCGATGATCACCACCTTCAGTGGCGCTGTTGTGCGAACAACCCACATGACCGGTATCATTACCGACCTCGGTATAATGATAGGTGCACGCCTGCGGGGCGAACGCTTTGATTACCGTAAAGCTAAGCTGTTTTTGTTTATCTTTAGTGGTTTTTTGCTTGGTGGTGTAATGGGGGCAAAACTCTATGGCACATACGCAATCGCGTCTCTGATGGCACCAATAGCCCTAGCTCTCGGCTTAGCCATCGTTTATTGGTTCTATCTCTATACCACTCGCTATACAAACTAACGCTCTTCTTATCTGTGCAAACAAGCCATGATCGGAACCCTTTGCTGGGTTCTGATCGACTCTCATCTTCACCTCAGTTTTGTCTTCGTCGCGACCAATTTACAACTGTCTATAATTTATACACTTAACAGTGCTTTATGATGAATAAATAGCGAATATTAATGAATAGTATTGCACCTATAGGCAAAATCAAGTAGCATGCGCCAAATTGATTAAATAGGGATGTTTAGTGAATAAGTATGCCAACGGATTGGACTATTATTGACTAGTTGTAACATGAGAAACGCAATGACCAATAAAACGCAAACAACCGGACAAAGTAAGCCGAAATCGCACTTCTGGATCTTTTTGATCCCGTCGCTAATCGGTGTGTTCCTGTTTATGGCTCCTATTAGCTACAACGGTGATATCACCATTCCTGTCGCGGTTCTAGCGAAGTCTATCCAAGCGGTGTTTGGTGACTCATTGGTTGCTATTGTCACGGCTATTGTTGCATTTATGGCGGCGGCATCTTTGCTATGTCGAGTTAAAACCCCAAGTGTGATTGCTAACAGCCCATTCTTAAATGGATTATTTAATCCATCACCTCTTTGGTTAGCCGTTCGTGTTATTGGTGGTATTGCGGTCGTCATGACATTTTTCCAACTCGGTCCAAAAGCGATTTGGGAAGAAAACACAGGGGGCTTGGTACTAGAAGGCTTGCTACCTACACTATTCTCAGTGTTTATTTTTGCTGGCTTACTACTTCCTTTACTGCTTAACTTTGGTTTGCTTGAGCTATTCGGTACGTTACTCGCCAAAGTGATGCGTCCTGTGTTTAACCTTCCTGGTCGTAGCGCTATTGACTGTATGGCGTCTTGGTTAGGTGATGGTAGCGTAGGTATCTTGCTAACCAGTAAGCAGTACGAAAACAAGTTCTACACCGAACGCGAAGCTGCGGTCGTCGGCACCACTTTCTCTGCGGTTTCAATTACCTTCAGCCTAGTGGTTATTGCTCAAGTTGACTTAGAGCACATGTTTTTGCCTTTCTACGCAGCCGTCTGTTTGGCTGGTTTTGTCGCAGCGGTAATCATCCCTCGTTTACCACCACTCAGCTACAAGAAAGATACCTTTATTGATGGAACAAAACCTGCTGATGACGCTGATGCTATCCCAATGGGGCACTCTAGCTTCTCATGGGGTATGGAGCTTGCACTAGAAAAAGCGGGCAAAGTGAAATCACTAAAAACCATCGCTCAAGAAGGTATTCACAATGCTGTTGATATGGTATTTGGCGTACTGCCAGTTGTGATGGGCTTAGGTACGGTTGCGCTGGTCATTGCTGAGTACACTTCGGTATTTACCTTCCTTGGACAACCTTTTATTCCATATCTAGAACTACTGGGTGTACCGGAAGCAGCAGAAGCTTCAAAAACGATTGTGATTGGTTTCGCGGATATGTTTATTCCATCAATTCTTGCGGCGTCAATTGACAGTGAAATGACTCGCTTTGTGATTGCTGCGATGTCGGTTACTCAGTTGATCTACATGTCGGAAGTGGGCGCACTGCTACTTGGCAGCCGTATCCCAGTGAATATCTTTGAGCTATTCGCAATTTTCGTTCTACGTACGCTGATCACTCTGCCTGTTATTGCAGGTGTCGCGCACTTAATATTCTAAGTAAACACAAACATCAAATAAGCAAAATGGCTACCTCTTGGGTAGCCATTTTTATATCTGGAAGGTCAACGACAGCGTTACTTACGAGGTTTGATCGAACGGTAAGCCACATCTGTCAAATAGTCATTTAAGCGGTGGGAAGCCGCAACCGCTTCGTCATCATCAGTATGACTCACTGCACGCAGTACCGCCGCATGCAATGATGAAGCCTCAACCAGATCAGACGCTTCGTTTTTGTACGCAAACCAAAAACGACGAGAAAGTCCCTGCAGTGGCGCCATGGCTAACTGGAGGTACTCATTGCTTGCCGCTTTGACTAACACCGTATGAATATCTTTTAGCAAAGAGGCGTAAAGCAGGTCATCTTTGTTTTCGGCACAAACCTCTAATTGCTCAGCCAAGTGCAGCATCTGCTGCTTCTCTGCAACACTGGCACGTGAAGCCGCATACTTAACACATAGCGCTTCTATATCACGGCGAACTTCCAAAATTTTTAATTGGCTTTCAACCGAAATCGTCGGAATTTGAATACCACGGCGAGGATGAATTTCGACCATGCATTCATACGCTAGCCTCTGTAAAGCTTCACGAACGGGTGTTCGTCCTAACTCTAATTCTTCAGCTAACTGTTTCTCACTCACCATACTCCCTGGCTCTAACTCGCGGAAGATGATCATTTTCTCGAGCTTGCTGTATGCAACCTCGGTCTTATTGACTGCGTTAACGCTCATATAGGTTCTATTCCTTTATTCAATCTTTTAGTGAGCAATATCACGTTAAGAACAATCTGATTGTACCAGAAAAGAATTTAGGAATATATTTAAAACATACAACTGATATATCAGATGAACATCAGTTATCTATTAGTGAGGTAAGAATGAAATCTTGGAACATTATCCGTCGTTATGAAAGCACACCGGATCTACCTGTGTTGGCAGAAGTAGAAGTGCTAGTCATCGGTGGTGGTCCTGCGGGCGTGGCTGCAGCGGAAAGCGCCGGTCGCCTTGGTAAAAAAACTTGGCTAATTGAAAAGTACGGCTTTTGTGGCGGTGCAGCGGTAGCGGGCCTATCAGGCACTATCTGCGGCATGTACATGGCAACTGACAACGAAGACGCGCAACCAGAGCAAGTTGTGTACGGTTTTACAGAACGTTTTCGTCAGGCGCTAGAAAACAAAGGTGGCGTCACTGAGCCACAACGTTACGGCAAAACATTTACCGTGACTCACGATCCACTGGTTTGGCGTGAAGTTGCTGACGACTTCCTAGAACAAGCGGGCGTTAAGACCCTATTCCACACGGCAGTAACTGGTGTCATCATGGATGGCGACGCATTTAAAGGTGTTATCGTTGAATCTAATGCGGGTCAAAGCGTGATCCTAAGCAAGATGATCATCGACGCATCCGGTGACGCAGCGGTTGTTGCCCGTGCTGGCATGGATTACTACTTCGGTGATAATGGTCGTATTCAAAACCCAACTATGTTCTTCCGCTTCGGTGGTGTTGACATGGATAAGTACCTTGAGTACTACGGTGAAGATACTATCTGTCCACCAAAAGTAACCGAAAATATCTTGGCAGCAAACGCAAGCGGCGAGTATGAACTACCACGCCACAAGATTTGGATTTTCCCAACCACTCGTGCTAACGAACTCATGGTTAACGCCACACGTCTAGCGGGCCAAGATGGTCGCATGCTAAACGTGATTGATCCGGCTGACTTTACTGAAGCTGAAGTATTTGGCCGTCGCCAAGTACGCGAGTACGCACGCTTCCTAAACAAGTTTGTTCCGGGTTGTGAAGACGCATTTGTGGTTGATACGGGCGTTGAAGTGGGTATCCGCCAAACTCGCTCTATCGTCGGTGTTGAAACACTGACTAACGAAGATGTAGTGAACTGCCGCAAACGTGAAGACGGTGTATGTCGCACGCCTTGGCCAATTGAGCTGCATTCAGGTGACAAGCCAAAACTTCATTGGCTGCTTAATGATTACTACGACATCCCATTCCACACACTGGTTCCTGTTGTTGGTGAGAACATCATCGTCGCAGGCCGCTGTTTAAGTGCTGAACACGAAGCTCTAGCTTCTGCTCGCGTAACGGCTCAGTGTTTTGAATTGGGCCACGCTGCTGGTGTTGCGGCAGTACAAGCAATTGATACAGATTCGGCGATTCGTGACCTAGATGTTGCGAAAATTCGCGCCACCATGATTGAAAACGGCTCACGCCTGTAAGGATTAAGAAGATGAAAGATCTAAAAATTGAACGCGTTGAACTTTATGCGGTTGCAGACCGCGAAGCAGCACCAGTGCCATGGGCAGATAACCAAGAACCTTTGCTATACACCAACAACATCGTTCGTCTAATTTGTAACGACGGCACAGAAGGTGCTGGCGCAACCATCAGCTACACTGAAAACGATTTTGACCGCTGCATCATCGAATCACAACGTACTGTTGTTCCTGGTCTAATTGGTAAAAACCCTCTTGCGACTCAAGAGCTATACAACTGGCTTCAATCTCGCTGCACTTGGGGTGGTCTTCCTGCAAAATCTCCTATTGATATCGCTGCATGGGATATCAAAGCAAAAAAAGCAGGTATGCCACTTTACATGCTACTAGGTGGCGCTCGTAACAAGATGCTTTCTTATGCATCAACGCCAATGTTCGACACGGTAGAAGAGTACTTCCCGTACCTAGACGACTGTGTGGCACACGGCTTTAAAGCAATCAAACTGCACTGCTACTGTGTATATGAAAAAGACGTTGCGCTAGTAGATGCTGTACAAGCTCGCTACGGTAAAACTGGCATTCGTTTTATGCTAGACACCGCAACTTTCTACACACCAGAGCAAGCAATGGCAATGGCTCGTCGTCTAGAAGGTTACAACTGGGAATGGTTAGAAGCGCCAGTTTCTGACTACGACTACAACACTTACAAGCGCCTAGTGAAAAACACTGACCTTGAGATCTCAAGCCACGGTAACTGCCTGCTGACGCTTCAAGAAGTCACTTATGCACTATCAAAAGAAATGTGGTCTGACGTACGCCAAGACGCAACAGTTTGCGGCGGTATTACACCATTGAACAAGTGCTTCCACATTGCTGAGGGCTTCTCTAAGAACCTTGAAATCCAATCAATGGGTTACACACTAACGCAAGCGGCAAACCTACATGTAGCACTTGCACACAACAACTGTAAGTTCTTCGAACAGTTCTACCCATACGATGACTTCGAGCTAGCATCGAAGACTGTCATTCGTACAGACAAAGAAGGCTATGTTCACGCTCCAGAAGGCAACGGCCTTGGTATCGAAATGGATTGGGACAAAGTGAAAGAAATGTCTGTGGCATCTTACGTTTTTGAATAAGCGCATGCCTTTAAAACAAAAATAATTAAATACAGAGACAACAAAAGACTGACACCTCTACCTACAAACCGCTTCCCTTCTTGTCCATGTGAACAAGAAGGGGCAGCACTTGATGTCAGCTCTCCGTCCGAGTATTCGCAACATTAGACAATATTGGAAAGTCACACTATGAAATTGAATACTTCAGAAATAGACTGGAAACTCACCTTTGGCAGTTTTGGATTCGTACTGCTTCTTGGTATTCTGGCAGTGGTATACCCAGAAGCAGTTAAAAGCACCATGGGTAGCATGCTAGATTTCACCGTTATTAACTTCGGTTCTGGTTTCCTTTGGTACACCCTATTTGCCACAGGTGCCCTACTATACATCGCATTCTCAAAGTTCGGCGACATCCGTATGGGTGACACCAAACCAAAATTCACTAAGTTCCAACTATTCGCAATGGCGCTATCTGCGGGTATGGGTGCAAGTACCATGTACTGGGGCTTTATTGAAGCAGTGTACTACTTCATGGACCCACAATTTGGTATCACAGATAAAGCGATGGCAATGGAGTACGCAACTGCGTACAACATGTTCCACTGGGGCGCAGCTGGCTGGTTTATCTACCTAATCGTTGCTATCCCATTTGCCGTTGTGTTCTACCTAAAGAAAAGCCGTCGTATGAGCTTGAGCGGTGTGATTAACTCGCTATTTAACGACAGCCTACCAGTTTGGGCACAAAAGCTAATCGACCTACTGTTTATCATTACCACACTAGCTGCGACAGCACTAACACTGGGCCTTGGTATTCCAATGATCTCGTCTAACCTTGCGAGTCTGACCGGTATTCCAGACAACTTGATGTTAGGTATTGGCGTTATTCTTGGTCTATCGGTTATCTTCTCGCTAAGCTCGTACATTGGCATCGAGAAAGGCATGGCTCGTCTATCAAGCGCAACGATTTACATCTGTGCAGCGTTCGTTGGCATCATTTTCATCATCGGTCCATCAGCACTGATCATGAACAACTTCACCAACGGTATCGGCGTAATGCTTACGGAATACATCCGCATGAGCACCAACACTGACCCATATGGCACAACACTATTCCCTCAATACTGGACTGTATTCTTCCTAGCAAACTGGATTTCATACTCTCCTGGTGTGGGCGTGTTTATCACTAAAATCATTCAAGGTCAGAAGCTACGCGATGTTATTCTAATCCTAGTGATTGGTGGCACAATGGGCTCTGCGGTAATCTTCGGTGTGTGTGGCACGTTCTCTATGGACCTTATCAACAACGGTGTTGTTGATGGCGTGAAACTAATCGCTGACGGTCAACCAACTGAGCTGGTTAAAGAGATCTTTAATTCAACATCAATCCCTATGGTACTAACTGCAATTTACCTAGTGACGATGATTCTGTTTACAGTAACCACACTAGACGGTACGTCTTACTCTCTAGCGGGTATTGCAACAAAACAACTTGATGAAGAAGCGAACGTAAACCCAATGTTCCGTCTGTTCTGGTGTCTATTGCTGACAGCACTGCCAATCATCTTCCTATTGATTAATGCAGACTTGAACATTCTAAAAGCGTTCCCTGTACTGATTATCGTGTTGATTGTACCTGTATTCTTTGTTGCTGCGGTTAAGACTCTTCAATACCTAAACAACAACTACAATACAATCATGGCTCACCAAACTGAGCAAGATAAGCTGCTAGGCCTTAATACTGAAGAAGAAGCAGTATCAGCTGAAACAGCAAAGCAAGAACCAGCTATCCAAGCGTAAGTTTGCCGTAGTTCGGAAATAGAAAATAAGTCATAAGTCAAAGGCACCTTAGGGTGCCTTTTTTCATCTCTGCGCTTTGGTGAGCGTCGCGTATAAAGGTAATAACGTCTGTCCCTTTAAAACCTAAAACATCCAACTTTAAACCGTCTGTCCCTGTAAGAATTGTAAGAGTTAAGGTGTCTGTCCTTATAAGGGAGAAGCCAGTGGTCACTGCGGCTAACCATTAGGCATAAAAAAGACCACCCGAAGGTGGTCTATTCAAAAAATTTGTTTTACTCGTCGTCAGCTTTTGGTGCCACTTTCTTTTTAGGAATAAAGACGCTGTCACCCACGGCCACGTTTTGGTAGAAACCTTTATCACGCTTAACTGGTTTCTTCGCCGTCTTCTTCGCTGTTTGCTTGTTCTTATTGCGGTAATCGACTTTACCGTTACGAGAAACAGGTTTCTTCGGCTTCAAACCTTTAAACTTACCTTCCAAACCTTCTAGAGTCGAGAAAGCTAAGTCTTGCTGCAGGTATGCCTCTACACGTTTAAAGCTGTCCCAGTCTTTAGGACCAACCAATGAGATTGCATCCCCTTTGTTGCCCGCACGGCCAGTACGACCCACGCGGTGTACATATTCTTCAGTATGCTTTGGCATATCGAAGTTAATCACGTGTGTTACGTTGGCTATATCTAGGCCACGAGAAGCCACGTCTGTCGTCACTAGGATCTTAAACACAGCACGCTCAAACTGACTCATAATCGTGTTACGTTGAGTTTGGTTGAGGTTGCCGCTCAATGCGATGGCTTTGAGTTTTTTCTCATTCAGCTTGGCAGTTAGACGCTCAGTGTCATCACGAGTGGCGGTAAAGATAATCACCTGACGGTACTCAGACTCTTCTAGTACACGCTCTAAAATCGCCTCTTTGTGATCCAAGTGGTCACACAGGTAGAACTTCTGGGTAATGTCTTGGTGCTCTTGGTTAGAGATACCTACTGCGATACGTTTTGGCGCATCTTGCATCTCTGCCGCAATATCATTGACTTCAGCATGGTCAAGTGTTGCAGAAAACATTAACGTTTGACGGCGACGGTGTTTGGCTGCGTTATTGATGCGGCGTAGTTCTGGCGCAAAACCAAGATCTAACATACGGTCTGCTTCATCAAGCACTAATGTTTCTAGACCATCAAGAAACAGAGATTTGTGCTCAAGGTGATCAGCCAAGCGCCCTGGTGTCGCAACGATAAACTTAGGGTAGCGACGTAGCGCTTTCACTTGATCGTTAAAGTTTTCACCACCAACAATCAGTGTCGCATCGTAAGTTAAACCACCAAGCATCGCGCGTAGCTCACCATAAACTTGTTTTGCAAGCTCGCGAGTAGGCGCCAAAATCAAACCACGGGGATCTTTTGCCGAAAACGCTTTTGACTTAAGCGATTTGTGAAGCATAGGCAGCACAAACGCTAACGTTTTACCTGAACCGGTTTTTGATGAAGCAAGCAAATCTTTACCAGCAATTGCCACAGGAATTGCTTGTTTTTGGATATCTGTTGGCTTCTTAAACGCATAGTGGTTCAAGTTTTTCAATAAGCGGTTATCTAAGCCTAAATCTTTAAACTGCAAAGTATTCTCCAAAGTCAGTTTCGGCGTGGCGCCGTCAAATATAATTAAACACGCTATGATACCTCGAAAGCAGGTAAAATGGATAGAGATCACAGAAAATAATCCCTCTGTGTTCTTGACGAAATCGTGAACAGTGACTCGGTATGGTGGTACGTTTTTGCAACACTCGGATTAAAACCGCTAAATTCTTGGAATATTTTGACTTTTCTATACTGTGTAAAATGTATAAATAGAGCTACACTATGTTTTGTACTATACATTTATAGGTATAGGACATTAACGATACTTACAAATGCAAGGAGTTCATCCATGAACAAAATGTTTATCGCAGCTGCAGCGACTTCAGTTCTTCTACTAGCTGGTTGTGCATCAGGTCCAGACGAAGCAACAACTGCAAAACTAGACGAACTAAGCAATCAAGTAAGTCAGCTAAGCCAAGATGTTAACGCTCTAAAATCTGACGTACAAAAATCTGGTAGCGCAGCAATGGCGGCACAAGAAGAAGCAGCACGCGCTAACGAACGTATCGACAACATCGCGCAGTCTTACACTAAATAAGACCCCGCCTGTTGTTCAACTACGTTCAGGTTGCGATAGCAACTGGAATGCAGTGAACTCGCTTATGAGCTCATAGATAAATCCGATATCATTGATATCGGATTTTTTTATTTTTGGCGAAGAGCGGCGCCAACGTCACCGCTATTTTTACCAAGTGGTCGAGCTAGTTTTTCAAAGACTTAATTAGCACAGAGGTATCCATACGACCTAGCCCCTGCTTTTGAAGATCGGCGTAGCGTTGATCAACCTCTTTTGTCAAAGGCAATTCAACACCTAGACGCTCTGCTTCTTCTAAACAGAAACCAAGATCTTTACGCATCCAATCAATCGCGAAACCAAAATCAAACTTATCTTGCGCCATCGTGCTCGCGCGATTTTCCATTTGCCAAGAGCCCGCCGCACCAAACTTAAGCGTATCCACCACTTGAGCGATATCTAGGCCAGATTTTTCTGCCAAAATCAAAGCCTCACTCAAACCTTGCAAGACGCCAGCAATACAAATCTGGTTGACCATTTTACAACGTTGGCCTTGACCATTTTCACCTAGTAAGGTGCTTTGCTTAGCATAGACATCCATAATCGGTGCTACTTGCTCAAACACGGCTTGTTCACCACCGCACATAATTGTAAGCACACCATTTTCTGCTCCTGCTTGACCGCCAGAGACCGGAGCATCAATAAATGCGACACCTTGCTTGTTCGCCTCTTGTGCCAGTTCTTCAGCAAGATTTGCTGACGTAGTCGTATGATCCACCAGCACAGCCCCTGCATTTAGCCCTGCAAGCACGCCCTCTTCACCATAAATGACGCTGCGTACATCGTTATCATTCCCAACACATACAAACACAACATCACAACCTTCAGCGGCTTGTTTAGGGGTTTGGCATGCTACACCTTGGTACTCTGTCTGCCATTTTTCCGCTTTGGAAAAAGTACGGTTGTACACGCGTGTTGTGTAACCAGCTTTGCTCAAATAGCCTGCCATCGGGTATCCCATAACGCCAAGTCCGATAAAAGCAACGGTTTTACTTTCCATGTTTTACTCCCAAATTATTATTATCGCGGTTCTAGCTACTTTGCATTTTGTAACCAGATAACTTGCTCACCACAATGACGGAAAATATCCATTTTGGCTATAGTCAAATCACACCAAGATGCTGGATGCTGAGAAATAGCCAAAACGCCCTTCCGAACAGCTAGCTTTACGGTTTACGCCGATTGAGCCATTTTAGCTATTATGTTTTTTTGCAATTATTCTCTCGGTTCGCCACCATTTCTGTGTAAAAATGCGCCTTTGCGTCACTGATTGTATAAGCTCCATGAACTTTAAAGCTGCTATTTTTGATATGGACGGGCTACTACTCGATACTGAACGTCTATGTATGCGTGTTTTCCAACAAGCCTGTGAAACACTGGGATTTCCCTTTCATCAAGAGGCCTACCTAAACATTATTGGGCGTAACTCTACTGGCATTCAAAAGATCCTCTTACAAGCGTACGGTGACGATTTAGCACCGATTCATAACGAGTGGAAGCAAAACTACGATGCCATTACTCATCACCAAGCCATTGACGTGAAAGAAGGAGTTATCGCACTACTTGAATGGCTAAAAGCCAATGATATTCCTACCGTTGTAGCAACCTCAACTCGTCGAGAACTGGCTGAAATTAAGCTAAAACTGGCAGGTTTAGACGGTTATTTTTCGGGGCTAACATGTGGCTGTGAAGTAAGTAATGGTAAGCCCGACCCAGAAATCTATTTACTGGCTGCGCAACGCGTCGGCGTCGCGCCAGAGCAATGTATTGCATTTGAAGATTCATCTAACGGCGTGATCGCAGCCGTTTCCGCTGGCATGCAAACTTACCAGATCCCTGACTTGGTTGTGCCTAATGATGAGATCAAAGCACTCGGTCATAAGATCAAACCTTCTTTATCGATAGTATTGGAAGAACTTAAAGCGAGTTGATATTCGAAAGGAGCCAAAAGGCTCCTTTTTACTCGATTGGCAGGTAATTCTATTCGCAGTACTCAATTTTTGCCGCGATATCTCCCCAATCAAAACGTCCATATTCAACGAAACCAAGACTTTGATAGAAGCTTCTGGCCACTTTGTTCTCATCACAATAGCCGATATGAATTGATTTAGGGTTTTTACTTCGAATTTCCTCTATCACCATACTCATCATCTTGCGCCCGTAGCCTTTACCTTGGTGCTCTTTATCAGTCATAACACGGAAAATGTAATATTCCCTAGGACGGGGGATGACTGCCCATTCGGCATCAACCCACTCACTATACATCACAAACCCAACAACTTTTCCGTCTACAACCGCAGCCCTCGGCTGATAGCTTGTGTTTACGGCTGATTGAGCCATGGAATGAACATTATCAGACACTAAGCCCTTTTGAGAATCATCCAACTGCAAAGCAATAACTTGTTGTAAGTTGTCCCTGTTGACTTCTACTATTTTCATATTGTGCTTTTATCCCTTGCTACCTTCGCCTTCGTACAATACCAACCTTCTTAAAAAGTTAAACACTCTTTTAACTTGTCGAAACAAAATCCCCTATCTGCGCCCCTCATACCGCACTCTCTTTAGAAAGTTCTGGATGTGATACCTTAGGTATGCAGCCGTACTGAAAACCATGCAAACCTTGTTTTGCACATGTTATCTTCATTCCATTTCGTTACATTGTTAGCCTGGTATGACTTTCAACTAACATAATCAAACTAAACTAAAGTTTATAAAATCAGCATCACATACCAAACATCTATAGGCTTCAAATGAATAAATTAAACCATTTCATAGCCACTAAACATGGTAAAGCGCGAGCGGTAAGTTTTTTACTTACCATGATCTTTATGTTTTCTTCGGCCTCTGTTTCACACAGTTCTGAAGTCGATAACCTTGCCTCCGCGACTAACAACATCTCCTATCGAATTACGCCTCTACTTGAGTCTGCAAGTATTAGTATCTTTGACCGCTTAGAGAGTGACACGGCAAGCATACAATACCGCAAAAAAGGGGACGAAAACTGGCAAGACGGATTAGATTTGCATTGGAATAGCCATGACAACGCCCTGTCAGGAAGCATTTTCTACCTAAAAGAACAGACCGAATACGAAGTTAAGGTCACACTAAGGAGTGATGTCCAAGACGATGAAATACAGATCTACTCTTTTAAAACTTGGGACTCTCAACCTCAATTCGATCCGCAAAAAATCTACCATCTAAAAGACATCTACTTCGGTGGACAACTCGACCTCGAAGCACTAAATATTGAGGGGACAAGTGATGGTTGGGCAAAAATTATAGGTGATGACACAACACCAATTGTGGCCGACAGCAACGTGCATGACTCAGCCATTAATATAGGCTCAAACAAATACATTTATTTCGAAAACATCACCGTCTCGGGAGGTCGTAAAAATGCCATCTCAAGTAACTCAAGCCACAGTCTATGGTTCAATGGGTGTGATATTTCTGGCTTCGGGCGCACCCCTAATGTGATCGTTGATGGCTTAGCTTATGAGAATGCAGATGACCGAACAGCAATCAACTATGACTCTGCATTCAATTTACTCAACACTGGTGTCGTTGTCGTTGAAAACTGTCATGTTCATTCACCCGTTCCCAAAGCAAATAACTGGAGTGCCGGACATCCTCATGGCCCAAATGCCTATTTAGCAGCAGCCAATCACCCAGACTGGAATTACTCGGGGCAAGTGATCCTACGTAACAATCGATTCTATGGTACGCACGGCCATAGATTCAATGATGTGATAGAGAGTCGCAGCAACGGCAGTATCTTAGGTGGCTTTGTTCGAGATTCCGCAATCTACAATAATTATCTCGCCTATTCCAATGACGATATTATCGAAATGGATGGGGGGCAAAATAATGTCTCCTTTTACGACAATGAAATTGAGCATGGATATGTCGGAGTCAGTGTTATTCCTAATGTGAAAGGGCCAAGTTATGTTTTTAACAACTATATCCATGACCTAGGTGATGATCGTGGCAAGAAATGGGGAGCGATTAAAGTCGGCGGGCTAGTCACTCGACCTGAAGGAGTAACCAATGTCTTAAATAACTATATTCGCACAGGTGCTAATGGTATCACCGCTTCTGGCTATGCCGGTGACAAGACGTATTGGGTAAATGTCATCAATAATGTGATGATTCATGATATGTATCGACAATACAGGGGGTACAGTATTTATGATCATGAATTTTACGCAAAATCTCAGTTTATTAATAACTACATGTTTAACCTTGTGGTAGAAAAAAGTGTCTATCAAGCAGAAAACGTCGTCCCATTTTATGATTCTTCGTTAGTGAATACTGAATTTGCGACGTCCCTATGGGAAAGCGATAAATCTTATGTCACTTTCGACATGCCTGCTCATCATCACTTAGCCAACATCACTAAATTTGACAATACAGGCAAGACAATCATCGGGCTTTATCTCCTAAGTGCGAATGCAAACCCATTTCAGCCAATAGCAAACCATCGAGAAGATAGCTTCAATGACGCTCAAGTAATAAACAATTTCTTGGACAAGGCTGGAAGCAGAAATTTAACTGACACAGATATAGGGCGCAACAATAAAGGTATCTTTTACTTTGATATCCAAACCTATATATGCAAAGGGTTCTGGTCTTGCTTACTGCCCCCCTATTAGCTTAGTGACCAAGATTTTATTCGCCCTGATATAGGTTGAAAATCTTTCAGGGCAATTTTGATTTGCAAGCATACGCAAACCCCCAAACTTCTTATGGTTGCACTCTTTGAATTAACTGATAATAATTATCATTAACACAAAAGAGGAAATTATGGATCCATTACAGCCGGTATACAACGCATACTTCAAAGCTCAAGATCGTTTTGTTCAGCATCAAGCTCCCGATGGCTTTGAACCCGATATTATTCAAGACTATATTCATTGGTCAATGACACTCGCCTCCTACTACGAAGAAGGTTCGGAGTACGAAAGTATCCTTCTGTGCGAACTCTATCTGCGCCGCTTGTACTTCCACATGCTGGAAGCGATTCAAAACCCAAAACATAGCCGAATCTTTCGTCGAGTCTGTCTTGATTCCATTCATACCCCTCTTTTGTGCCTCAAACGCTATTACTACCAGTGGGAAGATGGCGACGTAAAATTTCTTTCTTTACAACAACAACTAAGGTGTATTCAAGCACCACATGACTAACAAAAGGATCTGACATGACACAGCAATTTCGCATCGAAAAGGACAGCATGGGAGAAGTGAAAGTACCCGCCTTTGCGTTATACCAAGCCCAAACCCAACGTGCCGTCGATAATTTTCACTTTAGCCAACATAAAATGCCTGTCGCGTTTGTTCAAGCACTCGCCCACATTAAGCAAACAGCAGCGATCACCAATGCACAACTTGGCTTACTTGAAGGTGACATTGCCACTGCTATCGCCGACGCCGCGCAAACCATTATTGACGGAAATCATCTAGAACATTTTCCCATTGATGTATTCCAAACAGGTTCTGGAACAAGCTCTAATATGAACGCCAACGAAGTCATCGCCACCTTGGCGAGCGTTCAACTAGGCGCCTCTGTTAGCCCGAACGACCACGTCAATATGGGGCAAAGCAGTAATGATGTGGTTCCCACAGCGATTCAAATTAGCGCCGTACTCTCAATTGAAAATCACCTACTTCCCTCGTTGCAACACCTTATCGACCGTCTTGAAGATAAACGTCAGCAGATCGGCTCTAGTATTAAAACTGGCCGCACCCACCTTATGGATGCAATGCCGATTTCTTTTGATCAAGAGCTAGGCGGTTGGCAATATCAAATTGAACATGCCAAACAAGCTATTGAGCAGCAACTCAAAGAGGTGAGAGCGTTGGCGCAAGGAGGAACGGCTGTCGGTACCGGCATCAACGCTGACCCTCGCTTTGCCAGTGCCTTTGCAGATAACCTCACTCAAACCACTCGAAGTGAGTTTACTGCCAGCCCTAATTTCTTTTTTAGTCTCAGCAGTCAAGATGCCGTTGTGGCACTGTCTGGATCTCTTAAAACTGCCGCTGTAGCGATAATGAAAATCTCTAATGATCTGCGCTGGATGAATTCAGGCCCTCTGGCCGGATTGGGGGAAATTGAACTTCAGGGTTTGCAACCTGGATCTTCGATCATGCCTGGTAAAGTCAACCCAGTGATTCCCGAAGCCGCTGCGATGGCAGCAGCGCAAGTGATTGGCAACGACGCCACAATCACGGTGGCGGGACAATCAGGGAACTTCCAACTTAATGTGATGTTGCCCGTAGTCGCGCACAATGTACTAGAAAGCATTGAATTGCTTGCCAACAGTGCGACGGCATTGGCTGACAAAGCGATTGAAACTTTCACCGTACGTGAGGATAACCTTAAGCAAGCGTTAGACAAGAACCCAATTCTGGTCACTGCGCTCAACCCAGTTATTGGTTACCTCAAAGCAGCTGATATCGCCAAAAAAGCCTACGCGGAAGGCAAAGCCATTATCGACGTAGCCGATAGAGAAACCGATTTAGATAGAGAGACGCTTGAACGCTTGCTTGACCCAACCAAACTCACCCAAGGCGGCTTAGCCGAATAGCTCCATAGAATCAAAAAACGCCTTTCTGGTTACTCTTTGGCAAGGCAAAGAGTAACTGGACCGCTTGCACAAAGCGCACAGAAAAGCACCAAAACTTTTAAGCGGGACATATCGACCTGTCCGACTAAAATGCCCAATCACTAAAACCACTACGAACATAAGCTAAGAGCGAGATTCCCTTCTTCAAGGGAATGACAGTAATAGGATCGGAGGAATAACAACGTTTGACGAAGCGTGAACATCAATACTAGATCGCAAATGTTTTAAACTGAGCCACCTTGTCCAAAAACGACTTAGCTTGAGTGACCAATACTCTAGGCAAAAATTCAGGACGAATTTTTAGGTTTTCGGTGTCGGGAACACCTAAAACCGGCCGAATAGCGTCAAAGAAACAAGAACGCCTTTCTGGTTACTCTTTGGCAAGACAAAGAGTAACTGGACCGCTTGCACAAAGCTCACAGAAAAGCAGCAAACTTTTAAGCGGGACATACCGACCTGTCTGACTAAAATGCCCAATCACTAAAACCACTACGAACATAAACCAAGAGCGAGATTCCCTTCTTCAAGGGAATGACAGTAATAGGATCGGAGAAATGACAACGTTTGACGAAGCGTGAACATAAATACTAGAGCAGCAAGCGTTATAAACTGAGCCACCTTGTCCAAAAACGACTTAGCTTGAGTGACCAATACTCTAGGCAAAAATTCAGGACGAATTTTTAGGTTTTCGGTGTCGGGAACACCTAAAACCGGCCGAATAGCGTCAAAGAAACAAGAACGCCTTTCTGGTTACTCTTTGGCAAGGCAAAGAGTAACTGGACCGCATGCATAAAGCTCACAGAAAAGCACCAAACTTTTAAGCGGGACATATCGACCTGTCTGACTAAAATGCCCAGTCATTGAAACCACTACGAACATAAGCTAAGAGCGAGATTCCCTTCTTCAAGGGAATGACAGTATTAGGATCGGAGGAATGACAGCAATGGGATTGGAGGAGCAACAACGTTTGACAACGAGTGAATAACAATACTAGAGCAGCAAATGTTCTAAATTGACCCACCTCTCCAAAAGCGACTTAGCTTAAGTATATTCATCATTTGATGAATATATGGGGAATTATGTGACTTTTCTTAACGTTACTAAAAGCACTACTCTATACATACGATCACATCACCAGCGATAGTTTTCAACTAAGCTGCACTATATACCCAAGTGACTAAGAGACTAAGTGCATGAAAAAATACCTATTAAGCACCCTACTACTCATCACACTCGCCGCTTGCACTCCAATAGAAAAGGAGAAGGCTCTGGGCACATTGGAACGCGATCGCGTGACCTTCTCTGCAACTGCAAATGAAATTATTCGTGAACTGCCGATCAAAGAAGGCAGTATTGTCGGTAAAGGAGACGTTCTCGTCCGTCTTGACAATAAAAATCAACAAGCGCTGCTCGCGCATGCCATTGCCGAACAAGCCAAGGCCGACGCTTACCTTTTAAAACTGACCAATGGTGAACGCCCTGAGGATATTGCTGCAGCGCAGGCTCGTGTCGTTCGTAGCCAAGCACAACTCACTGAAGCACAAAAAAACTATCAACGCAAAGCAGAACTGGTTGCGAAAAAACTGATCAGCCAGTCAGAGAAAGACTCCGCATTAGCCGCACGTGACTCAGCTCGTGCCGAACTGGATTCTGCTAATGAAGAGTTCAGCAAACTCACCGCCGGCTCTCGCCCTGAAGATATTGAACAAGCTAGAGCGGCACTCGCCGCCGCTCAAGCAGATGTCGCTTTGCAACAGCAAAAGCTGGATGAACTGACAATTGTTGCCACTCGAGATGGTGTGCTAGATAACTTGCCTTACAACTTAGGTGAGCGTGTTCCAGTCAACGGCATTGTTGCTGTGGTGCAAGCGAGTCAAGTGCCTTATGCACGAGTCTATGTGCCTGCGAACTATCGTGTCAGCTTTACTGCGGGTAAACAGGTAAAAGTTTATGTGGATGGCGTTGAACAAGCGTTTGATGGGCATGTTCGCTGGGTTTCAACTGAACCATCATTTACACCTTATTACGCACTGACAGAAGAAGAACGCTCACGTCTTATGTACCTCGCAGAGGTGGATTTAACGGAAGCAGCTGTCGCATTGCCTTCCGGAATCGCGGCACAAGTTGACTTGAGCGGGGAATAGCCATGTCAGAGTTTGCAATTCAAGCCAGCAATGTGGTGAAAAAATTCGGTGACTTTACCGCGATAGAAGGTATTAACCTCAATGTACCTAAAGGCAGTATTTATGGATTTCTTGGTCCTAATGGCTGTGGAAAGTCCACCACAATTCGCGTGCTCACCGGCCTGCTAAGCCCAACCTCAGGTAAAGTGGATGTTCTGGGCCTGCAAATCCCCAAGCAGTCAGAGTTACTGCGACTTAAGATCGGCTATATGACGCAAAAGTTCTCGCTGTATGATGATCTCACCGTTGAAGAGAACCTGCAGTTTATCGGCCAGATCTTTGGTATGCCCAATCAAGCCCTACACGCTCGCATCAATCATCAGCTTGGCGTTTATGGGTTAGATCAGCGCCGCAAGCAGCGGGTTAGCGGTATGAGTGGCGGACAAAAGCAACGCCTATCGCTGGCCGCAGCCACCATGCACAAACCAGAGCTTCTGTTTCTAGATGAACCCACCTCCGCAGTGGATCCTGAAAACCGCCGCGAGTTCTGGGAACAGCTATTTGATCTCAGCGATCAAGGCACCACAATTTTAGTCACCTCCCACTATATGGATGAGGCGGAACGTTGTCATCGTCTAGCGATTATGGAGTCGGGCTTGATCCGTGCTGATGGTGAGCCAGAACGTTTGATGGCAGAAATGGGAGTCAATGTTGTGGAAATTAAAGCGCCAGGATTGCGAACGTTAAAGGAAATGTTGGTGCAAAGACCACAAGTTCGTTCGGCAGCCCAACTCGGTGTTCGCCTGCGAGTATTGATCCACGCCCACATCGATCAGCCAATACAATGGCTGGCTAACGAGTTTCCGCAACTGGCTAACGCTGAGATGAACCTCGCTCGTCCAAGCTTAGAGGATGTGTTTGTCACAGTCACTGGGGAGGGCCGCCAATGATCCTCGGTTTTGTGCGAATGAAAGCGGTAATGTTGAAAGAGATTCGCCAACTTTCACGTGATCGCATCACATTTGGTATGGTGGTAATGATCCCGCTTATCCAACTGCTATTGTTTGGATTCGCGATCAATACTGATGTACGTAATATCCCTATCGCCGTTGTTGACCAAAGCCAAAGTGCCGCTGGCCGCGTGTTAACAGAGTCAGTTCGTGTCACTCAAGTCGTGGAGATCAAACAACGTTTCGCAACGCCACAACAAGCCGAACAAGCCATCCAAGATGGTAGCGTTAGAGCTGCGTTGATCTTACCGCCAGACTTAACTCAACGAATGGTGCAAGGGCGCGAGTTAGGGCAATGGATCGTTGATGGCTCAGATACGATGATCAGTGCTGCTATCCTCGGTTTGCAAAGCATGCCGCTGACTGATTTTGATTTTGAAATCAAACCTCAAGTGCATAAAACCTTCGAAGTTGCGCTGTTTTACAACCCAAGCCAGCGCTCAGCGGTCAATATCGTCCCTGGCCTACTTGGAGTGATATTAACCATGACCATGATCCTATTTACCAGCGCCGCCATTGTACGAGAACGGGAACGAGGCAATCTTGAGTTATTGATTACCACCCCTATCCACTCGATAGAGCTGATGGTGGCGAAAATTGTACCCTACATTTTTGTCGGCTTGATCCAAGTTGGGATCATTCTAGGCTTGGGGCATTTTATATTCGGCGTACCGATAAATGGCGCATTAAGCCAAATTCTACTGGGCACCTTGCTGTTTATTTCTGCCAGTTTAACTCTTGGTCTGGTCATCTCAACCATTGCCAGTACCCAGTTGCAAGCGATGCAAATGACGGTCTTTATTTTGCTACCTTCAATCTTGTTGTCTGGTTTTATGTTTCCTTATGAAGCGATGCCCGTTGCAGCACAATGGATATCGGAAGTGTTGCCAGCCACCCACTTTATGCGCTTAATTCGCGGTATTGTCTTGCGGGGTGCTGATTTAATCGACTTGTGGCGCGATACGGCGTGGCTCGCTGGTTTTACAGTATTTGGCTTAATTGTCGCTTCAAAACGCTTTAAAAAATCCCTCGATTAGTTTCCACTGCGGCGCGGTCGGTTCAAATTCTTTGGCAAGATCGCGCCCCCTCCCTTCACAACACTCCTCTCGACTGAGCGCCGTTGGCTATTTGATCCCCATGATAAACCAGACTCTGCGCTTTCAAACCTTTTGGGTATATAATCCAGTTCAACACCCGATCACAACTAATAGAACTAAGAGATCACCATGACTAATTACTTTGATAGCCCGTTCGCTGGCAAGCCGATTCAAGATCAAATTACCAATCCCAACATTATTGTTGGTAAGCACAGTTACTACTCTGGTTACTACCACCAGCACAGTTTTGATGATTGTGCTCGCTACCTAATGCCTGATCGTGATGATGTGGATAAGCTCATTATTGGCAGCTACTGCTCTATTGGCTCTGGCGCTGCGTTTATCATGGCTGGCAATCAAGGGCACCGTCATGACTGGGCAACAACATTTCCATTTTTTTATCAGGATAACCCGCTCTTTGCAGGCGCAAATGATGCCTTCGAACGGGCTGGGGACACGATTATTGGCAACGATGTCTGGATTGGCTCTGAAGCGATGATTATGCCCGGCGTCAAAATTGGTGATGGAGCCGTAATTGCCTCTCGTGCGCTGGTAACCAAAGATGTCGAGCCATACTCAATCGTTGCGTCGAATCCAGCCAAACACATTCGTTATCGCTTTGAACAGGCAGAAATCACCATGCTACTCGCTATGCAGTGGTGGAACTGGCCCGATGAATTAATTAAGCAAGCGATGCCTTTGCTGTGCAGTAAAGACATTCAAGGCTTACATCAGCTTTGGTTAAACCAGTTGCCTGCTTAATCGACTCTTAACCACTGACGAAAATCTGCTCGTCGGTGGTTTTTAACACCCTTATGCCACCGATCACTTAGCTAGTTTGTTAAGCTTCTCTCAATTTTTTCGAATCTAGATCATTGAGTTTTGGTGGCAAAACTCTTTATATTTCGCACAGGTTAAATTGATTCAGAGCGGTAAGTATGGGAAACAATTTAGATATTCAGAGTATTTTTGTCTTAGTAAAGATGCATGAGTTGCGAAACGTCAAGTTGGTGGCGGACGCCCTAGGAAAAACATCGAGTGCGGTAAGTAAAATTTTATCGAAGCTCAAAGTGCATTTTGAAGATCCTCTTTTTGTTCAAACCCGCAATGGCTTTGAACCCACCACTTTTATTGAGACAAACATTGATCATTTTGAAAATATCCTTTCGACGTTTGACTCAATTCAACATACTGACTTCGACCCGCAAACACTAAAACAAGAAATCATACTGTATGGTCACGCACTGTTTTGGGATAACTTTGGTGACAAGCTCTATTTAGCACTGCGCAAAGAAGCGCCCCACGCCAAGTTTTCAATGCGTCAATGGAACTTAGAAGCCCGAACCCGTTTAATCGAAGGGGAAAACTCGGTACTGTTTGGGATTTATGACGAAACCTTACCTCAAGTGATCCATCAACGCGCACTGTGTCATATCTCGCCGGCATTTTATGTACGCAATGACCATCCGGCACAAAGCTTTGAAGAACTGAAACAGTTCCCTTTTGTGATCACCCGTAACCCTGGCTGGCATGATGTCCGCTACCCACTATTTGAGCGACTCGCAAGTCTAGGTCATCGCATCACTGCAGATGTGGAAGTAGAGAACACCTTGACGATAGAAAATATCGTCACTAACTCGGATCATTTCTCTTTTACAATGTCGCGTGTTATCCCAAAAAACTGTCGAGCGATTGGGCTTCCGCTCACAAATTTGAACCTTCACTGCGTAATGAGCTATCACAGAGCGAAGCAAAATGACCCACAAAAATCATGGTTATACAGTGTAGGCGAACGAGTTCTTAGCGAGCTATCTGATTGATTTTATTTAATTAAAATTATAATGACTCACAATAAGCGCTTTGTACTTTTGTACAAGGCGCTTTTTTTCATCACCGTTTGTATAAAAGTCAACCCGCGCAAATAATCAGCTTATTGATTGTTTTGTGAACTCAAGCACGGTAATTTCCAAAATGGAAAGTCCAGATTTCCTGTAAACGTGAGCAATGTCTCATTAATATTCACTTCATCGAGAGGGGCAAGCCCCAAAACAAAAATAAATATGAAGAGGATCAAATTATGAAAAAAGCACTAGTTATCGCATTGTCTGTTCTATCTGTTTCAGCATTTGCAGCACACGCAGCATTTTCTCACAACGACATGAACGGCCAAGCTCAAAAAACTGAACAAGTTATCAAAGCAATTGGCAATGGCGCTATCAGCTTCGGCATGAACGCAAACCAAATTGAAAACGCAGTTAAATAATAAAAGAAAGTCAGCTCAACAACGTAAACGTAACTTAACCAAAAGGAAAACAACATGAAAAACGCATTCATCATCGCACTATCTATCTTCTCTGTATCAGCATTCGCTGCTCACTCAATGACAGCAAACGTTCCAGCAGAGAAAGCAGTAAAAAGCATCGCATCTGGCGCTATCAGCTTCGGTATGTCTGCTAAGCAAATTGAAAACGTAATCAACAAATAATAATTGCTCAACCTAACATCAAACTAAATATCACCAACTGAAAAGGAAAAGGTACACATAATGAAAAATGTAATTATCATCGCGCTTTCTATCTTCTCTATTTCAACATTCGCAGCTCAAGCGACTACGGCAAACGTAACTGCAGAGCAAGCAATTAAAGGTGTTGCAACAGGCGCGATGAGCATTGGTATGACACCAAAGCAAATTGAAAAAGCGATCAAGTAACCACTGTCCATTAATTATTGCTTCAAGAAATAAAACGAATAAAGGTAAAAATTATGAAAAAGACACTGATTATTGCGTTATCTATTTTCTCGGTTTCTGCTTTCGCTACACAAGCGTCAACTGCAAGTGTATCAGCAGAACGAGTTGCTCAAGGCTTTGCTAGTGGTGCGATAAGCGTTGGCATGTCGCACTCACAAATTCAGCAAGCCATTTAATAAAAAATGTCATTCGTCGACGATGACAACAATATGTTGAAGAGGTTTAACTATGAAAAGGGCCATTGTTATTGCTTTGTCTCTATTTTCATTCTCAGTATCTGGGGCGCATGCCGCTACCAACTCAGAAATGGAAAATGGCAAAAATGACAAGCCGGCTACGGCAGATGTGACAACAGAACAAACGATCAAAGCGTTTGCCACCGGCGCCATCGCCGTTGGCATGTCACCTAAGCAAATAGAACATGCAGCAAAAAGCATGAAATGATCTGCTAGCTCAAGGAGGAGCCGACGTATCCAAACTCCAATTTTTTAATCCAATAACGCCCTACAAAATCACAATAACAACATCAAAACGCGACTTCATCGCAATACTAAACTCTATTCTCCTGCCCTACCCATCACTCATAACACGCACCAGCCTTAATGACACTCCCGCTATTTTTCTTAGCATCCATCAGTCAAAAATGTTACCAGACCGCAATATGACGGGGTCGATTCTTTTAAAATAAGTTAAATATTATTGCAATTGATCATGAAAATGACAGCTTTGTTTCAGCCCAGATAGCCAAAGACAGTTTGTTGCAGATTATGTCAACTTAGCCGTAATTTTATACAATTAAACGTTTTTTATTTATCTATTTAATCAATGATTTATATTGATTTCTTACGCTTTCTCTAAGGATATGGGTGAAAAAAAATAAATTTGCGAAAGCTAGATAGGACAAGGGCTAGAGGCTTGATTTCAATTTTGGAATTTATCTTTTTAAAATTATCAATTAACGATACGTAACAAAAGTGTTAAGTTATGCCCGTTGGTGATACTGAGAAAATCATTCATAACATCGAGAATGTTTTAACAGTTTGAATACGGATGTTTACCAACATCTCCAATTTAACAATTTCAAATTGTTGCCCAAATTTTCGCCCATATGTTTGCTTATCATATGGGCGCTTTTTTTGTCTACTCTAAACTGAACCGAGTGAAAAATACTGGCTTCAGAGCGTTGTCTGATTCATTGTACCAAGCGCTTAAAGGTAGCCATCAATTCGCTTGAGGTTGATATCGACCAGGTTTGTGGTTCATGGCCAAAATCAAATTCGTCACAATCGCACCAATCACCGACAAGACAATTAAGCCCCAGTGCACAATAAACAACGACATCACCACAATACTGCAATCAAGTGCCATCTGAACTTTGCCGGCACGTATACCAAACCGCTCTTGTAGAAATAGCGCTAATATATTGAAACCACCTAAACTCATCTTGTGACGGAAAATAACTAATAATCCCGTGCCAATTAAAGCACCACCAATCAAGGCTGCATACACTTCGTTAATTTGCTTGAGTTCAATTACGTAATGTAAGTAATCAGAAGCCGCTGACACAATCAGCACTGCCACAAACGTATTGAGGGTAAAACGCCATCCCATTCGCGTGAAAGAGAGGTAATAAAACGGAAGATTAAGGGCGAAGAAGACTTGTCCGAAACTAAAATCGGTAACTTTGGTAATGAAAATCGCTAAGCCAGCCGTACCACCGGTTAGCAAGCCAACTTTATTAAAGAAGATGATTCCTAATGAAACCAGTCCGCTGCCAACCATTAGTGCTAATAAGTTTTCATACGGAGAGTGATCGGTGTCCATAGTTTGCGTTCCTTTGCTTACACACCTTGTAAACTGCACAAGGTGGCTTTTCCGTGCCATAAAATGGCGGCAGATTGATAAAAAGTCGACAAATAGATAAAAAAACCGCCACGGGTTAACGTAGCGGCAAGTTTACACTTCGTAAAATAAGGCGGAATGTTGGCTAAAAAATCTCATCCGTATCAAAGCTATGGGGCTCGACAATCTCAACAGGAACGCCATTTTGAGCCAAAATCGCCGCACGGGCTTTGGCATCAGGCTTATCCATCGCTTGCAACCACCACTTAAGCTCTTCAGGGACACCCAATACTTTTTTACTGCCATCACTACGAGTGAGGGGTTCATGGGCTTCTAAATAGACGCTTCTATCTGGCTCTAGCGTCACTTTGACCGGCTCATTAATAACCGTCACCTTCACGCCGAGTTCGACTTGCTGAAATAACCACTCAATATCTTTAGGATCCATTCGAATGCAGCCAGCACTGACTCGCATACCAATCCCAAAATCTTTGTTCGTTCCGTGGATCAAATAATCCCCAGCACCATGAGCTAGACGCAGTGCATACTCTCCCAACGGATTGTCTGGCCCTGCGGGTACAACAGCTGGCAGCTCTATGCCTTTTGCGGCGTACTCTTTGCGAATTGACTTAGGCGGCGTCCAAGTTGGATTGGGACGTTTCTGGCTAATTTTCGTCACCATTTCTGGCGTATCACGCCCAACACGCCCAATACCAACAGGGAAGATATGCACTTGATCCTCCGCAGGGTCAAAATAGTAGAGGCGCAATTCTGCTAGGTTAATCACGATGCCTTCATGCTCGACATGCGGCAAAATCACTTGTGTGGGAATCGTAAGTACATACCCTTCAGAAGGAAGGAAAGGGTCAACACCTTGGTTGGCTGCCATCAGACTCAAAAAACCAACGTCATATTGCTTAGCAATATCCGCCATGCTTTCACCTTTCTCAATCTGGTGAAACTGGATTCTGCCGACAATATTGCTGCCTTCCGGCGGCAATTGGTAACTTGTTGCCCAAACAGAGGCACTAAAACAACTACACAGTATGAGCAGCTTACGCAGCATTACAACGAATCCTTGGCATTTTGAAAGAAGCGTAAGGTTAGCGCTCTTTCGCTTTTGTGATCAACTATTGGTTGTGGATATGACAAGGTATTTACATTGTCCCATAACCACGGTTTATGAATAAACTTATCAGGCACACTCTCAAGCTCTGGAATCCATGTACGGATAAACGCCCCTTGTGCGTCAAATTTCTCTCCCTGCGTAATCGGATTAAAAATACGAAAGTAAGGTTGCCCATCGCACCCTGTCGAGGCACTCCATTGCCAGCCACCATTGTTCGCGGCATAATCGCCATCGATCAGTTGCTGCATAAAGTATTTTTCGCCTTCATGCCAATGGATATGCAGGTCTTTGGTGAGAAAACTTGCCACGATCATTCTTAGTCGGTTGTGCATCCACCCGGTGGCATTAAGCTGTCGCATCGCAGCATCCACAATCGGATAGCCTGTTCTACCTTGCTGCCAGGCACTCAAGTAATCATGGTTCTCCAACCATTCAACTTTCTCTGTCCAGCCAACAAAATTTTTCCCTTTCGAGAGCTTGGGTTCAAAGAAGACGAGATGTTGATAAAAATCACGCCAAATAAGTTCACTAAGCCACGTTTGACGCCCAAGGCTGAGATGATAACCGTGTCCGATCATTAAACGTGCCGTGCATTGTCTTACAGACAGCGCACCAATAGCTAAGTAAGGGGACAAGCGACTTGTGCCTTCTACCGCGGGGAAATCACGCTGCTGCTGATAACCATCAACATCGTCTTGGCAAAAATCACGCAGTCTTTGACGGATAGAACGAGTGTCGACGCAATAGCCTTCACTCGACGCGCGAGGGTAAGAAAACTCAGAGTCAGCAGAAAGCAGATAGGCCGACATCGCGCCAAGCTCTGCTCGCTCCTCAACACGGTGAGATTTGGCAATAGTGGCCGGATATTGCTCCAACTTTGCCAAGTAATGCTTTTTAAACGGGGTAAAGACTTTAAAGTAGTCACCCTGCTTATTAAACACACTCCCTGGGGCAAATAAACACTTGTCGTCATAGCTAGCCACATCACATTTGGCGCGCTCACAAAGGTACTGATCACGTTGCGACTCATTCCATTCATACTCTTTGTTAAACAGAATCCGCGACGCTTGCAGTTCTGAGGCGGCATCACATAGCCAATCAACGCTCTCAGTAAAATCCGCGACTTGATGGTAAAGAAGCGGAATATTTAGCTTAGCGAGATCATGCTGAAGTTCAAATAAGCGGCGATAGATTAAATCAGCTTGGATGGGAGCCAAATGATGCTTTGCCCAAGTCTCTGGCGTCGCGATAAAAACCGCGACGACCGGTTGCCCAGAATCGATAGCTTGGTGAAGTGCGCTGTTATCCTCTACGCGTAAATCTCGTCGCAGCCATACAATCTGCATTTTATGTCCTTATATTTTTGTCAAAGAGTCGAGCAGCGGATTCAGTATTAAGTTTTCAGCGAGTCGCCCTTGCAGTACTTTCACTGACTCAATTTGAACCTGAGAAGGTGCTTGGCTGGCAAACAATGAAACCGCTTGGTACTTTTTGAGTCCGTCATGATCGACTAGGGCTGAAACATCATCGACGCCTTCAATAAAGTTGACGCTAAAACCCTGTTCTGACAGTTTCAATGCCCATAATCGAAGCTCAATAGACCCCAGTTCTTCATAACTCACCAACAAGCATCGCCCTTGAGGAGCCACTTTGTTTTCGGCTTCCAATATGAATGAGAGCTGAGCCATCACTAACGAGTTGAACATCCCTTGTTGCAAGGTTCTCTGACTGCGTTTTACGCTGCTAAGTGCGTCAAAAATTGGCTGAATAAACCGATGCTGCAAGATATCCAGCGGATACTCTTTGCAAACTTGTGACAGTACGGATTCCGCTTTGGAGCGATTGAGCAATGCCAGTGCTGTCAGCATCGCCTCCACCTCTTCCAGTTGCGAATTTGCTAATGACACATCTTCAACGCCAGCCTCGCTTTCAAGCAAAGCTTTCACCTTGCCAATGGCCACCCCTTTTTCCAGCCAGCCTTGAATGGTTTTGATTTGTTCAATGTGGGTGTCTGTGTAAAGTCGGTGACCTTTCTCAGTGCGTTCTGGTTGAATAATATTGTACCGACGTTGCCACGCTCGCAAGGTGACGGGCTTGATGCCCGTTACCTCGGATACTTCTCGAATGGCGTACAGCTTTTCCTTACAGCCCATAACGTAGACGTAACTCCTCTGGGTAAGGGTTTAAAAATTTCTGATGTTGTAGGTATTCGTTGGGAGTGCGTTTCATATGATGCTTAAGCAGCGTCATTGGCGCCAGTAATGGTAATACCCCGATGCGATAGTCATCAATTACTTGGCAAAGCTCTGCTTTTTCTTCCGCGTTAAGATCGCGCTTAAAATAGCCTTGGATATGCATCAATACATTGGTGTTGTTTTTGCGGCTAGCTCGATTTGCCATTGCCTGCATTAACCCCGTTCTGTAACGTTGAAAGAACTCGTCGATACTGTAATCGGCCACTCGCGCCACCAACTTACCTAACTCTTTATAGGAAGCTGGATGATGTGCCATCAAAGTGAGTTTATATCGAGAGTGAAACGCGACGATCTTACCCGCCGTTGGCTCTCCGCCCATTGATTGGTAGAAATCGTGTAAGCAGTAAACACGAGTCACAAAGTTTTCTTTCAACACAGGATCATTAAGCCGACCATCTTCTTCGACTGGCAACCATGGCATGCGTTCCATCAGTTCTTTGGTGTACAGACCAACACCGACCTTGTCTGCGTTGTTCTTACCATAAACCTTAACGCGTTCCATACCACAGGTTGGTGATTTGGCACAGACAATGTAGCCGCAAAGATCTTGTTTGCTTAATTGGTCAATTCGTTTCTCAGAAAAATCGAGCATGCTCTGGGTGTGATCTTTAGACGCATCTTTGGTTTCGACTAGCGCAATGCGCTCTTGGTCAGAAATCAAACGAATGGTGGGGCGTGGTACAGGCATACCGGACTCTACTTCTGGGCAAACTGAGACAAACTCAAATACCTTGCTCAATTCATTGGTTACAAACCGACTCAATTTGTGCCCAGAATCAAACCGCACATTTTCACCTAACACACACGCACTAATACCGATTTTGATGCTCGCTTCCATGATGATCACTCCGCTCTATTATGACGTTGTTGTACATTTTTTATTTATGTACAAGTATAGTCACAACTTTGATTTATTGTACAAGTTTTTTTTTGGTACAACTTTTACGTATAACGCGCCTAAAAATGATCAATAAAATTTGTAAAATCTCTCCCAATCGATTGCCTCTTTGCTTTCAACAGATTTAGTTATCAAGAGTGATTATTTTTGATTAAGTCTAATTTTTTGTGACGAGAATCTCATGGATGCCCAGTTTTACTCGCTAGTATTGCCTTAACGAACATTTTGGCATTCAACAGTTTTAGTTACTAACCATTGAATGCCGTTGAATATTGGAGCAAGACTATGGCAACCCCACACATCAACGCTAAACCAGGTGACTTCGCTGAAACAGTACTTATGCCGGGCGATCCACTGCGTGCAAAATACATTGCTGAAACTTTCTTAGAAGACGTAGAGCAGGTTTGTGATGTCCGCAATATGTTTGGCTTCACTGGCACATATAAAGGCAAACGCGTATCGGTAATGGGGCACGGTATGGGTATCCCTTCATGCTGTATTTACGTGCATGAATTGATTGCTGAGTACGGTGTTAAGAACGTGATTCGTGTTGGAAGCTGTGGCGCAGTACGCGATGATGTTAAACTAATGGACGTTGTGATTGGTATGGGTGCCTCAACGGACTCAAAGGTTAACCGTATCCGCTTCAACAATCATGATTTTGCTGCTATCGCAGACTTTGGTTTGCTGGAAACGGCAGTAGGAAAAGCGCGTGAAAAAAATGTTCCAGTAAAAGTGGGCAACGTTTTCTCTGCCGATCTTTTCTACACACCTGAAGCAGACATCTTTGAGAAGATGGAAAAACTGGGCATCTTGGGTGTCGATATGGAAGCGGCAGGTATTTACGGTGTTGCAGCTGACCTTGGCGCAAAAGCACTGACTATTCTGACGGTATCAGACCACATTATTCGTGGTGAAAAACTCAGCTCAGAGGAACGCCAAAAGTCGTTCAATGACATGATGAAAGTGGCTCTAGAAACAGCCATTAACGTTTAAACAACTGTTGCCAGCTTTAAGCTGGCAACTTCGATTATCCTGAGGGGGCGATTGTGGCGTCTGGCGATTTGCCTGCGGAAGCGAACGGGTTACAGCTCAACTTTTGTAAAACATTGGCGTGTGACAACTTTGGATTGAGTGATGCAGAACGTTATGTTGTGCAGCATACCAACCCTAAACGACCAGCCATGGTTTGTCGTGAGTGTGGTGCTTTCCCCCCCTTACTTAATAATCAAGAAGTGCTCAATGAATTGCAGCGCTTGAGAAGCTATCACTGCGCTGGGCTCCCCGCTTGCCGCAACGAAGAGTGTCAAAACTTTGGCTTATCAGTCCATACCCACAAGCACCTCTATCATGCCTTTGGTTACAGTGGTGACCGTCAACGCTACCGCTGCAAATGTTGCCAACTGACCTTTGTAGATAAGTGGTCTGGCAGTAATCATAAACTCGCTTTTCAAGAAAACCTGCTGGCACAACTTTTTACCGGTTATTCGGTGCGCGAAATTTGTCGTAAGCTCGAGATCAACCCAAAAACTTTTTACGATCACATTGAGCATATTGCCAGCCGCTGCCGACGTAAACTTGCCATGTTCGATGCTCGCTGGGTCAACCACGCTGAGCAATTTGAGTTAGCTTCACACTATGTTCCACTGCAACCCAAAAGTAGCAATGGTGTCTTTTGGCTCACAACTGGCGACGCAAAGTCTGGCTATATTCTTTGCCAAAATGTCAATTACTCACCGGATGAAGAACCAAGTGGTGAGCTCGATCACGACCCGTTCAATACGCCCGCTCGTTACGTACCCTATCAATATACGACTGAAGCCAATCAGCCGCCTTCAATGCTTGCTAGCAGCTTGCGCGAACGAATTGACCAACAGTATCAAGTCATTTTAGCGCGTGGCAACGTTGAAGACCCAATGGGGAACTTAAGCAGTTTCCACTACCCTTCAAAAGGGGCATTGATTCGTCCTCCTTACACTTCTTATGCTCATTTTCTGCATGTGCTTAGCTTGTGTCCCGATGATAGACGCATCACGATTTACTTACCGCAAGATCCTCTCCTTCGCTCTGCGGCACTCAGTGTTAGTCTGCCGAGAATTGAAGCCAAATCCATCGACCTAATGTATGTTGATGGCAAATGGGGCAAAGATTTGCCTATCCCTAAAGTGGATATTGTTCATATGGGCTGGTGGCGTGACCGCTGGGCAATCGCAGAGACCGCTGAACATGCGAAAGGGCTCTGTTATCTAGCAGGCGAACGCAACGATCCGAAATATTGGTTGCAGCATGCATCTCTTGAGCGTACTGCTTTCTACCAAGCTCGCTTTCAACTGCTGTTCGAAAGTTTTATCAATGAGCCTCGTCGCAAACTACGCCCTGCTGGCTTGTTACCCGTATTGGATATTTTCAGAGCATGGCATAATTTGTGCTACCAAAATAAGTACGGTGTTACGGCTGCACAATCACTTGGCTTAACCTCCTCGCCAATGGCGCTGAGAGAATTGCTTTCGTAAATGTCATTAATGTGAAGTCCGCCATCAAACTGTCGCACAGTTAACACTTTTTATGGCACATAAAAGTTTACTTTTTTTATAATGCGAATTCATAGAACGTTGTACGTTAGCGCGTCATTATCTGCGAAGGACGAGATCATTGGACAAGAGCCAGCACCTGCTTACACATGAAATAGATAAGCTGAGATCACGGATTGAATCTGAGCCACTTCAGGTGCTAAAAGCCGCGGAAGCATGCGCGGACAGAGCCTACAAGATGCTCTACCCAGAAGGTGCAATTCAAAGCCTGATCATTATGTCACGTTGTTACTGGTCTTTGATGGACTACCGTAAAGGGTTAAAACGGATACGAGAGGCCTACAACAAGCTCGGCCAGATTGACAATGACGACTCCCTACCAGAAATTCTACACGTTCACGCCCTTCAATACTGGGGACAAGCCAAATACTACTCTGCTCAGCAATACTGGATTCGCTCTTTAGAGCAATCCGCTCTCGTGGATGATGCTGAAATCCAAATAGAATCACTGATTGGGTTGGGAAATATCTGGCGAGTACTTCGCGAATATGCCCCCGCCAAAGAGACCCATGAGCTCGCGGTAAAAGTCGCCAACAATCGACGCATCGAATGGTTAGAAGGCAAAGCGCGCATTTTGCTTGCTTGGGATCACTATTTACTGAGTAACTACATCGACATGCTTTCCATTTTGGATGGTGCAGAGGAAGCGCTCCAGTATCATCATGACTCAACTTGGCACGCAGAAATTTGGGATTTTCGCGGTCTTGCCTTACTCGGACTGGAGCGTATTGAAGATGCCGATGAAGCGGTAACCAAAGCACAGCGACTGGTCGATCAGAACAATCTTGTGTGGATGAAGGCACATTCATACGTCAGTCGCGCACGATTGGAGTTGATGCGCAAGCAGCCAAACAAGTCCTCTGAGTTATTGCGACTGGCAGAGAAAGCCGCAAACAGTTTTGAAGATGGAGAGCTACTCTCTCAGATTTACTATCAGCAATCTAAAGTTGCTGAAGAAGTTGGCGACTACAAAATTGCACTCGAAGCCTTTAAGCAATACCGCAGTCACTCTGTCAATATGATGCGGGAGCAAACCATCCGCGAGGGAAATGACAAAGCTCGAGAGTCGAAGCGTATACTTGAAAAGCGCGCGTTAAAACTCATTAATCGTATTCGAGGCCAATACGAATACGACCCCGACAAACACATGAGTCAGGTTGTTTCTGAAAACTATTGGTGGGAACAACTCGTCCTCTTCAAAACGCAGTTAAAGCAAGCTAACTACACCGTGATTGTCATCCACCATACTGATGGAGAGTGCTTAGACGTTTGCATGGAATTGGCGCATACATTATGCAATCAGAACGATTTACTCTCCCGACTCAGCCCTGAGCGTTTAGGGCTTCTGATCGGTGAAAAAGGAGAGCAAGCAAGCAAAGTGCATGATGTACTCTCCAAAATGGTCGAGATTTACCCTTGGCGACGCAGAGGCTTACCTGCTGAAGCGCCTAACATTGAGCTGCACGATATACTCTCTTTCCCATTTACGCTCGAGCAACTTGAACAACAAGAACTGCTCTGTTTCGACGGCGACACAACTTCTGTCAAGGAAGAACAATAATGGAAGCTTTTTTAAACAAGATCTCTGACGCGGGTCTCGACGCCTCATCGGTTATGGGTGAAGAAGCATTAGTGTTTTGGAACCATGTAAGAGTCCACGTTGCCACCACGCCGCAAGAAAAAGCGCAAGCGTTGATTATTTGCGCTGAGTTTCGCGCATCGCTAAAACAGTACCAGCAAAGTATTGACGATTTACAAGCCGCGCTTGAGCTATTGGCTTTACCACAAGACGCCACATTGATCCTAGAAGTAAGAGGATGTCTTGCCGAACGTTTGGTCGATCTAGGTGAGTTTGCTTTGGCACTCAGTGAATACATCGCGCTATCGTCTATTGCTGTTGAAACCAGCCACATTGATGCCTACGTGAAAGCCGTGATTGGCATGGGTAACCTTTGCGATGTGTATGGGGACCACGGCAAAGCACTGCGTTTCTATCAAAAAATAGACAGTATTGACCATGCTATTAGCAGCCGTTCGCTAAGACTGCGTTACAAGCTGTACAAACTTTCCTGTTTGATCGAGTTGAACCAAATCAAAAATGCCAGAGAGTTGATCGCTGAATGCGAAGAGCTCAGTATTCTGGTCAGCGATAAAGTGCTGTCAGGACAAATTCTACTCTATCAAGCCAAACTGCTGCGCCAATGCGGTCAACTTGATGAAGCGATGAAGTGCTTAGGCCACGTTAAGTACTCTGCAGGCAACATCAACTCCAAATGGCTGTCGAACATGATTCGCATGGAGCTAGGCTGCTGTTTAAATGATGCGAACAAAATCCATTTGGCTGACTGGGTGCTTGAAAGCGCTTATAAACGAATTAAGCAAACTGGCTCCCCTATCCTCAATTTAAAGTTGGCTAACGCACTAGCATCGGTATACGAAAAACATCAAAATTACAGAAAAGCTCTTGAGTATCAACACAGTGCCTATCGCATTGAAAGTGACTTAATGAAAAAAGTGCCGATTTCAGAATTGGGCTCTGGGCAATTGCGCCGTTTGTCGCGCTTTGAGCTTCAGCTCAAATTGATCCTATCTGAGATTGAAAATAAAGAACTTAAAGAAACCACAGAGAATCAAAAACATACAGTAGCCAAGTTGCAACAAGACGTTTTCACCGATCCACTCACTGGGCTGCATAATCGCCGCTGGCTTGATGTGAAGTTGAAAGACCTATTGCTACACGACGTAAAATTTGCCCTCTTGGTTGTCGATATCGATCATTTTAAATCGATTAATGATGAGCTTAGTCATCTAGTTGGTGACAAAGCGATCGTCAATGTCTCTAACGAGTTAACCCAGTATTTCCGCTTCCGAGGAGCATCATGTGTGCGCTTCGGCGGTGAAGAGTTCTTGGTCATTCTTGAGCGAGCGAACGTCGAACAAGCCAAGATGCATGCAGAAAATTACCGTCAACAGATCTTTCAGTTCGATTGGCAACCCGTGCTGGGTGAACGCGGCTTAACGGTCAGTATTGGCGTTACACTGCATCGAGAAGGTGAAAATACCCAACGCACTTTTTATCGCGCTGACAAAGCGTTATATCGAGCTAAAGCAAATGGTCGCAATCAAGTGTGTAGTGAGTGATCACTTTTCCACAAATTTAAGTAACGAATCATCGCAAATAGTTGACTAAAGGCTATTTTTGTAAAATCTTATAGTTGTAAGAGTTTACAAAAACACAAGGATGCCGTTATGTTTCTCGACTACTTTGCGCTTGGTTTACTGGTCTTTGTCGTACTGGTTTTGTTTTATGGCATTATCGCCATTCATGATATCCCTTACGAGATAGCCAAAGGGCGCGAACACCCACATCAAGATGCCATTCATTATGCGGGCTGGGTCAGCTTGTTCACACTTCATGCTTTATGGCCATTTCTGTGGATTTGGGCAACCCTGTGGCGCAAAGAGCGTGGTTGGGGGTTTCATCGCCTAGAGGAAGAGCAGCACGATCTGCACCATCGGTTGGAAAAGCTCATCGACCAAGTCGAAAGCTTACAACATGAGGTCAACTCGCTTAAGCAGCACTCTGCAACAGAGCAACACACTGATAAGCCTGAGGAGAAGTAACATGGATCTATTACTCATCCTAACTTATGCCGCACTCTGTATTGCTGTATTTAAAGTGTTTAACATCCCATTGAATAAATGGACAGTTCCAACTGCTGTATTGGGCGGTGTGGTATTGATCGGCACACTAATCTTGCTAATGAACTTCAACCACCCTTACACACAGATTGGTAATCAAGTCTTTACTACCACGCCAATCGTCTCTGGTGTGCGTGGCAGAGTCATCGAAGTGCCTGTCCAGCCCAATCAACCGCTCAAGGAAGGGGATGTTTTATTTAAAATCGATCCTGTTCCTTATCAAGCAGAAGTCGACAAGCTCAAAGCGCAGGTGAAAGAAGCAAGCCAAGGAGCGCTTGGCTTAGAAGCGAAACTGCAAGAAGCAGAGGCAGCCTTAACTAAGGCCATCGCGGAAAGAGATAAAGCGCAACGCGAGTTTAACCGCTACCAACGTGGTTTTGACAAAGGGGCGTTTACAGAGCAACAACTCGATACACGTCGCCAATCTTTCAAAGCAGCGGAAGCCACCGTCGAAGTCGCCAATACAAATGTTGAACAAGCTCAGATTGCGCTAAATTCTGAGATCGGCGGAGAAAACACTACGGTCGCTCGTTTGCTTGCCGACTTACGCAAAGCGGAGTTCAACCTTGAGCAGACAACCATGTACGCACCTACTGATGGCTTTGCAACTCAACTGGCATTGCGCCCAGGTGTTATGGCAGTACCGTTACCACTCTCTCCAGTGATGACATTTGTTCATACCGAAGATTTGGTTTACACCGCAGCGTTTCGTCAAAACTCATTGCAGCGTCTTAAAGCTGGCTTTGAAGCTGAGTTCTTGTTCCGCGCATTACCCGGCAAAGTATTCAAAGGTGAAGTAATCGAAGTGTTGCCAGCGATTGGTGAAAGCCAGTTTCAGGCTCGAGGTGCTTTATTGGGCACTGACGCTTTGCGTACCAACGGACGTGTGCTGGTTACATTGAAAATTACTGACGATATCGACGCCTATCAGTTACCAATGGGTACCGCGGTCGAAGTGGCGGTCTATTCCGATAGCTTCTCCCACGTATCCATAATGCGTAAGGTTCTAATACGTATGAAAAGTTGGCAAAACTACCTCTATCTCGATCATTAACTCGTAATGCGCTTTGCTTCCTGTCACGAACAGATAAGTCATCGTGGCAGGAGAGCGTACAACCTTTGATCAGAAGAATAACAGCGTGATTTTAAGTTATTGTTTTTAAAGAAATAAAACCCAAGATAAACTTTTCTAACTCAATATAAAAAAGTATCTAGACGTCTAGATAGTTAGCTTTCCATTGGTTGAGTTTCTATGTATAATCGCGCGCTTAAAACGTGACATAAGTCGCAAGCAAATAATCTAAGCTTGGCTTCGGCTGGCTTTCAATTCATCAGGACATTGGTTATCTATGAATCTTTCAGCTAAAACCGTTGTTGTTATCGCGATTGGTGCAGCACTCTACGGCATTGGTGGTCTACCTATGTTTGGCATCCCTGTGTTTGCTAACACCACTTTAAAACCAGCCATGGCCGTATTGGCACTATTCTCTGTTCTATTTGGCCCTCTCGTCGGCTTCTTGGTAGGCTTTATTGGTCACTGGGTAACAGACTTATTTGCGGGTTGGGGCGTATGGCTAACATGGGTGTTAGGCTCAGGTATCGTCGGTCTGACAATTGGTTTCTACTCAGCCATGACCAAAGATAACCTAAAGAAAGGTATTTTCAGTACCAAGGATTTTGTTCTATTTGTTATCCTAGCCTTTGTCGGCAACGTGGTGGGTTACGGCTGCTCAGCATTCCTTGACACCATTCTCTACGCAGAACCGTTCACCAAAGTTTTCACCCAGTTAACGATTATCGCAGCAGGTAACACCGTTCTGATTGCCGTCGTCGGCTTCTTTATTCTGAAAAACGTTGCTAAGCGTAATGCCATGAGCAGCAACCTTTCAGAGGCATAATAAGTAATGACTATCGAATTTTCTAACTTCTCTTTTAGGTATAAGTCGCTGGATAAACCGACACTAAAAAATATCAATCTAAGGATAGAGAAAGGAGAGAAAATCGTCATTATTGGTCCAAGTGGTAGTGGTAAATCTACCCTTGGACAGTGTCTCAATGGCTTAATCCCACATTCCATTTCTGGCGAAGTGACGGGTTCACTTTCTATTGCTGGTAAACTCACGAGCGAACTCGATCTACATGCTTACACCGAGCAGGTCGGGACGGTTCTTCAAGATACTGATAGCCAGTTTGTTGGCTTAAGTATTGGCGAAGATATCGCATTCGCGCTAGAGAATCAGATGCTTTCTAACATTGAAATGTACCCTCTTGTGAAAGCAACAGCCAAAATGGTTGACCTTGAGAATATGCTTGAGCGCTCGCCTCATGATCTTTCAGGCGGTCAAAAGCAACGCGTATCCCTTGCAGGCATCCTTGTCGATGATGTTGATATTTTGTTGTTCGATGAGCCCCTTGCTGCTCTCGACCCGAAGACTGGTCGTAAGACCATTGAAATCATCGATGATCTGCACCAGAACACGAACAAGACGATTATTATCATTGAACACCGTCTGGAAGATGTATTGCATCGTCCCGTTGACCGCATCATTTTGATGGAACAAGGCGAAATTATTGCTGATATGACGCCTGATGAGCTACTCACTTCTCCATTACTAGCTAAACACGGTATTCGTGAACCGTTATATCTTTCTGCATTGAAAGCGGCAAATTGTTCGATAACGAGAGCTGACAAGCCATCTTCGCTTGCTCAACTGGATGTTGAACAATACCAACCCGCCTTTGAAGCGTGGAAAGTGGAAGGTAAGAGCCAAACGCAAACCGACCAAGCGACACCTCTGCTACGTATTACCGATTTAACATACTCTTATGACGGCGAACGTAATGCACTAGAAAACGTCTCCTTTGATGTGATGCCTGGTGAGTTTGTCTCAATCCTTGGTAAAAATGGCTCAGGCAAGTCCACTATCACTAAACTCGTTATGGGTGTAATCGAGCCTGACGCAGGTAAGATTGAGTTTGAGGGACAAGATGTTGCCCAGTTAAGCATCTTTGAGCGTAGCCAGAAAATTGGCGTGGTACTGCAAAACCCAAATCATATGATTTCCCATCATATGATCTTTGACGAAGTCGCTTTTGGACTACGAAATCAAGGACTTACAGAAGAGCAAATCACAGAGAAAGTGGAAGCGGTTTTAGAGCTGTGTGGTTTAGGCAAATACCGTCATTGGCCAATTGAAGCATTGAGCTACGGCCAGAAAAAGCGTGTAACTATTGCTTCTATCTTAGTATTGGAGCCTAAATTGCTAATCCTTGATGAGCCAACTGCTGGTCAGGACTATCGCAACTACACCGCTATGCTGGCATTTGTGCAGCAACTTAACCGCGAACTGGGTATTACCGTGGTCATTATCTCTCATGACATGCATCTCGTGCTTGAGTACACCACACGTTCAGTGGTGATTGCAGATAGCAAACTCATCGCCGATAAGCCGATGACTCAAGTGTTCAGTGAGCCTGAGTTATTAGAACGCGCGAATTTGACCACCACCAGTCTTTATGACTTAGCAGAAAAACTGCATATCGAGGATAAAAATCAGTTTATGCAAGCCTTTATCGCCTTAGAGAAAACTGCCGCATGAACAGTTCAAAAATGAAGTTTGGTATCAGCTATGTTGATACCCATTCACCACTGCATAAGTTAAATGGCATTACTAAGTTTGCTCTTTTTATGGCTTGGGTGACAGTGGTATTGACCACCTTTGATTTGCGTCTGATTGCGGTATTGATTGCGACAGGTTTGCTGCTACTTAAAATGACAAAAGTGCCTGTATCAGTATACAAGCCACTGCTTATTGGTACTGTCAGTGTGTTGATGATGAACGCCCTGTTTATGTTCTTATTAGCACCACAGCAAGGAACAGAATACCTAGGGGCAACGACTGTGTTACTTGAGTTGCCTGGACCATACTCAATTACCCAAGAAACCCTGTTCTATCTAGTCACGGTGACTCTTAAGTACTTTAGTATGTTCCCTATCGCACTGGTGTTTGTGTTTACCACTCATCCGACTGAGTTTGCAGCCAGCTTAAACCGCATTGGCGTACCTTACAAAATCGCTTATGCGGTCAGTTTAACCTTGCGTTACTTACCTGAAGTTAAGAAAGACTTTGTCAACATCATGCATGCGCAGCAAGCAAGAGGGCTGGATCTATCCAAAAATGCCCCTCTGTTTACTCGTATTCAGAACGTCGCCAAGATTCTAGGACCTCTGATCTTCTCAAGTCTAGATCGTGCAGATGAAATTTCTAACGCAATGATTTTACGAGGCTTTGGCCGTAACAAAGGTCGCACTTGGTACAGCATGCGCCCACTCGCGTCTCTCGATAAGTTTGTGCTACTTTTCATTGCACTGATTGTCGTAGCCGCACTGGCAAAACGCTACTACGAAACTCAGCTGTTTTGGTACCCTTTCTAGCACCAATATATGCGATAAAAAAAGAGGCTCTTCGGAGCCTCTTTTGCTATTTACTGCCGGAGCAATATTAATTCCACTTAAGAACTCTAACTTCGTTACCTTCAGCGGGCTTGGCAGGAATATTTAGAGACAACAGCAGAGAGACCGCAGCCATTGCAGCACCAATATAAAATACCGCTGCTGGTGATACCAACCATACCAAACCAAAAGTGACGGGAATGACCACCGCAGCAATATGGTTAATCGTAAACGATACGCCCGCTGTCGATGCCATATCCGCAGGATCAGCAATTTTCTGCAGGTAGGTTTTAATGGCAAGGGCTAAGGCGAAGAATAGATGATCAACAATATACAAAGCTGCCGCCCACTCCGCTGTTTCGACCAGAGCGTAGCCAACAAACACCCCAATTAGACCTACATACTCAAACGTTAATGCCTTACGCTCACCGACAATACCAATAAAGCGGCCGATTTTTTTAGCAAACAAAAAGTTAAAACCGTAGTTAGCTAAAAACAGCAAAGTAATGTCAGCGGCAGAATAACCAAAGCGCTCCACCATCAAAAAACCGGCAAACACGGTAAAAATCTGGCGGCGAGCACCACTCATAAAGGTCAACGCATAGTAGAGCCAATAACGCTTACGCAAAACCAACTTTTTGTTCTGTGTCACGTTGGCTTCAAACTCAGGGAAGCTCACTGCAATCCACATCACCAATAGAAAACCAACACCACCAAACAACAAATAGATCCATTTGAACTCAAGATGGAAGATTTCTAGGCAAACCCAAAGTGCGCCATAAGTGAGCAGTGAAGCTAATGCGCCTACCGAAACAAACTTGCCTAAGGCTTCTGGGGCCTCCTCTTTGCTCAACCACTGTAGAGAAAGTGATTGCTTTAACGTCTCAAAATAGTGAAAACCCGTCGACATTAATAGTGTCGTAAGCAGCAATCCAACCACCGACGGGAAGAAGCCTGTTATTGCCGTACCCAGCGTTAACATCGCCAGTGAGAGCAACATAAAGCGCTGTTCACGAATAAAGAGCAAGACAAAGATAACGGTAAATGCAAGAAAGCCCGGTATTTCACGAACACTTTGCAACAAGCCAATATCGGCACCATCAAAGTTCGCTCGCTCTATAACAAAGTTGTTCAACAGAGCCATCCAACTTGAAAAGGCAATCGGAACAATGATCGATATAGCGAGTAAAAAGTTATGTGGCGTTTTCCACTGAGCAAACTGGTTCATCAAAGATTCCTTATAAAAAGTACTCTCAGATTAATGAGTGATGGAAATGAACTCAAACATATTTACTTTTTATACAGTGCTTTGTTTTTCTTTGTGCTCATGGTATATCAAATATACTCAAGTGACTTTAAGTGTGGATTCAGAGCATTGTCACTGGTTCGAGTATGTCGTTAACGATTTGGGGTTTAGAACCACTAAACCTTCAGTTCGTTGCCTTGTCTACAAATACCAAGTTATTCTCGCTGAGCTAGGCTCCCTATGGTTACTTGTGTATTGACTGCAATTAAGTGGCGGATATATATGGAAATTAAAGTTCGACCAACACAAGTGTCTGACGCCAAAGCTCTGGCTGAGCTCTATGCACAACCTAAAGCGCATCGTGAAACACTTCAACTTCCTCTCCCGAGTGAGTCCATGTGGCGTGCTCGCCTAGAGAAAATCCCAGAAAACATATACAGCTTTGTTGCAGAAGTGGATGGCAAAGTGGTTGGGAATATCGGGTTTGAGCATATGCAGTCACCTCGCCTCAGGCACTGCGGGTCATTTGGCATAGGTGTTCATGATGATTATCATGGCCTTGGCATCGCGAGCAAGCTCATCACCACCGTATTGGATTTAGCTGAGAACTGGTTGCAGATAAAACGCGTCCAAATCGAAGTTAATGCTGACAACCAAGCGGCGATCGCTTGTTATAAAAAATTTGGCTTCGAGATCGAAGGTGAAGCGAAATGTTCAGTATTTCGTGATGGTGAGTATGTAAGTACCTACTATATGGCACGCGTAAAGCCTTGAGGAGAGTCGCGGCAACTCTTTGTCGAGTGCCGCGATAAAACTCGCATAGTACCGAACACTACAGAGTATCGTTAACTCGCTAGCAGATGCTGCCAATGCGGATTTTTTTCAAAATAACGAACAACAAAACTGCATTCAGGAACCACTTTACCTCCAAGACGTTCAATTTCGGGTAACACGGCCTCCATCATAACTTTACCGTAGCCTTTTCCTCGCAATGAGTCTGGTACCTTAGTTGAGGTTATTGTAAAGATATCTTCCTCGTACTGCTGATACTTAACGACTGCATGCAAATCTTGCTCTAAAAGCACACGAAACTCTTGCTGAGCTTGGTCGAATGTCACTTGATGCATCATCTTCACCTTTATTGTTTAGTCGGTTGACATGGTTTCAATCAACACGTTCAAGACTAACAATTGTTGCATGTGTTTGCATCCAAAGGTTAGTTACTTTATAGAATTGATAAGCAACTCAAATATATATCGCATTTCAGGTTTGAACTCTCGTTCAAGCAGAAATAGAATTAAGCAAAACCCCTTTTGCTGGTTAGTACACCTAATCAGTCGACAAAAATACCCAGTACTAAATGGGACAAATGGTGGCTTAATGAATACCCTACAAGGGACTTCTTCTGCAACATCTGCTCAACAGAATGGTGGCACTGCACAAATACAGACCACAATAAAAAGCATTGATGGCTTAGCAATGCTGGATCATGGTCGCGAGCTCAGTGTCAACATCGTGACGCCCGTGGGCACCGGATTTCGCGCTAAGAGTAACCTCATAGGAACTCACTCGAATCATATGATTTTGCTGGAGTTGCCAAAGCTGAATGAGGACAAGCTCCAAGCCTTCTTTCAGGAAGGTTTTTGGGCAACAATTAACGCAATCTCACCACGAGGTGAAGGCGCGGTGTTAACTTTTCGCAGCCAGATTCTCCATGTAATACGGACTCCGATCGCGATGATCGCGATGTCGATACCTCAAACCATGCAAGCTGCACCACTTCGCAACGAACCTCGATATGAAGTCAGCTTAAACGCCAAAGCTCACAGTACGAACCACCGCATTGATTGCGACATAAAAGATCTCTCCAAAAGTGGTTGTCTCTATGTCACTTCGTCACTATCTCGACCCTTTAGTGTCGGAGAAACGGTTGAGTTGCACCTGAGCACTGAAGCGACAAGAGGTCAGCAGTTCCAACCGTTGACCGGACGAATCTGTAACGTCAAACAAGCTTCTCAGAAACGTCGCTATGGCGTTATGTTCAATGATGAAGGGAAAAAAGTCGCTCGAGCTTTGTTAGACAACCTCAAATTTGATGGCAGTAAATTGTCACTGCAATAGCCACATTTCGGACTCTATTCTCGTTTTCTAGGCGGATTGCGGCTCTGTTTTCATACTTTTTTGATATCAAGATCGGTATACTCATGCCATCTCGAACTTTTTAAAACTAGAATGAATTACTTAAGCACTTTTTTTAAAGGTATCGCCATGGGCGCTGCCGATGTGGTTCCGGGTGTATCCGGTGGCACCATTGCATTCATTACCGGCATTTACGACACCTTACTTGAAAGCATCCGTCGCATAAATCCGAGTATCCTCTCTCTCTGGAAACGTGATGGGTTCAAAGCCGCGTTCAATCATATCAATGGCTTCTTCTTGATTGCCTTATTTGGGGGCGTCTTCACCAGTATTGCCACGCTTGCCAAACTGATCTCTTGGCTATTGGTCACGCACCCAATTCCAATTTGGTCTTTCTTCTTTGGTCTGATTTTGGTTTCAGTCGTACATATTCTCAAACAGGTTGAGCAAAAAACCGTTAGCCGTTGGGTATTCCTACTGCTTGGTGTCGCCTTTGCATATTGCATTACCATCTTGAAGCCACTTCATATGGAGCCAACAAGCATCAATGTGTTAATAGCAGGGGCTATCGCAATCTGCGCGATGATATTACCAGGGATCTCTGGCAGCTTTATCTTGCTATTGATCGGTATGTATACACCGGTTCTTGCTGCAGTAAAATCATTTGATATTGCGATTCTGGCGCTGTTCTTAACCGGCTGTGTGCTTGGTTTACTGAGTTTCTCACATGTGCTCTCTTGGCTGTTGAAACGCTTTCGAGACACCACTTTAATGTTTTTAACTGGTTTGATGATTGGTACGCTGCCAAAAATCTGGCCTTGGAAAGAGACCATCTCTTGGCGCACTAACTCAAAAGGTGAGCAAGTTCCTCTGATACAGCACAACTTATCGCCATTTGAGTTTGAGCAGATGTTTAATCAGCCTTCTCAATTGGTGATAGCTATCGTGATGATGCTCGCGGCTGTTGCTCTGGTACTTGGGCTTGAAAAGTACGCAGAACGCTCACGTTAATCGTCATTGATTGAGTAAAAAGGTCAGCTCAGTGCTGACCTTTTTTATAGAAACTTTGAACGAGCGGGTAAGAACACTTCACCTAACATGCATCGTACGCTTCCACCACCAACGGTCTCAATCGTATTCACATCAAATGGCAGTATACGACCATGGCTAGCAAGTTGGTTTCGTTGTGCTTGGGTAAAAGCGTTATAAGCGGTTTGCGACATCGCAATAACCTTCTCGCCATTAATTGACTCAAGTTGCAAAACGTTACCGCACATCGCATTCATCTGTTCCAATGTAATCGAGATGATTTGCTTGTCTTTAGCCAGTGACTTCAACACAAAAGTGCGCTCATATTGCGGGATAACTTCATCGCAAATGACACAGAATCGCTCCCCTATCGCTAACATCACATTAGTATGATAGATAGGCTTCCCTGACGGTAACGCGGTTTGGAATGAAACAACTCGTGAGTAGCCGGCCATTGCAGCAAACTGCTCTAATACATCACGATCACAACGTTGAGATAACGCAGCATAAACCGTTTTATTGATGTGATCGAAGATCATCACACCCGTACTTTCGAGAAACGCTTGTTGCTCTAAGTTATGTTCTAGCGAGTGAACACTTTCGATATGTCTTCCCGCCATCTCAAGCGCTTCACGCAGTTCAGCTAATCTCACTTCACGCCGACGGTTCTCACACGCCATAGGAAAAGTATAGAGCTCGCCTCGATAGTTAGTACTAAACCAGTTGTTAGGGAATACTGCATCAGGTGTTGGCTGTTCACCCACTTGATAATCAAGCACGACCACCTGAATACCAGCACTGCGTAACTGCGCGACCATGTTTTCAAACTCCGCCATAGCCTGCGCCCGCAGTTCTTCGCTATTTAAAGCAGAGCCTTGTTGAAACTCATTGTCTTTGGCTGTTTCTGGATTAAAGCCAAATTCTTTTGGTGGCACCATTACCACACAGTTAGCATTATGTTTATTTCGCGTTGGATTAGTTAAATGTTCTAGGGTTTGCTTTTGCAACATCTTTACAAACTCCATTTTTATAATTTATTAGATGATTGTAAATGCAAAGCTAACAAAAAAATTACTGACTTTTAAGTAAATTAAGTGGTTAAAAAGGGATCTAATTGGCAAATACGCAATAAAACCATAATTTTTATTGTCAATCGTACCCTAAAGATAATTCCGAGCTATATCTCAATCACGCTTCGCTTTATATGGTTACATTTTTGTAGGTAAAACGATAACATACTGATACGCAGTGAAATCGCATTTTCGCTTCTTCCTTTACTGCGCTAGGACGAAATATGTTTAAGAAATTCGAAGGGTTTACCCAGCCTTTTCCCCAAAAGGAGCCCACTCAACCACCGCAAGGCATTTTCGCTTTTTGTCGCTATTACACGCGCGGTTTTGAGATCCCGCTAATCATTATGTCTATCATGGCAACAATCGTCGCCATTGTTGAAGTCACCCTATTTGGCGCGATGGGTAACTTGGTTGATTGGCTATCAAGCAGCAATCCAGAAACTTTTTGGCAGCAAAACCAAGCTGACTTGATGTTCTACGGCGTCTTACTGCTGATCGTCATGCCTGTGATGGTGGTGGGTTACTCGTTGCTGGTTCATCAAGCATTGCTTGGCAACTACCCAATGTCGATTCGTTGGCTCGCTCACCGCTATTTGCTTAAGCAAAGCGTGAACTTTTACCAAGATGACTTCGCAGGGCGTGTCGCAACCAAAGTGATGCAAACGTCGCTGGCTGTGCGTGAAACGGTGATGAAGAGCATGGATGTATTTGTCTATGTCTCTGTTTACTTTACCTCAATGATCGTTTTACTAGCGCAAGCAGACTGGCGCTTGATGATCCCAATGTTAGTTTGGCTTGCCGCTTATATCGGAATCCAAATTTACTTCGTACCACGACTCAAGCAAGTCGCGACGGAGCAAGCGGACGCTCGCTCACTGATGACCGGACGTATTGTTGATAGCTATACCAATATCTCAACCGTGAAACTTTTTTCTCACAGTGACCGCGAAACCGAATACGCAGAAGAAGGGATGCAAGGCTTCCTGCAGACCGTTTATCGTCAAATGCGTTTAGTGACTGGTTTTGATGTGGCGGTAGAAATCACCAATTACTTACTGGTGTTCGCAATTGGCGCGCTATCAATCTATCTGTGGATGGACAGTGCAATCAGCGTTGGTGCGATAGCAATTGCCATCAGCCTTGCGCTACGTATTAACGGCATGTCGATGTGGATAATGTGGGAAGTTGGCGCTCTATTTGAAAACATGGGTACCGTAGTCGATGGTATGAAAACACTGTCAAAACCGATTGATATCCAAGATAAAGCCGATGCTAAACCTCTTACCGTGCATCAAGGTGGTATTGAGTTTGATAACGTCAGTTTCCATTATGGAGATAAAGAAAAAGGCGTTATCAGCAATCTGAATCTGCACATTAAGCCCGGTGAGAAAGTTGGCTTAGTCGGCCGTTCTGGAGCCGGAAAATCAACACTCGTGAACTTATTGCTCCGCTTTCATGATGTTGAAGAAGGACAGATCAAAATTGACGGACAGGTGATCTCTGACGTCACTCAAGAGTCGTTGCGAGGTAGCATTGGTATGGTTACACAAGATACTTCTTTGCTGCACCGTTCTATTCGTGAAAACATCCTTTACGGAAAACCAAACGCGAGTGAAGATGAGCTGCTACGTGCCACTCAACAAGCACACGCACATGAATTCATTCAAACACTCAACGACCCGTTTGGGAATGTTGGTTACGATGCACAAGTGGGTGAGCGAGGGGTTAAACTGTCAGGTGGTCAACGCCAGCGTATTGCGATATCGCGCGTTCTACTTAAAGACGCGCCGTTATTGGTGCTCGATGAAGCTACATCAGCGCTAGACTCAGAAGTAGAAGCCGCCATCCAAGAAAGTCTGTATGAATTGATGGAAGGCAAAACTGTGATAGCGATTGCCCACCGTCTCTCGACTATTGCAGCAATGGATCGCCTGATTGTCCTTGACCAAGGCCAAGTTGTTGAGCAAGGAACCCACCAGCAACTGCTGAAAAATCAGGGAATATATGCTCAACTTTGGGCTCACCAGACGGGTGGATTTCTTGGCGCGGAAGAGGATTCCGAGCAGATAGAATGATGAGTGAACCTTCCAAGCAAATGTAATAAGCAAAGCCCTCTACCAAAGAGGGCTTTTTGCTTGTGTCACTCTTGGTTATACTCCCCGCATTCTAGAACTGACTGTTTTCAAAATGAACAAGAGCTTACTTACCAATATCATTGCGCTTGCCCTATTGGCAGGCGGTCATATCTACAACAACCAATTAGCTTACTACGCGGGTCTTTTTGCCTTTTCAGGCGCGATAACCAACTGGCTTGCGGTTCATATGTTGTTCGAAAAAGTCCCTGGGCTGTATGGTTCAGGTGTGATACCTGCTCGCTTTGAAGAGTTTAAACTCGCGATTAAGAACTTAATGATGGAACAGTTCTTTAACGAGTCTAATATCGACAAGTTCTTAAGCAGTGAAATGGCGACGGGAAAAACACTCAACCTTGAGCCTGTTATTGAGAAGATTGATCTCAACCCTACGTTTGATTCACTGGTTGATGTTATCGAGAAGTCATCTTTTGGAGGCATGCTGGCAATGTTCGGAGGTTCAGAAGCCCTACAACCGCTTAAGCAGCCATTTGTTGAAAAAATGCAGCAGTCGATCATTGATATCAGCCAAAGCAATGCCGTCAAAGAGGCGCTGAAAGAGCAGCTTGAAGCACCAGCTATGATGGATGAAATCAAAACCAACATTGAAAACATCATTGATCAACGCCTTAGTGAACTGACACCAAAATTGGTCAAAGAGATGGTACAAAAGATGATTAAAGAGCATCTTGGTTGGCTAGTCGTTTGGGGCGGAGTGTTTGGCGGTGTCATTGGCGTCATCTCCTCCTACTTTGCGTAAATCAAACATTGACCACAACAAAGGCGAACTCAAGGTTCGCCTTTGCCTTAGTTGGCGCAATACAATGATAGAATTACTTCGGTTGTAGAATGTGAGTATCTTGGGGAACAACGATGAATCAATGGATAGACTGGGTAAAGAGGCTTCAAGCCATTAGTCAAACAGGTAAAGCGTACTCTAAAGATAAGTTTGATCTTGAACGCTTTGACGAAATTGCTTCTATATCTCATCAAATGTTAGCAGAACTGGCCGAAGAGCCCGTAGCCAAAATTGAAAACTTGTTTATTCCAGAGTCTGGTTATCCGACCCCAAAAGTCGATTTGCGTGCAGGCGTTATCAAAGACAATAAAATTCTGCTCGTTCGTGAACGAGATGACAATTGTTGGACATTGCCCGGAGGGTGGGCAGATGTATGTGAAACGCCATCTCAAGGTATTATTCGAGAAGTATACGAAGAGTCTGGCTTTAAGGTATGCAATCCGAAATTGGTGGCGATTAAAGATCGCGATTCACACCCTTATATACCCAGATACGCACAGCATATTTATAAGTTCTTTTTCCTGTGCACCTTCGAATCAGGTGTACCTCTAACCAACATAGAGATCTCGGATATCGATTTTTTCGAACGAGACAAACTACCTGAACTTTCTAAAAGCCGTGTTCTATCCGACGATATTGAATTGATGTTTAAGCACTACCAGCAACCAGCCAGTCCTGTATGGGTCGATTAAACTCACAAGTAATTATTGAGAGTTAGCGCCCATCTCTTGTACGAACAGGGGGAGAGTATCATTATCCCCCTGCACCAAACCTGCATATTACCCACTTTCAATTAAAGCTGCTCAGCACTCAAACCATTGCTGGATTTATGTTCTTGGATGACCACTTCGCTGCGTGACTGAATAACCCCAGGTAGGCTACCGAGCTTCGTAGACATAAAGTACTGGTACTCTTTCATGCTTTTAACCCGAACTTTAATCATGGTGTCGAAATCACCTGAAAGAGAGTAACACTCTTCAATTTCTGGTAGCTCATTAACAGCTTGGGCAAACTTTTCAAACACCGAAAAACAGGTTTGATCGAGCCGTATATGAATAAAGACCTGAACATCAAAGCCTAGTTTTTCAGGGTTAAGTTCTGCATGGTAGCCTAAGATAAAGCCGTCTTTCTCAAGCCTTTTAACTCGATCAGAACAAGGGGATGTGGTGAGGTTAACTCGCTTAGCAAGTTCTACAATCGGCAGCCTTCCGTGCGCATGCAGGATGCGTAGTATTTCACGATCAATTCGATCCAATTCCATGATACACCGCTTAAATCATTGCTAATAATCAAACAAAATCAGCACAATTTAATCACAGTAATCAGAATTTGAAAAACAGGCTTAGGTAAAAATTTGTTAAGCCGTTTTAATATTTGCCATCGCCGTTGGCTGAGGTTCATTTTGGCGATTGCATGCACGACAAAAATACTGTTTTTCCATTTTTACATAGTGATCACCACGCAGCACGGTAGAGAAAAAACACGCCAATGTTCGCAATAATGACTCGTTATCGTTTCCGCAACGTTTCAACACAACCTTGTGCGCCGTCTGTTTATGACAGCAATCGCAATACATTTTTGGCATTTCCCCATTCTCCCTGGTGATTCAGTCGTCTATGGAATGGACATAGTTATAGGCTTCTAGTTCCAAACAATGAAGTAAAAAAAATAAATTTGTGACACAGAATAGATTACTGAGTGGAAAAATAACAAAGCCCTGCTAGCAGGGCTGAAATGTTTCACAATTTATCAACAAATTAGAGGCCTACCCAATAAGGTTAGTTTGGCAAGCCTCTTTGCCACTACGGCAGTTCGCGCAGTTGCTTTTCGAACTGTTGATATTGCGCTTTCACTGTCTCGTCTGGCTCTTCCGTTGCAAGGCTCACCCCGACAATCGCGAGAGTTGAGAATACGATTCCCGGTACGATTTCGTACATATCGAAGATCCCACCAGTCAGTTGCTTCCAAACCACAATCGTCACACCACCAACGATGATACCCGCCAGCGCACCATTGCGATTCATACGTGACCAATACAAACTCAGTACCATTGCAGGACCAAACGCAGCACCAAAACCTGCCCACGCGTAAGAAACAAGACCTAGCACTGAACTATCTGGTGTCATCGCTAAAACCAACGCCACAATTGAAATGGCAATAACGGCAACACGACCAACCATCACTACTTCTTCCGAGCTCGCATCTTTCTTAAACACTTGCTTGTAGAAGTCCTCAGCAAGTGCCGAAGAAGAAACCAAAAGTTGCGAATCTGCTGTACTCATGATTGCCGCCAAAATTGCCGCCAGTAAGATACCTGCAACAACTGGGTGGAACATGGCGTTTACCAACAGCATAAAGATCTTCTCACCATCATCGAGAGAGAGATTGCCTGTGCTATGAACATAAATTAGGCCCACAACACCCACCATCATAGCCCCCAGCATAGACAAACCTGTCCACACTACTGCAATACGGCGAGCGGTGGTCAAATCTTTGTTGCTGCGTGTCGCTTTAAAACGCGCCAAGATATGGGGTTGACCAAAGTAGCCAAGGCCCCACGCAACTAACGAGATAATCGCAACAGCAGAAAGTGGTTGTCCTTTTGAGTCATTCCACAGTGTCAAAAGCTCAGGGTTCATTGCTTCTAGTTGGTTAGCGATATCACTAAAACCACCTTGCATTGCTGCAATCGGTACAATTAACAGCGCCGCAGACATCAGTAAGCCTTGCACCAAGTCAGTCCAAGAAACGGCTAGGAATCCACCGAACAGGGTGTAGGAAACAACACATACTGTGCCAATGATCACCGCCGTTGAGTACTCTAAACCAAAGACAGTCTCAAATAACTTACCGCCCGCAACCAAACCAGAACTGGTGTAGAAAAGGAAGAACAACAAAATGAAGAACGCAGAAATGGTTTGAATCAATTTTGAATTGTCATTGAAGCGACGCGAGAAAAACTCAGGGATTGTTAACGAATCCGTAGTAATACTATAGGTACGCAGACGTTTCGCACTGATCAGCCAGTTAGCCCAAGTACCGACTAGCAGACCACCTGCGAGCCAAAATGCTTCAATACCTGCAGCATACGCGTAACCCGGCAGACCAAGTAGCAACCAGCCACTCATATCTGATGCCCCTGCCGACAGTGCAGCAGGCCAAGGTCCAAGTGAACGTCCACCCAAGAAATAATCCGTCGAGTTTTTCGTTCGTTGATAAGCAATCACGCCAATCGCTAACATTAGAATCAAATAGGCGATAAACGTGGTTGTAATAGCAAAGCTATTTTCCATTAGATTTTCCTCTTTTTTTAGAATATCCGTTCACTGCTATGTCCTCCATGGCATATCAGTAAACGGATTTATGAGCTGGCGAGCCTTTGAACCATCGAGCCTAATCGGAATCGACAGCCCCCAGTAAAGTCGCATTGCCGCCCACTGCTGTTATATTTATTGTTCTGGTTCTCTCAGTGATAAATCTGAGTGATAGGTGGGGATCGTGCGCCACCGTTTGCGTGGCTAAGTCTGTCTCCGACACTAAGGCCACAATCGCACCATCGCGCGCAGCCAATTGGCGGTTAAGACTTCTCTCCCCTTCGGATGAACCAATAAAACCTACTGCACGAACATCAGATTCAAGCACCTGATTCAATGCTTCAAAAGAAGCAAAATGCATCAAGTTTGTTGGCAGAGACGACTGTTGATAAGCCGCCTCGAAATTTTGAGTAAACTCGCTATCATCGCTGCATACAATCACACTGTTGCCAGCAATCAACGCTGCTGTGCACTGCGCCACTATCGCGAGTTGAGCTTGTTCACTCACCACGTCTGCGGCGATAACCGTTACGCCTCGCCCCGCCGTGTATAACTCGTTAGTTTCGCCAGTAGGTCCAACTAACTGATGAGTAAATGAAAGTAATTGCTCCGCTTGCTGTAGGTGAAAGCCCACAACGGCGGCGTGCAACGGATTTTGTAGTGAGGCTTTGAGTGAAAGTAGGCATTCACTTTTGGACTCAAAGTCGGTTAAGTTCCAGTTCTCCCAAGCAGAGAAGGCATTGGTAAAATTAGCAACATGATGCACCATTGGAATCTCCTTCTCTTATTGGCTAACGGCAGTTTGTGTGAATCGGAATAAGTAGTGTGGGCCACCAGCTTTTGGTCCTGTTCCTGATAACCCCTGACCTCCAAAAGGTTGCACACCCACCACAGCACCAACTTGATCGCGATTGATGTAACTGTTGCCTACGCGGGCATGCTTCTCAATCCAGCGGTAAGTGGTTTCATTGCGGCTATGAATACCCAATGTCAGACCAAACCCTGTTTGATTAATATGGGCAATCACTTGCGCTAACTCTTTCGCTTTGTAACGCACAATATGCAAGATTGGGCCAAACTGCTCCTCTCCAAGAGAGCGAATGTCATCAATTTCAAACGCGCAAGGTGCGACAAAGTCACCGTGCTCACAAGCGTCACCTAACGTCAGTTGGGCCACCGTTTTGTATTGGCTTGCCATTGAGTCGATATGCTTTATGAGTTTTTGCTTTGCCCCACTATCAATCACAGGGCCAACGTCAGTCGCATGCAGATAAGGTAATCCAACCGATAGCTCGTTCATTGCGCCATGAATCAATCCAATGATGCGGTCAGCGATATCCTCTTGCACATACAGCACACGTAACGCGCTGCATCGCTGTCCAGCAGAAGCAAATGCAGAACGAATCACATCTCGCACCACTTGCTCAGGCAGTGCTGTGCTATCAACGATCATTGCATTTTGCCCGCCAGTTTCAGCAATCAAAGGCACTGGAGCTGCCTCTCTCTTAGCAAGGGATTGATTGATTCGCTGCGCCGTTAACGTTGAACCGGTAAACGCAACGCCTGCGATGGCAGGATGGGAAGTCAGTGCCGCACCAATTTCAGCGCCCTTACCCACGACGAGTTGAATAACACCAGCAGGGAAACCGGCCTCTAACATCAGCCCAACCGCTCGCGCAGCAATTAAGCTGGTTTGCTCAGCAGGTTTTGCTACAACGGTATTGCCAGCAACTAACGCCGCCGTCACTTGCCCGAGGAAAATTGCCAAAGGGAAGTTCCAAGGACTAATGCAAACGAACACACCACGCCCCTGGCGAGTGACCTGTTTATCAGTGCCGTCAAAGCTCGCGACCGAGATAGGCGCGAGCGCTGATTCTTGCTTGGCATAAAAACGGCAAAAGTCGACAGCTTCACGCACTTCATCAATCGCATCATGGATGGTTTTGCCCGCCTCTTTGTGGCACAGCGCTACCAACTCGGCGAGATTTTGCTCCAATAAATCCGCCAGTTTCTCCAATGGTTTTGCTCTTTCAGCAAACGGTAAAGAGTGCCAAGTGGTAAACGCGAGCTCCGCTCCGGCGATCGCTTCGGAAACATGATCAAGGTTGGAGAAAGTCATGGTTCCAACTTCGATACGACGGTCATAAGGGGCGGTCACCACAACTTGCTCTGCCTTTTCCTTGATCATGCTTTCGTCAACTGACTGTCCATTAATCACAGGACCAAGGTGCCATTGATGCGTCATCCATTGTGCCACTTGCGGTTCCAAAAGCAGCGCTTCGCTTTCGATATCAATATTAATTCCCAACGAGTTTTTTCGATTTGGGAAAATATCACGTGGCAGCGGGATAGAGCGGTTACTTAAACTTTCAAACTGAGTCAGCGCATCGACCGGATGAACCGTCAAACTTTCAACAGGACAACGAGCATCGACCAAACGATGAACAAAAGAGCTATTTGCGCCATTTTCAAGGAGACGGCGAACCAAATAAGGCAGAAGATCTTTATGGCTACCAACAGGAGCATAAATACGCACGGGCTGCTGATATGTGGTCATAACATGGTTATAGAGAGATTCCCCCATACCATGCAGACGCTGAAATTCATAATCTCGATGTGTCGCCATCTGCGCGATTGAAGTGACAGTTTGAGCATTGTGACTCGCAAACTGCGGGTAAATATTGCCGCGTACCCCTTCACTCAATAAGAAGCGAGCGCAGGCAAGATAAGCAACATCCGTTGACTCTTTGCGGGTATACACCGGGTAGTTTTCATAACCCGCCTGTTGAGACCACTTGATCTCACTGTCCCAATACGCCCCTTTCACTAAGCGAAGAGGAATCACATCGCCTTGCTGTTTGGCTAAACGGTTCAACCAAACCAACACTGGCAATGCACGTTTAGAATAGGCTTGAATCACCAAACCAAATTTGCCCCACCCTTGCACAGTCGGGTGTTGGAACAATTTGGCAAATAACTTTAGCGACAGCTCAAGTCGATCAGCTTCTTCAGCGTCAATGGTGATAGCAACATCAAGCTCTCTTGCTCGAGTCAGCAGTTGTAGCAAGATGTCATGTAACTCAGTCATTACACGAGCTTGATTCGCCACTTCGTAGCGGGGATGTAACGCAGATAACTTGATAGAAACTGATGGTGCAGGCGAGGCAGTTGTCGCGGAGATATCTCTGCCCACAGCTTCAATTGCCATCAGATAGTCTTTAAAGTACTTATTTGCATCGGCAGCAGTTAACGCCGCCTCACCAAGCATGTCGTATGAGTAGGTAAAGCCTTTCTCACGCATAGCTAGGCCATTTTTCTGTGCCTCGTGGATACTGCGCCCTAAAACAAACTGATGACCCATTATCTTCATCGCTTGATTCATTGCTTGACGAATCACTGGCTCAGACAACTTGTTAACTAAGCGATTCACTGCTTGGCTTGGACTTGGTTGCTGGTTGGCACCTAAACCAACCACCTTGCCTGTTAGCATCAACCCCCAAGTAGAGGCATTAACAAACACCGAATCTGAATTCTTAAGGTGAGACTTCCAATCTGCCACACTGAGTTTATCGCGGATCAGCGCATCCGCTGTGTCAGCATCTGGAATACGCATCAGCGCTTCAGCCAAACACATCAATAAGATCCCTTCTTGAGTATCTAAGCTGTACTCAAGTAACAAGGCATCAATCATTTGAACGGATTTTTTATCTGCGCGGATGGCTTCGATTAATTGCGTTGTTTGTTGTGCTATCTGCGCATTCTCTGGCTCACTTGGCGTCGCCAAAGGGAGAAGTTGCTCAAGCCATTGTGATTCGTCCACCATATAAAGTGGCGAGATCAACGCCCACAGTTTATCTAGCGGCTGCTCGATAAACTCAGCGTTCAACACATCTGTTGCTGTAAACATACGTATTCCTCAATCTCACACCTGCTTAATTGTTAAGCGGGTTTACTACAATGGCGAGCAGTGTATTGTGAGGGCAGAGAGAATACTTGTCAAAAACTCCGGATTATTTGCTTAAAACTTCGATATTTAACAAAACAAAAACATGATCACACCAACAAAAGCAAAATATTAAGCCCTATTTGTTTTCTAAATTAACCAAATCGTTTCTTATATTGAGAGGGCGACAGTCCTTGAAGACGTGAGAAGGCATGAGCAAATGTACTTTGCCCAGAGAACCCCGTGAGCTCAGCAATTTGTCCAAGTGTTAAGTTGCGCTGCTCAATTAACTGCTTAGCCATATCGATTCGTTTCGACAGCACATATTGATGTGGTGTCACGCCCAACTGCTCTTTGAACAAGCTGTGAAACTGACTCTCCCCCAAGAAAACACTGCCTGCGAGCTGTGCGACTGAGATCTTTTGTGTCAAATGTTGCTCGATATAACGGTCGATGGCGTCCAAATCAAAACGAGACTCTTTGCGGCTAACTTGTAATGTGGATGTGTGGCGCTGCAGCAATGCCATCACAGTATCATTACAGGCACGGCTAAGTAGTAAGTCATCTGGGCTGGCTTGCATTTCTGCCACCAACATCTGTATTAAGCGTTGAATTTGCACATCCAACTGAAAATAAACGTCTTTTTGGTTAAGCTCATTAAGCTTTTTCAGCATCAGAGGCTCGGTCTGACTCGGTAATGGCATGTTTAATACCAAAATGTCGGATTGCTCGAACACGCCACCAAATGCATGACCAGAACCCGAAGTCACCACACACCCCTGCCCTGGACCGACTAAGTTGCCAACCCCATTAACTTCAAATTCCGCTTGCCCTTTAAGTCCAATCACAATCTGCGTGTAGTAATGGTCATGACAATCCATATAGGAAGGCAAAGTCACCAGCTCCGCAGGTTTTGGCACCAGCAAACTCGGTGTTGGGGAGGAAGATTTGTTTTCGTCGCTCATAAATCGCTACAGCAAAGGCCAGTTTTAAACGGATGGTATAATAATTTTATAGCCAAGTAACCTCAGGATAGACAGTAAAAACCACCTCAAGCGAGGTATTGAAGAGCACCTTGCGTTAACTTTGGTGACGAAACTCATTCAAGCCTCACGCTGCGCCCTTTGCCTTTCTGTATAAAAATCATCCAATTGAGTAAAAAAAACGCTCGGAAGAATGATCAAGTGCACATAAATTACGGTCAATGTCACTTCTAGTTCCACTCCAACGGGTGTAACTGTAATCTTTTCTTGCTTATTTCCGTGAAGTGCACAAAATAATGAGTAGCACTTTAGGTTTATTTTTATAAACTTATGGTAGTCTATGAATCCTTAAGTGCCGAAGGATATGCAAGACACTTATGTGCGACAGTATTGATACAAAGGACTGTCAAACCAATGTCTTATATATTAATAATATTCAGTGAATTAAAACTTACTTGTTGTAGAGACTTATGATCACACGTCGCATCCCAGCGCTATTGCTCGCGCTAAGCCCATTTTGGCTATCGACTTCGGTAGCTGCAGAAGAAGCTTCCGCTGATCCTGTTGCTGTCATCGATGAAAAACTAAGCAACAAACAATCAGAACTTAGTACTACCGTAGCTGAGTACGATTCTGAAGCTCAACGATTTCAGCAACTGCAAAATGAAAACGCCAAACTAAAGCGTGATGAGCAGGAACTGAATGCTAAGCGTAATCGAGCAAAATCTGCGCTAGACAAGCAGTACAGCCGACTACTTGACGATCCTGACATCGATTTAATGAGCTTCCAAAAGGAGTATCAAGATGCATGGGCTTCGGTTAAGCAAAATCAGTCTGAGATGCTTGAGAACCAGCAGTTAGCGACAGAAAGCGAAGTTCGCCTTTCTCAAATTAAGCAGAAACAAGCTCGCCTAAAAGCAGAATTTACTTATCTAGAAGAGCAAAAAGTTGAAGCTCGAGTTAAGCGCCTAGCAGCGGAACTGAGTGAAAGCGATGTGATTCAAACCAGTTTTAAAACGACTTGTTCTGCAACGATGACGCTGGGTGAGTGTACTAGCCAAGGTCAACAACTAACAAAACAAAAAGCGGTGAAAGCATTTAAAGCGAAGCTGATGGATAGACTGACAGAAGCAAACCTCGCGAAGCAAAATGCCAATGGTGTTCAGTTGAACGTGCACGTTCAAGAAAGCCAAATCATCCGTGCCGGTTTTGAAGGTAACAACAGTTACTTCACTGAACTTCAAGCGCAACTTCAAGCCAAACCTGAAGCGACCGCAGCATGTAAGATGTTGAACGTTTCTTCACGCTACTGTTTGAAAGACGAGTCAATCGCGCAAAAGAAGCAACAAGATAAAAACTGGGTGAGCGTAACGGTACGTTCAGATCAGTACAACGATAACGTGGTGATCAACGGTGTAAAATACGGCAGCACTCCTGTTGAGCTAATGCTACCGAAAGGTCTACACAAAGTAACGGTTTCCAAACAAGGTTACCAAACCTACAACCGTGAAGTGACCATCACGCACAACGATACGGTATGGGTAAAACTGCGCTCAAATGAACAAAGCTAAGATAACTTGTTCTTTACAATAAAACGAGCCAATTCACAAAGCTGAACTAAAGCGCCATTTTGACTCTAAGTTATCCAGAGGAAACTTAAGACAAAATGGCGTTTTCGTATAAAATACCCCAATAAATTTAACTTTAGATAGATATACGACGATGCGAACACGTTTCTCGACTCTTTTTTTGGCACTTGCCCCCTGTCTTATCAGTGCTTCTGCTGTTGCAGAATCCACAACCGCAGACTCGGTGGTAGCAATTGAAGATCAGCTATTTTCGAAACATGCCGAACTAAAAAATGCCCAGCAGACTCGTAATGAACAACAAACAATCGTTGCTCAGCGCAAGGATGAGTTAGCGGAAATAACGCAACAGGGCGCATCACTCAATAAAAAGTTCTTAGCGGCAAAAACTCAGTTAGAAACTGATTACCAACGAATGATTGATGACCCAAGCGTCGATCTAGCAGCGACACAAGCTGCCTACCAAGATGTTTGGAAGCAACTAAAACAGAACCAAAGCCAACAGCTCAGTGCCGAGCAGAGCCTTGAAGAAGCCCAACAACAATTAATCACGCAGCAAGCACAAGTGCGTGCTATCGAAGAAGAGATCGCACAGTTTGACAGTGCGAAAATCCGTGCGCGTGTTGAACGGCTTAAAAATGAGTTAACCCCTGAGCAAGAAGTCAGCGTTGGCTTTACCAATCGCTGTCAATCCGATATGACGCTTGCACAATGTGATGCGCAAACGCGTGAACTGGCATTGCAAAAAGCAGTAAAAACCTTCCAGACACAGTTAATTGATCAAGTCACTGAAGCTTCGTTGGTACAAGCGAATGCCAATAAAGCCTCGTTCAACATTCATGTACTGCGCCATAAAACGACTAAGGCAGGGTTTTATGATGGTCAGCGCTACCAAACATTGATGGATGTGGCACTAGAGGCCCGCCCTAGTGAGACAACCGCCTGTACTTTACTTGGCGTCGACAAGCAATACTGCTTTGCCCCTGGTTATGTCTCGGGTCAACAGTTCCAAGATGAACAAGAAATTGCTTGGGTGACATTAGCGATACGTTCTAACCAATACAATGACAGCGTATTTGTCGACGGTGTCTCTTACGGCAGTACGCCGGTCGAGATTATGCTGCCAGTGGGTCAACATCATTTGGTGATCAAAAAAGATGGCTACAAGACCTTTAAGCAAGATATCGCGCTGAATGGGGACCGCAACTTTAGAGCCAATCTCAAACAAAATGCCAACGAGTTGAAGGCGGGCGATCAGTTTGCCGACCTAATTGGAAACGGCATGAAAGCACCACAGATGGTCGCGGTCACTCCTGGTGAATATATGCTTGGCGAGAACGCTTCAAATCAATTCTTCCTTGATCATGCTTTCGGAATCGGTGCGACACCTGTCACGGTAGGGGATTTTGATCATTTCGTTCGTCAAACCGACTACCAGACCGATGCTGAGTTAAAAAATACCTGCACTGCGCTAGAAAATGGTGAAGTGACAGCGGTAGCCAAAAGCTATTGGCGTAATCCAGGCTTTAAACAAGCAGCCAACTCGCCAGTGGTCTGTGTCAGCCGTAATGATGCCGAAGCCTATGTTGAATGGCTTTCAAGTCAAACAGGCCATCAATACCGATTACCAAGCGAAGATGAATGGGAAATTGCAGCTCGCGCCGGCAGTCAAGAAGACTACTGGTGGGGGAATCATTTTGTCTCTGGTGATGCAAACACCGGCTGGAGCAGTTCTCCATGGGCTAATATCAGCACGTCTCCTGTTACAGCCTTCCCAGCAAACTCTCTCGGCATCTACGATGCGGTCGGAAATGTGTGGCAATGGACCAATCATCAGCAAGGCGTAGCCAAAGGCGGAGCTTGGAACTTCTCTCCGGCTCAAGCCGTAGCCTATGAACGCCTCTACTTATCACCATCAAGTGCGGCAAATTACGTTGGATTTCGCGTAGTTAGGGCAATTAACTAGCCCGAGATCACATTTATAAATCGAAGGGGGGATTTCCCCCCTTTCTCGATCTAAGCCCACGCGATACATTAGCCCCGTGGTCAGGCGCTAGCGCGTTTGGTCACGGTATCAGTAATCGTATTGTTGATACATCTATTGCTCGGCTGACCCTCGCTGAGTCGTAGAACCTCTTCTACACGTCGACAAGAGTTATTCTTGTATTTGCCAGATATTGTGAGATGTCTGGCTTTTTTTATTTCATCATCAATTAGAATGACGTACCATTTTATCATTCAAAACAATAAAAAATAATTATAGGTGAAATCAGTGGATATGAGTGTTGATTCGCTGGTCAACCAGCTTCCTGGCTACTGGGGGTGCAAAGACTTAAATTCTGTCTTTGTATACGCTAATACAGCCTATGCTCAACTCGTTGGCTTTCAAACTTCAGAGCAACTCATCGGTCTATCAGATCAAGATGTTCCTTGCCAAACCTCCAACTGCGCACAAGATTTTCGTGCCCAAGACCAACTCGTTATCGAACAACAATGTTCGATTAAAGTGTTGGATGTTCACCCCTACCCTGATGGCTCATGGCGTGCGCACATTTTCAGTAAAAAGCCTTGGTATAATGCTCAAGGCGAAGTGCAAGGCACAATTTTCTTTGGTCAAGATCTCACCGATACCGCTATTTTAGAAGTCGGTCACTGGGTATGTCGGGCAACCGGAATTCTCTCCGATCTTAAAGTCACCAAGTGGGAAGTCTCTTCTCCGGGAAGTGAAAAGCTGACACCGAGAGAACAAGAAGTGCTGTTTTTAATGCTGTATGGCAAAAAGCCAACCTACATAGCGGAAGCGATGGGAATTTCAATTAAGACCTTCGAAGGTTACGTCGCACGCCTAAGAGCTAAGTTTAACGCCCACAGCAAGGCGCATCTGGTCGACTTAGCGCTAGAACGCGGTTATGGCTCTTATATTCCACAAACCATGCTAAAAACGCAGCTCTCAGTAGTGATTCACAATGAGTTGGTGACGGAACTCACCGAATAGTCCCCCTATAAACCTTCCTTACCGAACCTGTATAAAAAACGCCGCTCTTAAACGAAGCGGCGTTTTGTATACTTTACGGAGCAAGACGGTCAATTATCCATTGGCTTGACTCTTGCGAATAGAGGAATCTATCGTGAAGACGATGTTCACCGCCTTGCCAAAACTCAATGGTTGTTGGCCTGATTCGGTAGCCACCCCAGAATGATGGTACAGGGATTTCACCCTTAGCAAACTTCTGTTTTAGCTCTAAAAACTTACCTTCTAACACACCACGAGCACTAATACGGCTACTTTGCTTACTCGCCAAAGCGGCCAACTGGCTCTCTTTCGGGCGTGAAGTGAAGTACTTCATATTTTCCACGGTCGTAAGCTTTTCAGCGACACCTATCACATTCACTTGACGCTCAAGGTTATGCCATGGGAAATGCAAACTCACTTTGGCATTATGCTCAATATGCTGCGCTTTTCGACTGCCTAAGTTGGTGTAAAAAACAAACCCATCTTGATCACAGTGTTTTAGTAGGACGATACGTTGGTAAGGTTGACCTGTTTCATCAACAGTTGCCACAGTCATGGCTGTAGGATCCATCATTTTGGCATCAATCGCTTGCTTGAGCCAAAAATTGAATTGGTCGATAGGGTCACTCAATAAATCTTTACGACGCAAGCCACCTTTTGTGTACTCACGTCGAATATCTTCAAGTTCCATATTCTCTCCTGAACATTTTTGCGTGATTGTGCGCCCATATTATTGATAACTCAAGTGCACGAGGGTAATTAGGGCTAGACTTAACTTAGTAAATAAAGGCTGGATCACCCTTTGGTTTATTTTTGTTCTCTTATAGCAGACAAACACAGGTGATATCGTGTTTCAAGTAGACGCTCAGCCAGTGAAATAATCACCCTAAACTGTGTGCATGCAGAGGCTTATGCAAGTCGAATAGCATCACTGCACTTTCACATAGGGCGGGGATAATCTTTTATATCAAGTGCTTAACATTTGATTGATAAGCTAATAAAATTAAAAAATCGTCGATGCTAGGAATTATGTTATGAGTAAAAGCAGCTACAACCGTCTGAACTCAGATGAGTTGGATTATGTGGATGACAAAACGGCTGCGCTACTACTAAACACGCCAAGTAGTGCGAGAATCATGCTTTGGTTAATGCTGCTATTTTTCCTTATTGCCATTGCATGGGCTTCGTGGGCAGAAATCGACAAGGTAACCGTAGGTCAAGGCAAAGTTGTTCCCTCTTCTCAAGTTCAAATTATTCAAAACTTGGAAGGCGGACTCGTCAAAGAGATCCTGGTTCAAGAAGGTGAGTTGGTGCAGAAAGGCCAACAACTGCTATTGATAGACGATACACGTTTTCGCTCAGACTTTCGCGAGCGTGAACAACAGGTTGCTAACCTAACCGCCAGCGTCATTCAACTATCAGCCTCGCTAGCCAGCGTCGCAATTAATGAAGATGTCGACAACAACAACTGGCAAAAAGGCGTTGAACTCTCTTATGACAAACTGTTCTACCCTGAAGAATTTGCAAAGAATCGTCCACGCTTGGTGGCTCGTCAAAAAGCTGAGTATCGTCAAAACCTCAATGAGTTACGTAACCAACTCTCACTCATCGACCAACAGGTCAAGCAAAAGCAGCAAGATCTGATAGAAATTCAAGCCCGAGTTCGCAACCTTCGCGAAAGCTATAGCTTTGCGCGCAAAGAGCTAGAAATCACTCGCCCACTTGCCGAGGAAGGTGTCGTACCGAGAATCGAGCTACTCAAACTGCAACGTCAGGTCAACGATACCCGCCGAGAAATGACATCAAGTGAACTTAAAGTCCCGGTATTGCGTTCCGCTATTCAAGAAGCAATGCTGAGTCGTATCGACGCGGCGCAAAAATTCCGCTCTGAGCATCAAGAAAAGTTAAATGAAGCACAAGACCGTTTATCTGCGATGTCTGAGTCGACGGTTGGGCTGCAAGACAGAGTGAATCGTACCGTTGTAGTCTCGCCGGTGACGGGCACAGTAAAAACACTCAACATCAACACCGTTGGTGGCGTGATTCAGCCCGGGATGGATATCGTCGAGATTGTCCCAAGTGAAGATACCTTGCTGGTCGAGGCAAAGATTGCCCCGCAAGATATCGCATTTCTTCGCCCAGAGTTACACGCCATCGTGAAATTTAGCGCTTATGACTTTACCAAGTATGGCGGGCTAGAAGGAACCTTGGAGCATATCAGTGCCGATACCACCACCGATGAAGAAGGCAACAGCTTTTACTTGGTGAGAGTACGAACCAATGAAACCTCGTTAAATAAAGATGACTCACTGCCGATCATTCCCGGAATGACGGCGTCAGTCGACATTATTACAGGTAAACGCACCGTTATGGATTACTTACTCAAGCCAATCCTCAGTGCAAAAACCAACGCCTTAAAGGAATAGAGGTGGTTAGGTTTGCCGCACATTAAAGGTTTGAGAAAAACACGAGCACTAAAGGCTGTCAGCATTGCGGTGCTCTGCTTGCTTGGCACCACAACATCGCAAGCGCTTAATCGCACCGAGCAACGTTTAGTCGACAGCGTGACACGCGTTTATGGTGAACGTGCCGGATTACGCGTGACTACATGGCGAAATGAAATGAGCGTCTATCGCGGGTTGTCGGAGCGCGAGCAGTTAACCCGAGTCAATCAGTTTTTTAACCAACTCAATTTTGTCAACGACGATAAACTCTGGGGAAAAAACGATTACTGGGCAACGCCGCTGGAGTTCTTAGGGAGTAACGCGGGTGACTGTGAAGATTTTACTATCGCCAAGTACTTCTCATTACTTGAGTTAGGTGTCTCAGATAAAAAACTGCGACTAATATATGTTAAAGCATTGAGTTTAAATCAGTTTCACATGGTTCTTGCTTACTACTCTCATCCAGCAGCTGAGCCATTGATTCTGGACAACATCAACCCAGAAATCATGACGGCAACTAAACGTCGCGATCTACTGCCGATTTACAGTTTTAACGGTAGCAACCTGTGGTTAATGAAGTCGAAAAATGGACAACTGGCGGGTAAATCTTCTCGCTTGAGTTTATGGAATGATCTGCGCGCTCGCGAGCGATCACTCCAATTACGGAAACCCATAATCAATTACGATGAGTAGCAACTATGACCTTACATAAACAACTTGTCGCAGGGATGATAGCAGTCATTATCATGCTGCTGATTTCAGTATCGGTCATCGAGTTCAATACAACTCGAAACTTCCTTGAGCAACAACAACGCTCTGAAGTAAACAACACCATCAATACTGTCGGCCTCGCCCTTGCACCTTATCTCCAAGATAAGGATACCGTGGCGGTGGAATCAGTAATCAATGCGCTGTTTGATGGCAGTAGCTACTCTGTGGTTCGCCTTATCTTCTTAGATACCAATCAAGAAATCGTCCGCTCATACCCGATAAAGCCAAACAACGTACCCAGTTGGTTTGTTGCGTTGGATCTATTTGAGCCAATTCACGACAGCCGTGTGGTGACCAGCGGTTGGATGCAACTGGCTGAAGTAGAGATCATCAGCCACCCGGGGGGCGCTTACCAGCAGCTATGGATCGCGTTTGAAGATCTGGTTATTGCTTTTTGCATTGTATTATTGATTGGCTTATGTGCGATCTCATTCTTGCTCAAGCGCGCGCTTAATCCATTGGATATGATCGTCACCAAAATGAAACTCGTTGCTCAAAACAAGTTTGGTGAACCTTTACCACTGCCAAAAACCACCGATTTAATTAGCGTTGTGGAAGGCATCAACAGTATGTCGGCGCAGTTGGAAGAATCCTTCAAAGCGCAAGCTAAAGAAGCCCAACAACTTCGTGAGCGTGCCTATATTGATCCGGTCTCTTCATTGGGTAATCGCGCTTACTACATGAGCCAGCTTAATGCTTGGTTAAGTGAAGGGGCATACGGCGGCGTCGCATTACTCGAAGCTCGCTTTATCAAAGACCTTTACGATGAAAAAGGTTACGAAGCAGGCGACCAAATGGTGCGCGAGCTCTCTGAACACCTAAAAGTTGCACTCAACACCTACCAAGTATCGCTGGCGCGAATTTCTTCTGATGAGTTTGGTTTTGTAATGCCGAACATGGATGAGGGTGAGTTAAAACTGGTCGCTGAAAGCATTGTCACCTACGTTCAAGACTTAGATGCCGACCCAACCGGCATGGCGAAAGCGAATGCGTCGCTCGGGGTGGTTCATAACTCTAGCAGCAGCTCTGCCTCAGACATTCTAACCCTGTTGGACAATGCTCTAGCGGATGCAACATCAAACCCAGAACTGCCTTACAGTTACATTACCAGTGAAGATTCACGCACCTTGATGGGTAAACAGCAATGGAAATTACTGGTTGAAGAAGCGATCAGTAACGACTGGTTTGCGTTCCGCATACAGCCTGCGAATGCTTCCTCTGGTAAAACTTACCACTACGAAGTATTCAGTGCGATTGAAGCTGGCGGACAACGCTACAGCGCTAACCAATACCTGTTCGCTTTAGAACAACTTAACGCCAGTAATATCTTTGATGAGTACGTAATCGCCGCCACGCTTGAACGACTCAAACAAGAGGCATCAATGTTTGATGCACCAATCGCGATTAACATTGCACAAAACAGTATTTCCCAACCTAGCTTTATTCGATGGGTAACACAGCAACTTAACCGTCATAAAGATTTGGCTAAGTTGATTCACTTTGAAATACCAGAAAACTGTTTCATTAACTCTCCACACCACACAGCACTTTTCTGTAATGCGGTACGTTCTGCGGGGGCAGACTTCGGCGTGGATAACTATGGGCGAAACTTCCAGTCTCTTGACTACATCAATGAGTTCCGTCCTGCGTATGTGAAACTCGACTACTTGTACACACATCATCTTGAAGATGAAAAACAGAAATTTACATTAACCTCTATCTCGAGAACTGCCCATAATTTAGGAATAAGAACGATTGCTTCAAGGGTCGAGACTCAAGCTCAACTCGACTTCTTGTCAGAGCATTTCATTGATGTATTCCAAGGCTTCATTGTCGACAAATAGAACATATAAAGGCAGCGAGTATGCAAGACCCACTATTAAATGCGTTAATCTATGTCAGCCGTTATTACGGATTAGCCAACTCACCGGAAGCATTGATCAACGGCTTGCCTCTTTCTGAGGGGAAACTCACGCCATTCTTGTTTCCCCGCTCGGCTGAGCGAGCTGGGCTGGTTGCTAAAGAGAACCGTGCAGAACTTGCTTCGATATCGCAACTGGTGTTGCCCGTCGTATTGCTATTAAAAGGCGGAGATGCCTGTGTCCTTAACAGCGTCAACCCAGATAGCAACGAAGCAGAAATTGTCACTGGTGAGTCAGGGTTAGCCCCTATTTCCATCCCAATTGACGAGTTGCAGCAACTATACACTGGGCGCTATTTCTTAGTTAAAAAACAGTTTCGCTACGATGAACGTTCTCCAGAAGTACTAAAAACCAAAGAGGGTCATTGGTTTTGGAGTACATTATGGCAATCAAGAAACATTTATCGCGATGTTCTTATCGCTTCAATTCTGATCAACTTGTTTGCTATTGCGGCACCGATGTTTACCCGTCTGGTGTATGACAAGGTCGTCCCAAATCTCGCGTTTGAAACCTTATGGGTACTGGCTAGCGGTATCTTTGTCATCTTCCTATTCGATTTAATATTGAAGTTGATGCGCAGCTACTTTATTGATGTCGCGGGCAAAAAATCAGATATCCTGATTTCTTCCAAACTGTTTAGTAAAGTGCTTGGGATTCGCATGGAAGCTCGCCCGCCTTCTGTGGGCGCGTTCGCTCGCCACTTACAAGAATTTGAATCGATTCGAGAGTTCTTCACATCGGCAACCATTAGCTCATTAATTGACTTGCCATTTGCGATCCTTTTCTTGGTTTTAATCTGGTTAATGGCTGGGCATTTAGTGTTTGTACCCATCGCCGGGGTCGTTATCTTAGTTATCTACTCTTTACTGATTCAAGGCCCGCTGCGCCGCGCTATTGAAGAAGGCTCACGTCTTGCTTCTCAAAAATACGCTAACCTAATCGAAAGTTTGGCGGGGCTGGAAACAGTCAAACTATTTGGCGCGCAAAGCCAGTTCCAATTCCGTTGGGAAGAAGCCGTCGCGCACATGGCCAACTGGAATATCAAGAGCCGCCGAATTACTGACAGCATTCAAAATACCGCAGGTTTTGTTCAACAAGCCTCTAACGTCGGTATGATCATTTTTGGTGTCTATCTCATTGCCGATGGCAACCTAACTATGGGTGGGCTTATCGCTGCGACTATGTTGAGCGGGCGCGCTATTAGCCCAATGGTTCAACTGTCAGTATTGTCTGCTCGATATAATCAAGCGAAGTCCTCAATGACGATTATTGAGCAAGTCATGTCGATGCCCGATGAGCAAGAGGAAGGAAAACGCTATATCCACCGTCCAATCGTGCATGGCAAAATCGAGTTAGACAACGTGACCTTCCACTACCCAGATTCACCCATTGCCTCGATTCGCAACCTCAGTCTCACGGTGAATCCTGGCGAAAAAGTGGCGATTATTGGGCGAATCGGTTCAGGTAAAACCACCTTAGAGCGCCTGATTTTGGGGCTTTATAAGCCCACTGAGGGTCATGTCCGTATTGATGACACCGATATTGATCAACTCCATCACATCGATATTCGCCGCAACATTGGCTGTGTTCCACAAGACTTCCACCTGTTTTACGGCTCCATCCGTGACAATATCACCTTAGGCCGTCCGCTTGCCGATGACCGAGATGTTATGGATGCAGCGAATAGAGCTGGCGTGACCGTATTTACTCAACAAGACCCTGCAGGCTTAGAACGACAAGTCGGCGAAGGGGGGCAATTGCTCTCTGGAGGGCAACGACAAGCGGTATCAATTGCTCGTGCAATTTTGGGACGTCCGCCAGTACTGTTGATGGATGAGCCAACCAGTGCCATGGATAACCGCTCAGAGATGCATATTAAACAGCAACTTGCGCAACTGAAAAAGAACGAGACGCTTATTCTGATCACCCACAAAACCTCCATGCTCGATGTCGTCGATCGCATTATCGTGATGGAAAAAGGGGCGGTAATCGCAGATGGACCCAAAGCGGAAGTTTTGAGCAACTTAATGCAAGGTAAAGTAAGAGCCGCTAGCGCATAAATAGATAAATACCCATTCATAATCCCTATCAATACAAACGACTCTTTTTAGAGTCGTTTTTTTATTTAATTAGAATTTTTGTCAAAAAACTCTGTTATTCTCCGTGACCTCAGCCAACTTTTTAATACAGTTAACCCAACAACTTATCTCAGAGCAACTACAATAAGGCCGTCGCAAGCTTGCGGTACCCTATGACATTTTAATTAAGTTTTTAATTCTGACTGACCACTCTCTTGTATTCAGTTTTTGGAGTAGGCAGTCTAACCAACGGCTAATACATTGCTGCATTTAAGGAATAATAATGAAAACCGTCGCTACACTCATCTCTGGACTCTTTCTCGCTGCTAGCGTTCACGCAGAAGTCAAAATTGACATTCCGGACAATATTCAAGTTTTAGCGGTCAACGCAGAAAAGGCTCATGTAGAAGGGGGACTTTTTAGCGCTTCTAAGACGCTCACGCTGGCTGATGGTGAAAACCAAGTTGTGTTCCGCTATGCACCATACTTTTCCAAAGGCAATGATCGTATCATTGTCGAAAGCGATGCCGTAATTACTAAGTTCACCGCAGAGAATCAGCAGCTAAGTTTCGACTTGCCTCAATACCGCAATGAACGCGAGGCAGAGAAGCAAATTGGTGATTGGCAAGTCAAACTGCTTGACCAGCAAAGCCAACCTATTGCCATTGAGCAAGATGTTCTACAAAAAGATGGTTTGCAGATTGGTCGTGACTATGTACAAGAGTCAAAAGAGTACAATCGAACCAATGGTATCGCATCACTGGCGGCAGCGGGTGCGGTAGTCACAACTTCGGCTCAAGCGGTCACTTTGCCAGCCAACATCAAAGTTGACAGCAATACTGCCGAAGAGATGCTGCACTTTTGGTACCAAAAAGCGGATGTAGAGACCCGCGCAAAATTCAAACAGTTTGTAAACCAGCAATAGTTTGAACTGAGGCAATATGGTACTCGCCAACCTATTTTCGCTCACCATTGATGATGAGTTGCAACTCGCGCTAGTAGATGAGTCATTCGCGCCCATCTACTGCCAATTAGTGAGTACTCAACAAGCGTACTTATCACAATGGTTGGCTTGGCCACCATATTGCCAATCAGAACAAGATTTCCGTCTGTTTATCCAACGTTCCCTGAATGACTACGCCGAGGGAAAATCTCTCACCTGTGCAATTATTTATCAGGGAAATATTGTAGGAAATTGCAGTTTTAATTCCATTGACCACGACTTAAAACGAGTCGCGATTGGTTATTGGCTCTCCCAAGACTTTACCCAACGAGGGATCATGACTCGAGTGGTCAACAAACTGATTGAGATTGCCTTCACCAAGTACCAAATGGAAAAAGTAGAACTATCAGCAGCCGTCGATAACCTACCGAGTCGAGCGGTTGCCGAGCGATGTGGCATGACCTTAGAAGGCGTCATTAGCAATAGCGAGAAAATTGGCGAACGCATTCTTGACCATGCGATTTACGCTATCCATAAACAGACACCTTAGCGCCAAACCACCCCACTTGACCTCCTGACAACGTATCTACTAAGTCCATAATTTCGCTCAGTTCTTGATGCTCAACACATAATTGTTAGCAACAGGCACTCGCTTGTTACAGATGTGATAACATGGTGTTTCGATAAATCGTTGTGCGTCTCTTATGTCTACACCTATAAAAATTGTGTTGGTTGCACTCATGGCACTAGCTGGCTTTTATGCTCAGGACATCTGGTCCTACTTAAATCCAGCGCCTACCGTTTCACTGCAAGAGCATTGTTTGCTCTCCACTCAACCGTGTGAGCGCGATAAGGTTGTTGCTGTGATCAGCCAAGATACTACGCAACCCTTACTGCCGTTTACTATTGACGTATCCTGGCCGCATAGCAATGCGCAAAGCCTGTCGTTAAACTTACAAGGGTATGAAATGGACATGGGACTTGCTCGATTTGCTCTTGCTCAGAATGGCAGCGGACATTATCAATCTGAAATCTTACTGCCCGCTTGCACCATGGAGTCCATGACTTGGGTTGGGCAATTAAGTGATGGACAACATTCGGTGAATGTTGCAATAAGGATGGCACGATGAATAGATACTGGTCATTAGCATTAGTCGTCGCTTTTGCTTTAGGTTATGGCACCAAGCTCTTTGTTGAAAGCGATCAAACCCTCACCACCCGCTCTGAGCAAAAAGCCTCTGCAGCACTGTTTCAAAACCACGACAATCAAACACTCGATTTATTTGATCAAACCGATCCACGTACTCGCATCGTCTACTTTGGTTTCACTCATTGCCCGGATGTCTGCCCAACATCACTCGCCATGCTTTCAGCCGCACTCAAACAGCTCGACACTGAGCAGCTTGCAGGTATTCGGCCAATCTTTATAACGCTTGACCCCGACCGCGACATTACCGCGAAAGCGCATCAATATGCCCAGTACTTCCACCCTAACATCGAAGGGCTAGCTGCTCCAATTGAAACCACGCGGCCATTGGCAGAGAAATACGGCGTCGTCTTTAAACGCACAGAACTTAAAGACTCTCAACTTGAATACACCATCGATCATAACTCCTATTTCTACCTATTAGAGCCGAATGGTGAATTGATTACCAAGGTACCGCACACGCTCAATCCAGCACCAATTATCACAGCAATAGAACAGCTCAACAAATAACAAGGAATGCTCATGAAACTTAAGCCGTTAATCTTGGCGACTTTACTGCTCAGCCCTCTCGCAAATGCATCCGATATCATGCTGCACAACGCCTATGCTCGTGCTACTCCCCCCACAGCAGCCACCAGCGCGGTGTTTGTGGAAATAATGAACCATAGCGATAACGACCGCGCCATTGTCGCCGCAAAGACGCCTGCGGCTGGCCATGTGGAACTGCATGATGTCGTTCATGAAGGCGAAATGATGAAAATGCGCCAAATTGAGAAAATTGCTCTGCCGGCTCAAAGTCATACATCACTGAAGCCGGGAGGCCTACACATCATGCTGTTTGACCTAACAAAACCACTGGTTGAAGGTGAAAAAATCGACGTTGAAATTACTTTCGCCAACGGTGAAACACAGCAATTTGAAGCACCAATCAAAAAAGTGATGAGTAGCATGAAACACCACCATTGATTTATTACCAAATGAGAAAAGAGGAGGGCTAGCGCTCTCCTCTTTTGCTATGCTGCTAAAGCGGAATCATTCAGGAAGAAAGCATGATTGTAGCGATGCCTCATTAAGCCAACCCTACGGAATTTCTCCATTAGCGTTGACCTAAATGAGGACCGATCACCCTAGATCGACAAAACAACAATTCGCAATTTAGTATGCACTTGGGATTTAAAATGAGTTCAAATGCCAATTCCACTCTGACTTTAAACCAGCTCGGATGGAACAACCTTTTTCACCAACAACTGACTCTCGACGACTTAGAACACCATCAATTAGCACGTATATCAGAGCATCATCGCAGTGGTTATACCCTGCTAACAGAATCGGGAAGTGCGAACATCGCGGCCCACAAAGCTCTGCCCGATATGACCGTCGGCGATTGGGTCGTGCTCGACGCGCAATCTCAGTTTATTCGCTTACTCGAACGTCAATCACTGTTTAGCCGCAAAGCTGCTGGTAGCAAAGTCTCAGAGCAACTTATCGCCGCAAACGTCAATACACTCTTTATCGTCTGCTCTCTTAATGATGATTTTAACCTTAGCCGGATTGAACGTTACCTATCGATTGCTCACGATGCCGATGTCGAACCTGTAATCGTGCTGACCAAGGCCGACCTTTGCACTGATATTGATGAAAAACGAGCTCAGGTTCAATCTCTGGATCCTATGCTGTTTGTTGAAGTCGTGAATGCACTCGACCCAGAACAATGCCAACAACTCACCGCATGGTGCAAACAAGGCAAAACCGTGGCATTTATGGGCTCTTCAGGTGTGGGTAAATCTACCCTCGTCAACAGCTTACTTGGCGAGGAAACCCAAGAGACGGGAGGAATACGCGAGCACGACAGCAAAGGACGCCACACTACGACAAGCCGCTCTTTACATCTATTGCCTTCAGGTGGTGTCCTTATCGATACTCCGGGAATGCGTGAGCTGCAAATCCATGATTGCGCCGACGGTGTCGAGCAGACCTTTAGCGACGTGCAAGCGCTTGTTGAGCGTTGCCGTTTTAGTGACTGCCAACACAACAATGAACCGGGATGTGCCGTGACCAAGGCGCTAGATGCTGGAGAGATTGATGAAAGGCGTGTAAACAACTACTTCAAGTTGATGCGCGAGCAAGAATGGAATGGTTCAACGCTTGCCGAGCAACGCTCAAAAAGCAAGCAATTCGCCAAGTATTGCCGCACCGTACAAAGTGAAAGCCGATCACGAAAACAAGGTTACTGACCGATAGTTTGCATATAAAACAAGGGGCATTAGCCCCTTTTTTGTGCATGAAATAAGGCAATTTAACAACATTAGATTTCGATAATGTCATTATTATCAATATTAAGTGCTATTTTTGAATTATTCCTAGACACAATATCTCAGGAGGATAGTATTGATGCCTTCACTTCCGTTCGTTGAAGATACTTTATAAAAAATAAACAGAGCCTATTCACGTTTCGAGATGACTTTGCCGAACCAAGAACACTTTCCAATCTGCAAATTCGACGGTTTTTCGCCCTATAGCGACTGACGAACAAGGCACAAAAAGGTTCTCTGACTCGAAAAGCTACCTCGACATAGCAATAGAATAGACTTAAGCAAAATGCAGGATTTATTATGCTTTACAACTCTTTTCTCGCGCGGCTTGCCCGTGGCAATCTGGTGCTCCAGATCCTAGCCGGTATCATCTTAGGTGTCGCATTTTCTATCATTGCCCCACAACAAGCCGAAAGCGTAGGCATGCTAGGCCAATTGTTTGTTGGCGCATTGAAAGCTGTCGCTCCAATTCTGGTTTTCATTCTGGTTGCGGCCTCAATTGCCAACCAAAAGAAAAACCAACACACCTACATGCGTCCAATCGTTGCTCTCTACCTGTTTGGTACGTTCGCCGCTGCGTTGACCGCAGTCACCATGAGTTTTCTTTTCCCTACCACTTTGACTCTGGTTTCTGGTGCTGAAGGAGCAACCCCACCGCAGGGAATTGGTGAAGTGCTTTATACCTTACTATTCCAATTGGTCGACAACCCAATTAATGCGCTGAAAAATGCCAACTATATCGGTATTTTGGCGTGGGCAATCGCACTTGGCTTGGCATTAAATCATGCCTCAGCGTCAACCAAAGCCCTGTTCGAAGACTTAAGCCATGGTATTTCACAAATCGTACGCTTTATCATTCGTTTAGCGCCATTTGGTATCTTTGGTCTTGTTTCCTCTACACTGGCGACAACAGGTTTCTCAGCGTTAGCTGGTTACGCCCATCTACTTGCGGTTCTTCTTGGCGCAATGGCCATCATCGCCCTTGTCGTAAACCCAATGATCGTGTTCGCGAAAACGCGTGAAAATCCGTATCCATTGGTTTTCCAATGCCTGCGAGAGAGCGGTGTCACAGCCTTCTTTACCCGTTCAAGTGCGGCAAATATTCCGGTCAATATGGCGCTGTGTGAAAAGCTTAAGCTTGATGAAGATACGTACTCTGTCTCTATCCCGCTTGGCGCAACAATCAACATGGGTGGTGCCGCCATTACCATCACAGTATTAACCCTTGCCGCGGTGCACACCGTAGGTATCGAGATTGACCTGCTAACCGCGCTATTACTGAGTATTGTTGCAGCCGTATCGGCATGTGGTGCCTCAGGCGTCGCGGGTGGTTCTCTACTGCTCATCCCTCTTGCATGTGGGTTATTCGGTATTCCAAACGAGATTGCAATGCAGGTCGTAGCGGTTGGCTTTATTATCGGCGTAATTCAAGACTCAGCTGAGACTGCGCTAAACAGCTCAACTGACGTCATCTTTACCGCTGCAGTATGTAAGCAAAAACAACAAGAAAATCGCCCTAGCTAATCCCTATAGGGTTCAGTCAGAGGTGATAGCTTTACACACGATGTAAGCACTTAAATTGCAATCACAGCAAATAAAAAAACGAGTGTATCGCTACACTCGTTTTTTTTGTTCTCATATTAGCGTTGAGGTTGATCCATCGCTGAATGGGAGAAATCCAGTTTGGCAACCTGATTATCCGCCTCATCGGTGACCGTCAATGGCTCACCTGGATTATCTGGTTCATCAAAAAGCTGTAGGGTTGCGGTATCGACATCCTCTGCGCCAGCTTCAGCCTCTAATACATCTTGCATCGCGTCAATCTCAGTCACTGGCGGAGCAATATCATAAGCAAGATAGTCAAGCTCTCGCTTATACAGGCGGTTCAGCGATTTGATCAATGCGTGCTTACCCACTTTGTTTTCACGTATACGTTTAAGCATTGGTTTCGCTAAAGATTGTAGCCCGACCACCGTATCAACACTAATGGTCAATGAGACTTTGTCACGTAACATACGCGCTTCATCATTACCTAACTGCCCAGCTAAGAACAGCCAAATATAGGCAATAAACTTACCTTGACGGCTATGTTCAAGCCAACTCTCACCCGCTTTTAGCATCGCAGGGGTATAACCTTTCTCTCCCGCCCGCTCTAACCAGTAGCACCCCCGCATAAAATCGGCTTCAACACCATTGCCACGGATGTAACTTAGCCCCAATTTCATACGACCTTCGTTACTTTTAAACTTGGTTGCCTGTAAATACCATTGAAATGAGGTTTCTGGCGATGGCTCTGGGTTATTATCTGCAATGAACCAATCGCCCAAAAACAGCATCGCGGGAATGTATTGCAGCTTGGCCGCTTCTTCCATAAAGCGATAGGCTTTATCAGTGTTCTGGTCGACACCACGTCCGTAGAATAGCGCTTCTGCCGTGTCGTACTTCGCTTGCAAATCCCCTTCGATGGCCGCAACCGCCGTGCGCCAATACTTAGCCTGTTGACGTAGTACGATATCTTCTTTCATTTTGTCACTGATGCGGATGATGCCATACATACCAGTGACACTATCGAGATACGCGGCTTTCTGGTACCAAAGCATCGCTTTACGAAGGTTGGTTCTCTCTTCCTCTTTGGCGAGATAGAGAATCATCGAGATATCCCCGGCCTCTGCCTTTCGCACACGCTCTTCTCGCTCCTGCTTACGATTTCGTTCCATCGCTTTGCGATATGAAATCTCTCGCTGTCTTCGCTCGATCTCTTGTCGCCTCTGGCGCATTGAAATCACAAGCATCCAACCAAAAAGCAGCAGCAAAATCAGTCCGGTCGCCCCAATGGCGATTCCCATCATATTCATTAATTAGCTTCACACTTAGCGTTTAACACTGAATTGTATATCCCCGTATCGGCTGAACAACAGAAAAGTAAAGCCGTGATGTTATGTTTCTCTGCCAGTCTCTAGGATATGCTAATGATGACGAATTGGCGATAATGTTACGGATTTTATGCGCTTTTCTTGCTCCATATCATATCGATTTCACTGTTACTATTGATAGTTCGCCGAATAAAAAATCATCTTGGCAAACTGGTATAAATTTACAAAAAATCAACACGCAAACGTATGCTCTTTGACAGCAAGCGGTATTTTTAAAAAGAAACAACAAAATTTGACCGAAAACAATAGCAGTTCAAAATCACTTATTTTATAATGCAAAATAATGATACGACATACCGAATTCTAATTATCAGGGGCAGAAAATGAGACTTATCCCGCTTAAACAAGCAGCACAAGTAGGTAAATGGGCAGCAGCACACATTGTAAAACGTATTAACGATTTCAAACCAACAGCAGAACGCCCATTTGTTCTTGGTTTACCAACAGGTGGTACACCACTAGCAACATACAAAGCATTGATCGAACTTTACCAAGCTGGTGAAGTAAGCTTTAAACACGTTGTGACTTTCAATATGGATGAGTACATTGGTATCCCAGCGGATCACCCAGAATCATACCGTTCATTCATGTACAATAACTTCTTCAATCACATTGATATCCAAGAAGAAAACATCAACCTGCTTGATGGCAACGCAACTGACCACGAAGTTGAATGCAAACGCTACGAAGACAAAATCAAGTCTTTCGGCAAGATCAATCTATTCATGGGTGGCGTAGGTAACGACGGTCACATCGCATTTAACGAGCCAGCATCATCATTGTCTTCTCGTACACGCATCAAAACACTGACTGAAGATACTCGTATTGCGAACTCTCGCTTCTTTGATGGTGACATCAATCAAGTACCAAAATTCGCACTAACTATCGGTGTGGGTACACTGCTAGACGCAGAAGAAGTAATGATTCTTGTAACGGGTCATAACAAAGCACTTGCTCTTGAAGCAGCGGTAGAAGGTAGCGTAAACCACCTATGGACGGTTTCTGCTCTTCAACTACACCCGAAAGCAGTTATCGTATGTGACGAGCCTTCAACTCAAGAGTTGAAAGTTAAAACAGTGAAGTACTTTACTGAACTTGAAGCAGAAAACATCAAAGGTTTCTAATTAAACCTTGATGATCGAAGAAGGAGGCCAAGGCCTCCTTTTTTATTGCATTTGATTTAGGCTGAGTTGCTACGCCAAGTTAAGGAACAACTCATCATCTGTCATATATTTATGTTTGCTACCCAAACTCCGGATATGCATAAACATAAAGTCTGGAAATCCCGGAGCAAGTAAAGAGTTTGGCTCCCAACAGACGCCGCCGATAAAGATGTAGCGACCTTGCTTCTCATCACTATGCAATGGGTTATTAAGCGGAGTGGATAATTCAGCACGCACACCTTCTACCACACAGACAATTTGCCCTTTTGCCACCCCTATCACTCGATTGACCAGGTTGGCTCGAATACCACATTTCCAAGCCTGTCGTGTCGCCATTTCGAAGCCTTGCTTTCGCACGCCTTTGTGTACATTGACGATTAAGTTCATTGTTTGATCACTCCATCTATCTCTTGATACAGAGTAACGCGTAATCATTGACCACCACGAGCAAAACAACACCTGTATTTCTCAACATATGAAAAACCTGTCTCACCCTTAAAATGCGCCATACTTTATTAAGCCGAATAAGTTTGCTCATCTGCGCTGAGGGAGTCCTATACTTAAGTAACACGGAAACTTATGCAGTCAGGCAAAAAAGGGGCGCGCCGCTGAGCCTAAGTAAACGATGTGATATGAGTTGAGGTGAACGGGGGATAGCTCGGCAACTTCAACTAAGACGGGTAGATCTCAATGAGGGTAGAGTATGAATAGTTTTGTTTTGACAGTATTGCTTCTCACCACCTCTCCAGCGTCAACGGGTCCCGATTCGCTGCCTTTAAAATGTGAGCTTCTAGAAACTAAAGACACCTTTCTCTACTACCGTCCGCAGAAAATTTATCAAAGCGAACAGTTCGTACTGTTTCAGAACTTCAAGGGGCGAGTCATTTCACAAGTTGATCTTAAAACAGGCGAAATGATACGCACAACTTATCTAGGCGATAACTACGATCCCAACTACCAAATCCTTAAAGGTCGCTGTAAAGAGGTTAATCATACCCTCGACTTTTGGGCGTTAGACCAAGTCTCATATGACAGATAGAGCACTACCAATAGCGCTCAAATATAATATTTCCCGGTTGCATTGCGCGATGCTTGGTTAAACCGAGCTGGGTTAGTACGCCAACACTGTCTTTGATCATCTCAGGGTTACCACACAGCATCACAAAGCTGTCATCAACGGAAAATTCAGCCTTGCACTGCTCAGTTAACTCCCCTCGTTCAATTAGGCGAGTAATACGCCCATATAACGCCCCATCAACTTTCTGGCGCGACACAACTGGCTGATAGGTAAGTCGCCCCTGATACTCATGGACAAGTTGATCAATTAAGTAACGGTAAACTAAGTCCGATTCTTCACGGACGCCGTGAACTAGAATGATTTTCTCACAAGCAGGTCGGAAACTAATATCATCCAGTAGTGATAAAAATGGACCAATCCCGGTGCCAGTTGAGAGCAACCAAAGCGTTTTGGTTTGTTTTGGGATGGTATCAAAAATTAAGTCGCCATGAGCAGATTGGGCAACATAAATCGTATCACCCTCTTGCAACTGCTGTAACTTAGGGCTGAGTTTGCCTTGCGGCGCTGAAACAATTAAAAACTCCAACATATCTGAGGTCGTGAGTGGTGCATTCACTAGCGAGTATGCACGCGCAGTAACCCCACCACTCTCATCAGGTAATGCAAGCTTAGTAAATTGCCCTGCTTTGAAGCGCAGTGGAGCGCCAGTAACCCGCAAACTGAACACTTGGTCGGTCCAATCCGTACGTTTTTGGATTGTTGCTCGATGGTACCCTGCGATATCAGTCATCTACTCCTCCCCAGCTTCAAATACCTGCTAACTGTAAAATTACACAAATAACAAGTACGTAACAACTTAAAATATAGACTAACTCATTTGTGAATAGCAGTCACTTGCATTGTCCGTTTTTTAATTGCAAATCGGACAAGCTGCATATCAATCTTTCCATCAATCACCTAACATGACTTGGTACAGATATTTCACAGCGGGAAATCGACAACAACCGCGAAAACTAGGAACAAAACATGCAATACGCACATGCATTTATCGATGATGGATTACACTACCTACCTCATTATTTTTCTGTCCCATTAGATCATAGCCAACCGAACAAAGGGCAACTAACTGTATTTGCTCGCGAAGTTCGTTTGGTTGAAGATGAGCAGAGTCAAAAACCATGGTTGGTCTTTTTCCAAGGTGGTCCTGGCTTTCCAGCCCTACGCCCGACAGGTCACAGCGGGTGGATAAAGCGCGCACTCCAAGAGTATCGTGTTTTGCTACTTGACCAGCGCGGTACAGGTAACAGTTCTGTAATCTCTCATCAGACACTAGCGGCGCTGACACCTGAGCAACAAGCTGACTATTTGAGCTATTTTCGTGCTGACAGTATCGTTCGAGATGCAGAGATAATCCGCGAGCAGTTTGGCGTCAAGCAGTGGGCAATCATTGGTCAAAGTTTTGGTGGCTTCTGCTCACTGACCTATTTGTCGCTATTCCCACAAAGCCTGCTGCGCAGCTATATCACCGGAGGCGTTCCCTCTCTATCACGTCATATTGATGACGTTTACCATGCTACCTTTAAGCGCACTTTGGATAAAAACCAAGCCTTCTTTGCTCAGTTCCCAAAAGCTCAAGCGCTTTGCCAAGCGATAGCGGATCACCTGATTGATAACGACGAGTATCTACCGAACGGTCAGCGCTTTACTGTGGAGCAGTTTCAGCAAATCGGCATTAACTTTGGTATGAGTGGCAGTTTTGTAAGTACTTACTACCTATTAGAGAACGCGTTCGTCGATATTCAAGGAACTAAGCATCTACGCTACGAGTTCCTCAATGCGATGCTGGCTGAACAGGGATTTCAAACCAATCCGATTTACGCCATCTTGCACGAGTCGATCTACTGCCAAGGCTTTGCCTCAAACTGGAGCGCGCATCGCGTACGAGATCAACATCCTCACTTTCATTACCAGAAAGGTCAGCCATTCCTGTTTACCGGCGAAATGGTCTTCCCTTGGATGTTTGAGCAATATAAGAACTTACAACCGCTTCAACAGGCGGCAGATATTTTGGCAAACAAAACCGATTGGCAAGCGCTCTACGACCCAATTCAACTTGCGAACAATAAAGTCCCTGTCAGTTGTGCCGTCTACGCGGATGATATGTTTGTCGAAATGGACTTCAGCCGTGAAACTTTAGCAACCATGCCTAATGCCAAAGCATGGATTACCAATGAATATGAGCACAATGGTTTGCGCGCTGATGGCGAGCGTATTCTCGATACCCTCATTGCAATGGGCAATCAAACGGCGGTGAACTTAGTCTAAAGCTCTGCAGAATCAACTCAGTTCGTGTACACTCAGCCACAGCCATGCTGTGGCTTTGTTTTATTATCGATGCAATCACGAGTTATGCTTAAAATATCCAACACTGTTAGCTTAAACGACTGGGAAATCCAGATGACGGCGATTCGCGCTCAAGGTTCGGGCGGACAAAACGTCAACAAAGTCTCCAGTGCGATTCATCTCCAGTTTGATATTAAGCACTCTACCCTCCCTGCGATTTACAAAGAGCGTTTGTTGGCAATCAGCGATTCACGTATTTCCAAAGACGGAGTCATTACCATCAAAGCGCAGCAATATCGAACTCAAGAGCAAAACAAAGAGGATGCGCTAGCGCGTTTAGCCGATATCATTCGCGCAGCGATGGTGGTGCAAAAAGCGCGTCGAGCAACGAAACCCACACGCGCATCAAAAGAGCGCCGTTTAAAAGCCAAAGGAATGAAAGCGCAGACGAAATCCTTACGCGGTCGAGTGCGCGACTAAGCCAAAATCAGCAGACTATTTAATTCCAAGCCGTTTCGCTAAGCGATGTAAGTTGCCGTTATCCAACTCTAGTTGGCGAGCTGTCGCCGCCCAGTTACCTTGATTCTGTTCCAAAACCTCTAGAATGAGGTTGGTTTGAAATAAATCTGTCGCCTCTTTTAGCCCATGCTCACTCAGTTGAAACGCTGAGCTGGGTGCAACCACTTGTTCGCCTTGGACACTGCTTGTCGGGTGCTTTATATCAAAGTCTTGCTCGACTAGTTCAATATCTAAGGCGTGCGTTCTCGCTTTAGCCAGCACTCCTGCACGTTTTATCACATGCTCCAACTCTCGAACGTTACCCGGCCATGCATATTCCCGCAAAGCGTGAATCAAACTCGGCGAAAAGCGGATACTGTTGAGCCCCAACTTACTTCTCAACTGCTCGGCAAAGAAACCCGCCAATAGCACCACATCGCCTTCACGTTCACGCAAAGGCGGGACATGAAGAGGGAAAACACTGAGACGATGGTACAAATCAGCCCGAAAACGCCCCGCGGTCACCTCTTGGTGCAGTATTCGATTCGTTGCAGCCACAATACGCGTGTTGACGCGAATATGTCGATCATCGCCGACACGTTGAATATCACCATACTGCAACGCTCTCAATAACTTAGCTTGAAGCTCTAACGAGAGCTCCCCGACTTCATCGAGAAACAGTGTTCCGCCATCGGCTTGCTCAAATTTGCCTTTTCGGTTACTGATTGCGCCAGTAAACGCCCCTTTGATATGACCAAATAACTCACTCTCTGCGACTGATTCCGGTAATGCTGCGCAATTAAGATAAACCAGGGTTTTGTTCGCACGGCTTGATCGATGATGAATAGCACTGGCAACCAGCTCTTTACCTACCCCTGTCTCCCCCATAACCAGTACTGAGAGCTCGGTATCCGCTACTGCATCAATTTGCTCTTGTAGCGCTTTCATACCACTCGAATTACCAATGATTTCGTTGCTTAGCGTTCGTTTTTCCGCGTAGCTTTCACGGGGCAAACTTGCCTGAGTTTCCAATTGTTCTAGTAGTAACGCCGTATGCAAGCCCCCAGCGGCTAACGCACTAATAAAACGTAACTCTTGATTGCGTAGGCTATCAAACTGGTTGGGATCAAATGCATCAATAGTGATCGCCCCGATTAATTGATCATCAATAAGCAGTGGCAACCCAATACAGGAATGAACGTGGAGTTTATCGTCATGATTTGGAATTAAACCGTCATAGGGATCAGGCAAATCACTATCCGATGGAAAACGAACAATATCACCAGCTCGCGCAATGGCCTCTAGGCGAGGATGTTGTTCTATCGAAAAGCGACGCCCAAGCACTTCTGTTGCCAACCCGTTAATCGCCAATGGCTTAAAGTGCTGATCTTCATATAACAGCAAAGCAGACGAATCGCAGTTAAGTACCTCTCGTATCGTCGTGAGTAATGTATCAAAACGCGCTTGTCGAGTGAGCGCTGAGTTCAAGTCTTGGGTGATATGCAGCCACTGGGCGATCAATGAAGTCATAACAAATACCATTTGTGTCAATACGACAATTGTAGTGTCTTTATAACAACAATCAAGAGTGTTAAATAGACACAACTCTCTCATTATAAATACATAAATTATTGATTTAATTTATAATTAAAACTTGGCACGCCCAGTGCAATAGAGAAGTAAATCACAATGTTTATTTTTCAAACCTTCGCCACTCGACGCTTTAGTAACAATGAGTCAGCAAGGTAAATTTAAGGTAGTAGTCATGACAGTTCACGTAAAAAACAACATTCACTGGGTAGGTCAACGCGATTGGGAGGTCCAAGACTTCCACGGTACAGAATACAAAATGACCAAAGGCACTAGCTACAATAGTTACCTAATTCGCGAAGAGAAAACGGTTCTAATCGATACCGTTGATCATCACTTCAGTCAGCAGTTTATCCAAAACCTTGCAATGGAAATCGACCTGAGCACCATTGACTTAATCGTGATTAACCATGCGGAAGAAGACCACTCAGGCGCACTATCTGCGTTAATGGAAAAGATCCCTAACACTCCCATCTACTGCACTGAAGCCGCGATTGATTCTATTGTGGGGCATCACCACCACCCCGAGTGGAACTTCAATACGGTAAAAACCGGTGACACAATTGATATTGGTAATGGCAAGCAATTAGTCTTCGTTGAAGCCCCAATGCTGCATTGGCCAGACAGCATGATGACTTACCTAACGGGTGATGCGGTACTCTTTAGTAATGATGCTTTTGGGCAGCACTATTGCGATGAAAGACTATTCAACGATGAAGTCGATCAAAATGAGTTAATGGAGCAGTGTTTACGTTATTACTCAAACATCCTTACACCATTTAGCAGCCTAGTGACGGCAAAAATTAAAGAGGTGTTAAGCTTTAACCTACCAGTAGATATGATTGCAACTTCTCATGGTATTGTATGGCGCGATAACCCAGCGCAAATTATTGAGCAATACTTGCAGTGGGCAGATAACTACCAAGAAGATCGTATCACTATTTTCTACGACTCTATGTCTAACAATACCCGTATGATGGCAGATGCGATCGCACAAGGTATTCATGATGTCGACCCTGGCGTGGCAGTCAAAGTATTCAATGTATCGAAGCAAGATAAAAATGAAATTCTAGCGAACGTGTTCCGCTCCAAAGGTATTCTGGTTGGCTCTTCAACCATGAACAATGTCATGATGCCTAAAATTGCAGGCATGCTCGAAGAGATAACGGGCCTAAGATTTAAAGGGAAAAAAGCAGCGGCGTTTGGTAGTTATGGCTGGAATGGCGGCGCCGTAGACCGTATTCATGCCCGCCTGACCGATGCAGGTTTTGAAACCGCACTAAGCCTTAAAACCAAATGGCGACCAGATGGCAAAGCGATGCGTGAATGTCGTGAGCATGGACGAAACATCGCCAAACTATGGGCCAATAAAGCCCTCACTCAACCACTCACCATGGCAACTGGCACAGCGCCGCAACCACAAGCGCAACTCTCTACAACACCCGAAGTTGTAGACACTGCGCAACCGAGCAATGACAACCATCCTGCAGATTGCCAATGCATGGTGTGTACTGTCTGTAACTGGGTGTATGACCCTGCACTCGGAGAACCAAATCAAGGTGTTGAACCGGGCACTCCTTGGACTGATGTACCCGATTATTTCCTCTGTCCTGAATGCCACTTAGGCAAAGACGTTTTCGTTGAATATCAAGCTTGAGGGGAGAGTATGATGCAAGCACCAATCGTAATTATTGGCAGTGGTTTTGCTGCCTATCAACTGGTGAAAACCTTACGTCGTATGGACGCAACCACGCCTATTCAAATCTTTACTGCTGATGATGGTGCGGAGTACAACAAGCCCGATCTCAGTCATGTATTTACCCGCAAACAAACGGCACAAGATTTAGTCGTAAAAACCGCGGCCGAGTTTGCCCAAGAGCATCAAGTCGAACTGTTTACGCACACTCCGGTAGAGAACATCGACATAGATACACAACAAATTACTGCAGGAGGTTGTCACTACTCTTACGCAAAACTGGTTTTCGCCACCGGCGCAAATGCTTTCGTGCCTCCGATGGGAGGCAATGCAACGCAACAAGTGATGACTCTCAACTCGTTGACTGAGTATCAAGACGCCGAGGTTCGGCTAAGCAATGCACAACGTATTCTGGTTATTGGTGGCGGCCTCATTGGCGTCGAAATTGCGATGGATCTCGCCAGTAGTGGCAAAACGGTTACGATCGTTGAGCCTAACTCGCGCTTACTAGCAAGTCTATTGCCTGAATTTATTGCCTTACCACTTGAAAAACAATTGCTAGAGCAAGGTGTTCAACTGGCGTTAGACACGACTATTACCGAAATAAATCACACCACTGATGGGGTAATGGCAAGCTTAAGTAATGGTCAATTCATTGGTGCAGATAGCGTTATCTCGGCAGCTGGGCTGCGAGCAAATACCAAACTGGCACAAGCGGGCGGCATCAAAGTAAACAGAGGTATTTCTGTCGATGGCACGTTGCAAACATCGGCCAACAATGTTTATGCGTTGGGCGATTGCGCTGAAATTCAAGGGCAAATGATGCCTTTTCTTCAACCTATCGTGCTAAGCGCTAATGCACTCGCCAAATCTTTGTTAGGAGAACCTGCAGAGCTTCGATTACCCGCTATGATGGTTAAAGTGAAAACACCAAGTTACCCAATTCAGCTTGCAGGTCAGGTAAACCAAGCGGTGAGTTGGAACGTGCAGTTTTCAACAAACGGAATCATAGCTAAAGCTGAGGATGAACATCAGCACTTGCTCGGTTTTGTTGTCACTGGTGAGCAAGTCACCCAAGCATTTCCGATGCTTCGAGAGCTTTCTTTAGCCTCCCAAGCATAGACCTGATTTACATTCATCATTGACTCAATAAGAGAGGATTATTATGTCACATCTACGTATTGCAAAAGATTGGACAATTCAACGCTCAACCCCTTTCTTCACTAAAGACAACGTGCCCCAAGCGTTACTGACGCATCACAACACAGCAGAGGGTGTATTTGGCCAACTGTGTGTTATGGAAGGACAGGTGACCTATTACGGTTTCCCTGATGAAAATGCCACAGAGCCAGAAATGGTTGTTGTGATTAATGCAGGGCAATTTGCGACCAGTCCACCACAATACTGGCACCGAATTGAAATTAGTGATGACGCTCAGTTCAACATTAACTTCTGGTCAAACCAAGATAAACGCGGTGAAGCGATGTTCCACGCGAAGAAATAGCGCTAATTTGTCGGGAATAAGCGTGAGACAAGAGCAGGCCATCACCTGCTCTTTTATCGATAGCGGTTAAAGATATAAACGACGGAGCTCTTTTTTATCCACTTTACCGACACTGGTTTTAGCAATCGATTCAACAAACTTCACTTTCAATAGCAAAGCTTCTCTTGCCAAGATACCTTTATTGATAAAGTCTTTAGCAAAGCCCAGCAGCTCTTTTTCACTCACTTGAGACTCTTCTTTGAGCGTGACAAGTGCGAGTGGGATTTCACCCCATTTATTATGAGGCATGCCGATCACCGCCACTTCAGACACCGCGCGATGTTGATGCAAAATATCCTCTAGTTCTAAAGAGCTTACCCACTCCCCGGATATTTTAATCATATCTTTGACGCGGTCAGTGATTTTGATAAAGCCCTCACTGTCAACGGTTGCCACATCCCCAGTGTGCAAATAGCCGCCACGCCAAAGGGCTTTGGAGTTCTTATTGTCTTTGTAGTAGTTCGGCGTCAACCATGGCGCACGTACCACTATTTCACCACTAGTTTCTCCATCATGTGGCAGTTTGTTCATTTCCTCATCCACAATATGCGTTTCAACCATGGCGACTTTTTTGCCCGTTTTGGAACGATACTCAGCCTGTTGCTCCGGCTCCATTGCCAAGTGTTCTGGGCTCAACTGCACAATAGAAAGAATTGGCCCAGTCTCGCTCATACCGTAGCCAGCGAAAACATCAATATCACGGTCCAACGCCGCCTGACACAAGGCTTTGGGCAATGCAGCCCCGCCAATAATCACTTTCCAACCAGAAAGGTCCATTGATTTGGATTTTGGCGAGCTCAATAGCAAGTGTAAGATTGTCGGCACGCAGTGAGAAAAAGTGACCTGCTCTTGCTCAATTAAGCCGAGCAGAACATCTGGAATATATTTCCCCGGATACACCTGTTTTACCCCTAACATCGTTGCCATATAAGGCAAACCCCAAGCATGGACGTGAAACATCGGGGTAATCGGCATATAAATATCACCTTGATGCAATCGCCCTTGCACTGCATTGGTACCCAGCGAACTGAGGATACTCAGGGTGTGCAATACCAATTGTCGATGAGTGAAGAAGACCCCTTTGGGCATCCCCGTTGTACCTGTGGTGTAAAATGTGGTCGCGACGGTATTTTCATCAAAATCAGGGAAATCAAACTCAGTTTTTTCTTGAGCCAGCAATTGCTCGTATTCACACCCCTCATCATCCCTTAGCACCACGTATTTTGTCACAGTATCAATACGGCCTTTGATCTGATCCAAAATAGGCTGAAATTCTTCGTGAATCAGTAAGATGTCATCTTCAGCATGATCGATGGTGTATAGAATCTGTTCTGGAGAAAGGCGGACATTGATCATGTGTAACTTGGCACCAATCATTGGTATCGCAAAGTAACATTCTAGGTAACGGTGTGAGTCGTAATCCATCACGGCTACCGTGTCGCCTTTTTTTACTCCCATTTTGGTCAATGCATTGGCGAACTGCTTCACTCGATTATGGAAAGTTTGATAACTGTGACGACGATGGTTGGCGTATACAATCTCTTGGTTAGGGTCAAAAGCAACTGGCGAAAAAAGCAGATTCTTGATCAGTAATTGATAGTTGGAAGGGTCATTCACATATTGGTTCATAATAGCTCTTCGTAGTTCATATTTATTGTTTTAGCCTGTTAGCATCATCATGCCATCATTAGCCCTTTAGAGTGTTCTATTCTACCTCGCGCAGCAACGAGCATCACTTCCAACTGTTAAGCTCGTAAGGTTTTTGTTGTGATAGATAGAAATAGGCCACTTGGACTAAAGGCTAACTGCAGATGCATATCAAAAATGGGAAACTTACCGACATTCAGTAAACGGCTCGCGATAAGCAAGGAACCAACGTGCCAAGCTCAACGCTCTCTTCCCAATCGAATAGTCTATTAAACCGTTTCTCGCTTGCAGGGTTTGCCGCCACTTTGGTTGGCAATGGCGTTGGTCGATTCGCTTACATCGCAATGATGCCTGCTCTTGTCTCCGCAGGATGGTTTACTCAAGCACAAGCCTCTTCTCTTGGCGCTGCAACTCTCATTGGCTATATCCTTGGAGCGCCACTTTGCCACTACCTTACAAAGCGTTTTAGTGTAGTCAGTCTAGTTCGCGTTGCGATGTTGCTCAGTAGCTTGAGTTTTCTTGGTTGTGCGCTGCAAGATATCGCCTTTGGTTACTACTTTTTACTTCGTGCAATAGCGGGACTAACCGGAGCGATGCTAATGATCCTTGCTCCGCCGCTAATCGTGCGTTTACATCCGCCAGAAACCAAAGCTCGCATCAGTGGCATTATTTTCTCTGGTATCGGTTTAGGAGTGATGCTGGCGGGATGCTTACTCCCTATCGTTCTGCAGCAGAGTATCTCCGCAGCGTGGTTGCTGCTTGCCGCCATCACTTTCATTACTACTGTTCTCTCTTGGTCGACATGGCAAAGGTGCGAAACTCCAACCAGTTTTGGCATTTCTTCAGCAAAACTCAACACCCTATCCTCGGCGCAAAAGAGAACTCTCGCTCTATTGGTGTTCGCTTACGGTTTTGATGCCATTGGCTACCTGCCCCATACCTTATTTTGGGTGGATTTTATGGTTAGAGATCTCGACAGATCACTAGCCTTTGGCGGAGCAATGTGGGCGATCTTTGGTGTTGGCGCAGCACTGGGACCAATTCTTGTCGGCTCAATTGGCGACAAACTCAATCTTCGGCGGGCCCTATGTAGCGCACTGTTTTTCAAAGCGGTTGGCGTGTTTTTGCCGACCGTCACCACACACTTTATCGGTCTAGCTTTGTCATCCGTACTGGTAGGCTTGTTCACCACGGGCGTCGTCACTCTTATCTCAGCTTATACACTCGAGTGTGTTGGCTACGAGCTGAATACCAAAGCGTGGGGGATGCTCACCATGGCATTCGCCTTATCACAAGGTGCTTTTGGTTACTTGTATGCTTATCTTGCACCACAGATGCCCCACTACCAACCCCTGTTTGTTGCCAGCGCACTTGCGTTACTTCTCGCTGCGGCTTTGGTTGTTTTCACTCATGCAAAATCTCATCGTATCAAGGAGGCTTAATGAAACTTTACTTAAATGACACATCCCCTTTTTCCCGTGTCGCACTTGCCACTGTATTGCTCAGCAATCAATCCAATGTTGAACTCGTTTGGGTTGACCCATGGGCATCGCCAACGGAGCTTTTACAGGTTAATCCATTTAGCATGATCCCAACTCTTCAATTAGAGAGTGGTACCAACATGATTGAAAGCTTAGCGATCTGCCAGTTTTTGGTCACTAAATATCAGCCGATTGATGTTCAAGCATTAAGGTTAGATGACGAGCATGAATGTGCTCTCATGGGACAGGCAAAAACACTAATGGAGATTAGCTTTAAATCCGTTGCTTTAGGCCGTTTTATTGAACTGCCTAATGAACTTCATCAACGTGCAATTGTGGCAGTGCAACGTGCTCTCATCGAACTTAATCGAGTACTCGAATCCAATCAAACTACAACACATATCAAATCAAGCCTCGCGACGCTCTATCTACACTGTGCTCTAGATTATATTGAGTTTCGACATGGCGAACTGTTTGAGCAATATGCCCAACAGCCTATTCTCGATTTTATGCGCCACTCGCCTTATCACAGCTTACTTAACCAAATTAGCGTCGCTAAGTTAGCCAACCAGCCAAGTTTCACCGAACTTAACAACACCAAAATCTGAGTAACCGGACAAGAGCCAATATTTGCCCACGATGACATCACTTTGTGGTGTCTGTCCTTATAAAAAACGCCATTTAATGGTGTGTGTCCTTATTACAACACTTATTACAGCAATGGTGTGTGTCCCGATAACGATTAGAGCAAACCTTGGCTGCGCATATATCGTCGAACTTTGGTTCGAGTGCTGCGTAGTGGTGAAGAAGTGTTGAACTGGATCATTCGTCCCAGCGTCCATTTTTGATACCAATCATCACCATAAAGCTCGTCATCACTCAGACTGCGGACCAACTGCAGTATCTGTTTGATCACATCAGCATACTCATCCAACAACTCTTGATACGACCAAGTTTGATATTGGTGATAAAAGTGCAGCGCCAGCATTCCTAACTGATTCCATTTAAAACCAGTTTCAGGCATATCGACGGACAAGCCTTGGCGACGGGCGTGATACCATTTTAGCACCAACTTTCCCCACCCAATTAGATAAGCCAAGGTATCGCACACTGAGATTTGAGTGTTTTTGATGTTGCCTTCCACACCGCATTGTCGGGCAAGATCATGTGGCACGAGTTGGTAATCGGTATAGAGTTTAGCGAAACTTTGCTTAATCGCGTGGTATAAATCGGTTTGGTTGGTTGCAATAGTACTCATGGGGCGGCTCTTATCATGTAACGCCGCCACCATAAATCATTGACTAAAAAAGAAAATTGATCGAGTTTGAAAAATTGAGATTACTTTTGTGCACGCTGCCACTGAACTAACCATTTGTCTAACTGGTTAGCAAACTGCTGACGATCCGCTTGATTGAGCGGTGCAGGTCCGCCCGTCTGAATCCCGCTACTGCGCATGGTCTCCATAAAATCACGAATGTTTAGACGAGACTTGATGTTTTCTTTAGTAAACAACTCACCACGAGAACTAAGCGCATGGCCTTCTTTACTAATCACTTCATCAGCCAACGGGATATCGCTGGTTATCACCAAGTCACCTGCTTCGCAGCGTCTTACAATTTCATTGTCAGCAACGTCAAATCCCGCTTGAACTTGCAACATAGTGATGTTTGTTGCCGCCGGTGTACGGATAAACTGATTAGCCACTAATGTCACTTCTACGCCCGTACGTTGTGCTGCACGAAAAAGAATGTCGCGAATCACTACAGGACAAGCATCGGCATCAACCCAAATCTTCATTTATTGTCTCTTATCTTAAACTACAATCTCAGCTTTGCAGATGGACGCCTTCCATACTCACTCCACTAAGATCTCTAATGGTGAATATTGTAGCGAGTTAATGGCTCGACATCTAAGACTATTGACCTTGTGATAATCTATCGATGTCAAACCACAAAATATGCAGCTAAAATCGTTTAATATACGCAAAAATCAGTCATTTTCGGCGAAATTAAAACAAACAAGACCAAGTAAGTAGTCTTCCGGTGCACTTACCGCTCAATGAAAAGTGATGTAGAGCTGATTTTTTTATTGATCCAGCATTAAAAATACACATTAAATATGAAATAAATCACACTTATTTGGTGATTTTGATCACATCTATAACCACAGAGAAACCTTTTTTCTTCTTTATTTACCATTTCCACTGCTAACCTCCTGCACCTCCCCATTGGAGGGGTAAAACAATAAGGAGTGTTCAAAATGAATACCAAGAAACCGATGTCGCTCACCGGCCGCGTAATTTTAGGCATGGTAGCGGGTATCTTGACGGGCTTTGCTATTCGAGCCCTGTTTGCTGACAATGGTTTTGTCGACGAGTACGTAGTAAATGGATTGTTTGAAGTTGGCGGAAAGATTTTTGTCGCTAGCTTAAAAATGTTGGTGGTACCACTAGTGTTCGTTTCTTTGGTCTGCGGCACCAGTTCGCTCAAAGATCTATCAACACTTGGCCGCATGGGCGGAAAAACGCTGGCTTTCTACATTGCCACCACCGCGATTGCAATCACGCTTGCGCTCACTATGGGGACGCTGTTCCAGCCAGGTGCAGGTGCTGATCTCACCGCTGCGAGTACGTTCCAATCGGCGCAGGCCCCATCACTTGGGCAAGTCATCATTGATATGTTCCCAACCAACCCAATTAGTGCGATGGCCGAAGGCAAAACGTTACAAGTGATCGTATTTGCGGTGTTATTTGGTATCGCGATTAGTGCAGCAGGCAAGCCTGGTGAACGCATTGCTGATTTTTTCTCAGATCTCAATGAAGTGATCATGAAGCTAGTAGCAATTTTGATGAATATCGCCCCATTTGGCGTGTTCTTCTTGATGGCTAAACTGTTTAGCGATATTGGTTTGGGCGCAATCATCAACCTTGCCGAGTATTTCTTAGTCCTCGCAGGCACGCTACTGCTGCATGGTCTGGTCACGTATAGTGTGATGCTAAAGAGCTTTACGGGTCTAAGCCCAATTACCTTCTTGCGTAAGATGGAAGATGCCATCATGTTCGCGTTTTCAACTGCATCATCAAACGCGACCATTCCTGTAACCATGGAAACGGCGCAACATCGCATGGGCGTTAAAAACCGCGTCTCATCATTTACCGTTCCGCTAGGTGCAACCGTAAATATGGATGGCACAGCAATCATGCAAGGCGTGGCAACCGCTTTTATTGCCCAAGCATTCAACATTGATCTTACGATGACAGATTACCTAATGGTGATCATGACTGCGACGCTCGCTTCTATTGGTACCGCAGGGGTGCCTGGAGTTGGCTTGGTGATGCTCGCCATGGTGCTCAACCAAGTCGGTCTACCGTTAGAGGGCATTGCCCTAATCATGGGTGTGGACCGCTTACTTGATATGATTCGTACGGCGGTGAACATTACTGGTGATAGTGCAGTCACCATCATTGTTGCTAAATCTGAAGGCGCATTGGACGAAGCACGCTTCAATGATCCTCAGGCCGGGGTCGCAGAAGAAGAAGTGCATTTAAAACGCGTCGAAGCATAAACTGCTGCGAATCTAAATGTAAAAAATCCACCAGAAATGGTGGATTTTTTATTAAAGTTTGCGTCGTTCAGGCAGTCGAGCAACCTCTACTGTTATTGGATCATGACGTGCCACTTATCTCGTGCTTGCTCTTCATGATCCTCAGTGATTGCGCTCCCCACCGAGTTAGCCGCCAGCGTTAACGCCGCCATATCATCGGTAAAGCCGACACCAGTCATCACATCGGGCACCATATCCGTTGGCAAAACAAAGTAAGCTAACGCCCCACCCAACACGGCTTTGTGTCGAACTGACGTATTGCTATCAACAACGGCTAACCATGACTTAATGCACATCACCGCTAACTCTTCGCCAACACGCTTAGCGGAATGACGCATTTTGCTCCAGAACGTTTTTTCATCTGGCGTAGTCGTTTGATCTAAGGGTAAAGCGACACCTTGGGTAAACTCTGTACCCACTGGTGTCACCACCTGGTTCACTATTGATGTCATCTTTTCCTCCGAGAAAATCTTATATAAGACTCGCACTATAGAAAAAGTATAGCGAAGCGAAGATGAACCTAAGATTAATCAAACACAACGCTTATCCGAACAAGAAAAAAACGGCGGTCATAATGATTTACTCTCAATCAATAGAGGCTCAGCAACATGATGGCTTCGATTACGACCCTGAGCTTTTGCTTGGTACAACGCTTTATCCGCTTGCTTAATTCGCTCATAAGTCTCACCGGCATTGTGGTGTAAATAAGTGACAATACCAATACTGAGCGATACTTGGTGGCTAACCTCAGAAGTCGCATGCTCAATCTCTAATACCTTAACGCCATGATGGATCGCTTCTGCGATCGCACAAGCCTCTTGGTCTTTGATATTATTGAGCAGTACAACAAACTCCTCTCCACCATAGCGGGCAACAAAGTCTGCCGAACGGCACTGTTGTCGAATCGCGTTAGCAACCAACTGCAACACTCTATCACCTGCCGCATGACCATAACTGTCGTTATAGTTTTTGAAACTGTCGATATCAATCATAAATATCGCCCGATGCAAAGGTGCGACTGACGGTGCATTCCATTCACTCAAATATTCATCCAAAGCACGTCGATTCGAAATCGATGTCAAACCATCAGTATGGCTCTGAACCTTCAATTGACGGTTCAGTTGAAGGATTTTTTTGTTCTTTGACTTAAGCATCCAAGCGAACAGAAGCACACTTAACAAGATTGCAGCTAATAGGGTTAGCATCCATTTTGAATTCTGTTTGCTGCGTTCTAGATCCGCGATTAGCCCCTCTTTCTTCTTATTTTCAAACAAGCTATAGATGTATTGAGAGTACTGTTCATTTTCATCCATTCGCATTTTTCGCTGCAAGCGGTTCTCAGCTTCTAAATAGCGCAATGCCAAAGGTAAGTTATCTTGCGCCAAGTAATCTTGATAGAGAACTTGGTAGATTCCCGCTTGCAAGTAGTAGAGGTCGCGCGCCACAATCTCTCGTTCAGCGCGAGTGTGGTACTCAATCGCTTGTTCAAAATCACCGCGCAAATAAAAAATATCACCAAAAATGGAGTCCAACGTGACATCAAAGTGATACACCCTAGCGTTAAATTCACCATTATGTCTCTGTTTGGCAATTTCAATCAGTGCTAATGCGCGGTCTGTTTGCCCCACACGACGCTGAAAATCAGCTTGCATGGCATAAAGATAGGTTCGGTAATGCTCGGTACGCTCTGGGGCATCCATCATATTTAACTGCTCTTCTGCCGCGACTAACGTTTCCCCAGCTTTTACGATATCGCCCGCTTCTGCATAGGCGGCGTACAGCTTAACCAAGATGTAATGCAACCGTTCAGGGTTAGCGACCCGACTCTTTTGGTTGAACTCAATTGCGCTTTGAAACTGTTCTATTGCTTGGTGACAGTTACCATTAAATAGATAATCAATGCCAACATCTGTCATCATAAACTGCACTTGGTCATTGTCTTCACGCGCTAAACTGGTCTCTATCGCTTTAACTTTTAGGTTAATCCCTTTAACAAACTGGCGGTCATTCCAGTAAGCCGTACCAAGGTAATAGTAAACATCATCAATACGAAGATAATCGACAGACAAGGCTTTTTGATGGACCTCCTCCCAAAACTGTACCAGTTCACTGCTGGTGCTCTGGTGGTGAGACAGTTCAAAAGCTCGCTTAATATAGTAGGTGACGAAGATTTCATTGTGCGCGCCATCATAATGCTCAAAAGCAGCGGAGACATGCTCAAACATCTCTGAAGACTCGGCAACCTTACCCTGCTTTAGCAAAGCTAAGCTCAAGTCAAAATAGAGTTTAGCTTTTAGTTCGGTGGGTTGCTCTGAACTAAGGAGCGTCAGTGCCTCTCTCGCATAGCGTTCCGCTTGCTCGTTATCACCTTTACGTAATGCCTCGTTTGCCAGTGCCCAGTAACTCACCATACGAACTTGCGCGTTCTCAGCATTCAACCAAGCTTGCAACTTAGCTTCGCTAATATCATCAGGCAGGGCGTCAATCGGTTCAGTCGCTCGCTGGTGTAGCAACTGCGAAGCATGCTGCGCAAGCGGATCAGGTAATACACTCTCTACCTGTGGGGAAAAAAATCGCTCATGATTAATAACAAGAATAGCCAGCAATAGCACAATCATTACAGCGAAAGAAAACCCAATGATTTTCTTGTTTGATTTTACCAATTCTGTCAAAGCTCAAAACACTATTTAGAGTATTACACCTACCCATATATACATGAAATTGCTTATAAAACATCATGAGTTAATGCGATTTGTGATTAAATCCAACCTTAATCATAAACCCTAAGTATTAATGCGAAAAAAATCCCCAAACCGCAGTCTGGGGACTTTGATTGCGTCAGGCAATTCTGACAACCTTATGTGAGTTTATCCCTACAATATCACTCACATTCGTCTTTTCCTTACTACCACAAACCAAGAAGCTTCCACCAAGCGCCACCAACCAAAATAAAGATTGGTATCACAATGAGTGAGAACACAAAACCAATCTTCCACCAGCTCTGCAAACTATGATATCCCGCACCAAACAGAATAGGAGCAGGGCCTGATGAATAGTGGGTCGTCGACATATACAAATTACTAAAGATGCCGAGTACAATCGCCGCCAACATTGGAGGAGCCCCAGCCGCAATAGCTATAGCAAGAAACGCTGAGTACATAGCACTAATGTGTGCCATTGCGCTCGCCATAAGATAGTGACTGTAGTAATACACCAACAGCAATATCACTACCGTCGTCACCCAGCCCATACCAGATAGAGACTCACCAATGCCGCTACTAAACCAACTGATAAAGCCCAGTTTGTTTAACTGTGCAGCCATCATCACCAATACCGCAAACCAAGTAATGGTATGCCATGCTTCTTTTTCACTCAGCACAGCATCCCATGTTATCGTGCGTGTAAACAGCAAGAATACCAGCCCTAACAACGCGGTAACCGTAGAGTGAATGCCCAGAGTTGGTCCCAAAACCCACAGCGTCACCATACCAATGAAGGTGATGCCCACCATGATCTCATCTCGCGTCATACCCCCCATTTCAACTAACTTTTGCTTAGCAATATCACGCATCTCTGGCGTCTTTTTTAGCTCTGGAGGAAAAAAGGTATACATCACCAGCGGAATCAAAAACAGACAAAGCAGCCCAGGTACAATTGCGGCAGTAGCCCAACCCGCCCACGTAATCTCGACACCTAACTCTTGGGCGAAATTTGCTGCCAAAGGGTTACCTGCCATGGAAGTCAAAAACATCGCACAAGTAATGGCATTACATTGGAAGATACACTGAACTAAAAAGGCACCAATGCGATTTTGCGTTCCCTTTTCAGGGTCTGAATCGTAGGCACTCGCCACAGAACGAAATAGCGGAGCAATGATGCCACCACAACGGGCGGTCGTACTCGGTGTTGCTGGTGCGAACAACAAATCGGTCAACACCAGTCCGTATGCTAACCCCAACGAGTTATGACCAAGTTTGGCGATAAACCAGTACCCTACACGCCGACCAAACCCAGTGGTAATAAAGCCACGTGAGATAAAGAACGCCGCTGCAATCATCCAAATCGTCGGATGGGCAAATCCTGTCAGTGCCGTTTTGATTGGCAACACATCAAGTAAGGTTGCGGCTGTCAATCCCAGCAGTGCCATTGCCCCTAAGGGTAAAGGAGCCAAAATTAAACTCAGTACCGTGGTCACAAAGACCACCATCATTTGCCATGCTTGTGGCTCTAATCCATCAGGGACCGGGCTGAACCAAAGTGCTGCACCTAGTATAAACAAGGCTAGCAATTTCAATTGAGTTGCAGACATAGTTTTTCCTCCAGCATTTTTGCTCATCATATGCCGAGGAAAAGTCATAAAAGTGAGTAGAATCAATTTAATAAAAACTCACCTCACTTAGATTTCTAGGATGTAAATCAGTGCAAAGTCCGTTTGAAACGGCATTGAGATTAAGTACGTTAAATCAATAAAAACAATAAAATTCATTCAAGAGATCTTGGTCAAAAATCCCACTCAGTTTCTCTTGGACAGAGTGAACATCGAGTATGCTAAACAAAAGCATCGACAGGAGTCATCGCGTGCAGTTCCCTGCATTTTCGTTCACAAAGCAGATTGCGCTACTGCTAAGTAGTGTATTGGTTCTCTGTATTGCTGGATGGTGGAGCTATAGTGCTCACCAACTTGAAAGTGTGTTAACCAATCAAATTCAACTGCGAGCGCAAGTCCAATCTCAACAACTTTCGCAACTGCCCAGCCTAGTTCAAGCCGTCGCAAACGGTGATAAAGCCGCAGTCAAAGAGATCATCACAACGGTTCAAGTAGGCAGTGATGCCGACTTTATTACGGTCAGCGATGCACAAGGCATCCGTCTCGCTCATCCTGTCGCCCAGCGTATTGGCTTACCTGTGATGGGAGGAGATATTGAGCGAGCTCTCACCAAAGGTGAGTCTTATCTCTCCTATGGCATCGGTTCACTAGGGCCATCTGTGCGATACATTTCGCCTATCCTTGCCAATGATGGTCGCGTTCTAGGCATGATAAAAGTTGGGTATCTGACAGACACATTAGCCGTTTGGTCAAGTGAACACTTACTGCCACTCTTGGTGATTGCACTGTGCGCGTTATCAATCAGCTTTGCACTTGCCGTATGGTTTTCGAACTATGTAAAAACGAAGATGCAGCACTTAGAACCTTGGCAACTGAAACAAGCCTTAGAAACTCACCAAGGGGTTTTGCAAGCGACTTACGAGGGTGTTATTGCGGTCAATACACAACAGAATATCTATCTAGCTAATCACAACGCCCAAGAAATGCTTGGTATTACTATCCAAGGTGAATGCGCCTTGCACGAGTGTATCGATCAGCCCCAAGTTTTTACCCTCGAAGGGGAAGATTTTATTAATCGCCTGATTCGAGTAAACGAACGCGACTTCGTGCTAAACCGTGTCACCTTGGTCGGCCGCAGCGGAAATCAGCATGGCGCAGTCTTTAGCTTACGTGCTCATCAAGAACTGCAAACCTTGTCAGAACGATTGAGCCAAATTGATCGCTATATTGAGCACATGCGAATCACTCGCCACGAGTATCAAAATAAACTGTCAACTATCTCTGGGCTATTGCAAGCTGGCGAAGTCACCAAAGCACTCGATGTGTGCCTTGCGCAAGCCAAGGTCAGCCAAGATCAGATCGATAGCCTTCAGTGTTTAACAAACTTACCACTCCTTTCTGGGCTGATTTTGGCAAAAATCGGCCAAGCAAGTGAAAAACGTGTTCCACTAAAATTCAACTGTGATGCCGATTTGTCGCAACTGGCTCGCACCATCAGTGAAGAGCAACTCTGTTCACTGCTGGGAAATTTAATCGACAACGCCACCGAATCAGTGACAACGTCACAAACTCCCTATATTCATGTTTGGATAAAGCAGTCACAATCCGAGTATATCTTCGTAGTGGCGAACAATGGCCCAATGATCAACTCGTCACTCAACACACTTTGTCAGTTGGGCTTCACCAGCAAAAATCACTCAGCCGATCATGGCCTTGGCCTCTATATTGTTCGCTCAATCATTGAGAGCGTTGATGGGCATATGGAAATGGACAGCGACGAGATAGAAACGGCCTTTACCGTCTATCTACCTAAGGAGTCGTTATGCTAACTGTCGTTATCGTCGAAGACGATCCAAATATCGCACAACTACATCATCACTTTATCAGCCAAGTCGCAGGATATTCAGTGGTGGGTATTGCCACCAATAAAGCGATTGCCCGGCAACTAGTTGAGCAAGCGCAACCAGATTTGGTTCTGGTTGACAATTATTTGCCTGACGGTTTAGGGGTAGAACTGGTTTATGAGTGGCTGAATGCGCATCATCAACCAGAGTGTATTCTGGTCACGGCGGCAAACGACGCCAATACAGTGCAAATGGCCCATCGTTTTGGTGCTTTTGATTATTTGGTCAAGCCAATTGACTATCAACGCTTAATTGAAAGCCTGGAACGTTTTGCGCAGATCAGACAACACCTTCACAAAGGTGAAGCATTTAGACAAACTCAGTTAGATGGGTTATTCCATCGCGCCGCTCAGCCTGAAGTCAGTAGCTCTGGTTCGGACCCCTTTACGCTAAAGCAAGTTGTTGATCTGTTTGGCCACAGCCATATCGAGCACACCGCGCACACCATCGCAACCCAGATTGGCGTGAGTAAGAGCACAGCTCGTCGCTATTTAGACAAAGCCGTCGAGTGTGGTGAACTGGAAGCGTTTCTCGCGCACGGAAAAGTAGGTAGACCGACCCGATTCTATCGACGCAAACAGATCGTCTGCACCTAGTCACCCGCCCAACAAGCAAAAAAATCCCCAAAACGACGTTTGGGGATTTTATATTACGGGGAACGTTGACTAAATTTTTTTGAGCTTACTGAGCGATTTTCTCTAACAGACGCATCAACATACGGATACGCGGTTCGATCGAATCTAACTGTAGGTACTCTTGATCGCTGTGGAAGCCGGCACCAATTGGGCCTAAACCATCTAAAGTTGGCACACCCAAAATCGCTGTGTTGTTGGCATCTGAGCCGCCGCCCACTTCTTGCCAACCAATTGCTATATCAAGCTCTTTGGCGGATTCCTCAACCAATGCCATTAGCGCATGAGTTTTCTCACTCGCCACCATCGATGGCTTGTAAGTTTCACGCTCTAAGGCGATGGTCACACCGTCAACGAACGGGGTTTCAATCATTGCTTTAAGCTTGGCATCGACATCCGCGTACTCTTCGTTGCTCCAGAAACGCACATCAACAAGTGCAGTAGCATGATCCGGCACAATGTTCACACCTGCGCCGCCATTCACTACCCCAACGTTTAACGTTGTGCCTGACTCAAAGTTAGTCATTGCGTTGATAGCTAGAATCCAGTTCGCCATTTCAGTAATCGCACTGCGACCACTTTGTGGATCATTACCCGCATGCGCCGCTTTACCACTAAAAGTTAGCTTATAACCAGCTAAACCCTTACGTGCTTTCACTAAGCTACCGTCAGCACGAGCGGCTTCTGCAACCAGCACATTGTGCGCATTTTTCGCTACAGATTGCAGCCAGTCTACCGAATCTGCCGAGCCCGTTTCTTCATCAGGGTTCATGCAGATGCAGATTGATAGCTTATCCAACACCGCTTGATCTAAGTGACGCATCGCATAAACGATGTTGAGTAGCCCCGATTTCATATCCGACACACCCGGACCATACGCTTTCTCAGCATCCGTTGTCATTGGGCGCGCAGCAGCAGTACCAACAGGGAATACCGTATCCATGTGACCAATTAGCATCACATCAATCTTATCTGCCTCTGGCTGGTTGCGAATTTCTAGGCCAACACCGGCTTTACCACAATCAACACGTTTGACACTCCAACCTGCCATATCAGCAAATTTCGCTTCAAACTGAGTGGCAATAAACTCAATGCCTTCCACCGTGTAAGTGCCGCAATCGACGTTAATCAGCGGACGCAACTCTTCTAAATAGTGTTCAAGAGAGAAATTCATTTGCCACCCTTACACAAATAGATTCATGACTAACATGGCACCAAATGCATTCAGCACTGAAATCGCGATCATAATTGGAATGTAACGACCTTCTGTACCGATTGGTCCCATAATTCGGCCCATGTACTGCACTTGAGAACCCATTAGGTAGATAGCTGGCGCAAGAATCGCAATGTGCGCACCATTTAGGATACCTTGGTCAAACAGTGTGATAACCACACCCACTGCGCCACCCATCGACATCCATGCACCAATCAGAACAGCGGCGGCTTCGCCTGGCAAACCAAATACCGCCATAATTGGCGAAAAGATGGTGCCCATAAGATCTAGCGCACCGGTGATTTGCAGTGCTTTAATGATCACGAATGCCATCAAAACGTTTGGTACCGTTGAGGTGGTGGCGATAACCCAGCCTTTTTTCGCACCTTCGACGAAGATGTCAGTCACCATAGGTTTCTTTGCTTTTACTTCGCTCATTTTGCCGCTTCCTCTTGTAGATCGTCTGCTTGGTTGTTGTCTTCTTTACCTTCGGTGATATTCAAGTAAACGCGGAATAGGTTTGCGCCAATAAACTTAAATAGGAACATCACACCAACAGCTAAACCAATCGAAGAGGATACCGCGAGAGAACCGTCCGCAAGTGTTAACGTAAACAGCACTGCACCTGACGAGAAGAAGTTTACAATCGCTGCACCTGCGGTGAACTGGAACATGGTAAATACGTCGGTTTCACGTTTGGTTAGGCGACCTTCGTCTTTAAGTTGGCGAGTCATTGCGGCACCAGCGTCAGTACTTTGCAGTGAGGCGATAAGCGCTAAGCCTGAGCTACCAGGAATACCCATTAGTGGGCGCAGTAGCGGAGAAAGCAGTTTACGAGCTGCATCAAGTGCGCCGTAATGTTCTAAAACATTAATAACACCTAGAGCGAACATCACTGTTGGGATTAGAGTTAACGCAAAGATAAAACCATCGCGCGCACCGCTACCACCTTTACCGCGGAAAGATGTTGTGGCGGCTTCTACCCCTTCCGCCGTCTCTTGTACGCCGTATGCCACTTTACCAAACGAACCATTTAGCGTTGTAAAATCAAAGACGCCGTACCATTCGTTGGATTGCATTAATCCCGAGAAAAACACGACTGCAAAAGCGAGTGCGACATAGCATCCCCATGTCACCTTTCGCTCAATTGGGTTGGGATTGGACATTTATACACCTTATAAAGTTAAACAGAACATCAGAGCGACAGATCATCCGTTGCAAAATTCGTTCGATAAAAAGCGTTTTACACGCAACGTGTGGTCTGTGGCTGAGGAAGATTTTGCGGAAATTATTGTGCTAGAAATCTGATCCGCATCAATACGGCATTAACTCTATTCACAATCTGCAATCTAGTGTCATATTTTGTGATAGGTAGCAGAAATAGCATTTAATGACACTCAGAGTTAATAACATTGCACATCATAAAGATTCATAAATTTCTTAAAATTTATTAAATACTAAGAGATTCAGTTGAATTCCACATGCCTCACAAACAATTGCGCAAAAGGTCTCTAGAATATGCGCTGTTTCTTAATCCGTGCCGAGTCAGTTAATGCCTGAATAACATAACAATTAAGCCTCCTCCTCTTCGTGCAAAAAACAATCACCTTACTGCGTGGGGTTGAAGTGGCAAACAATAATAAAATGCAGCAAGCTGTGAGACTGCATCAACAATCTTTGATTCGAGCACTGGTTTATAAAGTCAATTTTCAAGGAGTTGAAGTAATGAAGAGCTTGTGGCCATTATTGATTGGCCTAATATTTTTGCCCTACCAAGCATTTGCAGCAAACAGCGATGTCCCCTCTCTCGATCTTACCCAGTCTACCGTCGGCTACGCTGCACTAATCATCTTTGGTATTGCCTATACCCTCGTAATGCTCGAAGAGTATCTACAGTTACGTAAATCCAAACCCGTACTCCTTGCTGCGGGGATCATATGGGCGATGCTGGGCTATGTTTACTCACAGCAAGGGCATATTGATGTTGCCCATATCGCTTTGGAGCACAACCTGCTCGAATATGCTGAGCTGTTGTTGTTCTTGCTGGTTGCAATGACCTATATCAGCGCTATGGAGGAGCGGCGATTATTTGATGCTTTACAAGCTTGGATGGTCGGCAAAGGCTTTAACTTTAAAGCGTTGTTTTGGTTAACCGGTATATTGGCATTCTTCATCTCCCCAATCGCAGACAACTTGACCACAGCACTCTTAATGTGTGCGGTGGTGATGAAAGTCGGAGGCGACAACACTCGCTTTATTAATCTCGCCTGCATCAATATTGTTGTCGCAGCCAACGCTGGCGGTGCTTTCAGCCCATTTGGTGATATCACCACACTAATGGTTTGGCAGGCTGGTCACGTATCCTTTTCTGAGTTTATGCCACTGTTTACACCATCGGTGGTCAGCTATGTCGTGCCTGCGGTGATCATGTCGTGGTTTATTCCTAATGCAAAACCGAATGTCGCTCATGTTCATGTCGAACTTAAGCGCGGCGCTCGCCGCATCGTTGCTCTGTTTATCCTTACTATCGCAACTGCGGTAGCTTTCCATGCGGTGCTGCACTTCCCTCCTGTTATTGGGATGATGATGGGTTTGGCGTACTTACAATTTTTTGGTTTCTTTTTACGCCGCACACTCAAGCGCTCTTTAGCGAGAAAAGCCCAAGTGGCGATAGCCAATCGTGATGACTTAGCGCTTAAGCGATTAGGTTCTGTCGTTCCATTTGATGTTTTTCGTCGTGTCTCCCATGCAGAGTGGGACACACTGCTGTTTTTCTACGGCGTCGTGATGTGTGTTGGAGGCTTAAGCCTAATTGGCTATCTCAATATGGTCTCAGAAATTATGTACTACCAATGGGACCCCATTTGGGCCAACGTGATGGTGGGTATTTTGTCGGCGATCGTCGATAACATTCCGGTCATGTTTGCCGTACTGACAATGGAGCCTGAAATGTCGATGGGGAACTGGCTACTCGTGACACTCACTGCTGGTGTGGGCGGTAGCTTACTCTCAATTGGTTCAGCTGCCGGAGTTGCATTGATGGGCGCTGCACACGGTAAGTACACCTTCTTTGGGCATCTAAAATGGGCTCCGGTGATTGGCCTTGGCTATATTGCCAGTATTGCCACTCACCTGTGGCTCAATGGCGCCTTGTTCTAGCAATGCACACTAAAGCAAGCCAACTTGGCTTGCTTCATGCTAAACTCGCAGCAAATAAGGAGCCAGACTGTTGGCTCCTTCTCCTATCTTCATACAGAGTGAAAGCATGCCATTCTCAAAACTGGGCTTAAGCCAACCTATCACAGACGCAATTCAACAATTGGGTTATAGCAAGCCGACCAATATCCAAACCAAAGCCATTCCGGTAATTCTGCAAGGGCAAGACCTAATAGCTGCTGCGCAGACAGGTACGGGTAAAACCGCCAGCTTTGTGTTACCCATTCTTGAAAAGCTCAGCAAAGGTGAGACACAGCGTAAAAAACGAATTCGTGCGTTAATCTTAACCCCTACTCGAGAACTGGCAGTTCAGGTTGAAGAGAAAGTTCGCCAATATGGTCAACACCTAAATCTCACATCACTGGCGATGTATGGTGGCGTTGATGAGAAAACCCAAAAACAAGCACTGATTGAAGGTGTCGATATTCTCGTCGCAACGCCGGGACGCTTGCTGGATATGTATGCCAAACGTGCCGTCTACTTTGAAGAAGTCGAAATTCTGGTGCTCGATGAAGCAGACCGCATGCTTGATATGGGCTTTATCGACGATATCAATAAAGTGCTTGATCGCCTGCCAACCGATATCCAAAACCTACTGTTCTCAGCCACCCTGTCGAACAAAGTCCGCGATCTTGCCAAAACAGCGGTGCACAATCCGTACGAGATTTCGATTGCCGCTAATCAAGCGTCAAAGAAAAACATCGAACAATGGCTTATCACCGTTGATAAAGATATGAAATCTTCGTTACTGGCGCACCTGATCAAAGAGAACGATTGGGACCAAGCATTAATTTTCATCGAGACCAAACACGGTGCAGCCAAGCTTGCTCAGCAGCTTGAAAAACGCGGTATCATTGCCGAAGCCTTCCACAGTGGTCGCAGCCAAGCAGTACGCAGCCAGCTGTTGGCTGACTTTAAAGCAGGGAAAATTAAGTACATGATCGCAACAGGCGTTGGGGCCCGTGGTATTGATATTCATGGTTTGACTCGCGTAATTAACTACGACTTGCCATTCCCAGCTGACGAATATGTCCACCGTATTGGTCGTACTGGTCGTGCTGATGCGCAAGGGGAAGCGATCTCGTTCGTCTCTAAAGATAACTTCAAGAATCTATGTATGATTGAAAGTCGTCTGGGTCACCTGATTGAACGTCGCGAAGTTGAAGGCTTTGCACCACGCAAACCCGTGCCAATTTCGATTCTTAATTACGTACCAAAAAGCAAACGAGTACAGAAAGACGTCGAATGAGCCAAGAACACTTCAAAGGCAAGTATGAAGTCGAATTGAAGTTCCGAGTCAGAGACAAGGACGCGTTTTATCGCGTCCTTAATTCGATGAATCACCAAGTAATGGTGGATGAAAATCAAGAAACTGACTGGTATTTTGATACGCCCGAGCACAGCCTTAAGCAGCAGGGTAAAACGGTCTCTATCCGAGAAATGGAGCCGTCAGGCATCAAACTATGGATTGTTAAAGGGCCTGAATTTGACCGCTGCGAAGCCACTAATATCACCGATTCTTCCAATGCCCGTAGTATGCTAGAAAATATGGGCTATCAAATCAGAATGATCACGCGAAAGGTACGCAGTATCTACTTTGTTGGAGCGTTCCATATTACGTTTGACCAACTTGCCAATATTGGGCAGTTCGCCGAATTCGCCATCATGACAGATGATGAAAGCGCGCTGGACAACTATCGTAGAGAATTAGAAGCCTTAGCGGCACAGTTTGGCTTAACTGAGCATGATCGTGAACATCAATCCTATTTGACCATGTGGAGTGAACTCGACGAAAAAACGTCCATTTCAAGTGATAGATCAATTCACCCTTAGTTGATGCGCACTAGACTGTCTCTTTAATCACTCAGTTGAAAGGACTCAACGATGTTTAAATGTGGACAGTGCCGTCAGTTTACCCGCACACGCAACAACCAAAAAGACCTCTGTGGAGCTTGGCAACAACCCACCCTAGCCTCACGCGAAGCGTGCGGCTTCTTTATGCCCAAGAAGCCGCTGTTTAACCCTGACAATTCTCATCCAGCAAAAAGCGATTAGTCAGGCTTAAAATCGACGTTTTCTAACTGCAACAACGCCGCTTTGCGCTCAACACCACCCGCATAGCCCGTTAGCTTGCCACTTTTCCCGATCACTCGGTGGCACGGTACAATAATCGATATGGGATTTTTACCATTTGCCAAGCCGACTGCGCGGACGGCTTTTGGGTTGTTGATCGCATCAGCTAATTGTTGATAACTCCATGTTTCACCAAATGGAATCGTCGTTAGCGCCTGCCATACCTGATTTTGAAATGGTGTACCTTGTGCAGCCAATGGCAAGTCAAACTGATTACGGATTCCGGAAAAGTACTCATCTAGCTGAACTTTTGTCTTGCACAGCAAGGTGAAGTTATCATCACGAGTACCCAAATGTTCGGGTTGCGTTGTCTCTGTTTCAAACCAAGCCCCCAGTAATCCCATATCGTTAGCTTGAAGGGTCATCTTACCCAAAGGGGTGTCAATAATCGTAAAACGGTTCATCCTGCATGACTCCATAAATGAAAAGTAGCGTAACTGCCAAATGGCGAAACGGTCTCTTTGTTGACTTGAATAAACTCTTTAAGCGCTTTTTTCACCACCAAGTCACCGTCTAAAAAGCGATCTGGCTCCGAACGTCCTCGTAATGCGGCATAGTTGACCGTCCAAGGTCCAATACCTTTTAGCGCCAACCACTGAGAAAACTCAGCTTCAGGCTCGCAACTAATCAGTTGGGCAAACCGAGACAACGTCTCACGCCGGCTTTGCGGCATTCTCAAAAAACTAAGGTCTGCGTCCACAACCTCTTGAGGAGTCGGGAAATGAGTAACGCCATTTGGCTGCAAAGTGTTGACCAATAAATTGAGCTGACCGATCGCCGCTTTAATCGAGACTTGTTGCCCCAAAATTGCCCGCACGCCCGCTTCCCACGTATCCCACACTCCGGGCATACGAATACCCGAACGAATCACTAGTTCTGGCTCTACTTGCTGCAAATGTTGTTCGACGATGTTGATATCGACATCAAGATCAAACATACGTCGTACATTCGACACCAGCGACTTCAATTGAGTAATGTCTGCTAACTCAAACTCCAACACCACCTTGTTCGGTTTGCGATCAAAATAGATAGCAAACCATGCGTTATCGCCATTGATTCGTACCCACTTTTGATAGGAGTTGTCGCCGACTTTCTCCAAACCTTCAATTGCTCTTAAGCGGTAAAAATCGAGCGTATACTGCCAATCATAAGCGCCACGATAACTCAACTCCAACGACTTGACCGAACTGACATGTCCCGCTTCTCGTTTCAAATCACTTGGTGCAAGTTTGAGTGCTTTTTTAAAAGCATCGTTAAAACGCCGCGTACTATTAAAGCCACTGGCAAATCCAATTTCCGTCATGCTCATATTACTCGAATGGAGCAGTTGCTTGGCAAACATCAATTGATGATACAGCGCGTACTGCTTTGGCGACATACCAAGGTTTTTGGCAAATAGCTGGCGCAGGTAACGATCAGAAATACCCAAACGCTGAGCAAGTTGTTGTAAAGAGCCGTGCTGTAATGCTCCTTGCTCAATTAAATGGGCAGCTCGTTGGTAGGTCGTTTTACTGCCAAGCCACGCCCAAGAATTCGGCGCACTATCGGGTCGACAACGCAAACAAGGTCGATAACCCGCCTGCAAGGCCAGTGCAGCATTGGTAAAATACTCTACATTCTCTTCTTTAGGGAGATTTGCAGGACATATAGGCCGACAGAATATTTTCGTGGTTTTGACCGCGACAAAGAAGCGCCCGTCAAAACGCGCATCACGAGTTTGCCTTGCCCGTTGAAATTGCTCAGTATGATTTAGCATCGCTTACTTACCTCAGCAGATCTTATACCTAGATTGTACCGCGATTCTCGCTTGATACTCGCCATTTTCGGAACTGATACCAACTGCGGACTCATTTACTGATCGCGGCGTTGTGCTTTTCAGTTACAGAATGAGGTAATTAGAACAGATAGTTACAGCGGTTCACGGCTCATTCTAAGCGATTTTTATTGGCAATGTTCTGACCACATGCTCGTCCCAATTGGTATTAATACCAAAGCATGACACCAAGCTTACTTTTCTACATCAGATTGCTTATTGATAAATCATTGACTAATTTTATTTGGTGGAGAAGGAACCTCTACGATATCCCCCTACCACTTAAATTAATTAACGAGGGAGTTGGCTATGAATTTACATTCTTGCACTATCAGGCTTAACGACGATTCAACACTGATTTGTAAAACAGTGGAGCAGTCTCTTGGCGTCATTGAATATCATGGACAAGCAAATATCACGGATATCTGTATTAATGCGACAGATGGAGTTGGCGTGAATTCTTATAATTTGCCATTTGAGGAATCAATTGAAAGCTTGATGAACCTTTAAATCGCATCTATATACTCCAGACTTGAGTATATTCTTTTCTGGTCATATCCAAGTATTGTTGAGTTAGTTTGAGGGGCTACCTTCAAACCAACTCTTTTTGTTTTCTCGCTTACTTTTGCGCCGTCAGCCCAATCTACCTCAATGCAAACAACTCGCCTTCACAAGCTATCATTTAGCTTTAATCAATGGCATTGAACAGAAGTAAACACTCACATTCAACCTATATGGCAATGATTTTTTGAGCAAACTATGCGTTTTATGCATTTAAAAAATGAAATACATTCATTTTACTCATACACACTTCAAGCATAGTATCGAGTCATCGAGTTGAGGGGTGGGGTTTAAACCAAATCACGCCCAAATGAAATCAACCCAACTAGTTTTCATTCAAAGCTAAGTAATTAAATTTATTTAAGTAAGGCAAACATTCTTCACCTAAAAATGAACTCATGGTGCCTGACTGTTTTCACATAATAGCTTTGGATTTTATACAGCATCATAAATCAATAGGTATTACTCATGACTATTCCGACTACTGAAATGCTACAAGCATGGGAAGGCTTTACTTCTGGTCAATGGCAAACCGAAGTAAACACTCGTGATTTTATCCAAACTAACTACACACCGTATGAAGGCGACGAGTCATTCTTAGCGGAAGCGACTTCAGCCACCACCACATTGTGGAACAGTGTACTAGAGGGCATTAAAGAAGAGAGCCGTACTCACGCTCCAATAGATTTCGATACAGATTTGCCTTCTACCATTATCTCTCACGACGCTGGCTACATTAACCAAGAATTAGAGACCATCGTCGGCTTACAAACCGACAAGCCACTAAAGCGCTCAATTATCGCGAATGGCGGTATTCGCATGGTGAAAACCTCTTGTGAGGTGTACGGTCGTGAACTAGACCCAAGTGTAGAGAAAATCTTTACCGAGTATCGTAAAACCCACAACAAAGTCTGCTTTGATCTTTATACCAAAGACATCCTTGCTTGTCGTAAGTCAGGCATTATCACGGGCCTACCGGATGCTTATGGCCGAGGTCGTATCATTGGTGACTACCGCCGTTTGGCTCTATACGGCATTGACTTCCTGATTGCAGATAAGCAAGCGCAAGTAAAATCGACTCAAAGCTTCCTAGAGCAAGGACAAGATCTCGAAAAAACACTCCGTCTACGTGAAGAACTCGCCGATCAAATTCAAGCACTAAAAGACATTCGTACTATGGGTCTTAAATATGGTATCGATATGTCAGCACCAGCGCGCACTGCACAAGAAGCGATTCAGTTTACCTACTTTGGCTATCTAGCGGCGGTAAAATCACAGAACGGCGCAGCGATGTCGCTAGGCCGCACTTCGACTTTCCTCGACGTGTACATTGAGCGTGATATTGCCAATGGCACGCTTAACGAGTCACAAGCTCAAGAGCTGATCGACCACTTTATTATGAAGTTGCGCATGGTGCGTTTCTTACGTACACCTGATTACGACTCACTCTTCTCTGGCGACCCAATTTGGGCAACAGAAGCCATGGCGGGCATGGGTGTCGATGGTCGTACTCTCGTCACCAAAACGACCTTCCGTTACCTTCATACGTTATACAACATGGGGCCAGCTCCAGAGCCAAACATGACGGTACTTTGGTCTGAACAGCTACCTGACGGCTTCAAAAAATACGCGGCAAAAGTGTCAATCGACACCTCATCACTTCAGTATGAAAATGATGATCTGATGCGCCCTGACTTCAACAACGATGATTACGCGATCGCCTGTTGTGTCAGCCCACAAATTGTCGGTAAAGACATGCAATTCTTTGGTGCGCGTGCAAACTTAGCTAAAGCGCTGCTTTACACCATCAATGGTGGTATCGACGAAAAATCTAAAGCTCAAGTAGGCCCAAAACAAGCGCCTATCTCAGATGCTGTACTCGATTTTGACACACTTATGCCACGCTTCGATGCGATGTTGGATTGGCTAGCAACCCAGTATGTGACTGCACTAAACATCATTCACTACTCGCATGACCGTTATAGCTACGAAGCTTCACTAATGGCGCTGATGGACCGTGATGTACGCCGTACTATGGCGTGTGGTATCGCAGGGTTATCTGTCGTTGCCGACTCTCTTGCTGCGATCAAATTTGCCAAAGTTACGCCAATTCGTGATGAAGCGGGTATCGCTGTCGATTTTGAGATTGAAGGTGACTATCCAAAATTTGGTAACAATGACGCTCGCGTCGATGATATCGCTTGCGATTTGGTTGAGCGCTTCATGAAGAAAATTCAGAAGATGTCTATGTACCGCGAAGCGATTCCGACTCAGTCTATTCTGACCATCACCTCAAATGTGGTTTATGGTAAGAAAACCGGCAACACTCCAGATGGTCGTCGTGCAGGCATGCCATTCGGCCCTGGCGCTAACCCTATGCATGGTCGCGATCAAAACGGTGCCGTAGCATCGCTAACTTCCGTATCAAAACTGCCATTCGCGTTTGCTAAAGATGGGATTTCTTACACTTTTTCTATCGTACCGAATGCGCTAGGTAAAGATGCTGAGATGCAAAAACAAAACCTTGCAGCATTAATGGATGGTTATTTCCACCACGAATCGGGCGACAACGGTCAAATGATCGAAGGCGGTCAGCACCTGAATGTCAATGTTATGAATCGTGAGATGCTACTTGATGCCGTTGAGCATCCGGAGAAATACCCTCAACTGACTATTCGTGTTTCCGGTTATGCGGTTCGTTTTAACTCATTGACCAAAGAGCAACAACAAGACGTTATTACACGCACATTCACTGAGAAAATGTAGCGTTAATCAGTAACGGAAAATAACAAGCTTTATACCAAGCCACCTTAAGGTGCTTGGGGATATCAATAAAGCACTACCTGTTTTGGCCTGCCGTGGTACGCGGGCCTTTTTTCTTTTCATTCCACACCATGCTTCCAATCGACAATCTCTGCTTGTCCTCTCGACAACTCGTTCGATTTTTTTGAACAGCTTCATCTAACCGCATGGATTTTTAACGGAGTGCTGCTCACTTAAACTTATCGCTCTATCGAAAGTTATCTCAGCACAATGCTTGGTTTTATTGGGATGGCCGATAGGTCACATGTTTATGAAAAGCGCTAAACATGTGTGAGGAATCCGCTCAAACGAGCCGTGCGCAAGCGATAAAGGCGCTTGCAGATAGTATCTAATTTCGACTATAGACCGTTTTCAATTTCAAATCCTAAGTCCTTAGCCTTTGCGGAACACGACACTCTCGTGTTCCGTTTTTTTATTTCGCTAACCTTTTAACGAAAAAAAACCACCTCATGGTGAGGTGGTTTGCGTTGATTTATGCATCTGCAGCTTGCTTGATGCTGTATGCGGTCACTGGGTCGATACCTTTCACCAGCTCTTCTACTTGCTTAATCGCCTCAACCGCGCTGCTGGCCTTGCGATAACTTAAATAGATTGGACGGCACCAATCTTCAACATCTTCGACTTTGTGTAATTGACCAGAAGCAACAAAGGGTTCCACTAAAGAAGCAGGTAAATATGCGCTGCCACCTTTCTCTAAGATGAAATCCAGTGCGATACGTGCCGTGGATGTTCTGAGATAAGGTGCAGGAATTTTGGCATGACGATCAGCGTGCTCAGAGACAAACTTTGTGCCCCAATCCACGTATACATATTTATCGACAAACACATCTTCTGCGCTTCTTGGTTCAGTAGACACAAGCATCAACACTACATCCGCAACCTTCTTGCAATGCAACTCATCCGCTTTAATTTGGTCGAATGCAAATGCCATGTCGAGTGTGCGCTCTTGTAGGCTACGTATTAACGCTTCGCGTCCCATCACTTCGGCAATAAAACCATAGCCATCAAATGCTTCCGTAGTAGTACTCAAGCAGTTTTGCAGATAGGCATCCCACACATTCGGTGTACCGCCCATGGTCAACTGTAGTTTCTTACCACTCTCAAGTGACAACTCTAACTTCGCTTGTTGGAGTGTCGTCACCATCACTTCTGCATAACTGACTAATCGCTCTCCCGCCGAGGTGAGTTTGATATTGTTGCGATCACGGATAAATAACTGGGTATCAAAATAACCTTCCAGTTGTTTGATACGGGCACTTACCGCCGCTTGGGTTATATATAAATTTTCAGCAGCGCGACCAAAGTGACGCACTTTTGCCAACTCTAAAAATGTTCTAAAGACTTTTACGTCCATTGTTATACCTCAGAAAAAAGCGCTGCAAGATTAACAGGGAAATCTGTAAAAAATAAAGCAAGAATACGCAAAGTGTTACATGGATTTAACAATTTAATTTAATCACGACGATAGAAATATTTTGTTTTTCTTTTTCCAACTTTACGCCTAATTTTCGCCATATACCAATGCTGATTAGGGCGAAATGACATTTAGTGCTCAATAGCAGTGGTCTTTCGTCCAATAAATACCATTTGAGGTTAATCGAAATGTCTGACACTGAATTTCGTCATGGCAAAAAGCGTTTTTACGACAACACCAAATTCCCACGTGGTTTTGCCAAATCTGGTGACTTTACTCTAACTGAAGAAGAAATCCTGATCACTTTCGGCGATACTATGCTTGGTCTTGAGACTGGTGAGTTGTCGCCACAAAATGCTGAAGAGCAGCACTTTGTTAAAGTGATAGAAAACCCAGGCAAAGCAAAAACCAAGCTTGAGCGTGTATGGTTAAAGTACATTCAACTGGCGCGTGGACGTAAACGCTTCCATACCTTAAACGGTCGCAACAAGCCTGAAGCTACCGACGATTACTCTGAAGATACCAGTTTAGTTGAAGAAGATTAATCATGAAAAACGCCTCTTATCGCTAGAGGCGTTTTTTTTATCTCATTTTTCTGCTGACAGAAACGTAGATAGCTATTTCACGTTGCAGTTTTCCTTGCACTCGACCCAGTGACAACGCGCTAAATCCTGCTGCTTAAAATCACTGAAGTATACCGCTTGCATATCCAGCAATAAAACCCTGCGCTAAGCATTGAAATGCTTGATTTCTTTGTACAAGTTTTCAGCCAATTGCGCTCAGTTTTTAATCAATTATTTTTAATCGATACGATAATTTATATTTGTTTTACTCTGTTCGCTTTTTGTCCGTTAATGCGCGCGGACACGATAAATCTGCAATGCCGTGTCAGGTGTGATATCAGCCAAAACTGATTCATTTTCTTCTCTCTATTTTCGTGAGAATAGATGTGGAAAAAACATCCAAATTAGACCGCGTGCGTGCGGATTACAACGTTCATTACTGGAGCCAAGGTTTTTACGGTATCGACAACCAAGGTGAAGTGTACGTATCTCCAACTCAAGATAAAGCGCACCAAATCCCATTAAGTCATATTGTGACTCAGCTTGAACAGCAGCAACTTAACCTGCCTGTCCTTGTGCGCTTCCCGCAAATCTTGCACCAACGTGTGCATGGTATTTGTCATGCGTTCAACCAAGCGATTGAAGAGTACCAATACCCGAATAAATATCTGTTGGTTTACCCAATCAAAGTGAACCAGCAGAAAGAAGTGGTCGATGAAATCCTCGCAAGCCAAGCAAGCTTAGAAACCAAGCAACTTGGTTTAGAAGCTGGCAGTAAACCAGAGCTGCTTGCAGTGCTGGGCTTAGCGCAAAAAGCCAGTTCAGTGATTGTATGTAATGGCTACAAAGACCGTGAATACATTCGTCTAGCATTGATTGGCGAAAAACTCGGTCATAAAGTTTTTATCGTTCTAGAAAAGCTATCTGAACTTGATCTTGTCTTAAAAGAAGCGAAAAGTTTGGGCGTAAAACCACGCTTGGGTATCCGTATCCGTCTCGCTTCTCAAGGCGCAGGTAAATGGCAAGCCAGTGGCGGCGAGAAATCTAAGTTTGGTTTGTCCGCATCTCAAGTTCTAACCGTTATCGATCGCCTAAAGCGTGAAGATCAACTTGATGCGATGCAGTTGGTGCATTTCCACCTTGGCTCGCAAATGGCGAATATTCGCGATATCCGTAACGGGGTGAATGAATCGGCACGTTTCTACTGTGAACTGCGTGAAATGGGCGCGAAAATCGATTTCTTTGATATCGGCGGCGGTTTAGCGGTGGACTATGATGGCACTCGCAGCCAGTCATCTAACTCAATGAACTATGGATTGATTGAGTACGCCCGCAACATCGTCAGCACCGTAGGTGACGTATGTCAGGCGTATGGTCAGCCAATGCCTGTGATCATCTCAGAGTCTGGTCGCTCTCTGACAGCGCACCATGCCGTGTTGATCACCAACGTGATTGGTACTGAGACCTATAAACCTGAGCAAATTGAAGCTTTAGAAGATGATGCACCAACGCTGCTACAAAATATGTGGCGTAACTGGCACAACTTGCAAGATGGCAGCGATGCCCGTGCTCTGATTGAGATCTATAACGATACACAAGCAGACCTTGCAGAAGTGCATTCTCAGTTCGCAACTGGCGTATTGAACTTGCAGCAACGTGCGTGGGCAGAACAAATGTCTCTGCGCATTTACTTCGAGTTAAGCCGAGCAATGAGCAACAAGAACCGTTTCCACCGTCCAATTTTGGATGAGCTAAACGAACGTTTGGCGGATAAGTTCTTTGTTAACTTCTCACTGTTTCAATCACTGCCAGATGCATGGGGTATTGATCAAGTATTCCCAGTATTACCCATCTCTGGGCTGGATGAACTCGAAGATCGTCGCGCCGTTATGTTAGATATAACCTGCGACTCGGACGGTGCGATTGAGCAGTATGTCGAGGGTCAAGGTATTGAAACGACCTTGCCTGTCCCGGCATGGAATGACGACAAACCGTACTTGATGGCATTCTTCCTTGTTGGGGCATATCAAGAGATTTTAGGGGATATGCACAACCTATTTGGTGACACACACAGTGCTGTTGTTTCTGTAAACGATCAGGGTGAAGCAATCATTGATCGTATTGACGTTGGTGACTCCGTTGAAGACATGTTGCGCTACGTACACATTGACGTGAACGACATTCGGGAGCATTATCGCGAGCTCGTCAACAAACGCGTTGACCAAAAAGAACAACAACAAGTACTGCAAGAACTGGAACAAGGTCTCTGTGGATACACCTACTTAGAGGATTTCTAAATGAATGATTTGTTTAATAAAACTGATTATTCACTCTACTCAAACTCAATGAGTTTTATGCGTCGTCCATACCTACGTAACCCGATTGGTAGCGATGCAGATGTAGTCGTACTCGGTGTGCCATTAGATATGGCAACTTCAGGTCGCCCTGGTGCCCGTATGGGCCCAGACGCGATTCGTCGCGCTTCGGTAAACCTAGCTTGGGAAGGCAAAAAATTCCCTTGGGACTTCAACGTATTCGACCGCGCGAAAGTGATCGATGCGGGTGATTTAGTGTTTGACTGTGGTGATGCGGAAGACTTCACTTACCGTCTAGAAAAAGCCGCTGGCGAGATTCTAAAAAATGGTAAAACGCTGATGGCACTTGGCGGTGATCACTTCATCACATTGCCAATTCTACGCGCATACGCAAAACACCATGGCGAAATGGCATTAATTCATTTTGATGCACATACCGATACTTATGCTAACGGCAGCGCCTATGACCACGGCACCATGTTCTATCATGCGCCAAATGAAGGGCTAATTTCACCTAAGCATTCGGTGCAAATTGGTATTCGTACTGAGTACGAACAGCAAGATCACGGTTTTAACGTCATCAACGCGATGCAAGCGAACGATATGGCTGCGGATGAGATCGTCGAAAAAGTACGTGCCATCGTCGGCGATAAGCCCGTGTATGTCACGTTCGATATCGACTGTCTGGATCCGGCGTTTGCTCCAGGTACTGGTACTCCAGTATGTGGCGGTTTGAACTCAGACAAAGTGCTGAAGATTCTGCGCGGCTTCGCGGGCATGAACATTGTGGGCATGGATGTGGTGGAAGTTTCTCCAGCCTATGACCATGCAGACATGACAGCGCTTGCTGGTGCGACCATTGCTCTAGAATTGCTCTACGTTTGGGCATCGAAAAAGTCAGCTGAGTAATATAGCGACTGCAAGTAACGAGACTAAGCCCGTTGGTAACCGATGTTCCAGCGGGCTTTTTTAATTAAAGGCCGCGATAAAAGCATCCACACTGTTTGCGCATCTTGTCTCGCCCCTGTCAATGTCTTTTACCGATTAAGAGTCATTTACAACGCTGAGATCACCTCTTCACTATCTGACACTCGAACAACGGCTTCAAATTCACTAACCTACGCGCAACTATTACCGTAAAGAAGTAGAGTAATCATGATTGAACGCCAAGAAACCAACCAACGTATGAGCCGCATTGTCAAACACAACGGTACTATCTACTTGTGTGGTCAAGTGTGTGCCGACGCAACGAAAGGCATTACTGAGCAAACGCAAACTATGCTTGATAAAGTTGACGCACTGCTTGAACAAGCAGGTAGCTCACGTGAGCACATGCTATCAGCAACGGTATACATTAAAGATATGCAAGACTTCGCGGAAATGAACGCGGTGTGGGATGCATGGGTTCCAGCAGGTCACGCTCCTGCACGAGCGTGTGTACAAGCCAGCATGGCTCGTGAAGAGTTGTTGGTAGAAATTTCAGTGGTTGCCGCTGAAAAGTAAGCTTCTCGCCTACTTTAGTAGTGTCAGTCAAGGGCTGACGCTACTACCTTCTTTGACAGGTGGTACACCCACGACATGCTTGTCGCGTATGTTTATCCAATCGAGAACGCTGAATCTTACAATAGGCATTTTTTAATGCTCGCCGCGCAGCAAACCAATCCTCAGGTTTCTCCAAGATCAAATATCCATTAAAGCGCTTTACCAACTCAACGCGATTCTCATTGATAAACTGACTCGTGTAGCCAATGTCAAAGTAGTCCAACGCCTCTTCTATCGAGGTAAAACTGGCAATTTTGGCTTGAATATCGTTACTCATGGCGACTTTTGGTGGTAGATGCAAACATAAACAAAGCGCAAAGTTAACACACCCACTTCCTCTCTTCTTTGATTTTGCTATAGCCAACAAAACAAAACGCCTCACTCTCAGAGCAAGGCGTTACAATCGTGTTGAGCTAATTATTTATTATTGTTGTGCTTATGCCCAGAACGTCATTGCGATAAACGTGAGAGCCACGATACAAGCAACGTTTAGAATCAAACCTACTCGCATCATCTCACTCTGTTTGACGTGCCCCGAACCAAACACAATCGCGTTAGGCGGGGTCGCGACTGGCAACATAAACGCACATGACGCTGCTACCGCAATCAGTACTGATAGGATCACCGGTGACATACCAAACGCTTCGGCTACCGTAGCAAAAACAGGGATCAGTAGCGCTGCACTGGCGGTGTTACTGGCAAATTCCGTCAGGAATACCACAAACACCGCTATCACAGCGATGATAAAGAAGATGCCAAGGTGAGCAATCATCTCACTCAATGCATTGGCTAAGAACACACTGGTGCCGGTCGCTTTAAGCACATTACTTAAACAGATACCACCACCAAACAGCAGCAATACGCCCCAGTCAGCAGTTTTCTCAATGTCTTTCCAGTGCACCACGCGCGCAAAGTTCACCGCAACAATCGCACCTAACGCGACGATAGTATCGAATTTGGCATAGCCGCCTAACATCGCATTAATAGGCTTACTGAAAATCCAGAAAAATACCGTAGTGGCAAAAATGGCTAGTGTCACCACCTTACCTTTATCCCAATCAACTGGGTCATGGTTTAACTCAAACTCGCCACGCAAATCGGGCTTAAGCACACTGTAGAGCACCACAATTGAAAGAGGTAGTAAGATTGCCGCCGTTGGCAAACCAAACGCCATCCATTCGGTAAAGGTTAAGCCGACTTCCGCTGCGGCAATCGCATTCGGTGGACTGCCAACAATAGTAGCGATACCACCAAGGCTGGCGCTATACGCAATGCCTAGCAGCACAAACACGTAGGTTTTATGGCCACTCTCTTCGTTCACTTTACTCAAAACACCAAGGACCAACGGCAGCATCATTGCCGTTGTCGCCGTATTACTGATCCACATCGAGAGCAAAGCCGTCACACCGAACAGCATAAATACTGCGACGCTCATTTTTCCTTTCGCGACGATTAAGACTTTATCGGCAATGACCTTATCTAGCCCTTGTCTGTGCATTGCCGCGGCGAGGGCAAAGCCACCAAGGAAGAGAAAGATAATTGAGTTGGCGAAGTTGTTCAGTGCCGTCTGGGTGTTAAACACTCCAAATAACACCGCCATTATTGGGACTAATATTGCCGTTACGGTGACATGCAGCGCTTCTGTTAGCCACAAGATGGCAACAAAAATCAGCATGCTAAGTCCGAGAACGACTTGAGGTTCAAAAGGTAGGGTAAAGTAGAGAACCGCAAACAAGACAATATCTGCGAGGATGATGAGACTATTGCGGTTGATCAACCACTCCCGTGTGTTGTTGGGCAAAGGGACACTATCATTTCTATTCATTGTTATTTTCCTTATGAGGGCCAAGAGGCATTGCAAATGATCCCACATAACCCTCTAAGGAAATATTTTATTTTGCGAATTTGTTAACCACATCAACATAATGGTTATAGATGTTAAGGTTATGATTTATCTATTAACTTATCAAAACTCGCCAACACCTGCTCACACTTCATCACGCGACCATGTCCTTGACCTTGTGTCGCGACTAAGCTGACATTCTCCATCTCTTGCGCTGCACGCTGAGAAACCGAAAACTTGGTAAACTTATCGGCTTCGTCGTGAACGATAATGGTTGGGGAGCGACGAAGGTTCAACTTGCTGTAAGGGTCTATTGACTGAATAGGATAGCGGTATGACTCTTGTACCTCTTCCACCACAGCATGAAACAAACGCATCGAGTAGCCGGAACGCGCCACACTGCCAAATAAGTTGTCGAGATAATCAAGCACTGGCGCGATAAGCAACAAGGGTTTATCAACTAATTTTTGATGATGGCACTCAATGGCAGATGCGGTACCCATGCTGTGCCCCACTAATCCAGCTACATCATCAACACTATCTAAAATTGCCTCTAGTCCACCAACAAACGCCGGAATATGCCCATAGACACCGCCACTTTCACCATGACCGGGATGATCGTACGCTAACGCGGTGTAGCCTCTACTCGCAATATGCTCCATGAGCGGAAAGTACTGACTGGCTGTGCCAGACCAGCCATGGGTAAGCACCCAAACGGGGCCACTGCCTAATGAGTAGGTGATCAATGTCCCTTCTTTCGATTCCACCTTCCCTTTCACCATTCCCGCTGGCACCGCATTTTTAGGCTTAGTACGCACTGGGGTTAACAACAACTTGCGCGCTGTATTCTCTGCATGTCTCGGGGCAAGGCGGTGATGCAGCCGAGTCGACATATTGACTAGACTTCGTTTGAAGCTGAACTTACTTGAAGTATTAAAATAAATCTTCTCACTCATGTTACCTCTCCTTGAGGTATCGTATCGCGTAATCGAACCAAAAGAGAACGACCGTGCTTTTTATCAATGTAAAATAAGGCGAGTAGCTCGACACGCCTCCCGCCTATACTGTTTTTTGCTTTGACCAGTCAGCAATTAACCGATCAATGCCTTGCCAGAAATGGGCTTGACTTGCTTCTTCTCCTCGCAGGGAATAAAACAAATGCGCGCTCAGATAAAGCCCATAAAGCTCGAAAGTTGCCTGCTGACAATCCAGATCCTCTCTAAACTGGCCGTTATCTCGCCCTTTGCGCAGTTGGATGGTTAAGTAGTCAATCCATCTCAAAATGGTCGCTTTGAGCTGTTGCTGAATCGGTGTCTCTTTGCTTCCGGTCTCTTTCCATGCATCCAAAAACATGCAACTCCCTTGGAAGGAGTGGTTCCAACCTAACCAAAGATCCAATAAAGCTTTTAGCTTGTGAATAATGTCCTCGTCCCCCAAGCTACGCGCTGGCTCAATCACTCGAGCGGCAAACACGGAGTTGGCGTGCTCCAGCACAGACAGTTGCATGTTCTCTTTCGAGTTAAAATGAGCAAACAAGCCGCTTTTAGACATTCCACACTGCTTTGCCAACTCACCAACCGTCAGGCTTTCTAGGCCATTCTTACTCGCCAGTTCAAATGCCGTGGTTAATATTGCTTCACGAGTCAATCGACCTTTATTCATAGCATTACCAAATAGGTTCAATCCTTTATTTTTAGCACGAGTGTTCTATTTTGCAAGCTACTCAGGCAACATCAGACCAGTGAGCAAACTTGATTTGCGTCTCGAATTATAAATTTTCCCTATAGAATCACTGTCAGAGTTGACGTACATCCATTGAATATCAATCGCATCCTGATAGCTTGAGCCCACTTTACTTACTTTGAGTTGGCGTTATGGAAGCTAAAAAAATCACCAGCATTGAACTTGGGCGTTTAGTGGCAATTTTCGTTGTTGTCGCGATGCACTGTCAGATGTTCCTCAGTTACTTTCTTTATCAAGATACGCCTTGGTTTGGGTTTATTTTTAATCAATCGACTCGTTTTGCGGTGCCACTCTTTTTCCTAATTTCTGGCTTCTTAATTCAGCCAAAATTAACCGCTACGCCAATGACAACATTAAAACGTTATTGCACCCCATTGATGCGAGTGTTCATTGTTTGGAGCGTCATTTGTCTGTTGATGCCTTTTAACTTACAAACGGTTCTGACCGACGGTTATCTCGCCGAGCGTAGTGGGTACTGGGGCTACCTTATGCAAGCGCCCGTTAACACACTACTCGAAGGTGGTTTAGTGCATCTGTGGTTTATTCCAGCACTGATGATTGCCGCTCTAATCACCGCACTACTACTCAACGCAGGGAAAGGGGCTTGGTTACTTCCTATCGCGGTTGTACTTTATGTTTACGGCGTATTAGCCGGTAGTTATGTCAACCTAACCGAGCTTTGGTCACCCTTCTTTACCCGCAATGGCCCATTTTTCAGTACGCTAATGTTTGCGATTGGCTTTGTCATTCGCGAGAAAAACATCCGAACCTCTTCAGCACAAGCTATCATGTTAGCGCTTGTGGGCATGGCTTTGCATTTTAGCGAAGCTTACTGGCTCACCAGTTTTGACCAACCATTTAATGGCAATGATTTTCTGTTTGGCACCCTCTTATGGGGAACAGGTACCTTTTTGTTTTTACTGGCAAAACCTAATTTAGGTAATACTCCATGGGTACTGAGCTTATCCAAATCTGTACTCGCGATTTATGTATCGCACTTGCCAATCATCATTTTGATGATGAATGTTGCTGGCGGCTTGCAGCTTAATGGTCCACTCAAAGATGCCGTAGTCTTCTCTGGCACCATCATATTGACGCTGCTACTGGTCAAAGGCGTAGAGAAAACACCGCTTAACCAATGGTTATTTCGATAAGTTTTCAGCCATGAACCAGACTCGGCAAAACGCTATCATTATCATGCGATAACCATGCAATCTGCCCCTCATTACGCAATGTGGTCAGGGGCAGATTAACGCGCTAAATCTCTCGCTAAAATTAACGCCAAGCCAAATACCTGCAAAAATAAGCCAATACTCCGATACCAAGCGATGCGCTTATCTAGAGACACCAAGCCTTCATTGATGGTCAAGTTTTGCAGGTAAACTTCATCAATATATTCCCGCTGCTCTTTCTGTGCCTGTTCAATTAGCGACATGATCTGGTGAAGGTGAGTCACCTGCAGCTCAGGTAACTCATCGCCAACCCAGTCACTAAGCTGGCGGCTGAGCTCTCGCTCTAAAGCCTCAAATAATGGTGTCTGTCCTGATAACGGCGATGGTGTCTGTCCTGATAACGGCGAGTTAAGTTCTGGTGCCTGTCCTCGTAAGTCGTTGGAGAAATAGAGGGTAAGCAGCTCTTTTTTTCGCTCCAACGTTTCGACTCGATTCCATGCAAGCTGGATTGAGTAGCGGTTTTCTTGCTTTTGCTCATCCAAATCACTCATTTGGCTGCCCAGATCTTCAAGCACAATGCTCGACAATAAAATAGCCAATATATTGAGCACTAATCCTATCAGCACCAAAAGCCAAGCTGGCGGCCAGTGTATCTTCATCGCTACCAAAGCTTATCAAACGGTAAATAGACTAAGTTGAGCACCACCAGCGCGAACATCACGGCGAATGTCAGCTTCATACCATTAATGCGCCCTTTAAGCTCTTGGGCAAGAATCGCTCGAGCATGCAACACTCGGCCGACAAGAAATATAATCCCTAAGCCATGAATCAGTAAGACGTTGGCGCCGTTATACTCGATTAAAGCCAGCAGAATCACTGTGATTGGTATGTAGTCGACGGCATTGCCTTGCGCACTACGTGCGACTTGCAAGCCCTCGATACCGCCATCAGCATAAGCAATGCGATTTTTGCGTCGTTGTTTGATCACCTGAACCGCTAACCAGATCATCAGTAGTGCGAGTAAAGAGGCGTAAAGTGCTGTAATCATCGTATTTTCTCCTTTTCAACAGTGTAGGAGAAAATACGAAACTTGATAAAAAAAGCCCCACTTAAACAAGTAGGGCTCAATCGAGAGAGGGTTTACTTAACCAGTTTGTAAAACAGCGTTGAGAGTGGCGGTAAGCTCAACGCCAGTGACTGAGCCAAACCTTGGCAACTCTTACTCACCGTCTCTATCTGCTCCACAACCGGATAATCACTACCATGGTACTTAGCGCTGTCAGTATTGAGCAGCAGTTGGTAGCACCCAGCAACTGGTACACCCAGTAAAAACTCATTGTGTGGCACTGGAGTGAAGTTGGAGATCACCAAAATACGCTCGCCTGTTTCGCTCATCCGCTCATGGGCGAGAATACTGTCATCTGCTGCGTCTTGTAACCGCCACTCAAAACCACTCGGTTCACAGTCAAGCTGATGCAGAGCCGCCTCTTGACGGTATAGGGCATTGAGATCTCGGGTAAGATCTTGAACCCCTTTATGTCGTTCAAACTCCAGCAGGAACCATTGCAGTTGGTCATCATGGTTCCATTCGGCAGTTTGCCCAAGCTCAGCGCCCATAAAGTTGAGCTTCTTACCCGGCTGACCATACATATATCCGTAATAGGCTCTGAGGTTAGCGGTTTGCTGCCACTCATCGCCCGGCATTTTGTTATGAATCGAACCTTTGCCATACACAACTTCATCGTGAGACAACGACAATACATAATTTTCACTGTGGGCGTAAATCAATGGGAAAGTAATGGTGTTGTGATGATATTTACGATGGACAGGGTCTTCTTTTATGTAGGCAAGACTGTCGTGCATCCAGCCCATATTCCATTTAAAACCAAATCCTAAGCCACCAAGGTAGGTAGGCGCCGATACACCAGGGAATGCCGTCGATTCTTCTGCAATTGTCATCGCATTTGGGAAGTGTTTATACACTTCTTCGTTCATCCACTTTAATGTCGCAATTGCGTCGTAGTTTTCGTTACCACCGTCGATATTAGCCACCCACTGATCATGGCTACGGGAATAATCTAGATAGAGCATTGATGCCACTGCATCAACACGGATACCATCAATATGGAATTGCTCAAACCAATATAGCGCGTTGGATACCAAGAAGCGACGCACATGCTCGCGGCTCATATCGTAGATGTATGAGTTCCAGTCTTGGTGCCAGCCGCGACGTGGGTCAGGATCGTGGAATAACGGAGTGCCGTCAAAATTTGCTAAGCCATGATCGTCAGACGGGAAATGTGCAGGTACCCAATCAAGCACTACGCCTATGCCGGCTTGGTGACAAGTATCAACAAAGTATTTAAAGTCATCTGGGGTACCGAAACGACTCGTTGGGGCAAACAAACCGACCGGCTGATACCCCCAAGAGCCGTAAAACGGATGCTCAGAGACAGGCATTAACTCAACATGGGTATAACCTAAATCAAGCAAATACGGTACGAGCTGATCAGCCAACTGCCGATAGTTTAAAAATTGTCCGTTTTCGTCACGACGCCAAGAGCCTGCATGCAACTCATAAAATGCCAATGCTTGCTTACGCTTATCACTGACAGGGCGTTGCTGCCAAACACTGTCTTGCCATTGATAGCGCTGATGATCATAAGTGACCGAAGAGAACGAAGGGTACTGCTCTGCAAAACAACCCCAAGGATCCGCTTTATGAGCAACACGTTCACCATGCGGTCCTTTTAGTTCGAACTTGTAGCGAACACCTTCCGTGAGATTAGGTATAAAGATCCCCCAAATACCGTAATCTAAACGCTGCATCGGCGTACGACGCCCATCCCAATGGTTAAAGTCAGCAATCAAGCTACACGCACTGGCATGTGGCGCATAAACCAGAAAGCGAACCCCAGAAACCATTTGTCCATCACGTTCAAGCGTGATGAACTGCGCCCCCATATGATGATACATATTCTTTGGCGTATGCAGATCGTCATACTCGGCGTAAATTGCATGGTATTGGTATGGGTCATCAACAATTTGTTCAACGCCTGACCAATCAACCGCAAGTTGATAGTGAGTAAAGCGTAAATCGCGTTGCTGCGATAAAACAAAGCCACCCTCAGTTTCACGCGTAAGTGGGATACGCATACTATCATCAAGCACCACTTCCACCTTATCTGCGCCCGGCATCCACACCCGCAACGAAGTTTGCGAGGCATTTATATATGGGCCCAAAAAGGCAAATGGGTCAGAAAAAGAGGCATCAGAAAGCTGGTTATAAGCCTGCATCTTTTTTTCAACAGTGGTATTCAAGTTATTCTCTCCCTAACCTAACTTTCATTGCGCTAGCTACACTCTAGCAACAAGCAAAAGCCCGCTTATGTTGTTCCATTGCGGGCAAAGAATTATTTATACTCAAGTCGTTTGCAGCGGCTTGGAATTACATACTATACCCAAACGAGAGCCAGTTGCAGCCCCAACTTAAAAGGGGATAAAAATCTTTTGAACTCAAGCGTATCCCTCGCCTCAATCATTTCGCAACTGAATAAATACAAACACTTATACTCAAGTGACTTCAAAATGCAGGATTCAGAGCCTTGTCACTGGTTCGAAGACAAGGAAAACTGCGACGTGAAATAGCCATCTATTTTCAAGTAGTTTGACGCAGAAATCGGGCCAGTGACTGGCTCCCGAAGGGCGAGTTTCCTTGGTTCGTATGCATCGTTAACGATTTTTGGTTTAGAACCACTAGACCTGTAACTCGTTGCCTTGCCTACAAACCAAGTCATTCTCGCTGAACCAAGCATCTTGAGGTTACTTGAGTAGACTAACAAAAATATCAGGACGTGAGTTCAACAAGTCAGCCATCGAACTCACTCAACGATGGCTGACTACTCCGTTGCTCCCTCAACTGGCACTGCTGCGCACTTGCGAGAGCTTATCGGCAATTTGATTCACCGCATCGACACTAAACAGTTGCTCCAAATCCATCGACAACTTGCGTCGCCAGTTAGGATACTCGTTAACCGTGCCGGGGATATTGACGGGCTGATCCATTTCAAGCCAATCTTCTAGCTGCACGCTAAGCAGGGTTGAAGCCCCCGCTGCCACATGAAGCTGCAACGCTTCTGCTAAGTATCTATCCATTGGCACTAACGACGCATCGCGCCCTACGCCATCGGGTAGGTATCCGTGCCATGCGACGGAATCCAAAATACCTTGCTTACTCTTAAGCCGAGCATCAAATAGACCTTGCAACTGTTCTTCATCGGGGTACAGACCTAGCTCTTTACCCAGCTTCAAGTCATCGCAATGCCAGAAGCCACGTAAGGTGGGCATATCATGAGTACAAAGTGCCGACATTGATTGACCAGCGTAATGAGCAGGAGATAGGTAACCGCCATCTTCACTTGAGGTTTCGAAGAAAAAGACTTTGTATGAATGAACACCAGCTTCGCGCAACTTATCGACAATCTCTTCGGGGACAGTCCCTAAATCTTCACCAATTACGCTGCACTGATGGCGATGAGATTCCAACGCCAATATCGCCAACATCTCTTCCACAGGGTAATAAAGGTAAGCCCCTTTGGTCGCGTTCTCCCCCTTAGGAATCCACCACAAACGCAGTAGCCCTAACACATGGTCAATACGTAGCGAGCCACAATGCTTCATATTGGCGCGCAGTAAATCAATATAAGCTTGATAGCCTGTCGCTTGTAAGCGCTCAGGATTCAGAGGTGGCAATCCCCAGTTTTGCCCCAGCGGGCCCAGTATATCGGGTGGGGCGCCAATGCTAACATCTTGTACTAAGTTGCCTTCATCAGCCCAAGTTTCCGCTCCTGAGTCAGCCACACCGACAGCCAAGTCACGATACAAGCCAACTGACATACCTTTGCTTTGCGCCAGTTGTTGTGCTTCTTGCACCTGACAATCCGCAATCCACTGTAGATACATATACAGATGGACTTGGTCACGATTATTTTCGATATAATCCTGAACCGCTTGGTTACTAAAACGCTGGTATTGCGCTGGAAAAACCGGCCAGCCCCAAATCGAACTGTCTTGCTGGTGAAGTTCGGCATGCAATGCATCAAAGGCCGCCTGATGCAACAAGCTCTCCCCACCTAACTCGACAAACTCAAGAAACTGGCTCGCTCGCTCACTATCAGTGTCGATATGGCGAGTTTTGAACTCAGCGAATAGCATAGGCAAAACGCTGAGTTTCAACGCCGCGACTTCACTGTAATTCACCCAATGCGTATCTCGAACACTCTGTAAACGTTGTTGAAACTCAGCGCTGCCGACCATTTGCTGAGCTTGACTGCTCAAAGCAAACTCTGGGACGGCACTCACATCAATATAGAGAATGTTCAGCCAACGGCGTGATGAGGGGCTATACGGACTTGCCGCTTCTGGGTTTGCTGGAAACAGTGAATGAATGGGGTTTAGCCCAACAAAGTCGCCACCTCGGGATGCAATCTCTGCCACCAGTTGTTTGAGGTCACCAAAATCTCCCATGCCCCAGTTATGGCTACTTTTTAACGTGTAGAGCTGAATGCTGGGCCCCCACATTTTTTTGCCTTGATCCATAGAAGGCTGTTTAAAGCACGCTTGCGGTGTGACAATCAAACGAGCTTGATAAGGGGTCTTACGTCTTTTTTTCTCAACGATTAATTGGTGATAACCCCACGGCAACTCGGTTGGCAGTGCCACGACAAGTGCGCCGCCAGTGGCTCGGTCATCGCGCACAATATTCGCGCTCACTTCCCCTTCCAGTCTTTCGCCCAGTTCAGTTTGGATTGACCACTTAAAATCACTCTCACGAGCTGTTTTTCCGATATTGAGAGCAAATTCAAATGCTTGATTTTGCTTAAGCACAACAACGGGCGCTAACACATCAAGCTGGGCTTTTTGGGCACAGCTTGCCAGTAACGCTTGGTCATCTTTGGTGTCGTAACCCAATGCGGCAAGTAAACGTAAAATACTCTCTTGCTCTACATTGGCTTCACTTCCCCAAGCACTGATGTATGAGTCGGCGATATTGGCAGCATCAGCCGCCTGTTTAAGTACGGTATTACTGATCATAAACTTCTCCGAAAGCCATAAGACAAAGGCCACCTTTCAGCGGCCTTGCTGCACTTAACGTTTAACGCTTTCTAGCTGCCAAATGTTATTAACGTAGTCTCTAATGCTGCGATCTGAGCTAAATTTGCCAACTAACGCGGTGTTGAGAATGGCTTTCTTCGCCCAACCGGATTGGTCTCGATATTGGCTATCAATCGCTTCATGAGCTGCGACGTAAGAAGCAAAATCTGCCAGCACTAGATACGGATCACCACCATCAAGCACGCTATCGTAGGTTGCGCCAAGCTTACCAGGCTCTCCTGGGGTAAACTCATCACCAATCAGCAGATCCAACGATGCTTTTAAAAGCGGGTCAGCATTATAGTAAGCATATGGGTTATAACCAGAGGCATGCAGACGCTCGACCTCATCCACCTCTAAACCAAAGATGTAGATATTGTCGTCTCCCACTTCTTCACGGATCTCAACGTTCGCCCCATCCATAGTACCTATGGTTAATGCACCATTTAGTGCCATTTTCATATTACCGGTACCGGAGGCTTCTTTACCTGCAGTAGAGATCTGCTCAGACACATCAGCGGCGGGAATAATAATCTCCGCCATGCTGACGCGATAATCGGGCATAAACACCACTTTAAGCTTGTTATTAATGCGTGGGTCGTTGTTCACCTTCTCTGCAATCTTATTGATCGCATAGATGATCTGTTTGGCAAGGTGGTAACCCGGTGCAGCTTTAGCGGCAAAGATAAAGACGCGTGGCACCATGTCAAAATCAGCATCGTTTAGTAAACGGTGATATAGCGATAAGATGTGCAGCATATTCAAATGCTGACGCTTGTACTCATGCAAACGCTTGATCTGAACATCAAAAATAGCGTTGGTATCCAGCTCAATATCCATATTCGCTTTCACCCAATCGGCTAGGCGTTGTTTATTGGCTTTTTTGACCGCCATAAACTGCTGCTGAAACGCTTTGTCATCGGCAAACTGAGAAATCGCCTCAAGCCGGTCAAGATCGGCAGCCCAATCATCCCCAATTTTCTCGCTAATCAGTTGGCTTAACCCTGGGTTACAGAATTTGAGCCAACGGCGCGGTGTAATACCATTGGTGACATTTTGTAGACGGTTCGGGTATAGCTCGTGAAACTCAGGGAACAAGTCGCGTTTTACTAGCTCAGAGTGCAAAGCTGCCACCCCGTTCACCGCGTAAGAGCCAACCACACACAAGTTCGCCATTCGCACCATTCGGTGGAAACCTTCTTGAATAATCGACAATTTACGTTGCTTAGCAACATCGCCTGGCCACTTCTCTCGCACTTCTTTCAAGAACAAGTGGTTAATGTGGTAGATGATCTCCATATGGCGCGGCAATAAACGCTGAATCAGAGATTCGCTCCACGTTTCAAGTGCTTCCGGTAGTAACGTGTGGTTGGTGTAGGCAAAAGTTTTTGAGCAAATGGCCCATGACTCATCCCAGCCCATACCTTTTTCATCGACCAAAATACGCATCAACTCAGGAATGGCGATGGTTGGGTGAGTATCATTAAGTTGAATGGTTTCAAACTTCGGCAAAGACGCTAAGGTGTGCCCCGCTTCTTCATGACGACGTAAAATATCACGCACTGATGAAGCACTGTGGAAGTATTGCTGCATCAAGCGCAGCGTTTTACCTTTCTCGTGGTTGTCATTGGGGTACAACACTTTAGTGATGTTGCCAGCATCAATTAGCGCGTGTTGAGCTTCAAAATAGTTACCATTATTAAAGCTCTCTAACGAGAACGGAGCAATTGCTCGACATTCCCAAAGCCTTAGAGGGTATACGGTTTCACTCTGATAACCGACAATAGGAATATCCCATGGCATCGCCTGCACTGTCATCCCCGGCACCCAACGACGGACCTCACGCCCATTGACCTGCTCCACCTCAACGTGCCCATAGAAGCCAATTTCTTGCGCCAACTCTGGGCGAGCAATTTCCCACGGGTATCCCTCAACACCACACCATGCATCTGGCGCTTCTTGCTGATGTCCTTGTACAAAAGATTGTTTAAAAAGCCCGTATTCATAGTGTAAGCCGTAGCCCACCGTCGGAAACTCTTGTGCTGCGAGCGAGTCCATAAAACATGCAGCCAGTCGTCCTAACCCCCCGTTGCCTAAAGAAGGATCGCGTTCTTCTTCTAAGAGATCGGTCAGATTCTGCCCCAACTCCGCCATGGCTTGTGCAACATGCTCATACAGACCCATACTAATTAGATTGTTGCCCGTTAAGCGACCAATCAAAAATTCAAGGGAGAGATAGTTGACGCTCTTTGCATTGCGGATTTTTTCGTCTTGCTCGGTCTCTAACAAATCAAATGTGGTTAACTCTGCCAACGCTCGCCCCATTGCTAGGTACCATGCGCGGCTAGACGCCTTCTCTACTGTTGTTGCGTAAGTTGAACTCAGGTGTTTCTTAACACTATTTTGGAATGAAGCTTTGTCGAATTGATTCTGCTGTATTGGTTTCATCGCTAAAGTCTCTGCTAGTTTCCCGGTCATTGCCAAGCAACAAAAAAATACTTGGTTGATCTCATCGTGCTTAGCTAGCGACAACGATACATCCCCCTATGAATACGCAGCTAAAGGAGGAGAAGGAGGGGCGTAGAAGGATAAACAGCAGCAAAAACAAGATTAAAATCACACTTTCACTATCCATCGTCAGATTTAACGTGAAACTCATCACATCAAAACAGAAACCAAGCTAAAAACGCCCTATAAAGAGCGTCGCGAGAATAGGCGTCTAAACCATCATTATGCCGTTCAGTTCACATTTTTAGGGATATAAACAAGATGATAGGTGCTGTCCAAAGCAAAATTTCGCTGATAAAGCGGTCAAAATCGACCTAGAGACGATCAATGTCACATTTTAAAGGCGTAGCAGACAATAAAGCGTGAGTTAGGCATTGTTATCCTCAATCTTCATTAACTAGCCATACTCAACGACGATTTTTATCCCTAACATAAGCAAAAGAATGCCATAACCTGACAAAGGTCGATGGTTTGATTGGTTAGATAAGGATAACAACAGGATGTGGATTCCTTCCAAACTCAGTCGCCCAAGCTATATGATTGAGCTCATTCAGCGTAATCAGGTTCTGGAATGCCTTCAACAGGCTGAGAAAAAGAAACTTGTGCTTATGCGTGCGCCTGCCGGATATGGAAAAACCACCGCTGCATCACAATGGCTCTCCTCAAAGCAAGGCGTTGGTTGGTTCAATATTGACGCTAACGACAATGACCCCTATCGCTTTGCTTGCTACTTTGTAGCCGCGCTCAACGAGGCAAGCAACCAAGCCTGTAAAAGCATCCTTAAGTGCGTTGAGCAAGCACAATCGCTTGATGTGATGGTCATTGTCACTGAAGCTCTCAAGCAAATCAGTAAATACAGCAAAACATGTTATCTCGTGATGGATGATTATCATCACATCCACGATGATAAGATCCATCAAGCAATGAGCTACTTTATTAAGCTAATGCCTGAGAACATTACGCTGATCATCACAAGCCGTTCGAATCCGCCGCTTGGTATTGCGGGTTTACGTGTTCATGGCTTAGTCAGCGAAATCGATCAATCTCTATTGGCGTTCAATATGGATGAGACACTTGCTTTCCTCCAACAACGACTGACGACGCCACCAAGTCTTGAACAAGCTCAGCAGCTGTATGAGTATGTTGAGGGCTGGCCCTCAGCACTTGAGTTGATCACATGGCAAAGCCATGATCAAACATTGCCCCCCCTTGACCCGAGCCAAGTTCAAGTCAATCAAACCCATCTATGGGAGTACCTTGTCGAAGAAGTCTTTGCCAATGTCGATAGCGAAACCCAAGAGTTTCTTTTGTATTGCTCCATTTTAGATAAGTTTAATCACACACTGGCGGCAATGTTAACCCAGCGCAACGATGCTCAATCAGTTATCGAAAACCTGCAACAATTTGGCGTTTTTATTGAGCCAATACGCGGTCAACACAACTGGTTTCGGTTTCATAGTCTGTTTCAGGCATTTCTCTCTGATGAACGTAAAAACCGCTTTATTGGTTTAGAACCCCAACTGCAGCAACGTGCAGCTCAAGCTTGGCTCGCACATGCAAATCCTGAGCAAGCGCTCTATCACGCCGAGCAAACAAACGACTCAAACATGACTATCGAGATTTTGCAGCGTTCTGGCTGGGAACTGTTTAACCGAGGCAGCACGGAGCGGCTAAAGAATGCTCTAAGCAGTTTAAATTCAACGCAGATTTATCAAAATGCCACACTTTGCCTCCTCCATGCTTGGCTAGCACAAAGCCAACAGCGTAATGAGGATGTCGGCTTAATATTACTCCAAGCAGACTCACTTAAAACCGCCACCACCAGTAGTGAGAAAGGCGAGTTTAATGCGCTCAAAGCTCAAATAGCGATCAGCAACAATCAGCCGCAGCAAGCGCTCGAACTCGCAGAGCTCGCTTTGAGTCAAATTGATGGACAGGCGTTTCATAGTCGTATTGTTGCCACCTCAGTGATTGGTGAAGTTAACCATGTCCTCGGTTACTTAGACCGTGCTCTACCTCTAATGCAACAAACGGAGAAGCTAGCGCGTCAATATCAAGTTCATCACCAAGCCCTATGGGCGATTTTGCAGCAGAGCGAAGTCTTGTTTGCTAAGGGCTACTTACAGGCAGCGTTTGATGTGCAAGAAAGTGGTTTTCAATTAATCCAGGATCAGCAGTTAGAGCAGAACTTACTTCATGAATTTCTTTTGCGCTCCCGTGCCCAGCTGCTGTTTAGTTGGAACCGACTGGATGATGCCGAGCAGTGTGTAAAGCAAGCGCTCAGCGTACTTCACTCACAACCAGATAAGTTATCCCTACACAGCTATGCGCTGTTAGCACGCATCGCACTTTGTCGTGGAGACATGGATAAAGCAGCCCGATATATTGCGGAAGTTGAACTGAGGATGAGTCATGAGTTTTATCATCTCGATGGCAGCGCACATGCCGACCTCGCTATGCTTCTGTTTTGGCAGGCCAAACAAGATCATGATGCAATCAAACTCTGGCTTGATAACGCCCAACTGATAAACCCAGCCAGCAATCACTTTTCCCAACTACAGGGACGAAACATTGCTCGTGCTCAACTTGCTTTAGGTTTATACCCACAAGCCAGCGAGACTATCAAAACATTGGATAACGTCGCGGTCCAACATCATCTTCTTGCCGACCACAGCCGAAATGCGATTATCGACGTATTGCTCAGTTTAGCGACAGGTCATAAAGCCGAGGCGAGGCATGAGTTGCAACAGGCATTATCACTCGCTAGCCAAACAGCAATTATGGGGGACTTTCTCTATAACATTGAAGAGCTGAAACCCCTACTGCAACACAGTGGCTTTCAAGCAGAACTGGATGAACTGACCTGTTATCGCGTCAACTTACTGCTAAAATCTGTCAGCGCGGCACAACGCAGCCGCTCTGCACACTTTGACGAAAGTTTGGTCGCACAAATAGTCCATCACCCCGAAGTGCCGGAACTGGTACGCAATAGTCCATTGACCCAGCGTGAATGGCAGGTGCTAGGATTGATCTATTCAGGCTTAAGCAACGAGCAGATCGCCCAACAGTTAGATGTTGCTGGCACGACGATAAAAACGCATATCCGTAACCTGTATCAAAAGCTCAATATTGCCAACCGCAAACAAGCAATTGAAACCGCAGAACGTTTAATCAAACTGGTTGGCAGCTAATGCTAGGGACGTTGACCAACCTATTCCGCCAAGACTCCACGCTCACGTTTACGATCGGCTATTATCAATTTTTTTTTGATAATGTTTCAATTGCAAGATAGTTTTTCTCCCGTCGCAATCCTCTTAGAATGCTCCTCGTAAACACGGCATCCGCCAGAAGAATTCAAAAGGTACGACTATGACACATCCAATTATTGCTGACTTACAATCTCGTTATACTGCAAAACGCTACGATGCAGAAAAGCGTATCCCGCAAGCGGATCTTGACGTGATTTACCAAGCAATTCGTCTATCAGCTTCTTCAATCAACTCACAGCCTTGGAAATTTATTGTGATTGAAAGTGAAGAAGCGAAACAGCGCTTTCATGACACTTTCGCTAATAAGCATCAATTTAACCAGCCGCACGCGAAAGAAGCGTCACATGTTATTTTGTTTGCCTACAACCCAAACTACACCAAAGACAACTATAAAAAAGTGGTTGATGCAGAAGTGACTTCTGGTCACCTACCTGCTGACATGTACAACAACATGCTTGATGGTGCATACACTTTTGCCGAAGCAAATACAGATGCCACTGGCTTCAATGGTAACTGGACTCGTGCACAAACTTACTTAGCACTGGGTAACACGCTGCATGTATTGGCTCGCTTGGGTATTGATTCAACAACAATGGAAGGCGTCGATCCAGAACTGATCGGCGAACTGTTCAAAGAAGAGCTTGACGGCTATGTGTGTGAAGTAGCACTTGCGATGGGCTACCACAAAGATGGTGAAGACTATAACCACGGTAAACCTAAAGCGCGTCTACCAATCGAAGATATTCTACAAGTTCTATAATTTAATGCCTCATACAACGAAGAGAGACGGGTACTGATAGCGTCATTATTTCAAGTTGTACACGGCATCAAATTCAGCCTAAAGACCTCGCCTCTGCGGGGTCTTTATCTATATAAAGCAACTCAATCTTCGAGAAAATAAAGGCTTACGCTTTGCGTTACCATACGCCGATCTGCTACTGTGAAAAAGAACGATAAATATCTACAACTTTTTTACAGTAAGGAAGCCAAATGCGCTCTATCATTTCACTTCTCTTGATCCTCCTTACCTTTTCCAGTTTTTCGAGCCTTGCCGAAGAAAAGTATTCCGAGTCAGACTTACTGGATCGCCCGCTGATGGAACGATACATTTTGGATGAGCTCAAATCCCTACGTGAGTCTCAACAAGATCTAGAACGAAGACTGGTTATTGATATCACCAACCGAGAACTTTCGGTTGCCGATAAATCACTAAACTACGCCAACGTGACCGTTACCTATTTCTTCTACATTATTGCTGGTGTGGCATCCTTGATCGCCTTTGTGGGTTGGCAGTCACTGCGTGAGTTGAAGGTCAACACCAAAGAGATGGCAGACAAGCGACTGGAAGCGATAGCACAAGAGTATGAGAAGAAGTTTATCGCTTTAGAGCGCGACTTAAAGCGAAAGACCCGAATCATCAGTGAGAACAACAAAGAGATTGAGATCATCAATGAGGTACATAACCTCTGGCTGCGTGCGCAGAGCATGCAAACGCCAGAGCAAAAAATCGCCGTGTATGATGAAATCCTGCATATTCGTCCGGGCGATCTCGAAGCGCTCACCTATAAAGCGGATGCTGCGATGGAAGCCAATGAGTACAACTGGGCTCTCAGTATTTGTAACCGCGTATTGGACTTGGATGAAGCAAACGCACCGGCGCTTTATCAACGCGCTTGCGCTTTTGCAAGGCTCGGGGTCGAAGAACAAGCCATTGATGATCTTACGCGAGCAATAGAAGTCAGCCCTTCAACCCGCGATTTGATTGCCCATGAAAGAGATTTTGAATCACTGCATGGCAATAAGCGCTTTGAAGCGTTACTGGAGCTATACGCTGAAGAGTAACACTGCTATCTCATCAACGAGTCCATCAATAAGATGGACTCTAAACGGAGGCAGGCAAAATCTATTGCGAATCAAAAATCGTTTTTCCCTCCCATTTTGTTTGTATTGAGACACCCACTCTAGCCCCGCATTTTCTATGATTCCCCGCCAAGCAGAATCATCTACGCAGCAGAAGACAAGCAACATCCCCAGCACAAACAGTTAACCAAATCATCGTTCAAACTGTTAAATCATAGTAAAACAAACGGAATAAAATACCGTATAAATTCACGATAACTCTATAATTTCATTAAAGTTAATAACCATATCTTTGTTGTATTAAAACATAGACACCAGCAACACTTTAGATACAAATAATGCCATTTTTTCTAAACTTTTGAGTTACATCAAGCTGACATCCGAGCATTTTTCAAACACTCGTTTATATTAGACAAGCTTAATTAATAAATGAGGTGAACATGAATAACAACATTACACCCACCCACTCTTCAAGCTTGCTCTCTAAGCTCGAAAGCGTCAGTAATAGGCTGAAAATCTGTGTGCTATTAATGGCAGTTGGGTTTGCATTCTTGGGTTATAAAGGCATCTCCGGGATGCAACAGAGCTCGGCGTACATTGAACAGCTCTATACTCAAGGGATACAACATACAGAACGCACTGGCAGAATTCTCGACGAACTCGGTAATGCGCGAAGTTCATTGCTTTTGGCTTTTCAGCATGATCCGACGTCAAAATTTGCCCAGATGCACAACCACCCAATCCAGTTGCATATCTCACAAATAAAAACATCTCTTGATTCCCTACATAAGATTGTCGACAACGAACTGCTTGCATCCCCTTTAGATCAAGATGAAAAAAGTGTGATTGAGCAACTGGCTAAAACGCTTGATGGGATCACTCAACAAGGTTTCAACCCCGCGATTGCAAAGTTGGAATTGCAAGATTTTGACCAAGCAAATAGCATTCTTCTCACCAAGATCAATCCGCCATTTACCCAAGCCAAACAACTCGCTGAAGAATTTCTTCATTTACAAAGCCAAGAAGGCAAACTCACTTTTGAACGCGCAGAGCAGAACAAACAACACTTTATTTTGGTGTTCAGTGCGATTGCCGCTTTTGCACTATTGGTTATCACCACTGTGACGGTGCTAATTGTGCGCCGCGTTAACTTTGCCGTAGAAACGCTTGAGACCACGTCGAGTCAAATAGCGCAAGGGGATCTGACTCAGCGAATCAACATAAAAGGCAACGACGAGTTTGCCCATATCGCGCAGTCAGTAAACCAGATAGTGGCCGACTTTCAGCATGTCATCAAAACTAACCGTGATTCCATCAGCCAATTGGCAAGAACATCAGAAGAAAACTCTGTGGTGGCCAATCAAGCCAAGCAAACTATCCTCAATCAGCAAGAACAAACCACGCAGGTTGCCGCTGCTATCAACGAGTTCACCGCAACCGTACATGAGGTAGCGCAAAGTGCCACATCAGCAGCTGAAGCTTCAGAGCAAGCAGATCTGGCAGCCGCTAGTGGGCAAGTGGTGGTTGAAGAGAGCATTCAAATGATTGAAAACCTCTCCACTGATTTACAGCAATCCGTTGACGCGATGCACACGCTGGCGAAACATTCTGAAGAAATAGGTACGGTTGTTGATGTGATCCAAGACATCTCAGAGCAAACTAACTTGTTAGCGCTTAACGCCGCGATTGAAGCCGCTCGCGCAGGTGAGCAAGGACGAGGTTTTGCGGTTGTAGCCGATGAAGTGCGCACGCTAGCGAGTCGCACGCAAACCTCAACCAAAGAGATCATGGCAACCATCCAACGTTTACAAGAGGGCAGCCGAGACTCAACGCAAAGGCTGGAGAAAGGGGCAGAAAATGCGGCAACAACCGTAGAAAAAGCGATGGAAGCGGGACAAGCATTAGAACAAATCAAGTCCAGTGTCGACCAAATCACCGCAATGAATACTCAAATTGCCACTGCGGCAGAGGAGCAAAGTCTCGTCACGGAAGATATCAACTCAAACATATCTTCTATCAGTGAGTTGGCCAATCAAACTGCGACTGGGGCGGAACAGAGCAGCGAAGCAACCTTAGAGCTAGCGAACTTGGCAGAAACGCTCAAAGAGGAAATCGATCGCTATCGAGTTTGATTTATTGCCAAGAACCCAATAATAAAAACCTCGCTTTTGCGAGGTTTTTATCTATAACTATTAATGATTTATCTGTAAGAAACGTCTTAAAACTTCCCCAACAACTTCTGGGTACTCTTTATGGGCTTCATGCTCGGTAAACGGTACATTGAAAAACTCTGACTCTTCTATTCGTTCACACAACTCCTCTGCCTCTGTAAGAGAAAACAAGAAGTCTTTATCACCACGCATAATTAAGGTCGCACAAGTGATCTCTTCGACTAACTCGTCTGGGTAGCCGCTATCAAATGTGTCTAACCAAAGCTTTTTAACCTGAGCAACCAAGTGATTAAAATCTGGTTGGGGATTAATTTCCTCATAACGCGCGATCTCTTCAGCGAACTCTTGTTGCCAAAAATCTGCCGTCAAACCTTGATAGAGCTCGATAGATGGATCATCCGGCTCTAAACGCCACTGTGACCCCAGAGTCGAAAGACTAAGCACTCGACGTTCATCACACGCCGCAATGCGATAGCCAACAGTACCGCCATCACTAAAACCAAATAGATGGAATTTATCCACCTGCAACGTATCCAACACCGCTTCGACATCTTGCTGATAACGAGTGTAAGTAAGTGGATGCTCGCCCAATGTCGAACGTCCGTGACCGCGTAAATCAATCCGAATCACTTTAAACAGATCCGGTATAAACTTCATTAGCCCTTCAAGATCTTCACTACTGCCTAAACCGCCGTGCAACATTACAAGCGATTGGCCATCAGGATTGCCTGAAACTTGGTAGTAGATCTCAGCGCCATCAATTAACAAATGCTGACCAAAACCAGACATAATCCTTTCCCTTGTTCGTGTAAATCAAGGGCATTCTAACCAGCGCAAATTTTTAACAACGCCCCACCCTTCACAGAATAGCGGCGAAATATATACCGAGATCGCACTATTTAACCAAAGTCCCCTTCTACTAAGGACACACACCTCATGATTGAGTTCGATCTTCAATCTCATCATAGGTTTCAACAGCGACACGCTCAGCAATCTCCCTCATCTGCTGCATTTTCTCTGGGTTGCTATTGCCCCAAAACGCTTGCCAATCAGTCTTAGATCGCCATTTAGCGACCGTAAGTACTTTTTCTGGCACATCTGACGATTGAAGCATAAAACTTCCTAATGCTCCTTCAACCGACTGATGAATATCATCAGTAACGGAGGACCATATTTTTTGAAATTCGTCTTTTCTCTCTAGCGATACGCGCCATTCATAGATAACTCTAAACATGTTTGCCCTTTTGTTTTTCAATAGTCACTTAACAATGCAGTAAACTCATCGATTTGATGATGTTAACAAAACATAAAATGTTTATTTTAGACTAACAATTGGAATAATCATTAATGAGGACACACACCATAAAGACATAAGCGACATACGAAACCAAGCTGAGCCTGAAATCAGGTAGTATCGCTAATAACTTTGAAGTAATAAGACGAATATTTCACACCCGTCTGAGAAGGTGGTGCGAGATAACGAGATCAGGTGAAAGGCGCTACTATCAGCGACCTTTTTGGATTCAAATCTAGACGGGAAAACTATCCATTTAAGCGAAGTAAGTGTACCCGCTTCTTATGCAAACAACTCTTGATTAAGCCTATATCACAAGCACACCCTATCGCAGTGCTGCGATGTTGTTCTAATTGTTTACACACATCGAGCCATTGACTTTGAGGAAGATTTAACCTCTGCAGTAAAGCAGGCTCACTTACCTTCATACACGCTTTATTTTGGCAAAACTGCCGCGCAGTCCAATCAACTAGTTCAAGATATTCTATTAACAAAAATGGAATACCCTCACGTTTTTCGCCACGCCTACTTCCGATGAAAGGATGAAGGCAAGGTGCGGTATCTTGATAACGGTTTAACGCCACTAGTCGAGCCTGAAAAGATGTATATTCGGAGGATTCTGGCGTATCTGCGGTGCCAGCTCTGAGAGGATTTAAATCTACATAGGCCATTGCGGCGACCAACGCTTGTTCATCCAATAATGCCTGGCTCTTAAAGCGACTTTCCCAAAAGTGCCCACTGCAATCATCTTCTTGGTTTGCTTGACAAGCAATATCGTAGTTGAGCTCTTTCATAAACCAACTGAGATTCCACAATCGAGCACGCCACGACTCGATGATTGATAGACAAGCATCAATATCGCCCTCACTCGTTAGCTCACCTGATAGCCAGCGCGATACCAACATGGGCAACTTATGGTGTTCTCGCCAGCGTTGAACGACCTCAAGGTGAGAGAGTGCCAATGCTTTTTCTCGATTAATGTGCAGAACTAAATGGTAGTGATTACTCATGATTGCGTAAGCACAAACATCGATACAGTACACTCGAGAGAGCGCATAGATTTTCTGCCTTATCCACTCCCGGCGATGTTCGTAACTTCGCTTCGTAAGTGGATCTTTACCGCATAAGAAACTCCGCCTCACACAACGAGATACGCAGTGATAGTATGGTGTCGCCTCGACAGAAACGAGCTGCTTTCTAGCTGTTGTCATAAAACAACCTCAAGATGAGTGATAGACGGAAGATAAAAGCAGATAGCGCAGACTTCCATTTCACCCATGTGGATTTACGGCAGGGTTATCATCACTTCATACTCTATAAACACCGATAAGTGTGTGTCCGTTTTAAGTAAGAGAAAGTCCCCTCTGAAACAAAGTACCGCCACTGCTTGTTAGCAATATTGGTGTGTGTCCTTAATGGAGAGCTCCTAATGAAGTAGTAAAAATAATGGTGTGTGTCCCTAATAAAAATGCATAATTCAGCACATATACGTTGGACTGAGAGTTGAAAATATTGTGAAAATTGTTGAGCTACGTGAGTACCGGATAAAACCGGGAAAGACTGCAGAATGGCTTAATTGGATGCGTGAGGAACTTTTGCCTTATCAGCGTTCAAAAGGGATGATTATCATTGATACTTATGTCCGCCAAAATGAAGATGGCTCAGACTCCTTTATTTGGTTGCGAGAATTTGCAAGCGAGTCGGCAAGACAACAAGTGTACGCAAATACCTATGACCAATGGTGGGTAACGAATATTCGTCCCAGAGTCTTCACCCTAATTGAAGAAGATTCCATCAGTGTAAAACTACTTCAACCAGTTGAGTTGTAGGTAAAGTATGAGAAACTGCAATCGCTAGTTGAAGCGCCAAGCCCCTTAAATATCAGGGCTTGGCAGATAATGATCATCTCAGGATTTAAAACGTCAGTGCATCACCTTGTGCTGGGAAGTGGAAGTTCACCCCCAGTTTATTGCCCGCTTCCAACTCCCGTTGAATAACAACTTGAGGATCTTCTCCTTTCTTCAAGCTGTACTTAATGTGACTAACCACAACATCAAGGTCTTCTAAGCTACCTTTCCCTGCCAAGGACTCAAGCGCAGTCAGCTCTTTGAGCAGCCAATTCGGGGTTAAGTGACCAAATAGCATTTTGTCTGGTGTTTTGTTGGTAAACGACACTTCTATCACAATGCCTTTCAACTGCCCCTCTTTAACAAACGGAGCAAGCGTGGTCCAAACTTGGTTCAAAGCATCACTTTTTTCTACAGCATCAGGGCCAGTATCGCCGAAATAAACAAACAAGTCGCCATCACTGTCTTTCAGCGCGAACGCTGTTGATACACCGCCAGAGTGAGCCAATGGCATCGCCATCACCTGCATGCTCGTGCCTGTCACTGTTTGCCATTGGTATTGAGGCAAATCAGTATAAGTATATTTACTTAGCTTAAAGCCTTTGCCTTCATTGCCAAAGTTTGGCCATGCAGACCAGTTAAAGTAATTGTTCATCAATGCTTCGTTGGTGGCAGATAAACCATAAATCGGTTTGTTACTGTCATCTGGTGAACTGATAATCATACCGGCAACATGATCAAGATGAGCGTGGCTGATTAAGTAACCTTTTACTTTCTCTTTGAGCAAGTAACCCACTTTGGTTAACTTTGACTCCTCAGGCACTTTAACATCATCAAACGCGCCGTTTTGCTCGGAAACAATCAGTCCATTCACCACTGAACCTGCATCCAGCAGTACATAGTTATCATCTTGTTCACTCTTGAGCATAAATGCCGTCAAGTTACCGTCTTGAATACCACCTTTGCTACCTAAAGTTACCGCTTCAAAACTGGCCGCATTAACGCCAAAAGATAAACAACCAATCAATAACGCGAGTTTCGTTTTTAACATATCTACCCTTTTCACGGCATAGTGCCTTTATTCTTCGAGATCATGCACAAGGCAAACGATATCGTCATTTTAATACAGATGGTCGCTGGAAATCTGAGGAGTTCGACTCAAACATTTTATTGAAGCTATAAGCAGAATTAATCCAACCAGCAGGGTGATGAAATATTACTCAAGCAATCATAGAATTCTCATCCTAGTTCACTTTCTGACAATTTCTCGCTACCTCTAATCGATAGATTCCGCATAATCATTTGTTCGCCGTAAAGATAATTGAGAGATAGAAACGTGTTTAGTTTATTACGCCGTTTTTTTGCTGTACTCACGCGTGTTAACCCAGATCTAGATCATGAGGTTGATACCATCATTAGCGCATTGGGGGGACTCGATAATATTTTGGATTGTGGAGCATGCGCTACTCGATTGAGACTCGAACTTAAGGAGCTTTCTCTCTTAGATGAAAAAGCCCTTAAGCAAGCAGGAGCCATTGGTGTGGTTCGTATCGATCAACACCACGTTCAAATTATCTACGGTTTGAAAGCAAACAGCTATGCTCAATGTATCGAACAGAGACGTAGCTAATTCATTCGCTTGCGAACAATCGGGATTTCCCAATGACAAATACTACATTTCCAAATGATTTTTTATGGGGCGGCGCGATTGCTGCCAACCAAGTAGAAGGGTCTCACACTGCTGACGGTAAAGGTCTTTCGACTTCCGACATGCTGCCTAACGGCATCTTAAGCCCACATCAAACCCGTCAAGAACGTACCCCTGGCATCAAAGATCTGGCGATCGACTTCTATAATCGTTACCCAGAAGATATCGCATTGTTTAAGGAGATGGGCTTTACCTGCCTACGCTTGTCTATTGCTTGGACTCGCATCTTCCCAAATGGTGATGAACTCGAACCAAACCAAGCGGGGTTAGAGTACTACGATAAAATCTTTGCTGAACTCGCAGCACACAACATCACGCCCTTTGTGACGTTATCGCACTATGAAATGCCTTACGCACTGGTGGAAAACTACAATGGTTGGGGCAGCCGTAAACTGATTGAGTTTTTCACTCGCTATGCGCGCACGGTGTTTGAGCGTTATAAAGACAGCGTAAAACTGTGGCTAACTTTTAACGAGATCAACATGTCACTGCATGCCCCTTTTACAGGGGTTGGCTTACAAGAAGATGCGTCAGAACAAGAGATTTTCCAAGCGATTCACCATCAGCTAGTAGCAAGCGCACAAACGGTTCAGCTTTGCCATCAGATTATCCCTGATGCAAAAATCGGTAACATGCTACTGGGTGCGATTGCTTACCCACACACCTGCCTTCCAGATGACGTAATTGCCACAATGCACGAAAACAACCAATGGCTATTCTTTGGTGACGTGCAGACTCGTGGGCGCTACCCTGGTTATATGCTGCGTTACTTCCGCGATCATGGTATCGCTATTGAGATGGAAGAAGGCGATCTAGAAACACTGGCAGCGGCAAGCGTGGATTTTATTTCATTTAGCTATTACGCATCTGGATGTGCAAGCGCGAAAGAGCAAGAAAAAGAGGTCGGCAATATCGTCGCTGGCGTACCAAACCCATACCTTGAAAAAAGCCAATGGGGTTGGTTAATTGATCCGAAAGGACTGCGTATTCTGCTGAACTTCCTTTACGACCGTTACCAAAAACCGCTGTTCATTGTAGAAAATGGCTTAGGCGCTCGTGATGAAGTTACCGCAGACGGTGAAATCATCGATGACTACCGTATCTCTTACCTCAATGACCACTTAGTCCAAGCGCGTGAAGCGATTGAAGATAGCGTTGAGCTAATGGGTTACACCACTTGGGGGCCGATTGATCTGGTCGCGAACTCAACCGCCGAAATGAGCAAACGCTACGGCTTTATCTACGTAGACCGCGATAACCAAGGCACAGGCGATCTCACCCGCACGCGGAAAAAGAGCTTCTACTGGTACCAAGAAGTGATTAGGACGCAAGGCGCATCACTAAAAAGTAACTAAGTAAACATAGAAAGGGTTAGCAATTGCTAACCCTTTCTAGTTTATCCACTTGTTAAATAGTCAATCTGACTCAACCATTGACTCGCCAACTCGTCATAACTCGTGCCTGCTAAACGCTGAAAAGATGCTCTCGCACTCGCCCAATGTTTTAACTCAAACTCACTGATCGCGGCCAACAGTAACCAGTAGTGATTGCTTTTCTTACTGCCATCAAGACGCTTGAAAAGCTCAGCAGCCTCGCGCCAATTCCCTTGCTGGTAAGCAAGCAATCCCCGCGTTGCATAGCTGTCTTTTTTATCCGATTTTGCTAGCCACTCTGCCGCCTTACGTCTGTCTCGAGCCAGCAAATAGCTTTGCGTTAGCAAAGGTTGATAGCTAGGATTTTCGCTGAGTTGACGGTTCTGCTCTAGCACCTTTACTGCCTGAGCGGGTGCATGAAAACGCAACAATAACTGCGCATATAGTATAATGCTACGTTGTGGCAAGCGGTCAGCTTTGTAAGCACTGCCTAGAGCATTAACCGCCTGTTGCTCTCTCTCTAATTTAAGAAAAGAGTAGGCATATTTTTCCCAGTAATCGGCATTTTGTGCATACTGCGAAACCAACGACCGCAATACTCGGTTAACATTATGCCAATCTGTTAGTTGCTGATACAAACCAAGCAAAAACACCTCCCTTTGCTCAGTTCTTTGATAACCCACTGCAAGCTCCATCGCATCAGCGGCCTTACGATAAGCGTGTTGATGAAACAATCCATATGCCTTTAACGAATAGAGCTCAGCATACTGCGTTGCCAGCGGTTTCTGTTCCATCGCTTGAGTGGTGACCAGCCAGCTATTAACCCGTTCAATAACCGTTTGATAGCTCTCTGTTTGATAATGAAGCTGAGCGGACAGCTTGAGTAAATCAGGTTGCCGTGCTTTATCTTGATTCAGAGCCAGCAAAGACTCCACTGCCGTCGCCGCACAGGGGTATCGATTCAATGCAATACATGCTTGCAACTGTAAGTAAGCAGCCATCTGTTGTGACTGCTTATCTGCCGACTGCACCTGTTTAACGAACAACTCAATGGCACTCAACGTCGCTAGAGGATTTTGTTGCAACTGCATTTGCAACCGCTGATAGGTTTGGTAATGACGAGCCTCAGAACTGGCAAAAGACAACGACGAGACCAAACACAAAACAAGTAAACTATTTTTCCAATTCATAACGAATCGTGATCCTTTGCCATTGATTTTCTTCCGGCGCCACAAACCGCCAGCGAATAACGGCTCTTTTGGCTGAACGCGCAAAAACGCCCGGTGGTTCTTCGGCAACAACTTTAATTTCTTGCGCTCTACCGTCTTGGTCAATATGCAGATTCAGTGTAACAAACCCTTCGATCCCATCTCGCTTAGCCTTCGCGGGATAACGAGGCGGGATTTGAAATACAGGTTTGGCTTGTGCCATCGCACTACTCATCACACTACCTAACCCATTTCCTTTGGGACTAAAAGTTAGGCTAACCATTTGCATGTTTGGCTTGTTGGTATCAATTGGCACTTTAATATTTGGCAAAGATACTGAAGAATCAAACTCTAGCATCGACAAATTCAATGCAGTTGGTGGCGGTGGCATTGAAGCACTTTGCGGTGCTTGGCTAACCTCAAACAATTGCTCAACCTCAGGTTCAACACTATCGGGTTGCCGAGCATGGAACACCGTCGATAAGTTAATTGAATGAACGCGATGAATACCTTGATTGCCAAGAGTGAGCCAATACATAAGCCACACTAAGGCGAAGTTGATCACAAGTGCGACCACCAGCGGTTGCTGGAACCATCGACGTGGTAGCAGCTGACAGCCGTTAGGACTCTGTAGCAACAGCGACATTGTTCACCCCAGCAATTCTTACCTTATCAATAACCTGAATAAGTCGCCCGCTATCAACCGACTTATCGACGTCAATCACCACAGAAACATTGTTCGCCTGAGCGACTTTTTGTTTGACTCGGCTAGTCAACATCGCGACCTCGACCGCTTGGTTATCTAGCCAAATTTGTCCTTGTTGATCGACAGACACTGTCACTGAGACACTCGAGATAGTGTCTGTGACCTGACTATTTGGCCGCTCAACCTTGATCTGATTTTGTTGCTGAAATGAAGCAGACAAAATAAAGAAAATCAGCAAGATAAACACCACATCAATTAAAGGGGTCATATCAACATTGGCTTGATCGCTTGAATCCTCACTATGACGAAAACGCATCTTGCACCTCTAATTGACTGCGAAAACCTGCGACATAACGACGCTTACGCTGATTTAAGTGATGAACAAAGTACAAACCCGACAACGAGGTCACCAAACCGGACAGCGTAGTCAGAAGTGCTTGCGATATTCCTCCGGAAAGTTGACGCTGTATATCCAGTTGATCAAGCTGCTGAAAACTGTCAATCATTCCATCCACCGTGCCGAGCAAACCGAGCAAGGGCAGCACTTTGACCAAAACTGAAATCCAAGCTAACCCTCTATTTAGTTGTTGCTCTGCTTGATTTAGCCAAGCGCGGCACACATGTTGGTAATCGTGATTCGATAACGTCATTTGCAGGTTACGCTGAGTGGTTATCGCTGGCGCAAAGCTGGCTTGGCAGCGGCTTTGATGACTGTATGCTTGTGCAATCAACCACCACATCACAATCGACAAAACAATAATTCCCCAAACCAAAGGACCAGCAGTGTGAATAAAATTCAGCATCTACGACTCCTGAGCATCTGCTTGCTGGCGCAACACAATCAGCCCTGCGCTCTGCTGCTCCAACACTTCAATCAACTGAGAACTTTGTGCCTTTAGACCGCAGTGAAGCAGCAACAATGGCACAGCGACCATTAAGCCCATCTCAGTGGTCAGCAATGCTTGGGAGATACCACCTGAAAGCAATTGACTATCTGCACTACCATGCTCGGTAATAATGCGAAATGTCTCAATCATGCCGCCAACGGTACCCAAAAGACCCAGAAGTGGTGGAATACTAGCAAGTACAGCTAAGCTACCCACGCCCGTTTTAAAATTCGGTACTTCTTTTAACACCGCTTCATCAATTACGGCTTCAAGTTGAGCGCCGTGACACTGTTCACTCGCCAACATAACGCGACCTAATGCATTACCTTCACTGGCTTCACGCTCTGACATTTGTGCGTAGATCTCTCGCTTCGCCTTTCTCAGGGCAACACTACGAACCACAGCAATCCCGACACCAATTAAACCGATCAATCCGATAAGTACACCGACCACACCAGCAGGTTCCATGCGTTCTAACCAAGTTGGCGCATTTGCCTGCTTATCAAGCAGAGCACCGAAACTCGGGTCAATAACCATCTGCTGTGGGTCTACATCGATTGCGGGTTGAGGTGCCATTTCCATCCATACTTGTTCACCTGCCAAGTAATGTAACCAACTGGAACCCTCTCCCGACGCGTACGCATTGAAAGGACCATACTGAGTCACTTGAGCGATCTGCTGCTGACCATTTGCCAGCAGAATGGTTTGCTCACTGCGAAGTGTTTTACTAGACAAAACCGACTGCTCTAACAGTGCAAGCCACAAGCTTTTGATATGAGCAATATCAACAGACTCTTCTTTTTGCTGCACAAATCCAGATTGATCGAACTGCCATAAACCATGCGGTGATACTCGTTGCAGCATCAAATCACCATGCTCAACAACATGTTTAAACACACTGTTCATCGACTCGCGCTGGGCTTGATACTGAGATCTTCTTTGCTTTAAAGACTCTTGTAATTGCAAGATACGGTCTTCCAACGCAATATTGCTCGCATTAGTTTGTTTGAGTTTATCTTGTGCCTCGGCAAGTGTTGCACGAGCATCACTTAACTCGCCTAAAGCCTGCTGCACGCGCTGTTCCGCATGTTTTTTCTCAATTGATGACCCTTGCTTGACTTGCTGCAACACTCGGTCCAACTCAGAGGCAGAGACACTGCTTTGCCAGCCAACCGCCAGCGCTATCATTAGCCATACTGATTTCATTACATTGTCTCGATTTTCGTTGCTGGAAGGGTGAGAAGTGTCGGTAACTGTCGACCTTGTGCGACCTGCGCGGCCTGTTTGATTTGTGCAACCCATTCAGAAGACAAAGGCTGCCAACCTTGATTCCAAACACCCGCTTTCGTCTCATCAGGCGTAAAGTAATAAAAACCTAAACGTCCGACACGGACAAAATTAACCAAACGGTCATCGATCTTTCCTTGCCAACTTTCCGTGGTATAGCCATAGCTCAGCTCAACTTGATAGGCATCAAGTACCGAAAGAGTTTTCTCTCCTTCAGATAGGCTGGCATCTAGCAGTTGGCGGCGTAGATTTTCAACTCTGCTTCGACGCTCCGAAATTAAGAAAGGGGCATCAGCTGCGACAAATTGATCCAGAGATAGCACCATTTCTTCGAGTAGCGGCCCCAACATCATGCGTGTAGAGCGCAGCTCTGCTTGACTCGCTTCAATCGCCACTAAAGCAGTTTCAAGTTGAGAGACTTGTTTGACTAGCAATTGGTTATATTTATCTGCCAACTGTTGCTCACGCATCACCTGACGGTACTGCTCGATAATCTCAAGATTTTTATCGTCGAGATTTTCAACCTTGATTTGCGCTTGTTGGCTGGCTTTTAAACCTACCAAATCTTGTTGTAAGACTTTATCTATTTTTCCAGCAAAAACATTTCCTGAAATAAAAACAGTGTTCGCTATTGAAATTAATAGTACGAAATACCGTTTTTTTCTATTTGTTATAAATAACAACCTAAGTTCTCCGACATCACTCTTATTTAACGACAGTCCGTTCTCTATAAATCAATAAAATCGCCATGCTGACAAAGAACGGTGTTGGTTTAAAAAATTTCTGCGAAGATTATCATTAAATACAAATGATAACAATTGCCATTTAGTTTTACATTGTGATATCTTGCCGCCAAAATGAGATATCAATCTACACATTTTAATAAATACAGAACATTCGAAAGAATTTAACAATACGGACAGAATGAATGAAACCGGCAGCCGCTCTCCTCTTTGGGCTATTCACCGCGTCTAGCAGCTATGCAAATGGCGAAGTTTCTGAACAAGAAATCGTCGTCAAAGACAAAGTTGAAGCGCCTTTAACCAGTAAACAAACGCTAACTTCTGAAGATATTAATAAGCGACCAACAGGTGATGGAAATATCACCGACTTATTAAAAACCAACCCAGCCGTGCAGTTTTCAAATAGTGGGAATAATAGTTTAAGTCAGGGGGAAATTAAGCCTTCAGATATTTCTATTCATGGTTCAACCGCGTATCAGAACTCATTTACACTAGATGGTATGAGTATCAACAACGATATTGACCCTGCTGACAATGGCTTGGGCGTGACGAACTCGAACCTTTCTTCTGATGAGCAAGGCTTCTATCTTGATAGCCGCCTAATTGAGAGTGTCACTGTCTATGATGCCAACGTACCTGTCGAGTTTGGCGGGTTCTCTGGAGGGGTTGTTGAGACCAAGAGCCGCAGTTGGCAAGGCGAAACATCGGCCAACGTTTACTACCGACAAACCGATTCCTCTTGGAACAAAACCATTGTTGATGAGAAGCTCGATTTCAACTCTAGCAACAATGACGTAAGTAACCCTGCCCGTTTTCAACCTGACTACAAGAAAAGCAGCTATGGGGTTTCTGTCACCACCGGAATTACCGATAACTTAGGCTTTGTCGCATCAATTTCTCGACGAACCTCTTCGATTCCAATGGTAAACGCCGGAGGGCGCAGCATCGCTTTGGAAGGCAATAAGTTGTCTGGCTTTGAGTACCAAGATAGCATCAAAGACCAAACTCGAGTTTCTGACAATATGTTTACCAAGTTTACTTGGTATTCCTCACCTCGTACGACGATCAATTTGAGCTTTGCCCTTTCAAAGTACGAGTCTGAGCTATTTATGAATGGGGTTGCTAACTCCGATTACACGGAAGAGCACAACGGACTCTCTACCAATTTGCAATTTGAGCATATGATGGATGGTGGGGTATTTGATCTGTCTCTTGGTAAGCAAAAGATGGAAGATGTTCGCACCAGCGAGCAGAACTATTTTGTTCAGCTAGAAGACTTTACCGATTGGCGCAACCCAGTGACCTACGCATCTGGAGGCCCGGGCGATCTCAATACCGAGCAAGACAACACCACCATCAAAGGGAAGTTTACCTACAATCCCAAACGCTTTGGCAATACGACTCACCAGTTTGTAGTCGGGGGTGAGCAAACACTCACTAAAGCAAAATATATACGTGATAAAACCTACTTCCGTAATGGCTATCGTGGCACGTGGGATAGTATGGAGTGGTTAGGCTTTGCGAACCAAGTTGACGCATTTTTCGCCGGCACTTACACCACACGATATGTTAATCGCGCTATTTTTGCCGAAGATACTATCGAGATTAACAACGTCACCTTACGCACCGGCTTACGCTTTGAACGCGATGACTTTGTACAAAACAACAACCTAGCACCGCGAATCACCGCAAGCTGGGATCTGTTTGGTAGTGGCGATACAGTAGTAACCGCAGGGGCAAACCGCTACTACGGGCGTTCAATGCTGACCTATGCACTATATGAAGGTCAAAACGCAGGCCTCAAACACTGCTACATGATGTGTAATCCTAATAGTGAACAGCAAGACAGTTGGACCACCACTTCTGACTACGAAGGGATGTCTGACCTTAAAACCCCATATAACGATGAGCTGTCACTCGGCTTACAACAAACATGGCGCAACAGCATTTGGTCACTCAACTATGTCCATCGCTTGGGTAAAGATGAAGTTCGTAGCCGTCCAAAATATCCAGGCACCACGGATCCGAATAAAGCTCGAATCCGCACCTTTGATAATGGCGGCGAAACCACGCACGACTCGGTATCACTCACGGTTCGCAATCGCCTACCTATTGTTATCGAAACCGTTCGCAACCAACTTAGTGCTTCTCTAGTGTGGCAGCAAACACAAAGCAATACGCCAAAAGATATGGGGTACTCATTCTTTGATCCCAATACCAATCTTGATTACGACAAAGTGTGGTACGACGGCAAAATTATCAATGCCGCAGACTTACCAAGTACGGACTTTAATGCGCCATTACGTGCCAATATCGAATGGATAGCGGAACTGCCTCAATATGGCACAACCGTCTACAACCTGTGGCAATGGCAGCAAGGCCGAGATCAAGCAACACGTCATGAGAATGACTATGCCGTGGACCCATCTACTGGCAAGCAAGTCTTGAAGTATCAACGTGTCGACTTTGAAGACACCTTCCGTTGGGACATTAAAGCGGAATGGAAGCCGAGATTTGCCTATGGTGCCGCGATTTCAGCCGAAGTGACCAACCTGCTTAACAACGAAAATGCGACAGACTCATTTGTACACCAAGGTGAAGTCTACCGCGTCTACGAAGCGGGTCGCCAATTCTGGCTGCAAGCAAGTTACGACTACTAAGCGCCCCACTCTTCCCATAATTGGGCAGGCCATTTCGCCTGCCCTTTGGACGTAAAGCAAAAATAATTATGAATTTTCTCTCTCAATACTGGCAGCTAATCAAACCATTTTGGCTCTCTAAACAACGTTTACCTTCACTGGGTTTACTGTTAGTCATTATCAGCATGACCTTCGGCTCCGTGTGGCTAAGTGTTCAATTTAACCAATGGAATGGTGACTTCTACAACGCGCTACAACAACTGGATGGTTCGAGCATTTATCGCTTGCTTGGTCAATTTGTACTGCTCATTGGTTCACTTATTCTCGTCGCGGTTTATAGCAGCTACTTACAGAAAAAGCTGTTGATTGATTGGCGCACATGGATGACCGAACAACTGACCGCACAGTGGCTATCTGACCAGCATCATCACTATCATATGAAGCTGGCGCAGACTGAACCCGATAACCCAGATCAACGCATTGCAGAAGACATCTACTTGCTGATTGATCTTTCGCTCGATCTACTACTGTCATTCTTGCGTTCCGTACTCACGCTCGGATCTTTTGTCACGATTTTATGGAATCTCTCCGGTGAAATGAGCTTTAATCTTGCTGGTCAAGAGTGGCATATTCCCGGGTACATGGTTTGGATGTGTATCGCCTATACCCTCGTTGGTACAGCGATTACCCATTGGATCGGTAAGCCACTGCAGCGCCTTAATTTCAATCAACAAAAACGCGAAGCGGATTTTCGTGCCGCTCTTATTGAGCGACGAGAGAACAGTGAAATGATTGGTGCACAGCGCGGCGAAGCGATTGAGCGAGAAGCGCTAGGCACTAAGTTTACCTTTGTGGCACAAAACTGGTACAAGTTGATGGTTAAAGAGCGCAACCTCGGCTTCTTTACCGTTGGTTATGCGCAAGTTTCAAGCCTTGCCCCTATCTTCTTTGCACTACCTCAGTTTCTCGCGGGTATCATCCAGCTTGGTGGACTGATGCAAATCAAGATGGCCTTTATGCAAGTCTCTGGCTCACTGAGTTGGTTTATTTACTCCTATCGCGATCTTGCCAAACTTAGTGCAACGGTAGAACGTTTAACCACGTTCAATCTCAAACTGCATGATATTGAACTGCCAAGCACTGCTAAGCATCCCATCGCCCCTAAAGCGCTGCGCGCCACACTGCGTGTTCATGTTGATCACGAACGATCACTGCTTGAGGTCAACAATCTTGTGGTTGAGCAAGGACAAATCGTTATGTTGAAAGGGCGTTCTGGCTTAGGGAAATCCAGCCTATTAAGAACACTCAGCGGATTTTGGCCAAACTTTATTGGTGAGTATCAACGTACTGACTCGATTTGGGTTCCTCAGAAACTCTATCTTACCACCACCAGCCTTAAGGCTTTGGTTTGTTACCCACAAAGTGCAAACAATATTGACGATCAAACCTGCATTGATGCTTTGCAACAAGTCGGCCTTAACGCGCTGACTACGTCACTCGACAGCGTTGAAACATGGTCGAGCAAACTCTCAGGCGGCGAACAGCAACGTCTAATGTTTGCCCGCTTGCTCGTGAACAAGCCACCATTAATTCTATTGGATGAAACCACATCGTCACTGGATCAAAGCGCCGCTACGTTGATGATTAAAACCCTCAAACATGCGCTGCCAAATAGCGCGGTATTGATGGTCTCTCACCAACCTGAACTCTGGGCAATGGCTGACCGCCTGATCGACTTAGATAACCAATCACCTGTCGCACTAGGAGCATAAGACAATGATCAAACCTACTTTACTCTCATTCGCTCTAGCGATGGCACTTGGCATTACCGGTTGCCAAACCACGACAAGTACAGAACCGAATATCGCAGCGAGCAACCAATATCAACCCCTGCCCGTTCGCGCTGATATTTTCCAGTACTGGCTAGACAATGGCATGCAAGTCATTTTGCAACCAAGAAAAACACCCGGTGTAGAGATGCGCTTGGCGGTACATTCAGGCTCATTGCAGGAAGAAGACCAGCAACGCGGACTGGCACACTTTGTCGAACATATGGCATTCAAAGGCACAACGAATTTTCCCGATAGCCAAAGCTTTAAAGCCTTGGAAGCGCAAGGGATCAATCTTGGCTCACATGTGAATGCCGTCACCAGTTATAACAGCACTGTCTACAAACTTTCGCTGCCTAATTCAGCACGCCAAACCACAGAACTAGGGCTGCAAATTTTATCTGATTGGGCGAGCGAAATTAGCTTTGATCCACAAGCATTTGACAAAGAGCGTGAAGTCATTGTTGAAGAATGGCGCCTTCGTCAAGGGGTCGGTTCACGAATTAATGACCAACTCGAAGCGCTGCGTTATCAAGGCAGTCGTCTTGCTCAGAGAAATGCCATCGGGACTATTGATGTGATTCGTAACGCCCCCGTTGAAGAGGCCATCGCATACTACCAAAAATGGTATCAGCCTCAGCGTATGACCTTAATTGTCAGCGGCACATTCGATAATTTTGCCGTAAGAAGCCAGATTGAAAGCCTATTTGCAACCAAAGCGAAGGGCGACACACCGACCGATCCGATTGCATGGCAGCAATTCCCTTCACAACCAACACTCCAAGTGGCAACGGTTTTTGACAGAGAGAATAGCCGCCGATTTATGCAGTTGCTGCTGCAAAATGACATTGAAGTCCCCCTCAATACCGTTGAAGGACAATGGCAGGAAACATTGGATTCATTATGGTTATCAATTCTTAACCAACGCCTAGCGATTCTCGTTGCGAACGGTAAGTTAAAAGCGGCAACCGTTGCACCTCAAAGCCATTTGCTGAGCACCACACGCGTTCAGTACTTAATGATTGCCCATCCATTTAGTGACCACTACGATCAGGCCTTTGCTCAGTTAGCCACCGAGTTGCAACGCCTTGCGAGCCAACCTGTAAGTAAAAAAGAGCTTGAGAGCGCCAAACAAACGCTGCTCAACAAAGTAGAGCAACAGGCAAAATACCGCGCCGGTTACTCGAACCAGTACCTTGCTGATCAATTAGTTCAAGCTGACAGTTACCGTCTCCCTATGATGGACAAAGCGCAGCAGTTGCAACTGACTGAAGCATTCCTGAGTTCTTTAACCGCCGAAGATATTCAGCAACATGTCGCGTCGCTGCTGCAAGCCACTTCGCCGAAACTGGCGTTAATTGGCCCCGACAACGACCAAGCCAGCGTCGATGTGAAGCAAATGCCTGACCAATGGAAGAGCATTCGTGTCAGTAAACCTGCGCCATTTAGCTTAACGAAACCAGAAATCAACTTGAACGTCACACCCCAAGCAAGCGGAGAGATTGCAAATAAGACATCTCAGCTCAACTTTGGGCCGAGACCTGTTTACCAATACCAGCTAACCAATGGCATGAAAGTAGTGGTGGTGAGTAAGTCCGATCTTAAAGGTGGCACGCAAGTGAATCTGCGTATTCCCGGAGGTCGCTCGCTAGAAGCAAACCATCAACTCGGTATCGTTGATTGGGCTGGTAAATTGGCTGAGCAGTGCGGCTATGGTCAGTACACGGCTCATCAGTTAACTCAATGGAGCAAACAGCATCAAGTGAGCGTAACACCATACAGTGAGCTGCTCTACCATGGATTTTCGGTAACCACTGATACCGATGCGCTCGATGACGCACTCGCTCTGCTACACCTCAAGCTCACGCAAGCCAACCATTGTGAAGACAAGCTTAGCGAGATGAAGCAAGTGACTGCGCAAAACCTAAGTAAAGTTCCGGCTGAACGCATTTTTATGGACAACATTAGCCGTGAAGCCTTTGAGCATGGTGAGCGCTTGGTTGCCACTGCGGATGGCGATTGGAACCACTTTACCAGCGAGCAATTAGTGGAATGGCGCGAGAAGCTCTATGGTGATCCTGCGCAAATGATTGTCACGATAGTCACCAACACTGCAACAGAAAACGTTGAGCCTACCATCACGAAATGGTTGGCTTCATTAGCCGTTGATCCACAACTGCCACTTAAGCCAGTTGATCGTGGTATTGAACCAAAATCGATCGAACAAGAGTACAGTTATGCGATTGGCAGCAGCAATAAAGCCATGGTGCAAATCCAATACAGTGCTGATCATTCATGGTCTTTAGAGCAACAAATGCAACTGCAACTGCTCGAACAGATCACCAACAACCGCCTGCGCGAAACCGTACGTGTGAAAGCATCGGGGGTTTACGTGATCAATATGTCTCAGATGCTGGCTCGAGATCCAAAACCTTATTATTTAGCGAGGCTTAACTTCACTACCGCGCCAAATCGTGCACGATCGTTAGCCAAGCTTGCCAGTCAGGTTGTCACTAACATTCAACAACATGGCATCACTCAAGCCGAGCTAGACCAAGCGAAAAATGCCTGGGCAGTGAACCAAGGGCAACAGGAGCAATACAGCGACTATTGGGTAGCGGCATTCAGTCAAGATGCCTTCTCTACCAAGCCCTATCAAGCAGTGACCCACAGCGTGAGTATGATTAACGAGGCGACCGTTGAGAGCATTAATCAGTTAGCGAAAACTGTGATGGATAAAAACCAGAAAACCTTCTATCTGCTACCGCGTCAAAAATAAGCCAAAAAAAGGCCTCACTAGAGGCCTTTACTTTCGCTATTAGTCGAGTCGCTTAAAACTCACTCATCATACGCTTATACTCAACATCATCTTGATACATCTTGTGGAAGATGGCGTATTTCGCGTCATAAAAGTGCTTAATCTTTTCCGTTTGAGGCATCACGCTCTTGCTGATGCGACTCATCGCATTCATCGCATCAGGAATATCACTGTAGAAACCGGCAGCAACAGAGCCGAGCATCGCAGAGCCGAGAATCACCGCTTCGCTCTCTTCCGGCAGCAGAATCATACAGCCCGTGGCGTTAGCATGTTCTTGTAAAAAGACGGTGTTCTTCGTGCCGCCACCACATGCCATGATGGTATCAATCTCATAGCCAGCATCGTTCATAACTTCGATAATATGACGAGTACCAAGGGCAATGCCTTGAATGGTGGCTAAATATTGCAGCGCCATATCATCCAGCGTCTTCGACATTTTAAGCCCAGTAATTGTCCCTGTTAAATGCGCATTCGCCCGTGGTGAGCGGTTACCATGGAAGTAAGGCAATACATGGATATCTTTGGTTAAGAAGGCAATATCCTCTTTGCTGCCGGCAAGCGTCAGTAACCGTTCATTCAACAATTGATACACGGTTTGTCCTTGCTTGCCCGCTTGCTCTTTAGCGCTCTCATACAAAGGATGAGAAGTAATGATGTGGTCAATCAATGCCCCTGTGGCAGATTGTCCCCCTTCATTTAACCAGTATCCAGGTATCATCGCACTGTAGTAAGCCCCCCACACACCATCGATAAAGCGCGCGGTTTTTGCTGCCGCCATATGACAAGACGAAGTACCACCAATCAAGGCTAAGCGCTTATTAAAGTCCGCCTTTTCACCCGTCATACCCGCAGCGCCTAACACTCCAATACCACCAGCATGCGCATCAATAATTGAGGTGCCTACCGCAGTACCCGGGATTAAACCAAGATCATCCGCCGCATGCACGGTCAAACCGTCCCCTACCGGTTGTCCCATAGGTAGAATTCGGTCGCCAATGGTTTGGGCATCATTTTCGAGCAAATCTTCCAAACCAATCAGTTCAAAGAAGCTTTTATCCCACTTGTTCTCATGGCCTAGATAGGTCCACTTACACACCGTAGAGCAGAGTGAGCGGCTCGCATCAAAAGTCGCTTTCCAAGTCAAAAAGTCAGGCAAGTCAAAGAAGTAGCCTGCTTTAGACCAAGTATTTGGCATGTTTTGCTTCAGCCACAATAACTTCGGAGTCTGCATCTCTGGGGAAATACGATTGCCGACGTAAGCCAGTACTGGATGTTCCGTTTTATTAATGCGATCCGCTTGAGCAATCGCACGATGGTCCATCCACATTACGATGTTTTGCTCACTGCGCCCCGTCGGGCTAACCGTCAAAGGTTGACCATTCTTGTCGAGCACAACCAATGAACACGTCGCGTCAAACCCAATACCTTTCACTTGTATTGGCTCGATGTTCGCCTGAGAAACGGCATCTTTTACCGCCAAACACACCGACTGCCAAATATTGTCTGAAGACTGCTCAACGAAATCAGCTTGAGGTTTAAACATCAATGTGTCGCGCTTGGCCTCACCAACTTTACGACCGTGGGCATCAAACACCCCCGCTCGTGCGCTGCCACTGCCTACATCAACGCCGATAAAATAAATACTCATAAACTACCCCGTTAAGCCTTATTTTTTTGTAAGAAGATAAATAGGATCAAGATACCGCCCCAAAGTGCCATCGTGAGATAGCTACTCACTCCCAGCAAGTTAAGACCACTTTCCAGTGTTTGCAGTACGATCAAAGCAAGGCCGATACCCACAATGCGACCAAAACCACCATCAGGGTTGATGCCACCTAACACCGAAGCCAAGATAGCAATCAGCAAATATGACTCACCGTAGCCCGCTTTGGCCGAGTTAAATTTGGCCATCATCACGATAGCAGCCACCCAACACAGGATTGATGAAATAATGTAGACATACAGCGTTGCTTTTTGGGTATTGATTCCCGAAAAACGAGTCGCTTTCTCATTGGATCCCATCATATAGATGGTGCGTCCTAAACTGGTGTGTTCAAGCAGCGCCCACAATGCAATAGCAAACAGCACAAATAGGATCAACGGCATTGGAATACCGAGCAAAGAACCGTTACCAAGAACCAACAGCGCTTGAGGGAAACCCGAGATAACACTACCGCCAGAAATCAACACGTTAAGACCATTGATCAATGTCATCATACCCAGCGTTGCAAGAATCGGAGATACTCCAACATAGGCAATTAACGCACCATTAAGCAGCCCGATAACGACCGCAGTAATCAAACCACCCGCTAACGCTAGCACCAACATCGCAGAACTGTCTGGCGCAAGGGTGATAATACTTGCCATCACTAAGCCACACGCGTTGGTCGTTGCAATGATCGACAGGTTGATACCACCAGTGAGCATGCAGACCGCCATACCTAGCGCCAACAAACCAAGCAAAGGCATTTGCGAAGACATGGATTGCAGGTTATCCAGTGAGAAAAACGCTTGCCCACTTGAGAAACCCATCACCACGAGGATGCCAACTAAAATCACTAACAAGTAGCGAATATTTCTATCGGTTGGCATTTTTAAACTATTAAGTACTTGTTCCATTATGCCCCCTGCACCGCTTGTTTTTTCTCGTTAAGCGCAGTCATACTGATGCTGCACACGATGATCAAACCCGTCACGACCGTATGCCAGTATGAAGGAACGCCAAGTAGCGTCAGACCATTTTTTACCACCGCCAGCAAAATCACACCAAGCACCACACCAAACAGCGTACCTTTGCCGCCCGTCATACTCGTACCACCTAGCACAACAGCCGCTAATACGGTTAGCTCAAAACCCATCAATGAGTTAGGAGCAACAGATTGGGTGATCTGGGTTTGTACCACCGAAGCGATACCCGCAAGCGCGCCCATATAACCATACACAAACAAGTTGATACCAAAGATATTGATACCGATACGGCTCGCCGCATCTGCGTTACCGCCAACCGCATAAATCTGACGCCCTAAGCGAGTTTTCGACATCAAGAAAGAAGTCAGAGCAATCATTGCAATCAAGGTAATAATCGGTAAAGACAGGCCATAGTCGTAACCATCACTACCAGTGAAGGTAAAGAGCTCAATGCCATACATAAACCAATCAGGGAAACCGTATAACCACTCGCCGTTGCTGAAATAGATCAGCAAACCAAAAAAGACATTCAGGGTTGAGATCGTAATAATGATGGCGGGCACTTTTAGCTTGTACACTAAAGTAGCGTTAATCATCCCCAGCAACACACCAACAACCGCGGCAATGCCAAAGGCAATCAAAAAATTACCACCGATGGAAAGAATGTAGGTGGCGGCTATGTACTGAGCGATAGCCGCTGTCGCTGGAAACGAAATATCGATCCCACCCGCGATCAGAACAACGAACAACCCACAAGCCATAATCCCGAGAATGGCCGAGCTCACCGACATATCGAAAATATTACCAAGGGTCAAAAAGTCTGCTGTCGTGAATGACAACACGGCAACAATCAGCACAATCATTAGCGAAAGGTAAAACTCATGGCGTTTGGCAAAGGCAGCCAATGAGCAACTGAATTTATTAAGCATTGACTGCCTCCATAATTTCTTGCTCTGAAGAGTGAGTAGGTTGGAAGTCATGAGTAAAACGTCCTTCTTTCATCACAATCACGCGGTGACTGTTATAAAACACTTCTGGGATCTCATCGCTGACCATGATGATAGCAATGCCTTGCGCAGCAAGGTCTTTGGCAATGTTGTATATGGCTTCCTTATTAGCCACATCCACGCCCACAGTCGGAGAGTCTAAGATCAATACTTCAGGCTCCGCTGCTATCCACTTAGCGATCGAAATCCGTTGTGCGTTACCGCCAGAGAGGCTGGTCACTGGCAGTTTAGGGTCCGCCACTTTAATCGATAGAGACGAAATTAAGGTCGAAACCAACTTGTTCGCTTTAAGATGATCCAAAAAGCCTGAAGGTTTACGTAAACGATTTAAAACGGATGCTGTAATGTTATCTTGAATCGCTTGCTCCATGACCAAGCCCGTCGACATACGGTCTTCGGATACATAGCCAATACCTTGAGCAATCGCATCTCGGTTAGAGGCAAATGACATGACTTGGTTATTCACCAAGATTTCACCACTATCGGGCTGAGTCATGCCAAACAGCGCCATGCATAGTTCCGTCCGCCCCGCACCTAACAGACCAGTGATTGATACGATCTCTCCCTTGCGAACCGCAAATGATATATCGCTAAACTGCCCCTGTTTGGTTAGGTTCTTCACTTCCAGTTTCACTTCCCCTTGCTGCTGATAAGGTGCAAGAGGCGTAAATTCAAAACGTTGGCCTGTCATTAAAAATGCCAACTCATCACTGTCTACTTCATCGGCTTGGTAAGTCCCCACTGTGCGGCCATCACGAATCACCGTAATTCGGTCTGAGATCTCCATAACCTCATCGAGTTTGTGGCTAACAAAAACCACCGTGACCCCTTTGGCTTTAAGATCTGCAACCACTTCGATTAAGTGATTCACCTCAGTTCGAGTCAATGATGCCGTAGGCTCATCCATGATCATTAATTTGGCGTCGGAAGCCATTGCGCGGCAAATTGCAACCAGTTGACACTCTGCGATGGAGAGTTGCTCCACACGTCTCTCAAGCGGCAGCTTCACGCCCACTTTAGCCATCGCCTTTAGGGCAATTTCTTGAATTCGTTTTTGTTGCACCAGACCCTTGGTCCACTCAACATGATCTTGGATTGCGATGTTTTCTGCCACGGTGAGATTAGGAAACAAGGAGAGATCTTGATAAATAACCTGAATGCCGTGTTCGATTGATTGCTGTGGATTTAGACGGGCGTATGTTTTTCCGCCAAGTATGATTTCTGCACCTTTCTCAGGAGCATGAACACCAGAGATAACTTTAAACAACGTACTTTTACCGCAGCCATTTTTGCCCGCTAAGCAATGTACTTCGCCTTGGTTAAAAGTGAGGTTAATGCCATCTAGTGCTTTCACAGAGCCAAAGTGTTTTGACACCTGTTTGAGAGTAATAAAAGGAGTACCAGACATGAGAATTTCCAGAAGTCAGGGGGCGGCGTTGCACCGCCCCAGTATTACTATTAGGTTTGGATTAGAAACCTAGCGCTTTTGCATTGGTTTTATCTACTTCTAGGATCTTATTGAACTTGATAACACGGTTTTGAGTGTCGATCTCTGCATCGCCAAGACCTGCTACTTTCACACCTTGCGCCACATCTTTGCCTTCCAGCATCTGCTTAGCAACCGCGACCATTGCATAACCTGCATCTGCAGGGTTCCATAGGAAGCCTTTGTCAATTTCACCACGCATTAGGTAAGGTGCAGCTTGGCTTGGCATCATGATGCCGACCACACTGATCTTATCTTTGGCGCGTTTTTTCTTAATCGCTTCACCAGCACCAATACCACCTAGTGAACCATAAGAGACGATACCGGCCATATCAGCATGAGCTTTCATTAGATCGTTGGTTGCTGCGTAAGACTGGTCAATACTCTCTGCGACAGGCATACGGCTAGTAACTTCGTACATCTCTGGGTACGTTTTCTTTTGGTAATCGATAGCTAGGTTCGCCCAGTTGTTGTGCAGCGGAACCGTAAGAGAACCAACGTATACTGCGTATCCGCCTTTCTCGCCCATATTTTTCGCCAGCTCATCCATGGTTGCTTTAGCATAAGCTTGGTTATCGATGGTCTCGATATCCCAATCTGCACCATGACCGTCTGGTGATTCGTGGGTCAATACGATGATGCCTTTCTCGCGAGCTTTCTTAAACACAGGCTCAAGAACCGTTACATCGTTTGGTACTACTGTTATCGCATCCACACCTTTAGCGATTAAGTCTTCAATAATTTTAACTTGCTGCGCAGGGTCTGGCGTTGAAGGACCAAGCTGACGCGCATTAACACCGAAATCTGTCGCGGCTTGCTCAATACCTTTATTCATTTGGTTGAACCATGGAATACCAGATACTTTAACTACGTTGACGATCTCGTAATCTTTGGCGTGGACACCGGCAGCGCTTAACGCTAATGTCAGTGCTGCAGCTTTCAGTAAGACCTTTTTCATCTTCATCAATCCTTTTAGCTATGGTTTTGTTATGTGTAGGGGTAAGGTGAATCGATGAAGAAATGGTAAGGCTGAAATTAAAATCCGATTGGAGAATCAGCTCATAAGCGTGATCTACGCACATTAATGATAAATTCAATAATAAATAAAGTTAACGCAACGTTAACTTGAAAGTGTTACGTAATTTAACCACCATCACCCGACACTTTTAGACTCATTTCATTCACATTAAATTAACCATCAATTAACGCAATCATATGCCACCATGGCATGCAATCGTTTTCCTCAGTAAAATCTGACTTATCTCGCGCTCAAAATTAAGCGCAATAAGATTTTGATCACCTTTTTTCCATAGCGACCCACTTTTGGAGCCTTTTTGGCAACCACTAATCAGCAACGAAGATCAAAACAGCCGAGCGATTTGTCATTTAATTTCAGAAATAAATCACACGCTCACCCTAAGCTTTACGTTGCTTTACATCCCTTGACTGCACCTTACATTCATCCAGATATAGTTTAAGCTCACTGGGAGCGCATGCTATGAACAAACTCTATCTATATACCGCAGCACTGATTGCGGCTTGCACACTTATCTGGCTTCAGGCCGAACCAAACCTTTTTAGCTACACCACGTTTATGCACTGGCGCAGTGCCTTAATCCAAGGTACTGGCATTATTTCATTACTCTTACTCACGCTCACTATGTTACTGGCTTTGCGCCTTCCCTTAATTGACAAGATGACTGCGGGGCTAGATAAGTCGTATCGGCTGCATAAGTGGCTTGCGATCTACGGGGTAATCATTGGGGCGATTCACTGGTTACTCGCCATCGTGCCCAAAAAATTGGTGCAATATGGTGTATTGGAACGCGGCAGCCATGCGCGTCCCCAACTCGATCCTGAGTCACTGCAAGCAATGATTATGAGCCTAAGGGGCGGTGCAAAGTCGATCGGTGAACTGGCTCTATACGCCTTTGTTGCGCTCACTCTTATCGCACTGTTTGCGCCTATCCAATACAAACGCTTCAAGCTAACCCATAAAGCCATGGCGATTGCTTTCGTCGTCATTGCTTACCATTCAGTGGTATTGATAAAACCAGCGTATTGGTCCAACTTAATCACGCCGATTACCATTTTACTTGCGTTGGTAGGGGTTGCTTGTGCGCTATGGAGCTTGCTGGGTAAAGTGGGGAAAACTCGCCGCTATCAAGGGAGTGTAACAACACTCGAATACGATCAAGTTAACCAAACCTATAAAATGCGCCTCGCCGTACCTCAATGGCCTGGGCATAATGCCGGACAATTTGCTTTTTTAACCATCAAAGGCGAAGAACCGCATCCATTTACCATCAGCTCCAACAGTAGTGAACCGTTTGTTGAGTTTACTATCAAAGCTCTAGGGGATTTTACCACTCATCTGCACCAACATGTCGCCACAGGTGATAACGTTGAAATTGAAGGGCCTTATGGTCACTTTGAATTTGCGGATAACCAACAGCAAGTATGGGTAGCAGGTGGAATTGGTATTGCGGCATTTAAAGCTCGACTGCAGCAACTCAAACAGCAAGATCATACTCAAACTGTCGATCTTTATTACTGTACACAAGCGCCTTCACCGCAGTTGGTCGCCGAGTTAGAGCGACTGGCAAAGCAAGCTAAGGTGCGTTTTCATCTGATAGATAATCGAACCATGCACTTTTTAACTATCGACAAAATCAAAAGCCAAATTGGAAGCCTAGATAATGTTAGCGTATGGTTTTGTGGCCCAACTGGATTTGGTCAAGCGCTAAAGCAGCAGTTGAAACAGCACCGATTCAATTTGAACCATTTTCATCACGAGTTGTTCAATTTTAGATAGAAAAAGGAGCTCATTGAGCTCCTTTACCAGTCGTTAAATGTTTGGTCGAGCAGTCTCATTACTCGATGGCGGTAAATGCGGTAGCGTCACTTGTGGTAAGTCACCCGTAAGTGAACGCAAGAATTCCGTGATCTTCTCAGACTCTTCTTGGGTCAATTTCTGACCCAGTTGCAAGTCTGCCATCATGGAAACCGCTTCTTGAAGATCCCATACAGAACCATCGTGGAAGTAGGGATAGGTCAACTCAATGTTACGCAGCGTTGGCACTTTAAACACGAACTTATCAAACTCATTGCCAGTAATCGCTTTACGACCAATATCAGGGTTATCTGTCGCAAACGGCTTCACTAACCCCATCTTCTGGTACATTTGACCACCCGCTAATGGTCCTGCATGACACGCTGTACACCCTTTTTCTTTAAACAGTTGATAACCTTCAACTTGAGCAACGGTTAACGCGCTGTCATCCCCTTTAAGCCATTGATCAAATGGCGCGTTGGGGGTGCGTAAGGTTTGCTCAAATACTGCTATCGCATCCGTGACTTCATCAATAGTAATGGTATCGACGCCATAAGTCTCTTTGAACCACTGACGGTATTGAGGGATAGACTGTAAGGTATCAATCGCTAATTGGTGGGTAAATGCCATTTCAAGCGGGTTAGCAATTGGACCTGCTGCTTGCTCTTGCAAATCCTTTGCTCGGCCATTCCAGAATTGGACAAAGTTTAAATCCGAGTTAAACACGGTGGGCGAGTTAATCGGACCAATTGCCCATTTATGACCAATGGATGTGGGTAAGTTATCTACCCCGCCTTTGGCGATGTTATGGCAAGAGTTACATGAAATGGTATTCGATGCCGATAAACGCGGTTCAAACCATAGGGTCTTACCGAGCTCAACTTTCTTAGCATCTAAACCCGTGATAGGTTCAATAATCTTAATGGGCTCTTGGGATTGACGCTCAGCATAAGCGCCAAACGAGAGAACCGACATTACACAAACTGCTATGATTGTTTTCATTGAGACTTCCTCTCTCAGAGATTTAACAAACCTCACTAACACGGCGTTTTTCTTAGTTGAAACGCTCTGGAACTCAAATTAAAGCAATCATTTAGGTGGTTAAAATGTAAAAAATCGATAAGGTTTATGGCAATAATCGATGTTAAAATTGATTAATATTTACACACCTCGCCATACCTAACGTGCCACTGCTTTGTTTACTTTTTATTTACAAAATTCACTAAAAATCAATCGAGCATTTGCTTGATTTATATCAATTCGACAATTTTAGAAATTAAAAAGGCGAGAGTGCTCTCCCGCCCTATCAAGTTCAGATTGTGAGTCTGTGATTACCAATATTTTTGCTCATTTAGAGCTGGCGCACATGCGGTTTCACTGTCGATAGCCGGTACCGCGCTGCCATCAAGCATTTGCGCCAACCACCCATGCGGATAGCTAAGCACTAATGGGGCTTTAACAAGTGCTTCTGAAATTTGTGTAAAGCCAACTTTTGAGTAAAAACTTGGATCACCATAGGTCAACACCAACTCGACGCCTTGCGCCTTAAGTGTATCTAAACCAAATTGAATTAGTTTTTGACCAACACCTTGGCCTTGTGTCGCAGTGGCGACGGCGGCTGGTGATAGCAAGTACGCATTGGTGTGATTGTCTTTAAAGTGGAACTTGGTGAAGATAACACAACCAAGCAAAACATCATCTTGGCTCGCACCCACGATCACCATTTCGTCACTGTCTGTTGTCACAACAAGTTGATTGGCTAACTCCCCGATCATCTCCCCTTCTTGCGCGCCTTCAGAATCACCGAAAGTCGCACGGAACAAATCTTGAATTTCGTCTTGTTGCGTTAAATCTAAAATAGAGTATTTCATTGTTTCTCTGTCTCACTATGAAAGCGGCTTAAGCTTTCACTAAAATAAACATTTGATAATCAAATTGCTGATTACGTTGCGCATAGTTCTCTAGCTCACGTTCAATAGCTTTTACTGCTTGAGAGTTAGGCATTTCGGCTTTAACGGCCGCCACCTGCTGAGCCAATGGTCGATAGTATTCATCCCATGCAGCATCGCTAATAGGGAAAGTATCAACCACTTGATAGCCTGCAGATTTGGCTTGAGCAATGCGCTCACTCACCGTGGTCATATCTGGGTACTCACTAGACCAAAACAGTTGACTGGCTTCGCTGGGTCTATCAGTCGCCCAAACCAAGTCGCTGACGACCAACACGCCACCATCCTTTAGCAAGTTTCGCCACTGCTTAAAGGCGTTGTTTACCCCCATGATGTATGCGCTACCCTCTGACCAGATCAAATCAAATGATTGCTCGGTAAAGGGTAAATCCGTCATGCTGGCACATTCAAATCTCACCTTATCAGCATAGTCATCAAACTTGGTTTGCAACTCATTAATCGCCTCTTGATCATTGTCGATAGCAGTAATTTGAGCTGAGGATTGCTCTGCCAATAACCGAGTGGCAATGCCCAATCCACAACCAATCTCTAGAATCGTTTTAGCGTCAATTGGCACTTTACCCAATGCGGTCAACGTATCGGCTTTCGAGCCGGGACCTCGTCTTTCAAGTACATCAAAAATGCGATAAAAGTCTGCCATATAGGTATCATGTGTATTCATATCTTTGGATAACCATCGTAAACGTTGCGCATCGGTCTCGCTGAACCCTTGCTTGATCAACCAATCAATGTGAGCATCCGGCGCAACTTTATCTAACATCTCATGCCAATCGGTTAATGGCTTTTCACCCAATAGCGCCGCCAGCAGATCGCGAGATTGTTGTTTCTGCGCAATCTCTTGATCGAGCTGTTTTAACCTTTCAGCCAATATCTGACGCTCAACTTTCGCTTCAAGGCAAGCTTTACACTCTTTGAGCGTCAAACCGCCACTTTGCAGTTGCTGAATCAAACGTAAACGTTGTAAGTCCATATCACTATAAGCGCGATAACCGTTGTCCATTCGCTTACCATTAATTAGCCCTAGTTTTTCGTAGTAGAGCAATGTGGTGCGAGATAAACCAACTAACTCACCAAGTTGGGAAATTCGATACATGCAAAGACCTTAAAGCAATGATTGTGCTGTCAGTATAGGCGCATCCTAAACTGTAGAGCTATAGACAGGTCAACGATTATTTTCTTCACCCACAAAAAAGCCGAGCTTAGCTCGGCTTCAATGACCACAATTCGGCAAAGTCGCTTAATCCACCAGCATGAGTGAATCCAAAATCCCTTTCCCGCTATGAATACCCCCTTCGTTTTCACTCGCGGGTTTACTGCGAATCAAATACCCCGCATAGCCCGAAAAATCAGTTACCGGTTTCCCTTGGTAATGAGCTGTAAATAGCCCAATCTCACTGATCAAATCAGTCACAATGGTTTGCTTGGCATCTCGTATCGCAATCGTTGGTGTTTCACGCTCATGGGGATAGAGACGTTGCATCAATGCCCATGCGTCATATTCATTTTGTTCTAACTGGGCAAGTTTAGGGCTAATTTCATCGCCAAAGATACAATGCCCACCACCTTCTCCTTGGTTTTTTAGCACCCACTGATGCTTATCAGCATGGCGGTTAAACCATTCGATATTCGCCAAATTCACCGGTTTCATTTCAGCTAAAACACTTTTTATCTGTTGTGCTTCTTCAAAGGTTAACCCCCAACGTAGATATTGCTCAGCAGGCATCATCGTCAACACCATTTGCATTGATTTGCTGGTTGCCAGTTGCTGGCTAATCGTGGCGTTCATCGCAACATAATGCTGTTCAATAAACACTCGGGTTTGGCTTAATGTATGACAGCACTGAGGTTCAACAATCTCAGCGTCACAATAATCCGAATGCTGATAGCCAGCACGCAAATAAACCGCATCAATGGCACCTACATCCTCAAGGACTAGCCGTTGGTTGTCACCACTTGATAACTGTCGGCTTAATTGAGCAAAGGTGCGGCGCACGGTTCTGATGCCAATGTTCTGCAAAGCCACTTCCAGCAAATGTTGATCGTAGACGTTGTCTTCATTCGGTTGCACCACCATCAAAAATGTCGGTTTGCCTTGATCACCAAACTGCTGTTTCACCTGCTTTGCCGCAGTTGCAATGCCCAAGGCAAGCTGCTCCATACCAAAGTTATCAGCGGGTGTGGCAGAAGATGTTACTGACCATTGTTGATACTGCGTAGGCCACTGCTGTTCAATATAACGATGCAATTGTGTCGCACGCTGGCCAAAAGGGGCCATTCCAGCCGCAATACCATTAAACTCAATCACTTTGGCACCCAGTTCTCTGTCATCCATAAAATCCGTACGCATCAACAGCAACGGCTGTCGCACTGACGGTAGGCGGGCGTTTTTATCGCCATGTAACTGGTGATGCATCGACATCAATAAGCTGAAAAATGGGTCGGCTTGCGACATTTTCTGCAAACTATCTTGCAAAAAATCATGATCTTCTGACACCGCACTAATCAACTTAGCAATTAACGGGGTGACCTTTAGCAAATGTTGATACATATGGCGCTCTAATGTGGTTGGCGCAATACTGAATGGACAGTGTCTGGCCGTATTATCTGACTGTTTAAACGCGACGCCATGCATCATTGCCCATTCAGAGACATCTTCAATCAACTGTTGAGAAAGCAAAGGTTTAATCTGTTGCAAAGTATCAGGGGTATTTTTCATCGGTTTAACTTACACAAAATTTGTTATCTACCAAATAAGACGAACAAAGCGCAAAAAAGACGACGGGAGTTTAAAAATTTTTTCTCACGCTGAATAGCAAATTCGTACCTATCTAATCTGTGATGAAAGAGGAAATGATCAATTCGATAATTGACCTCTTTTTTGGTTGAGAATACCTTGCAAGCTTGTGAGTTAAATCGCAGAATAATTGCACATTTTAAGTGGTTATACTCCGAGCTCACGGAGACGCTCGAGTATATTCTTTGCAATTGCTCGCAGATGTCTGCCACAGACCCATCGTCATTGCGAGTCGTTGCCTTGCAAATTTCGGGAGGTAAGAATGAACATTGTGGTCGATACTCACACCCACACACTCGCGAGTGGTCACGCCTATAGCACTATTATGGAAAACGCTGCGGCTGCGCAACGCAAAGGGCTGCAACTCCTCTGCAACACCGACCACGCTCCGAAGATGCCAGGCGCGCCACACTATTGGTTCTTCCATAATCAAATTGTTTTGCCTCGTTTTCTGCACGAGGTGGGGATCATTCGCGGCGTTGAAGCCAATACGCTCAACACCCAAGGTGAAATCGATCTATTTGATGACTCATTTAAGTACTTAGATTGGATCATGGCGAGTTTCCATGAGCCAGTATTTCGCCCTGCAAGCGAAAAAGAGCATACCGAAGCGCTGCTTAACGTTATTAAAAACGGCAAAGTCGATGCTCTCGGTCATTTAGGCAACCCTAATTTCAAGTTCGATATCGAAACTGTGCTGCAATGCGCCAAAGAGCATAACGTAGCGATTGAGGTCAATAACTCCTCTTTAACAGGTCGAAGCCGCATCGGTAGTGATGTTCGTTGTGACGAAATTGTCCGAATCGGCAAAGAGATCGGTGTCTATTTCACCACCGGCTCGGATGCTCACTTCTGTGAAGACATTGCCAACCTTGACCATGCAATCACTCTGCTCGATAAATACCAAGTCGAACCAGAGAAGGTGATCACATCCACCACAAGCCGTTTCTTAAATTTCTTACTCTTACGCGGCAAACCACGCATTGTAGAGTTTGAGCACTTATATTCCTAAACCTTGTGATGCGAATTTCAGCGAGACGCTAAGGGCAGTAATTCCACTTCTATCGATGTGGATGTGTTTCTCGGTCGCTCTCGCGAGCAAAATCGGCCATGGTTTGAAACTGATCTGCACGCCAAATGGGCATTTGTGTTAAGTGCTCTGGCAATTGAGAAAATGCACGCTCTTGTTTGTCGGCGTGCAGTTCCAACTCAACCCAATCTTCTATCGCATCGTTATTGGCAAAATTTGGCGCCAGACTAAGCACATGGCTTGATGTTGGATAGTTAGGTTTTAGTGCCAACCCTAAATGATAATCTCGATATAGCACCACCCACTTATCTGGTAGGCGACGACTGCTATCCCACCAAACACCATCAAGTTGCGACATTTTTTCTCTTGTTACCGATTTAGGCTGGACCTTTAACGCTTGCAGAGCTTGGTGAAAAGCATGGTCCATCGCTTGCTCAAAACCCTCTTCACACACTTCTGGTTGCTCAAGCAATATGTCGCGAGCAAGTTGAGCACCCAGCATATTGGAGTAGAGATCTTCAGAGGAAAATGCTGAGGCGTACTCTTTAAAGCCACTCACCGAAACCATGCCAAACCACTGAGCAATCTCATGCCACTGAGCCAAGCGATAAGCGGTAAGCGCCGCCGCCTTGGCACTATATTCAATTTGCTCTTGCGGGGTGAGTGCCGCCGGTTGTGAATGCCAACGAATGGTGCGAATGCGAAGTTCTGCTGGCAAGTCAACTTGAGCAGACTGCCCCAGGTGTTGCTGATTAAGATGGAACAAATAGTAAGTATAATCGGCCGTATCACGTACATGCGCGGTATCGATAAAGCCACCCAATTGAGTGAAGATTATGCCGTTTACCTCATCGTTAAAACCAAGCAAACTGCCAGAGACTGACTCACTACCATCATTGTATTTGTGCTCGCCAATTTCATCCGCGGCTAAGATGTTTTCGAGAGAGAAAAAGGGAACAGGAACTCGTCCAAGCTGGGCTTTAAGATCCATGCCAAACGCACAACATGGCCTCACACCAACAGGTGCTTGTAGCTCTTCAGCATAAACACCAAAACTGGCTAAACTGAGTAAGATAACTGCTAACTTTTTCATCCTCTCCCCTTAGAATGCTTCGTTTATTTGAAAATAAAACCCCGTGCTATCTTGGCCTACTGCCAAATCTACGCGCACATTAATGCGCGCTTTAAATGCAAAACGATACCCGACGCCCACTGAAGGCAACCAGTCCGTTTCAAATAATTGGCTATAAGATGGCGCCACATTACCCATGCCGAGCCAAGCGACCATACCGTGACGACCAGAAAAGGTATGTCTCACTTCTACTTGAGTAGAGAGTTGATGTTTGTCGCGATACTGGCCTTGGTAATAGCCTCGCATCCGCTGGTCATCCCCCAATTGGGCGTAGTCAAACCACGGCGCATCGCCAATAATCGATTGCGAGTAAACTTCCATTGCGATGATGGTTGAGTCAGACCAAGGTTGGTAATGACGTAGATTGGCAATCACGTTGTCGTAATCACTATCGCTGCCAAAACTGTCTCGATTCGCAATCCACTCAAAATCAATAAACTGCCCATGCATAGGGTTAGGTTCGAAATCTCGTGTATCGTATTCAAAACCCAAAACACTACCACTGGCTGTTGCGTCTACCAGCTCGACAGGAAGCACATCACCATCAACACCCTTAACCTCGCTGTATGACTGCCATTGCCAACCGGCTTTAAGGTAAGTGTTTGGCAAGACTTCAAAAGCAATCTTGGGATTGACCTGTAAACGGCGTGCTTCATATTGCACTTTGTACTGATCGTTTTCTGCCGATGCGCTGCCAATACCCCAGTAATAACCGGGTGTATGACTAATCCACGCTTCACCAAGTAGACGAACTTTGTCATTATCTAAATAAGTACGGTTATTGACACCCAAGCCATACGAGCCTGAAGTTGAGGCGTATGACGTCACAGTTAGCGTCGAATATGGGTCGCCTTTTTGCCAATCGTACGGAGTGTAAAGACCGACAGCAGCCACACCGATGCCAAACCCTTGTTCAGGGTTAACAAATGGACCTGGCAATACCCCCCAATCGATCAGTTTGGACTCATCTACCGTCTCGCTTGAACCGAGCTGGGTTAATAGCTTATCCACCCAGCCAGATTCTTCGCTCTCTTGAGCAAATACGTTTGGTGATACAAGTAGGGCCGAATAAGCGACAATAGACAAACGTTTCAATATCATCGCTCCTTAGAAACGATAATCGAGCGAGAAGAACAAACTTTGGCGGTCACCAAAGCCCATCTCGCCGAGCAAATACCAACTCTCGTTCACTTGGTATTGCATACCAGCAATCGTATTCCATTCCGAAGCAAGACGCTGCTTAACATCAAACCTAGCATCGTCAGGAATGATGTTTGCTAATGCTGGTGGTAGAGGTAAATCAGACAACGAGCCAGACAGTTGTTGCTCTACATCTTGATACATAGCACCGACCCAAAGCCTTAGCGGCACACCATTGCGATGGAAGTCATAACCAATTCGAGGAGAAACCACATAAGCATCAATAGCACCGTCAATCACGGTTAGATTCGTTTGGGTATAGCTCGCATCAACCAAAGCGAACCATTGTTCATAGCCACCAGCCAACACAAAGCCAGCCCCTTTGATGTCACCATCGAGATCCAGACGAAAGCTATCAATTCTGCGGTTAATCGACCCCAAAAAACCAAGGTCTACTTCAACATTAACGGCAGTCTCTGAGTAACCTTCCAGTTTACCAACCAAACCGTAGACATTAAGAAAAGGAAACAACCAAACATCCGCACGTAAAGTCACAACGTCGGTAACCTGTTTTCCCGGCTCAGCCTTCATTTCAATTGGCAGCCAATCCAATCCTTTTAACGCGATTGAATCAACATTGATTCCTTGCTCCATGCTCATATAGCTCAAGTTAAGCCCAAATGCTTTTGGCAACTCATAGCCAAGCGCTTCCGCCTCATCTTTCCAAATAGGCAAAGTAAAAGAGTCAGCACTTACCGCACTGGCAAAAAAGCAAGACGTAGCAAGCAGCAAAGAAGGTAATTTCATTCGTTAATGTCGTTATATAAGGTGCTCAGTGCTCAGCCATCTGAGCTTGATCTGAAGTCACACCCAGAGTTTTATACAAGCTTTATCACGACGATAAAGCACCACTGCATTGTGTGAGAGACGGTGTGAACTGTTGATATTTTAATCCGTCTCACTTGAGAGATCGGAATAATATCTTGCGATTAACAAAAAGTAAACTAGTGAGTTTACCAAAAGAAATCAAACCTTATAATTGGTGCTTTTCATACTTGACAGGTTTAGATTAAATAAAATTAAAATCAGCAACTTAAGTTAAAATAAACGCGATAAAATCGGATATAACTTAACACCCTGTTTTAGCCAATTTTTGCTAATTTTACCTTTTGAAGAATGATGTACGGTTCTGTAAAAAATGACCTAAGAAAAAACAATCCGTCACCATGAGTAAAAGCAAAAAAAAAGCCTGCAAGCTTTCACCTGCAGGCCTATCTTTTTGTTATTTTTATGCGCTTACATCACACACTCTTGAGCCGCTTTGGCTTTCTCTATGCCTTTCTCGATCACCGACTGTGTTTCTTGGCTACCAATTGCGCTTAACACTTTATCCAGTAACTTTTCTGCCGTGGACTCAGACGTGGCATCTATCAAGCAGTTATAAGTGTTGGCGATCTTATCTTGAACCTTGTTCAACGCCTCAGGGTTAGCAAAATCGGCATGCATTGCGTCTTCAACAGACTCGGCAAACTCTTTGGCTGAATCTGTCGCATCACCAAACTGCTCTAGGTTGAGTTTGCTCGTATCAAACGATTCCATTTTCTCTTGGAGGCTATCAACGGCACTATTGGCCGCTTCTTGCGCTTGATCAATCGCCTTGGTGGCATCTTCGCAGCCAGAAAGCGCAGCGACCAATGCTAACGCTGTAACTAATTTTTTCATTACTTAACCTTAAAGCTGATTCTCTTTGTTCTCGATGTATCATAAAGCAAGACTCTCACACAGAAAACATTCGTCCCACATAATCAAAACTGTTCTTGGCGAACACGACTTTGACTCCTGTATCTAAAAGTGAATCAAATTCTCAATAATGAGACCACTCTCAGATTTAAATTTATAAATTACAACAACTTACACTCCCTCGTATAAAAATCACTCACAAACCATTGATTAAAAAGCGATAAATCTGCTCTGAGAATTTAATTTTTCCGTTTCGATCAAAATTTTTAATTAAGAGTTTCGATCGTCTCGATCAATCTATTCGATCGATAAATGGAGTTGCCGCACTAATAAAAAATTTTAATCATCACAATTGTATTTATAATAGAACGGTGATTATTTATGCGTATAATTTGTCTTTCTAAAAATACAGCGAAAAACCCAAAGACGAATTCTAAAGAGAAATACATCATCAACATGGATCGTTGTAATAAGGTAGGGATAAAAGAGATTACAAAATTAGCTGGGGAACAAGCAATTGACCAGAACAATAAAAATAATAACAGTTATATCAATAATAACTATTACTGAGTTGCTTGCTATAAAACTGAACGCCCTAGAACACGAAGAACGCGCAACTCGTATTGTCCACAAACTCAATAAAGAGATAAAAGCCACCTTTGATGACGCTCTCATTACTTCAGAAGTGCTTAAAGAGATGGTTTTACTGTCAACAGACCGCACCTTCAGTCAGCAACAGTTTGATCAGTTAAGTAAAAAGTTATTATCCACTTACACAAATGTCGATGCGTTACTTTACTTACCTAAAGGTATCGTTAAGTACGCATCCCCCTATGTAGAACACAAGCTTGCGATTGGGCATAACGTTTTACTCGACATTAGACGAAAACGTGGTGCTGACGAATCAATTCACCATAAAAAAACGACAATTATTGGCCCTGTTACATTGGTCCAAAATGAACGCCAAGCATTTATCTTACGTAAAGGTATTACAGATGACTCAGAGTTTATCGGCTTCTCTTCATCAATCGTTTATTTAGACACGATTTTGGACATTGTGGAAAAGTCATTAGACGAAAGCGATATAAACCAATACTCAATAGTCGGCTATAACCCAGACAGCGATACCCAAGAAGATAAGGTAATTGCTAACAAAGGAAATGCAACTAAGTATTCTCACCATGGTGTGATAAACCTATATAACACAAAATGGGACATTTATATCTTCACCAATAATGGTAACTTTGCGTCTCGGCTGGTGATATTTGCCGCCTTGTCATTGTTAGCAATGCTTGTTTGGGCTGCAATCACGTACTTTCGCAGGTTCCAAGCTGCAGAAAGACAGCGTCACGACTTACAACATGAAGCCCACTGTGACTTTCTCACAGGCTTACTTAATCGACGTGGGTTTGAGTATAGGTTTAACTTACTAAAAGAGAAGAACACCTCAGGATCAATTGCCATTTTTGATATCGATTTTTTCAAAAATATCAATGATTCTTATGGTCACGACATCGGCGATGCGGTGCTAGTACAATTTACCAAGTTGTGTGCAGCCCACACCACAAGTGAATTCATTCTATCTAGAACTGGTGGTGAAGAATTTATGTTGCTCATGCCAGATCTAAACCAATATCAAGCAAAGGAAATCTGTGAAAAACTTCGAATTGCAGTAGAAAAAGCCCCTTTCTTCATCAAACACCTTAATATCAATATTACGGTGAGTATTGGTATATCCAATTTTGCCAGCAATGACAAAATGGAGACGGCATTGAGCTATGCTGATGACGCACTCTACCAAGCAAAGAAAAACGGCCGTAATCAAGTGTGTATCTATGCATAATTGAAGATGCTCCTAGTTGTGGACTCTCTCAGGCGTCAGACGACCTCTCTAACCTGTCAGAGTCTCAACAGCAAATGCTCAACTTCTTTAACGTTAAATAAAACCAAATAGAGAGAAGCGCCTGACGATGGCGCTTTTCTCTCGTGATATCGAGCCACCATCGCAGTCATATTTTTGTTAAAAACTTGTAATTAATTCGTCATATTCCACTCGCATCATACGCCTCTGATAACAATAACCTCTACCCTATTGGGTAACAGCCAAAAGGATGTCAATGCGATGCGCGCGAAGCCAACCCCAGATCAACGCCCTCTTGAACACGAACCTGAATTTAACCAATTTGTTGAGGCGGCAATGTCAAGACGCCGCTTCTTACAAGTCACGGGAGCAGCGGGCACCGTTGGCTTTTTTGCCTCCAGTTCAATCAGTCAAGCAATAGCAAAGAGTCTTCCGAGTCAATCCAACTTACTGGGTTTTGAAGGTATCGCGATTTCTACCGCTGACAACATTGAAGTGCCATCAGGCTATCAAGCTGATGTACTTATCTCATGGGGAGATGCGGTTGTTAAAGGCGCTCCCGAGTTTGCGCAAAACAACAACGCCGCGGCTCAAGCCATGCAGTTCGGCGATAATAACGATGGCATGAGTTTCTTCCCAATATCCGAGCAACGTGCGGTGCTCGTGGTTAATAACGAATACACCAACAATGAGTACCTTTATCCTCATCAAGGAGAGCAAATTACCGCTGATGATGCTCTTAAAGCGCAAGCTGCACATGGCGTATCCATTGTTGAGCTGAGCAAACTCGACGGTAAATGGCAGGTCAATGTAGAGGGGCGTCTCAATCGTCGCATCACCGCCAATACAGAAATGGATATATCAGGTGTGGCTGCTGGCCATCCTCAACTTAAAACCAAAGCCGATCCTTCTGGCAAGCGAGTACTCGGCACTTTTAACAACTGCGCCAACGGGCAAACCCCATGGGGCACCTATCTTACCTGTGAAGAGAATTTCAACGGATACTTTGCCAATACCGCTGAAACAGAACTGGGTGACACCTACGCTCGCTACGGTTTGAATAACACCGATCGCGGCTATGATTGGTATAAACATCAAGCGCGATTTGATATTGCCAAAGAACCCAACGAGCCGCACCGCCATGGGTGGGTAGTTGAAATTGACCCAATGAACCCCAACTCGACACCTAAAAAACGCACCGCTCTTGGGCGCTTTAAACACGAGAATGCAGCACTGACGATTAACTCAGACGGGCATGTTGTCGTTTATCTCGGTGATGATGAACGTGGCGAACACTTATATAAGTTTGTCTCAAAGAACCAATACCGACCGGGAGCCGATTCTAATCGTGATCTACTCGAAGAGGGCACGCTGTATGTGGCTCAGTTTACTGGTACAGAGGGAGAGTTAAAGGGCCAAGGTCAGTGGCTAGAACTTACTTGGGGGAAAAATGGTCTAACACCTGAAAACGGCTTTCCAGATCAAGCATCGGTACTGATTTTTGCTCGTCTTGCAGCAACACAAGTTGGCGCAACCACCATGGACCGACCTGAATGGGTAGCGGTTCACCCAGACAATCAATCGGTGTTTTGCACCCTTACCAACAACAAGCACCGAGGCGTTAAAGAGTCACAACCACTCAATGTGGTCAATCCTCGTGAAACGAACCCTTATGGTCATATTGTTCGTTGGCGTCCTAGCCAAGGCAATCACCGCTCAGACTCTTTCGAGTGGGATATCTATGTATTGGCTGGCAACCCAGAAGTTCATCCAACGAGCCTAATGGCAGGCAGTCACAACATCCATAAAGACAATATGTTTAATAGCCCTGATGGCATCGGCTTCGATAAAGCGGGTCGTTTGTGGATCCAAACGGATGGCAAATACTCCAATGAGGGTGACTTTGCAGGTATGGGGAACAACCAGATGCTCTGTAGCGACCCAAAGACTGGCGAAATCCGTCGATTCTTAACCGGCCCCATTGCTTGCGAAATTACCGGTTTGACCTTCTCACCAGATTACAAAACCATGTTCGTCGGCGTCCAGCACCCAGGGGAAGACCTTGCACCTTCTCACTTTCCTCAAGGGGGAAATGCCATTCCACGCTCCTCGGTTATTATGATCACCCGTAAAGATGGCGGTATTATTGGCGCATAACAATCACGCACTCACCCCAAAAGAAGAGAGCCCAGCGAACACGCTGGGCTCATGCATCTGATTAAACGGCAAAAGAATACGTAGAGAAATAGCAGTCCACTGACACCAAATGCTCGTCCGAGACTTGGTTTAGTGCATCTAACACCCGTTCAAAAGTCTCTTGCTGACCAAACTTCTCCAGCAAATACTGATATCGTGTCGATGATGAAAACAAAACATGAGCAAGTTGCTGACTACTTAAAGTCAGCTCAACCCGCAGTTGCTCGCATCGCCACTGCTTCATCTGTTGGCAATCACTGAAGTTAATCTCGTGGTCATAACCTGAAGAACTCGAAGGCAGTTCAATACCCAATTGTTGCATAAACCCTGACAACTGCACCTCAAAATCATACACCACAATCAAGGCACCATCTGTTGTGACTCGGCGTAACTCTTCAACCAAGGCAGCAGACTTCGCATAATAGAGTGAGCCAGCAAACGTAACGAGATCAGCACAAGATGCTGCGAGCGGAATGGTTTCACCATCGCCTTGCAAATAACGCCCGTTTGACACCTGCTGGGCTTGACTAAGCATTGCTTCACTAGGTTCGACACCCAAAACCTCAGCACAATATGGGCTAAGTGCCTGAGTAGACACACCTGTACCGCAACCAATATCCAAACCCAAAACGGATGTTTCTCGATCTTTCAATATCAGCTCAAGAATACGTTGATGGATAGGCGGACGATAAGCCGCATAATGCTTTGAGACCTCATTGTTGTATTGATCACTCATTCAATCACTCCAACTCAATAAACCTAATGACTTACTAACGATTTTAGAAACAGTAGTTTAAGTCCAAAGCCGACAAAAACCACACCGGTAATCGATTTTAGCCAGTGATTTGCTCTTCCTTGTCGCATTTTCTGCCCAACTTTAGACAGCAAAGTGATCACACCAGCAAACCACAAGAAGTTAACACACGCATGTAATGTAACCAGCACATAAGCATTCTGAGGGCTTTGACTTAATGAAATAAACTGAGGGAAAACAGCGAGATAAAACATCGAAACCTTAGGGTTAAGCGCATTGGTAATAAACCCTTGCAGCCATGCATCTTTGAAACAAAGCTCGCGTTTGACCTCTTTGAGATCCGTATCGATACTTATCGGCTTTTTCCTTGCGGAGAGAATTGACTGAACGCCCATCCAACAAAGATAAGCAGCCCCCAGCACCTTAAACACCAAGAAAGCTTGCGCCGACTGCACTAGCAATAAAGAGATTCCTAGGATGGAGAGTGTGCCGTGAATATAGAACGCGCCCAGAAAACCCAAAATATTAAAATAAGCAGCCTTCGAGCCATACAATGTGGCAGTACGGACAATCAATACGCCATTAGGGCCTGGAGAAATCACTAGCAGTGCCGCCAGAAAAACGAAACTTGATATCGCAATAAGATCCATAGCCTTTTCCTTTAATCGGCACTTGGGTAATCACACTGAATATTCCATTGAAGAGCCTATCTTCAAACGCGCTCATGGTTACACAAGGATCGCAATGATTCGAGGTGGCAGTTTCAGTAAATGAGAATCTTATTGGCTAATTTGTAAATATCGGAGGTGGATCATTTATCTCTCTATTGTCATTTTCATCACCTTTGTCATTTTCATCAACTTTGCCATTTGCACAACCTTTGTCATTTCCACGAAGGTGGAAATCTCGCTTTTAGTCTAAATGTATTCTTAGCTTAGCGATGCTGTATGTCCCTTCTAGTAAGCTAATAGGGATCGATTTCTTTACCATTTCAGTAAGCGGGACATACCTACCTAACGAATCATGACTGGTTATTTATTGAGCTTAGCTAAACGCTTTTCCACTTCTTTCTTCTCCCAGTCATAACCTAAGAAGTTAAACGGCTCAAATGCCTTAATCGCATGTGAAACAATAAAGATCCCCCAACCCAAGGCTGGATAAATCGCCCAAATATCCTCAGTGCCAGTCACAAAATTAATAACAAACAATAGGCATACAACCGACAAGTAGTTAGTTAAATGCGAGTAAAACTGTTTGATTTTTTTTACTTGAGCGACGACATGTTTTTGCTGCTCGGTTGTGTGCATTGCTTGATCCATTTTATAACCCTTTATATTAACGTCGTTGTTTAGTGAAGAAATAGTAAATGAAGTTATCAGGTCAAAAGTGTCTTTGCGACGAAGTGCCGTAAATGGGAAGTGAAGTGCATATAACTAGGATAAAGCGGCGACTGCTGAATAATACTAGCAAAACTAAAAGCGCCTTTCTGAGGACTCTTTGGCAAGACAAAGAGTCATTGGATCGCTTACAGCAAGAAGAAAGACAACGGCAGACTAGTGAGCGGGACATACCTACTCACTAAGTCACCGAATCAAAAAAACCAAAACCAAGATTCCCCGCCTTCGCGTGGAATGACAAAGTTTGAGTCTTGTGCGCGAAAGCAAGAGAATGACAAAATTTAAGTCCAACATAAAAAAATGGCTATTCACCAACGTGGATAGCCATTTTTTCAATATAAGAGAAACGCTTAATCAGGCGTTAAGAATAAAATCTTCAATCACAACCGCGACGCCATCCTCATCATTACTTAAGGTAATATGATCGGCTAGCGCTTTGGTGTCGTCTGTCGCATTACCCATTGCAACACCAAGCCCCGCGTACTTAATCATATGGTGATCATTACCAGCATCACCGACGCAGATAACTTCACTGGCATCAATACCAAGATGCTCAGCCAACATCGCCACACCAGTGCCCTTGTTGCTGTTTGGATTCATCAGTTCAAGAAAGAATGGCGCACTTTGCACCACAGTGTATTGCTGGTGCAACTCTTGCGGTAATTGAGCAATAGCATTTGTAAGGACAGACGCTTCAGCGACCATCATCACTTTGATGATCTCTTCATCATCGGCAAGCTCTGCAAAATCACAAACATGGCTAGTCACCCCGTTAATATCAGCCTCATGTTTGGTGTACGGGTTATCTTCTTCGGTGATCAACCCACGCTGAGGAGAGAACGCATGCACATAAGTGCCCAACTCACGAGCAAGTGCTGCGATATTTTTCGCATCTAAGCCAGTAAGAATTTGCTTACGAATAACGCTTTTGCTCGCCACACGTTGAACCAATGACGCGTTGTAACTCAACACGTAGTCTTGTTCTAAGTTCATCTCTAACTCAGTTAATGAGTTCAGCATACCTTCCAGCGGACGACCAGAGGCAAGCACAACAACAACGCCCTTCTCACGCGCAGCTTGAATGGCTTGCTTGGTGCGAGGGCTGATGGCTTTTTTCGATGTGAGCAGTGTGCCATCCATATCTAAGGCAACCAATTTATACATGTGAAATTCCATGGCTAACGAATCAATAGAGAGCACAATCTTAAAGAATTTCTGTGACTAACTCGACAACAATTGATGGCAAAACTGCAAATTTCCACTTCAAATTGATACCTATCAACAATATCAAAACGATGGGCGGTGTTGTTTAAATCGCATACGGTGATAGTCGTAAAGCATAAAACTGCTTACCACTGGTCTCTTGCTGCAATTGCTGCAATGACTCAAGCAGAATTTGCATGGATACCAGTAACTGATAACTCAAATCCGCTTGTTGCTGGCTAAAGGTAATCTGCAGTGGCGAGTGATGATCTAACCCATAACGGTATAACTTGAGGCGTAACTGTAGGTGGCGCAGTGCGACGGCATGCTGCCAATTATCTTCACAAATCATGCTCTTATTCAGCAGCCTTATCATCTCCTCAATCGAACTCTGCACCAAGCTATCAATGCCAGAATGAAAGCTACAACTTTGCCACTGAGCGTAGCTGTCACTGAAAGCTCGATAATGTAAACAAAGGCTGTATGCACGCGCGATCAGCTGTTCTGCTTCACCCTTTTCCAGTTCAGGGTACATCGACCAATCAATCATACTAATTGCCGCTTCTGCGCTCGCGATATGCGCAACCGGAACTGGGCTGACAATCCCGATATGTAGACGTTTATGCCGACTCAACAGACCGTCTAAGTTCGCTTGTAGACTGCGGCGAAAATGACTCAATTGACGCAGAAAAACACGTTCTGGGTTGGCAGAGAAAACACCGTGATTAATAAAAAAAATCACCAGCATACCCACCGAAAACAGCAGAAGAATTTGCAGTGAGTATTGAATATCGTAGCTGGGGGTTAACTTCATCGCACTGTTGGTCATCAATACCAAGTTCATTGTTCCAAGTAGGCGGTGGAAAATCTGTTGAGGCTGATAGAACACAAACCAAATGACAAAACTATTGATGAAATAGAAACCCGCTAATTGCCACACTTCATTCAGATGAGGTAAAACGAATACGTACTGCAACAGCACCACACCTGCCCATCCAAGCATGTAGAACAGCAAAGAGCGTGTGCTCGCAAATGGCATCGAAAGAATAACCGCGCCAAATGCGCCACCAAACAGCACAATCATCGGTCCACCTGGCATAGGTACATAAAGCCACAAGGCAATGGTAATCCAAAGCATCAACAAGAACTTCAGCACATGAATCACCCTCTCTGGATCCAGTGCTACCCAATGGCATACTCTTGTCGGGACAGGCACTTTTCTTACAGGGACAGACACCGTAAGATCCGGCTGCGTTGTGGGGACAGACACCGCAAGGTCCGAGAGGTTATCGCTTGTACAACATGACTCTAAACCCAGTGCCGCAAACAGCGTCGCTTGCATTTGCTGATGCTGTTCGTCCATTTGGCTGAGGATCTTCGCCAGTGCGCCCAATGCACCATGCGACTGGTTTTCTTGCTCTCCATCATGGGGCAAGTCTATCGATTGAGCGACTGGGTTGACCCGCTTATCGAGCCAATATGCACTCTCCTCCCAAGAAGCCTGTTCAAGTAGATGGCTCAGCAATTCAGAAGCACTTTGCGCGCGCTGTTGCAAATGCTGCAACACCCCACTCACTGCGTTTTTTTGCTTTGCACTAAGCGGCGCATTGAGCAGGCGAGTCGCCTCATACAAATGCCCACAAAGCAATATCCATTGGTTTTGCTGCTTTAGCAATTGTTGCCACCTCAGCGAATTACTGCTCAACTCGTAGCTATCGGCCATCGCCGCTTGGATCAAATCCTGTAATCGACTTAAGCGCTTGATACTGTTCCCTAATGAGTAATCACGTTGCAGTGAACTCGTCTCTTCCAAATCAGACAAAATCTGCCCGACAATCGTCGCTTGTTGCTGATAGTAACTACGCAGGGTTTCCAACAAGAGCGTACGGCTTGAAACCGGCCACAATAAGCTAAACACCAACGAAAAGCATAAAACGCCCAGCAGAGTTTCTTGGATACGTAGCACGGCAATAGTAAATGTCTGCTCACCAGACAAGCCCCCCATCACCATCACAATAGTCGCAACCATCATGCCAATCGACCATGCGTATCCATTACGCACATTCGTTTGCTGGTAAACACACACCGCAGAAAATAGGCTATAGCAAGCAATCAGCTCAACGGGCTGCTGGGCAAATAAGCCGATAAATACAAACGCAGCGAGTACGCCAAACAGCGTTCCGATAATCCGCTGACGCCCTTTTTTGAGCGAATGCCCCGTCGATTCAGTCACCGCCATCACAACCACTGAAAATGCCGCCCAATAAGGTTTTTCCCAGCCTAGCCACAATGCTGAAACAATCGCTAAAGTCAGTGCGAGCGCCACTTTTAATGGCAGGCGATAACGAATGCCTATCATGGACATGCTCCTAAAGACTATCCAACAGATAATCTAAGTCGATCTGCGGAGTTTTATGAATAATCACTGATGCACTTGAGCCGACTCTCAACTGCATATTGGCAGGCAAAGAGGTGAGACGAATGCGCACCGGGATACGTTGTGCAAGTCGAATCCATTGAAAGGTTGGGTTGACGTTAGGGAGTAAAGAGACACCCGTGCTGCCATCTTTGTGGGCAATCCCATAACCAATACTATCAACTTTGGCAGAGAGTGGTTGTCCGTGATAGGACATCAAATTGACGGTCGCCGATGCTCCCGCGACCACATCGTTAATATCAGTCTCTTTAAAAAAGCCTTCTATCCAGTAACTATTTTTATCCACTAACGCCACTACTGGTTGGTTAGCAACGACTTGGCTGCCAATGCGTAGATTTAAATTGGTGATATAACCATCCACCGGTGCCGTTACTTGGGTAAAACTCAAATTGAGCTTCGCCTCTTCCAGAGCCGCTTTTGCCACCATCACGCCCGCTTTGGCTGATTCCACCGCATTCGCTTGTTGAGTCAGCATCAGTTGTGAAATTGACCCCGGCTGCTTGCGCGCCAATGAGTGACCGCGATGAGATTCATCGGTTGCACGCTTAAGCAAGGTTTCTGCCTGAACAAGACTGGCTTGGGCTTTCGCGAGCGCAGCCTGATAGGTACGAGGGTCCACTTCGAACAGTTGTTGTCCGGCCTTCACTTCACTGTTGTCACTGACGTGAATGGCAATGATGGGACCAGTAATTCTTGGGGTCACCTGAACAATTTGCGCCCGTACTTGCCCATCACGTGTCCAAGGGTTCGTCAGATACTGCTGATACTTCCAGCCTATCGCCACTAAAGCCGAAATCACGATCAAACTGGTAGCAAAAACTCGCTTTTTCACTTTTCTACTCTCTAACCTTAACTAGGGAAAACAAATGTACCAATCAGTACGGTGTAAATTATCGCCAGTGATAACTCGACCAGTGGCGGACTCACAACATATCGATGCCAACGCAGGCGGTTAAATAAACGAGTTGTTAATGAGGTACAAATGACACCGAGAACACTGGCAACCAAAAGCGGTGGCAGATAGATATCTCCGATGGCAATTTCTTGGGGAATAGCAGTATGCAATGCACGCCTCTTGCAGATTGATAGGGTGATATGAGGTCATAGGGGACAATTCAATGTGATGTTAGTCGCAATTATTATTGAGATAAATATCCATAAAGTGATTACACTAACAACTAACAGTTTCTAATTAGTACAAAGAAACACTCTTTTTAGTTGTTAATGTGGAGGCGGTATGGATCGAATTACTAGCATGGAAATTTTCGTTCGCGCGGTTCAACTCGGCTCATTCGCCGCCGTCGCCGAAGAGCGTGGCATAAGTGCACAAATGGTCGGTAAACACGTTCGAGGACTGGAAGAGAGCCTTGGAACTAAACTACTGGCTAAATCAACGAGATTTCAAAGCGTCACAGCGGCGGGCGAGCGCTACTACCAACGTTGTCTCACCATTCTTGCCGAGCTCAAAGCCGCAGAAGAAGACATCTACCGCAATATGAATGAACCTAGCGGTACATTGAAGATTTGTACCGGTGTGAATGTCGGCATCAAAGTCCTTGCGCCCAGCCTTGCGCGTTTTATGCAGCGCTACCCAAAGTTGGAAATTGATTTAGTGGTCGACAACCGCCTCCCCGACATCAAAAGAGATGGGTTTGAAGTCATTTTCCGCGACAAACTTGATGGTTATGAAAATCTTATTGCACATAAACTGCGTAGTTTCGAGATGATCGTTTGTGCCTCGCCTGAATATTTACAACGCAGTGGCACCCCAACTCATCCCGATCAACTCAGCCAGCATCAATGTTTGCAATCCGGCCTTCATTACCTAAACCATAACTGGAGTTTTTATGATGGAAAACAGTATTTTAAACCGGAAGTTTCATCTAAACTGACCATCAATAGCGGGCAAGCAATGATGAGTGCAGCCATTGAAGGGGCGGGCATTACCATGCAGCCCATATTTCAGGTAAACGATGCGCTCAATGACGGTCGACTGGTCCAAGTGCTGACGGATTACCAATTGCCAGAAGTTGATCTTTATATGATTTATCTGCCTTCGCTACGCAATACCGCGAGGCTGACGTTACTTAAAGAACACCTTCAGCAAACGCTAGAACAATATACCGAATACCACCCAAGCTAACTGATGTTGCCACTTAGCAACCTCAGAAGCATAAGGACTTAGAAAATGGCCTATACAGTGCTGGATGTCGCCCAATGGGCGCGCGCTGAACACTTCAAGTTTTATCAACAGTTTAGTCATCCTTGGTATAACATTTGTAGCAATATTGATGTCACAGAGCTTTATCAATATTGTCAGCAACACCAACATCGCTTTTTCCATGCATACCTTTACCTGACACAGCAAGCCCTCAATCAGTGTCAGCCGATGGCAACTCGTTTAGTCGATGGCGAAGTTCGCATCTATTCTCCAATGTGTGTCAGCGTCGCTATTCTTGCACAAGACGACACCGTGCGTTTTTGCGATCTGCCTTATCAAGCCAACTTTGCAGACTTTTGTCACCACGCGACTCAGACCGAGCAGCGTGTAAAAAATACCCCATTTATTTTGGAACAGTTTATTGGTCAGGAGATGCGACAAAACACCATTCACTTAACGGTGTTACCTTGGGTTGATTTTACGAGTATGAGCCACGCTCGTGATACCCAGTTCCCAGATAGCGTACCTAAAATGGCGTTTGGCAAACTGACTAAGCACAGCGATGGTTGGCGCATGCCCCTTTCCCTAGAAGTCCACCACGGTCTGATGGATGGATTGCATGTCGGCCAGTTTATTCAAACCTTACAGGCGCTCTTCAATACACCACATTTACTCGAAGCAGCCAGCCATTGTGATTAATTAAGTTGGGGTCTTTGCATAGATTTTGTGACACCGTCACTTAAGGGTGTTCTTTTGCATAATTTCCAGATCCCACGCTTTCCCTTGGTAGTGGCGAATACCCTGTTTAATAGCAGTCGTGCGAAACCCCAATGATTGGTAGCAACACTTAGCCACATGGTTGTGCGAAAACACCGCCAAAGAAAGCGAAGTGGCATGGAACTCAGATTGCGCTTTTTCAATTAATTGATTGAGCAGCACCGCTGACAGTTTTTGCCCACGAAAGTCTGTGGCAACAAAAACTCGGCAAATACGAAAACTGTTCAAAGACTCTTGATAAAGCTCGATATAACCGGCATTGACTTGATCGACAACGAACATAAATGCATGGATATCAGGGTTGTCATAGTGCGCCCTCAACTGTGCGGAGGTAAGGGGGAACGAGAAAGCCGGTCCACCCCATAAGTAGTTGAGCTCATCGCTATCAATCCAAGTGATTAATTGATGATAGTCTGCTGGCAAAAATGCTCTCAGTTTGGTATCCATGGTTAACGCATGCGTCCTTCTTAAGAAAGATAGACTCATACTGTACTAGGGGCTGATGCGTCATTTCAACAGATTCGGCATACCCTACGCCCCTTTAACCAGCTAGTGTTTTTGGCTGAGGTAGTGACTCAAGAAATCTTGCGCATCGTTGAGAGAGGACGACAAGTCTTGACGGTTTTGGGTATTGCTTCGCGCAACGCAATGATGATGCACTTCTCTTAAAGCGGGCAACAGATAAGTTTTCTCATCACTCGTCGCATTGGCAGTACATTGCAGATCGTTCAGTCTCATTTTGACTTGCGCTTTTAACTGCGCGTATTCAGCTGATATGACCGACACATCCGCATCAGTGAGTGACAGTTTGTCCATCACCTTATCAAACTTCGATTTGAGTTCCATTATCTCGTCGAATACAGCATTATCTTCAAACATTTATTGCAACTCCTAAATTACGCAAAACTTATTGGAGCATGGAAAAACAAAACCAACAAGGCAATAGCTTCAATTATTCAACAGCTTACACAAACATTTTGCTATCTAGCGATCTCTATCAATATCCACCCACTGAGTGGTTCAAATCCCCCACTGATACTTATCGATCACCAGCACCACAACCAACCACTAGACGACTGGTCTAATGGCATGTATGGTAATAGTATGAATGCTAAAACGAATGACACACGCCAACATATTTTAGAGGTTGGCTATCAGCTTATCGTCAACAAAGGCTTTACTGCAGTTGGTCTATCCGAACTGCTCAAAGCTGCTGATGTTCCAAAAGGCTCCTTCTATCACTACTTCAAATCCAAAGAACAGTTTGGTGAAGCATTGATCGAGGAGTATTTCCGCAACTATTTGCAACGAATCGACCACTTGTTTAACAACCAAGAGCTCACTGCCTATCAATGCCTAGTGAACTATTTCTCAATGTGGTTGGAAGTCAACGACGGTATCTGCAACGCAAATAAATGCTTAGTGGTTAAACTGAGTGCTGAAGTCTCAGACCTCTCAGAGGCGATGCGCATGTCGTTAGCAAAAGGGGCATCGCAAATCATTAATGCTTTAGATAATTGCATTAAGCGAGGGATCCAAGATGGCTCCATCAACGTACAACACAGTAATCAGATTGCTTCCCAACTGTACCAGCAGTGGTTAGGTGCGAGCCTACTTAACAAACTGATGCCTGACCAAACACACCTTGAGCTAAGTTTGGTCAGTACCAAGCAGTTGCTTCAAGCATAAACTCTCCCGTCAGACATTCGGGATGTCTGACGGTTTTTTTTGCCTCAACACTAGACGACTGGTCTATTTTATATTGATAGATAAATATACAAGGAGTAACACTCGATGACAGATTCAGCAAATCGCCGTATCGTACTTGCCTCTCGCCCAATAGGCGCTCCAACACCTGACAACTTCCGCTTAGAAGACGCCCCTATTCCCAGCCCACAAGCAGGCGAGATCTTACTGCGAAGTGTTTACTTATCACTTGACCCTTATATGCGTGGGCGCATGAATGATGCGAAGTCTTACGCAGACCCTGTAGCTCTAGATGAAGTCATGGTGGGTGGCACAGTATGCCAAGTGATTGAGTCAAACCACGCTAACTTTGACAAGGGTGAATGGGTGCTAGCCTACACGGGGTGGCAAGATTACGGCATCTCTAACGGGGAAGGATTGATCAAAATGGGGATGGCGCCATCCCATCCTTCCTACGCACTCGGTGTGATGGGAATGCCAGGATTTACCGCCTATATGGGTCTGTTAGATATCGGCCAACCCAAACCGGGCGATACATTGGTCGTCGCAGCAGCAACCGGTGCAGTGGGCTCTATGGTTGGGCAAATCGGAAAACTCAAAGGCTGTCGAGTAATTGGCGTCGCCGGCGGTGAAGAAAAATGTCGCTATGCGGTTGAGCAACTTGGTTTTGACCACTGCATTGATCACAAAGAAGCCGATTTTGCCGAGAAGCTGGCGAGGGTATGTGCTGACGGTATTGATATTTATTATGAGAACGTCGGCGGAAAAGTGTTTGATGCGGTACTTCCCTTGCTTAACACAGGCGCTCGCATCCCGCTATGTGGCCTTATTTCTCAATACAATGCGACAGCTCTACCAGACGGCCCAGACCGCATGTCGCTGCTAATGGGACAGCTGCTGATTAAACGTATCAAGATGCAGGGCTTTATCATTTTTGATGATTATGCCCACCGCTATGGTGAGTTTGCTGCTGATATGTCGACGTGGTTAGCAGAGGGCAAAATTCACTACCGTGAACACCTTGTTGATGGCTTAGAAAATGCGCCACAAGCCTTTATGGGTCTGCTTGAGGGCAAGAACTTTGGCAAGTTAGTCGTTCAAACCAACCACCCAATTTAGGAGCGCATTATGATCACCCTACACCACCTAAACCAATCTCGCTCAAAGCGTATTATCTGGTTGCTCGAAGAGCTAGGCATCGATTACCAAATCACACCCTATTTAAGGGACAGTCAGACATTTCTTGCTCCACCCGAGCTAAAAGCCGTTCACCCACTCGGGAAATCTCCAGTTATCGAAGAGGATGGAATGGTCATTGCTGAGTCAGGGGCAATTACCGAGTATCTGATCAGCAAGTATGCACAAGATGAACTGGAGCCTAAACGAGGCACAGATGAACACACGGATTATCTCCAATGGCTGCACTTTGCCGAAAGCTCAGCCGCCTTGCCTTTACTCCTTAAGGTATTTCTTGCCAAAGACGGCGCGCCCACTAACTTCCTTGCCGAGTACGCTGAATCTGAGCTAGACAAAGTAATGAGCTATGTTGATGAACGGTTGGCGGGGAAACGTTATTTGGTTGCTGATAAGCTCACTGGCGCCGATATTATGATGTCATTTATCGTCGATATCTTGGCTAAATTTAATGCCTTAGAGCGCTATCCAAATATCAGTCGCTATGGCAAACAACTGGCTAGCCATCCGGCTTATCAAAAAGCTGAACAGCTCGAAACACACTATGACGCTTGATGCGGTTTAGACTCAGCTAACCGGCAAAAAACAAAAAGGGTCGACATTGTCGACCCTTTTACTGTACTGCTCGCTAAAGATTATTTCGCTTCAGCTTTTTCCAATTTGCTTTGGCGGTACTCTTCACGCTCACGCTTACTAAACAAGCGCTCTACTACCACGAAGAATAGCGGTACGAAGAAGATACCCAGGAAGGTAGAACCCACCATGCCACCTAGTACGCCAGTACCGATAGCGTTTTGTGCACCAGAACCTACACCCGAGCTGATCGCTAGCGGCACAACACCTAGGCCAAATGCGAGTGAAGTCATCAAGATTGGACGCAGACGAACACGTACCGCATGCAATGTTGCATCACGCAGGCTTGCACCTTTCTCATAGTATTCTTTGGCAAATTCGACGATAAGGATCGCGTTCTTCGTTGCTAGACCAACGGTGGTTAGAAGACCTACTTGGAAGAACACATCGTTTGGCAAGCCACGAGCGTTCATCGCTACGATTGCACCGATAACACCCAGAGGTACGACCAGAATTACCGCGATAGGCACTGACCAACTCTCATATAGCGCCGCCAATACTAGGAATACCACTAGGATTGATAGAGCGTAAAGCGCTGGAGCTTGGTTACCTGATAGACGTTCTTCATACGATAGACCGTTCCATTCAATACCAAAGCCAGTAGGCAGTTTGGCCGCCATGTTTTCAATGTCAGTCATTGCCGCACCAGTACTGTAACCTGGAACTGGCGCACCTTGGATGTTCACCGCAGGCAGACCGTTGAAACGCTCTAGACGTGGTGGGCCATATTGCCATGAACCTGATGCGAATGCTGAGAATGGAACCATCTCACCCATGCTGTTACGCACAAACCACTTATCAAGGTCTTCTGGCTGCATGCGGTATTGATCTTCACCTTGCACCATAACTTTCTTGATACGACCACGATCGATAAAGTCGTTAACGTAAGAGCCACCCCACGCAGAAGCCAACACAGAGTTCACTTCAGCAATGTTTAGGTTAAGCGCACGCAGTTTAGAATGGTCGATGTGCAATTGATAAATTGGCGCATCTTCTTGACCATTAGGACGTACACCCACAAGGTTTGGATCTTGCCCAGCCATACCTAGCATTTGGTTACGAGCCGCGATTAGCGCTTCGTGACCATGACCACTACGGTCTTGTAGGTAGAAGTCAAAACCACCTGCCGTACCGAGCTCCATTACCGCAGGCGGAACGAACGCAAACACCATCGCTTCTTTGATTTGCATGAATGCGCCCATCGCACGATTGGCAACAGACTCAACGTCAGTTCCTGGCGCAGTACGCTCATCCCATGGTTTGAGGTTGATAAACGCCATACCCATGTTTTGACCCATACCAGCAAAGCTGAAGCCCGCAACAGTAAACACAGATTCAACTGAGTCTGCTTCTTGGGTATTTAGGTAGTTTTCCATCTTATCGAGCACTTTTAGCGTGCTCTCTTGCGATGCGTTTGCCGGCAGAATAGCTTGAGCAAACATTACGCCTTGGTCTTCATCAGGAAGGAAGGCTGTTGGCATACGCAAGAATAGGTAACCCGTACCGATAGTGATGGCGATAAATACCAAGAACATACGACCGGTACGCTTGATGATGCTCGCTACACCTGATTCGTAACGGTTAGTACAGCTATCGAACCAACGGTTAAAGGCACCGAAGAAACCTTTATCTGTATAGGCGTGACCTTTCTCAACTTGCTTAAGCATGGTGGCACAAAGTGCTGGCGTCAGAATCATCGCAACCAGTACCGATAGTGCCATCGCAGATACGATAGTGATCGAGAACTGACGGTAGATAACACCGGTCGAGCCAGACATAAATGCCATTGGAACGAATACAGCAGACAGCGTTAAACCGATACCGATTAGAGCGCCCGTGATCTGATCCATCGACTTACGCGTCGCTTCAAGCGGCGTACAGCCTTCTTCAGACATGATACGTTCAACGTTCTCTACTACAACGATGGCATCGTCCACCAGAAGACCGATGGCGAGTACCATCGCGAACATCGTCAGCATGTTTACTGAGAAGCCCGCGGCCGCCAAGATACCAAATGTACCCAGCAGTACGACTGGCACCGCGATCATTGGGATCAGCGTTGCACGGAAGTTCTGCAAGAATAGGTACATGATAACGAATACCAGTACAATCGCTTCAAGCAGCGTTTTTACCACACCTTCAATCGAGCTGCTTACAAACGGGGTCGTATCAAACGGAATCACCATTTCTAAGCCTTGCGGGAAGAACTCTTCCAGCTCAGACATACGTTCAAGTACTGCGTCTTTTGTATCTAGGGCGTTCGCACCACTGGCTAGCTGAATCGCGATACCTGATGCCTGCTTACCATTGTAGAAGCCAGCCGTCATGTAGCTCTCTGCGCCAATTTCAACCTTAGCGACATCACTTAGTAAGACTTTTGCACCTGTAGTATCAGACTTCAGCACGATGTTTCTGAACTCTTCAGGCGTTTGCAGTAGCGATGACGATGAGATAGTTGCGTTTAGCTGTTGACCTTGAACCGAAGGCACCGCACCTAACTGACCCGCAGAAACCTGAGCGTTTTGCTCACGAATCGCGTTCATGATGTCGTTGGTAGTCAGGTTGTACTGGTTTAGTTTCAGTGGATCTAGCCAAATACGCATCGCGTATTGAGCACCAAACAACTGAATATCACCTACGCCAGCCACACGGCTGATAGGGTCTTGAATGTTAGATGCAACATAGTCACCAATATCAGCAGAGTCCATTGAACCATCTTCTGATACGAAACCTAACACCATCAAGAAACCACTACCGGCCTTGTTTACGCTTACACCTTGAGCCTGTACCACTTGTGGCAGCAACGGCATTGCCAACTGCAGTTTGTTCTGCACTTGAACTTGAGCGATATCGATATCGGCTTCAGCGTTAAACGTCAGCGTGATTGTTGCGTTACCAAAACTATCACTTTGACCAGCAATATAACGCAGGTGGTCAAGACCGGTCATACGTTGCTCAATAACCTGAGTAACAGAGTCTTCAACCGTCTTAGCCGACGCACCCGGGTAGTTAGCACTTACTACAACAGTAGGTGGTGCAATTGTTGGGTATTGTGATACCGGTAGAGAAAAAATCGACAACAAACCTGCAAGCATGATGATGATGGCAATCACCCATGCAAAGATTGGTCGATCAATAAAATAACGAGCCATTATAAATCCCTATTAGCTTGCTTTAGCATCGCTGATCACTGAAGGGGCAACAGTTACACCTGGACGGATTTTCTGTAGTCCTTCTACAACAATCTTGTCGCCTTCTTTCAAGCCCGACGTCACTAGCCACTGATTATCAATCGCTTCAGCTGTTGTTACCACGCGAGACTCAACCTTGTTATCGGCATCCACGACCATTGCAATCGCCTGACCACGAGGGTTACGCGTAATTGCTTTTTGCGGTACTAGAATCGCTTTAGGATCGGTGCCCACGGTGATGATAGTGCGTACAAACATACCTGGCAGTAGTAAACCGTCTGGGTTCGGGAACTCAGCACGCAGTGATACCGCGCCCGTTGTTTCATTTACCGTTACTTCAGCAAACTTCATTGAACCTAGGTGTTGGTATACGCTGCCATCTTCGAGAATTAAACGAACTTGTGCAGATTCAGGCTGCTGTAGCTGACCACTGGCAATACGCTGTTTTAGGCGCAACATCTGGGTGCTTGATTGCGAGATATCGACATTGATCGGATCCAACTGAGAAATCTTCGCCAATGCTTGACCTTGGTTAGCTGTCACTAACGCACCTGGTGTCACACTCGACATACTGATTTGGCCCGAAATCGGCGCTTCAACTTTGGTGTAGGCTAAGTTGATTTCTGCGTTGTTGATCGCCGCTTTTGCCACTGCAACACTTGCTTTAGCTTCAAGGTATGCCGCTTCAGCTTGATCAAAATCTTGTTGGCTAATTGCTTTCGTTTTTAGTAGCTCTTTGAAGCGTTTTGCGGTTGCACTCGTCGATGCCAACGCTGCTTCTGCACGTTTTAGCTCAGCCTTAGTACTGATTAGTGCTGCTGCATAAGTTGCGTCATCAATTTGGTACAGAGATTGACCTTGTTCAACATGACCACCTTCGGTAAAGCTGCGAGCAAGCACAATACCGTTAACCTGTGGACGAACTTCGGCTTCCATATACGCGCGACTGCGACCAGGCAATTCCATCGTGATTGCTTGTGGCTGGCTTGTTAGTTCGATGATGTTCACCGGAACTGCCGGAGGTGTTTGGTTTTGAGATGCTGCATGTGATGACATATCACAACCAGACAACCACAATGCAAGTGAAATTGCAGATGCAATCCTAAGTTTACTGTTCATTTAATCTCCATTGAAAAAATTCAACTGAACGCAGATTCTTACCGCCTAATGACCGCTAGCTAAATACCGTGTAGGCAACAGCCCGCTACAAAAGAACGTAAATATTGATATAAATTTGAAAACCATTTGACTAGTGAAAAGGCGTTTACTATCCAGATGGTTAATATGACATGTAAATATGCCACAAATAGCGGCATCAATGTAGACAAAAATGCAGATTTAAGGAATAAATTTCATTCACTAGGAAATCAAATATTACGATTAGTCGATTTGACCATGTCGATAAAAATAATTTATTTATCTCAACATGGGAATCTATCCAAAATATTAACACAAAGATCCAGCTAGCCTTTTTGGTAATTTGAGCGTGCAATCGCTATAAACTCATACATTAAATATAAATTTAACTTTATAAATCAACACTTTAAAATCAATCTCTAAATTTATATCAATCAACCAAAGCTCAACTTGCCAGCGTAGAATCTGGTAAAAACCGCTTCATAAATCGAGATAAAAAGTAGATGCCAGATGACTTAGCAAAAAATTAAAGATTGCAATTTGAAGATTTTCGTGAGCAATTGAAACACGTTTTTCATGCATATCTAATTTAGAAGAATAGATAAAATACCAACGAGTAAAGCCAGCTAATTTAAGTTACAACGCCGTAGCATAGCGCTATTTTTTGTCTGGCATTCATACGAGTAAAAGTCGACTTATTTACTTGGATTTTCATTAGTGATTCCCTATTTCGCTATTTAAGCTCAAAAAAGAAAAATCTCGAAAACAAAAAAGAGCAGTGTTAATACTGCTCTTGTGACTATACTCACGTGACTTCAAAATGAAGGATTCAGAACGTTATCACTGGTTCGGGTACAATGAAAAATACCGCTTTGCATTGTGAAAGCAGATATCTTGCACCATTTTGCCTAGCATAGGTATATCACGCGGCACTTCTCCGCTTTCAGCCCATTGCCCCACCGTATTACAAAGAATTCGGCGGAAATACTCATGGCGAGTATAAGAGAGGAAACTACGAGAGTCCGTCAACATTCCAACAAACTGGCTCAGTAACCCCAACTGAGACAGTTGTTGAATTTGGCGTTCCATGCCATCTTTCTGATCATTAAACCACCAACCAGAACCAAATTGGATCTTGCCTGCGATACCACCGCCTTGAAAGTTACCAATCATGGTCGCAATCATTTCGTTGTCACGCGGATTTAGGCAATACAGGATGGTTTGGGGTAGCTCATTACTTACATCCATCGCATCCATCAAACATGCAAGTTGCAGTGCAAACGGACGGTCACCAATAGAATCAAACCCGCAATCAACCCCTAACTGGCGAAACATGCGCGTATTGTTGTTTCGCTGAGCACCGATGTGCAGTTGCATCACCCAACCACGTTGTGCGTACTGTTTTCCTAGCCAAACTTGTACCGCAGTACAGAACTGGTCAATCTCAAGTTCAGATAAAGCTTCACCAGCTAAACGACGTGTTAATATATTGTCTAGCGTGCTTTCAGTAGGTACTGCCGCAAAACGGACGATCTCAATACCATGGTCAGCAGCACGACAACCATGAACGCTAAAGTGCTCAAGGCGGCGCTCTAGTGCGCGAAGTAAATCAGCAAATCGCACAATCTCAACATCTGCAGCTTCACCCAGTAGCGCCATGTACTCAACAAAGCCCTCAAGTTCAATTTTAAACGCTCTGTCAGGTCGCCAACTTGGTGCTACTTCTACATCAAAACTGTCATCATCAGCTATCGCCTTGTGGTACTCCAGGGAGTGGATAGGATCATCAGTCGTTCCTGCCATCACCACATTCATCTGCTTCATAATGCCACGTGCAGAAAACTCAGGCGTTGTCAGTAACTCATTGCACTCGTGCCAAATTTCATCTGCAGTATCGGGGCCAAACAGCTTGCCTGTTACCCCAAATGGACGACGCAATTCAAGGTGTGTCCAGTGATAAAGCGGGTTACCCAAGGTTTGCGGTACGGTTCTCGCCCACGCTTTGAACTTGTCGTAATCCGATGTCTCTTTACCCGTGATCAATGATTCGGGTACACCTGCTGAGCGCATACCTCGCCATTTGTAATGATCACCTTCAAGCCAAATTTGCCCTAAGTTATCGAACTGTCGATTTTGCGCCACTTCTTTAGGATTTAAGTGACAGTGATAATCATAGATTGGCATCGCTTTCGCGTAATCGTGATACAGCTCGCGTGCGGTATCGCTGGCAAGTAAGAAGTCTTCACACAGAAAATCTTTCATCATTTACTCCGTCACTAACTCAACCACTGTCTGACGCGCACCTTTATCTAGTAAAGATTGATAGGCTTTACTCACTGCCGCAATCACGCGCTTATCCTGACCGATATCCGCAGGGAATATCGACTCAAGAGCAAGCAGTTCAGGTACCAATGAAGCATTAAAGCCATGAGCATCACAAATTGCTCTAAGTTTAACAGACATTGGGTCACTCACTTCAATGGCGTTCCCCTGCTCATCAATGCCGGATACATAGCGCATCCAACCAGCAATGGCAGTCGCCAACCATTTAAAATCACTGCCTTGTTGTAAATGAAACCTCAAACTGCCACCAAGACGCTGTGGAATTTTCTGACTACCATCCATCGCAATTTGCCAAGTGCGATGCTTCAAGTTTGGATTGCTGTAGCGATCAATCAACATGTTGGCATACGCAGCCAAATCCGTCCCTTGCGGCATCTCTAATGAAGGAGCTTGTGCTTTTAGCATTAAATCCAAAGCCGCTTGTTTAAACGCATTATCTTGCATGGTGTCAGAAATATGCTCATAACCCGCTAAGTAACCAAGATACGCAAGAAACGAGTGGCTACCATTGAGCATTCTTAGTTTCATTTCTTCATACGGCACCACATCATCAACAAACTCTGCCCCCACTGAATCCCAGTTCGGTCTCCCCGCGACAAAATTATCTTCAATGACCCATTGACGGAATGGCTCGCAGGCAATACCACACGGGTCTTCACAACCAAGAATGTACGTAATTTCATCCAGAGTATCCGCTGTGACAGCAGGCACAATGCGATCAACCATAGTGCAAGGGAAAGTCACTGTTGCTTCAATCCATTCTCGCATCTCAGGAGCAACCAAACTGGCGTATTCCAGCACAGCACCTTTTGTTACCGCGCCATTTTCTTGGATATTGTCACAGGACATCACAGTAAATGCGCCCAACCCGCGCTCCCGTCGTAGTTTTAGAGCTTGAACAATAATGCCCAATGCAGTTTTCGGTGCATGGGGATTTTCAAGATCAGCACTTATCAATGGATTCTTAATGTCTAATTTTCCGGTCGCCGCATCAATACAGTAGCCCTTTTCGGTCACTGTCAAAGAGACGATTTCCACTTGCGGCTCGGCCATTTTTTCCAGAACCGCAGACAAACCATCGAGCTCAGGATGAAGCGACTCTGTGACTGCTTGGACAATATGGGCTTGCGTACCATCCGCCCCTTTAAGCAACACGCTAAAACTATGTTCTTGTGCACGTAAAGCGTTAATCAGCGCTTCTCCCCCGAATAGGTTAATTTCACAGATCCCCCAATCAGAACCTTCGACTTGATTGGTTTGGTCGGTGTAAAGCGCTTGGTGCGCACGATGAAAGGCACCAAAACCTAAATGGACAATTTTTGATTTCAGCTTATCCCTTGAGTACGTGGGTTGAACAACTTGGCTAGGTAATGGATGGTTGGCGATCGTCTTCATGTTATTTTCTCTATCACTGCGGCAAAAAAAGCAGCCCTAGAACAAGGGCTGCTGAGGCAAAGTTACCAGTTCCACAAAGTGCCATCTTCAAGGCGGGCAATTGGGAGGTTCGCGGGTTGGTACGGGTATTTTTTCGCTTCTTCTTCGTTGAAGTCGATCCCTAAACCAGGCTTGTTGCTTGGATGCATATAACCATTTTCAAACGTCCAATTTGTCTCAAACACCGACAGCATGCGCTCTGAGTAACCCATAAACTCCTGTAAGCCAAAGTTTGGCACCCACATATCTAAATGCAGACCCGCTGCCATACCAATTGGAGAAATATCAGAAGGGCCATGCGAACCAGTCCGCACTTGATACATAGCGGCAAAGTCGGCGATACGACGCATATGGGTGATACCACCAGCGTGAGTAACAGTAGAACGAATGTAGTCAATCAACTGCTCTTCAATTAACTGTTTGCAGTCCCAGATTGAGTTGAACACTTCACCAACAGCAATCGGTGTGGTGGTGTGTTGGCGGATTAAGCGGAAACCTTCTTGATTCTCCGCTGGCGTTGGATCTTCCATCCAGAACAACTTGTAATCTTCAACACTTTTACCCAGTCTTGCGGCTTCCATTGGCGTCAAACGATGGTGGATGTCATGTAAGATATGGTCATCAAAACCAAACTTATTACGCACTGCCTCAAACATCTTAGGTGCAAAGTTTAAGTATTTTTCTGTCGACCAAGATTCCACATCGGGACGAATGCCTTTAGAGGCAGGCTCATACGCTGCCCCTTTGGATTTGCTAATACCGTAGTTACTGGCAATGCCCGGCACTTTGGCTTGGACGCGAATAGCTTTAAATCCCATCTCTTGATGCTTTGCGTAATCCTCAAGCAGCTCATCAATACTATGTCCTGTTGCATGACAGTAAACCATCACACCTTCGCGAGATGCACCACCAAGCAGATCATAGACTGGCATACCTGCCACTTTGCCTTTGATGTCCCACAACGCCATATCAATTGCAGCAATAGCCGTCATGGTTACAGGGCCTCTACGCCAATATGCCCCACGGTAGAATGTCTGCCAAATGTCTTCAATCCTAGAAGCATCCATGCCAACCAATTGCGGACATAAATGATCTTGTAAGTAAGAAGCCACTGAGAGTTCACGACCATTAAGTGTTGCATCACCAATCCCGTAAACACCCTCTTCAGTTGTGATTTTAAGTGTGACAAAGTTACGATCTGGACAAGTTACAAACACTTCTGCTTTTATAATTTTCATTTTAAAACCTCGAGAGAATCCCCAACCTTTCCTCACAGAAAGGCCGTAATATGAATGCAATTAACTATTTATCTTGGTATTAGTTGTAAACCATATTTGGTAAGAACAGCACCAAATCAGGGAATATGATTAATACAACGAGTAAGAGGAATATGGCTAATAAGAACGGTACCGATTCCTTTATGTAATCTTTTGTTGGGCAGTCCAATATTGAACAAGCGGTAAACATTGCCACACCAACTGGTGGCGTCATCCCACCCATGGTGACAATAATCATCATTAAAATACCGAAGTGAACAGGATCAATACCAACACCTTGAACAATAGGTAAAAATATCGGTGTTAATAGCAATACATTGACTGTCGCTTCCATAAACATGCCAACAATGGCAAGAAAAACAAGAATCACCACTAAAAGAAAATATTTATGTGTCGTAATATCCAATATCTCTTTCGACAAGAATTGTGGTACTTGGTTATCAACAATCACATATCCAAATATTCCAGAGAATGAAATAATCAGCATAATAACGGCATTATCAACAACCGTCTGTTTCAGCACCTCAACAATTTTCGCAATGGTAAGCTCTTTATACACAAACAAACCAATAAATAGCGCATAAAACACCGCAAATGAGCCTGCTTCCGAAGGCGTAAAAATACCAAAGCGAATGGTGACAATCAGCAAAATCGGGAAAAGTAGCGCCCAAAAACACTCTTTAAGGGTTATAAATACCTCTTTGGCAGGTGTCTTATGTTCTTGCTCACGAATGTAACCGCGTTTATTGGCAACAATGCTAACGGTGACCATTAGGAAGATTGTCATGAGTAAACCCGGAACAACACCAGCTAAGAACAGGCGACCAATTGATACCTCACCAACAAAGCCATATAAAATCAGGCCAATACTTGGTGGAATCGTTGCAGTAATTAAACCACTCAAACCAATCGATGCTGCAACAAAACCCTTTGAATACTTGCGCTTAATCATGTCAGGGCCAAGGATCTTAGATTGCATCGCGACGTCAGCAACGGCTGAGCCAGACACACCACCCATAATGGCACTGAGTAACACAGTAACGTGCGCTAAGCCGCCAACCAAGTGCGCGGTAATCTTCGAACAAAAGGCAATCAGACGCTGAGTAATCCCTGCGGAGTTCATTAAGTTGCCAGCAAAAACAAAGAAAGGCACCGCGAGCAAAGCTGGGTTTTGTGATGCTAAAACCATCTTCTGTACTGGAATAATAAATGAAGAAGCGCCATCCACGACAAAAAACAGTACGCTTGAAATTGCAATAGCAAACGCAAGCGGCATTCTCAACATCAGAAAAATAACAAAACTGACGACTAAGACACCCATTGGTGACGTTAGTGAACTAATAAAATCAGCCATTTTTTCTGCTCCATCTTTCTGCAACACTCACCAATTCAGTGCGAATCATAAGTACACAACCAACTGGAACTGAGGCAATTAAAAACGCATAACTGAGAGGTTCTGCTTGTTTACTAATATCCCAACTAAATAGGATATAAGCCGTAGACAACACAATAACCAATAATGAAAACAAATATCCTTGTAGGGATTTTTTATTACTGCGGAAAAAATCAAATGCTAGTAAACATAAGAACGACACCGCTAGAAATATAACAACATTGAATTCACTAATTTCAAGAGAATCAAATTCTCGACGACTTTTAGTCGCTAAGAACCATCCGTAATATGCAACAAAACCCAAGAAGCCTATAATAGAAACAGACCAAATATCGGCGATTCTATTTCTCCAAAACATAGGCAATTTTTCTTCAAAAAACTCTACTCCTATATGACGTTTCTGACTTAATGCTAAATCACTGCCTAAAAAGATGACCCAACCAAATAGCAGTTGGCTTAGGTCGGACATCCAAGCCTGAGGATGCCCAACCGCACGCAGTAATGCAGCAAAGAAGACTAGGAAGGAGATTAAAAACAAGCAAATACCTGCGATGTTTTCTTCCCACTTTAGAACTTTTCCATTCAATGAATTTAGGTACAACATACTCCCTACCCTTCTTTATTCCGCTTATTTAAGCGCTTGTTGGAGTTGTTGATACTCTTGCTCGTAACCTAGCTTTTTGAATACAGCTTGAGCGTTTTTAATAAACGGAGTCTTATCGACCGCCACAAACTTCACGCCGTAGTCGTCTTGCATAATTCGTTTGTATTCCGCAATCTGCGCATTCGCTTGTTCTGATGCATAGTTACCAGCGTTGTAGGACTCTTCGGTTAAAATGGTTTGGTACTCTTGTGGCAACGAACGGAACCAGTCCTCACTTACCACTAAGGCGGTCATCAACTGGAAGTGCTCCGTTTCCGCAACGTATTTCACGGTCTCTTGCAAACTACCCGAAATAACGGCTGGCAATTGAGCCTCAAATCCGTCGACCGTACCTTGTTGCATCGCAGGGTAAGTTTCTGCCCAAGGCAATGCTGTTGGCGTAGCCCCTAAAGAACGAACAGACTCAGACCATACCGCAGCACCCGGTGTACGGATAAGCAGTCCATTCAAATCTTCTGGTTTTTGTACTTCTTTATTGGTGAAGAAACTACGGCTGCCTTGGAACCAGTTAAACGATAAGACATGCAAGCCTTCTTTCTCTAGCTTCTGCTCCCAACCTTTAAATACATCGGTTTCAACTATGCGCTTCATCTCTTGGTAATCTTTTGCTGCATATGCCACGCCGATTACCCCAATTTCTTTCGAGAAAACACTCAGGCGGCCACTATCAGTTAACGCCGCAACGTTTTCACCAAACATCGCTTGTTCTTGAATGTCTTCCATTGAGCCCAGTTGTCCACTTGGATACACCTCAATCTTTAACTTGCCATCAGTACGTGATTCAACGGCTTCTTTCATCACCATACTGCCTGCATACATTGGGTCTTTTTCGCCCACAGACATCGAGATCTTCAAGGTGTAATCTTTGGCTACCGCGGAAAATGGCAACGCAGCAGCAAGTAGTAAGGTCGAGAGTTTCATGTTGATGTTCATAGTTAATACCTTTTGTTTTTATGTTTATTTAATAAGGCTAGAGCTTGGCTCTATTCCGTAATTTCAACGATGACATTCATGATATGGTCATGAATGCATTGATAGGCTTTGTCACCATCTCCCTGCTCAATCGCTGAAAAAATTAGCTTGTGATCAGCAATCCATTGCCCGCGAGAGGCTGGTTCATCGGCAAGCTCATCCATTCGCTTCCACATATCTCCTGCCATATGCAGCGCCATCAACTCTTCGTAGAAGTTAATTACCAGGGGATTATCTGATACACGGTTAATGGCTTTGTGGAATTGGCGATCCGCATCGACAGATGCTTGGTGGCGCAGCGTCGCTTCGGAGAAGAACATCGAAGACTCCATCATCTTGATGCAGTTCGACAGTTCCTCAATAAGTTCCGGTGTTTTGTTCTCTGCGGCAAAACGAGCCAATTGCGGCTCTATCATTAAGCGAGCTTGTAAGATTTCAAACGGAGTCACTTCAGGAAGATTGTTTTTGACATTCAGACTATTCGCATCATTAATGATGAACACTCCAGCCCCTTTGCGAATATCCGCAATGCCTTGCATCTCGAGATAAACCATTGCCTCACGCACAACGGTACGGCTAACACCCAACTGCTCTGCAAGTTTTCTTTCAGGTGGAATGCAGTCCCCAATCTGATAGGTGCCTTGTTTAATTTGTTCGATGATGTCATTCGCGACTTTGACATACAGACGTTTAGAATTTTCAGCCATGGTTCTTTAATCACTTTGGTTACTTTCAAAGCGATAGTAGTGCAATTATTAGTCGCAGTCTCAGATCGAGATCTCATTACAATAACTAAAATTGTACAGACCAATTCAAAGCAATGCGCACACCAAAATAGCAATTATCACAATAAAACAATGAGTTAACCTATGATTGCAATCGTGTTTACTGAGTTAATTCTGAGAATATTTTTATCAATAGTGATAAGGACGTCAAAATTGTACAGACCAATTTGAACAAGATAGAGAGATGAAACTTATCGTAGAAAAGAGAAGAGAAACAGAACAAAAAAAGGAGCGTTAGTACGCTCCTTTAACCTATCGAGACAATAACCTAACTGCGCAGTACGCGTTCAATTTCACTGATACTTGTAGGGTCATCGATAGTCGATGGTACCGTGTAGGATTCGCCATCTGCAATTTGACGAATAGTACGGCGTAAGATCTTACCAGAGCGCGTCTTAGGTAGACGCTCAACCACCAACGCATGCTTGAAACAAGCAACCGCGCCAATAGAGTCTCGCACTTTATTGACCAACTCACCCTCTAACGTTAATGAGTCGATATTAACCCCATCTTTCAGTACCACAAACCCAAGCGGTAATTGTCCTTTAAGCTCATCATGGATACCAACCACCGCACACTCCGCAATCGCTGGGTGTCCACCAACAATCTCTTCCATTTCACCGGTCGACAAACGGTGTCCAGCAACGTTAATCACATCATCAATGCGACCCATAATAAATAGGTACCCATCATCATCAAGATACCCGCCGTCGCCAGACACATAGTAACCAGGGAACTGGCTGAGGTAGCCCGATTCAAAGCGATCATGGTTACGCCACACCGTAGGTAAACAGCTTGGTGGCAGTGGACGCTTTAATGCCACAAAACCTTGCTGTTTAGCGGCAACAGGTTCGCCTAACTCGTTGAGGATCTCCACTTGATAGCCGGGAATTGGCTTAGTTGCCGAACCCGCTTTAACTGGCATTAACTCGATACCAGTTGGATTACCAGCAATCGCCCAGCCAGTTTCTGTTTGCCACCAGTGGTCAATCACCGGTTTGTTCGCTTTATCTTCCACCCACTCGAGTGTCGGCGGGTCTAGGCGTTCTCCGGCCATAAAGATGGCTTTCAGCTTTGATAAGTCATACTGCTTAAGACATTCACCCTGTGGATCTTCTTTTTTGATTGCTCTAAAAGCAGTCGGAGCAGAGAACAGAGCATCTACACTATACTCTTCACATACACGCCAAAAAGCACCGGGATCGGGCGTTCGTACTGGTTTGCCTTCGTATAAAATTGTCGTGCAACCGTGAATAAGCGGCGCGTAAACAATATAGGAATGACCCACGACCCAACCAACATCTGATGCAGCCCAGAACACGCCATCTTGTGGCATGTTATAGATAGTGCCCATTGAATACTTCATCGCAACCGCATGACCACCGTTATCACGTACAACGCCTTTCGGTTTGCCCGTCGTGCCAGACGTATACAGAATATAGAGAGGATCGGTCGCCAGTACTGGTACGCATGCATGTGGCAAGGCTGCTTGGTAGGCTTGCGCCCAATCGATATCACGCGCTTGCCCTAACTCTGCTTCACATTGAGGGCGCTGCAAAACAAACACACTTTCAGGCTTCCAGCGACTATCCATAATCGCTTTATCAACCATCGGCTTGTAAGCGATCACCTTGTTCACTTCGATACCACACGATGCGGTCATCACCACTTTAGGCTCGGCGTCTTCAATACGGACTGCCAACTCGTTAGGTGCAAAGCCACCAAATACTACTGAGTGAATCGCCCCAAGGCGTGCACAGGCAAGCATCGCCATCGCTGCTTCAGGGATCATCGGCATATAGATAACGACTCGGTCACCTTTGGTCACACCGCGATCTGCTAGCATTCCTGCAATTCGCGCAACCTGATCTCGCATCTCTTGATAGCTGTATTGCAGCTTAGCTCCTGTCACAGGTGAGTCATATATAAGAGCCGTATTGGCGCCTCTACCCTGTTCACAATGGTGGTCGAGTGCTAACCAACAGGTATTCAGGACTCCATCAGGAAACCATCTTTCAATGCCATGTTCGTCCTTCGCAAGAATGGTGCTTGGGGCTTCAAACCAATCAATCTGCTTCGCTTGCTCCTGCCAAAACAGTTCGGGTTGCTCTTGTGCCCATTGATATTGTTCTTGATATGCAGACATATTGCTTCCTCCAATCCTCCGACTGAACTTAAAACCGCAACGTCAAAGGAAGCATCAGCAAACCTCATTCTCCTAAAGTAAGCAGAAGCATTCAGGTTTGAATCACTCACCAGTTTGTGTCACGCCAAGTCGTTTCGGGGTATGTCTTTCGATCGCTCCTTGCTCTAAAAGCGATAGCTTAATTTTTCACGCCTCTTCACCTCACATCTATATCGTGATAGAGGTGCAGCGGTTGATTTATTTATGAAAATACATCGGAGGGAACACGCACAAAGCCCTCCATTAATACTCTGGCACTACGGCTCATCGACACCTTATTGATCGCCCATTCACCACTCATAATGCTTGCTTCTGCACCCACTTTCAGCGTGCCTGATGGATGACCAAAGGTGACATTGCTCTTTTCCCCCCCACCCGCCGCTAAGTTAACTAAAGTGCCTGGTACACTGGCAGCAGAGGCAATGGCAACGGCTGCTGTACCCATCATGGCGTGGTGTAACTTACCCATAGACAAGGCACGAACATGGAGATCAATCTCTTCAGCATTGATAGTGCTACCACTCGAAGAGAGACAAGTTTGCGCTGGCGAGACAAAGGCAATTTTTGGCGTGTGTTGACGACTTTTCGCTTCATCTAAACTCGCAATCAAGCCCATTTTCAACGCACCATAGGCTCGAATCGTCTCAAACATCGCTAACGCTTTTTCATCGTTGTTGATCTCTTCTTGCAACTCAATACCCTGATAACCGAGGGATTCTGCGTCGATAAAAATCGTCGGAATCCCCGCAGTAATAAAAGTCACGTTAAAGGCACCGATGTTGGGCACCTCCAAACGATCAATCAGGTGTCCGGTTGGAAATAAGCTGCTGTCACCGGCAGCAGGGTCGATAAAATCGACTTGGATCTCAGCGGCAGGAAAGGTGACCCCATCAAGTTCAAAATCGCCCGTCTCTTGCACTCGTCCATCAATCATTGGTACGTGCACGATGATGGTTTTGTTGATGTTTGCTTGCCAAACGCGAACTTCTGCAATGCCATTTCGTGGTAAACGCTCAGAGCTGACTAAACCAGCTTGAATTGCAAATGGGCCGACGGCTGCAGAAAGATTGCCGCAATTTCCGCTCCAATCCACAAATGGCTTATCAATCGCCACTTGTCCAAACAGATAATCGACATCATGGTCAGGTTGTTCGCTCGTCGAAACGATCACGGTTTTGCTCGTACTCGATGTTGCGCCTCCCATGCCATCTATCTGCTTGCCATACGCATCAGGGCTACCAATCACCCGCATCAGCAAGTTATCACGCGCTTGACCTGCCACTTGAGCTTCTGGAGGTAAGTCATTGAGGCTAAAAAATACCCCTTTACTCGTTCCGCCTCGCATATAGGTCGCGGGTATGCGAAGCTGAGGTTTGGTTCGAATCATAGTCATCCCTTACTGTGCGAGGAAATCTTGCGCAAAACGTTGCAACACGCCACCCGCTTGATAAACACTCACTTCATCAGCAGTATCAAGTCGGCATGTCACCGCCACATCCAGCTTTTCACCGTTCGATCGGGTAATGACTAGTGCCAGATCCGCCTCGGGGGCGATATCACCAACAACGTCATATAACTCGGTGCCATCTAAGTTGAGGGTGTGACGGTTTACTCCTGCTTTAAACTGCAGTGGTAACACCCCCATGCCGACCAAATTTGTGCGGTGGATACGTTCAAAACCTTCTGCAACGATCGCTTCAACCCCTGCGAGACGCACACCTTTTGCCGCCCAATCACGCGACGAGCCTTGCCCATAGTCCGCACCTGCGACCACAATTAAGGGCTGCTTACGCGTCATGTAGGTTTCAATGGCTTCCCACATGCGGGTGACTTTACCCTCAGGTTCAATACGCGCTAACGAACCTTGCACTACCTCACCCTTCTCCTTGACCATTTCATTAAACAGTTTAGGGTTGGCAAATGTGGCTCGCTGAGCCGTTAAGTGATCTCCGCGATGGGTGGCGTAAGAGTTAAAGTCCTCTTCAGGTAGCCCCATTTTTGCCAGATACTCACCGGCGGCGCTGCTGGCTAAAATGGCATTGGAAGGTGACAAGTGATCGGTCGTGATATTGTCGCCAAGAATCGCCAATGGTCGCATGCCAGATAGCGTTCGCTCACCGGCAAGCGCGCCTTCCCAATAGGGCGGACGGCGGATATAGGTACTCATTTCACGCCAGTCATAGAGAGGGCTTGGGCTACGTTCGGCATCATCCAGCTTAAACATTTGGATATAAACTTGATTAAACTGCTCCGGTTTCACGTATTTACCGACCACATCATCGATCTCTTGATCGCTTGGCCATAAATCACTTAAGTAAATCGGCTTACCTTGCGCGTCTGTGCCCAATGCATCTCGCTCAATATCAAACCGAATAGTCCCCGCCAATGCATACGCAACCACCAAAGGAGGTGAGGCGAGGAAAGCTTGTTTAGCATAGGGGTGGATACGACCATCGAAGTTGCGGTTACCTGAGAGCACAGCTGTGGCATACAGGTCGCGATCGATAATCTCTTGCTGAATATCTGGGTCCAGTGCGCCACTCATACCATTACAGGTAGTACATGCATAGGCCACGATACCAAAGCCCAGTTTTTCCATCTCTTCCAGCAAGCCTGCTTCTTCAAGATAGAGCTTCGCCACTTTAGAACCTGGCGCGAAGGAAGATTTGACCCACGGTTTGCGCACTAAGCCAAGCTCGTTGGCTTTCTTGGCAACAAGCCCCGCAGCGACTACATTGCGTGGATTACTGGTATTGGTACAAGAGGTGATCGCGGCGATGATCACTGCACCATCTGGAAGTTGTCCTTCTTCTTGTTGCCACTCACTTGCAATGCCACGGGCGGCCAGTTCAGAGGTGGGTAAGCGGCGATGTGGATTGGAAGGCCCTGCCATATTGCGAGTTACACCAGAAAGATCAAACTCCAGCACTCGCTCGTACTCTGCGGTCTCTAAATCATCCGCCCACAGACCTGTTTGTTTGGCATAGTTTTCCACCAAAGCCACTTGCTCATCGTCTCGACCGGTTAGCCGCAGATAATTAATGGTTTGCTCATCGATATAGAACATACCCGCCGTCGCACCATATTCTGGTGTCATATTGGAGATCGTCGCGCGATCACCAATTGTCAGATCGCGAGCCCCTTCACCAAAGAACTCTAGGTAACTTGAAACCACGCGTTCATTACGCAGAAACTCGGTGATCGCCAATACAATATCTGTCGCGGTAATACCCGGTTGTCGTTTGCCGGTAAGCTTAACTCCGACGATATCAGGTAAACGCATCATTGATGGGCGACCTAGCATGACAGTCTCAGCTTCTAGGCCACCGACTCCGATTGCAATCACTCCCAATGCATCAACGTGTGGCGTATGGCTATCGGTGCCAACGCAGGTGTCTGGATAGGCGATACCTTGTTTTGCTTGCACCACTGGTGACATTTTTTCTAGGTTAATTTGGTGCATAATCCCGTTACCTGCGGGAATAACACTGACGTTCTCAAAAGCCGTTTTACACCATTCAATAAAATGAAAGCGGTCTTCATTCCGGCGATCTTCAATCGCTCGGTTTTTATCAAAGGCGTCAGGATCAAAGCCACCATGTTCAACCGCAAGTGAATGATCAACGATCAACTGAGTTTCAACGACAGGGTTTACTTTGGCAGGGTCGCCACCTTGATCTGCAATCGCATCACGCAAGCCAGCAAGATCAACCAATGCGGTTTGACCAAGAATGTCATGGCAGACCACTCGGGCTGGATACCAAGGAAAATCCAGATCTCGCTTACGCTCAATCAGTTGTCTTAAGCTTGCTTCAAGCTGTGTTGGCTCACATCGACGTACCAGTTGCTCAGCCAGAACCCGTGACGTGTAAGGCAATTTGCTGTAAGCGTTAGGGGTGATAGCATCCACCGCTTCGCGGGCATCAAAATAGTCAAGTTGACTGTCCGGTAAAGACTTGCGGTATTGAGTATTTATTATCATAGGGTTACTTCCAGTTTTAATACTCTTTCCACGTAGCACCGTAAGGTCTTTAACGCTCTGATAAGCCTCTTTGCATCACTCACTATACGCAGAGGCTTAACGGGGTTTTCGCGCTGTTGATCCAAACTCTACAACTGGCACTCGTGGTTCGAGTTACTCCAATCTTCAAAATCATTGCCAGCGGCAAAGACCAATCGGTACTTTTAACGCTGCTCGATTGGCACCCATTCTTGATGCTCAGGTCCGGTATAATCCGCACTAGGACGAATAATGCGGTTGTTTTCACGCTGCTCGTACACATGCGCAGCCCAACCTGTTAAACGACTCATCACAAAAATCGGGGTGAATAATTTGGTAGGAATATCCATAAAATGGTATGCAGAAGCATGGAAGAAATCCGCATTACAAAACAGACCTTTTTCGCGCTTCATCACCGCCTCTACGCGTTCGGAAACCGCATAAAGATGAGTATCCCCAACGCCCTCAGAAAGCGCTTTTGACCAACGCTTAATTAGTGCATTTCGCGGGTCGCTTTCACGGTAGATGGCATGACCAAAGCCCATAATTTTGTCTTTGTTTTCCAGCATACGCAGAATATTCTCTTCAGCTTCATCTGGTGTTTGCCAGTTTTCAATCATCTCCATCGCCGCTTCATTCGCACCACCGTGCAAAGGCCCACGCAAAGTGCCAATTGCTCCGGTAATACAAGAATGCAAATCAGAGAGGGTTGAAGCACAAACACGCGCAGCAAAGGTAGAAGCATTAAACTCGTGCTCTGCGTAGAGGATCAGTGAACAGTGCATCACTTGTTTGTGCAGCTCACTTGGTTCTCTATCTGTCAGTAACTTCAAGAAGTAACCACCGATAGAGTCTTGAGATTGGTCTTCGGTATCAACGCGCACACCGTCATGACTAAAGCGATACCAGTAACAGATCATCGCGGGGAATAGCGCCAACAAACGCTCGGTTGCATCAAGCTGCTCTGAGAAATCTTTCTCTTGTTCAAGATTACCGAGGACTGAACACCCTGTGCGCATTACATCCATCGGGTGCGCGTCGGCAGGGATAAGCTCTAACGCATGTTTAAGCGCTTGCGGTAAACCACGCAAACTTAGCAGATGGGTCTTGTAAGTATCTAACTGCTGCTGATTGGGCAAGTGACCGCGTAACAAAAGATGTGCCACCTCCTCAAATTGAGCATTGTTTGCTAGGTCAGTAATATCGTAACCACGATATGTTAGACCTGTCCCCGATTTACCGACAGTGCATAGTGCCGTGCTACCAGCGCTTTGGCCTCGTAGACCTGCGCCGCCTATTTCTTTAGTAGGCATGTTGAACTCCTTTTCTGTCTGACTTTCCTTCCTGCTGGGTAATACAACTACTCGGTCAGGTTATCGCTGTTATTATTTAAGTCAGACGGTTTCACGTTATTGGATAATGAGTATGTTTCTTGGGCGTCCCAGTTATATCTAAACCACTTGAGATAAAGGTTTAACCTAGCCAGCGTCGACTAGTTACCCTCGGAGAAAAGCTTATCGAGCTTATCTTCGTAGTCGTGGTAATTAAGGTGAGCATACAATTCGTTGCGAGTTTGCATCGCCCCAATTAGTGCTTCCTGATTACCTTCTTGCAGCAGATGTTGATAGACATTTTCTGCCGCCTTATTCATCGCTCGAAATGCACTCAGTGGGTACAGCACCATGTCAACCTTGGACTGAGCGAGTTCATCACACCCATAAAGAGGCGTTTGGCCAAACTCAGTAATATTGGCAAGAATGGGGACATGCTTACCGGTTGCTTGTGCAAGCGCATCAGAAAACTGCACGTATTGACCCAGCTCGTTCATCGCTTCAGGGAAGATCATGTCAGCGCCCGCTTGCACACAGGCAATCGCACGCTCAATAGCACTGTCCATGCCCTCAACCGCAAGCGCATCAGTGCGAGCCATGATGACAAAGTCATCATTGTTGCGTGCATCCACCGCAGCCTTGACGCGGTCAACCATTTCTTGTTGGCTCACAATGGCTTTGTTTGGACGATGACCACAACGCTTCTGCGCGACTTGATCTTCAAGGTGCACCGCGGCAGCACCGGCTTTTTCCATCGCTTTAATCGTGCGGGCAATATTAAATGCACCGCCAAATCCTGTATCGATATCAACCAACAGCGGCAAATCACAGGCATTGGTGATTCGCTCTACATCCACCAGCACATCATTGAGGGTCGTAATCCCTAAGTCCGGCAAACCATAAGAAGCATTGGCAATACCACCACCTGATAGGTAAATGGCTTGATGCCCAACATTTTTCGCCATCATGGCGCAATATGGATTGACGGTTCCGACAATTTGCAGGGGATCATTTTGTTCGACAGCGAGTCGAAACTTCGCTCCGGGGGATAAGTTCATGGGTTGGTATCCTTATCATTTTCAGCAAGAGAAATTTGTTGTTCGATCAGTTTGCGACTGCCGGAGATATGGCGCCGCATCAGCATTTCTGCCAACTCTTCATCACGATTACGAATCGCTTGAAGGATGAATTTATGTTCGTCTAACGCCTCTTTAGGGCGAGATTGAGCACGGGGAGATTGATAGCGATACATGCGCAACAAGTGGTACAGCTCATCACAGAGCAGCGCGATGAGTTTGTTATTGCGACTCGCTTTGATGATGCGATAGTGAAAATCGAAATCCCCTTCTTGATGAAAGTAAGAAGCACCCTCGACCTCATCAATATGCGCAGAATGTTTTGCCAATAGCAGTTCTAAGCCTAAGATTTCTTCTTGGCGGATATGTCGAGCAGCCAAACGCGCCGCCATACCTTCGAGCGCTTCACGCACCGCGTATAACTCAACCAGCTTTTCCGGTGATAAAGCGATCACTCTAGCGCCGACATGAGCGATACGCTCAATTAAGCCTAGCCCCTCTAAGCGCATCATTGCTTCACGCAGCGGACCTCGGCTCACTTGATAGCGCTTGGCGAGTTCGGGCTCGGAAATCTTACTGCCAGAAGGCAACTCACCACTGATGATCGCTTCCACTAACACTTCGGTCAGCGTGATAGACTTGGTATTTTCCCTGTCACTGAGCTTGTTCATTAACTCAGGATTTAACTCACTATTCATACTCAAGACTCTTTGTTGTTGACGCCGCCCGCGAAATACGCAAACAAAAATCAACATTTATTTAACTTGATTACAAAATAGTACACAACATTGTCGACAATCAAGCAAATTGTCGACAATTTAGACTAAGGTATAGTATCGGTCAGTGAGTAAGATTGAGCCGCGAATCTAAGCAATGATGCCGCTCTCAAGTGCAATTTTAGACTGTAAGTAATGCCGGGCTTAATGGCAAAGCGCCATCAATCGCCGTGTTGGCTTTTTTAGCAACAGAGCCTTATTAGATAGGGAGTTACAGATTATATTGAGTGCTCAATTTACGCCTAAACTACCTAGGAGTTAACGCTTGGCTCGATGACTATCTCTGAGTCACCTATTGATGGGTGAGAATAAAATTGACTTGTTTAACAGTCACGCGTTGTAACTGTCGTCTGCAAATGATGACTGTCGACAATATCACCTACTATCCAACATCAGTCATTCAAACTTGGCGCTCTGACAAACAGCAAAAAAGCCTCATATTTGAGGCTTTAGCGAAACAACTCTTAGATAACTAATGGCGTGTTACTGCTTTTTCAGTTGCAACCAACTCAGCACGCTAAGTAGGGTAAAGAAAGCTGGATCGCTCCAACCAAAGCCAACAAACACACCTGTAACGCCTGCATAAGCTGTAATTATCGCGCCCAAGACATTGCCAATCAGCAGTGCTTTGAGCAACTGAGTCATCGCTTTACCCGATTCAATCTCACGCATTAGCCAGCTTACTGCCGCTATCGCCCCCAAAAAAATCGACGTGTGTTGCGAGAGAAAGTAGGCATAGCGATCATTGATCTCAACACCGTACATTGGCCACATCAGTGCAGGTACAAAGAACAGCGCAAAAGCAAACAATGTATAAATAACACTATGCACGGTCAGAAAGGTTTTATTGTTCATTGGTCTATCTCTAAAACGGTGGCATTAAGCAATTGGTGCGTGGTTTATTTCACTAAGTGCATGATTAATATCAAAAATCACTCCACGTATATTTTGAATTCCCATCTGAGTGAGTCGCTCACTGTGCATCGCCAAGTAAGCTTGGGCACTGGCTTCATCAGCAAACAGGTAAACACCGCCCCCTAATTGATCTTTCTCGCTTTGCGTCCAAATTTTCCAAATCAAACCCGGCTCTTGATTGATCGACTCCGCTAAGCCTGTCATCGCTTGCACCATTTCCTGACCAAAAGGTCCCTGAAAATCAAAATCAACTTGTAATAACTTCTTCATCACGCTTACTCCTCACTGGTATCAAACTGCTATTCAGTTGCTCATCTCGGTTGATGTAGTGATTATTACCTTTATATTTTCGACAAAAAAGTTCATAATTTTGCCATTAACTGTCTAAAAATTTGACCAATGCGCTTAAAAACAACTCTTGAGCAGTGGCAAACACTGCACCACATCGAACAAGCGGGTAGCATTCAAGCTGCGGCACAGGCGTTAAACAAAAGCCATACCACGTTGATTTATTCAGTGAGGAAACTTGAGCAGCAACTCGGCGTTGAGTTATTGGCGGTTGAAGGGCGTCGAGCGGTGCTGACTGAGCATGGCAAAACTTTGCTCCGTCGAGCCGACTCAATGCTTGAACAAGCCCATGAGCTTGAGATGATCAGTAAACAACTCAGCAGTGGCGTCGAATCGCAAATCACCGTTTCGATTGACCATTTATGTGACCCTAGTTGGTTGTATCAACCAATGGCAACGTTCCTTGCAGACAACAGCGCAACCTCTATCCAAGTTGTTGAAACGTCACTGAGTAAAACCACCGACATGGTGGTGAATGAGCTGGCGGATATTGCGATTATTAACTTACCAATCACCAACTACCCCGCAGAAGCGTTTGGCACGACCACCATGGTTCCCGTCATTGCCCACAACCACCCTTTAGCAAGCAAAGAGAACTTACGTCTCGCTGATTTTGCAACGACGTGTCAAATTGTGGTGCGAGATTTAGGCGAAGATGCCAATACAAAGCGAGATGTGGGTTGGTTAAAGTCAAGACAACGCATTACCGTAGACAACTTCGATCATGCACTGCGTGCGGTGGAACAAGGCGTTGGCTATTGCCGCATACCGCTTCATATGGTAAAGCCCGCAACCAACACCCAAATTAAGCAGGTCAATATTGAGCATTCAGAGCGCTATCAAGTCGCCTTGCATATCACTCTGCCTAAAGGTGTTAACACCGGTCCAGCCGCGCTAGCGTTTTATCATCAACTCTTGAGTCAAGCCCAAACCCGTATTGAGTAGCTTGTTAAGCTCGAGCTAAAGCACTTCAATACCACGTGCTCGGTACTTGTTAAGCAAATCTACATCTGCGTTTGAGGTCGTGACCAAATACTTAATTACCGACAGTGACGCCACCGCATACGGAGCAGTCGTTTCCAACTTCTGCTCATCAACCAACATACACACCGCTTTACTCTGCTTCATTAAAGCGCGCTTGACGCTCACTTCGAACATCGAGGAGTTAGTGACACCAGCGTCGAGAGATACCGCATCACATGACATAAAACCTAACGTGGCAGAGAACTGTTGGAGCATATCGCAGGCCATCGTATCCCCAATGGAAAAGAACCCCGTGCGCACTTTTCCACCCACGATGTAGAGGTCAATATCTCGTGCGCCCCCAAGTAAGTCAGCAATTTTGACATCAGTGGTAACAACCGTAAGCGGGATAGAGCGCAAATATTTGGCTAACTCAAAGCATGTCGAACCTGAATCAAGAAAAATGCAATCATGCGGCTGAATAAGTCGGCAAGCTTTGGCTGCAATCTCTTGTTTTGATTGAGTATTTAAGTTCTGTTTTATATCAAACTCAAACTCTTTATCGGTATCTTGAATCCTTATATGTATCCCACCATGGGTGCGCGTCAGTGCAGGATGACTTTGAACAAGCTTATTGAAGTCGCGGCGAATAGTTGGCGCAGATGCCGAAAAAAGCTCCATAGCCTGATTAGTCAAAAGCTCGCCATGCTTCCACACATAGTCGAGCATAAACTGTCGTCTTTCCACTGCCATACCTCATTCCTCATCAACTACTTAGGCCATGCATCAACTCTCGATTGGCTTGATAAAGGTGCAGATATATCTCGTAATTTCGCTCCAACTCAACTATCGGTGGGTTGGCTTTAAAGTTTTGCTCAAACTTAACCCAGTGACTCACTGCGTCATCTAAACACTCAAACTGACCACAACACACTGCGGCCATCATGCAGTTGCCATAACTCGCCCCCACACTGCGGTCACTCACGGACTGTTCGACTTGAGCAAAGTCGCTAACCGATTGCAATAAATGGTGATTATTTACTCCGCCACCAACGGCCAATAATCTCTTCACCTCACATTCTAAACCCAAGGCTCGGATATTATGAGTGATGCTCATCGCAATCCCTTCGACAACTGAGCGATAAATGTCCGCATCAGTATGACCTAGCGTCAACCCAAACAGCATTCCCTTAGCATCGCTGTCTAAAATGGGGGTTCGCTCTCCAGAAAAATACGGTAAACAGATCAAGCCATTTGCACCGGGCGCTGAATGCTCAAACTTTTTCATCAACTCGGCATGGGGGTTAGTGTGATGGAGTTTGCTGTCGAGTTTAGCTTGGGAGCCAAACTGATTGAGATACCAAGTAAGCAAACTACCACACGTTGCTGTACCACCAGTCACCACATAAGTATCGGGCTCTAAAAAGCAATTGCTCCAAAATATAGGCGAACTGATTCGGTAAGGTGTACGGGTAATAAAGAATGTCGAACTGCCATACATCAACATCGTATCACCGTTCGCCATTACCCCTGCTGACAAGGCTTCAGCGCCAGCATCAGCACAACCAGTTAACACTGGCGTGCCTACTTTTAGCCCAGTGGCTCGCGCTGCATCTTCTGTCACCTTGCCCACAATTTCAGTCGCCCAATGCAACTGTGGAAGTGGTTTATTTATCCCAAGCCGCTGACAACTATCGAGATCCCAACTATTACTGTGGCAGTTGTATATGCCACTGTAAGCGATGGCATCATAACAATCTAAACAGTAGTGATTGGTTAATTGGTAAGTAATAAAACCCGAAGCAGAAAACAGATAATGGGTTTGGTTCCAGACCTTGGGCATATGCTGCTTAACCCATAACATTTTGGGAACAACGGATTGGCTAGAAAGCAGGCCGCCACTGAGTTGATAGATGTTGTCTTGACCAAGCAACTGATACATCTGTTGTTGTTGTTCGCTTGCCCGCGTATCAATACCATACAATATCGCAGCATGCAGAGGCTTGCCCTGCTCATCAGCGCACACTAAACAAGGCGACATCGCACTGTGCCCCACCGCTTTGATCTGCTCCGCATCAATCCCTGAGAGCGAAATCAACTCTCGGCAAATCGCTTGAAACTCCCCCCACCAAACCTGCATCGCGTCATGTTCAGCGAATCCCTCATGAGGCACAGAGAGTTCATGTGCAATGGAATGTTGAGCAATGATCTCTCCATAAGTATCAACCAACACACCTTTGCTGGAATACGTACCAATATCGATTCCTAGGTAATACGTCTGTTCCATAACGCACCTCAAATTAAGAATTGTCCACGCTCAAATATCAGTTCACCATCAAGATAAACTTTCCCATCAATTCGGGTGTCTTTGATTATGTCCCAATGAATCGCAGAAATATTGGTACCCCCGCACTCTGGATATGCCCGTCCTAGGGCAATATGTAAGGTGCCAGCGATTTTCTCATCCACCAAAATATCGTTGGTAAATGTGGTCATTTCTGGGTTGAGGCCGAATGCAAACTCTCCAATCAACTTTGCACCCTCATCGGTCGCGAGTATGTTGTTGAGGTAGTTTTGGTTCGTCGAGCAGGTCGCACTCACTAACACGCCACATTGCCACTCTAAGCGCAAGTTTTCCATCAGTTGTCCACCGAGCACCCCTGGGTTTTCAAACTCAATATAGCCATTGATAGTTTCGGTAAGTGGGGCTGTCGCTATTTCACCATCAGGCATATTGGCACGCCCGTCAAAAACCACCCATTTACGCCCTTGCGTTGAGAAACTCAAATCAGTATTGGCACTGACAATACGAACCGCACTGCCCTGCTCCAATCGCTGACAAAGGCGTTGCCACTCCGTCGTATGTTGTGACCAATCCAACAAACAAGCGCGATAGAACTGTTCCATTAACGTGTGTTCATCAATTTTTGCTTGATGTGCCATATTGAGATTGGGGATGCGCAATAAGCACCAACGTGTTTTTTGCCAGCGAGCAGTTGAGATAATCCCTTGTGTTTTTTGACTCAAGGCTTTCTTCTCGACGGGAATATCCCAGTGTTGATATAGGTTAGAAGCGCCGCGAAGCGCAATGTACACATCAGCCCACTCCATACCGTAGCGCTCTATTTCTGGAATCCAGCTAATTTGCTCATCTTGACCAAAACGCATCAAATCGGAACGCATTTCTTCACTGACAAACTGTACCTGAGGAAAGCCACCCGCCTGCACAATTGCTCGATTCAGAGCTTTGGCATAAGGCAAACTGCACTCTTCCATTGCCGCAATCATTACCTTTTCACCCGTTTGAATTTGCAATGAATGATGCACTAACATTTGAGCTATCTGTTCAATTCGTTGATCGGTCATGTTCGGTTTCCTCGATTGAGTAAGTAGTGCATCATCACAATGATGGCGAGCAGTAATACGCCCCAAATCACATCTTTTAAGAAGTTGCTGCCGCTGGTTTTATACAACAGCATGTTCAAACCGGTAGAAAATAGTTGTAGCAACACGATAGCCATCGCCACACCGAGTATTTTGCCTTTACCACCTAATACCGATACGCCACCAAGAGCGACAATAAGAATGGTACTGAGAATATAAGATGAGCCATACACAGGGTTGGCTGAATTGGTACGCGATAGAATGATCAATCCCGCGATAGCCGCCAACACCCCAATCAAGGTATGAGCCTTTAACAACACTTTCGCGACAGGAATCCCCGAATATTGTGAAGCTTTCGGGTTGGCACCAACACAATATAGATGAGTTCCAAATACCGTCGTTTCGAACATGCGCCACAATAGCGCTAAAATCACCAAAAAGATCAACATTGGGATTGGCACACCGAACCACTGGCCATTACCTATCACATCAAAACCTTGTGGCATCCCAGAAATGGCCGCACCACCTGTGTAGCCGATCGCCAAACCACCATAGAGAGTCATTGTGGCTAACGTCGCTAGAATGGCTGGCACGCCTAGATAGCCAATTAAATAACCATTTAACGCACCGCAAATAACCCCAACAGCGCATGCAATACCGACACACACCAGTAAGTGAGCGATACTTAATACCTCCACCTCTGCCGATTTTAGATATGTCGCGACGGCGATCGCCGCCAAATTGGCAATCGCAATGATCGACAAATCAATCCCTGCCAGCACAATGGCAATGCACATCGCCAATGACAAAATTCCAAGCTCAACACTTTGAAAAGCCATCGACTGGAAGTTCGTGGCCGTCAGGAAATGCTCGCCCTGCACAACCGTTAGAAGAAGCAAAGTCAGTACAATTGCGATGGCAAGGATACGCACATGCAATATCTCATACGGTCGGCTCAGCATCCCTTTATCAATTGTCTGCTTCATGATGCTTTCTCCATGGTAATGGCTTGCGGTAGTACCGTTTGTTTTTGCGATTTATAGAACTTGTACTTAGCCGACAAAATTGGGCTTGTGACCCCAATAAGTAACAACGTACCAATCATAAATTTTTGCCACTCGGAAGGAATACCGATCAGAATAAGGCTGTTTTTCATTAAGGTGATTAACAAAACCCCTAAGATGGTACCCAACACGGTACCTTTACCTCCCATAATCGCGGTGCCCCCTAAGACAACTGCGGCAATAACATCCAGCTCTTCGGCTAAAAACGTAATGGGTGAAGCCATACGATACATACCGCTAAAGCAGACCGCCGCAATCGCTGCCAATGCACCGACTATGGCAAAGTTAAGTAATTGAATGCTAAGCATATTGATACCTGACCGTTCACAAACGCTAGCATTACCACCTAGTGCATAAAGAAAACGACCACGCATAGTAAAAGTGAGGAATAGATAGCAGAGTAATGCGAGGCCTAACCAGATAAACACCACCGGATGCAGCGCTGTGGAACCGGTGATCGGGTCGCTGACTGTCACGATGCTGGCATTCGAGAATTTTCGTAGTGCGAGTGGCAAAGAAAATAGGACTGTACTGCCAAAACCAAATAGTAACGCACCATATAAAATACTGGAGGTTCCAAGGGTAATGATCATCGCCGGAGCACGCAGTTTATGCACCAAGAAACCATTGATTAACCCCAACACCACACCAATACTGATGGCGACAATAAATATGCCACTTAACGATGACCAACCCATGGTTTTAAACAGCAGAATCGCTAAGTAACTGGAAAAGGCCCCGACCGCGGGAAAAGAGAGATCCACACCGCCCGTTAAGATAACTAACAGTACGCCAAGTGCCAAAATGCCATAAATCGAGGCGCTTTTGAGAATATCAAACAAGGTCGATAACGTTAGAAATGCAGTAGGATTAATGCATGCAACCAGCGCCGCATAACCCAAGATAATCACCAAAATTATAAACTCATGGGAGCGAATAAACTGTTTCATGCGGCCTCTCCATCTTTGCTTAACTCATTAACAATCCACGCCTCATCCACTTGTTCGATTGCTACTAGCTTCGATGAGCGCCCCCGTCGCATTACCATGATTTCGTTGGCAACTTGCAGCAATTCAGGAATATCATCAGTGATCACAATGACCGAGACACCTTGCTCTGCTAACCCTTGAATCATCTCAATAATGTCCAACTTAGAGCGCACATCCACACCTACCGTTGGCCCAACAAGAATCAATATCTTAGGGTCACTTGCCAGCCACTTCGCCAACACTACTTTTTGCTGATTTCCACCAGACAAAGAGGAAACGGGTAGTTCAGTATTGTTGGTTTTCACCGATAAAGAGCTAACCCAACGTTGAGACTGTTCTTTGACCGTTTGCCAATCCAACTTACCGCTTTTATCGGTAAAACCCGCCATCACGCGCAGCATCATATTGAGACCAATCGATGTGTCGATAAACAAGCCTTCAGTCAACCGATCCTCTGGAACCAACGCGATACGATGATGCAGAGCGTCTTGCACATTACGAATATGGATTTTCTCTCCATCGATTGAAATCATCCCTGTCACGGCAGGCTCAATCCCCATCAATGCTTTAGCCAGCTCGTTGCGACCAGAGCCAAGTAAACCAGTAACACCAAGCACATGCCCCGGATAGAGATCAAAGCTCACGTCCAGCATCGAGGGCGGTAAACAGAGATGTCGTACACATAAGCGTGGCTTACCATGTTTGGGTTTACTGGAAGAGTTTTTTTCCACCAAATGAATACCTGACATCGCCTCAACAATTGAACTTCGGTCAAGCTCTTCGATCGGTTTCTCTAGTATTAATTCACCATTACGTAGCACCACTACGCGGTCAGAGACGGTTAACACCTCTTCCAACTTATGGCTGACAAAGATGGTCGAAATTCCTTTTTGTTTTAAATCATCAACAATGCCAAGTAACGTCTGCACTTCTCGACGTGTTAGTGCCGTAGTTGGCTCATCCATGATGATTAGCGATGTGTTTTTAAGTAAAGCCTTAGCAATGGCAATCAGTTGGCGATCCGCCGCTGATAAGTTACCCGCGAGTTCATCGAGCGGTAATGAAATACCAATTTTCTCCAATGCTTGCTTAGCAATCCTTTCAGTTTCAGCCCAATCCATCCGCCAGCGTCCACTTGCCAGATTGGCATTAAAAGCCAGGTTCTCGGCAACGGTAAGGTTAGGTAATAAGGAAAAGTCTTGATAAATCACCTGAATACCAGCATCGATTGCGGCCTTCGGTGATATTTTGGTCAATACCTGTTCGCCAATTTGAATGGTTCCCGAGTCAAACCCATATACCCCAGCGATCAGTTTGATGATGGTAGATTTACCCGAGCCATTTTCTCCCATTATGGTCAAACGTTCGCCACGGTAGATATCAAATGAGACGTTATTTAAGGCCTGCACACCAGCAAAGCTTTTGCAGACACTTCTAACTTGTACTAGTGGTAGGCCTTTCATCGGCTAAACTCCTTAGAAGTTATAGTCTGACATATTCTCTTTCGTTATCTTGATCCATGCAGATCCATAGATAACTTTGCCGTCCAACTTGATGTTGTTGTAGCCTTCAACGCCAAGATCCATCCCATCAGTAATCGTTTTACCTTCAAGCAGCATTTTTGACACACTGTTCATGGCATAGGCTGCCATTGCAGGATCCCAACCAGTGATAACGTCAACAGCGCCCGTTTCTAGTAAGTCCGCCGAGTAAGAGACGATACTGGTACCCACAACCGTGATTTTGTCTTCTAAGCCCGACTCTTCAATCGCTTGCCCTGCCCCAACCACGTCTAACGCTGATGAACCTTGAATACCTTTTAAGTTAGGGTAGGTGCGCATAAGCTCACGAGTTTTTGCATAGGAGTTCTTAATATCATCGGCACTCTCATTAATACCTCCCACCATTTCCATCTTCGGATAACGCTCTTTTTGATATTCAATCGCAGCATTTACCCAAGTCATATGAGTGGTAGAAGTTAAACTGCCGACAAACACTGCATATTGCCCTTCTTCTTGCATGCCTTGAGCAAGAAGATCCATCAAAAATCGGCCGTAGGCTTGGTTATCAAATGCCTCCACGTCATAGTCGATGTTGGTCAAATCGCTGGCTTCGTGAGAAACAACCACTATCCCTTTTTCACGTGCTTTTTTCAGTACTGGCTCTAATGAGTCCGCCTGAAAAGGCACCACATTTAGCGCATCAACTTTTCGAGCAATTAAGTCTTCAATCACCTGAACCTGCAACGCAGCGTCAAACTTAGATGGACCTTGTTGAAAAGAGGTGATGGTTGGGTTGTCTTCTCCAAATTTCACTACCCCTTCTTCCATGCGGTTAAACCAGTTGAGACCTACCGCTTTAGGTACAGTGACAAATTCCATCTCTTGGGCATGAACAGGGACAGATAAAGCACCAAAAACTGTGGCGGATACGATTGTCAGTAGCGTTAACTTTTTCATCCTAATACTCCCTAATAAATCTAATTTGTGTGAGCGCTCGCCTAGCGAATACGCTTCACTTCCTGCATAAACTCTTTCACTCGAGCGAGCTCAACATACTTGTTGAAGTCCCCATCTTGTTTGAATGTAGTCCCAACCACAGCACCATCAGCGATACCCAATTGCTCTTCAACGGTATTGATTCTTACCCCCGTATTAGCAAACACTAATGTATTTGGAATAGCTTGTTTAACTCGTGAAAGGATGTTGCTGTCGGTTGCTTCACCTGCGGTCATCCCCGAAACACAGACTGCATCCGGCTTACAGTTAAACACCGTGGTTTTGGCGATACTTTCGATCTCTCGATGCGCCAAATACTGAGCAGCTTCAGGGACAATATTGAATAGGCTTTTTACATCTTTAGCGCCAATTCGGTGTTGATGACGGATGGTTTCACCACAATTGGTGTCCCACACACCAAAGTCACTGGCATATACACCGGTAAAAATTTCACGCACAAACTTCGCACCCGTCGCTTGGGCGAGATCCATTGACGCGACAGGATCCCACAACACATTCACGCCAAATGGAATTTCGATTTCTGGCATCAGTTCACCGATAATGCGTGCCATTGCCGCAACGGTTTCTGTTTTTACTTTGGTTAGATAAGGCAGGGAGAACTCGTTTGAGAACATCACCGCGTCAACGCCACCTTCTTGCAAAGCTAAGAAATCTTCACGTGCTTTTTGCAACACCCACTGCATTCCAGCAGCATGGTCATATCCAGGATCACCCGGTAATGCACGTATGTGGCACATCGCAATGATCGGTTTTTCCGTATTCAGAATCTCTTTTGTCCAACTCATATTGCCTCTCAATATTCGTCTGATATGTGGATAATTTCTGCGCAGCGTTTTGAGGCAATATACGGTCAAAAAATCACCGCATTAGCGATTGAGATCACAATTGATTGGCAGTTTTCGAGCGATATTTCAGCAATGTGATTGAACAATCAATAAAACGCTCATTAATTATGAGCGAATGCTCAAAGAGATAGGTGTTAAAAAGCGGAGAGAGGAAAGGAGTTATTGGGCAACAAAAAAGGCGCATTAAGCGCCTTTTCAATAAGTTAGTGATTAAAGCTAGCGGGTTATTTTAAACCAAGTGCCAGTTCCAAACCGCGACCATAAGCTTCATCGGCTTGATAAGCATGATTGACGTGACGCTGTTTAATAAACTCTGGCACACCATCCATTGCGCGGGCAGTATTATCAAACAACATTTGACGTTGCTCTTCGCTCATAAGACGGAATAGATCGCCTGCTTGGCTAAAGTAATCCTCATCCACACGGTGGTCGTAATGATCAGCATTGCCGTTGATGCGTAGAGGCGGCTCTGAATAATCCGGTTGCTCAGCCCACTCTTGCTTAAAGTTTGGTTCATAACCGATGGTTGAACCATAGTTACTATCCACTCGCATTGCACCATCACGGTGGTAGCTGTGAACTGGACAACGTGGTGCGTTCACTGGGATTTGGTGATGGTTAACACCCAAACGGTAACGTTGTGCGTCACCATAAGCAAACAGACGGCCTTGCAGCATCTTATCTGGTGAAAAACCAACACCCGGAACGACTGCTGCTGGGTTGAAGGCTGACTGCTCAACTTCTGCATAGAAGTTTTCAGGGTTGCGGTTAAGCTCAAACTCACCAACTGGAATTAGTGGGTAGTCTTTTTGTGACCACACTTTGGTTAAGTCGAATGGGTTAAAGCTCACTTCATCCGCTTCAAGTTCCGGCATGATCTGTACGTACATTTTCCATTTAGGGAAGTCTTGACGCTCAATCGCTTCATAAAGGTCACGTTGATGACTTTCGCGATCTTTACCCACTACCGATTCAGCTTCTTGATCAGTGAGGTTTTTGATGCCTTGCTGAGTTTTAAAGTGGAATTTAACCCAGTAGCGCTCGTTTTCTGCGTTAATAAAGCTAAAAGTGTGGCTACCAAAACCATGCATATGACGGTATGACGCAGGAATACCTCGGTCACTCATCACAATCGTGACCTGATGGAAGGCCTCTGGTAACGATGTCCAGAAGTCCCAGTTATTGGTTGAGCTACGCATGTTAGTGCGTGGGTCACGCTTAACAGCGTGGTTGAGATCTGGGAATTTTAAAGGATCGCGTAGGAAGAAAACGGGGGTGTTGTTACCCACTAAGTCCCAGTTACCCTCTTCGGTATAGAACTTAAGTGCAAAACCACGGATATCGCGTTCGGCATCTGCCGCGCCGCGCTCACCCGCAACAGTAGTGAAACGAGCAAACATCTCTGTTTGTTTACCCACTTCAGAGAAAATTTTTGCACGAGTGTACTTGGTGATGTCGTGAGTCACAGTAAAGGTACCATAAGCACCAGAGCCTTTAGCATGCATACGACGCTCAGGGATCACTTCACGGTCAAAGTGTGCAAGCTTTTCTAGAAACCAGACATCTTGAAGTAATTGAGGACCACGCGGACCAGCAGTCATGACATTTTGGTTGTGAGCAACAGGGCAACCAGCAGCAGTAGTGAGTTTTTTACTCATTGTTTTCTTCCTTCCAGAAATGTTGTATTTATTGCTCGGCAAACGCCGAATTTCTGATTAGAAGAATATGCCTCTCGCGTCCATCTTCAAAAACAATTGTAATTATCAATGCAATAGGCAATAGCTATGGTTTAAATATTTGTTAAATAACAAAGTTAATCGACTTTAAAGCTGAGATATATCATTCTGTTATTTCACGACTTATGTCATCGTTTATCCTCTTGATTTCATCAGTCATCAAACCGCCTCCTTGTTGCAGCAACCTCCTTTCTGCTGACAAATAAATCTATCTTTCACGAGTTAAATTCGATCGAGATCTCTTTTATTTACCCTTCTATTAGAAAAAGTATTCCGAAAGATTAAAATATTTTATGCGTAGTTTTGAGTATTTTTTGCTAGTCTTGGCAAATAAAATTTACACATTGTTCTGAAATTATTTTCAGTAAGGGTCTTTTCTTTTGAACATGAAGTTGTTTGGTAGTTCCCTCATTCTCGCGGGAACCGCATTGGGTGCAGGTATGTTGGCGATTCCAATGGTGCTAGCGCAGTTTGGTTTTTTTGTTAGTGCAGGCTTGATGTTCGTGATCTTTATTGGCACCACTTACGCAACGTTGCTATTAGCGGAAGCGTGCACCAAAACACAGCAAAGCACCAGCATGAGCAGCACGGCTTACTTTACTCTTGGCCGTAAAGGGATGCATTTTACCAATATCCTTTTTTACCTATTACTGGCCTGTTTGATGATCGCCTACACCATTGGTATCGGTGATTTACTCCACAGCATGTTGTTAGAAGTGGGTGTCGACCTCTCTCCTGTTGTGGGTTACACCATTTTTAGTTTGGTGATGGGTCTCGTGGTTGTCGCTGGTAAGGCTTACATTGATAAGCTTAACCGTGGTCTATTTATCTTGATGATTGCCATGCTGTTTGTGGTTATCTTCTCACTAATGAACAACATCGAACTGGCGAACTTGAGCCAAGAGAGCGGTTTTTCCGTGAATGATGTTGTCCAATACAGTGCGGTTATCTTTACCAGCTTTGCTGCCATTATCGTTATCCCTTCACTAGTCAGCTACAACCAAGATGCGTCAATCGCCCAGATCCGCAATATGGTACTGCTGGGCTGTGTTATTCCTCTTGTTTGCTATTTGACTTGGCTATTCGCGGTAATTGGTAACTTAGGGGTTGAGGCAGTCAGTAAATTCGAAAATATCTCTCAGCTTATTGCAGCGTTCGACGGCGAAACTGATCTGCTCAAAAGTGTGGTGGCTATTTTCTCTGCGTTAGCATTGATTACTTCTTATCTCGGTGTCTCTATGGCGCTTTATGATCAAAACAAAGATGCGATTTCGAAAAATCCACTTATCGCCTATGCGCTGACTTTTATCCTTCCATTGGTACTCGCAACACTGTTTGCAAACCAATTTATTAGCATGTTGGACTATGCGGGCATGGTATTGGTCTTCTTAGCGATTTGGGGGCCATTGGCGATGGCGGTCAAAGTACGCAAGCCAGATTTCCCTCAAGTGGGCCGTGAGCAAACCTATACCGTGGGTGGTGGTCAAGCAGCACTTGTCGCGACCTTTATGTTTGGAGCACTCATTTTTGTCTCTTGGTTTATGGGTTAATCACACCCAGTAAACACCGTTTTAAAAAGAGCCTCTATGGCTCTTTTTTTGTTGGCGTATCCGTGCAAAACAATGTCTCAAAAATAAGACAAAGTTTTAAAATCCCCAAGAGCCTCATCATTTCTCCTCGTCACTTTATTGAGTAACAGAAGTAATATTCTTTTTTATCAACAACAACCCGCCAATAAGAACCAATGAGCATATGCAAAGATGTAAATAATACATAAATCAATAGTGGCAAGAGTCACGTTACTGAACTAATTAAAAGGAGGGCCAAAACAAAAAAGGGACGAACAAAATGGCAAAACCTCTACTCTATTCTCTTCCTCTCCTGTTGCTGGCACCATCAGTCTTCGCTGATGACCCTGCGACAGATGCTAAACGGGCGCAAACCGTCGCGGATGTGATTGACAGACCTGGCGTATTAACTCCAAAAGGGCAGTTTGGTATCGAAGCCTCACTTAATTATACGCAGAACTCCTCAAATCGAGTCAGTGTGGTGGGATACAGTGTCTTACCGGCATTGGTGATTGGTCTTATTGAAGTGAGTGACTCAGATAGAACCACACTCACTGCCGGTTTAACCGGGCGCTACGGCCTGACCAACGCGACTGAACTAGAAATTCGCATGCCGTATGTCTACCGCAATGACCAAATCTCTGCTCGCCCTATCAGCGAAGGTGCTTCAGACGAGACCATTAACAGAGATATCGATGGCGGAGGGTTGGGTGATATCGAGTTTGCGATTCGGCACCAGTTTAACTTCGACACCAGTCCTTATTGGGTGGGCAGCTTGCGCGTCAAATCAAACACGGGTAAATCCCCATATGAAATCGATACAGACCCAACCACCAATGTATTAGAAGATGCGCCTACAGGCTCGGGCTTTTGGAGCATCGAACCGGGCATTTCAATGATCTACCCTACCGACCCAGCCGTGCTTTTTGCCAGCGTGTCATATATCTATAACTTTAAAGAGACCTTCGATATTAGCGGTCAAAGTGCCGAAATCGACCTAGGTGACACCATTTCTCTTGGCGCTGGTTTGGGGTTTGCAATCAACCGAGATTTATCGCTATCCATCGGTTTGAGCCACCAAACCATTTTGGAAAGTGAAGTTAACGGTCAGAAAGATGACGAAGCAAAACTGTTGCAGCTTGACTCATTAACCTTCGGTATCAACTACGCACTCTCTCGTACAACATCAATCAATATCAGCGCTCAAGCAGGGTTAACCGAAGATACGCCAGACTTCCAACTCAATGTTCGTATTCCTTTTACGTTCTAACTTTTCTACGAACACAGCAAAATGCCAGCAATACGTTGCTGGCATTTTTCGTAGTAAGAATAAAACTAGTTAAAATTGAACTGGAGCGATTGTTGTATCTTGTTGCTACGCTCCAATCGTCTGAGCGCACCGTTCACTTGAGCATCAATATTAATTGCAGTTTCAAAACCAATCACAGTGTCATCCAACGAGTTTTGAATAACGCGATTGATTGCTGATTGCGTGATACTAGGCAATGGTGCACTAATTTGGCTCACTGTGATTTGTGGCGGTTCCACAGCCGGAGTGGTCTCCACGGGTACAGAAGCCGTGTTAGCAGGTGTTGCAGGTTCAGGCGTTGGAGCAACTACTGACGGCTCAACGCTAGGGATTAATGAAGTAGTGTTACCACTTCCGACCTGAACCACGGTTGTTGTCGGAACAACTTCAGGTTGGCTTGCAACCAAACGTCCATTCTGGAAGAACAAATTGGCGATTCGATTGTTGAACAATCTTTCACCATTGATTGATGTTGCAATATCCAACCCTATGTTGATCAAAAAGTCGTCACCTAGAAAACCACCTCGATAACTTGCTAACTCTTGATGATCAAGGGGCTCAAGATGTTCCAGTTGATAAGATGCCGCTACAGGTGCACTTAAGCAGACGCATACTGCGCTTATCAACCCTAATTTTCTAAACATTGCTAATACTCCCCACTTTCGGGTAGCGTAATACTAAATACACCCAGTGAATTCCGAGAGACACCTGAATCAACCGGAGCGGGTGCATATAGTGAGTAGTTGTCGTCTGAGATATAGCTGTTTCTGGCAATGTCGACATGGTTGCGAATCAATAACACTATGCCTGAGTAATACCGCTCAAAATCGGCGTACTTCATTTGAATGGTGCCCCTTGACGGGTCGCCCAATATAACCGAGTGGTTGTTCATCCCTTTGATTACAACAAAATGCATGTAACCATCAAAGTTGACTAACGTAATACCCGGAACACCAAGCTCCTGCATCTTACTCAGTGGTACTTTAAAACCATCCGCTTTAAAGCCTTTCGTTTCCAAATAGTTTCGCATGTCGAGCAGCGAGAAACCGCTTTTTCTGATCTTACCTTGATCACCTTGTTCGAACATTACTTGGAAAATCGTCTCTTCATTAACCGGATGGCCGTAGTGATAAGTCAGTAACGATGCTACCGCTGCCGACCCACAGCTAAAGTCATACTCTTGACGAATTACATCACCAAACAGTACTTCTTTGTAGCTTTTCACTGGCACATTAAATACTCCCCGGTTAGGGAAGTAACTTAATGCATAGGAGGATGCTGAAACGATCAGCATCCCTAAGGTTAAGATTCGCCAAAAAACCATATCATTTCAGTGTCAGGTTGACGACTGTTGAGTTTTGGATCAGTACATTGTTACCCGTGTTTTGAATAACATTGGTTACACCGGACGCCGATTCCAACGCGCCGGCACCGATAAAGTTGCTGCCATTAACCGTGTTGGTAGCAACATTACCGTGGCTATAACCATTCACATCTGATGAAGCTGAAATACTATCAATATCAATGTTGTACTCATCAACATCTAGAACATACTGTCCGCCTCGAGAACTATCCATGGTATCCATGGATAGTTCTAAGTCGTCTGCCAGCACCAAATCTTCAGCATAAGCGTTGACAACCAACATACTGCTTATTGCTAGTAGTGCTAAGCGCATGACATTCTCCAGACTTATTTAGTTTGTACTGTGGCGTTAGTCACAACAGCTTGTTGAACGAATGAGTTTGCACCAGCAGATTGAGCGACAGTAGTAATACCTGCTGCATTGTTAAAGCCAGTCATATTGTTCGAATTACGAACCTCTACACCAGCGCCTGCACACTTGCTACAACCTCTGTAGCGAGTCATACCCGCAGCTTCACCATACTCAACACTGGTATTGGTAATGTGACCATCTAAGTCAGATTTCGCCACAACCATGTCCACTTCAAAGTTCAACTCATGCTTAGTGGTTGTCGTTGTCATCGTGGTGTTGGCACTGTTATGCCACTCTTTATTGTTGTCATCGCCATTACCCACATTGGCGCTGTCATTCCACTCCTTGTTATTGTCATCACCATTGCCTACGTTGGCACTGTCATTCCACTCTTTGTTGTTGTCGTCACCGCCGCCTTTGGTGTACGTTTTGGTGTAGGAGTTATGGTCGTCCCCTGCACCATTATTATTGTTGTCATTGTTGTCATGACCATTGTTTGATGTATAAGTGTTATCGTCATTACCATTGTTGGTATCGATATCATTATCATCATTACCATTGTTGGTTGATACATGGTTATTGTCATTACCTGGACCGTTACCATTATGGCTTAGCATATCAATATTATTTGGTTGAGGGCCGCCGCCACCGCCGCCGCCGCCAGCGAGAACTGCACCACTCATCATCATTGCTGCCATTGCGATTGCTACGCCAGTTTTTTTAAGATTCATAACCTTCACTCCGTTGTGTATCCATGTCTGAATTGTTGGTTTATGCCCTTGAGCAACACGAGTATAGGTAGGCATCTCACCTGACAAGTCTTAAATTTGAGACAACAAAACACGCTGGGAATGATCAGCGCATTTAGGAGAAAAGGGTTGAATATGCATGTTGAGAAGAAACATGCAGTTAGCAATACAAAAAATCAGATGGTTGAGTAAAGTATGAAGATAAGCGGAGGATTCGACTGATAAGTTACATCATACTTATGCCTCCTAAAACCTACTTTTCACTAAGTAGAAAAATCGCTCCTAGCGGCCAAAATAGAAAAACAGCCACGGGTCAGTACGTTAGTAAAAAGATGATGAACGCTTACTGAGCAAGGTCTGCGCAGACATAAACGAAATGACTAAACTTTATTGATAATTAAATAAGTAAATTTTATGAAATGGCAAACCAATGCTGATTTCTTGAATATACTTTACGTGTCTCGAGCGCATATCACGTCACGTTTGAGGCGAGTAAAGTAAAACAAGACTCCCTCGGAGGCAGTGGATATGGCTACTAAGCATGTGGTGATTTTGTCTGAAAAATCGTTACAGACCAGTTTGATGGAACAGCAACTAACCGAGCAACTCGATATAAAGCTCGATATTGTCACGGCAGACCAACTCAACGACATCGCATCTCAGCATACAGTCAACCTCATCTTAATCGATTTCGAGCAGTTGCAGTTTATGATCGCGAACAATACCTTGCCGAACTTTGACTTACTTAAACTCGATATCTTGATTTACAACATGCCAAGTGAATCAATGCAGTGTGACATCATCTATTGGCAATCTCTTAGAGGTATTCTACTCAGTTGCGCGCCGATCGATCATTTACACAAAAGCGTTGGGTATGTGTTGAATGGAGGGTTATGGTTACCAAGAAAATGTCTAGAAAGTTTGGTGATGCTGCGTCGAAACCCAAACCTGACTCGCTGTCAGCTATACAAAAACCTCACCACGAGAGAACGTCAAATACTCGATCACGTTGCGTCAGGTAAATCGAACAAACAGATAGCCAACTCTCTTTATCTGTCAGAGAGCACGGTTAAATCGCATGTCTATAAGATATTTAAGAAATTAGATGTACATAAACGTCGTGATGCTATGCACATCACCAAAGCAGTACACAACAATCAACCCAGATTAGAGTAGAATGAAGTCGGTAGATCGTTGTAGCGAGCAAAGCGGCGTGCCCACCACTTTGCTAAAGGAAAGAGATTAGAACTTCTTCGGGGCAAAACCAGTCATAACATCCAAACGCAGTTGTTTACCCATTTTGGTCATTGGGTGAACAATCACAAGACCGCGCACAGATTTTTTCAGTTTACCAAGATCCGCCTGTTCAGCTTTGGTAATTTCACGAGAGAACGGCATGTCCAGCAAGCTCTTACGTTCTTTGTTCAAGTCATAATCTTGCTTACCACGTAGCGAATTCACTTTTTTTGACAGATCCTCAACTTCATCCGTGAACTTAGTGATCATAGGCTGATCGTTGCGCGTTTTCGCTGCATCTAATTTACGCTGCGCGCTATCAAGACGGTTATGAAGTTTCTGAAGGTCCTGCTTTAGGCTCATGGCGAATAGTCTCTCTCGAATAATAAAGGGCGGCGAGTTTACCACACTCAGATGCCGAGCCCTAATGATAATCGTGATCTCGGCAGCGAAGTTTTCCCCCATAATAGCCTATTTAGACTAGCAAGCATAACCGCAAGGATTTATAGTTTTGTAAGTAGTTAGAAAAGAAAAGGTATTGTGATGGTTAAAACTTTAACACGAGCAGCTCAAAGTGCTATTGCTTGGAGTCTGTTGGGAATTTCTGCGGCAAGTGCTTCGGTAGAAATCGTCTACACAGAACCAACGTCAAAGCAGGAACAACAGGCCAAGCAAGCCATCATTGATAGCGAAGTCAACTTACTCCTGGTTGAGTTATCAGAGCAATATTTCCCCTTTAAAACTCCCCTGACCGTAAGTTATGGCGGTGAAGATGGCCCTCTGTATGATCCAGCAAACCATACCATGATGATGCCTTACCACTTCTACAGCGAAGCATTGGATTATTTTACCAAGAACGACTATCAGGAAAAGTATGATCGCGCCCCAGAACTTGGCGCTATTGATACCATACTACACACGCTGCTCCATGAAGCTGGGCACGCCTATATAGAAGATCAATCAATTCCAGTACTCGGAAAAGAAGAAGATGCGGTTGATAACTTTGCTGTAGTGATGATGCTAGAGTATGTCGAAGATGGCGATAATGCAGCGATTAGTGCCGCCGATATGTTTGCTTTCGAATCACAAGACAGACCGGACTATTACGCCGTCGATGAGTACATCGATGAACATAGTTTCGATCTACAACGCTATTTCTCTACCTTATGCTTAATCTATGGCAGCGACCCAGAAAAACATAGCAACTTACTTGATGAAATAGGCAAGGAATCACTGGCTGACAGAAAAGACTTTTGCATTTCCCACTATCAAACAATTAATAGTAATTGGCACACTTATCTGAAAAACCACTCAAAAACATATTTTTAACAACCCAACTTATTGATAAGACAAAATAATTCATTAAAAAGTCGCAGAAACCCAATCTGCGACTGGTTCTTTTTCATCAATAAATAAAAACTAATCCCTTAAGCTTCACAGATATCTGCCGACAAAGTTGTTAACATAATTTAAAAACCAGCAAAACATTTGGTTGTAAGTTGTACGCAATAAAGTAATTAGTGCAGGAAATCTCTATGAATCTAACAATAAAAACACGCCTTTACTTGATGTCTTTTGTCCCCTTGTTGCTCATTGCACTTGGTGTCATGGGCGTCGCATATGTCAAAATGACCAGTCTCACCGCACAGCAAGTGACAGCCACTAGTGAGACGATGATGAATCAAAAAAGAGGTGAGTTGAAAACGTACGTGCAAATGGCGAAATCCGCCGTGCAACCTTTTTTGGATCGCGGAGCGACACTTGAAGAAGCGATCCCGACATTACGCCAACTTGAGTATGGCAAAACCGGCTATATTTTTGGTTATAACTCTCAAGGTGTTCGTCTGTTTAATGGTAATAGCACCAAAGGCATTGGTGAAAATTTTATCAACTTGCAAGACAAACAAGGCAACTACATCATTCAAGATCTGTTAAAGAATGCTAAAACAGATAGTTTCACCACCTATTACTTTCCTAAGCTAGGCGAAACAGTCGCGCTACCAAAACTCAGTTATTCTATCTACATTCCCGAGTGGGATCTTATGATGGGAACCGGCTTCTACACCGATGATATTGATGCCGTGCTCGCCAACATGAACACCAACGCTAACCAAGCACTAGAAAACACTCTGTATTTAATCGTCCTTTTCAGCTTGGGGATTTCTGCCGTGGTCGCTATTGCGGCAATCGCTATCAACCGCTCAATCATGAAACCGTTAGAACAGTTTGATCAATCTATTCAATCCTTTGCCAATGGGGATGCCGATCTAACTGCACGAATGGAAACATTTAAAGCACCGGAATATGCCCGTTTAAGCACTAACTTCAATGCGTTTGTCGAAAGCTTGCAAAACATCATTCGCAACGTCAGCGACGTGGGTCAACAAGTGGTATCTGAAACCACCAGCATGTCCTCTCGTGCCGCTCAAGTCGATGAGCTCGCGACGGGGCAACGCGAAGAAACCGAACAAGTCGCGACTGCAATGACGGAGATGACCACCACCGCTCAAGAGATTTCAAGCAACGCCAGCCAAGCGGCCGATTCAGCCAAAGAGGCGGACAACAACGCTTTAGAGGTGCAGCAAATCGTCAATGCTGCGGCAACTTCCGTCAGTAGTTTGGCTGATGAAGTCCACCATGCAACTCAAGTGATCTCTCGCCTCGAAGGTGACGTGCAAAATATCTCTTCTTCGCTGGAAGTCATCCAAGATATTGCCGAGCAAACAAATCTTCTGGCGTTGAACGCGGCAATTGAAGCCGCCCGTGCTGGCGAACAAGGACGCGGATTTGCCGTGGTGGCCGATGAAGTACGTAAGCTCGCCAGTCGCACTCAAGAGAGTACCGGCGAGATCCACAAGATGATTCAGCAGTTAAAATCTGCCTCTGATGATGCCGTTAGAGCGATGGAAAGCAGTCAGAGTCGCAGTGCCGATACTGTCAATGAAGCCAACGCGGCGGCTGAAGCATTAGTGAAAATACAGCATTCTATTGCGACCATTATGGATATGAACGCTTTGATAGCAACCGCAACAGAACAACAGAGCCTAGTTGGACAGGAGATCTCCGAACGCATCGTGGTCATTTCAGATCAAAGCACTCAGTCGGCTCATCTCGCCAATGAGAATAGAACGGGCAGCCAGAATCTTAATAGCCGAGCAAATGAGCTTTACGAACTCGTGAACCGTTTTACAGTGTAAACTTGGACAATAATTAAGCTCTCAATGAAAAAAGTGACCGTTTGGTCACTTTTTATTTGGGGGGTATTAAGCGTGATAACGCCGTTACTCTTGCTGTACTAAGGTGTAATTGTCAGCCATTTCACCTTCGACTTTGTTGCCGTCAACATCCAACATCATCAGCACATTTTCATCGACAAAGAACTGCTGTGAGTCATCTTCCTCAGACAAGGTGATCGTATCGCCTTTACTGTTCCACACAAACTCCCCAGTCGATTTGTACTGACCTTCTTCGCCTTTGCCAAGGTAAACTTGGTCATAGGAGTAAGTACCATCAAAGTTAAGTGTTAATGAGGTGGCAATACCTGAGCAATCGGCGCATGGCATGGTCCCCATGTATACCCCTTCCCAATCCAATGAGTTACGAGCAGAGTGAGTGAGTCGAGGCTCATCCGCTTGCTCAGTTTCAGGGCGAAGCTGAGTACTTGCGGCGGAAGAAATCGAGGAGTCCGCAGCGGATTGTATGGTTTGAATGCCTTCGGTGACCTGTGCTGTCGCTTCTGCGGGAGCGTTCGCCATCGGCTCGCTAGGCGCTTCATCTTGACAACCGGCAAGCACAAATGCGGCACTGGATAATATTAATAGTGTTTTTTTCATTACCTTCCCTTATTCAACCTATCCACTAATAATTTTTATAATCATAGTTTTGTTTCAGCCTTTTACGTCAGAATAAACGCAAATTACTGATCCGCTTATGTCAGAAAACACCACGAAGACGGCTAAACACGCTAATAGAGTGGCTCAACGCCGATATATTGGGTCTTGTTGGATCTTTTTGACGCCTTCTAACAACGCTTCAATAAATAGCGACAGTGCCTTGGGCTGATAGCGACGCTGTTTATAAACGAGATACGCTTTGCGTTTGCTGCGGTTATATTGAGGTAGAATGGGAACTAAGTTTTGCTCACCCTCAGGCTTAATATGGCGAAATGGCAATGATGCAACACCAAGACCTCTCTCAACCGCCTGAATCACCGCCAAAATATCATTGACGACTAACTTTGGCTTTATTGATAGCACTTCCACCAACTCGGAACCTCGATAGATCGGCAGGTCAACGATATTATCCACCGATACCCAAGCTTGTTCCCGTAACTGAGACAACTGATTAATCTCGCCAACGCGAGCCAGATATTCTGGACTGGCAAAAAAACCGTGGTTGGCCTCAAACAGTGGTCTGGCGATCATCCCCTCCATTTCGCGCAAATCAAAAGTCATCAGTAGATCACGGTCTGTTTGTGGCACGATTTGCTCTTGGCTCAGCACAAGATCCAACTGCACTTTGGGGTAACGCGTTAAAAACTGCTCAACCACCTCTTCAGCAAAACCACGATAGAAGTTGTAAGGCAACGCGAGTTTAATTTTCCCCTCTACGTCTTGGCGGTCTTCACTGAGTTGTGCAAAACCCGTCTCAATGCTCTCCATACCACTTTTTAACAAGTGAAAAGCGCGCATACCTGACTCAGTTGGTGCTAACTCCCGTCCCTGTTTCTCCAATAATCGCATGTTAAGCCGCTCTTCAAGCGCATTTAAACGTCTCGACATAGTAGAAATCGGTAAACGCAATTGGCGAGAAGCGGCTTGCAAAGAGCCAAACTCTACCACTGCACAAAACAGATACAGATCGTCTACATTTCCAAATATGGAATTCACACTTCTATTCCTGCTTATTTTTCTCATTAATGGATGAATATATAGTCTATTGAAACCAAAGCCAAGCAAGACAGGAGCAAAGCATGAACACCAAACAATTTTGGCTCACCGCACTAATGTCCTCTTTCACTATGGCGCTGATGATGTCGGGCGTCTTGTCAGGCTACAAGCTTGGCTTTAGCAGTGATTGGCCGCTGATCTGGCTAGAGAGTTTCAGTTTAGCGTGGCCCTGCGCCCTATTCCTTAACTTGACATTATTGCCGCAGGTTCGTCGTTTAGCTGCATGGATAACAGCTTAAGCGATACGACATAATCCGATAGAGAATCCAACAAGGAGGTGACAAATAATTCAGCAGCAAGAGAAGACTAATGACAGAAAAATTCTACCAATACGCCCTTTACTCCGTACTCAGCATCACCATCTTATTCTCACTATTTTTGGTCGCAGCTGACAATATTGCCCCGTTCACAACTCAAGCGTCACTGCACCGCACAGTGGCAACAATCGCCCCTGAAACATCAGGTGTTATCGAAACAGTAGCCGTGCGAAACGGTGAGCAAGTAAAATCTGGCGAGACATTATTTACCTTAGATGCCCAAAGCTACCAACTTAAAGTCAGCCAAGCAAAAGCAGAACTCGCCCAAGCGTTGCAAACCTTTGACGCAAACCAGCAGCAATTGAACGTAGCTAAGCAGACCTTGTTACAGAAACAAGAAGAAGAGCACAACGCTGTCGCCAAGCTGGTGCGTAACAAAGCACTTTACAAAAAAGGGCTGACAACGACTCAAGCGATTGAAGACAGTGAATTAAGTGTCAAAGTAGCAAAAAGTGCATTAATGGCGGCAAAAGCCGACATCATGCGCATTGAAGCGTCATTGGCTGACAGCAACAGCAATGCAGCGATACAGCTCGCTAAAGCGAAGCTCGCCAGTGCAGAACTGGATCAGCAGCATACGCAAATTGTGGCGCAAACCGACGGTGTCGTCACCAACCTACAATTGCAATCCGGTAGCTATATCAGCCAAGGTACGACCGCATTGTTGCTTGTCAATGAGTCTCACGCTTGGCTCAGCGCAGATTTCAATGAAAAAGGTATCGAGCATCTAACTCAAGACAATCAAGCTTACATCGCTTTTGACGCCATTCCAGGTAAGGTATTCATCGGTCACATTGAAAGCCAAGAGCGTGCTATCCGCGATATCGACAACAGCAACGGTCAACTCGTTGATGTCATCAACGATAACCGCTGGATTCGCGAACAACAAAAGATTCGAGTGCGTATCGTGTTGGATGATGTGAAACCAGAAATGGCGCAACGCTTAATCTCAGGCGCACGGGCTTCCGTTTCCGTCAAGAACGGCTCAATCCTCATTGATGCCATCAGCTATACGTGGATCCACTTAGTCTCACTATTTCGCTATATCTACTAACTTTGGGCAGTGAAGGTATTGAGTATGAACCTAAATTCCTTTATCCAGTTTGACGATGTATCTCAGCGCAACGAAGCACTGCGCGTTACGCTGGCGATTACGGTATGTATGCTACTTGGCAAGCTACTGAACCTGACATCACCCGTTTATTTAGCGCTTTATCCGACGATCATTATGACCAAGAGTAAAGACTACTCTTGGTCTGGTTTAGCTAAAACCTTTACCCCAACGCTATTAGCGGCTAGCGCTGCACTGGTTGTCAGCAATTGCTTCTCACAGCACCCATTCATCATCTGGACCATCAGCTTATTGTTCTTTGACTGGATGCGCCGCAGAGCAACAACGCCCGCTAAAATGGGGGCAATGTTGATGCCAACATTTAACTGGATTTTAGTGATTATTTTCGCCCAACATACCAGCGCGGATATAACCACTCGTATTCACGAAATCTTGGCTTCTATGGTGATTACCACCGTCGTCTGTAAAACCGCGGTAGCATTGTTCCCTATTGCGAGCAAAGGCAAACCCACTCTGTTTGAACCTAAAACCGTTACTGCACAACAGCGCCTTATCGCACTAACCTTAATTGGCATCGGTGTCGGCTTTCTACTGCAAGTCGAAATGTTATCCGCCACCTTCTGTTTGGTGCCAGTGATTGCCGCGGCAACCCAAAGCCAAGCCAATGCGTTTCGCCAAGTGGTGGAAAGACGTTTTGTCACGCAAGTCGGTGGGTGCGCATTGGCGTTTATATTTACTTTGCTGCTGTCTGGTCATCAAACCAACATTGGTCTGTATGCACTGCTGCTTGGAGGGTTGGTTTTTATGCTGGCAAGCTTAATGGCAAAAGCAGATTTCACCTTGCGTGATCTGCATAGTGATGCGCTACTGGCTACGATGTTGCCCATTCAACTCTACATTGGCGCAAATGAAATGGGGTTAGAGCGCACCTTTTTACGTGGTTGGCAACTCGCCGTCACGCTGGCAATACTGTTTACTTTGTACAAACTGTTTACGACCAATCAACGCCAATCTCACCTGCGAAAAGACTAGGGTCTGTCGAACTTAGAAACAACAAAGATAAAAAAAGGCTTCGCATTTGCGAAGCCTTTAGTATTTGTCACACGCAGAAATTAGTTTTCAGCGTTGTGGTAAACTTGTTGTACGTCATCACAATCTTCTAGAAGGTCTAGGAACTTCTGGAATTTCTCTTGATCGTCAGCACCAATTTCATGGTAAGACTGAGGAACGAAAGTGATTTCTTCAACGTCAAGAGTCAGCTCTGGGTACTCAGTGTTTAGAGCCGTTTTCACTTTGAAGAACTCAGTGTTTGGCGCATAAACAGTGATCACACCGTCTTCAAGTTCGATGTCTGTTACATCACAGTCAGCCATCATTAGCGCTTCTAATACTGGCTCTTCGTCTTCACCTTTGAACTGGAATACAGCTTGGTGAGCAAACATGTGAGAAACAGTACCCTCAACACCAATTTTCGCGCCTGTTTTTACGAAGCATTGACGAACGTCTTGGAAAGTACGGTTGCCGTTGTCTGTTAGACAGTCAACAATCACACTTGCACCACCAGGAGAGAAACCTTCGTAGCGAGCTGGTGCATAATCTTCACCGCCGCCGCCGTTAGCTTTGTCTAGTGCTTTATCGATAACGTGTGCTGGAACCTGATCTTTCTTAGCTTTAGAAATTAGGTGGCGTAGCGACAAGTTCATGTCTGGGTCTGAACCACCGTTTTTCGCACACATGTAAATTTCTTTACCGTATTTGGAATAAACTTTAATTTTTGCGCCTGCAGTTTTCGCCATAGAGGCTTTGCGCACTTCAAAACTTCTTCCCATCGGGACGATCTCTCTTAAAATTTAAATTTAACGCGAAGGATTTTAGCAAAAAATCGAGGCTTTTCAATTTTGCCTCGCCTCACCAGTTATTGGTATATAGCCAAACAGAACTGCTTGACTATAGCTTGGGCTTACGCGACACCCATAAGTCGTTTGTATTTTGCTACGCACTCAATAAACCAAGTACGTTCAGCTTCATCGACGATCTTGCCCACTTGTTGATCAATCTCATCCGGGCCTGTTTTAGCTTCTTTGAGCTTCCACACGAGAAACGCCGCCTGCTTATCTAGCTCGACTTTGTTCTTCTCATCTGCGGGTAACAACGACAAATTTACCGACATAGTTCGATCTCGAATTCAAATACGAGGCGCGAATATACCACAACAGAGCTAAATGTTGAGAAAAGAAAACGAGGGCGAGCTCAAAAACAACAAAGGGTGGCTTATAGAATAGCCACCCTACTGGAAAGTATTAACAAGTTTTTTATCAGTGCAGCAAACCAAGCTCTCGCGCCTCTTCAATTGTCAAACCACTTTCTCGAATCTCGCGTAGCATCTCAATGCGACGACGAGCTTCAGCAGATTTAACCATTGATGTCGGCTGTTGCGATTCAACTTCTTCCGTGAAGTCCCACTTACTTGCAATACTTGTCATTTCATCATGGTCTAAAGAATTAATGGACATAAAAACCTCCGCGGAAAACCATGCAAGGGACGAGGTAATACTTAGCAAATGCAGCCCTAGCTTGTTAAGCACAATCAGTCAGGAATGTGATGGCGATAATAGTTCAATCAGTAAGTAATAATTTGGTTTGAAATTGCTTTGCACCCACTGAGATAGCACTGTACATTTAAAGAATTCCCCTCAGCAAAGCTAATTTGCTTTAGATCACGCAACGCTTACTTTTTCACCCCACTCCTTGTCCAAAATCTCTCATCTTTTCCGCTCAAAACGGCTATTTCTCGACCAAGTTCACTCTTTTCTCTCGATCTTCTTTTCTCATTCAAAATAAGAGTTAATGATAATCATTATCTTTATCAGTCGAGTGTCGTTATGAGTCAACATTTTTTACAACATGCGTTCCATTCCGAGCCGATCATTAAAGTCCGCAATTTGTGCGTCGATTACATCACCGACCACGGGGACTTCAATGCGGTTAAATCGGTCAGTTTTGATATTGGCAAAGGTGAGATTTTCGGTCTCGCAGGTGAATCGGGGTGTGGTAAAAGTACCATTGCCTTTGCGATAAACCGCTTGCACAAAGCGCCTGCCTTTATTTCTGGTGGGCAAATCCATTTTGAAGGACGAGATCTCCTAAAATTGCCTGAAGCTGAGTTCAACACCATTCGCTGGAGCGAGATTGCGATGGTGTTCCAAAGTGCAATGAACTCATTAAACCCCGTATTGCCAGTACAAGAGCAGTTTGCTGATGTACTGCGTCATCATCAAGGGATGAGCGAAGAGCAAGCAAAAAAACGCGCTGAACAGTTACTCGATCTGGTCAATATCCCACGGGAACGCTTAACCGAGTACCCACACCAATTTAGTGGCGGCATGCGCCAACGTCTTGTGATTGCGATTGCGCTGTCACTCAACCCAAAAATGATCATTATGGACGAGCCAACCACGGCATTGGATGTAGTGGTGCAACGCGAGATCTTGCAGCAAATCTACCAACTGCGTGAAGAGTTTGGTTTCTCGATCTTGTTTATCACCCACGATCTAGCCCTGATGACTCAGTTATGTGATCGCATTGCGATCATGCGTCATGGCGAGATTGTTGAAGTGAACAGTTCAAAGGCCATTCGCGAAAATCCTCAGCACGCCTATACCCAAAAACTATGGGCATCATTCCCTAATATCCACCAAGGAAAGCATCAATCAGAAGGAGCACTGGCATGAGTGAACCAATCGTTCAAGTTAATGATATTGTAAAAGAATTTTCAATCGGTGGCGGGTTTTCTTCAGTTGAGCGCTTTCGAGCATTGCAAGGAGTTAGTTTTAATCTTCATCGGGGGCGAACTTTAGCATTAGTCGGAGAATCTGGCTGTGGTAAAAGTACTTGTGCACGTTTGATCACTAAGGTGTACCCTGCCACCAGCGGCGAGATCCTCTTTAAAGGTCGTAATATCAATGAGATCAATAGCCGAAAAGATCTGCTTGATTACCGCAGCAAGGTACAAATGGTATTTCAAGATCCATTTGGTTCATTGAATCCAACCCACACGATTGAGCATCACCTCACTCGTCCACTCAAGATCCACAAGCAAGTAAAGAGCAACCAAGAGATCCCTGCTCGCTTAGATGAACTACTCAAGCTGGTGGAACTTGCCCCTGATACCTTGCAAAAATTCCCTCATGAACTCAGCGGCGGTCAGCGTCAAAGGGTTAACTTAGCGCGCGCACTGGCTGTGGGAGCAGAAGTCATCCTTGCTGACGAACCAACCTCAATGCTCGATGTTTCAATCCGCCTTGGTGTACTTAACCTAATGCAGCGGATGAAAAAAGAACTTGGGATCGGTTTTTTATATATTACTCATGACCTTGCCACTGCGCACTACATCGCAGAAGAGACCGCGGTAATGTACAAAGGACAAATCGTTGAATGGGGGGATACGCAAGCCATTCTAACCAATCCACAGCATCCATACACCAAACTGCTTATCTCTGCTGTGCCAGACCCAGATTTACCATTTGGTCATTTGGTCGAAACTGAACCAAACTATTCTCAAGAAGCCGATGAAATTCGCGCCACCAGCGCAATAGTGCAGCAAGGTGTTAAGCAAATCGGTGAAAATCACTTTGTAAAGCAATGGGATAACGCAGCATGATCACATTAGAATCGTGGCTAGAAAAGATCACTGACTGGTATCAAAACCGGAAGCATGATCAAGATGAAACTTTGCAAAAGTTGATCCTTTCTGCGCCCGATTCTATTTGGGGCCCAGAGGTTACCGAGCAACAAAGCAAAGCGATAGCGTGTTGGTTAGACGGCTGTCTACGTCTGTTTCAATCCATGCGCTATCAAGACCCAACCAAAGCGTACCCATTCCTGCAACTTGCTAGTAGTAAGTTGCAGGCGACGGCCAGTCAACCTATCGCAGATATCGAACTGCGTGATTGGTCTATGAAACGTTTACAGCACCTTACTGTGCTTGCACTTGAGTTTTGCAACCAACAACCACAAGCGGATTGGCAACAAGAGTCAACCATGTTGATAGAGTCGCATGTGCAGTTTATGGCAGCACACAGCTGGAATGAACCTCGAAAGCATGATCAAGGAAACCGCCGCATTCACTGATCGTGCTGTCGTGTTCGACCCTCCCCTTGATCATATTTCCGTATTTCTCGCCATGCTTCCGATAGTTTAAAGGCTTGGCAGCCAACCAACCTTTCTCAATTCCTGAAGCTAAAAGCAATCAATCAAGTCTTCAATACTCAAGTGACTGCACGATGCAGGATTCCGTGGCTCTATCGGTAGCACATTGATGAGCTTACTGTTAATATCTGAGCACATAGTCGGGGGGCCAAAGCAAATATGCGGCGGCTGAGATCGAATTTCGAGACCCGTTGAACCTGATTCAGTTAGCACTGACGTAGGGAACTATCAACACTTTGCCACACGCAGTCCGCGCAACCCAACCCGCTTGGGTGCGATCCGTCTTGATTGGTCAGGGTCATAGTTCCTATACATCAGTAATAGGAGCGACCATGGCGCAAACTTGTCATACCCAAACACCGATTGTACTTACCATCGCAGGCTCAGATAGTGGCGGCGGTGCAGGCATTCAGGCCGATATCAAAGCCATATCCGCAACAGGAAGTTATGCCTGCTCAGTGATCACAGCCATCACATCGCAGAACACTCAAGGCGTAAGTGCCATCTTCCCTATTCCACTGGAACATGTCGCAAGTCAGCTTGATGCCGTATTTACCGATCTCAATATCGTAGCGGTAAAAATCGGCATGTTGGCCGACTCAAACATTATTGAGGTGGTCGCAAGCAAAATTAAACAGTACCAACCACAACACTTGATTGTTGACCCTGTGATGGTCGCGACCAGCGGGGATCTTTTGTTAGAACAATCGGCGATCAGCACACTAAAAAGTCAACTGCTTCCCCTCGCCGACATCATTACACCAAATTTACCAGAAGGCGCTGCTTTAACGGAGCAATCTGTCCCTCAGTCTGAGCAAGCAATGAATGCGATGATCGCGGATTTACGGGCGCTGGGAGCGGGAGCGGTGTTACTGAAAGGCGGACATTTAGAACACGATCAAAACAGTAACGATCTCTTGATCACCCGCGACTCAGTTGAACTTATCAGTGCTAAACGTCATGCGACGAAAAACACCCACGGCACCGGGTGTACCCTCTCCTCGGCGATCGCTTCCTATCTTGCTCAAGGCAATGATGTCACTCAATCGGTCAAACTGGCAAAAGAGTATATTTCACAGGCTATCGCCCATGCAGACGAATTAGCCGTGGGGCAAGGTCATGGTCCGGTGCATCATTTCTTTGCTGGGTCGAACTTTGGCAAAGGCAGTCAACACCGTGACTAGCGTTGGTATAGCTCTCAAAAACAAAGGGTTGAAGTATAAAGATAGCCCTGTAGCAACACTTGATCAGGTGAACATTGACTTTCCAGCAGGTCAATGGACAGTCCTGCTTGGTCGCAGTGGTTGTGGCAAAACGACCCTACTGCGCTACCTTGCAGGTTTACTCGATAATAAGCTAATCGAAAACGGAGATTTAACCACCAGTGACGGTCTACCGCTCAGTCACCGTATCGCTTACATGGCGCAACAAGATTTGTTGTTACCTTGGCTAAATGTGCGCGATAACGTCTGCTTAAGCGCCCGTTTTAGCAACGTCAGCCTCAAGAGCCAATACGCGAAGGCCGAGCAGCTACTCAAGCAAGTTGGATTGTTTGAGTATGCCGACACAAAGCCCGAACAACTATCTGGTGGGATGCGCCAACGTGTCGCGCTCGCACGAACCTTAATGCAGCAGCAACCTATCGTGTTAATGGATGAACCCTTTTCTGCACTCGATGCTGTCACCCGACATAAGCTTCAAACCTTAGCGGCGGATTTATTGAAAGATAAAACAGTCGTGTTAATCACCCACGATCCTCAAGAGGCGGTACGTTTGGCAGATCAGCTTTACGTCCTGCAAGGCGCTCCAGCACAAGCTAGAGAACTGACGGTACCACGAAGTAACCCACCAAGAGTGCTTGACGCAGAATGTGCAGAACTACAACAAGCGATCTTAGATCAATTGGAGCAAGACTATGAGTAAGCACAGCACAGGGACATCGGTGCTAGACGCACAGACCACCATGACACGGTCAACCTCGCCCATCGTTCGCTTAATGCTAACCACACTTATCCTGTTCGCACTTTGGCAGTTGGTTGTCGTGGTCTTTGCTCTGCCGAGCTTTATCTTGCCAGCGCCCCTAGAAGTGCTCGAAAAGCTGGTATCACGTCATGAGATTCTGCTCAAGCACACTTGGGTTACCGCGCAAGAGATATTGCTTGGGCTGATGTTGGGACTATCAATGGGCTTGTTGTTTGCGCTGCAGATGTTGCTCTTTGCGCCGCTCAGACGCTGGTTGCTACCTATCTTAATCGCCAGTCAAGCGATACCCGTATTTGCGATTGCCCCTATTCTGATGCTGTGGCTCGGCTATGGCATCGCGTCGAAAGTCGTGATGGCGGCGATAATTATCTTCTTCCCGGTGACCACATGCTGCTATGACGGTTTGCGTAACACCCCATCTGGCTATCTCGACTTAGCGAAAACAATGGGGGCATCAAAATGGCAACGGCTCCGCCATATTCAGTTCCCTGCCTCTCTACCGACATTGGCATCTGGTATTCGCGTTGCTGTCGTTATCGCGCCGATTGGTGCGGTCGTCGGTGAATGGGTGGGATCCAGTGCAGGACTTGGCTACCTGATGTTACAAGCCAATGCGCGCATGATCATCGATGAAATGTTTGCCGCACTGTTTATTCTCGCCGCACTTTCTATCGCTCTCTACTTCATCAGCGATGCACTGCTGAAAAAAGCCATTCCATGGGAAAACAAGTAAGCTCAACACAAGGAACTCAAATGAACCAACATAAGATGATAAGCGCTGCAGCCCTACTGAGCGCACTCCTATCCAACAACGTTTTGGCACAAGACAAACAACTCACCTTGATGCTCGATTGGTTTGTTAACCCAAATCACGGTCCTATCGTTATTGCACAAGAGCGTGGTTACTTTAAACAACAAGGACTTGAGGTCGATATCCAAGAGCCAGCAGATCCAAGTACCCCACCGAAATTGGTCGCTGCGGGTAAAGTGGATATGGCGATCTCCTATCAGCCTAACCTCACCATTGACGTTGCTGCCGGTTTACCACTGATACGCTCCGCCACATTGATCGCGACCCCTCTTAACACTCTGATGGTGCTCGATAACGGTAAAAACGAACAACTAAGTGATTTAAAAGGCAAGAAAATCGGTATCGCAATTGCAGGTAACGAAGAAGCCACCATCGGCACCATGCTTTCTCAGGCTAACGTTAAGTTCTCCGATGTTGAAATTATCAATGTTGGCTGGGCACTATCTTCATCATTGGCATCGGGAAAAGTCGATGCAATATGGGGTGGATTACGTAACTTTGAAACCAACCAACTCGCGCTTGAAGGGTATGCGGCCAAAACCTTTTACCCTGAAGAACATGGCGTTCCAGCCTACGATGAGTTGGTATTTGTCGCCAATGCTAACCATTATGACAAACAAGCTATCCAAGCATTCAACAAAGCGCTGGAACAAGCAACTACCTACATCGTCAATCACCCTAAGCAGTCATGGCAAGAGTTTGTCGCTTATTCCCCCGACACGCTAGATAACGAACTGAATAAGCGTGCTTGGAACGACACGTTAACCCGTTTTGCACTTCGCCCTGCCGCTGTTGATCTCAAACGTTACGATGATTACGCACAGTTTATGTATTCACAACACATCATCGATACGCTACCTAAAGCGGAAGATTACGTACCCAATTTAAATTGATATTAAGGTGAGTTAACTATGCAATATCAAGATTTAATCGATGCTTGTCGCGCCGATTGGCAGCAATATACCGAGCACCCATTTGTTGAGCAGCTCGCCAAAGGCGAACTGGCTCATCACTGCTTTTTACACTACCTCAAACAAGATTTTCTCTTTCTCAAGCAGTATGCACGAGCCTACGCATTGGCAATATACAAAGCTCGCACTTTGGAGGATATGCGCCGCGCTTTACCTAGCGTTCATGCCCTGCTTGACTCAGAAATCGCCCACCACGTTGACTACTGCCAGCAATGGGGATTGACAGAGTCCGACCTTGAAAATGAAACCGAAGACTTCGGCACCGTTGCCTATACCCGCTATGTACTGGATGCCGGAATGACCGGAGACTTGGTCGACCTTTATGCCGCCCTCGCCCCATGCTCAATTGGCTATGCATGGATTGGCAAAATGCTTAGCGAGAGTCCAACTACCATCATCGACGGCAATCCATACGCCAGTTGGATCCAGCTCTATGCAGGCGAAGAGTTTCAATCTGGTGCTGATCAAGGAGCCCGCCATTTTAACCAGTTGCTGGCTGACATCGATCTCAATAGCCAACGAGGTCAAAACCTAATCAATGTGTTTCAAACCGCAACTCGTATGGAAATTGCCTTTTGGCAACAAGGTTTAGATGTGCAAGCCGCACAAAAGGAGTAAACAATGTCAGTCGACACTATCATTCAAGCACTCAACGCCGTACGTCAGCAGAAGCCGCTGGTGGTCAATATCACCAACTATGTGGTGATGAACAACAGCGCTAACGCATTGCTGGCAATAGGCGCGTCGCCAATCATGGCGCACTCAAAACAAGAGATGGCGGAAATGCTGTCATTTGCCGGAGCATTGGTTATTAATATCGGCACGTTAGATAGTGTCTGGATACCTCGTATGCTATTTGCCGTCGAACAAGCCAACCGGCACGGAAAACCCGTTATTCTTGATCCTGTCGGTTGTGGTGCCAGCACGCTGCGTACAGAGACCTCACGTCAAATCGCTCGTTTAGCCGAGAAACTTATCATCCGAGGTAATGCCTCAGAGATCATCGCGCTAGCCGGTGAGCAGGCGCAAACCAAAGGGGTTGATGCTCTAGACAGTAGCGAAGCAGCACTAGGAGCGGCACGTTTCTTGGTAGCAGAATACGCCGCCAACGTGATGATCTCCGGCGCTACCGATTATATCGTTAGCCAAAATCGCACTGTAGCGCTCACAAACGGCGATAAGATGATGCCCCACGTCACTGGCATGGGTTGTACACTAACAGCGCTTACAGGCGCATTTGCGGCGGTTGGAGATGACACTGGATTGGCAGCAGCGGCAATACTTGGTGTTGCGGGTGAGATTGCCGCCGAAAATGCCTCAGGCCCAGGCAGTTTGCAAGTCGCCTTGCTGGATACTTTATATCAAATCGATGAAGCTCAAATCGTCGCTCGTTTGCAACTTGAGATTCACTAAGCAATCTCAAATCGATCTCCTCTCCATTACTGGCGAGGAGATCCTTTAGGAAAAATAATGAACCCTTACCGTTTATATCTGGTTACCGATGACCAACAAGACCTCGCCACATTGACTCGGGTAGTAGAACAAGCCGTTGCAGGTGGTGTAACTATGGTTCAGATACGCGAAAAACATGGTGATATACGTGCGTTTATTGAGCGAGCTTTGGTAATAAAACAATTACTTAAAGACACCAATGTGCCTTTGATCATCAACGATCGCGTTGATGTCGCTTTAGCCGTTGATGCGGACGGCGTGCACTTAGGTCAATCGGATCTTCCTGCACGCACAGCCCGACGCTTAATCGGTCCCGATAAGATCTTGGGGCTTTCGATAGAAAACGAAGCTCAGTTGGCGATCGCGGATTCGCTGCCGATCGATTATATCGGCTTAAGCGCCATTTACCCGACCACGACAAAAACCGATACCAAGCATTATTGGGGAATTGAGGGGCTGAAATTAGCACTGAATACCACTCAGTTGCCCATTGTCGCAATCGGTGGAATCAACCAAGACAATATACCGCAGCTGGTTGCGACCGGTGTGCACGGTTTAGCGTTGGTGTCAGCGATTTGCCACGCCAGTGACGTAACAACGGCGACCAGAGCACTACTGGCATTAATCGAATCGAGTAAAAATCAGGAATTTTAGGCAAAAAAAAGCGAGTTCAAATGAACTCGCGAACAATTCAGAATGAATGTAACAATATGAGCCAATCTAAAGGATAGGAAGTATCCTTAAAATTCATCAGAAAGGACAAAAGGTTGTCTATTCGGGATCTATCATAACTTTCGAGCCGCGATCATTGTCAGTGCTCTGTCAGGGTAATGTAGTAAAACTGTCTACTTTATATTCAAAAGGGCGACTAGATCGCCACTTCATCTAACGCACGGAATACTGAATCGTCAAGGTGTCCATCCATAACCTGCTTACACACTTTTCGACGTACTGCGAGACCCGCAATCAAACGCTCAATTGACAAGTGTTTGTTGTCACTCTGACTGTTGTACAGCTCAACCATCTTACTTAGTGTCTCGTATGGAATTGGGTCTTCCCCTACTCTCAACCAATCCAGCTTATCAACCAGTTCCAGACACTCTTCACGAATCGACCCTTGGGAATGCCCTGTCATGGCAGCTAAAGCGGCAATACTGCGCTCTAAGGCTTCTTCAGAGGTATATTTGGATAAGGTTATCGTAATTTCATCAGCGTTAATTTCAACTAAGTGTTTACGCTGCTTCACTCGACGGCCCAAATTCCCTTTTGGTGAACGTTCTTTACGTTGAATTGGCTCAAACTCACCATCAATAATTTGCGATAGCTCATCAAGCTGTTGGCGCGTGACCATTTCATTTCGTAACGGGTTCGGTAGGGTTGGCGCCATATTGCGTTTGCCTGCATTGGTCGTGCGAGCTCGTGAATAACGCAGCACTTCCTCCACATCACACTTAATATCGACCTGATAATCTTTGATCTTATCTTTTTCGACAATGGCAGAGATCGTTAAGTGATAACCCCATAAGTTGACCACGAACAGTTCATCGGATCCTTTGCCATCCGATAGGCGTTTCAACTCTCGGATCAGATCCATCGAAAAACGACGCCACTCAATATTGCGCGCCAATTTTTGGTTCAGTTCACTGAGTAACATCACGTCACTGTGGCGACGCGACATACGGCTACGGAAATAACTGTACAGCTGAAAAACCAGTGTATGTTGTTTCAGTATTTCAGGTGGAAACAAGAAGAAATAATCACGAGTCAGCAACTCTTCGTAGAACGATGGCTCCCAAACCAGGATGTATAGGTTTGGTTTAATGCGAATTTCGCCGTCAGAGCCTTCTGTAGGTGCTTCTTCAGATGCAGTAATGGTTCGGGCTAGAAAACGAAAACGATCGCTCTTGAAGCCTTCTGGCATGTTCTCGCTTAACCAACGTCCTGTTAGCTCGTGTAACTGGAAATCGGTAAACTCGATACGATCAATACTATCGCGAATTGAATCACGTGCAGGGCCGCTGTCTTTCTTGCCACGCAACGAGAGAATATCCGTGATGTACAGCGGTGTCTTATTCGGGGTTTGTTTAGCATCAAGCTGATATTGGTGCTGGTGGTGATCGTGGTATTGAACGGTGAGCGTAAACAGCGCAAACAACGTCATTAAGTCATCGACCGTCATAATATTTTTCGAAGATCGTGTTTCTATCACCGCACGTGTACCAGAGATCGAAACCATCGATTTTTGGTAATTTTTACGTGTGCGAGGTGGCGCAAGCGCTTGGTCAATGATACCGGCCCAGTTGGTTGGAGAGACCACAAACTGATCCGCTTCATCTTTCATCGCTGGTGGGGTGTTTAGCCCATACTCATTCAATAAACGTTTGTTCACTTGAGTTTGTGCTAACGCCTTAGAGCGCTTTTTCTTTTCCGTTTGTTTAACACTTTCAGTAACTAAACTGGTTGCCCCGAGTGCGGAGATCAGTCGGTTAGGGTTAACAAACTTATGGAGCATCGTCTTCCCTGCTAAGCCCTCTTCAAACTTAACTGGAATTTGATCAAACAAACCGACCGTTACCGCAGCGCGTAAACGCTGTTGGATAGCCGCGCGGGTAATTTGACCATCTGTCGCTTCAATGAGTTCGGTTGTTGACACCAAACCGTCTTTACTGCGAAAACCGCGTAATGAAATTAAGTTCAACAGTTCGACGATACTTTTCGTCACACCTTTAAAGTGTTGGTATTGTTCAATCCAGTCGACGGCGGCTTCAGACACTTCAAATAGATGTCCATCCTTATGACTGCGAGGGGCTTTGATCAGTATTTTTTCTTCTGAGCTCATTATTGGATCCGTGTCACATAAGCCGTAATATCGATATAGTTCCAGAAGAATAAAGAAAAAAAGATCATAAATAAAGAAAAAACTTATTGTTCTTTCAAACTGATCTTTCTGATTATATTGATCTTAATTGATTATATGATCTATTGATCTGAACGAGTTTGCTCTCGCAAGTTATTGAATATTAGAGATTAAAAAAATACTTGCTCGAAAGCATGATCATACTTATTCCGAAACGATGATCATTAATTGCAAGAAAGCATGATCAAATAACGTAGAAACCATGATCATGAATAATGTGAATCAATGATCAACGACTGGCTAGAAGCATGATCATCGTACCTCCACATCTTATCCACAAGGGGATCGCTGCTGATTTGCTCGGTTAAGCTATTTTCTGCTTTTTATACCCTAAAGTCACGCGAAACGATGATCAAGGTAAGTCGCAATTGCTCTGTTTTTAATCCATTTTAATGTATTGGTGGATTGAAATGACAGTCGGCGCGCGGAAAATCATTTTTCCGACAATGGCGTGATAACGATGAAAGCATGATCAAGGTGGAGGTTGTTTATGCGTTCGGTTAAGTGTGATGACTCGATTTTGCCCTGTTTAGCTTAGGATACGCTGCTAAGCTAGTGTTCATCTGCATTTGACCGTAAGTTAGTTGGTAATTTACATGCTTCCGGAACGGTCACACCCTTGATCATTGATCCAAATAACGATCGTGATGTGATTTTCTCTGACTAAGTGGTTGTTCGTTGATATTTGCCTTGATCATTTTTCCGAATAGCGACTTGTTGTTCGAAAGCATGATCATGATAGCTGCCTTGATCATGCTTTCACCATTCTTCCCGTGTACCGCTGATCGCGGACTCACTGTTTATTTACTCCCCTATCCGTTTGTAAACTGTCACTATGACGAACGAAGCTGTTTCCTGTTGTAAATCCATTTGACATAGCCCGTAATTTGCGTGAAGAATCTAATCGTTCCGGTATTTGTCTAAAACATGCTCAAATAGACATTTTTACATTGTAAATAAGTGACGTGGTAACATTTTAAATCTAGGATAGTTTACATAGATTTGTGCTGGTAAAAAATGGCGAATTTTTGACTTATTTGTCTCGCATTTCATTAAAAGGCTATATTTCTCTCATTTTAATGTGATATTTGTCTATAGTCGATCGTTCACCTTTTTATTGTATATGGTATTAAATGCTGTACAATGATTGTAGGTTACTAATAACGGAAT